>CAWKDY010000032.1:0-184722 GCA_963848465.1 uncultured Chloroflexia bacterium | reverse complement strand
CTTAGACAATGCTCAACTTAGCAGTCATCCTCGTCAGCACGCGCGAGGAGCGAAAAGGCGCAGCGGTCGCCCGCTGGTTCATGGACATCGCCGAGCAGTTTGAGGGCTTTAACGCTGAACTGATCGACCTCGCGGAGATCGATCTGCCTGTGTTCGACGAGGCGAAGCATCCGCGCCTCGCTCAGTACGAACACGAGCACACCAGAGCGTGGAGCGAGCGCATCGCCCGTGCTGATGCGTTCGTCTTCGTCACGCCCGAATACAACTTCGGGACGCCGCCCTCGCTTTCGAACGCGCTGGTTTACCTGCACAACGAGTGGGCGTATAAGCCGGTCGGCTTCGTCAGCTACGGGGGTGTATCGGGTGGGACGCGCGGCGTGCAGATGACCAAGCAGTACGTCACCTCGCTGAAAATGATGCCGATGGCGGAAGCGGTGGCGATTCCGTTCTTCATGCAGCACTTGAACGCCGACACCGGCAGCTTTGACCCCGGCGAGATGCAGGCGAAAGCCGCCAGCGTCATGCTGGCTGAACTCCAGCGCTGGGCGACCGCGCTTCAGACGCTGCGCGCTCCCGCGCCGGAGCCGGTGGGCTAAAAACTCCCGTAGACGTCGGTTCGGCGGTCTTCCAGCACGGGGATGCGGTTGCGGACCGTATCCACGTAATCGACGTCGATCTCGGCGGTGACGACGGTCGGCTGCTCGCCGACTTCGACGACGATCTTGCCCCAAGGATCGACGATCATCGAGTGCCCGCCGAAGGTTGTGTTGCCGCTCGCTCCGGCGCAGTTGGTCGCTATCATGTAGCATTGATTCTCGATGGCGCGGGCTTGGAGCAGCGTTCGCCAGTGGTCGATCCGCTCGATGGGCCACTCGGCGGGGATGACGATCACCTTCGCGCCCTGTACGGCATAGCGCCGGAACAGTTCAGGGAAGCGTAAATCGTAGCAGATCGCCATGCCGGTCGTGCCCCAAGGCAAGTCCATGATCAGCGGGGCGTTGCCCGGCTGTAACCAGCGATGCTCGTCCATCAGCCGGAACAGGTGAACCTTGCGGTAGACGCCCATCAGCCGCCCGTTGGGAGCGAAGAACGTTCCGCTGTTGGTGACTTCCAAGCCGCGTTTTTCCAGCACCGAGCCGACGATGCTGATCTTGTTCTGCGTCGCCCACGTGCCTAACTGGGCGAATGTCCCGACGTTCAGCGGCACCGCCAACTCGCGCGACTGATCGAGCGCATAGCCGGTCGACCACAATTCAGGCAACACGACCAGATGCGACCCGCGCAGCGCGGCTTCGGCGATCATTTCCTCAGCGGTATTGGTGTTCTTGCGCACGTCGCCGAGCGCGACCTGCATCTGAGCGAGCGTAATCTTAAGTTTCGCCACGTTCCCTACTCCCTAAACATAGTGCTGAGTGCTGAGCAATGAGTGCTGAGTCAAAACAATGCTGCCGCGTTCTCGTGGTTGGACTCATTGCTCGTTGCTCAGCACTGGTCACTTCATTCCGTCCCTAAATATTGCGAGGCATCGACCCGCACGAACACCGAGTTGCCGGTTGCCGTGACTGTCCCCGCCGTGCCCAACTCGCAAATCACGCGCGTCTTGCGCCCGATTTCGCCTTCGACCCACGCCTTCAAGTGAATTGGCTGGTCGAGCGGCGTCGGCTTCAGGTACTTGACGCATAGCGTCCCCGTCACCGAAACGATCAGCGGCAGCGTGCCCGGTTCACGCCCTTCGACGCGGTAGCCGAACGCCATCGCCGTCCAGTTGGAGTGGCAGTCGATCAGCGAGGCGATCAAGCCGCCGTAGACCGCGTTCTTGAAGCCGGATGTGTATTTCGGCTGCGGCTGGAAGGTCGCTACGACGAACTGCCCATCCTCCGACCAGTAACTCTTGATGTGCAGCCCATCCGGGTTAGCGGAACCACAGCCATAGCACATCCCGGCGGGCAAACCGAGGTCTTGCAGCGCTTCGGGCATGGATCAACCTCTTTCATCCCATTATCGCCGAAAAGCGAATTGTTGTTAGTTGTTAGTTCTTGGTGCTTCGTTAAAAACGAGGCGTACAGGTGCAGGGGCGAACACACAGGTCTGCCTCTACTCGCCTCGCCGTCGAACCAAGCACCAAAAACTATTGACTAAAAACGCTCTTTTCACGCCCCGCGCCAGTCGAGAACGCCAGACTGCTTGCGCCACGTCGAGGTGATGGCTTCGACCATCTGATCTTCGGTGAGGTAGGAGGTGTCAATCTCGACGATCCCTTCGCGTGTGCGGATCGCCCACTCACGGCGGAGCGTGCCGAGGGCGATGTCACGCTCGTAGGGATCGTGGTAGCGTGCGCCCAGCGCCAGATGCAAGCGGCGCAGCACCGCGTCGAGCGTAGCGACGACGCAGATCACCGGACCGGTCTCGCTGAGGCGGGCGAAGTGGCTGCTTTGCTGTAAGGTTTTGCCGCTGATGTGGATCACCGTGCCGCGATACAGCGCCACTTCGTCGACCAGCTCGCTTTCGAGCGTCTTGAGGCGGGCTTCGCCGAAACGGATGCGCAGGTCTTCGCCGCTCAGTCCGGCGCGGTCTTCGAGCACTAGCTCGAAATCGACAAACGGCATCCGCAGGTGTTCGGCGACCTGCCGCGCGATGGTCAACTGACCGGGACCCAGATACCCGGTCAAGATGAGATTCTGATCAATGCTGTTGATGGACATCGCTAGGGCAGTTTTCCGAATAACCAACCAAAAATTGCGGAGGGCGCTAGTCGCGCCGCCAGCCGGGATACCAAACGTCGAGGATGGCGGGCAATTCTTCCAGCGAAGTAATCTGCGCGTCGGGCGTAATGACGCTGCCGGGGTGGCTGCTGCGGTTGGCAATCTCACGCCAAACCGCGCGCATTCCGGCGCGCTGTGCTCCCACGACGTCTGCTTCGAGGCTGTCGCCGATGAACACCGTCTCGGTGGGCTTTAGACCAAGCCGGTCGAGCGCCGCCTGAAAGATCGCCGGATGCGGCTTCAAATAGCCTACGTCCGCCGCCGAGATGCGACAGTCGGGGAAATAGTCGTACAGTCCGTACTCCTGAATTTCGATGTCGCGCTGCCACATCGGTTGGTAGGCGTTGGTAACGATGCCGACCTTGACGTGATGATTGTGGAGCAGCTCGATGATCGCCGGGACTTCGGGAAACACGCTCGTGCCAGTATGCGCGCGCCACTCATAGGCTTCGAGGCAGCGTCGCGCGTCGAGTATCCCGGTGGGCACGCCGCACGCGACCGCCGCCTCGGTCAGAATCGTGCCGAGGTGCGGGGCGCGCATGTCGCTGCGCGCCGAGATCCAAGCGTTGTTGGTGCGGGTGCGAAACTCATCGTAGAAGTAGTCCGGGTCATCCAGCGGATAGACCTCGGCGCGAATGTAGTCGAACACGCCGCGCAAATGCTCGCGTTCGAGGTCAGTCCAGTCCGAATTGAACGCGCTCCAATCGAGCAGCGTGTCGTCCAGATCAAAAAGTACACCTTTAAGCATCAATTCCCCTCAGCTACAGACGCGGTGTGGGTGCTCGGCGTCGCAGCGCCAGCCCGCCAAGTCAGCAGCATATCTTCAATCCCAAGCTCGCTGTTCGGGAAACGTGGCGACCAGCCGAGCACGGCTTTGGCTTCGGCGTTGTCGGCGTGCGGGCTGAGTGCCATCAGCGCCACTTGCCCCGGTTTCGGCTGCGCCCAGAAAGCGAAGCGCGGCGCAGGTTCCGGCGCGGCGAGTCCTGGCTCTGCGCGAAATAGTTCAGGAATGCCGCCGGAGCCAGCGGACGATCATCGACGATGTTCAACCGCGCGCCGGATGGCTGCACCGCTAAGGCAGCGATCACCGCGCGGGCGGCGTCGGGCACGTAAGCCCAGAGCACGTGACTGTCAGCCGATCCGCTGTCGAGCGGGCGGCGCATCGTGAGAGTGTCGCGGGTGGCGAGGATCTCCGACAATTCGGCGCCGTAAAGGAAGCCGAAGCGCAGCACGCAGCCCGGAACGGTGAGGTCGAGGACGTGCTGTTCGCCTGCGCGGGTGGCTGCCAGCAGCTTGGCGAGGTCGGCGGCGTGCGGGTCGTGTTCGTCAACGTGCGCGTCGGCGAAGGCATAGCTGGTGTGGATCAGGAACTTGACGTTGGCAGCCGCCGCTGCTTCGACCAGCGCTGCCGTCCCCGCATCGAGCAGGTCGGCGTCCCAGTGAGCGGGCTGCTGCGGTAGGTGATTGGCAAGCTGCGGCGCGGCGTTGATCACCACGTCGGTCTTGGATCCCTGCATCACGCTGCGGATTTCGCCCGCGCGCAGCAGATCAGGGTAAGCCGGGATGCCTCCGTCGGCACGCACAAGCGCGGCGTTCTCGTAACCGTTGGTCGCCCCGACGACGTGATGTCCAGCGGCGCTGAGGCTGCGAACCAGCTCACGCCCTAAGGCGCTGGTCGCGCCGGTGATGAACACGTTCAAGGGTGCAGTTTCGGTGATTTCGTTTGGCATCGTCTGTCCCATGGGGTTGGCTTGGATCGAATTACAGCGATTATGCCATTAATGAGACGCCCTATCAAGCGTCGCCGAACAGCCTCCGCTCAAACTCGGCGTTCAGTCCGGTGTGATCGACTGCGGTGAAATTGGGTATAGTAGATAGAAATGTAGACGAACAGGCGGCTCTGGATGGAACTCAAAGCGAACCAATTCAGTCAATCGGCAGTCATCGCGCTCAACGACATCACGCTGCAAACCGCGCTCGACCGGGGCACCGGCAACGCCAACCTCCGCCGTCTTGAGGTCATGGGTGAGCTGGATCACGCCGAGGCGCTGCGCCAGCAGGCGCGCGGCTCCCGGCTGCGCGCGCTGCACGATCTACCCGAGCTGCTCGAACAGATGGAGGCGAACGTCAGCGCCGCCGGCGGACACGTCCTCTGGGCGGCGGATGCGGCAGAGGCGAACGCCCACGTGATCGACATCTGCCAGCGGCATAAGCTCAAGCAGGGCGTCAAGAGCAAGAGCATGGTGACCGAGGAGATCGGGCTTCAGGACGCGCTGCTCGCCGCGGGCATCCACGTCACCGAGACCGACCTCGGCGAATACATCGTCCAGATCAGCGACGACCATCCCAGTCACTTGACCATGCCGGTGATGCACAAGACCAAAGAACAGATCCGCGACCTGTTCATGGAAAAACTGGACATGGAGTACACCACCGAAGCCGCCGAGATGACCGCCTTCGTGCGCCGTCGGCTGCGCGAGGAATACATCACTGCCGACTTCGGCATGAGCGGCGGCAACTTCATGATCGCCGAGACCGGTACGGTCGTGATCATCACCAACGAGGGCAACGGGCGGCTTTCGACCGGCGTGCCCCCGGTGCATATCGCTGTCGTCGGCATCGAGAAGATCATCCCGACGTGGGAAGATTTCGCCACGCTGATGCAACTGCTCCCCCGCAGCGCGACCGGGCAGCGCATATCGGTTTACGTCAACGCCTTCACCGGAGCGGCGCGCGACGGCGAGCCGGATGGTCCGCAAGCATTTTACTTGATCCTGCTCGACAATGGACGCAGCGGCATCTACGACAGCGAGTACGCCGAAGCGCTGGCTTGTATCCGCTGCGGCGCTTGCCTGAACACCTGCCCGGTTTACCAGAACGTCGGCGGGCACGCTTACGGCTGGGTTTATCCGGGTCCCATCGGCGCGATCATCACGCCGCTGCTCAAGGGTATCGAGAATGCCGAGCCGCTGCCCTTCGCCAGCAGTTTGTGCGGCGCGTGCAAGCAAGCCTGCCCGGTGGACATCAACATCCCCGACATGCTGCTCAAACTGCGCCACGACCTCGAACCGGTGCAAGACCCGCTCTGGAAAGCGGGCATGAAAGCCTATCAGTTCGGCTTCAGCCATCCGCTGCTGTTCGAGCTGGGCGGGAAAGCCGCCAGCGCCGCCACCCGCGCCATCAGCGTCGACGCCGCACCGGGCACACCGATCAATCTGCCGATGCCCTATCCGCTGAGCGGCTGGACGCAGAACCGCGACTTTCCGCCCTTCGCTGATCAATCGTTCCACGATTGGTGGCGGGAGCATAAGAAACAATGACCGGGGTTGGTCGCGTTGCGCCGCCGTAGGTTCAAAACCTTCGGCTACGTAACCCAAGCCTGCTAAAGCAGGCTGCCAACGAGACCGGACTGGCGCAGCGGCTTGTTCCAATAGCCGTACGCTTCGAGCCTACGGCGGCTGATGGCGCGAACTGATCGGTTTAGCCCGCTGATCTAACAGCGGTATACTTCATACAAAGTGGTTGTCGAAGCTGAAAGTTGACCGCCTATGTCCTCATCCCGCGAGACCATCCTTGACAAGCTGCGCGCCGCCCGCCGTCCCTTCCCGGACGCGCCGCCGCGACCGCAGCATTATCTCCACGTCACCACCCAAGCTGACGAGTTGCCCGCCGCGCTGCTGGAACGCTTCACCCGCGAAATGACCAACCTGCATGGCGAGGTTATCCCCGTGATCGGCGATGACGAAGCGCGCGCGCAAGTGCTCGAACTGCTGGCGGCGCACGAAGCCACGAGCATCATGGCGTGGGATTTCGCTCACATCCCGGTCGAGGGGCTGGAAGCTGCCATCCGTGACGCCGGGATCGTCATCATTCAGCCCGACGCCCACGACGATCTGCGGATGGAGACGCTCGCCGCCAGCGCTGAGGCGCAGGTCGGCTTGACCGGCGCTGATGCTGCCGCCGCGACGACCGGTACGCTGGTCTTCACGACCGCGCCGGGCAAAGGTCGCCTGCCGACCGTGCTTGCCCCGGTCCACGTCGTCGTGATCACGCAGGATCAGATCATGCCGCGCCTCGAAAACTGGATCGCGGCGCAGCGCGAGCAGGGGCTGCCGCTGCAAGAGAGCGCCAACGTCTGCTTTGTCAGCGGTCCCAGCCGGACGGGCGACATCGAGATGGAACTGATCCTCGGCGTGCATGGTCCCGGCAAAGTGCAGGTGATCGTCAAGCAGTAAGGGTCAAACCATGAACGAGGATGACCTCCACCGGCTGATCGAGCGCTGGGAGGCGCTGGCGGATGAAGCGCGCGAGCAGACCCGGCTCACTCATGCCAGCGACTCTGTCGCGGGTCTGCCTTCAATCAGGGCGTGATGCAAACCTATCAGGGCGTCATCCGCGACCTGCGCGATCTGCTGGCGGAAGCGCCTGCGCCCGGAGCCGACACAGTGCGCTACTGTGCTACCGCTGAAGCCGATGCCCAAGCCGTCTTGCAGCGCGCTGGATTGTTCACCCGGTCGCTGACACTACACCCGGATCACGTCTTTACGGCGGTGTTCTCGCGCTTGCAGCCGATCACGCTGGAGAATCGCTTGCGGCAACTGCAAGCCGCCGATGCGCGCCTCGTGATCGTCGACTCCGGCAGCCTGCGTGATACTGGCGATCCGTACATCGACTTCGCCTTTATCGACACGTGATTGTCTTAGCCTCAATTTAACAATTGACCCGCATAATATCGCTCCAATCGCAGGCTGCACGAGCAAGGGAGCAGATAATGGTCAATTTAATCGGGTTGTTTCAGCACGCCGCCAACGTCGTCACGTTTGCACCGGGCGAGAAGATTTTTGCAACCGGGCAGTCGGGCGATACTATGTATGCCATTCTGGAGGGCGAAGTCAATATTGTCGTGCAGAATGTGATCGTCGAGACCGCCACGAGCGGCGGAATTGTCGGCGAAATGGCGTTGATCGATAACGCACCCCGCAGCGCCGATGCCATCGCCAAGACCGCTTGTCGCCTCGTCCCGGTCGATCAGCAGCATTTTCTGTTTATGGTCAGCGAGACGCCCAACTTTGCGCTGTGGGTGATGCAGATTATGGCGGAGCGCCTGCGCGCCCATCATCCGCAAAGCTGAGCAGTAAGGTGAATCAATGTCCGAGATCCAAGAACCGCAGTTTCTCTATCTGACAACCATCGGGCGGAAGTCCGGCAAGCCGCACCAAATCGAAATCTGGTTTGTCCACCACCACGAAGGCTATTACCTCGTCAATGAGGGCGGACAGACCGACTGGCTGCGGAACATCCGGGCGACTCCGGCGGTCACGTTTTGCATCGGCACACGCAACACCCCGCAAATTGACGGGATCGGGCGGGTGGTTGACGAAGCAGCGGAGCCGGAACTCGCGGCGACGGTGCGGGCATTGATGAATGCGAAATACCAGTGGGGCGAAGGCACCATCGTCGAACTGAACCCGAAGAAGATGCGAGGATAGCGCAATGAGTACTTTTGACGGCAAAGTGATCTTGATCACCGGCGCGAGTGGCAATCTGGGCGCGGCGGTGGCGCGCAAGTTCGCCGCCGAGGGCGCGAAACTGGCGCTGGTCGCGCGCAGTCAAAGCGATCTCGACGCGCTGGCGAGGAACTGAACGTCGAAACCCTGGCCGAAGCCGCCGACCTGAGCGATCCGGCGGCGGTCGACGCGCTGGTCGAGCGGGTCGTCGCCCGCTTCGGCGGCATCGACGCGCTGGTGCATACCGTCGGCGGCTACGCGGCGGGCAAGCCGGTTCACGAGACCGACGTCGATCTGCTCGACAAAATGTACAACCTCAACGTGCGCCCGGTCTTCATCACCGCCGGGCGCGTCGCGGCAGGCGATGGTCGCGCGCGGGCAGGGCGGCAAAATCGTCGTGATCGCGGCGAAGTCGGCGCTCAAGGGCAGCGCCAAGAATGCCGCCTACAGCGCCAGCAAATCCGCCGTGCTGCGGATCGTCGAGAGCATGGCGCTCGAACTGCGCGATCAGGGCATCAACGTCAACGCCGTGCTGCCGAGCATCATCGACACGCCGCAGAACCGCGCCGACATGCCCAACGCCGACCCCGCCAAGTGGGTCACGCCCGACGACCTCGCCGACACGATCCTGTTCCTGTGCTCGGACGCCGCCGCCAAGATCAACGGCGCCAGCATCGAAGTGTACGGGCGGTCGTAATCCGGTCTGATCTCACCCCCGACCCCCTCTCCATTACAAAAGTGGGGGCTTTAAAACCCCTTTGCAAACTGTCTTTGCCCCCTCAACTACGCAGTGGAGCTGAGGGGCGACAGCAAAGATTTACGATGGGTTATTTCCTAGAGGGGCGGGTCTTAGACCCGCCCCTACAACGAATCTGCAACAATTCAGTTAAAGATAGCTGGGAACATCACCAGTCAGGTCACGATATTGACGTAGAAGTGGCTCGAAGCGCTTGATGCTGTCTTTAAGTCCGCCGGAGCGATTGCGCGCTAACCAGTTCAAACGCTGCTGCGGGATAAGATTTTCAAGGTCATTGAGCAAATCAGTCGCTGTCACCCCGGTCTCGCCATTGAGGAATAAACCCCGCTGACAGGCGTGCCGCATCAGGTTGGCGACCTGCGTAAATTCATCCTTCACCAAGTCGGACACTTGCGCACGAGCGATGCGCTGAAAATTTTCGTCAAGACTGGCGAGTGCCTGCTGCATCGTTTCGGTGATAATGCCGAACGGCTTATCGAGCACGACGTTTTGATCGAGATTGCGAATCAGCGTAAACAGATCATGGTCATTTTGCTGGAGCAGGAAGAATAAGAGGCTTCCATTCGGATATTCCAGCCCGGGCAGGGTATACAGATCGCCCAGATCAGCCGCGACCTTGCCCATCAACCCCGCCGCATCGTGGAAAACAAACTGATCCAGAACGGCAGGCAAGTTGATCTCCGCATTAGCATCATATGCCCAAGCATTGGCTAACCCACAGGCAAAACCGAGATAGCTGACCGGCAAGGGCTGCCAGTGACCCCGATCTCCCCAGTCCGTCAGGAGTAGCCCCGACGCGCCGTACTTGAGTCCGGTCGAAGCGGCGTCCCGGATATTGCCAATGGCGTTGGTCGTTCGTCCAGCCAGCGAATTCCAGCTTGACGTACCCGGGCAGACGTAAAATGGCAGCCCCGATTGGGCGAACATGGGGCTGTGCTGCTCGTAAGGATGCCCCATGTAGTAACCCCACTCAATTGCGATCACGTCTTTGGGCATTTCCGGGATGAGTTCCGGGTATTTCACAATGACGTCCGCCCAGAACATCATCTGCCGCCCATGCTTCTGGGTGAGTTCGTGGAGCTTGAGCAGGTAATCGACATAAACGCGCCCGCGCCCGTCCGCTTCACAAGCGGCGCGGCTCTGGCACTGCCCCATTTCCCACGGTTCATCCCCGCCCACATTCAGCGTCGGTGACGTGAAATGCGGCAGCAGTTCGCTATATAAGCCATCGATCAAGGCTACGCTAGCGGGATCGAGCGGATTGAGCGAAGTTGCCGGACGGCGTTCGCCCAGATGATCGCCAAAATCGCCAATGAAGCCGTCCGGACATTCGGCGAGCTGCTTATAGTCCGGGTGCTTTAGCCACCGTTCCATATGACCAAAGCTGTTCTGGTTGGCGACGAGTTCGACATGATGCTGCTGGCAAAAGTGGTCAAGTTCGAGAATCTGCTGCCCGGTAAAGGGACTGGCTTCTTTCCAGACGGTTTCGTGCTGGCTGTAGGCGAAGGTATGCTCCATGTACAGTTGCAGTTGATTCAGCTTCCAACTCGCCAGTAATTCGACCAAGGCATAAAGTGTTTCCATCGTCATCACTTTATCCCGGCTGATGTCCAGCATCACCCCGCGCACAGGGAAATCGGGATAGTCGTGAACGGTCATGTCGGGCAGCTCTGCGCCATAGTGCTGAAGCAACTGTGCCAGTGTTGCGACGCCGTAGTAAACCCCCGCCAGATTTTCTCCAACGATGGTGATCTGCCCCGCCTGAACGGTGAGCATATATCCCTGCGCGTGCGAAAGCGCGCTGTCGAGCACCAAATGCAGACCTTCCGGTCGGCTGCCGACAACAATCGACCAGTTCAGACCCGCGTACTGCTTCAGGGCATTCTGAGCGACTTGTGCTTCAAACAAGTAAACTGCTGGCACTGATGCTAATCATCCCGTGCTGCGGCAGCGGGTGCGGGCTTGAGCTGCGAACGATCTCGCGTGGAATTGGCAATAACAACGGCTGGTTCATGAGTTATCTTTCTGCCCGTCTGATTCTATGGATAAATGGTACGTCGCCAAAGCTCTTGAGATACTTTGAAGGTTGAAGCGAAATCCGTCTTGCTGCACAGATTTCCGCTTAAAATTCCCGGTTTTCGTGTCCAAAGCGTCTGAAGATTTATGCCTTTGTGTCTCACAGCTTCTTTGCTGCGCTCAAACTCGAAGCGGTTCAACGACCTGTGTTCGCTATCTGATCCGAAGCACGCATGGTGATTTTTGATTATATCGAGGTATTCCACAATCCCCACCAGACGAGTAGCGGAAAAAGTTAACCGTCGGTTATTGACTCGCGCTTCGTTCCCGCCTATACTGGTCTTATTATATGCGTGCTTACGCATGTATTGAGACAGTGTATCGATAGGCGAATGCCGCATGGCAGCAAACCTCAAAACCTACAAAATCGATGGTATGGACTGTGCCCACTGCGCCCAGACCATCACCAACGGTGTGAGTAAATTTCCCGGCGTCAGCGACGTCGAGGTCGATTTCGTCGGCGGGACGCTCAAGTTCGCGGGCGAGGTACCCGAAACCGCCCTGCGCGAGCGGGTTTCGGCGTTGGGCTACAAAGTCGTAGACTCATCTGTAGGGGTGGAACCCAGATCCGCCCCTACTAGCGAGAACGGAGTCATCGCCTTCGCGCGCTACCTGCTGGGCGAGACCAACACTCGCCTCGCCGTGATCGGTGGGGTGCTGATCGTGGTCGGCGTGCTGGCGTCGCTGTTCAGCCAGACGTTGGCAAGCATCCTGTTCATCGCCGCCACGCTGATCGCGCTCTACCCGCTGGCACGCAGCGGCATCAACAACCTGCGCATCAACCACGATTTCAACATCAACTTGCTGATGACTATCGCCGCTATCGGCGCGCTCGCCATCGGCGAGACGCTGGAAGGCGCGACGGTCGTCTTTTTGTTCGCCGTCGGCGAGGCGCTGGAAGGCTTCACCACCGACCGCGCCCGCCAGAGCATCCGCTCGCTGATGACTCTGGTTCCGGCGACGGCGATCAAGCTGCACAATGACCACGAACAGGTCGTCCCGGTCGAAGACCTTGCCGTCGGCGACTTGATCCTCGTCAAAGCGGGCGAGCGTCTGCCCGCCGACGGCGTGATCACGACGGGCGAGAGCGGCGTTGACCAAGCGCCGGTCACCGGCGAGAGCGTCCCGGTCGCCAAGCGCACCGGCGATGCCGTGTTCGCCGGGACGATCAACGGGTCGGGCGCGCTGGAAATCAGCGTGACCCACGCCAGCGCCGACAACACCATCAGCCGGATCATCCGCATGGTCGAGGAAGCGCAGAGCGCCCGCGCGCCGAGCCAGCGGATCGTCGATCAGATTGCGCGGATCTACACGCCCGCTGTGGTGGTGGTCGCGCTGATCGTCGCGCTAGTGCCGCCGCTGATCTTCAATGCGCCGTTCTACGACGTCGGCGACACGCATGGCTGGCTCTATCGGGCGCTGTCGCTGCTGGTGATCGCCTGCCCGTGCGCGCTTGTGATCAGCACCCCGGTGACCGTGATCAGCGCGATCACGGCGGCGGCGCGGCGCGGCGTCCTGATCAAAGGTGGGGCGCATCTCGAAGCGCTGGCGGGCGTGCAAAGCCTTCGCCTTCGACAAAACGGGCACGCTGACACAGGGCAAGCCGACCGTCACGGCGGCGCGCTCGGTCGACTGCGAGACCGGCGCGGACTGTTCGCGCTGCGATGACGTGCTGGCGTTGGCGCACGCCGTCGAGCGGCGCAGCAGCCACCCATTGGCGCAAGCGGTGGTCACGGCGGCGCAGGATCGCGGGCTGGCGGCGGTCTATCCTTCGGCGGAGCGGGTCGAATCGCTGGCGGGGCGCGGCGTGCAGGGACAGATCGCGGGCAAGCAGGTGACGGTCGGGTCGCACGCGCTGTTCGACGCCGAATATCCGCACAGCGAGGTCTTCTGCGACCTCGTCCATCAAGCCGAGGCGCGCGGCGAGACGACCATGCTGTTGAGCGTGGGCGACAACGTGCGCGGCTACATCAGCGTGGCTGATCAGGTGCGCCCGGAAAGCGCTGACGTGATCCGCCAACTGCGCGATCTCGGTCAGCAGACGGTCATGCTCACCGGCGATCACGCGGCAGTGGCGCAGGCGGTCGCGGCGCAGGTCGGCGTCGATACCGTCCGCGCGGATCTGCTGCCAGAGGATAAGGTCAGCGCCGTGCGGGCTTTGCTGGGCGAATACGGTTCGGTCGCGATGGTCGGCGACGGCATCAACGACACGCCCGCACTCGCTGCCGCGACGGTTGGCATTGCGATGGGCGGGGCGGGCAGCGCGCAGGCGCTCGAAACCGCCGACGTGGCGCTAATGGCGGACGACCTGACTCAGCTTCCGGCGGCGCTCAAGCTGGCGCGCTTCGCCCGCGCGCTGATCCGGCAGAACGTGGCGATCAGCTTCGGGATCAAGATCGTGTTTTTGGTGCTGGCGCTGATGGGCGCGACCTCGCTCTGGGCGGCGGTGCTGGCAGACGTGGGCACCTCGCTGCTGGTGACGCTCAACGGGATGCGCCCGCTGCGGCAAAAATAATAACCTCACCCCCCAACCCCCTCTCCATGTAATGGAGAGGGGGAGTTTTACGCCTGCTGCTGAAGCCAGCGATCCAGCGCGGCGCTGAATTCGGCGCTGAACAACAGGATGGCAAAACTGACGAACGTCCAGATCAGCAGGGCGATGACCGCCCCCAGCGATCCGTACACCGCGTCATAGTTGGCGAGATTTTCCAGATACCACGCGAACACGACCCGGCTGGCTTCCCAGCCGATACTGCCGAGCAGCGCGCCGAGGAGGATGGCACGCCAGCGCGTCCGCGCCTGCGGCACGTAGCGAAACAGCAGCGTCAAAATGAGCGTGTAGAGCAGCAGCGGGATCAACAGCGAGACCGGGCGCATCAAGGCGCTGGGCGAGTCCAATAGGCTCTGGCTGAAGGCGCGCAAGCCATAGGTGACGATCACCGTCAAGCTCAACAGCAGCGCCAGCAGGATGATGGTCGCGGCAGCCACGAGGCGGTTGCGCCAGATCGGGCGCTGGCTGCGCGCTGGCTCAAAGATCGTGTCCAGCGCGACGGTCAGGTTCGAGAAAAATGAGGAGGCTGCCCAGAGCAGTCCGACCAAGGCGATCAGGTTGAGCGACTGCCCTTGATTCACCGCGCTTTGTACGCCCGAAATGATCAGCGTCGGCACGTCACCGGGGAAAAACCGCTGCGCCAGCCGTGTTAGTTGATCCTGCACGACACTCACACCCCAGAACAGGTTGGCAGCATAGATGATCAGCACCAGTGATGGAAATAACGACAGCAGCGCGTAATATGAGAGCGCCGCCGCCCGTAATTGATCGCGCTGGTTAAAGTTCAGTCCCGCCTGTACCAGATGTCGCCACAGGCTCAAGCGCGTCTCAGTGGGTCGCACGGCGGCTTCGGTCGGTTCGGTCATCGCATCACCACAGCACCTATTCGGCGTAAGCGTCACTGGTGAGATGCCACATCGGTTTGACGTCCATCGCCAGATCGTTGCGCAGCCCGGCGATGAAGCGGTAGTAGCCCGCCGCCGCGATCATGGCGGCGTTGTCGGTGCACAGGTTGAGCGGCGGATAGCGCACCGGCAGGTCGGCGCGGGCGCGCAGTTCCTTGCGCAGCGCTTGATTGGCGCTGACGCCGCCCGCCAGCAAAATCTCGGTGACGCGGTGCTCTCTGGCGGCGCGGACGGTCTTTTCGACCAGCGCATCGACCAGCGCCTTCTGAAAGCTGGCTGCCACGTCGCTGACCGAGAGGTCGGAGCGCAGCACCGGCGCTTTGTCAGCGTTGCGTGTGCCCTTCCGCGCCGCCGCCGAGGGCGGGACGGTCGCTTCGCGCAGGACGGCGGTTTTTAAGCCGGAGAAGCTGAAATCGTAGCTGGTGTCGAGCTTGGCGCGCGGGAAGTCGAAGGCGGTCGCGCTGCCCTGTGACGCCGTCCGCTCGATACTCGGTCCGCCGGGGAAGGGCAAGCCGAGCATCCGCCCGACTTTGTCGAAGGCTTCGCCCGCCGCGTCGTCGAGCGTGCCGCCGAGCCGCCGGTACTGCCCGTGATCGGACATCAGCAGCAGTTCGGTGTGCCCGCCGGAGACGATCAGCACCAACACGGGGAACTCGATCTCGCGTTCCGCCGCCGTCAGCCAGAGCGAGTAGACGTGCCCCTCCAGATGATTGATACCCAGCAGCGGCTTACCCGTCGCCAGCGCCAACCCTTTGGCGTAATTGATGCCGACCAGCAGCGAGCCGACCAAACCCGGTCCGCGCGTCACGGCGATGGCGTCGATCTGCGCCGGAGTCACGCCCGCTTCGTCAAGCGCTTGATCGACGACGTAGCCGACCGCCTCGACGTGGGCGCGCGAAGCGAGTTCTGGGAAGACGCCGCCATATTTCGCGTGCAGGTCGATCTGCGAGGCGACGACGTTCGAGGTGATCGTCTTGCCGTCGATCACGACGGCGGCGGCGGTTTCGTCGCAGGAAGATTCAATGCCGAGAATGGTGGTCATGGAAAGCACCTAATCTGCTTCAAGCCTACTTCGCCGAGGGTTTAGGGTCTGTATGCAAATTCTGAAACCTCACCCCCCAACCCCCTCTCTATGCAATGGAGAGGGGGAGCTAAGCGCAGGGAAGCGGGGGTGAGAGATATGAACAACCTAGACTACTTTGTATACACGCTCTAAACCCGTGGCGGCACTTCACGAAGGGTAAACCGCTGGAATACGCGCCAGATCGCTGCCGCCGCGAACACCCACCAGAAGACCTCGGTCGGGAACAAATAGCGCGGCAGCGCGTACAGCGCTAAGTGTACCAGCGTCAGGTAGGCGATCAAGCCGATCATTGGCAGCGCGACTTGCCAGCGACGGCGATAGAGCCAGATGCCGACCAGCCCGCCGATCAAGCCGACGTAGTGGAACAAGTAGAGCGCCAGCTTAGGCACGAAGTTATCGCCCTGCACCACCGCCGCCAGCGGTTGATCGCCGTGCAGCGCTGCGCCGACCAGCTTGCGCAGGCTAGCGCCGGAGAAGAAGACCGTGCCGTGCGGCTGAAGATACGCGCCCGCCAGTTCGCCGACGCGCCGCTTGATCCAGCCGAGCGGATCGGCGGTGATGGCGCTCTCGGCGGCGGCGGCGTAATCGCCGGTCGGCGACACCTCCGCCAATTGCTGATCGGCTTCAGCGTAGCCGCTCCAGCCGGTCGCGCCGAAGTAGAGGAAGGCGGGCAGCCCCTCCCCGGCGATCACAAAGCGGTTCCAGCGGGCGACGCTGTAGACCGTCCACGTCCCGACGACCAGCGCATAGACGACCAGCAGCAGCACCGCCTTACGCAGTCCAGCGCGCCAGCCGTAGACCATCAGCAGATGGATCGCCAAGCCGAACGGAAACAGCAGCAGCACCGCCCGCGTCAGCGCCGCCAAACCGAGCATGATCGCCGCGCCAAGTAGGAGGGGCATGGTACGACCGCCCTTTGACCCCACCCCCGACCCCTCCCCGACTTCAGGGAGGGGAGAGTACACGACCGTCTTGCCTGAAGGGGGTGATGTCAGATGCGGCTGCGGGCTGCGAAGTCGTTTTTTAACCAGCGCATGACGTAGATTCAGCGCTTCATTGGATGCGTTGTTGTAGGGGCGACCTGTCAGGTCGCCCCTACGGGCAATGTATTCGACGTAGAGCCAGACGCCGCCCGCCAGCAGGAAGATGAAGACCGTCTCGGTCATGATCTGCGCGGCTTCGATGATGAAGACGGGCGAGATCGCCAGCGCGAAGGCGGCTAGCAGCCCCGCTCCGGCGCGATTTGTCAGCCGTCGCGCCAGTGCGTAGGCGAAATAGACAAGTCGCCGTCGAGAGGATCGCTTGCAGCAGGCGCAGCGCGATCAGTGCGGCGGTGGGGTCGAGGAAAGCCTGCGGGATGCCGATCAGGATCAGGTAGAGCGGCGCTGATGGCAGGCTCGAAACGTCAGTCAGCAGCGGCAGG
Source organism: uncultured Chloroflexia bacterium (assembly GCA_963848465.1). Lineage (GTDB taxonomy): Bacteria > Chloroflexota > Anaerolineae > Aggregatilineales > Phototrophicaceae > Flexifilum. Next base: position 167,657 of record CAWKDY010000032.1, on the reverse strand, counting down.
GGCGAACGCCCGGTGATCAGCGCTGCCGGGTCATAGTGAACCTGCGGCTGCCAGCGCTCCCACTCGGAAAGCTGCGGATAGGGGTCGCGCCCGGTCACGAGCGCGTAGCCGTTGGCGAGATACCAGCCGCTGTCGCCGCCGCCGCGCTGGTAAGGCAGGAGCGGATCTTGCGCCAGCCCGAAGCCGAGCCGCAGTGCCAGCGCCAGCAGCAGGATCAGCCAGAGCCAACGGTGCGTTTGCAAACGCCTAGTTGTCACCGGGAATAGCCTCAATCGCGTAGAAGACGTAAGTCGTCCCCGGCACGTCGGCGACCGGGACGAAGCGCGGATCGACCACCGCGCCGGTCATCAATCCGTCGAGCGAGGGGCGGTTGGGCGGCATCAACAGATAATCGACGCCGTAGCGCCGCGCGATCGGCGATCACGGTGTCGCGGTCTTCGTTGGGGAACATGACGCTCTGCAAGCCGACGTAGCGCAAGATGTAGGGGTCTTGCGTCATCAGGATAATTTTGCCGTCGCCGTTAGTGTCAGGGAGTGTGAGCGCTCGCGCCGCCATTTGCTCGGTGACGGCGAGATAGTCGTCCGCCGTCTGCATGTCCAGCCGCACCGCGTCGAAAGCATCGGCGCCCGCCAACGCGATCACGATGACCATCGCGCCCAACCGCAACCGCCGATCCGTCACGGCGCGCTCCAGCGCATAAGCGCCTAACGGGATCAGCAGCGGCAGGATCGACATATAGGCTTTTTTGAAGCTGCCCGCCTGTGATTTGTAGGGGATGAATACCGGGTAGGCGATGAATACGCCCAGCACGAGGATCAGCGCCGGGGCAATCGTCAGCAGACGGCGGCGGTCACGGGCAGCAATCAACAGGATCAGCCCGCCCGCGACGGCGACCGCCAAGAAGCCGTCGAACGACTTGATCATCTCCTTGATTGCCGCCGCCGCCTCGAACAGGCGCTTGCCGACGATCTGGGCGGGCGTCTGCGTCGCCAGCAGGGTATCGAGCGTGAAATGCCGCCCATAGGCGTAATGATCGTTGTGGTCGGTGAAGAAGAACATGCTGCTGGTCTCCGGCGATCCGTACATGCCGAAGGCATTGTGATCGCGGATCAGCCAAGGGACGACGACGACCAGCGCCAGCAGCGGCACGAGGATCACGCCGCGCGGGTGAAAGCCGGGCGCGGCTTTGCGCCAGAGCGCGTAAGCGATCAGCGTGACGGCGATCATCGGCAGCAGCAGCACGCCGTCGTTGCGGGTCAGGTAAGCCAGCCCCGCCGCGATCCCGCTGGCGGCGAACGCCCACCACTCGCCGCGCCGCAAGCCGCGCGTCAGCAGCAGAATCGACACGCCGATCAGCAGCGCCATCGGCGCGACGGTATCGGTTCGCAGCGAATAGATCGCCATTTCGGGGAGCGCCGCCAGCGCCGCCGCGCTGAATAAGGCGGCTTCCTCGCTCAGGTCAAGCTGGCGCGCCGCCCAATAGCTGAGCGCCGGGAGCAGCGAGCCGATCAGCAGGAAGGGCAGCAGGGCGATGCGCGCGCTTTCGCCGAACAGCGCCATCGGCGCGGCGGCGATCACGGCGGTGAGGGGCATCCAGTGTTCTTCGGGATGGACAATCGACTGGGGCGGCAGGCTGTACTGCCAGATGTAGTCAATCGTGAAGCCGTGCCCTTCGACGAGGCGCACGCCCATGTTGTAGTAGTGGGTCGGGTCGGCGATGCCGGGGTAATCCACCAATCCAAGCAGCACGAGGCGAAAGACAAGCGCCCCCAAGCAGATCAGCAGGAGTCGGTGACGAGAGATGATAGGCATAGGCGCGCATTATAGCGCGGGTATAGGGGTGGATTATAGGGTCCACCCCACCTCACCCCTAAATCCCCTCTCCATTGCATGGCGAGGGGACTTAACCGCGCAGACTTGTTTTGCGCCCCCTCTCTACGCAGTGGAGAGGGGCAGCTTCAGGCGAACCGAAGGTTCGCGCGGAAGCGGGGGTGAGGTTGTCTTACCGGGGCCACGTATAGCGCACGGTGTAGCTGATCACGACTTCCTGCCCGGCTTCGACCTGCGGGCGGAACTCAATCGTGTTCGAGTTCAACTGGGTGTAATCCGCCGTCGCGCTGACGATCTCCCAGTTGCTCCAGCGGAACAGATGCTCCGGCACGCGGACTTCGACCGAGCCGCTTTCCTTGCGGTTGCGCAGATGAATCTCGTAGGTTTCTTCGAGCACGTTGCCGGAGATCAGCTTATAGCTGGTCTGCGTGCGCGACCCGACCAGATCGAAGGCGTTGCCCAGATAAAGCTGGACTTTTTCGCCCTTGGGCGTGTGGTCGATGGTGTTTTCGCCGATCAGCAGCGCCGATCCGTCGGTATCCTGCTGGTAGACGCGCACGCGACCGGCGGGCAGCGCCGCGCCCAAGCCGCCATCCTCGCCGGTGCTGAATTCGAGGTAGTTGCCGCACGTCGGTGATCCCGCTTTGCCCGTAGTATTGGTCGATCAACGGGCTGCCACCGCCGTAATAGGGCTGGCTGGCGTCGTAGACGAAGAAGGTGTGGGCGGGCACGTCCGCGCCGGTGACGAACTCGACCTGCTTGGTCTCGTTGGCGCCGACCGTGACCGGGCGGTTGATCTCGTAGAGCTTGTACTCGCTGAAGTCGCGCTGATCGACCTGCTGCGGCGCGCCAGCGGCACGCGCGACCATCGCGTCCTCGGCATACATCGTTGGCTGCGGCTGGGGCAGCCGGTTGACGTCGCCCGCGACCAGCTTGACCTGCGCGTCGGTGTACGCCGCGCCGCTGGTGTTGGTCAGCGTCACCCAGCCGTTGAGGTCGAGCGAGGCGTTGTCGTTCGCCAGCAGCAGGTTGTAATCCGCCGTCCAGTTCATGCCGCTGGTGAGATAGGTCAGTTCGACGTGCTGATCGCCCGCCTGCGCCGCGTCGAGCAGCCAGCGGAGCGTCGGGCGCGTGATCAAGCCGCCGGGCAGTTCGGGAAAGCGCACGTCGCGGACGCTGCTCATGCTGATGACGATCACCTGACCGTCGTCCTGGCGCAGGATGATCTCGCCGTTGCGCCCACTGAGCAGTTGCCCCTGATACTCGGTGCCATCGTCGGCGATCACGGTGATCTGCTCGTCGAGGTACTTTTGCAGCAGCGCCGAGCTATCGACCAGATCGTAGACGTAATTCTGTTCGAGCACCTGCGTGCCCTGCGGGTCGGTCAGCGAGACGAAGGTCACCGAGGTCGGGTCGATGCCCGATGCGACGTCGGTGAAATTGATGGTGTTGCTGCCCGCGTCGAGCGTGAACGTCCGCCGATCCTGCACCAGCGCCGTCCCCTGATTGTAGATGGCGAGTGAAACGCCGTCGCGCTCACCGCCGTTCGTCGGGACGGGAGTCGAGTTCCTGCGCGCTGACCGAGCCAACCATCAGCCCAAGCACCAGCGCCATGCCAATTATCGTACTAAGCTGTTTCATTGTTCTTTGCTCCTCAATTAAATCGTAATCGTGAGAATGGTGTCGTTGACGTGAATCGTGTAGGTTTCGCCGCTGGTGAACGTCCCGTCGAGCGTGATCACCTGCTCGTAGTGGCGCAGCACCGCCGGACACATGACGTTGAGCGGCATCTCGCGGTAGAGCGAGACGTAAACGTCGTGATCGTCCTGCCGCTGCTCGACCTGCACCGGAAAATCGCAGCCGTCGAGCGACGCCATGACGTAAAGCTCGACGCGCGCCGGGCTGTTACCGACGACCTGCATCAGCGCGCCGACCGGGATTTCGACGCGGGTCGTCTCCGGCGTCGGCACGATCTCGATGGGCGGCGGCGGGGTCACTGGCCACGACTGCACGCCCCCGAAAACGAGCAAGAACAGCATAATCAAAATCTGGATCAAAGCTCCCATACCTTTCAAGCATGCTCCGGTTTTACGTCCATTCAACCATAAGACGTCGGCGGGCTGCTATTCGTTCCAGCAAACGCGGTATAGTCTGCGAAATTGATCTTGCTTGAGGAGGGATTCCGGTGAAACGGGTGCTCTTTTGGCTGCTGCTCTTGATCGTCCTCGGCGCTGGCTCGCGTCGGCACAGGCTGACCTGCCCACTCTCGGCGACCTCGGCGCGGGCTGGACGCAAATCCCGCTCCCCGGCGCGATCTGCGCGCGGGGTACACCCTACAGCTTTTTCGCTCATCCCGGCAACCCGGCGAAACTGGTCGTCTACTTTCAGGGCGGCGGTGCGTGCTGGAGCGGGGGAACTTGCAGCCCCGGCGGCACGTTCGACGATTCAGTCGAAGCCGACGAACTCGACGCCTATCAGGGCATCTTCGACTTCGCCAACCCGGAAAATCCGCTGCTCGATTACAGCTTCGTGGTGATCCCCTACTGCACGGGCGACGTGCACATCGGGGCGGCGGATGCCCAGTTCGCGACCGACGCCGGGACGCTCGACATCGCTTTCGACGGCTTCACGGACGCCGCTGCCGTGCTCGACTGGACGTATGCCAACTACACCAGCGTCGAGCAGTTGATCGTCACTGGCAGCAGCGCCGGGTCGATTGGTGCGGTCTTCAACGCGCCCTACGTGCTCGACCACTACCGCGAGGCGCGGGCGCTGGTCTTCGGCGACGCCTATCTGGGCATCATCCCCGACGATTGGATCGGGCTTGCAACTCTGGGGCGCGGCTGCCAACCTGCCGCCGCTCGACGCTTACGCCGACCTCACGCTCGACGTTGATTTCGCCGACAAGCTGTATACCGCGCTTGCTGCAAGCCTTCCCCAATGCGACCGCCGCGCAGTACACCAGCGCGGGCGATCAAGTGCAGATGTTGTACTACGTGATGCAGGGGGGCACGATGGACGAATGGACGGCGCGGCGGGCGGCGAATCTCGCCACGCTTGACCAACTGCCGAATTTCCGCTCTTACGTCGGTTGGGGAGTCAGCCACACGGTGCTGGCGCTGCCGCTGTTCTACGAGCTTGAGGTGAACGGCGTGCGCTTCCGCGACTGGTTCGCCGATCTGGTGGACGGCGCGCTGGATGCGTCGGTGATGTGCAGCGATTGCGAGACGAAGGAACTCTATACCCCTTAAACGGATCAACGTGTAGGGGAGACGCATGCGTCTCCCCTACGATACGACCTCACCGCACTGGCGCGGCGCTCGATCCCCGGTGCAGCTTGGGCAGCGGCAGGAACATCGAGGACGTTGCTTTGTAGCGGCGGTAGGCGTCGCCGAACTCGGCTTCCATGTCGGCTTCTTCGCGCTTCGCCAAGCGGTAGTAGATCACGACCAAGATGGGCCACATGATCAACAGCGGCAGAGTCGTCCACTCGAACATCATGCCGAGCGTGATCAGCAGGAAGCCAGTGTACTGCGGGTGGCGGATGAGGCTGTAGATACCGCTGGTCACCAGCGTGCCGTGCCCTTCGTCTTTGCTCCAGTAGTATTTATAGATGTCACGCCAGCCCCAGATGATCAGCCCCGCGCCGAGGATGGTCGTCGCGTACATGAGGTACGTCCCGGTCAGCCCAATCGAGAGGACAAGCGTGTGCCCCCACAGGACGCCTTCGGGCAGGCTCGACCCGAACGCCCACGTGAGGATATACATTGAGAGCGGGACGCCGAACATCTCGAACGCCAGCGCGACCACGAAGGCAAAGTAAGCGGTCGTCGGCTTGCGCTGGCTTTTCTTGTAGAACGGTGTGAACAGCAGAAAGAGCAGGAAGAAGATCGCCCAAATTGCCATCGCCCACCACTGCCCAAAGTGGTCGGCTGCCGGGTCGATTGAAACGGGATTCATGGCTAAGTCCTTTGGTAAAAACAGCGAATTTGATTGTGCTTGTTGCCAATCACTACGCGGTCTTCACGAAGGGGATAGGAGATCCATGCTTTTTGTCCCGGCGATCGCGTTAAATGTCACTATTCTCGTAACTTTCGTGGATTGGAATCAAAAACGAGGGATTGGCAGCGGAAACCATTGCCAATCCCTCGCAAAAACACGCCTATTTTCGGTCTAAGTGCGGGAGACCTGCCGCTACTTCTTATCCATCTCCTGACGGACGGTTTGCAGCAGATTGTCGGTGCGGATTTGCCCCAGTGAATAACAGGGACCGCCCAAGCGCTCCGCCAGCTTGGCAGCCAAGCCTTGATCGAAGGCGGTGTGCTCCATGTTGATGGTCACGGCTTTGATCTGCTCGTGCTTGATCATCTCGGCGATGCGGTGGGCTTCTTCCTGCGGTGAATCCTTGCCCATGGAGACATTGCCCGCGCCGTCGGTCAGCAGGATAATCAGCGGAATGATGTCGGGGTGCAGGATTTTCTCGCGCTGGATGGTCTCGTAGGAGATCAGCAGCCCGGCTGATAGCGGCGTTTTGCCGCCGACCGGGATGTTCGCCAGCGCCTGCTTCGCCAGCGTGACCGAGTTAGTCGGCGGCAGGATCACCTGCGCGCGGTCTTTCTGGAAGACGACCAAGCCGACGCGGTCGCGGCGCTGGTAGGCGTCGGTCAGCAGCGACATGATCGCGCCCTTGGTGGCGGTCATGCGCTCGGAGACCGCCATGCTCCACGAGGCATCGACCACGAACAGGATCAAGTTCGCCGTGCGGCGGACGCGCACCTTGCGCTGCAAATCGCCTTTACGCAGGGCATACGCCATCCCTGACACGCGCTTCTGCGCTTCGCGGTCGCGCTGGCGCGGCGCGGCGGCGCGCAACGTCGCATCGAAGGCGATGTCGTCGTATCTGCCATTGGCGGGGCGGGCTTGGATGTAGCGACCGCGCTTGCGGTCGGTGTGCGTGGTCGAGCGCCGACCCGCCTGCTTGCGGGTCATCTGGTCGAGCGTGGTTTGCAGCTTGCGCGGCGCGAATTCAGCGCCGGAACTCGACCTTTTTGCCGCCCTCCCACCAGTACGCATCGCGGTTGTCGAACACGTTCTGCGGAGAGGGGTCGGCTTGACCGAGATCCGGCATTTCCTCGTCGGTTTTAGTGGCTACCGAGGGACTTTTTTTTTGACTGCTTCCTGCTCGCCTTCTTCGGCTCGCTGGTCGGCTTCGTCGCCTTCGCCCCATTCGGACTCGATCTGATCCATCTGGCGTTCGATGTCCGTCATGCTCATCTGGGCGTCATTGAAGGGACCGCGCTTGAGCCGGTGCGGGATGGCGAGTTCCAGCCCCAGCAGAATGTCGTGCTGGTTGATGGTGGTGCGCCCTTCGAAGGCGGCGTTAGCGCGGGCGGCTTTCAAGATCACCATATCGGCGCGGTGACCGTCGATGTGCAGGTTGCTGGTCAGCGTGGCAATCGTGAACAAGTCACGGCGGGTGTAGACCACTTCCTCGACCAGTTCGCGGGCAGCGGCGATGCGATCGGAGAGGCGCTGTTCGGCGTCCGCCCAATGCTCGCGGAAGCGTTCGGGGTCGCTCTCGTAGGCGATGTGGCGCTGGACGATCTCCATCCGCTCGTTGGGATCGTGAATGCCCCGGACTTCAACCGACAGCGCGAAGCGGTCGAGCAGTTGCGGGCGTAAATCGCCTTCTTCGGGGTTCATCGTCCCGACGAGGATGAAGCGCGCCGGATGCGAAAAACTGATGCCTTCGCGCTCGACCACGTTGACGCCCATCGCCGCCGAGTTCGAGCAGCAGGTCAACGACGTGATCGTCGAGCAGGTTGACTTCATCGACGTAGAGGATGCCGCGATTAGCGCTCGCCAGCACGCCGGGGTCGAATTTCTTCTCGCCCTTCTGGATGGCGCGTTCGATGTCGAGCGTGCCGACGACGCGGTCTTCGGTCGCGCTGACCGGCAGGTCGACGAAGGAAATCTTGCGGCGCGCGACCGGCAGCGTCTCGCCGCGTGCCACGCGCTCGATCACCGCGTCCGACCACGTATCGGGCTGATTGGGGTCGTCGCCGAAGGGCGAGTCCGCGACCACGTTCACTTCGGGCAGCAGCGCAGCCAGCGCGCGGGCGGCGGTCGATTTGCCGGTGCCGCGCTCGCCGCGAATCAGCACGCCGCCGATTCGCATGTCAATCGCGTTCAACACGAGGGCAGTTTTCATCAAGTCCTGCCCCACGATGGCTGTAAACGGGTACACAGGGGGTCGTTTTGCCATGCCAACCTTCTTAACTTTAGGTGTCAGTCGTCCGCAGAGATTATACCTGATTGCGGCGCGCCGTTTCAATCGCCACGATCCCGGCGAATTGGACTGATCGTTAGGGTTGGCGTTCGGCAAGCACGCTTTTGAGCAGGGATAACCTAACGCACCCCCTTAAATTAGGTGTCTGTTATGGGGCGGCATCGACGACAATGTAGGGGTAATGTGACGAACTGACTCCTAAGGAGGTGTCGCTGTGTCGGACAAAATTCTGATCGCTTACGCCAGCATGACCGGCTCGACCGTCGGCGTCGCGGAGGCGATTGGAAAGGCTCTGGTCGAGGGGGGCGCGCAGGTCGACGTGCGCCGGGTGGATGAGGTGCAAGACCTGACGCCGTATCGGGCGGTTATCGTCGGCAGCGCGATTCAGGATCGGCAATGGCTGCCGGAAGCGATGACGTTCGTTCGGCAACATCGGAGCGAACTCGCGGGCAAACCGGTGGCGACGTTTCTTGTCTGCATGACGCTGGCGATGAAAAATCAACAGTACCGCGAGAGTGTCAAGCGCTGGCTCGATCCGGTGCGGTCGCTGGTTACGCCGGTCAGCGAGGGGTTTTTCGCGGGGGTGCTCGACATCAATAAGATACCAAAATTCAGCGACCGCCTGAAGTTTCGCATCAGCGTGGCGACGGGCGTCTGGTCGGAAGGCGATCACCGCGACTGGAACGCGATCCACGCTTGGGCGAGCAGCTTGCCCGCCGCGTTCCAATCTTAGCGAATGCAAATCCGGTAGGGGCAGCACACATGGTGCTGCCCCAACGAGAACAATGCTCGATTGGCTCGCCGCTTACGCCGGTTCGACGAAGTAGTCCGCTCCCGTGCCTTCCGCCGTCCAGCCGACAACCCCGTTGTAGTTGATCTGCCACCACGAGTAGGTGCCGTCACAGTTCGGTCCGCCGATCACGCTGAAGACGTCGCCCGATGGGATTTGTCCGAGGACAGCGCCGGAGGTATTCGGCTGCGAGCGGATGCGATTGGGCACGCCGCCGAGCGTCACGCGACCCTGTCCGCCGACCTGCAAGCGCGGCGGCGGCGCGTTAAGGCATTGGGTGACGCCAGCGAACGGCGTCGGCGTGGCGGGCTGAGCCAGCGTCGGGTTTTGGATGATGCCCGGATTGAACGGGATCGGTGTTGGCGTGTTCAGCGGGCGGATCAGGTTCGGATTGATCTGCACCAGCGTCGCCACCGGCTGGATCAGCGTCGGATTGATCGGCACCTGCCCCAACGGCAGCATCGAGGTCGGGGTAGGGGTCGCCAACAGTTGGAACTGACCGGGGTTGATGCGGATCGGCGTCGCCGTCGGCAAAAGCTGGAATCCGCCGGGCGGAACGCTCAGGATTGTGCAGCGGTTTTGATAGGCGGCGGTGCCGTCCCACGTTCCGCCGATGTGCGACGCCGACGTGATCGGACCGACTTCGTAGAAGACGCCGTCGTAGAACACCTCGCTGCCATCGACGTTGATCGTGATCTGGTTGGGCAGCCAAGTATCGTCGATGCCGCCGGTCGTCCCCTTCGAGAGTTTCCAGCCGGTCATGGCGCAGAAGCTCATCGGCACGTCGAAATTGTAGGTATTGCTCATGCCCGCCATTAAATCGCCGGGCTGATCCATGTAGAAGGCGTAGGGTGACGCCGAGAAATCGCCTTGCAGATAGAAGACCGGGTTATCGACCGTGCCGTCTGTTCCGGTCATGAAGTTCGAGGCTGACCGGCGTCGTCGCGCAGTGATCGCGGTAGGCGCTGGTGCCGTCCCACGTGCCGCCGCGCCAGCTTCCGGCGCTGAGCGTGCCGCCCTCGAAGAAAACGCCGTCGTAGTAGACCTGCGCGCCGTCGATCTGAATCGAGAACTGCTGCCCCTGCCAGTCGTCGCTGCCAGCGAGCGTCAGCTTGAATTGAAACATTTCGCAAAATGTGTGCGGGACGATGAAATTGTAACTGTTGACCATCCCCGGCTGTAAGTCGCCCGGCTTGATCCAGCAGCAAGACCAGCGGATCGCCGGGGAAGGTGCCGCTCAGTTCGAGTTGTAGGTTGTCGTTGGTGCCGTTGGCGCTGGTGATGATCGTCACGACGACGCTGGAATTCATGCCGGGAGGCGGCTCTGATGTCTGCGCCAGCACACCACTGACGCTGATCAAAGCCAGGCAAAATGGCTGCTATAAATCGCATGGGACTTCCCTCCGCTTTACAAAATTTAGACCTATTATTCTTTTTGTCGCGCTGGTGCTGCGCTTTGGTCTGCCCTAGCCAGCCGATCAGTTCACACTTTTTTTACATTTTCTACCCAAGTTCCCCACAGGTGCGCCCTATAGTCGCGTAACTGACAGTTAGTTTTCGGGGACAACCACCCGCCAATGACTTCTATCGGTTCAAATCCTCTACATCGGGGGGTACGTTCGCAGCGGCACGACGATCCTCGAAATGCTGCTCGGCATGAATGCGAATACGCTCACCGTCGGCGAACTGAATTTGTTTTTCCGTCAAATGCTGCGGACGGATGCGCCGGAGTATTGTTCGTGCGGGGAACTGCTGCGCGAATGCCCGATCTGGTCGTCCGTGCTGGAGCGCTTTCGCGCCGCGCTGCCGGAGATCAGTTTAGAGCACGCGGGCGAGATCACCGAAAAAGTCGAAGCCTTTCCGGAACGACTGATCTATGCCAAGTGCTACGGGGGCGATTACGTCCGCATCTGGCGAACGCTGATCGACGCGATTGTCGAGGTCAGCGGCGCGACGACACTGGTCAACTCGTCCAAGACCGGGCGCAGGAGCCTGTATCGCGCGCTGAACCTCGCCGAAGCCGGTTATGAGGTCAGCCTGCTGAACATGATCCGCGATCCGCGCGCCGTCACGTGGTCGAAGCTGCGGCGCGAATTCGCCAAAGGACATTTGCAGAGTTCGGGCGCGCGCTTCAGGGCGGCGGCGCGTTCCGGCTTGCATTGGAGCTTCACCAACGGCAGCACCAAAATGCTGTATCACGGCGAAAAGACGGTGCCCTATTTCGCCCTGCGCTACGAAGATTTTATGGAAGACCCTGCCGACCATCTGCGGCGGGTTGAGCAAGCATTTGAGATCGACCTGAGCCGCTCCATCGAGATCGTGCAGAACGATGGCGCGATTGACAGCGGACATCTGGTCGCGGGCAACGAGATTCGGATGCAAGCGCCGCTGCAGCTCCGCCACCAGCCGCCGACGTGGAAAACCGCTCTGCCGCCCGCCGCCCGGCGCGGCGTCATGGTCAGCCTGCCCATCGCCCGCCATTATCACTACCGCATCACCGACTATCGCTGAATTGCTTGGGCTGGTCGGCATCGACGGAACGCCGTATTATAGTCTGCGAATGATATTCGTAAGCGAACCGTCGAGGTCGCCATGCTCCTGTTCTACAACGGCATTATCCACACGATGAACCCCGATCACCCCACGGCTGATCGTCGTCTTCATCGACGACAGCGGGCGCATCACGCACGTCGGCGATCTCCCCAGCCTGACGACCATTCCGCCGATCCGCCGCGTCGATCTCGCCGGGCGCACGCTGATCCCCGGCTTCAACGACGCCCACGTCCACATCTGGAAGCTCGGCTTGCTGCTGACGGTGCAGGTCGATGCGCGCAGCTCGGTCGCCGCCGACATCCCGGCGATTGTCGCGCGCTTCAAGCGATCGCGCCGCGCAAGACTCCGCCGGGCGTGTGGCTGACCGGGCGCGGCTACAACGAAGCCGACCTGCCGGAGCACCGTCACCTGACCCGCGCCGACCTCGACGCCGCCAGCACCGAACATCCGATTGCCCTGACCCGCACCTGCGGGCACATGATCGTCGCCAACAGCCGCGCGCTCGAACTGGCGGGCATCACCGCCGACACGCCCAACCCACCCGGCGGCGTGATCGTCCGCGACGAGCACGGCGAGCCGACCGGCTTGCTGCAAGAGACGGCGACCGGCTTGCTCGACATCCCGACGCCGGACGACGAGACGCTGGCGCGCGCCATCCGCGAGGCGAATTACCACCAACTGCGGCTCGGCATCACCAGCGCGACCGATCCGCTGCTGACGCCCGATCACCTGCGGGTCTATCGCCAACTGGAAGCCGACGGCGACCTCGCCGTGCGCGTCAACGGCTTGCCGATCCGCCGACCGGACGGCGCCGCCAAGATCACCTACCCGCTGCCGGAGAAGTACGTCAGCGACACGCTGCGGATCGACTGCGTGAAGTTCTTCGCCGACGGCGGCTTGAGCGGCGCGACCGCCGCCATCAGCGAGCCGTACAAGATCACCGGCGAAAAGGGGGTGCTGCGCTTCGAGGACGAGGAACTGCTCGAACTGATGTGGGAAGCGCACCACGCCGGATTCCGCATCGGGACGCACGCCATCGGCGACCGCGCGCTCGATCAGGTGATCAGCGTCTACGAGACGCTCAACGCCCGCCAGCCCGGTCTGCGCCACCGGATCGAGCATCTGGGCTTGCCCAATCTGCAACATCTGCGCCGCCTCAAGGCGATCAACGCGATTGCCGTCCCGCAGACCGTCTTTCTGCCCGCGCTGGGCAGCGCCTTCCGCCGCTACCTGCCCGACGACTACTTCGAGCGCTGCTATCCGGTGCGCTCGATGCTCGACGAAGGGCTGACGGTCGCGCTCAGCAGCGACGCGCCGGTCGTCCCCGACGATAACCCGCTGCTCGGCATCAAGGCGGCGCTGGATCGGCTCGACGGTCAACGGCGACCCGATTGCGCCGGGACAGGCGATCACGGCATACGAGGCGCTCTACGCTTTCACGATGGGCGGCGCGATTGCCAGCGGCGACGCCGATAATCGCGGCAGCATCGAGCGCGGCAAGTGGGCGGACTTCGCCGTCCTCAGCGGCGATCCGCTGAACACGCCGCCGGAAAGCTTGCTGGATATTCAGGTCGATCAGACTTACGTCGGCGGGGAGTTGGTCTACGAGCGGTGAGAACTCGCTATAATGAAGGTGAGTGAAAAGAGCAAGGGCGGTAAACTCATGACAGATTTTGTGATTGATGAGAAAAACGCGCGGCGTTTAGAGGAAATTGCGAAGCGAGAAAATCGTACCGTGAATGATGTACTTAGCTCACTTCTGGATGAAAAGTATAGTGAGCCGAGAGATAGTAATGAAGTGCTTAGCTCGCTTCTGGATGAAAAATATGGTGAGCCGAGAGATAGTAATGAAGTGCTTAGGTTTATGGATGGCATGTTTGACGATGACATCACCGATTTATCGAGCATCACGAAAGATGATGTGATGGCAGCTTATCGGAAAAAATATGCAGATACTGATTGATACCAGCGTGTTATTTGCTTATACATTTCGCAAAGATGTGCGATATGAGCAAGCAAGAAAGTTGATACGCAGTCTGGTTAATGAGAGACGAGTTGTTCCTGCACCCGTCTTAGGTGAGTTGTTTTATTTGGCGACAACTCGAATTTCTTATCGCCATGCAATTGCATTGTTTTCTACTGTCCAAAGAGCTTTTCAAATCGAGCAGCTTAGTTCAGACGACATGCTGCGTATGCAGGAAATCCTGAGTCAATACGAGAGCGCGAAATTCGATTTCACCGACGTAGCGATCATGGCACAAGCCGAGCGCTTGAATGTCACCCGTGTGGCGACCTTCGACCGTCGTGACTTCTCGATCATCCGCCCGACTCACTGCAAATTTCTCGAACTGCTGCCTTAACCCGCTACTACATATATGCCTGCCGCCGCATCACGGCTTGATCGACCCGCGAATGGCGCGCACCGCCAAGCCCGATGCCCAGCGTCAGCACCATCGCCACCAAACTCGGCAAAACCCCGGCGGCGACCAACACGAACAGGATCACAATCGCCACCAGCGCGACAATCGCGGTCATCTGATTGATTTGTTGCGGAGACATACTTTCCCTTCCGCTAGCGCGAGAATCCGGCGGGCTACTTTGGCTGCTCGATCTGTCCTTCGCTGACTTCCCAGACCTTCGCCCGCTCTAAAAACGACCCGGTGAAGATGTCGAGTTCAGTGGTCGTCATCAGGGTTTGGGTCGCGCCGTCGATGCGGTCGAGCAGGTAGGCGCGGCGGTTGGCGTCGAGTTCCGCCACCACCTCATCCAGCAGCAGAATAGGCCATTCGCCGATGCGCTCGCACATCCACTGAAGTTCCGCCAGCTTGAACGCCATCACCGCCGTGCGCGCCTGCCCGCGACTGCCGTACAGCCCGGTATCGCGCTCGTTGATGAATAAGCGCAGCTCGTCGCGGTGCGGTCCGCTGAGCGTCGCGCCGCGCCGGATCGAGTCGCGCTGCTCCGCCTTGAGCTGGTCGGCGAACTGCGGCGCGATCTGCTCCGGCGTCAGTTCGCGGTGCAGGTCTAAGCCGAGCATGTCGAACGACATCTGCCCATCTCCGGCGAAGGTCGGCAAAAAGCTCGGCTGGTAGCTGAGCGTAAGCTGCTCGCGGTTGCCGGTGAGTTCGTAATGCGCTCGCTGCGCCAGCGCTTGGAGTTCGCCCAAGAAGCGCTGCCGCCCGGCGATGATCACGCTGCCGTACTGGACGATCTTCTCGTCCCAGAAGTCGAGTTCGCGCGGGCTGCTGCGCCGCTCGGCGATCTGGCGCAGCAGGGCGTTACGCTGGGGCAGCAGCTTCTCGTATTCGTCCATCGCTTCGAGGTAGTCGCCATCGACCTGACCGAGCGTGTTGTCGATGAAGCGGCGGCGGTCGGAAGGCGATCCCTCGATCAGCGTCAAATCCTGCGGCAGAAACAGCACCACGTTGATCAGCCCGACGATGTCCTTGACCCGCTTCTCGACGCCGTTGACGCGGATCACTTTGCGGAAGCGCGATCCGCCGTCGGGCGTCGGCTCGATCATCAGCGTGATTTCGAGGCGGGTCAGCGGCACGCGGCGCGAGGTGATCTCCCCGGCGACGCGGGCGAACGGCAGCGGATCGCTTTCGGTGCGCCAGTGGATCAGTTGGCGGTCGCTGGCGGTGTAGGGTGATTTGGCGGTGGCAAGGTAGTAGATCGATTCGAGCAGGCTGGTTTTGCCCTGCGCGTTGGCGCCGTGCAGCACAACCGGCGCTTGAGTGGGGAGGCTTAACTCAAGGCGGGCGTAGTTGCGAAAATTCGTCAGGGAGAGATGTTCGATCTGCATCAAAAATCCGGTGCGATAGAACCCTTATTCTACCTGATCGCTCCCTGATTTGCCACGCTGCGACGACGACGATTCAACCGCCATGACGCCAAGGACACCAAGACCTAGGCGCGTAGGGGCACGGCGCGCCGTGCCCCTACAAATGACGTGTGATCGGTTTTTCAAGCGATGGGGTTGACCTACTAGGGACGCCACAAGAATTATCCCTCTTGGCGTTCTCTGCGTCTTGGCGGTTCAAAACGGCTTTTAGTTCAACTGCACGTCGAGCCACGTCGTCCGGTTGGGGT
Organism: uncultured Chloroflexia bacterium; assembly: GCA_963848465.1. Taxonomy (GTDB): domain Bacteria; phylum Chloroflexota; class Anaerolineae; order Aggregatilineales; family Phototrophicaceae; genus Flexifilum. The sequence continues at coordinate 152,102 of CAWKDY010000032.1, read as the reverse complement.
AGATGTAGATCATCTGGCGGAAGCGCGTCGCGCTGCCCGTCGTTGACGCTGACTTCGTAGTAGCCTTCCGGCAGGTCGCCGTAGGTGAAATTCTCGTGGAAAGTATCGTCGCCGTGCACCGAGTCGTCGGCGTAGGTGTAGGTGTAGCGCGCGCTTTTCTCCGAGCGGATTTGCAGCGGCGCGGAGTAGAGCAGGTTGCCCGCCGCGTCGGTGACGCGCCCGGCGAGTGTGCCGAAATTGCGATACGGGTAAATCCACAGGTCGGGGTTGCGAGTCGCGTTGAAGCTCAGCGGGTCGCCGACGCGCACCTCGAAATGCAGGTGCGGTCCAAAGGCGACGCCCGCCGCACCGACTTCGCCGATCACGTCGCCCGCATCGACCCCTTGCCCGACGGCGACGTTGACCTTGCTCAGATGCCCGTAGAGCGTGTAGACCGGCTGCCCCTCCGGCGAGTTGAAATTGTGCTGGATGATGATGGCATTGCCGTAATAATTGGTCGATAAGCCGATCACCTGCGTGAGGTCGTCGCCAGCGAAGATGACCGTCCCCGCGCCCGCCGCCAGCACGTTGACGCCGGTCGGGTTGACCAGATCGACGCCGTGATGCACCTGTAACGCGCCGCCGGAGTTGCCGCCGTAGGGATAGGTGCGGTCGAGGTAATTGACGTTATCCGGACCAATCGGGCGGTAGAAACGGTAGTGATCAATGATCTGCGATGCCGGATCGGGCGGCGGCGGCGTCCACGTCGCGGGCGGCGTGCCGTTGGGATCGGGCGTGAAGGTCGGGATGTGGGTGCTGATCGGCGCGGGCGAGAGCGTCGCCGTAGGCGTCGGCGACGGCAGCGGCGTCGCTGTCAGGGTCGACGCGTAAGTGACTGGAAAGCTCGGCGTGTTGGTGGCGAAGATGAGGGCGACGGGCGTTGAAGTTTCGACGTAAAACAGCGTCGGCGTAGGAACAACGGTGGTGTTCTGCGCTGCGGTCGGGCGAACTGCCAGCGCGATCAGCGCCAGTAAGAGGCAAAGCGAAATTCTCAAGGGGCTTACTCTCTAGGTATACACAACGTCGATGCCGGAGACCGGCAAAACTCGCGGTAGTCTAGCACAGAAACCGGGTCGTTCAAAGTGAAAAAGATTCAACGCAAAGACGCAAAGGTGCAAAGACGCAAAGAATTTGTAACCGTCTTCTCTTTGCGCCTTTGCGTTGAGTTTTGATGTTTTACCCCGCGTTCGAAGTCGCCGGAACGATGGTCGGAATCCCGGTCGGCAGCGCGGTGCCGGTTGGCGCGGAAGTCGGCGCAGCCGTTGCGACGGCGCTCGGCGCGAGCGAGGGCACCAACGTGAACTCCGGTCGCGCCGTCGGGACGATCAATTCTTTATACAGGTCGTCCACCGAGAAGGTGTCGGCGCAGGTGAAGGCGGTGCGTTCGCCCCACCCGTGCGCGCCGCCGCTCAACTGCACCCGCAGCCATTGACCGAGCGCGTCTTGAGCATCGACGACGACGGTCGTCGCGTCCGGGATGGTGGCGACGATCTGGTCGGTCACGTCCGGCGAGGCGCGCAGCGAGACCGCGCCGCTGGTCGCCGTACACTGCGGGCTGATCATCTCGACGACCAACTGCTGCTGGATCGAGGTATCGGCGTTCTGCGCCGTGAGCACCAACGTCAGCGGCGCGCGGGGGATGCCGACCACCGAGACCGAGGCGGTCGCGCCGTAGGTCGTGTCGAGCGGCGTGCTGGTGAAGTTCTCCAGCCCGGTGATCTGGGTGGAGGTCGCGCCCGGCGCGTTCCAGTCGAGCGTTACGGTTTGGGCGACGTAGAGCACTAACCGATTCGGCGTGATGGTGAAGGACTCGACCGCGACCGGGGCATAGACTTCGACCGTTTCGCGGGCGGCGGTTTGCCTGCCCGCGTTGAATGCCACCAGCACCACCGAAACGCTGCCGTCGAGCGCCGCCGTGTCGACCTGCACGCTCTGCGACCCGGCGTGATCGACGCTGTAGACCTCGTTGTCGTTGACGCTGAGGTGAACTTCGCTGGCGTCGGCGACCATCCAGCTTACGACCAGCGGATCGCCCTGCGCGACGCGCGTATCGCTGACCTGAAAGGCGGTGATCGACGGGAGTGGCGGCGCGGGTTGGAGCAGCACCAGCAGCCCGATCAGGATGATCGCCACCAGCGCCAGCCCGATCCCGCCGAGGGCGAAGACCGACCACCCCGGCAGCGCCGGACGCTCGTCGATATAGCCGCGCGTCGCAATCGTGAAGGCGGCGGCGTCGCCCGACCGCGCGATCAAGTCGAAGGAATGCTCGCGCGGGTCGCCAAAGAAAGTCGTCTTGCTCGGTTTCGCCTGTCCCCTGAATCACGGTGCGCTGACCCGGTGCGAGCGTCAGATGGGCGTTGGGCAGCACTAAGGTTAGGCTGTCGCTCAGGTCGCGGGCGAACAGGTTGATCGGCAGCGGGGCGCTGCCCTGATTGTGCAGGTGCAGTCGGAATAACTCGCCCGGCTTCAAGCGGTTGTGCTCCAGCGCCATGCCGAAGCCACCGAAGGGCAGCAACCGGAGCACGACGCTGGCGCGGATGGCGTGTTCCAGATGTTCTTTAGGGTAAACCGTGATTTGCACGCTGTAATCGCCGGGGGCGCTGTCGCTGCGACGGCGCGGCTTGAAGTTGACGATCACGTCGCTGGTCTGCTTGGGCGCGACTTCGAGTTCGGGGCGGTCGGTGCGTGCCCACTCTTTCGGCACGCCGCTGACTTCGACCCGAAAGCGCTGCGGTTCGTCGCTCGTGTTGGTGATCGAGACGCGCGCCGAGATGTGCGCGCCGGGTGGGATCGCCTGCTCCGGGTCGTCGACGTCGATGAAGAAAGCGGCTTCTTCCAGCTCGATGTGGCGGGTTTCTTCGGGAACGCTGATCGGGCGAGTGGGGGTTTCGTCGAGGAAATGGTAGATCAGCCGCAGCTCGCCGATCAGGATTTCTTCGCCGCCGTAGAGCGCGCGCGGTTCGTCTTTCTGGAGCCGCACGCCGTCGATGAAGGTGCCGTTCGCCGAACCGAGATCGGTGATCTGGACTTCGCCGCTCTGGTTGATGAGCGTGGCGTGATAGCGCGACAGCGAGTCGGTTTCGAGCGGAATCGTATTGCTCGGCGAACGCCCGATTGAGACGGTCGGATCGGCGAGCAAGTACGTCTTAAACAAGCCGTCGGGCCAGAAAACGTCCAGCCGCCCGTATGCCATGCGCGCGCGCTCCTCCTTGAAGAATCGTTGCAAGGCATATTCTAGCGTGCGCGGCGCAGCTTGCGCAAAGGGGAAGGGGGAGACGGTGGCGAAACGGCGGATTGCACTGGCACTTGAGGGAGCACTGAGATTATCCCTACAATGAGATGATCGGTCTGATCGACCATAAATTTAGGGGGCAGCCATGAACGCAGCGCATTATCGACGCTTGATCGACTACAGCTATTGGGCGCATCGGCGGGTGTGGGACTGCATCATGAAGCTGAGCGACGAGCAGTTCACCCGCCCGTCCGATTACTCGATTGGCTCGCTGCACGCGCAGGTCGTCCATACGCTGAGCAGCGAGGACTTATGGCTGCGGCGCGTGCGGGGCGAAGCGCCCACGCCCGCCTTCGAGAGCACCGACACCTACCCGACACGCGCGGCGATCCGGGCGCGCTGGGATGAGGTTGAGGCGGCGTGGCGGGCATTCGGGGCCGCGCTGACCGACGATCAACTTGAGCAACCCTTCACCTTCAGGAGCATCACCGGAAACAAAGTCCGGACCCAGTTCGTGTGGGAAGGGGTGACGCAGATCCTCAACCACGCGACCGACCACCGCGCGCAGATCTTGGCATTGATCCACCAAGTCGGCGGCGCGACGGTCGAGCAGGATTTCATCTTCTACGTCTGGGGGCGGGACTGAGCGACACTGATTGTGTAGGAGCACGCTACAGCGTGCTCCTACGGGAGATTCTGCTGTTGGGGTTTACCAGCCGAGCGTCTTAAGCGCCTTCTCGACGCTCTCGACCGGCTTGACGTTCAACTGCTGGTCAACCAGCACGCCGTTCTCGTCGATCACCCAATGCGAGCGGATCACGCCTTCGTACTGTTTGCCGTACATCGATTTCTCGCCCCACGCGCCCCACGCTTCGAGCACGTGATGATCCTCGTCGGAGAGCAGGTCGTACTGCAAGCCTTCCTTCTGCTTCCAACTGAGTTGATCCTTAGGCGCGTCCGGGCTGATGCCCAGCACGATCACGTTGTTGGCGTCGAACTTCGGCATTTGATCGCGGAAGCCGCACGCCTGTGTGGTGCAGCCGCTGGTTCCGGCTTTGGGGTAGGCGAACATGATCACCTTCTTGCCCCGGTAGTCGCTCATGTGGACTGTGTTGCCATCTTGATTCGTCAGTTCGAAATCGGGCACGGGTTCGCCAATGGTCGGCATCGCGTTTACTCCTTTGTCTGATGGGATTGATTTTATTCTACTCGACCTTTACATAGCCCAAACCATTTTGGGCTATGCGGGTTTGCCGATAGGGGCGAGGCGCGCTGTCGCCCATTCGCATCAAGTTAAGGGATCGCGTTCAATCCGCTCGGCGCTCAAAGCACCGAGCTAGCAAGTCAAGCCGTCTGAAGACGGCTGCGAAATAATCGGATCTTACTGGTAGCCTGCTGAAGCAGGCTTGATTTTTTAGCCAGAGGCTTCGAGCCTCGGGCGAGAATCGACGAAAATCGCTTGTCCAATTGCTTATCTTGATGCTTATGGGGCGCGGCACGCTTCGCCCCTACGTGCTTGTAAGACCCTTGACTCACCAACCGTTGGCGGCTTTGATGTAGGTGTAGGCAGCGTAAATGAGCTTGAAGCGCGCTTCGGCTTCGGCTTTGGGCAGGTTGCTGACGTCGGGGTGGACTTCGCGGGCGAGGCGGCGAAAGGCGGCTTTCACCTCGTCGCCGGAGGCGGCGCGAGTCAGCCCAAGCTGCTGATACGAGCGGTCGAGTTCGGTTTCCGGCGGCGGTGCGGCGGGGGTGGTGTAGCCCGAACCGCTGGCATCGCCCCAGCCGTTGCTCCACGTATAGTATTTCGTTTCGCCCGTGGTGCGCCGCTGCTGCTGGCGGAAGGCATCGCGTCCCGCGCCGTAATCCGCCTGCTTCCAGAACGCCTCGGTGCCGAAATTGGCGATCAGCCAGTTGCCCTTGATCGACTGGGGCGTGCTCACCCACACGCGGTAGCAGGGCAGATGGCGCACCAGCACGTCGGGACCATACCAGACTTCGCGCTCGTCGCCCCGGTTGAATGCCTTGAAATGCACCTGCCCGATGCGGATGTCGCCGTCTTGCAGGCGATAGGTGTAGACCGTGTCCTTGAACAGCGCGTGCAGCGCGCTGCAGCCCGTCGTCCGGCACGACGCGCGTTCCATCGTCCGGGACGATCTCGGCAGCGACGATGAACAGCGTGCCGATCCCGACGCGCGTGTTCTCCTGCACGATCCGCTTGATCGCCCGCGCTTTGAGCGGCTCGGCGGCGACGTAGACGTGGATAATCACCCCGCTCCACGTATGGACGGCGATACCCGTCGCCGTTGACGCGCGCCGAACGCACGCTGTCGATGGCGAGGAAATGGTCAGCCAACCAGCGTTTCACGTCTACTTGCATAGGCGGGTCAGTTTAAGCATTAAACTGCGAGACATTCGTCTAGTCTAGCGCGATCTGGAAGGCTTGAATAGAGAATATTCGCTGAGTTGGACGCCGCGCGGCGGAATTGCCGAGTTAGTCATAGTGCCCAAATCTTCTTGGATGGTTTGCAAGTTATATCAATTGTAGTTATGATAGATTTGCAGTTCCGAAACGTTACGGATGTAGCGTAAAATAATTTAGGAGAAGAGCATATGAAACGAGCATTGGGTTTAATCCTTTTGCTGGCGCTGGTTCTAATGAGCTTTGGCGTCGTTGCTGCCCAAGATTCTTCGATGGGCATGGCTTGCCCAACCGGGGATGCGACCATTCGCGTCGCTGGTGGCGCAGTCGGTGTCGAGTACGACGTGCTTCAAGCTCAATTGGCGCGTTATATGGAAATGTGCCCGAACGTGACGGCGGAAGCGGTCGAAATGCCCGATTCCTCGACCGATCGCTTGGGTCTGTATCAGCAGTTCTGGCAAGCACAGAGCGGCGACGTTGATGTCTATCAGGTGGACGTGATTTGGGCGGGTATCATCGCCGAGCACGTCGTCAACCTGAAGGATTATCTGTCGCAGGACTACATCGACCAATTCTTCCCGGACATGATCGCGGGGCAGACCATCAACGATTCGCTGGTGGCGATCCCGTGGTTCACTGATGCAGCCGGTCTCTACTACCGCACCGACCTGCTCGAAAAGTACAATCTGTCGGTCCCGACCACGTGGCAAGAACTGCAAGACGCTGCGCAGACCATTCAGGATGGCGAGCGCGCCGACGGCAACAGCGACTTCTACGGCTACGTCTGGCAGGGGAACGCCTACGAAGGCTTGACCTGCGACGCGCACGAGTGGCTGGTCTCTGAAACCGGCAACACCTTCGTCGAGCCGGATGGCACGGTCAACGTGAATAATCAGCAGTTTATTGACTTCCTGAATATGGCGGCGGGTTGGGTTGGCGGTATCAGCCCCGAAGCAGTCACGACCTATCAGGAAGAAGAGTCCCGCGCTGTGTGGCAAGCGGGTAACGCCGCCTTCATGCGCAACTGGCCCTATGCTTACGGTCTGGGCAATGCGGCAGACAGCGTGATCGCTGGCAAGTTCGGCTATGCCCCGCTGCCGGAAGGCGCTTCGCGCGCTGCGGCATGCCTCGGTGGCTGGCAGCTCGCCGTCTCCAAGTACTCCGCTAACGTCGATGCAGCGGTTTCGGTCGCGGAATTCCTCGCGTCGCCGGACGAGCAGAAGACGCGCGCGCTCAGCCCGCAGGGTGCCAACCCGACCATCCCGGCGCTGTATGATGACCCTGAACTCGCGGCAGCGAACCCGCTGTTCGGCGCGATGGGTCCCATCCTCTCGACGGCGTATCCGCGTCCGTCCGGCGTCACGGCTGAACACTATAACGACGCTTCGCAGTTGTTCTACAGCGCCGTTCACTCCGTCCTGACGGGTGAAGAAGACGCGCAGACTGCGGTCGAAAACTTGGAAATCGACCTGCAAGACTTGGTTGACTCGATGAGCAGCGGCATGTAAGCCTGATCACAGGCGAAGTAAGAAGCCAGATCGTTTGATCTTGGTAGGAGTGGCTCACCGGGCGTTGGCTCGGTGAACCGCTCCTCGTTTTAATGGGGGAGGGCAGCACGCCCTCCCCCATGCTTTAAAAATTAGACTTATGAATCAAGCCGTGTAATGGGAAATCTTATGGGAGTTAATGCTTATGACCGCTGAAACACGGAGAAACTCCCCGTCCGACGCTGCACTCCCCATCGCCCTCGTCGGCACGCTGTTTGTGGCGCTCGGGCTGATCGCCCTCGCTCTTTTCCTGAGCAACATCGTCGTCGTAATCAACGCACGCGCAGACGGCGAAGTTTTCGGCACGACCCTCCTGCGTTTTCTGAATGATTTTGGCATCATCGTCCCCGTAATCCTGCTGGGCATCGGTTACACGATGATCCGCTTTGGGCTGCGGATTTATAACCGCGTGATGACGGCGGCGGCGTGGGGACGGCAAATTCTGCTGTGGCTGATCATCGCGGCGGTGGCGGTTGCATTCCAGCTTCTGACTTCAGCAAGCCAAAACGACTACGGTCTGATCGATGGCATCGCTGTGTTGGTCGCCGCGGGCGTTTTTCTACTCGGCTATCGCTGGCTGGGCAGCCACATGGAGGTATTCTCCGGCGACGAGACCCTCGCCGCAAGCGAGTTCGCGCAACGCTTGGAACTTGCTGCTGCCGACGATCATCGTGCTGGTGTTGGTGGCGGCGCGCCCGCTCGAAAAGACCTTCATCTCCAGCCTGACCGACGAGCGCTTTGCCAGCAATCAGGAAGCGCACTTCGTCGGCTTCCAGAACTACGCGCAACTGCTCGGCGTGCGTTTCGACACGCTTGACTGCACGCGCGACGACAGCGGCGCCTGCTTGATCGACGACAACGGCAATCTCGTGTTCCCGCGCGCGCGTGACGTGCTCGACCCAACCTACTTCGACCTGCGCTTCCGCGAAGTGAACGCGGTTCGCATCGGCGAATCGCAGTTTCTGTTCAGCGCCCGCGACAAGGATTTCGTCGGCTCGGTCGGCAACACGCTGCTGTTCACGGTGATGTCGGTCGTGCTGGAACTGATCCTCGGCTTGTTCATCGCTATGGTGATCAACTCCAAGTTTCGCGGGCGCGGCTTGATGCGAACGGCGATGCTGGTGCCGTGGGCGATCCCAACGGTCGTTTCGGCGAGATTGTGGCAGATCATGCTGCGCGATAACCAGTCGGGCGTGATCAACCACTTCTTCACCCAGATTATCCCGGTGCTCAACAGTTCGCAGGCATGGCTGGCGAACTCGACCTTGCAGATTCCGGCGATGGTGATGATCGACGTGTGGAAGACGACGCCGTTCATGGCGCTGATCCTGCTGGCGGGCTTGCAGGTCATCCCGACGGACGTCTACGAAGCGGCGGACGTGGATGGCGCGAGCAAGCTGCGCCAGTTCCTCAGACATCACTGTGCCGCTGCTGCGCCCGACGATTGCGGTCGCGCTGGTCTTCCGCACGCTCGACGCGATCCGCGTCTTTGACGTGTTCCAAGTGCTGCTGGGGCGGCAGAAATTGTCGATGGCGACCTACAACTATGAGACGCTGGTGCAAAATCAGCAGCTTGGCTACGCCTCAGCGATTGGCGTGGTGATCTTCATCATCATCCTGCTGTTCGCCGTCGCCTACGTAAGAATTTTGGGAGTGAATGCCGAATGACAACACAGGCTGCTATTCAAACCTCGCCGGCGTGGGACGGGCGGATTGACCGCCAAGCAAACCCGCCACTACTTGCGGGCGCATCGGCTTCTGGGCGTTGATCATCCTGATCCTGCTCTATACGCTGTTCCCGTTCTACTGGGCGTTCAACTCGTCGTTCAAGGGTGAAAACGAGATTATCGCTCCGGCGACCTACTTCCCGCAGAATCCGACGCTGGTCAACTATCAATCAGCGTTTTCTCGAACTGCCAGTTCATCCAAAGTCTGGGCAACAGCGCGCTGGTCTCCGGCACATCGACGCTGCTGGCGCTGGTCGTCGGCGCGTTCGCTGCCTATGCGCTGGGGCGCCTGAAATTTCAAGGGCGCACGTTGATGCTCTACGCGGTGCTGGCGATGACCATGTTCCCGCAGATTTCGATTTTGTCCGGCGTGTTCGCCATCGTCAACCAGCTCGGCTTGTTCGGCATCGCAGGCGGCGCTGATCGTGACCTATCCGCTGATCACGCTGCCGTTCACGGTCTGGACGCTGACGAGCTTCTTCAAGGGGCTGCCGGGCGAACTGGAACAGGCGGCGCTGGTCGACGGCGCGACCTCGTTCCAGACCTTCTACATGATCCTGCTGCCGCTGACCGCTCCGGCGCTGGTTACGACCGGCTTGCTGGCGTTCATCTCGGCGTGGAATGAGTATCTGTTCGCGCTGACCTTCACGGTGATCAACCCCGGCGCGCGCACCGTCACGGTCGCCATCGCGCTGTTCAGCGGTCAGGTCTCGCGGCAGGAACCGATTGCCGAGATCATGGCGGCGTCGATTGTCGTGACCATCCCGCTGCTGATCCTGGTGCTGATCTTCCAGCGCCGGATCGTCGAAGGCTTGACGGCAGGCGCGGTCAAGGGATAAAAGCGACGTACTGAGTACCGAGTACTGAGTGCTGAGCAAAAGCAAGCGCGCTCGCCTTGTTGGGCTTTCCAATGGCGGATGCACTGCGTACAATTGTTTTTCTCGGTACTTAGTACCCGGTACTTTTTTATCGGATGAATTTTCTAGGTTGAACGATGAACTGGCATACCAACGCAATTTACTACGAATTGTATCTGCGGGCATTTAGCGATGGCAATGGCGACGGGCACGGCGATTTCGCCGGGCTGCGCTCAGCGGCTCGATTATTTGCAGTGGCTCGGCGTTGACTGTATCTGGCTGCTGCCGATCAACCCCTCGCCGCTGCGCGACGACGGCTACGACGTGGCGAGCTACTACGGCATCCACCCGACTTACGGCGTGCTCGAAGACTTCATGGTGACGCTGGAAGAAATCCACCGCCGGGGCATGAGGCTGATCGTCGACATGGTCATGAACCACACGTCGGATCAGCATCCTTGGTTTCAGGAGTCGCGCAATTCGGTCAATTCGCCGCTGCGCGATTATTACGTCTGGACGGCGGACACCGAGAAGTTCAAGGACGCGCGGATCATCTTCGTCGATACCGAGCGCTCGAACTGGGCGTACAGCGCGACGACCGGGGAATACTACTGGCATCGCTTTTACAGCAGCCAGCCCGACCTGAACTACGATAACCCCGAAGTTCGCGCGCAAGATGATGGATGCGGTCAAGTTCTGGCTCGACCTCGGCGTCGATGGTTTCCGGCTCGACGCCGTGCCCTACCTGTTCGAGCGCGAGAACACCAACTGCGAAAATCTGCCGGAAACGCACGAGTTCCTCAAAGAACTGCGCCGCTTCGTCGACGAGAATTATCACGGATCGCATCCTGCTGGCGGAAGCGAACCAGTGGCCCCACGATCTGCTGCCCTATTTCGGCGACAGGCGACGAACTGCACATGTGCTTCAACTTCCCGCTGATGCCGCGCCTGTTCATGGCGCTGGCGCAGCAACGACCGCACCCCGGTGATCGACGTGATGGCGATGATGCCGGACATCCCGGAAAACTGCCAGTGGGCGACCTTTCTGCGCAATCACGACGAACTGACGCTGGAAATGGTCACGCCGGAGGAGCGCGAGTTCATGTGGAACTTCTACGCGCCGGATTTCCATCAGCGCTTGAACTTGGGCATTCGCCGCCGACTCGCGCCGCTGCTCGACAACGATCAGGGCAAAATCGGGCTGATGCACTCGCTGTTGTTCGCGCTGCCGGGCGCGCCCTGTCCTCTACTACGGCGACGAGATCGGCATGGGCGATAACGTCGGCTTGCCCGACCGTAACGGCGTGCGCACGCCGATGCAGTGGGACACTACGATACACGCCGGTTTCTCGAACACCATGTCGGATGCGCTTTACGCGCCGGTCGCGCGTGACCCGGAATACGGCTTTCAGAATGTCAACGTCGCCGTGCAGCAAGCGGACGAACACTCGCTGCTGCATCTGGTGCGCAACATGATCGCCATGCGCAAGGAACTGCCGTTCCTGGCGAAGGGCAAGCTCGAATGGCTGCTCGATACCCCGCACGAGACTCTTTGCTTCGCCCGCTTTGACGGCGATCAGCGGCTGGTGGCGCTGCACAATCTCGCCAACGAGCCGCAGGTGATCCCGTTCCCGGAGTGGGAGTCGTACGCCGACGTATATCACCCGGAACACGCCGTGACCGAGTCGATCACGCTCGAACCGCACGAATTCCGCTGGCTGCTCAAGCACGCCAGCGCCTAGCTCACCGTCAGACCCGATCTCAAAAGCCGCCCGTTAACCGGGCGGCTTTTTAATTCGCTGCGGCTTCAAACTGCTCTGGAGCAAACATTGGGTTTTCGAGTAGGGGCGCACACGCAGGTGCGCCCACTGGAGCAGACACATAGGTCTGCCCCTACCGAAGCATCCTTGCACCAGACAGCGCAGCGTCAAACCGCCTCCAGCGCAGGGCGCCGCCGCTGGTTGTGTAAATTGTGAGATAAACATCTGCTAAGATCATGCTGAATGGCTCTTGCGAATTAAGTTTACTTCGGTTAAAATAGAAGTTGTTACAGATGGAAAATGATTCGCAAGGTGGGTAAACATGACGACATTGGTTGAGACGACCGACTACCCCCAGCAGCCCGAAAACGCCCGCGCGAACTGGCTGACGAAGGCGTGGCTTGAGCCGCGTTTCGTCGTCGTCACGCTGGTGGCGATCCTGCTCAGCATCGTGGCGGAGAACGCTGGTGTGCCGGAGATCGTGATCGCGCTGCTGGGCGTGGTCGCTTTCATCGCGGGCGGGACGTTCGGTTTGCTCGGTGCGCTTGCGAGCCTGCGCCATCGCAGAATAGACGTAGACATGCTGATGGTCTTGGCGGCGTTAGGTGCAGCGCTAGTCGGTCAGTGGCGCGAAGGCGCGCTGCTGCTGTTCCTGTTCTCGTTGAGCAACGTGCTGCAAGATTACGCCATTGGGCGTAGCCGCCAAGCAATTCGCGGGCTGCTCAAGCTCTACCCCAAAGAAGCCAAAGTCAAGCGTGACGACGGTGGCGTGCAGGTGATCAAGATCGAAGCCATCCGCATCGGCGATATTGTGCTGATCGAGCCGGGCGAGCGCATCCCGGTGGACGGCATCGTCCACGATGGGCACTCGACGGTCGATCAAGCGCCGATCACCGGCGAGTCGATGCCGGTCGAGAAAAATCCGGGTGATAAAATCTTCGCCGGGACGCTCAACGGACAGGGCGTGCTCGACATTGAAGCGACCCAGCCCGCCAGCGATACGGTGCTGGCGCGGATTATCAAGCTGGTCGAAGAAGCGCAGGACAGCAAAGCGCCGACCGAACGTTTCCTCGACACCTTCGAGCAGTATTACGCCACGCTGATTATCGCCGGCGTGGCGCTGTTCATCATCATCCCCCCGGCGTTGGGCTTGACCGATTTCGAGAGCAACTTCTACCGCGCGATGGTGCTGATGACCGTCGCTTCGCCGTGCGCGCTGGTGATCAGCACGCCCGCTTCGTTCATCTCGGCGATTGCGTCGGCGGCGCGGCGCGGCGTCCTGTTCAAGGGCGGTGCTTACCTCGAAGCGCTGGCGGGCATCAAAGCCGTGACCTTCGACAAGACCGGCACGCTGACGCAGGGTCGCCCGCAAGTGACTAACGTGGTTTCCTGCTGCGAATTGTGCGACGACGAACTGCTGGCGGTCGCTGCCAGCGTCGAGAGCCGTTCCGAGCATCCGCTGGCGCACGCTATCGTCGCGGCGGCAGCCGAACGCCAATTGGCGCTCCCGGTATTGAGTGATTTTCAGGCGGTGCCCGGTCGCGGCATCGAGGCGCAGGTCGATGAGCAGAACGTGCGCGTCGGCAGCATCAACTTCCTGCAAATGCAGAACGCGATGCCGGAGCACCTCGCCGACCGCTACATGCAGCTTGAGTCCGAGGGCAAGACCGTGATCGGCGTCGTGCGTGAGGGGCACTGCGACAACTGCGGCGCGTGCGAACACGCGGGTGAGAACGCGAACTGGATGGGCGTGATTGCTATCGCCGATGCCATTCGCCCTGAAGCCAAACAGATCGTCGCTACACTGCACGCGATGGGGATCACCGTCGCCATGCTCACCGGCGATAACGAGCGCGTCGCTCAGAATATCGCCGGGCAGTTGGGCATCGACCGCGTGCACGCCAACCTGATGCCGGAAGATAAAGTCACGGCGATTAAGCAGATTGAGAAGGAAGTCGGCGCGGTGGCGATGGTCGGAGACGGCGTCAACGACGCACCCGGCTTGGCGACGGCGTCGGTCGGCATTGCGATGGGCGCGGCGGGCACTGACGTGGCGATGGAAACCGCCGACATCGTGCTGATGGGCGACCGGCTCGAACTGATCCCGTTTGCCATTACCCTCAGCAAGAAGGCGCGGCGCGTCGTCTGGCAGAACTTGACTTTCGCTATCCTCGTGATCATCGTGCTGATCACCAGCGCGTTCGCCATCAGTCTGCCGCTGCCGCTGGGCGTGCTCGGTCACGAAGGCAGCACTGTGATCGTGGTCATGAACGGCTTGATCACCCTGCTGCTGATTCCGGAAATTCAGCGGCGGCGGGTCGATCAGCTTTAGCAACCGCCAGCAGTTTCAGACTTTTAGGGCGCACAGTAAGTGCGCCTTTTTTGATCGCTAACCCGCTGTGTGTGTTTCTTGCTTCGCCTGCAACCTCACCTCGCCCCTGTCTGTGAGGGGAGGTTAGGCAGGCGTCTCTGTGTCTTGAGAGGGCGTTTCAGATTCGAAGCTGACCTTCTCGTAAACGTCGGCGAGGGCGAGCGCCGCGCCGATGGAGTCGAGGGTGAGCGTCGCGTCGAGTCCGACAGCGTCGGCGAGCAGCCATTGGTTATCGGCTTGGCGGGTGTAGCGCTCGACGCGGGGACTGTCCTGCGCGATCAGCACGTACTCGCGCAGCAACTCGAGCGAACGGTAATGCTGGAACTTCTTGCCGCGATCATAGCGCTCGGTCGAAGGCGAGAGGATTTCGACGATCACGGTTGGGTTGAGCAGGGTGTCCTGATGCTCGTCCTCGATTTGTGCCTCGCCACAGCCAAGGCTGAAATCAGGATAGGTATACATTCCGGTTGCGTTGACCTTGACCCGCATATCGCTGCCGAAGACAAAGCACGGGCGCTTGCGAAGTTGCTGGTAAAGAGTCGCAGTCCCGGCAACCTGAATAGCATTATGGTTGCGGCTCGCGCCGGATATCAGGTAGATTTCGCCGTCGAGAAATTCGTGCTTTTCCTCGCTGGCGCGCTCCATGTCGAGATACTGTTCGACCGTCCACGTCTGCTTGGCAATGGCGGACATGCTGATGATCCTCTCGATTTTGCCAACGGTATCGAGCGAAGAAGGGGCGAGGCATGCCTCGCCCCTACAGCTTCACTATAGCATAAATGTCGCTTAGTCCGGGTGGTTGAGGATGCTCAGCACGCGGTTGTGGATCTGCCCGTTGGTGGTGACGACTTCGCGCCCGCTGTAGAGTGACCCGGCACCGCCGAGGTAATCGGTGGTCGTGCCGCCCGCCTCCTGCACCAGAGAATCCCGGCGAGGCAGTCCCATGAGTTGAGGCGAGTCTCCCAGAAACCGTCGAGCTTTCCGGCGGCGACGAACGCGAGGTCGAGCGCCGCCGAGCCGAAGCGCCGCAGGTCGCGCACCTCCATCAGCATGGCGTTCCATTGGGCGATGTTGTTGTCGGCGATGGCGTGGCGGTGGGTGCTGAAGCCGCTGCCTAAGACCGCGCGGCTGAGATCGGCGGTTTGGCTGACGTGGATCGGTTGCCCGTTGAAAGTCGCGCCGAAGCCGTGCGCGGCGCTGTAGAGCTCGTCGTAGACCGGGTTGTAGACCACGCCGACGAGCGGCGCTAGGTTGCGCGCCGCCAGCGCGATGCTGATCGAGAAGAAGGGGATGTTGTTGGCGAAGTTGGTCGTCCCGTCGATGGGATCGACGTGCCAGAAATAATCCGCATCGCGCGCGCCGCCCGCGCCGCCGCCTTCTTCGCTGAGGATGGGGTACTGCGGGAATTGATCGCGCAGTTGGCGGACGATCACCGCCTCGGATGCTTTGTCGCCTTCGGTGACGACGTCGTAAATGGTCGTCTTGACGGTTTCCTCGTGCGGATGATCGTAGAACTGCATCACGGCAGCGCCCGCCTCACGCGCAATCGCTTCGACGGCAGCGCGAATCGCCTGTAAATCCATGCTAGGCTTGCTCCTGCTGAAACAAAAAGAAGAGCCTATCTTAGCGATAGGCTCGAAAAAGGCAACTTGTAGTGCTTTGCCACGACAGCACGATCCGGCTGCCGGGGCTTGGTTGGTGCAGGCTCAGACCGGGACAACGCCGCTGGCTTGTTTGCCCTTGGGACCTTCCGTTATTTCAAATTCGACCTTTTCTCCTGCTTCCAGCTTGCGATAACCGGTTGATTCGATAGCCGAATAATGCACGAACACGTCGGGACCATCGTCCGGCGTAATAAATCCGTAGCCCTTTTCAGCGCTGAACCACTTCACCACACCCTGAATTCGTTCTGCCATTGCCGTTGAAACTCCACCTTGCTAAGCATTTTATGAGTTGCGCTCCCATCGCCCAGCCTGATTTGACTAGGAACTGGGATGAGCAGCGACTAATGAAAGTCTAGTGCAATTCGGGATTAGTTGTCAAGCAGAATATCGGAGAAGTGTATAGTCTACTGCTTTGTCACTTTTGAACAAATCGAGCCACCGTATCGACGTAGTAGGTTTGCGGATTAAGATCGATAGGCTGAGCGATGTCCAAGCGGAAGCCGCGCTGAGTCAGGAGCTTGGCGTCGCGCGCCAGCGCCGCCGCGTCGTCGCTGACGTAGATGATGCGCGTGACCTGCGTGGCGACGATCTCGTCGATGACGGCTTTGCCTAGTCCCCGCGCGGGCGGGATCGACAATCGCGACGTCGTAGACGTCTTCGAGCGTCGGCAGCACTTCCTCGACGCTGCCCTCGATCACGTCCACGTTGTCGAAATCAGCCAGATTCTCGTCGGCGTCGGTGACGGCGGGCGGGTAGCTCTCGACCAGCGTCACCAACCCGGCGGTCGGGGCGGCGAAGGCGCTGAAAACGCCGACTCCGGCGTAGAGGTCGAGCACGGTTTCGCCGTCCTTGAGGTCGAGCAGCGCCATGACGGTCGCGGCGAAGGTGTCTAGCTGCGACAAGTTGGCGCGAAAGCTGCTGCCAGCGGTGACGCGGAAGCTGCGCCCGCCGACGGTGTAGCGCGAATGCGAGTCGCCGATCAGGTTCATCGGCTCGTTGTCGGGCAAAATCGCGTTGACGCTGGCAGGCAGATCGGTTTCGAGTTCGGGGGCTTCGTCCTGCGCCAGCGCCAAAATGATCATGCGCTCGCCGTCGCTGCCCAGTTGGAGCGTCACGCGGCGGATGCCCTCCAGCTCCAGATCAAGCTGCTGGTAGAGCGCGAGCAGTTCCGGCTTCATGATGTAGCAGATGTCCACCGGGATCAGACCGCCGTTGGCGGCGGGGAACGCCAGCGTCAGCGAATCGGTGACGGTGAAGGTCATGCGGGTGTTGTAGTTCCACTGCTCGACGGCGCCGATCATGGGCTGAAGCGCCGCCTCGATTTCGCGGTCGTTCAAGGCACCGAGCCGCCCCAATTGATCCGCCAGAATGTCCTGCTTGAGCAGCAGTTGGGCGGCGTAGTCGATGTGCTGCCACTGGCAGCGCCCGCAGCGACCGGGTCCGAAATGCGGGCAAATCGGGTAAATGCGGTCGGCTGAGGCGTCGAGCAGGGTGACGCCTTCGGCGATGGTGTGGCGCTCGCCGACCTCGACCGGGCGGGCGATCAAGCGCTCGCCGGGGATGGTGTAGGGCACGAAAACGGGCTTGCGCCGGTGAAAGCCGACACCCGCGCCGCCGTTGGCAATCGATTCGATGGTCAGTTCAAAGGGGTTCTGATTTTGAGTCATGGCGGAGACTTTACCGCAAAGTAAGGGCGAGGGGAAGAGCATGTTTAACCCGCTAAAATTGACACTTATGAACAATTGTGCTATTTAAGCAGGTATAATGTCAGTCAGTTTCGATGCTCTCATCAGGAGGCGGTGAATGGAAGCGACGTTCTTTGCAACCCCGGCGGATTTTCGCGCTTGGCTCGAAGCCAACCACGATCAGGTGTCGGAAGTGATGGTCGGCTTCTACAAAAAGGGGACGGGCAAGCCGAGCATCACCTACCCGGAGGCGGTCGAGCAAGCGCTCTGCTTCGGCTGGATTGACGGCGTGCGGCGCGGCATCGACGCCGAGAGCTACGCCAACCGCTTCACGCCGCGCACGTCGCGCAGCCATTGGAGTCAGGTGAACATCCAGCACGTTGCGCGGCTGACCGAGCAGGGGCTGATGCACGAGTCGGGCTTGAAGGCGTTCAATGAGCGCGATCCCACTAAGGAGAAGCAATACTCGTTCGAACAGGAGTTGCACGAACTGCCGCCGGAATACGAGGCGCAGTTTCGGGCGGACGCCGCCGCGTGGGCGAACTTCCACAAATTCCCGCCTTCTTACCGCAAGCCCGCGATCTGGTGGGTGATCAGCGCTAAGCAGGAAGCGACCCGGCTCAAGCGGCTGGCAACGCTCATCGAAGACTCAGCCGCCGGACGTAAAATCAAGCCGCTGACCCGAAAATCGGAACACGATCAATCCGGGAAAGCCGAGTAAACTCTGATGAATGTGTCCATTCGTGACGCTCAGCCCGGCGACGCGCCGGATGTGGTGCGCCTGATCGTCGAGCTTGCGCAAGCGGATGGCGACTCCAGCCCGATCAGCGAAGCCTTCGTGCGTGAATATCTGGGTGCGCCGCGTTGCGGCTTGCTGCTGGCGGTAGTCGAGGGCAAAGTCGCCGGGTTGCTGAGTTATTCGGTGCGTCCTGATCTGTACCATGCCGCGCCTTCGGTGATGATCGACGAATTGGTCGTGAGTGCGCCTTACCGGGGCGGCGGCATCGGCAGCGCGCTGCTCGCCGAACTGGTTGTGCGGGCGGAAGCCAGCGGCAGCGCCGAGGTCTCGGTGACGACGATGCCGGATAACGCGGGGGCGCAGCGTTTCTATCGCTCGCATGGGCTGGTGGACGAGGCGCTGTTTCTGGAAAAGCATTTTGGGACTTGAGCAGGGGCGTCTGAATATTTAGATGGCGTCGGGCGCGAACTCGCGCAACGCCGCAAATCGGAGCGAGAAAACTCATGAGCGAATCGAACCAGAAGAAGCTGCACGCCGTCGTGCATGGGCGGGTGCAGGGCGTCGGCTTCCGCGACGCGACCGTCCGCATGGCGCAGTCGCTGGGCGTGACCGGCTGGGTGCAGAACCGCCCCGACAGCACCGTCGAGACGGTCGCCGTCGGCGACAAAGCCACGTTGGAGCGCTTTCTCGCCTTCTTGAACGAGGGACCCGCCTTCGCTCGCGTCGAGTGGGTAGAGGCGAGTTGGTTCACGCCGACCGAGGCGTTTGTGGGCTTTGGAATGCGTTGACGGCAAGCAATATTTAGCCTACCATTACAAATAGGCTTACTTATATCACGAGGCTAGGTTTATCATGGCACCAGAACTGAGTCAGGAAACGATCAACGAACTCGTCGTCGCGGCGCATCACGACTTGCCGCGCGTCAAGGAACTGCTGGCAGAGCAGCCGGAACTGCTCAACGAAAACGCCGAATGGCTCGAGACGCCGATTCAAGCGGCGGCGCACGTCGGCAACCGCGAGATCGCCGACTACCTGCTCGAACAGGGCGCGCCGCTCGACATCTGCACGGCAGCGATGTTCGGCAACGCCGACGCGGTTCACGAATTGCTCGCCGACAACCCCGGCGCAGCGCAAGTGACCGGCTCGCACAACATCCCGGTGATGTACTTCGCGGCGATCAGCGGCAGCGTCGAAGTCGCCGAAATTCTGCATCATGCCGGGTCGCCGGTGAACGTCGCCGAAGGCGTGATGAGTCCGCTGCACGGCGCGGCGCTGTTCGGGCAAGCGCCCATGGTCAAGTGGCTGCTGGAGCACGACGCCGACCCCTACGCCAAAGATTATGAAGGCAAAACCCCGCTCGACCGCGCGCGCGAAAACGAACACGCGGACGTGGTGGCGCTGATCGAACCGTACTTCGAAGCGGCGAACTGACGATGAGCCGCGCCGAAGACGCCCTGATGCGCTTGTACGAGAGCGCCAGCCTGCGCGACGAATTGACCGACGACGAAGCGAAGCAACTGCTCAAGTGGGCAGAGGATGAGGTCGTGCGGCTGGACGAGTCGGGGATCGACGACGCTGCCTTCGAAGGGCAAGTCGATACGCTGACGCGCTTGCTCAAGCAGATGAACCGCTACGCCGGACGACAGGGGCAGATCGCTGCGCAGGGGGTGGACGAGACGCCGCAGCAGATCGCGGGGCTGGCGACTGAACTCGGTCACGCGGCGGACGCGGCGCAGATCAACGCCGCCAGCACGGGCGATCCATTGGGCACGGTGCAGGCGCTGACGGCGCTGTTCAGTATGCCGGAAACTGCCGCAACGACAGCTAACGCGCCGCATGACGCTGAATTCGATCCGCGCTGGACGCGGAAGCGCCGCCGCGCCGGATCGCGCCGCGAGACCGCCGTAACGACAGCTAACGCGCCGCATGACGGCTGATCCGCTCCCGCACGAGGCGCTGCCCGACTCACCACCCGCCCCGCCAGCGGATCAGCCCGATCCGCCGGTTGATGCCACCCCGACGACTGACTACCTTCCGCTCGCCATCTTTGGAGATGACATTGAAGATCCAACCGACGAAAGCTGAAACTTTACCTCACCCCCCGACCCCCTCTCCACTGCGTAGAGAGGGGGAGAAACGCGAACAGATGGGGGCGCGCAACCGTGTGCCCCTACAACGCATATTGCTTGTTCTGATCGCCCTGCTGTTGATCGCGGGGTGCGTCGCGCAGCCGACGCCGACGCCCGTTGTGCCAACCAATAGCTCCGCCCCGGCGACGGCAACCGTCATCCCGCCGACCGCGCAGCCGACGCTCGCGGCAGGCGGGGTGACGCCGATCCAGATCGCGCAGGGGTTCGGCGCGAAGAAAGGCTTCTGGGAGGTCTACTTCAACGCGCCGACCGGCAGCCGCGACGCCTCGACCTATACCGGCGGGATTGATCAGGTGCTCGCCGCCGACCTTGCGGGGGTGACTCAGACGCTCGACATCGCCGCCTACGAGTTCAACGACCCGGCGCTGACGACGGCGGTGCTGGCGGCGAAGGGGCGCGGCGTGCGCGTGCGCGTCGTCACCGACGACGACGCCGGAATCAACGACGCCGATACGACCCTGCATCAATTGGAGCAAGCCGGAATCCCGATCGTCAACGACGACCGCTCGGCGCTGATGCACAACAAGTTCATGATCCTCGACAGCGCCACCGTCTGGACGGGATCGTGGAACTATACGGTTAACGGGACGTACCGCAACAACAACAATGCGCTGGTGCTGCATTCGCAGCCAGCGGTGCAGGACTACCAAGCCGAGTTCAACGAGATGTTCATCGACGGCAAGTTCGGTCCGACTTCGCCGCTGAATACGCCGCGCGAGACCTTCACGCAGGACGGCGTTCCGATTGGCATCTATTTCGCCTCGGAAGAAGACGTCAAGAGCAAGGTTGACGCGGCGCTGCAAACCGCCACGCACTCGATTCGCTTCCTGACTTTCTCGTTCACACTCGACGACGTGGGACAGGTTTTGCTCGACAAGGCGAGCGCGGGCGTGGACGTCTCCGGCATCTTCGAGACCACCGGCAGCCAGACTCAGTTTAGCGAACTGACGCCGTTGTTCTGCGCCGGGCTGCCGGTGCGACAGGACGGCAATCCGTTCGTGCTGCACGATAAGGTTTTCATCGTCGATAACGCGACCGTGCTGACCGGATCATTCAACTACTCCGCCAGCGCCAACGACTCGAACGACGAGAACCTCGTGATCATCACCGATCCCGACCTCGCGCAGCAGTACACCGCCGAGTTTGATCGTCGCTGGGCGGAAGCTCATGCGCCGAGCGGCTTGTCGTGTAACTAGGACAGGTGTGCTAGAATAGTGCTGAGCAACGAGTGCTGAGTGCTGAGTCAAAAACGTATGCGAGGAGGAGAGCCGACGTTCGGCTCTCGCACCGGATGCTCAAAGCATCCGGCTACGAAATACCAAGCCACCTAAAGGTGGCTGAAACATAGTTCGCTTCAGCGGTTGCAAGGTTGCAAATCGGCTCTGACCCCACCCCCGCACCGAAGCGCCTCCCCTCCCCGACTTCAGGAGGGGCGAGCAAGCGGTTGGGGTGCCAGCGCCGACATAAAGCGACTTCTTTGCAACAGAACAGCTTCAGCGGGCTTGAATTTCTAGCCAGACGCTTCGAGCGTCTGGCGGTGTCAAAACAAATCCGAAAACATAAATCATCAGTGGTTTTGTTGGTTAGAGGGGTAATCCATGCCGTTTATCGAAGCGCCCACGACATTCTATCTCGGTCGCCGCTATGACCCGGAGTCGAAGCGGCTGACCAACGACGTGGTCTACTACGACTCGCGCGACCTGACCACCCACGCCGTCGTCGTCGGCATGACGGGCAGTGGCAAGACCGGCTTGTGCATCAACCTGCTGGAAGAAGCGATTCTCGACAACATCCCCGCCATCATCATCGACCCGAAGGGCGACATCACCAACCTGCTGCTCGACTTCCCCGACCTGCGCCCGGAGGACTTCCAGCCGTGGGTCAACGTCGACGACGCGCAGCGCGCCGGGATGGACGTGCCGCAGTACGCCGCCGACGTCGCCCACCAGTGGCAGCAGGGCTTGGCGAGTTGGGGCATCGTGCCCGACCGGATGCGCTGGCTGAAGATGGCGTCGAAGTACAGCATCTACACGCCGGGGTCGGATGCGGGTTTGCCGGTGAGCATCCTCGCCTCGCTGCGCGCCCCGCGTGATGGCTGGGAGAACAACGCCGAAGCCAACCGCGAGAAGATCAACGGCATCGTCACGGCGCTGCTGGCGCTGGTCGGGCGCGACGTGCAGCCGGTGCAGGATAAGGAACACGTGCTGGTCGCCAACATCTTCGAGGCGGCGTGGTCGCGCGGGCAGGATTTGACGCTCGAAGACATCATCTTGCAGGTGCAGAAGCCGCCCTTCGACAAGCTGGGCGTCTTCCCGATTGACGACTACATCAGCGAGCGCGACCGGCAAAAGCTGGCGCTCGACCTGAACAACATCATCGCCTCGCCGTCGTTCCAGTCGTGGCTGACCGGCACGCCGCTCGACATCCAGAACCTGCTCTACCAGCCGGATGGACGCCCGCGCGTGTCGATCTTCTACATCGCCCACCTGAACGAAACCGAGCGCCAGTTCATCATCACGCTGATCCTCGAAAACATGCTCGGCTGGATGCGGACGCTCAGCGGCACGACCAGCCTGCGGGCGCTGCTCTACATCGACGAGATGTTCGGCTATTTCCCGCCTTATCCGCGCAACCCGCCGACCAAAGAGCCGCTGCTGCGGATGCTCAAGCAGGCGCGCGCTTTCGGCTTGGGCATGATTTTGGCGACGCAGAACCCCGGCGACCTCGACTACAAGGGCTTGAGCAATGCCGGGACGTGGTTTATCGGCAGGCTGCAATCGCAGAACGATAAAGATCGCGTGATGTCCGGCTTGCAGTCGATGGCGTCGGTCGACGACGAAATGGACATCAAGGAAGTCGAGCAGATGGTGTCGGACGTGCCGCCGCGCGTCTTCCTGATGCACAACGTCCATGATCGCGGCGGTCCGGTGATGGTGCATACCCGCTGGGCGATGAGCTATCTGCGCGGTCCGCTGACGCGCCAGCAGGTGCAAATCCTGATGACGGAGCAGCGGGCGCGGTGGCAGCCCACAGCGCGCAGCGCGAGCCGCCGAGCACCCCCGGCGGCTACGCGGCGCAGATGGCGGCGGCGCAAGGCGCGCAGCCGAGCAACGCGGCAGCGTTCGCACCGCCACCGCCGCCCGGTTTCCCCGACACGCCCGCCTCGCTGCCGGAGTACCCGGCACAGGCGATTGCGCCAGTCGGCAGTACGGTGGTCTCGCAGCCGGTGAGTTCCAGCGGCGGCTTGCAGGTGCCGCCGGGCTTCAACCGCAACCAACCGCCGGTGCCCTCGACCATCGCCCAGTATTTCCTGCCTTACGAGCTGTCGAGCCAGCAGGCGATCAGCGCGTGGGAGCAGAAAACCAACTTCACGGCGGCGGCGCTGGGCGGCGCGGTGCTGGCTTACCGCCCGGTGCTGATCGCGCAGGCGTCGGTGCGCTATCAGGATCGCAAGACGCAGGTCTACGCGCCGCGCCAATACGCCTATTTCGTCCCCAGCGTCGAGCGCGCCGGGATGATCCACTGGGAGGACTTCGAAACTCAGCCGGTCGATCCGCGCCGCGTCTCCGGCGAGCCGTTCGCCGACGCCTTCTACGGCGATCCATCGCCCGGCATGACCGACAGCAAGCGGATCACAGCGCTCAAGCGCGAGATCACCGACGTGATCTACACCACCAAGCAACTGCGCGTGCCCTACAACCCGACGCTCGACCTCTACGGCGACCCGGACGGCGATTTTGCGACCTTCCGCTCGCAGCTTCAGCAGACCGCCCGCGAGCGCCGGGATGCCGAAATGGACACGCTGACGGCGAAGTACGACAAAGCGCTCGACCGTCTTGACGATCAGCAGCAGCGCAAAGCCCAACGGATGCAAAATGAGAAGAAGGAACTCGCCGACCTCAAGCGCGAGCAGTTGTTCACCACCGGCGAGGCGGTGCTCGGCTTGCTCAAGGGGAGGACGGCTTTCACGCTCTCGCGCATGAGCCGCTCGGCGGTTTACAAGCAGCGTTCGCAGGGTCAGTTGCAGATGGCGGAATTCGACGTGCAGCAGCTTGAGGAAGAAAAAGCCGCCACCGTGCAAGAGTTCCAAGCCAAGACCCGCGAAGTCAACGAGCGCTGGGCGGGCATCGCCACCAGCGTCGAAGAGTACACGATCACGCCCTACAAGAAGGACATCAGCGTCGATCTGTTCGGGATCGCGTGGGTGCCGTACTGGTATGCGTGGGTCAACAACCAGCCCTTGCTGCTCCCGGCGCTGACGCAGCGCTAACAACCGCATTCGGGGGGTGAAATGAAAAGCGCCGCAGATGGTCGGCGGCGCTTTTCGTTCCGAGTGGTGACTGGCTTAATTCGGTGGGTCGGTGGGCGTGTCGGTCGCGGTCGCGGTACTGGTGGGTATGTCAGTCGAGGTCGCGGTATTGGTGGGCGTAAAGGTGTCGGTCGGGGTAGATGTGTTGGTCGGCGTAAAGGTGTCGGTCGGGGTAGATGTGTTGGTTGCGGTCAAGGTGTCGCTTGCCGTTGGCGTCGGACCACCGCCCACCGGCGGCAGCGTGTTGGTCGGCAGCGACGAGTTCGCGACAGCGTGGTTAATCTGCCCGCAGCCCTTCCAAATGAATTGGAACTGCTTGCCGGGTTCCTCGTAGCCGACCAGCGAGAACTCGCCGGACGTCAAGCGATAAAGCTGGAGCGGACCGTAAGGTCCCATGCCTTCGCCCAAGAGCGTGTTGACCAGCGGCACATCCACTTCGTCGATGCGCGTATCCGGCACGAACAGAAGCTCCTCGCCGCCCATCGGCAAGCCTTCTGCTTCGAGACGCGGATACCCCCGCCGCCGTAGTTGGCGGCAGGCTGATTGGTCGCGTCGATGCAGTAGATCGCCGCGCCGCCCAATAACGCCGCCTCATTAATTCGTCCATCGCCCTGCTGTGCAGAGACCAACAGACTTCCCAGCACTAACGTTAAAACCAGCGTGCCGAAAGCTAACCAACCACGATGATTCTTGAGCAAGATATTCCGCCTCTTTGGGGGTAGGTGATCGAGACTGAAATTATAGAGTTGAAAGCAATTTTCTGTCTATAGGTGCATCGAATGAATGTGGTTATAAGTAACGATTGCTGCCGGTTTTTCGACCTCCTGCCCCTGAGCGTTTGCGCCAGCAACCGAGCACCCAAAGTTACATATGACAGATGACACGCCCAGCGCAAACCCATAGGATCATCGCAAAGCATTCTTTAAGGAGATGATTTGATGACCACGCACACGCAAGATTTTTACGCCGACGAAATCTGGCGCGGCGCGCTCACGCCGTGCGACGACATGGACACGCTCAACCGGCGGGTCGTCAGCCGCATCTGGAATGAAGTCTGGAACGAGGGCGCGCTCGACGCCTGTGATGAGATTTTCGCGCCGGATTACGTCGGGCATATCCCGATGATGGAAATTCACGGATCGAGGAATTCAAGCAGATGGTCGGCTCGTACCGTGTCGCGTACCCCGACGTGCATCTGACGGTCGAAGATTTGTTCGGGGAAGGGGATCGGCTGGCGGTGCGCTGGACGTCGCGCGGCACCAACCTCGGCTCGATGATGGGCGCGCCGCCGAGCGGCAACAAGATCGAGATCATGGGGATTTCGCTGTTTCGCATGGCGAACGGCAAAGTCGCCGAGGAGTGGGAAGGCTTCGACACCCTCAAGATGATGCAGCAGATCGGCGCGATCCCGGCTCCACAAACTTAAGCGCGTTGCGCTGCCCGTTTATGAAGCGGCGAACCTGATCGTTCGCCGCTTATTGCTCATCCCCTAGTCCGCTTGCGCAGCCAGCCGATCACGCCCCAGCCGAACGGAATCCCGCCCAGCACCGTCAGGATGACGATGGCGGGCGTCCTGCCAACCAGCCGGATCAGCAGCAGCGGCACAAACTGAATGATGCTCTGATCGGCGGGCTGTCCGGCGTCGGCGAGACCTGCCGGGTCGAGCACCGTCCACAGCGCGAGAAACAGGATCAGCCCGCCCAGAATAATCCATACCATCGGATCAATCGGCTTGGCTGCTTCGGCGGCAGCTTGCGCCTGCCGCTCGGCTTCGATTTCCGCCTTCGTCCGGCGCTTGCGTTTGGGTTTGGGTGGGGGTTCTGGTTCGCTGGTGGTCATTTCCGTCTCACCTGCTATCCACGCTACAATAGATGGCAGTATAGATGATTTCTTGGAATGAGCGTGACGGGTATCGAGCATGGAAACAGACGTACTGGTCATCGGCGGCGGCGCGACCGGCGCGGGGCATCGCGTGGGATTTGGCGCTGCGCGGCGTGCGCGTCGTCCTCGCGGAGATGGGCGACCTCGCCACCGGCACGAGCGGGCGCTATCACGGGCTGCTGCACTCCGGCGGGCGCTACGCCGTCCGCGACGCCGAGAGCGCCAAAGAGTGCATCGACGAGAACCGGATCGTCCGGCGGATCGCGCCGGAAGCGATCGAGCCGACCAGCGGCTATTTCGTGCTCTGCCCCGGCGACGACCAGACCTACGTCGATCAATGGCTCACGGGCTGCGCCGCCGTCGGCATCGAGACGCGCGCCGTCTCGCTGGGCGAGGCGCTGAAGCGCGAACCGGCGCTCAACCCGAAGCTGGAAGCCGTCTACGAAGTCCCGGACGGCACCTGCGACTCGTGGGATTTGCTCCACTGCCTGCAAAAAGGCGCTGAAGCGACCGGACAAGCGCAATTCCTGACCTATCACCGCCTCGTATCATTTCGCATGGAAAACAATCATGTCGTCGGAGCACAACTGCGCAATCTGCGCGACGACTCGACCGTCGACGTGACCTGCGCCTGTCGCCGTCAACGCGGCGGGACCGTGGGGCGCGGAGATCGGCAGCTGGCGGGCGCGGACATCACCATGCGGCTGAGCCGGGGCGCGATGCTCGCCTATAACATCCGCTGGGTCAACACGGTGATCAACAAGCTGCGCGCTCCCGGCGACGGCGACATCTTCGTGCCGGTGGGGACGGTCAGCGTGATCGGCACGACCTCGGTCACGACCGACGATCCCGGCGATACGCGGGTCGAGGCGTGGGAAGTGACGCGCATCCTCGACGAAGCCGAAGCGATGACGCCGGGCATCAGCCGGGCGCGGATTTTGCGGGCGTGGGGCGGCGTGCGCCCGCTCTATGATCCCGGCAGCGGCGGACGCGAAGCCAAACGGACGTTCACCGTGCTCGATCACGCCGACGCGGATCGGAATCGAGGGTTTCGTCAGCATTCTGGGCGGCAAGCTGACCACCTATCGCCTGATGGCGGAGCGGGCCGCCGACGTGGTCTGCGCCAA
Source organism: uncultured Chloroflexia bacterium (assembly GCA_963848465.1). Lineage (GTDB taxonomy): Bacteria > Chloroflexota > Anaerolineae > Aggregatilineales > Phototrophicaceae > Flexifilum. The sequence goes on along the minus strand of CAWKDY010000032.1, from coordinate 124,595 downwards.
GCTCGGCGTGACCGCCCCCTGCTCGACGGCGACGACGGTGCTGCCGCCGGTGCACGAGCACAAGCAGCAGCTTCACCATTTGCGCGACCGGCTCGGCGCGCTGGAACACGGCGAGAACCCCGGCGCGCTGATCTGCGAGTGCGAGATCGTGACCCGCCCGCAGATCGAGGCGGCGCTGGCGGAGGGTGAGGTCGTCGAGCTAAACGATCTGCGCCGCGACCTGCGCTTGGGCATGGGTCCCTGTCAGGGCGGGTTCTGCGCTTATCGCGCGGCTTGCATCCGCCACGAGGTCGTCGGCGACACGCCCGCTCACACGACCGCGCTGCTGTCGGCGTTCGTCGAGCGGCGCTTTGGCGGCATCAAGCCGCTGCTGTGGGGACACAATCTGCGGCAAGCGCTGCTGGCGGAGCACATCTACGGGCGGATTTTGGGACTGTTTCAAACCGACCCCACCCCCGTCCCCTCCCCGACTTCAGGGAGGGGAGAGTACACGCCGTTGGATTTTGCAGCCTCCCGTAGGGGCACGGCACGCCGTGCCCCTACAAAAACGGATTGTGGTGGTCGGGGCGGGGCTGGCGGGGCTGACCGCCGCGCTGATCGCCGCCGAAGCGGGCGCGAAGGTCGAATTGGTCGCGCAGGGACAGGGCGCGCTGACGCTGCATCCCGGCTGGATCGAGATCGGCGACGTTGAGCGCGCTGGCGCAGCAGCCGGATCATCCCTACGCCCGCGCGAGCGAGTCGCTGGCGGCGGGGTTGGCCTGATCGACCGGATCGCGGGCTTGCAGGCGGCGGGCGACCAGGCGATCACCGGGTTAGGCACGCGGCGGCAGATCGCCTACACGGTCGGGCAATGGTAGGGGCACGGCACGCCGTGCCCCTACAGACCCTGATCGTCGGCTTTGACGGGTGGCGCGACTTCTACGCCGGGATGATCGCCGACAACCTGTGCGCCAGCGGGATCGACGCGGCGGCGCTGACGATCAGCGTGCCCGATCTGGGCGGCAATTTCGACAACTGGACGGTTGACCTCGCCCGCTGGCTCGATACGGCCGCCGGGCGCGCTCACCTGATCGCGCAGATCAAGCCGAAGCTCGACGGCGCGACGCAGATCGGCTCTGCCCGCCGTGCTCGGCTTCCTGCCGGAGACGCGCGAGCAGATCGCCGAGGCGCTCGGCTGCCCGGTGTTCGAAATCCCGACGCTGACGCCCTCGATCCCCGGCTTGCGGCTGTATCACGCGCTGCGCCGGGCGTTGATCGCGCAAGGCGGGCGCTTCACGGTCGGTTCGCGCGTCAGCGGCTTGGAGATCGTCGGCGGGCGCGTGACCGGCGTCTTTGCCGAGACCGCCGCCAATGGTCGCGCGCGAGTCTTGCCCGCCGACGCCGTGATTTTGGCGACCGGCGGCTTGTTCGGCGGCGGGCTGGAGAGCGACTATCGCGGGCGAGTCTGGGAGACGGTGGCAAATCTGCCGGTCGCGGACGTGCCGCCGCTGGCGCGAGTGGTTCGCCAATCCGCTGCTGAGCGGGCAGCCTCAGCCGATCCACCGGGCGGGCGTCGCCACTGACGGCGATCTGCGCCCGCTCGATGCCGAGGGCAAGGTCGTGCTGCCGAATCTCTATGCGGCGGGTCGGCTGCTGGCGGGTTACAGCCCGGTCAGCGAGGGATCGACTGAAGGGGTGGACATCGCCACCGGCGCGCATGCGGCACTGCGGGCACTCTCTGCTATGATGTAGCGTAAATTAGCGGGAGTTTTGTTGTTATGGACAAGGAACCATCGGGAGGTATTCGACCTCTATGGCTGGTCGGCGGCGCCGCTGCCACCATCGTCATCGGGATATGCGCGGTGATCTCCTTGATTGGACTCGCTGGGGTCCTGTGGTTGTCGGCGCAGGGGTCGCACACGAGTGCAGAACCGACACAGATCATCAGCGCGGGCACGACCAACAGCCACGATAGCGGCTGCTCCCACCGCTGTAGCGCCGACGCCGCTGCCCGCGTTCAACTACGCGCCACTTGCCCCAAGCGCAATCCCGCAAAACAGCGTCCCGGTACTCGCGCCCGATCAGGCAGTGCGGAGCTATTTTCAGTTCGTCAGCCAGCAACGCTATGACGTGACGTGGCAAATGCTCAGCGACGCTTTCAAGCAGAAATTCAACTGCTGCGCTCCCAGCTACAATTACGCGGACTATGTGAGCTGGTGGAACAGCGTCAATACCGTCGAATTCGGACAGGTGAGAACCGTTTCGCAGAACGGTGAGCGCGCCGTCGTCTATGCCGAACTGTACTACGTCATGAACAACGGCGACCGCAGCGGCATGGACAGCACCCCCTATATCGAACTGGTCTACGACTCTGCCAGCGGTGGCTGGCGTTTCGACGACAAGCGTGCTAACCCGTGATTGCAAAGTTTATTGCTGACCTCACCCCTAAATCCCCTCTCCATTGCATGGCGAGGGGACTTAAAAGCCTGTTATGACCCGTTCTTTCCCCCTCTCCACGAAGTGGAGAGGGGGTAAGGGGGTGAGGTAAAGTTGGGAACTGTTCACGGTATTTTGTCCCAGTACCAGCGCAATGCGCCCCCAAATAGGGAGGTCGCAGAACCGTTATTTGGTCGAGTACAGCCCAATCAGGTTGCCTTCGGTGTCGATCACCGAGGCATAGTGCCCCGCACCGCCCATCGAGATTTTGTCGGTGACGCGCTGACCGCCCGCGCCCTCGACCCGGTTGAGCGTCGGCGTCAAATCCTCGCCACAGTCGAAGTAGACGTACAGCCCCTTGTCGCTCGGCTCGAAGTTCGCCGTCTGGTTGAGCGAAATGCCTGCTTTCGCCAGCGCCTCGTCGTAGAACAGGATCGCTGTTTGGCGCTCCCCATCGTCTTCAATCGAGATGTCGCCCAGCTCGAAGACGGCTTGGTAGAACTTGAGCGCCCGCTTGATGTCCTTGACCGGAATTTCGACCCAAATGACCTGCACCATAAAGCTGCTCCTTTTGCGATTAAGCGCACTTGTTCTAGATGCTCGCCATTGCCGATTCGTGAAAATGTGGTTTAATCTAAATTGTTATACTGTTATGAACGATGAAAGGAATGTGACCATGCGGAAACGCAGTTTGGATACCCGCCTGTTGTTCTGGCTGGTCGCCGTTCTCGTCTCGGGCTTGGCGCTGGTCGGGGCGGTTTCGGCGCAAGCGCCGGTGCTGGCGACCGCCACCCCCGTCCCAGAAGCCGTAACCAACAGCGTGGTCGATACGGCGGCGGACGCCGCCAGCGCGATCACCGGGACGGCGATCAACCTCTGGGATCAAATCACCCAGCCGCCGCAGTCCGACCTCGCGCGGATTGTGATGGTGGTCGGCGGTATCGTGCTGTTGATCGCCGGATGGTACGTTTACGAGTGGGTCATCCTGATCGCCGGGTTCCTGATCGGCGGGACGGTGGCGCTGGGGTTGGTCGCGAGCACCGACGCGCTGATCGGCTTGCTGGTCTTTCTGATTGGCGGCGTGGTCGGGGCGGCGTTGGGCGCGGTGCTCTATTACATCGCCGTCTTCTTGATCGGCGGCTACGTCGGCATCGCCATCACCGAAGCGATCGCGGTGGCGCTCAACCTGATGCCGGTCTCGCTGCTGGCGGTGATCGCCGGGTTCATCGCCGGTGGGATCGTGCTGGTGCTGCTGTCGATGGAACTGCTGGTCGTGTTCTCCGCCGTCGTCGGCGCGCAGATGATCGGGCTGGCGCTCAATTTGGGCATCGGCTGGGTCTTGCTGCTGGCGTTGGTGGGCATCATCCTCCAATTCGCGGCAGCGCGGGCGCGGGGAGTCGATTTCCGCCGCCGCCCGATGCGCCGTACCCTCTGGGTACGCGGCTAGTATCGGCTGCTCCGGGGCGCGATTGGCGCGAATCGCGCCCGATTTTCCCCGCATAAATCGTAAGGTGATTATCCCTTCATATCACGGGCACGGCACGCCGTGCCCCTACAATACGTGACATGCGGGTACAATCGCCAATCGTAAAAACTGCATCAAAATCACCGACAGCGCTTGACAATTTTCCGAACTCAATGATAATGGTTTTAACTATATTGAATTCAATATAGTGAGGAGGATCGATGAAACGCTTTTCGAGAAGACACGCGCCCAATTTCTGGGGCGACTGGGAGGACGAATGGCAGCGCCGCCGCGATGCGATGGGCATGCCACCGCAGCCACCGCTGCCCCCCGTCCCGCCCCATCCGCTCGATGCCCCCGACCCGCCCGACCCACCGGGGCGCGTCGGCGCATGGCGCGATTTCTTCCACGAGTACACCGGCGACTGGCCCGAACAGCATTGGGCGTTCGGCGGGCGGCGCTTTCATCCGTGGCATCAGGGCGATGTGTCGTTTAACCCGTTCGTGGCGAACCTGTTCAGTCAGGGCGGCGGACTGCTGCCGCTGATCGTGCTCGATCTGCTGCGCGACGCCCCGCACTACGGCAACGAGTTGATGTCGCTGATCAGCGAAAAGACGGCGGGTCAGTGGATGGCGAACCCCGGCGCGATCTACCCGCTGATGAACGCGCTGGAGGAACGCGGGCTGGTCGAGGGGGTATGGGAAGACCCGCGCAAGCGGACGGTGCGCCAGTATCACCTGACGACCAAGGGGCGGCGCGAACTGGGGCGGGTGAAGTCGATTGTGCTGCCCAAGCTCGACGAAGCCGTCGATGTACTGCAAGCAATCGCTAACGACATGAGTAATTCAAAAGACGAGACTACAGAAGGAGAAGCAGAATAATGGAAGAGAAAGTCATCCGCGAGTTCCAAGTCATCGAGACGGAAGAAGGTTATCGCATCGAGATGAAGGGCGACAAAGAAGCGCTGCGCCGGATGCTGTTCGGCGGGCGTGGTCGGGGCTTCGGCGCGTTCCGCCCACCGATGCCGCCGATGCCCCCGGAGCCGCCCTTCCCCGGCGAGCATTTCGGACAGCGTCACGCCCAGCACCACGCCCAGCATGGTCGGCACATGGGCGAGCATGGGCAGTCACGCTGGAGTTACGATCTCGGTCCGTGGTGGGACGAAGGCGCGTCCGGAGATTCAGGGACGGACGAGTCAGCCGCCGAAGCGTGAGGCGTCGCAATTCACCGGGGCGCACAACCGTGTGCCCCTACAAAAGACATCGTTGCACCAGCGCGATCCGTTTTCGCACATCAGCGAGCGCGCTATAATCGGCGCTATGAGCGAACAACCGATCACCCTATTTGACAACGCCGAGAACTACGATCAGGTCGAGTTCACCGCCGACCTGTGCATCAAGTGCAACATCTGCACGTCCGCTTGTCCGGTCGCGCCCGTGACCGAACTGTTCCCCGGTCCTAAGACCGTCGGACCACAGGCGCAGCGCTTCCGCTGGAACGAGCCACGCGGCGACGAATCGCCCGATAAGAGTGTCGATTACTGCTCCGGCTGCGGCATCTGCACGATGGTCTGCCCGCACGGCGTCAAAATCATGGAGATGAACACCCGCGCTCGCGAAAAGCTCTACGACGGGCACATCCCGCTGCGGAATCGCGCGCTCGGTCGCTCGGAGTTGATGGGCAAGCTCGGTCACAAGTTCGCGCCGCTGATCAACGCTGGTGCGAAAATCCGCCCCGCCCGCGTGATCGTCGAGAAGGTGATCGGCATTCACCGGGACGCGCCGCTGCCGGTCTTTCAGTTCCAGTCCTTCCGCGAATGGTTCGCCGGGCACAAGCCCGCAGCGCAAGCGCCGTATCGCGGGCAGATCGCTTACTTCCACGCCTGTGCGGGCAACTACTTCGACACGATCACCAGCAAGGCGGCGGTCATGGTGCTGGCGCACAACGGCTACGACGTGGTGCTGCCGGAGCAGAACTGCTGCGGCTTGCCGATGCAGTCGAACGTCGAGTTCAAGGCGGCGCGCGGTTATGCCGAGCGCAACCTGAACTGGTTGGGCGAGTACGCGCGACAGGGAATCCCGATTGTCGGCGCGAGTACCTCGTGTACGCTTAGCTTGAAGTCGGACTACCGCGAAATCCTCGACGTGCAGCACCCCGACCGCGAACTGGTCGCCGAGGACGTCTACGACATCAGCGAGTTTCTGCTGCTGCTGGATCGGCGCGGCGAACTCAAGCGCGACTTTAAGCCAGTCTTCGCCCAACCGACGACTCTGCTGTATCACGCGCCCTGCCAGCAGAAATCGCATAACATGGGGCAGCCCGCGCTCGACCTGTTCGACCTGATCCCCGACCTGACGGTGCGGCTCGCCGACGCCGCCTGCTGCGGGATCGCCGGAACGTATGGCTACAAGGTCGAGAAGTATCAGATTGCGATGGACGTCGGCAAGCCGCTGTTCGATCAAGTCGATGCTATCGGCGCGGACAAGCCGGTGATCTGCGACAGCGAAACCTGCCGCTGGCAGATCACGCACGCGACCGGCGCGCGCAGCATCCATCCCGTTCACGTCCTCGCGGCGGCGTATGGTCTGCTGTCCATCGACCAGCCGTAGGGCGGGCAGCAGGGGAAGCAGCGACATTCAGCTTGCCGGATCGGTTATAATGGAATCTAACGAACCGGATAACCAAGTGATGCCCCGTGAAGCTGCCTTTGCTCAGACCGATCCTTTTCGCCGTAATCGCGCTGCTGCTCGCCGCCTGTAACTTGGGGACGGCGCAGGAAGCGCGCCAACTCCAAATGGATGCCACCGAAACCGGCGTGCCGCCCGGACAGATCACCCCGACCAACGCGACGCTGATGCCGCTGATCGTCACACCGGGCGAGATTATGCTCACGCCGCTGGGATCGCCGACGGTGCCGGGTGGCGTCTGTAATACGCTGCGCGTCGACGTGGGCGACGATCCCGGCAATACGCTGCGGCTGCGGCAATCGCCGACCAACAACGCCGAAATCATCCTGCTGATCCCGAACAGCAGCACCGTCCAGCGGGTCGCCGGGTCGAACGAGACGTCGGCGGACGGGTATACGTGGGTCAACCTCCAGTACACCGATCCCAACGGCATCATCGCGACCGGCTGGGCAGCCAAGAACGCCATGCGCGACCGGGTGACGCTCAAGTCGGCGTGCTAAAAGCACCTCACCCCGCGAAATGAGCGTTTGCGTGCTGATTTTCTCCCCTCTCCATTTTATGGAGAGGGGCGGGGGTGAGGTCGCGTGGCGAAAAACAATTTCTGCATCTAGGGGAATGGTGAATCGTATGCAAACGACGCTGCAAGATAAAGTCGTCATGGTAACGGGATCGGCGCGGCGGGTGGGGCGCGGGATCGCGCTGGGTTTTGCGGCGCAGGGCGCGAACCTCGTGATCCATCACAGCAGTTCGCCGGACGACGCCGAGCAAACCGCCGCCGACGCCCGCGCGCAGGGCGTTGACGCGCTGATCGTGCAGGGCGATCACAGCCGCTACGACGACGTCGCCCGCAACTTCGAGGCGGTCAAGGCGCATTACGGACGGATCGACGTGCTGGTCAACAGCGCGGCGATCTTCCTGCAAACCGATCTGCTCGACATCCCGCCGGACGAGTGGGATCGGGTGATGAATGTCAATCTGCGCGCGCCTTTCTGGTGTACGCAGTTCGCCGGACGGATGATGCGCGACGCCGGGATCGCCGGATCCATCGTCAACATCGCCGACAACAGCGGCTTGCGTCCGTGGGGATCGCGCCCGCATCACGGCATCTCGAAAGCCGGGGTGATCATGCTGACCGAGGTGACGGCGGCGGCGCTCGCGCCGTACCGGATTCGCGCCAACTGCCTCGTGCTGGGTCCGATCATCCCCTCGACCGGGCAGAGCGAGCAAAGCTGGCGCGAGACCGAGGCGCGGCTGCCGCTCCAGCACTCCGGCGACGTGGATGACGTGGCGCGCGCGGCGATCTTCCTGGCGACCAACGACTACATCACGGGATCGGTGCTGCGCGTCGATGGCGGCGAGTGGCTGGGGTGAAATACTTTTTCCGCTTGCGTATTATTACTTGACAATGCATTAACTTGTTGTAGGATTAAAGTGCGTCTGGGATGAGTCGCTAAGCGTCTCTAATCGGGGCTTTTAGCCCTAACCCCAGTCGCTTTTCTTTTAGAAGACGAGTATTAGCAATAATGCATCTATGCTATATTGACAAATCTGGTACATCTAGCGTCCCCGGTAATACATCGCATTTTATCCTCGCAGGTCTTGCTATTCCTATTGAACAATGGCGGAATTGTGATGTGGAAATTGCCGCGATCAAAGGGAAATATGATCTCCTAAGTGCTGAGATCCATGTCGCATGGATTTTGCGTCCTTACCATGATCAACAGCAAATTCCGGAGTTCGCCGCTATGAATTATCGCCAAAGGCGATCAGCAGCGGAAACCATCAGGAAGAGCGAGCTACTCCGCTTGCAGAGATCAAAGAATAATAAACTGTATAAACAAACGCGCAAAAATTATCGATTTACAGAGCCTTACCTTCACTTGACTTATGATGAGCGTGTACGTCTGATTCGTGATCTCGCTCAACTTATTTCAAGTTGGCAATTTGCACGTCTTTTTGCGGAGTGCATCAACAAAATCCATTTCGATCCCGCTCGAACTGGCAAAACGGTTGATGAGCAAGCCTTCGAGCAGCTTGTCTCTCGCTTTGAGCAATATCTGAGCCATATGCAAAATCAAGATAACTATGGCTTGCTCATCCACGACAATAATCAAACCGTCGCTAAAAAACATACCGAACTGATGAAGCAGTATCATCAAAACGGTACGTTGTGGACAACCGTTCAGCATATTGTTGAGACGCCGCTGTTTGTTGATAGTCAGCTAACGAGCATGGTGCAAATTGCTGACTTGTGCGCTTATGCACTTCGTAGATATTTGGAAAATGGGGAACAAGAACTCTTTGGTTTGATTTTCCAGCGAGCCGATAAATTAGGTAGGAGAGTTGTTGGCGTGCGGCATTTTACCGAGCCAAATTGTCCCTGCACAATTTGTAGTGCGCATCGAAGATAGATTTTTGTCCGTTAGCATGAAGATATCTTTCACCTAAACGTCGGCGGATCGCTATAAGCTCAGCGATCCACCGACGTGCGGTTTTACTCTCTACGCATATTCCTTCAGGAACGCCGAGACGATTCCGAAATAGACACTCGGCTGATCACGGCGGACGTTGTGACCCGCGTCGGCGATCCGCTCGAAGCGAAGCTCGCTGCCCCACAGTGACTTCACCTCGTCCGCGATCTCCGGCGTGATGATCGCGCCGCGCGCGTTGTCGCCGCTGATCATCAGCGTCGGCACGTGGATCGCGGGGACGATGGGTCGCCAGTCCGCCAGCTTCATCAACCCGGTGTCGAAGGTCACGAGCGCGAACTGCGCCTTTGAGTTCGCCCATGGCGCGATCTCCTCGCGCTCCCAGACCGTGTTCTCGGCGTAGGCTTTGGCGAGCGTTCTTCCGGCGTCAGCGCCTTGAACGCGACCAACCATGCCTTCCAATCGCTGTGATCGTCGGCGCGGTGGGTTCTTCGGCATGCAGCGGCGGATCTTCGAGGACGAGGCATTTCACCAGATCGGGGTGGAGCGCCGCTAACTGGATCGCCGTTGCCGCGCCCATCGAGTGACCGAGCACGGTCGTCGGGGCGATGCCCAAGTGCTCGATCAGCTTGGCGACGTCGTGGGCTTGCTCCTGCAATGCTGAAGCTCGGGCGGCGGCGCGCTCGATTGACCGTGCCCGCGCGTGTCCAACATGATTACGTCGTAGTCGGCTTCCAGCGAGCGGGCGAAGCGCGCCCATTCGGCGGTGCTGTCGGTGAAACCGTGCAGCAGCACGAGCGATGGCTTGTCGCCAGTGCCCGTGCGGACGTAGTGCAGTTTTACGTCGTCAAAAGTCAGAAAATCCGTCAGTCCACATGATCTTCACTCCTTAAAGTATGGCTAAATTATGCCAGATGCTTCGACCTTGCGCGCGTGCCATCGAATCCGTGCGCCTGAATTGATTTGTATTGTGATAAGAGACATTAAAGTGACCTTACCCCGTTCGACTGGGGTAAGGTCATCATACCTGATCACAGTTTTATGCACGCTACGAAGAAGTTAGATGAGGCTTCACAATTAATAAAAGGCTCAATAGATTTTGGGCGATCCGATCTGGATTACCCTAGCTGATTGACAGTAAGAACGATTTCTGATAACGTTATTAGAAATCGTTATCGGATATTGATTTTCATGACTAAAAGAAAAGCTAGGACCCTTAGTAAAAATCATGGTGTCACGATAGCGGATGTTGCCACCGCCGCTGGGGTTTCTGTTCCTACCGTTTCCCGGATCATCAATAACAAAGAATATGTAGCCGACGAAACCCGCGAACGAGTTCACGAGGCGATACGCACGTTGGGGTATACGCCCCACACACAGGCTCGGCGTTTGCGGGGCGGGGCAAGCATGACGCTGGCATTGCATTATGCCATTGAATCCCCGCACGAACTCAGCAGCGTCATCGAGACGCCCTATATTACCGGCGCAGCAGCCGCAGTCAGCGAAAAAGAATACTTTCTCAACTTTCTCGTTTCGCAGCTAACCCCCGAATCCTTGCTCAATATGTACCGGAGCAATCAGATTGACGGGATCATCCTTCTGCAAGTTTGCCTAGATGATTGGCGCGTCAATCTCCTTCGGGAGAACAATTATCCCTTCGTGATGATTGGTCGGTGCGCCAACCTAGAAGGTTTGAGTTTCATTGATCTTGATTTCGAGGGTGCAATCCTTGATGCCTTCGATTACTTGGTCAAGTTAGGTCACCGGAACATTGGTTTTCTGAACTATCCTCAAACTTGGCGCAAAGCGGGGATCGGTCCCGCAGTTCACTCGCTCGACGGATATCAACAAGCGCTTAATAAGTATGGCTTGCCTCGCTGCTATCGAGAGATTGGGCTGAATAGCGTTGAAGAAGGTTTTGAGGGAACCAATGATTTACTCCTCGCCAACCCCGAACTGACTGCCATCATCACCGTAAGCCACATGACAGCCGCGGGGAGCATCAAAGCATTGACCCAACAGGGGCGCAGCGTTCCTGAAGACTGCTCAGTGATGGCAATTGGTTTTGGTGGAGACTTTGCTAGCGTTCTGACGCCTTCGCTGACGACATTGGAATGGTCTCCTTACGAAGTGAGCTATCAGGCTACCCTGATGATGACGGATATGCTCGGACAAGAGCAACTACCAGTTCAACAAATTCTCGTCCCACCTACGCTCGTCGTTCGTGAGAGTACAAAGGCGGTGACTTGATCTCCTTGCTTGTTTAAAAGTCCTTCGAGACCAAATAGTTCGTGTGAGGGAGGGTTAACTTATGACGGTTACCCGCTAGTTTGGCTTTGCTTGTTTTAAGTTCGTCATTTCGCAAAAGTAGCTATTCACTTAGTACTGCTGTAGGAGAAAAACAATGAAAAAGCACATATTAATTGCCGTCTCAGTGATGGCTCTGGTCGTGCTGGGTAGCGTAGCGATCAACGCACAGGACAATGTCACCCTGACTTACCTCGCCAGTCAGGGCTGGGTATTCGATTCTGAAATGGCGTTGGGGCAGCAATTTGAAGATCAGACGGGAATCCATATCGATTATCAGATCATCCCGTCCGATCAATATTTCACCGTACTCAAGACTAAACTGAATTCCGGCGAAGGTCCGGACATCTTTGGTGGGCAAAGTGGCGTTTCGGACTTGGTCGTCCAGTACGATGTCGAGAATAACGCGGTCGATTTGTCAGCAGAACCTTGGGCGAGCCACTTTGATCCGTTGGTTGCCGCTCAAGCGACCGTCAACGACAAGCTCTATGGTCTGACCCTGTGGGCGACTACGGCGACGACTTGGGTCATCAACTACAACAAGGCGATCTTTGACGCGAATGGTCTGAGCATCCCCACGACCTACGACGAGTTCAAGTCGGACTGCCAAACACTGCTCGACGCTGGAATTCAGCCGATCTTTGAGCCGTTCTCCGACGGTTGGCATCACGTCTTATGGTTCCCCGAGCTTGGTCCCCGCTACGAACAGGTCACGCCCGGCTTGGCAGCAGAACTGAATGCCGACCAAGCGACGTTTGCCGGCAACGAAACCATGCTCACCGTCTTGCAGCAGTTCAAGGAACTGTACGACATGGGCTGCATGGGGCAAAATGCCCTCTCCGACGCCTATTCAGATCGCGATAGCGTCATGGCAGATGGCACCGCCGCCATGATTCTGGCAAATCTCACCTTCCCCCAAGAAGTTGAAGCCGCTTATCCCGACGTGTCCGCGGATAGCTTTGGGCAGTTCGTCATGCCGCTGGCAGATAATCAGGTTCTGAATATCAATCCTGCCGGTCCCACGAAGTTCATTTATTCGGGATCACCGTACATTGCGGAAGCAAAGCAGTATTTTGACTTCCTCACGCAGCCCGAAAATCTGCAATACATGATCGATAATACGCCGTCCATGCAGACGCTTCCTTTTGTGGGGCTGGATCTGCAACCGATGCTCCTGCCAAATCAGGCAGCCTTCTTGGATGAACACACCGATCGTGGCACTGTCTACCAGACAGCCGTCACCTACGTGAATCCCCAATGGATGGACATTGGCAAGGATATGACTGCCATGGTCACCGATACTATGCAGCCGGAAGATGTGCTAACCAGCATCGACAGCCGCCGCAACGACCTCGCCAGAGCTGCGAAAGACCCAGCCTGGGTCAAATAAGAACTAGCTACCCGACTTAAATGCAGTTCGACTTCCCCAACCTGCAAACCGCAGGTTGGGGAGGGACACTTATTTCCTAGGACTAACGCGATGAAACTCCGGAACCCGTATCCTTTCTACTTTGTGCTGGTGGCGCTGATCCTGTACATCGTCTTTCTTGTCATTCCCAGCCTGAGCGGTATTGCCTATTCCTTCACCGACTGGAGCAGCTACTCCAGCGACGTGAACTTCATCGGCTTAACCAACTTCCAAACGATCTTCACACCCGGCAAGCAATACCTGAGCTTTATTTCAAATACGCTCTTGTTTACTTTGTTTACGAGTATTCTCAAGCTGGTTTTGGGTATGGGGCTGGCGCTGCTGCTGAATGAAGGGGTCAAGCACTTTGCTGCCCACGTATACCGAACCCTAATCTACCTACCTGCGGTGCTGCCGACCCTCGTTGTGGCGTTGATCTTCAAGTCGATCCTGAATCCGGCAACTGGTCTGCTGAATACATTTTTTCGCAGTATTGGAGCAGATTCGCTGGCAAAACCATGGCTGGTCGATCCGCACATTGCGCTGGGATCAATCATCGGGGTCGATACTTGGAAAGGCGTGGGCTATATCATGGTCATAATACTCGCCGGGCTTCAGACCATTCCCCGCGAGTATTACGAGGCTGCCGAAGTGGATGGCGCGAATACGTGGTCGAGATTCCGGCACATTACCCTGCCAATGGTGATGCCGGCGGTCATGGTGGTGACCGTGCTCAACATCCTGTACGGTCTGCGCGTCTTTGACATCGTCTATGCCCTGACCAACGGCGGTCCCGGTTATGCGACCGATGTGCTGATGACCGGCATCTTCCGAGCTTTTTCGCAGGGACAGTACGGGCTTGGCACCGCAGTGACGAGTATCTTGTTCGTGTTACTGATCGTCGCGGGCTATTTTGCGATCCGTGTTTTGCGACCCCAACCGATCCAAGAGTAAACAATGCGCCAAGTATAATTATTAAGCGAGCTACCAACTAATGCAGCCCAAACGACTTCATAGTGCCAGTGCCCATATTGTTGCCATGCTGGTCTGCCTGATCATGGTCATTCCGGTTTATTTGATCGTCACAAATGCGTTCAAGACGTCAGCTCAAGCCAGTTCGATGGGAATGGGTCTCCCCGAAACCCTGCAATTCGAAAACTTTTCGACCGTGATCGATAAGGGGAAATTGGCGACCAGCTTCCTCAACAGCGTGTTCTACGCCACTGGTTCAACCGTGCTGGCGACTTTTTTTTCGGCGATGGCAGCCTACGTGCTGTCGCGCAACCAGACCCGCTTGAATCGGTTTCTCTACTTTTTCTTGATAATGGGCATCGCGCTGCCCCTTAATTTCTTCACTTTGACCAAAGTCATGCAGGTTACCCACCTGATCAATACGAAGCTGGGCATCATCATTCTCTATTCGGCAACGCAAGTGCCCTTCTCCGTTTTCCTTATGTACGGTTTTATCGACTCGGTTCCCAAGGAGCTGGACGAAGCTGGGATCATCGATGGCTGTAGTCCGTTTCAGCTATTTACCCGTATTATCCTGCCGCTGCTCACACCCGTATTGGTGACAACCGGCATCCTGAATTTCTTAGGGGTTTGGAACGATTTTCTGCTGCCGCTTTACTACCTGAACAACAGCGCAAACTGGCCCATGACTTTGGCTGTCTACAATTTCTTCGGGCAATACCAGCAGAATTGGAACCTTGTGTCTGCCGATATTTTGCTTACCATTCTTCCGGTGGTCGTGATTTACTTGGTTGGACAGCGGTTCATCCTTTCGGGATTATCGTCAGGGGCGGTCAAAGGCTAAGCCTTGGATGTGGCGAATTGCAGAAAGTTGAGAAGTGCTGGGCTGCCACGAACTTTCGGATAGCCCGGCAGTTCGTCTCATTGAAACGAGTTCCTCAAACATGGAGCACAACTTGCAATCCATCCAACACACAATGAATGGCGCTGCACCGAGAATTGAAATCCCCGGGGGCATTCTGGAACTAACACCTTATTCGGACAGTATTGTTCGCGTGCGTTTTGCGCCGACTCAGGAATTCAGCACCAAGCCGAGTTTGATGCGGGTGGATTCCGCAAATCTACCGGTCGCGTTTGACCTGAATGAAACAGCCGAAGCGCTCACGTTTTCAACCTCGAAGCTGTCCATTCGGATCAATAAGCAGACAGGCGCGCTCAGCTATCTGGACAGCTCGGGTCAGCTCCTGACGAAAGAACCGGATCGCGGCGGAAAGACGCTCATCCCGGTCGATGTTGTCAGATCGGTATTTGACGACACGGTTGAAGCACAAATACGAAAAGACGCCGATGGTGTCCATGCCGCGACCACCGCCGTCAAGCAGGTGATTGACCGGCAGGCTTTTCATACGAAACTCGAGTTTGAGTGGATGCCCGGCGAAGCCTTATACGGGCTTGGCTCTCACGAAGAGGGCATGATGAATTTGCGGGGGCAGCACCAGTATTTGTATCAGCAAAACATGAAGGCGGTCGTCCCCGTTCTGCTCTCGACGCGAGGCTATGGCATTCTCCTAGATAGTTATTCGTTAATGACTTTCCGCGACGACGCCTTTGGTTCCTACCTGTGGACGGATGTCGATGACGAGCTGGATTACTACTTCATCTATGGTCCAGAGTTCGATCAAATCGTTCAGGGAATTCGGCAGCTTACCGGGACGGTACCCATGCTTCCCCGGTGGGCATTTGGTTACATCCAGTCGAAAGAGCACTATGCCTCTCAAATGGAACTGATCGAAGTCGTGGACGAGTACCGGAAACGAGGACTTCCGCTCGACTGCATTGTGCAAGACTGGAAATCATGGACCGGCGACCTGTGGGGGCAGAAGACGCTCGATCCGGAACGGTTTCCCGATCCCCAACAAATGATGCGTGAAATCCACCGTTTGAATGCGCGAATGATGATTTCAATTTGGCCCAACATGTACCCGGGCGGCGATAACTGGCAAGAAATGCGCGATCAAGATTGTCTGCTCGGCAACCAAGGGACTTACGATGCCTTCCGGGAAAAGGCGAGAGCACTGTACTGGAAGCACGCCAATGAAGGTCTGTTCGCACATGGTATTGATGCTTGGTGGTGCGACTGCACCGAGCCATTCCAGACCGATTGGACCGGCGCGATCAAACCGGAACCGGAAGAACGTCTGCGTATCAACACGGAAGAAGCGAAACGGTATCTCGACCCCGAATATATCAATGCCTATTCCCTACTGCACTCTCAGGGAATTTACGAGGGGCAGCGCAAGGTAACCACAGACAAGCGCGTCGTCAACCTGACTCGTTCTGCCTATGCCGGGCAGCAGCGCTACGGCACGATCACCTGGTCGGGCGACGTTTCCGCGACTTGGGACACCCTTCGCCGTCAGATCGCCGATGGGCTGAATTTCTGCGCGACCGGCTCACCGTACTGGACGGTCGATATTGGCGCCTTCTTCGTTAAAAACGACCCGAATCTCTGGTTCTGGAGCGGTGATTTCGATCTTGGTGTTGACGACATGGGCTATCGAGAACTGTACGTGCGTTGGTTCCAGTATGGTACGTTCCTGCCCATGTTCCGGTCGCATGGCACCGATACACCACGTGAAATCTGGCGTTTCGGCAATCCCGGCGAACCCATGTATGAGGCATTGGTCAAGTTTCTGCGGCTGCGTTACCGGCTGCTGCCCTATATCTATTCCTTAGCGGGGATGATCACGCAAGCGGACTACACGATCATGCGGGCTTTGCCCTTTGACTTCAGGGCAGACCCCGCTACCTATGACATTGCTGACCAGTATATGTTCGGTCCGGCGCTGCTCGTCAACCCGGTGACGGAGCCGATGTACTTCGGAGCAGGCTCCACGGTCGATCGAGGGCGCGTCCAAAACCCGTTCCGTGTATTTGCCAATCGGAAGCGATTGGTACGATTTTTGGACAGGTCAACGACACGCTGGCGGAAAGACGATCTGCGCAGATGCAGCGTTGGATACGATCCCGCTCTACGTCCGCAGCGGATCGATTGTGCCGATTGGACCCGACATTCAGTATGCCGATGCGCAGCCGAATGCGCCGCTTGAGCTGCGCATCTTTCGCGGGCAGAACGGCAGCTTCACGCTCTACGATGACGAAGGGGACAATTATAACTACGAACAGGGGCATTTCTCTCTGATTCGCGTCAGTTGGGATGATGCTGCCGGGAGTCTCACGCTCCATGACCGCCAAGGTAGTTATCCGGGAATGCCTAGCTCGCGGGAGTTTCGGATCGTTATCGAGGATGGCGCTAACAAATCTGCTTCCTCAGATGGATCACCGACCTATTTCGTGCGCTATGAAGGACGGGAGATCAGCATTGACTTTTGAATGAGTGAGCAAAATCTTGGCTGGAAAACAACCCATTGTCCCGGAGTTCTCAGCCATACAAAGTCTACATTGAAATGTGTATTGGGTTTTCTGCCATAACAAACTGATTTTCTTAAAAGGACAAGGTCTCATGATGCAATCGTGGTTTCCGGATGCCAAACTCGGCATTTTCATCCACTGGGGAATTTACGCCGTCGAGGGGACGGCGGAATCGTGGGCGATTTTTAGCAAAGAACGCACCTATGAGTCCTACATGAACCAGCGGCACGGCTTCACTGCCGCCAACTATGATCCACGCGCTTGGGCTGATCTTTTCAAGCGAGCAGGCGCACAGTATGCGGTTCTGACGAGCAAACACCATGATGGGATGGCGCTGTGGGATACTCAGGTGAGCGATCTGAGCGTCGTCAAACAAACCCCGGCAGGGCGCGATCTGGTTGCCCAGTATGCCGAAGCAATGCATGAGGCTGGCTTGAAGGTGGGGTTGTACTTCTCGCACCTCGATTGGTCGCATCCCGACTATGCGCCGCTTCCCCCGGCGGAACGCACAGTAGACAACTTCCCGATGCCCTTGACGGATCACAGTAACGATCCCTACCACCAGTTTTGGTCTGAACTTGGACCGAAGACACCTGCTTGGCAGCGCTTCTTGGCTTTTCACCACGCGCAGCTGCACGAACTCTGCACCAATTACGGCGAGATCGCTATCTTGTGGTTTGATGGTGAATGGACGCCGGATGATGACGATTACTGGCAGATGGCTGATTTGCGCGACAAGCTCCATGAGTGGCAACCCAACGTCATCTTGAACAGTCGGCTGCGCGGGTTGGGCGATTTCAAGACCCCTGAGCAGGGTATCCCGATTGAAGCTCCGGAAGGTGTCTGGGAGTTCAATACGACCATCAACGACTCGTGGGGCTACAAACCGAACGACCACAATTATAAATCCGTGTCGCAGTTGGTTCGCATGTTCGCGGAATGCATCGGCATGGGTGGCAATATGCTGTTGGATGTGGGACCCATGGCAGACGGCACGATTCCACCGGAACAGGTTGAACGGCTGGAAGGGCTGGGCGCGTGGATCAGCCGTCATGCCGATGCGGTGTACGGTACGCAGGCGGGACTCCCCCACGCCTATCACTACGGTGCCAGTACCCTGTCCAAAGATCAGCAGACCCTTAATCTGATTTGTTTTGATCGCCCGAACGGACAGGTTGCGGTCAAGGGTATTCGGAACAATATCAAGTCGATCACTATTCAGGGAGAGCCGCTGACCTTTCGCAAATTGGGCGGCGCGCCTTGGATAAACTTGCCCGGCGTGCTGTGGATTGACGTGCCGGACATCGGCGCTTGATCCGATTGCCACCGTGATCAAAGTCGAGTTGGAAGGACCACTGGATTTGTTTACAGGTAAGGCTCATACCTGATTTGACCTGCGTTTGAACCCTTCGGACGCACAAAAGGCGGATGGAAACTCGTCCAAGCCATACCGGGAACCACGCCACCGAAAAAACCAGAGGTTGGTGGTTTCTGCTGGCATCTCCCGTTCGAATTCTAGCGGAGATGCCAGCAGTATCTCAATGAACCGTTGTATACGATTGTCGAGGTCACATGCAGAAGCAACAGAAGAGCACAATTCACTACGAACCGACTTGGGAATCGTTAGCCCAGTATGCCGTTCCGCAGTGGTTCAAAGATGCCAAGCTGGGTATCTTCATCCACTGGGGAATCTTACAGCGTACCGGCTTTCGCCAACGAGTGGTATGCCCGCAATATGTATCAGCAGGGCAGCCCTGAGTTCGAGCATCACCGGGAAACGTGGGGAGATCATACCGAGTTTGGCTACAAAGACTTTATCCCCATGTTCAAGGCAGAGAACTTCGACGCTGAAGCGTGGGTGAGGTTGTTCAAGCAGTCCGGCGCGCAGTATGTCGTCCCGGTAGCCGAACATCACGACGGCTTTCCCATGTACGACACCGCGCTTTCCGCGTGGAACGCCGCGAAAATGGGTCCGAAGCGCGATATTGTTGCCGAAATTGCCGCTGCTGCCCGCAAGTATGATCTGGTCTTTGGCGTTTCGAGCCATCGCGCTGAACACTGGTGGTTTATGGACGGCGGGCGCAAATTCGCTTCGGACGTCCAAGACCCGCGCTATGATGCCTTCTACGGTCCCGCTGTCGAAGCCTCTCCCGCTGCGTCGCATACCTCGGAGCAGTGGGCGAACAAGGACTGGCGCCCGCGCCCGAATGCGAAATTCCTCGATGACTGGCTGGCGCGCTGCTGCGAACTGGTCGATAAATATCAGCCGCAGGTCTTCTGGTTCGACTGGTGGATCGAGCAGGCGGTTTTCGAGCCTTATCTCCAGAAGTTCGCCGCTTACTACTACAACCACGTCACCGACCCGGTGCTTCAGTACAAGCTCGAAGCCTTTCTGAAGGGCACGGCACTGCTTGACATCGAGCGTGGCAAGCTGAGCGACATCCGCCAAGACTACTGGCAAACCGATACCTCGGTCAGCTACAAGTCGTGGAGCTACGTCGAAGATGACCAGTTCAAAACCGTGACCACGCTGGTGCACGACTTGGTCGATATTGTCAGCAAGAATGGCAATCTTCTTCTGAACATTGGACCCAAACCCGACGGTACGATTCCGGCTGAAGCCAGCGAGCTTCTGCTCGGACTGGGCGACTGGCTGCGGATCAATGGTGAGGCAATCTACGGAGCGCGACACTGGAAGACCTTCGGCGAAGGCGACACGACCGTCGGTGGGCACATGCGCGAACACGAGGACAAACCATTCACCGCCGAGGATATTCGCTTCACGACCAAGGACGGGACGCTATACGCCATCTGTCTCGGCTGGCCCGGTGAAAACGCCGTGATCAAGTCTCTGGCGACTGGCTCGCTGCTCGCTGCTGAGCAGATCGTAGCAATCGAAATGCTCGGCTCATCGGAAGCGCTCGCGTGGTCGCAGCGCGAGGACGGTCTGCACATCGCCACGCCCCGCCAGCATCCGTGCGACCATGCTTACACCTTCAAAATCATCCTGAAATGACAGCACGACAGACCGAGGCGAGTTCAGCATGTCGCGACCAACGCCACCGCCGTATCACTCCGCCGCTGGCGTAAATTCGGACAGCGTGCCGCATAAGACCGGCGCGACTGGCGCGCGAACCCGTCTCGGTCTGAGCTTGCCACACGAACCCAACCCTTGCGGCTACAGGTTCTCCGCTGGCAGATCATGGTTGCTGTACGCCGATCATGATCGGCGTCGGGAAAAACGTGGATATCTTTATGGTTCACACGCTTTTTCACCTCATAATAAATAATCACATCACTTTACGGGGAAGGTCGTGTGAGCCTGCAAGTCAAATGGGATAACTTAGAACGCAGTGTGCTGCTCTATACTGTCGTCGGCGAGTGGACATGGGAAGAATTATATATTGCCCGTGAGCGCGGGCGGCAGTTAGCGGATGAGGTCGCTCACGAGCGTATCGACGCCATCATCGATCTGCGCTCTGGCAGCGCTTTTCCTAATGATCCGCTGTTTCACTTTAACCAGATGCCCGCCGAAACGCACCGCAAGTTCGTCGACGGCGCCATTATCCTCATCGGGAACAACGTGTACGTATCCACGTTGTTGGAGATTATGCGCCGCGTCGACCCCCATGCGATGCGAAATTTCTACATCGCCCATTCGATTGAACAAGCCCATGTGCTGCTTCACGGCATTCATGAGCGTGAAGTGAAGCAAAGTAAAGCAGCTTTGACCTTTTCGGCGCTCACTCGCCGCGCTGATACTCCTTCTCCAGTTCGTAAATCGTCTCCGGCGGACCGATGATGATCAGCGTCGAGCCGATTTCGAGCGCCTGCGCCGGACTGGGCGTGACGATCACCTCGCGGTTGGGCTTCTGGATCGCCAGAATGCTGACGCTGTGGACGTTGCGCAGGTCGCACGAGGCGACCGTCTGCCCCGCCAAGCGCGAACCGGCGCGCAAGTAGATCTGCCCGATCTCCATTTCGATGTCTTCGTGGAAGCTGAAAATCTTGTCGAGGAAGTCGCTGACCGCTGGACGCAGCAGCGCCAGCGCGATCCGGTGCCCGCCGATCTGGTAGGGGCTGACGACCCGGTTCGCCCCGGCGCGGCGCAGCTTGTTCTCATTCTCGCCGCTGGTGACGCGGGCGACGATGAACAGCTTGGGGTTCAGTTCGCGCGCCGTCAGCACGATCATCACGTTATCCGAGTCGCTGTCGACCGCCGCGACCAAGCCGCGCGCCCGCTCGATGCCCGCCTCGATCAGCGTCTCGTCGAGGGTCGCGTCGCCGATCACGAAGGGGATGTTCTCCTCAAGCAGGCTGGCTTGCAGATCGGGGTCAGCTTCGACCAGCACGAACGGCTCGCCGCGCGCGACCAAATCCTCGATGATCTGCTGTCCCATGCGACCATAGCCGCAGACCACGTAATGATCTTCGATGTTCATCAGTAAGCGCTCCATCGTTCTTTGGCGAATCGAGAGCCACAGGCGCGGTCCTAACACGATGCCGATGGCGTTGCTGATCGTGGTGGTGACGACGCCGACGCCGAGCAGGATCAGCAGCATAGTGAAGGCGCGCCCGGTCGGTGAGAGCGGCTGCACCTCGCCGAAGCCGACCGTCGAGATCGTGATCAGCGTCATGTAGAGCGAGTCGGTGAACGACATGCGCTCCAGCGCCATGTAGACGGCGGTCGCCAGCGCGATGATCACGACCAGCGTGAGGATCGAGATTTGGAAGCCGCGCACCGGATCGTTGAAAGCGTTGCGAGCGATCCGGCTAAGAGTGGGGACGATTCGCTTCAACATGGCGTGATTATAGCGGATTGTGCGGGTGAGCTGGCTCCGGGCATGAAAAATCCGCCCCGAAGAGCGGATTTTTCAACCCCTAGCCCCCAACCCCGCCGAAGTGAAGTACGCACACTGAGAGGGGGAGACTTAAAACAGCAAGGCAGGGCTAGGTCGCGCTAGTTGTAAGCGCGATCCTGCGGGGTGGAAACGTAATCGTGAGCATTATCCTCCGGGTTGCCGAAGCGCTGCGTGAGGGTTGAGCCGAACGTGATCATGTTCCTGCCGACTCCGTTGAGCAGATGCCGCCAAGCTAGGTTACGCCCGGTGTCGGAACGGTGGTTTTGGGCGTCTTGAGCTAGTTGGGCTGCCCACGACTGAATGCTCATCGACTCGTGGTTCTGCGACAGCAATTCACGTTCCCGTTCATCGTTAAACATAGTTCGATTATTCTCCTTAAACCGCATTCAGCTTACAAATCGTCGCCGAATTGGTCAATCTACCTCATTATATATGGTTATTATACACAATTTGTGAATATGTGATCAATTAAGATTAGATGAAAGAGGGCGAGGTGATGCTCAAGAGGCTTGTCCGAAATTAAGATCTGCCTAGCGCCGCTGGCGGTTTAAACCGCCAGCTAGGGAAAAACTTAGCGACCCACTGAAGGGGTCGCCATTCGATCCAAGCACGAGTCGCCCCTTTAGTGGGCGACGAATTTCACTAGCCGAGGGATTTATCCCTCGGCGGCGCATCATTATCGGACAAGCCTTCAAAGCATCGGGCTAGTAGTCCGTCAAGAAGGTTTCTTGTAGTTTAAAGACACCTCACCCCGACCTAACGGTCGTGCCCTCTCCACTTTGTGGAGAGGGCGGCTGAGCGGAGCGAAGCCGGTGAGGTCAATCGGTACCTTAGCATATTTTCTTGATGAGGTACTAGTAAGTCTAGCCGTCTGAAGACGGCGAAAGAGCAACCGAGGCTTGAGTTTCATATGCCGCAGGTTTTGAACTTCCGGCGGTAGAAACTAATTTGATGCGATTACCTTCATTGGATGACAGCTTCAACTAGAGACTTGCCCGCTTTTTAGGTAAACTAACGTCAACGAGCTGATCTGCTGTTTGGAGACGAATATGGCAACCGATTCGCGGACATGGTTCTACACGACGCCCGAAGCGCGCCCTTACTTCATCGAGGAGCGGGTCAACCACACGCTCTGGAAGAATCGGCTGGCGAACCTCTACATGGTCTGCACGCAGGCGACGGCGCCGATCAAGCTGGAAGGGCGCTGGCAGAACGAAATGCCGGTCACGTTTGAATTCGAGCCGGGCAAATACTTCATCCTGCGAACCGGTGTCGAGAGCAAGGAATTTATCGGCGTCATGCGCCAGATTTTGATGATGCGCCCGTCATTCGCCTATCAGGATGGCGACGGGATGTACGTCGTCGAGTGGCACACCGACGGCGGCGAAGAACGCTGGAAAGCCATTCAGGGCAAGCCGCAGTTTCAGGCAGCGCACCGGCTCTCGCGCGCCTGATCGCCGGAGCAATCGGTTTCACTTCGTTTGTCTTCGCGTCGGCTTCGCGTCGGCTGCACCAACGGGCTGATTTGTAAGACTTGGGGCGCTAGCGCCGTCTCTATTGGAGAGAGGCGCTACGCCTCTTTATATTTTCACCACCAACAAATCAGCGTGGATCGGCTGCGCTATTCTGGAGCAAAACAAACCATGGCAAAAGCAACGGTACGCTTGGGCGAAGGCATGAAAGCCGTCATTCAGGCGCGTGAGTTTACGCTGATCGCCGACGAGCCGGAGGACAGCGGCGGCACTAACCTCGGCATGACGCCCAAAGAAATGCTGCTCGGCGCGCTGGGGGCTTGCGTGGCGATCACGGTGCAGATGTACGCGCAGCGCAAGCGCTGGCAGCTTGAGGGCATCGAGATCAACCTGAGTACCGAGCGCTTCAAAGCGCCGGACTACCCGGCTTATACCGGCGCGGGCGATTTCGTCCACGAGTTCCGCCAGCAGATCGTCTTTAAGGGCGACCTGACCCACGAGCAGCGCGAACGCCTGCTGGAGATTGCCGGGAAGTGCCCGGTGCATCGCGCGCTGACCGAGCCGAACTTCATGATCGAGGAACTGGTTGACGAGATCATCGCTGAAGAAGCCTAGTAGCGTAACGCCAACCAAGGTCGTTGTAGGGGCGGGTTTCAAACCCGCCCCTACGAACTAAGTTAAGCAATTTGAGCCATGTTTCTGCTTTTGCCGCCGGGGGATCAAATCCCCCGGCTACGAAATCAAGCCCGCTGAAGCTGCTTTGTTGCAAAGATCGGCACTTTGACCCCACCCCCACTCGCTGGCTCAGCTTCGCTGAGCTTCTCGCTTCCCCTCCCCGAATTCAGGGAGGGGAGAGTGCAAAAGCAGATCGGTTGCTTATTTTATGAGTAGAGCACAATATGTTTGCAACAGAGCAACTGAAGCGGGCTGAAAGATGATTGAAATGGGCTTTAGCCGTCTTTAGACGGCTTGAATTGTTAGCAAGAGGCTTCGAGCCTCTTGCGGCGCCCGGCGAGTGCGCTCTCAAAAGGCGAGAATTTCCTTAACTTGCCGCCCCTGTAGGCAACTCCATTTCTCCCCCCGCAAATGCTGGTCACATCAAACCTGAATTCGCCTATAATCAGAGCAATCTGATCGATCACGGGGATGGTGAGACTATGCAGGCGTATGGGGAAGCATTCGCACAGGTTTATAATCTGCTGTGGGCGAATTTTGCCAGAGATATCGCCCCGCGCATCCTCGACTTTTACGCCGCGACGGAAATCGCTTCGAGCCAGCAAACGCTGCTCGACCTGTGCTGCGGAACCGGGCAGCTTGCGCTCTACTTTCTTGAACGGGGCTATCGCGTCACCGGCATCGATCTCTCCGAGCCGATGCTCGACTGCGCCCGCGCCAATACCAGCATGTTCGTGCAAGCCGGGCAAGCGCGCTTCGTGCAGGGCGATGCCAGCAGCTACACGCTCGATACGCCGGTCGGCTTGGCGGTTTCCAGCTTCGACGCGCTCAATCATCTGCCGAGCCTCGACGCTCTGCGCGACTGCTTCGCCTGCACCCACGCCGCGACCGTCCCCGGCGGCACCTTCATCTTTGACTTGAACACGCGCGCTGGCTTGCAGCGCTGGAACAACATCAACGTGACCGATACCGCCGATTTAGTCGTCATCAATCGCGGCATCTACGACGGCGGCGAGCGCGCTTACACCCGTATCAGCGGTTTCGTTCGCATCGACGACCAAGCCCGCTATACGCGCTTCGACGAACTGGTCTATAACACGGTTTACGATCTGGCGGCGGTCTACGACTTGCTGCTGCAAACCGGTTGGCAGAAAGTCAGCTTCGCGCGCGGCAGCGACCTGAGCACCAGCCTCGCCGAACCAGAGCACGAAGGACGCATCTTCGTGATCGCCAGCCGGTAGCGCGGCGCTGAATAGCTCGGCGGGGTTGACTTAATTACAAAGTTCATTTATGCTCATGGCATCCTAACTCATTGGAAGAACTATGAGCGCGCAGCAGACCTTCCGCAATACCCTCGTCGTGATTCTCACGGTCATGACTGCCTACGTTCTCTTGCTCAGCGTGCGGATTGTCGTGATCCTGCTGGTGGCGATCATCGTCGCGTCGGCGGTACGACCGTTCGTGCTGTGGTTCGAGAAACGCGGCAAACTGCCTTATACTCTCTCCATTCTGCTCGTCTATGCCCTGCTTTTACTGGCGATCTTCGGGCTGTTCATCATCATTCTGCCCCCGGCAGCGAGCCGACTGGGCGTCTACGTCGAGAACGACGACCGGCTCGCTTCCAAGATCATCGAGGCGGATCGCTGGGTCGAGCGCAATCTTGAGATCATCATGCAGACGCCGCCGGATCAGAACATCAACCTGCTGAACCCGGACGACATCCGCACTACCGTGCATAAGCTGGTGACGACGCTGAACGAGCAGATTCCGGCGCTGGCGGGCGACGTCGGCGGGCTGTTCGGCGACGCGATCCTCGTCTTCGTAATCGGTGTCTATTGGCTGACGAGCCGCGATGCCGCGATTGCCTTCACGCTCCAATTGTTCCCACTCAGCCGTCGGACGCTCGTCCGCACGATCATGATTGAGATCGAACAGTCGCTCGGCGCCTACATGCGCGGGGTCGCCTTGGTGGTGCTGTTCGTCGGGACGGCGAATTTCATCCTGCTGACGATCTTCCGTGTCCCCAACGCGACGACGCTGTCGTTCATCATCGGCATCACGACGGCGCTGCCGATTATCGGTGGCTACATCGGCGCGGGGATCGCGGTCTTCATCGCGCTGCTGGAGACGCCGCTCTCCGCCGTGCTGACGCTGGCGAGCTTCGTGCTGGTGCAGCAGATCGAGAATCACTACCTGACGCCGCGTGTGATGTCGAACAGCGTCCACATCAGCCCGATTCTCGTGATCATCGCGCTGTTCATCGGCTTCTCGGTTGGCGGCGTGATCGGCGCGCTGATCGCCGTGCCCATCGCCGGGACGCTGATGGTGCTGGCGCGCTACCTCGTGATCGAGCCGCTTAAAGACGACGCGACCGCGCAGCGGGTCGATGGCGGCGTGCTGATCGGCGAGCAGCGGAATTCGCCCGACACCGGGCTGGCGACCGACGCCAAGCCGACCAGCTAAGGGCAACCTCACCCCCCAACCCCCTCTCCATTGCATGGAGAGGGGGAGCTAAAGGCGAAACGAAGTTTCGCACCGTGGCGCGGTGATGTAAGCTCACAAGTAGCCCGACTGTGGCGAGGTTTATCCAATAACTAACCACTAATCACTAAAAACTTCCCTTGCCCCCGTCTGCGTGGTGAGCAAATTTAACTTGTGTTATGCTTGCCCTCGTCTAGATAGCGCAATTAGGTGAGGCATGATCGGACGCACGCTACGCAATCGCTACCGGATCGTCAAGCTCTTGGGCGAAGGCTCGACCGCGACCGTCTATCTTGCCCGCGACCAGCGGCTCGGTCGGGACGTAGCGCTCAAGATTTTGCTACCTCACGTCAAAGATACGGCACGCAAGCGCTTCTTTCAGGAGGCGTCGGCAGTCGCCCAGTTGAACCACCCCGGCATCATGGCGATTTACGACATCGACGAAGAAGAAAGCGTCGATTTTCTGGTGGTCGAATACGTCGAAGGCAATACGCTGGATGCCTTCGTCCCGGCAGCGCCGGAGCAGGTGATCGACGTGGGGTGGCAGATCGCGCAGGCGTTGTTCTACGCCCACGAGCGCGAAATCATTCACCGCGACATCAAGCCCGCCAACATCAAGATCAAGGCGGATGGGCAGGTCAAGATCATGGACTTGGGGCTGGCGCTCCCGCGCGACGCCAAGCGCGTGACCACCGCCGGGATGATCATCGGGACGCCCGCTTACCTCTCGCCGGAGCAGGCGCAGGGCGCGACGCTTGACTTCCGCACCGACATCTACTCGCTCGGCATCGTCCTCTACGAGATGGCGACCGGACGGCTGCCCTTCATCAAGGATCAAATCCCGGCGCTGCTCTTGCAGCACGTCAAGGAGCCGCCGCCGCCGCTGCGCTCGATCAACCCGAACGTGCCGCAGGCGCTCGAAAACGTGATCCTGCGGGCGCTGGAAAAGAACCCGATCCGGCGCTACCCCAGCGCCGACGCTTTCGCGCAGGCACTGCACGCGGCGCAGCATCCCGATTACAGCCCGGAAGCCGTGACCCGATCCTCGCCGCCCGCCCGCACCGCCGCGAACTACGACGATGTGACCGAAGGCGTCCACTTTCCGCTGCGGATCGCGCTGGCGGACGATCACGCCGTGCTGCGGAAAACGCTGGTCAACTTCCTCTCGCAGCGCGACGAGTTCGTGGTCGTCGGCGAAGCCGGGAATGGCGCCGACGCGCTGCAAATCGCGCTTGACCTTCAGCCGGACGTGCTGCTGCTCGACCTCAACATGCCGGGGCGGAGCGGGCTGGACGTGCTGCCGGAAATTCGCGCGCGCGTGCCCCACGTCAGCGTGCTGGTGCTGACCGGACGCGACGAAGACTGGTACATCACGCAGGCGCTCAAACGGGGCGCGAACGGCTATCTGCTCAAGTCGTCCAGCGAGGACGACCTGATCGACGGCATCATCAAGGTCAAGCAGGGGCATCTGGTGCTCGGTCGCGGCGTCGCCGAGAAGGTCGTCACCGGGATGCTGAGCCAGCCGACCGACCCGACCAAGCTGACCGAGGAGGAGCGTCAGATTTTGCTGCTGATCGCCGGAGGGTACGACGACGAGGCGATCATGGCGCGGCTGGGCATCGACATGCCGAGGCTGTTCGAGGCGCTGGCGCAGGCGATGACCAAGCTCAAGGCGCAAGACCGCCACGCGGCGGCGCTCAGCGCGCTGCGCGCGGGCTACATCCTGCTCGACGAACTGCAAGCGCTCAGTTAACTCAGGCGCGATATGATACGTTTGGAATAGCGAACGGACGTTCCATTTTCGTACAATGCCCCTATGCTGACGGACACTCAAACCCCGCAAGCGCACAGCGAATGCCTCGCCGACGTGCAGCATTACATCCGCCTGCACCTCGACGAGCCGCTCAACCGCGAAGTCTTGGCAGCGGTCGCCGGGTTCTCGGTGCCGCACTTCCATCGCATTTTCACCGGCACGACCGGCGAAAGTGCTGCCAGCTATATCCGGCGAATGCGGCTGATCCGCGCCGGGCAAAAGCTGCGGATGGGCGCGGTCGATATCACCGAGGTGGCGCTGGCGGCGGGCTACGCCAGCCATGCGGCGTTCGGCAAGGCGTTCAAGCAGCGCTTCGGGCTGAGTCCCAGCGAGTTCCGTCGGCTCAATTGTTGGGTAGCTTCCGAACTTTTGAGGAAAGGATAGCGGCACATGAAAATCGCCCTGACCAGCGTTTCGATTGACGACTACGACAAGGCGCTCGCGTTTTACACCGATAAACTTGGCTTCGTGAAAAAGCATGACATCGAACTGGGACCCGGCATTCGCTGGATCACCGTCGTCTCGCCTGAAGCCCCGACCGGCACCGAACTTCTGCTGGAGCCGAACGCGACTTATCCGGCGATGAAGGCACTTAAGGAGGCGCTGGTCGCCGACGGCATCCCCTTCACCGCCTTTGAAGTGACTGACATTCAGCAGGAATACGAACGGCTGAAGGCGCTCGACGTCGTCTTTACGATGGAGCCGACCAACATGGGCATATCGATTGGGGCGATTTTCGACGACACCTGCGGCAACCTGATCCAGATTTTCGAGGTCGTCGCCCAGTAAATAACGTGAATTATGGTTAAGGAAGCTGACGAGGAATTTTCATCGTAGGGGCAGGACTTAGTCCTGCCCCTACACCAGAAAACCGACTTTCGAAGCCAACTTATCCATAACCCACGTTAAGTCGATCAAGATTAAGGAGCAGCCGATGGACGCGACCGTTTTAGAGATTGCCGAGAAGGTCAAAGAACGCTCCGTCGGGCAGACGGCGCTGGATAACTTCGTCGTCCGCGACGGCGGGTCGGTTGACCTGAGCATCCTCGACCAACCGACCGTCAGCCTCTACTGCCTCGACGACGAGGCGCAGCGGGCGATCTTCGTCGAGACGCCGCCCGGCGCCGACCTCGACGCCGCGCCCTTTTACTACGTCGCCCAATACGAGCAAGCGCAGCGCTTGATCGCCGTGCCGATTGAGGACTTCCATCGCGTCGCCGACACTTTGCCCACCGGCGACCTGATCTTCGTCCATTCGACCGGGCGCTGCGGCTCGACGCTGATCAGCCAAGCGCTGGCGACGGTCGAGGGCGTCCGCAGCCTGTCCGAGCCGGACATTTACACGCAGATTCACCTGATGCGCTTCCTTGATCACACCCGTGACGCCGAATATCAGCGCTTGCTCGCCAGCGCGACCCGCTTTTACACCAGCCGGTCGCCGACGACGGCGATCAAATTCCGCGCCATGTGCATCAGCGTCGGCGATCTGCTGGGCGCGGCTTTCCCCGATGCCAAAAATCTATTTTTGTACCGTCACGCCGAAACGTGGGTGCGCTCGATGAATCTCGAAATGCGCCCGATTGAGGTGCGGCGCGTGCCGCTGGCGGAGCAGGACATCCCCCGGCATTGGATGGGCATCGCGCCGCTGATCATCCCATTTTCAGAGCAGCACGGGCGGATGCCCACGCCCAACGAATTGATGGCACTCGGCTGGGTATCGCTGATGGCGCAGTACCTCGCCTTGCACGAGGCGGGGCATCCGTTTCTCGCCGTGCGCTACGAGGACATCAAGGCGCAGCCGAAAGCCGTGCTGGCGGCGATCTTCGATTACTGTGGGCTGGAAGCGGACGTTGACCGCGCCTATGAAGTTTTCGGCAAAGACTCGCAGGCGGGGACGGAATGGTCGCAAGAGCAGCGGCAGCAGCGCGCCATCGTCCCGCTTGAGGACGAGGATTACGCTCAGTTCCGCGCCGTAATCAGCGAGCATCCGGTGATCCGGTCGGCGGACTTCATCGCCCCCGGCACGCTCGATTTGAGCGGCGGTTAACCGAGGCTGGCGGCGAAACCGTCCGGATAGCGCTGCGCCCACTCGTCACGGAGCACGCCGTAACCCATGCCGTCGTAATACTGCCCCGCGACGATCCGCGCCATGCGGAAGCGGGCTTCTTCCTGATAGCCGAGCTTGAGCGCCAGCCGCATCATGCCCGCGTTGCCCGACCACGTGCGCAGGTCGAGCCGCACCCAGTCCGGCGCGGCGTGGAACAGGTAGTCGCTCCACAAGCCGAGCGCCTCGTAACCGATCCCCTGCCCCCAGAGCGCCGGATCGTAGATGACGATGCCGACGGCGCTCCACAACGTCTCCTCGCTGATCCAGTAGCGCGACACCATGCCGATCAGTTGGTCGTCGCGGGCGATCACGAGGCGGGCGCGCGGCTCTTGCCAGTCGGCGGCGGCGATTTTGGCGCGGCTGCGCTCGATGATCGCCGGGATTTCGTCAAGGCTCGGACCGGGATAGTAGGGTCCGTCGAGCTGCTGCCAGTCGTGCCCCGGCGCGATCCAGCGCGCGTACGGGTCGAGGTCGGCGGCAGTCCAGTCGCGCAGCGCGATCTCCTTTCCTTGTAGAACCAACATCAAAGTTTCCTCGTATCTATAGTTAGAACCGCGCAGCGAGGCAGTAAGTGCCGCAATGGGTTTCAACCCTCGGTGAATGTGGCTTTACACTTACTCTCTAGGCGCTGCTGCTGGCGGTAAGCTGGTTGCTGAAATCGACCAGTTCGACCAGCGCGACCTGCATCAGCTCCCACAGATCGCCGCCGGTGACGCGGGTCGCGGCGGGGTCGGGTCGGGGCGAGCCAGCGAGCAGGGCAATCACTTCGTTGAGGCTGGCGTTTTGCCGCTCGCACATGCTGCCGAAGTTCGCCAACGCCCGACGCACCGCGCTGCCGGTTTGCACCATGCGCTTGCTTTCGGATGACTCGTAGAAGTAGTCGTAGCACCAACCGCGATGTTCTTCGCTGAGGAAAGCCAAGCGCGCATGAGTCAGTTGAAGCACGCTCAGCAGGGGTTCGCGCAGGGAGACCCGGCGCTGGAGCAGCAGCCGCTCCAGCAGGTCGAAATTGCTGTGCGCTCGGGCGAGCCGGGTGACATAATTGTGGTTCAACTGCCATAGGAATTCGGCAGACGGACTCATGACTGGCTCCGGCGGGTTGCGCATCCACGTTGGCGACATTGTAGCACGAAATCGGCTTGGCATTAAGCCGATCTTGATAGAACTCTTGTGCTGTTTTAATCCTATTTACAGGCAATTTGTGGTATGCTTGAATTCGCGGGGAATTAACATTCCCATAAAGGCATCACAGCAAAAGTCCGGTTCATGCAGCAACGTCCTCACCGGAACAGTCATATTAGGATAGATGATGAGTCGATACGACGACGATTACGACAATCACGAGGACGAACACGAAGAAGAAGAAGACGGCGTTAGCCGTTCCACATCAAATCCCTTCAGCCGACCGAATTCGGTGCGCGGGGCGGGGCTGCCTCAGCGTCCGCCGAACCGTCCGGATGGTTCTGTGCCTAGCCCGCTGCGATCCGGCGGCGCAGGCGGCGGATCGAGCAGTCACCCGAACAGTCCGCTGAGCCGTCCGGGGAGTCCAACCGGCGGCAGTTCGTCCAGCAGCAATTCCAGTGGTGTTCAACCGTTCCAACGCGCGCCGCTGGCGCGTCCCGGCAGCCCCGATAAAAAGGATGATGAGCACGACCGCACCGCTGCGGTCAACCGCGTCTTGGGCAGCTTTAATCAGAAGCCCGGCGACCCGCCCGCCGATAATCGCAGCGACAGCCGGACGCCGCCGAATTCGACCTTCGGCTCCGGATCGCGCTTCGGCGGTGATCAGCGCAGCGACAACCGCAGCAGTGACAATCGAAATGATAGTCGGCATGACAGCCAAAACAACAGTCGCGACGACAAATCGGGCGGCGTCAGCGGCTTGACGCGCGGCTTGGGTGGCAATACCTCGCGGATCAGCGGGGGCAGCGGGGGCGGTGATACTAAGAAAGAAGATCGTCCGGGCGGCGCGCTCGGTGGCTTGACCTCGCGCTTCGGCGGCGGTGGTAATGATCGCAGCAGCGCCAGCAGCGCCAAATCGAGCAGCGATAAGCCGGGCGGCGCGCTCGGCGGCTTGACCTCACGCTTCGGCGGCGGCAAGAAAGACGATAAACCCGCCGGGAGTAAATCCGGCGGCGCGCTGGGCGGCTTAGGCTCGCGCTTCGGCGGCGGCGATGCTAATCGTGGCGCTAATCGCGGCGCGGGCAGCAGCGAAAAGTCCGGTGGCTTCGCCTCACGCTTCGGCGGGGGTGGCAAGAAAGACGACAAACCCGCCGGGAGTAAATCCGGGGGGTTGCTGGGCGGTCTCGGCTCGCGCTTCGGCGGGTCGAAAAGCGGCGATCAAGCGGACAGCCGCTCCAGCGGCGGTCTGAACAACCGCTTAGGCGATCTGTCGGGCGGCAGGACGCCGAGTCAGAGTCAAAGTTCGGGTGTGTTCGGCAGCGCGGGGCGACAAAGCAGCGTCCCCGGTGCCAGCACCCCCGCCAGCCGGAGCGGCAGCAGTTCGCCGTTCGGCAGCAGTGATCGCGGCGGTGCGCGGTCAACCGGCAGTAAAGCGTCCGGTCAATCACTGGGGGATCGGCTCAAGGGGTTAAATCCTTTTGGGCAGAAGCAGGAAACCCGATCAACCCGCGCCCGCAACAGCCGCGCGCCCAAAGTCGATCAAGGCGGGCTGTCGCTTGACAGCAAGCTCGACATCATCGGCGTGACGCTGGTGCTCGGCTCGTTGGTGCTGCTGCTCAGCAGCTTGTCGCCGACCAAAGGTGCGCTGACCGAGAGCTTCAACGGCGCGCTGTCGTACTTGTTCGGCTGGGGCGCGGTGTTCGTGCTGGGACTGCTGTTCGCCAGCGGCGTCTGGCTGATCCTGCGGCACTTCGGCGACGAAGCCCCGACCATCAGCCGCACCCGCATGATCGGGCTGGGGCTGCTGTTCGTCAGCGCGTTGGTGCTGGCGCAGTTCATCGATGCC
Organism: uncultured Chloroflexia bacterium; assembly: GCA_963848465.1. GTDB lineage: Bacteria > Chloroflexota > Anaerolineae > Aggregatilineales > Phototrophicaceae > Flexifilum. Next base: position 91,102 of record CAWKDY010000032.1, on the reverse strand, counting down.
ATGCAGTATCAGGTCGGCTCGGGGCAGGATTACCTCGGCACGCTCAAGAACGTGTTTCTGCCGATTGCCTACAATCTGGGACGCGGTGGTGGCTGGCTCGGCGGGCAGATTTACTTTGTCCTGCTCAGCAACTTTGGTGAAATCGGCGGCTTTCTGGTCGTGTTCATCCCGGTGCTGGTCGGCTTGATGCTGGCGCTCAACGTCAGCGCCTCTGACTTGGCGATGATCGTGATCAGCAACAGCCGCAACCTCGGCGACGTAATGGGCAAGCGCCGCCAGCGCGCGGCTGCCCTGCGTGCCGAGAAGCAGCATGCGCTCGTCAGCGCGACGCAATCGATCAACATTTCGAGACCGGCGGAGGCGCTGACCGCAGGCGACTCGCCCGCGCTGCCCGCGCCGGTGGGCGCAGCAGCGAGCGCCGCCTCCGCCACGGATCTGTCGCGTCGCATCCCGATCACGACGGCGGGGCGGACGAGTAATGTCCCCTTCCGCTCGCCCGAATTGGTCGAAGTGGAGGCTCAAGCCAACGGACGCGCGACTGCGCCCGCTGGAGCTTCCGCCCCGGCAGCGCAGCAGAAATCATCCGGCGGATTGTTCGGCGGGATTGGCGCACGCGTGATCGGCGCGCTGCCGCTCGGTGGCAGCAGCAGCGGCGACAGCAACCCCAAACCGGCGAAAACCGATCAATCGGTTCCGGCTTCAGCCGCCGAGCCAGCCGAGCGATCCGGCTTGCGCGGTCGCTTCTTCGGCGGCAAAACCGAAACGCCAGCGGCGACGACGCCCCAGCCCGCGACAGCGCAAGCGGTCACGCCAGCGATGCCAACAGCGGCATCCGTTGCACCGGAGTCGCTGCGGCAGCCGCAGACGTCGGCTGCGCCGAGCGCCGAGCCGACTGTTCAGCAGCCCGCCGCCGCGACGCCGCGTCTTGGCGATCTGCTGCGCCGACAGACGACCCCCGCCGGATCGCCCGATCAGCCGCAGCAGCCGACGCCCGCCCCGGTCAGCAACGGGAACGGCAGCGGCGATCCCAATCGCGTCAGTGGTGGCGTGCAGCCCTTCCAGCGCTCGCCCTTGAGCCGTCCGCCGACGCCCGGCGCTCCGGTCAACCCGAACGCGCCCGCCAACGGCAGCGAGGGGCAGAAACCGCCGGATCGATCCCTGTTTGGTCGCCCGACACCGCTGACGCCGCTGACAACGACACCCGCTGATGCACCCGCCCAGCAGCCCGCCGCGCAGCAGAATCAGCCCGCGACCGACGAGCCGATCCCCGACTTGCAAACCCGGCTGCGCGCGCTTCAGCAGGCACAACCAGCGTCGCAAGCACCCACCGCGCAGCCACCAGCAGCGTCACAGCCGCCGCGCCGCATGGATCCCAGCGTGCCGACCAGCACGCCGCGACAAACGGTGTCGTCCGCCTTCGGCAAGCCAAGCGATCCGCCGTTTGCCGTGACGCCGCGCGCACCGTCGGCGGATGCTTCGACGCCGCCGGCGCTTCCTTCCGCGCCACGTCGCCCGCCGCGCAACTGGAAAATGCCGGATTCAGCGGGCGTGCTCGCCTCCGGTATCGACCAAGAGCCGGATCACGACCTGCTGCTCAAACGCGCCCACATCATCGAGGAAACGCTGTTGAGCTTCGGTGCGCCCGGTCGCGTCGTTGACGTGCGGACGGGTCCGGTCGTGACCCAGTTCGGCGTCGAGCCGGATTACGTGCCCGGTCGCGGCGGCAAGAAGAACCGCGTCAAGGTCGGCGCGATTGCCGCGCTCGACAAAGACTTGCAGTTGGCGCTCGGCGCGAAGTCGATCCGAATTGAAGCGCCAGTTCCGGGCAAGGGCTACGTCGGCATCGAAGTGCCGAATGAGAAAGCCGAGATCGTGCGCCTGCGTGACGTGCTCGAAGCGGCGGAGTTCAAGAAAGTGAAATCGCCGCTGGCGATTGCGCTCGGTCAGGGCGTCGATGGGACGCCGGTCGCTGCCGACCTCGCCTCGATGCCGCACCTGCTGATCGCCGGGACGACCGGTTCCGGTAAGTCGGTCTGCGTCAACGCGATCATCGCCAGCTTGCTGCTCAACAACCCGCCCAACCGGGTCAAATTCGTCATGGTTGACCCCAAGCGCGTCGAGCTGACGCAGTACAACGGCATCCCGCACTTGATCGCCCCGGTGGTGGTCGAGCTAGAGCGGATCGTCAGCGTGCTCAAGTGGGTCACGCGCGAGATGGACGAGCGTTACCGCCGCTTCAGCAACGCCGCCGCCCGTAATATCGAGGACTTCAACAAGCACCTGCCCGCCAACGAGGATCCGATGCATTACATCGTCGTGATCATCGACGAGTTGGCGGACTTGATGATGCTCGCGCCGGACGACACCGAGCGGGTGATCACCCGCATCGCCGCGCTGGCGCGCGCGACCGGCATTCACCTCGTGATCGCCACGCAGCGCCCCTCGGTGGACGTCGTGACCGGCTTGATCAAGGCGAACTTCCCGGCGCGTATCGCTTTCGCGGTCGCCGGGAACACCGACAGCCGCGTTATCCTCGACCAACCGGGCGCGGAACGGCTGCTCGGTCGCGGCGACATGCTCTGGATGAGCGGCGACTCGCCCGCCCCGGTGCGTTTGCAGGGCGTGTACGTCTCGGACACCGAGATCGGCAACATCACCCACTACTGGCGCGATCAGATGACCGACCAAGACGTGATCGCGGCGTCGCGCCCGATTGGGGGCAGCCTGTCGTCGGACGAGACGCGCGGCGCCGACGCGGTGCGCTTCCGCAGCAGCAGCGCTCCAGTCCGCACGCCGCAATCCGCCTTATGGGATCAGGATGACGATGACGATGACTACGCCGACGATGCGCTGGACGACGGCGACGACGATATGTACGAACCGGCGGTCGATCTGGTGCGACGGCTGAACAAGGCGTCGGTTTCGCTCTTGCAGCGCCGCTTGCGCATTGGCTACACGCGCGCCGCCCGGTTGATCGACACGATGGAGGAGCGCGGGATCGTCGGTCCAGCGACCGAAGGCAGCAAGCCGCGCGAGGTGCTGCCGGTGCGGTAGTCAATCCACCGGCTAGCCAGTTCAACTCTAGCTCTTAGCGACCCGCCAGCGGGTCGCTAAGTTTTCCGCTAACTGGCGGTGGATGCAGTTTGAAAATTAAACGCGGAGTCCGTAGGGGCGTTATATATAACGCCCCTACAACCCCTCACCTCCGACCCCTCTCCCACGCAAGCGGGGAGAGGCGAGAAGAACGGGGATTATGAGGTTACAATACTCCGTCATAATTTGTAAAAGTGCATCCACCGCCAGCGCTACTACTCGCCGATTCAGAGGAACCGCCGGATGCAATATCGATCACTGGGACGAACCGGGCTGCAAGTGTCGTCGCTCTGCTTGGGCGCGATGAATTTCGGCAGCGTCACCCCCGCTGAAGAAGGGATCGCCATCATCGACCGGGCGCTCGACGTGGGCGTCAACTTCATCGACACCGCCGACGTCTACGGCAAAGGCGCTAGCGAGACGGTGGTCGGGCAAGCGCTGGCGCGCGGCGGCAAGCGCGACAGCGTGATCCTTGCGACCAAAGTCGGCAACCCGACCAGCAGCGCGCCCGCCGACGGCGAAGGCACGCGCTATCACCTCATCCACGCCTGCGAGAATTCGCTGCGCCGCCTGCAAACCGATCACATTGACCTGTACCAACTGCATCGCCCCTCGCCGGGCGTGCCGCAGGAGGAAACCCTGCGCGCCTTCGACGACCTGATCCGCGCCGGGAAGGTGCGCTACGTCGGCTGCTCGAACCATCCGGCGTGGGGTGTGATGGAGGCGCTCAGCATTAGCGAGCGCGAGCACATCGCCCGCTACGTCAGCGAGCAACCGCCCTACAGCCTGCTCGACCGCCGCGTTGAGAACGAACTGATCCCGCTGGCGCAGCAGTACGGGTTGGGGATTTTGCCGTGGTCGCCGCTGGCGGGCGGGATTCTGGCGGGGCGCTACGATCACGCCGATGCATTTCCCGGCGGATTCGCGGGCGCAGCGGGGCGATCAGAAGTTCCGCGACCGCGTGACCGAGCGCGGCATCCAGATCGCGCAGCAGGTCGGCGTGATGGCAAAGCAGCGCGGCTTATCGACCTCGCAGTTGGCGCTGCTGTGGGTCAAGGATCAGCCGGGGGTGACCGCGCCGGTCTTCGGCGTGCGGACGATGGCGCACGCTGAAAGCGCGCTGGGCATCGCCGATTTGTCGCTGGCGGAGGAAGATCGCCCACTGTTTGACGATCTGGTGCATCCCGGCAACGTGGTCGCCGACTTTCATAACAACATCGCGTGGGTCAAAGCGCGCGTACTCGACTGAAATCGGTCGTGTAGGGGCGAGTTTCAACCCGCCCCTACCGATTCGGCTTTCTGCCGATGATCAGCGTCGTGAAGTTGAACGCCCACGGCAGCACCGCCCGCAGCACCGATCCCAAGCCTTCGGCGAGCGCGTTGGTCTCGTAGTAGCCCGGTCCGCGAAACAGCCCGCCCATCGTCCACAGCGTATACGAGTGGCTGGTCGGGATGGTCTGCACGACTTCGAAACCCGCGCCGCTGACGTTGGCTTCGAGCTTGGCGCGGGTATAGGTGCTCTCGAAGAACTCGTCGTCGTTGAGCACGCTCACGCCCCGCTGCTTGCGCCGCCATGCTACGTAGCGGTTGACGACGTTGGGATAGGGGATGGTTAGCACCAAAATGCCGCCCGGCTTGAGCACGCGGTAGGCTTCGGCGAGCGGCTGCGCCATGCCCGCCTCGAAATGCTCCAGCACGCCGAAGGACAGATAGCCGCCGAAGCTGTTATCGGCGTAGGGCAGCGCGTGAACGTCGCCGGTCGCCAGCACCAATGCCGGATCGTACTGCTTGGAGATGTGCAGCGCGTTCTCGGCGTAATCCAGCCCGGTGACGCGATAGCCCATCCGCTTGAGGATGATCAGCGCGGCGCTCAAGCCGCTGCCCGCTTCGAGGATCAGGTCATCTTTGGCGAGGTGGGCGGTGTAGGCGCGGATCGTCGCCTGCGCGCGGGCGTAGCCTTCGGTCTGCAACTCCTGCTCGACCGACGCGCCGTTCCAGATATCTTCCCACGCCTTGCGCGTGCTGTCGTAACGATCACTCATGGCAACTCGTCCTATTGAAGTCACTCATCAATAGTACCGAGTGCTGAGTACTGAGTGCTGAGTAAAGACAGTGTTTTTGACTCAGTACTCAGTACTCAGTACTCAGTACTTGCTTTTCTCGCCCCGCAGCCGCTGCGCGATCTCCATGCCGGAGCGCGTCGGGATCACCAGCAGCGCCAGCAGCAGCGCCGCGAGTCCGCCGTGCCACTTGCGCGTGAAGGCGATCAGGTCGTCGAAGTATACCTGCGACGACAAGCGCTGTACCTGTCGCGTGCTGGCGTGCTCCTCGTGCCGGAGCACCGCCTCGGCGGTGAAGTGGATCTCTCGCCCCGCCGCCAGAATGCGCTGGCACAGGTCGTCCTCCGGGAAATAGAGCTTCAGCCGGGTGTCGAACCCGCCGAGCCGCGCCCACAGATCGCGCGGGGCGAGGAAGCACGAACCGGGGATCACCTCGACGGCGCGGGTGGTGTCGCGCGCCCACCCGGCGTACCACATGCGCGCGCGGCGGCGGTCGCGCCACGCTGTCATGATTGCGCCCAAGAAGGTGTAGCCGAGCAGCAGGTCGAGGTACTGCGGCACTTGCGAGCAAATCCGCAGGATGCTCCCGTCGGTCATCTGGCGCTGCTGGCAGGTCAGCGCGCCGACCTTCGGGTGCGCGCGCAGGTAGCGCGATCATCGTCGGCAGCATCCCCGGCTGGATCAGCGTGTCGCTGTTGAGCAGCAGGACGAAGTCGCCCTGTGCCCGCTCGACGCCGAGGTTGTTGCCGCCGGTGAACCACGTATTGACCCCCGGCTCGACCAGCACGACGCGCGGGAATTCGGCGCGGATCATGGCGGCGCTGCCGTCCTGCGAGGCATTATCGACGACGATCAGCTCGACCGCCAGATCGCCAAGCTGAGCTTGCTCAGCCTCAATCGACGCTAAGCAAGCGCGCAGGTAGTCGCGCGTATTGTAGTTGACGATGATCACGGAAAGGTCGATCATAGCGCAGTCCTCAGCGCGCGTATTTTACCACAGCGCGCTTGTCGTTTCGGTGTTGTGTTCGTATGATTGGCGGGATTTGTCAGCACGATCAGGAGATTTTATGCGCCCGGCTCAAAATCGATTGTCCTTCGCCACGTCGCTGTGTTTGATCGGGATTCTGCTGGTGCAGGTGGTGACCCATCTCGCGTGGCTGTCGATCTCGACGCAGGTCGGGCAGTTGACTATTCCTTACCTCATGAGTCAAGGCTTGCCGATCTTCGGCAGGGTGATCGAAAATCGCCCGCCAGCGGACGCCGCATTTTTGGCGCTGCTGTTCAAGCTGCTGCCCTCGATTGAGCCGATCTTCATCGTGCGGGCGCTGAACCTGCTGCTCGTCTTGGGGCTGACCTTGCTGATCTACGGGCTGGCGAGGCGCCTGACGGCTTCGACATTGGCGGGCATCTGCGCTGCGCTGTTCTGGGCGTTGTGGGAGCCGGTCTACGGCAACATCTTGTTCTACTTCGACGCGCTGGTCGGCGCGGTGTTCGCGCTGACCGCCTTCGTCTGGCTGATGGCGGAGGCGCGCAAACCGGGTTGGCTGGCGCCACTGCTGTGCGGGCTGCTGCTCGGCGGCGCGACCCTGTTCAAGCAGCCCGCGTGGGCGGGCGTGATCCTGTTCGCGCTTTGGCTGATCTTCGTCGCGCGGCGGGGGCGACAGCTTCCGGCATTTGTGCTCGGCGTGCTGGTCTTTCCACTGGCTGCGATCTTGATTTTTGCGGCGCAAGGGACGCTCGATAGTTACCTGTTCTGGAACTTCAGCCGCTATTTCAGCGGCATCCCCAACGCGCAGCCGCTGACCGGCAACATCGTCCGCAAGTTTTTGCTGACCAACGTCCTCGCCTTCGCCTTCCTGCTTCAGATTCCGCGCAGCGATCAGCCGCGCCAGCGGGCACTGGTTGGCGCGCTCTGGTTAGCCGGTGGCGCGACGCTGCTGCCCAATTTCAGCGAAATCTACGTGATGGGGCATCTGCCCCTGCTCTCGGTCATGTCCGGCAGCGTGATCGCCTCCGTCATCGATTTCGAAGCCATTCGCGCGCCGATGCGCTGGCTGCGTCGCGCGAGCATGACCTCGATCACGCTGACGGGGCTGGCGCTCGCGCTGGCTGTAGGCTGGGGCTGGACGATTGCCGTCACCTACGTGCCAAATCCATTGGGGCGCGCGCAAATCCCCGCTTACGACGAGTTTCGCCCGGTCGCGGCGCAGCTTTTGGCGCTGCGCCAGCCCGACGATACCTTGTTCGTGCTGCCCATGTCGGACGGGAACGCGCAGTTATACGAACTCACGGGGATGCTGCCGCCGGGGACGTTCGTCAACAGTCACGCCGTCTTCCTAAATGTGCCAAGTATGACCGAAACGCTTCTGGCAGAATGGTCAGCCCACCCGCCGGACCTGATAGTCGATTTTCCTGACCTGCACGCAGAGTTCGCGCCGGGGGTAACGCCATTGGTCGAATTTATGCAGACGAACTACCACGCCGTCGAGCAGATCGACGACGTGCCCTTCAACGGCGATGCGATCATTTATCGCCTGAACGAATCGCTGCCATAAGTTCGTCAAACCGTTCGGCGCGGCGGTCGTAGGTGTGCTCGGCATAGACGTGCGCCCGCGCCGCGTCTGCGATTTGCTGGCGTTGGTCGTCGTGCGCGAGATAGTAGCCCACTTTCGCGCGCAGGTCGTCGAGATCGGCATAGGTGATGATCGTCGGTTTGCCGTCCACTTCCGGGAACCATTTGCGCGTCCCCGGCAGGTCGTCGCTGATCTGGCAGACGCCCACGCCCGCCACCTCGAATAGCCGCATGATTGCCGCCGTAGAAGACGAAATCGCCGTGCGGGTTGATGCACAGCTTCGCCGCCGAGAGGATTTTGAGCATATCCTCGCCCAATGCCCGCCCGCGCACGAACTTTTGCAGGCTCGGCGGCACGTCGTGGACGCTCCAGATGCCGAGGTCGAAATCGCGCAGGGCTTCGAGCGCTTGGACACGGCGGCTGTAGAGGTGATCGGGCACTAAAGTGCCGACGAAGGCGATGTCGCAGGTGTAAGCGGCGCGTTCTTCGTCGCTGAGCGCGTAGGGGTGGTGGAATTCGGGATCACAGGCGGAGATTGGCAGGCATTCCATCCGCTTCGCGCCCAGTTCGAGCCACTGAATGCCGTGATAGTAGTCGTTGACCAGCACCAGATCGTAGAGCGGCATGGCGGCGCGGTCAATCGGCTGGCTGAAGACAATCGGCGACGTGCCGGAGGCGTAAATCAGTTGTGCAGCCGGTCTCGCGCTTGATCGTCGCCAGCGTCTCCGGCAGGATCACGCGGTTGTCGCCCACCATCCAGAGCAGGTCAGGGCGGAAGGCGCGGGCTTGCGCGATCAGCGCGGCATTGCGTGACCGCGCCGCCGGGTTGAGCTGGGGCGGAATCCGGTTGATCGCGGCGTTGATCAGCTTCTGCGGCGTGATCCCGGTGCTGAAGCGCTGGGTTTGCCCGGTTTCGCTGGGATTGTTGCGCCAGAACACGGCGAGCGTGTGCCCCCGCTTTTTGAGCGCCTTCTCCCAGAAATGCTGCGCCATACTGGGCGGGAACAACACGTCCGGCTGATGAGCGCGGGCGGCGCGCAGCGCTTCAGGGTGATGCAGCGATCCGACGAACAGGATTTTCACGCGCGGCGCTTGTCTCCCCCTCTCCATTGCATGGAGAGGGGATGGCAACCGAAGGTTGCTTGGGGTGAGGTCTGCATCGTGATCCTACAAATTGAAGCGAATGTGGACGATGTCGCCGTTCTTGACGACGTACTCTTTGCCTTCGAGCCGCAGCTTGCCGGTCGCCTTAAGCGCGGCTTCGCTGCCTCCGGCGATCAAGTCGTCGTATGCCATCACCTCGGCGCGGATGAAGCCCTTTTGCAAGTCGCTGTGGATCACGCCCGCCGCTTCCGGCGCGGTCGCGCCGATGCTGACGCTCCACGCGCGCACCTCGTCCTCGCCGACGGTGAAGAATGATTGCAGCGCCAGCAGGTCATACGACAGGCGGATGACTTTGGCGGCGCTCAGTTCGTTGATGCCGTATTCTTCCATGAAGACGGCGGCGTCTTCGGGATCAAGCTGGCTGAGTTCCGCCTCGATTTTGCCCTTGATCCACTCGATCCGGCTGGTGGCGTGCTCGTAAGTGATCGTCACGTCGCCGCTGTTCTCGTCACTGTTGAGCACGATCAGCACCGGCTTGAGCGAGAGGAAGCCGTAACCCCGCAGCGGCTTGATCTCGTCTTCGGTCAAGCCCATGTCGCGCAGCGGCTTCTCGTCTTCCAGCCATGCCTTCAGGCGCAGCAGCGTCTCCTGCTCGTCGAGCACGAATTTCTCGGTGTTGCGCCCCTTGCGTCGCAGTTCGGCGTCGATTTTCTCCAGCCGCGACTCGATCATCACGAGGTCGGTCAGCAGAAATTCGCCGTCGAGGATTTCCACGTCACGCTGCGGATCGACCGTCTCATACGGGTGCGGGACGTTGACGTCAGCAAAGGCGCGCACGACGTGGACGAAGCCATCGACCTGCGCGAGTTCTTGGCGGAACTGCCCCTTGAGTCCCCCCTCGCCGACGCCTTTTTCCAAGCCGCCGATATCGACGTACGTCACCTGCGCGTAGATCGTCTTTTTCGGGTGGTACATCGCCGAAAGCTTGTCAATGCGCACGTCGGGCACGTTGACGACGGCGGTATGGATTTCGAACTGACCGCTGGTCGCCGCGCCAGTGGGCAGCTCGCCCCCGGTGAGGGCGTTGAAGATGGTTGTTTTGCCGCTGTTGGGTAAGCCGACAATGCCTAATTTCATGGAATGCTTCCCGGTGTGATTGCGAACACAATGGGGAGAGTATAGTTGAAAATCGGCGCAGAACGTAGGGTCGGCATGTGGTGCCTGCCGTGGGCAAGGAATGAATTAACGAGGCGATGGGCAACTAGATAATAAGCGATGCGGGGAGTCCAGCGATAGCACTCCCCGTTTCATACATGGCAGGTTGATTAGTTTCCGCCTCGACTGTGGATGAGGGGCGAGCTATGCTGGGAAATTTAGAAAACTTCAAGAGCGAACTAGAACTATCATAAAATGTGCTGTTTAAACCATGAATTGGCAGCTTCTCTCTGTTTTGATATAATCTTGTATGCTAGGTAATAATTCTCAATTCGGTTCTGATTACATTGTCTTTTAAGCCATATAACACGATAAAAATGCTACCACCGCATCTCTAAAGTCAACGATCTTCTACTCTCTAGTAGAGAGAGGCACAATCATGCAATATTCTATTCCTTCAATGTTAGAAAGCTACTCTGCATTTCAACAGTGGATTGAAGGGCAACTCTCTGGACGTCAGGGACATGAAAAAGGTGATCCTTGGCAAGAGTTTTCAAGAGCCTTAGTAGCAATGACAGACTATGGACGAAGCTTCCAGAAATTTCGCGACAATCCGAGGAAAACCCATGACAAGGGATGGGATATACATGCGGTTAATGCTGATGGCACTGAGCATAAAACTCTATATATACAAATAAATTTAAGATGCCAAGTCAGAATGATTTTGATAGCGTAATCAGTGCCTTTATACCTTTGGCTGGAGTTCAGCAAGAGCCAGTTGACACTCGGAGGTATGGCTGTAGACAATGAGGATGTGCATTTTTGTATCATTACTGTCAGTGATTTACACAGTGCCATCCTTCCAAGCTATCTTCGAAGTGCAAAGCCATCTGCGGATACTTCAGACAGTGGTCTGATGAACAACGTATCGAAGTGCTCGATGGACCCAAAATATGGAAGTATTTCCATGATTGGTATCTAAAATCGTTTAATACTCCCCAGTCACAAACTCTTCACTTTGCAAGCACATTTACCCATCTAGAAAATGTATATCTTGGTGTGTTAAGTGCCTCAGAAATCAAGAGGATTTATCGAGAGACAGGAGATGCGATATTTTTCGAAAATGTTCGTGATTTCCCAGGGGAAACCGATGTCAATGAGAAAATTGCGGAAACCATCGAACAGAACCATGGCAATTCTTGCCGCTTAACAACGGGATAGTTTTTAGTGCATCAAACATTGAAGAAGTAGATGATGTGACGCTAAAACTAGATAAAGCAAGCATTGTGAACGGATGTCAAACAACTACAACTATTGTAAAAACTGAACAAAAGTTGGGAAACGATTTTTACGTTCAAGTAAAGGTCGTGAAAATCGACGAGGAACCGACAAGTTGGAAAGTTACTCACGCCGCAAACTATCAAAATGAGATCGATCGAATCGACCTTAGACTTGGCACGTTTTATTCGTCCCCAAGTAGTAAAGAAACAGAGTTGGTGGGCTGGTATACCATTGTCAGACAGAAATGACATATGGAGCATGATCGACATTTTTAATAGACAAAAGGTAACATGGAAGAATATACGCATTATATTCATCGGACTTTTTAGCCGTGATCCGGGCAACATCTTTGATGTGAATTTCTCCGCGGTGCAAAGCAATTTACTGTCGCTGTTTCTTGAAGATGATAATTTGAAACACGCGTCATTTGAGGTCGTTTTGCTTTGATTGAGCTTCTGACTCGGAGCGAAGCAATCACGGGAATGGCTCTCACAAGACAAGAAAGGGCGGGACATAGTCCCGCCCCTACTCGGGGATACTAGGGCGCCTTATATGCAGTCTTCTTACGATTTTGGCTATCTGTTCCTTAGCTGACATGAATATTGCCCAAAGAGAGGATATTCAGTCGAAAGAATTCGAGCGGATGAAGAAGTGTATACGAAAATTCCACAAAATCCTTGAGACTATGTCAAGTGATCTAGATTATGCTTATTTCGTCGCGTTTGATAAGGTAGCAAGCGATGTATTAGTGACTGTTGATCGGGAGATCGCACTGCTATAGCAGAGATGCATTCGCGAATAACCAAAAGAGACAAGTTCACAATTTGTTTCTTCAAGTAAAAGTCGAAATGCAAGCGGCGAAGAAAGGTAGAGACATTTATAACACGTAAAGATTAAGATTCTAATGGAAGGCAAGAGTAAAATTATAAAATTCATATTATATAGATCAAAAAAGCAGCCGACGATCGTCGGCTGCTTTTGTTTACGTAACTCATCCGCCTTACGCGATGGTCACGTCTTCGCAGAGGTAGACGTCCTGAATGGCGTTGAGCAGCGCCGCGCCTTCAGCCATCGGGCGCTGGAACGCCTTGCGCCCGCTGATCAAGCCGGTGCCGCCCGCCCGCTTGTTGATCACGGCGGTGGTGATGGCGTCGCCGAAGTCGTTCTTGCCGCTGGCGCCGCCGCTGCTGATCAACCCGGCGCGCCCCATGTAGCAGTTCGCCAGTTGATAGCGGGTCAGGTCAATCGGGCTATCGCTGGTCAGTTCGGTGTAGATGCGCTCGTCCAGCTTGCCGTACGACGAGTTGCCGGTGTTCAGCGCCTTGAACCCGCCGTTGACCGTCGGCAGCTTCTGCTTGATGATGTCCGCCTGAATGGTCACGCCGAGGTGGTTCGCCTGCCCGGTCAGGTCGGCGGCGGTTTCGTAATTCACGCCGTTGACCTTGAAGGCGTTGTTGCGGGTGTAGCACCACAGCACGGTCGCCATGCCCAGCTCGTGAGCGCGATAGAAGGCTTCCGAGACCTCGATGATCTGGCGGGTGCTTTCCTCAGAGCCGAAGTAGATCGTCGCGCCGATTGCCGTCGCGCCCATGTCCCACGCTTGATCGACCTGCCCGAACATCACTTCGTCGAATTTGTTGGGATAGGTCAGCAGTTCGTTGTGGTTGATCTTGACCATGAAGGGGATTTTGTGGGCGTATTTGCGCGCCACCACGCCGAGCACGCCGAAGGTCGAGGCGACCGCGTTGCAGCCGCCCTCAATCGCCAGCTTGATGATGTTTTCGGGATCGAAATACTGCGGGTTCGGCGCGAACGACGCGCCCGCCGAATGCTCGACGCCCTGATCAACCGGCAGGATCGACAGGTAGCCGGTGCCACCCAGCCGCCCGTGATCGAACATCGACTGCAAGCTGCGCAGCACCTGCGGGTTGCGGTCGGAGTACGCCCACACGCGGTCGATGAAATCGGCTCCCGGCAGATGCAGAACTCTCTTTCGGGATAGTATGGCTGGTGTGATTCAGCAGTTCGTCGGCTTGATTTCCCAAAGCATCGGCAATTTTGTCGATGCTGTACGTGGTTTCTGGAGTACCTATCATTGCTATTCTCCTCGGTTGTGAACGCGGTCGAGTATAACACGCCCACATGTCAATTCGAAGATTTTACCCCTTTTCCGCGTATAATCACTAGGTAATGTAGCACGCGAGAACGGTTACAATAGGCGTGAATTCATCAATAGCATGACCGAAGAAAGCTTAACCCCGTGTCCGTAATGCACCAATCGTTCAAGTCAATCTCGCGCCACCTGCGCTCCCTTGCCCAATTGATCATGAGTCCGCTGGATCAGGTGTTTGACCCGGCACAGCGGCAGCAGGCACGGCTGCTCAACTACCTGCTGATCCCGATCTTTGCCGCGCTGATTTTCCTGTTCAACTTCAGCGGAAGTCCGGGCGATTACGCGCTCTACTGCGCCGTCAACCTGATCATCATAGTCGCCGCCTACGTGCTCAACCGCGCTGGCTATTACATGGCAGCCGCTATCACCGTCACGCTGTTGATTGCGGCGTCGGCATTCCTCAATTTCGTGATCAAAATCGACTCGGGCACTGCTTTAGCTGAAATCAGCTTGCTGCGCGCCATACCCGCCATCATGGTCGCCTATTTGCTGCTGCCGCTGCGGGGCGTCATCGCGTTCTCGCTCGCCACTATGCTCGGCGTGCTGGTCGCATGGATCGTTACACCGGGCGACCATCCGTTGATGCTGACGACCTTCTTCTTTACGGTGATCATCGCGCTGCTGGTGGTGATCGCCGCGCTCTCGCGCGATCACTACGTCAAGCAGAACGAGCAGCAGTCGCGCGAGCTGCTCGAAACCGACGAGCGCTATCGCAACCTGCTTAACGCTTCGTTCGAAACCCTGCTGGTTCACATCGACGGCATCATCATCGATACCAATCCATCGGTGGAGCAGTTGATCGGCTTCCGCCCGGACGAAATCGTTGGCACGTCGGTGCTCGACTACATCGAACCCGTCAATCACGCGCAGGTGATCGCCAGTTATCGCAACAACATGATTGAACCCTACGAAATCCTGCTGCGGCACCGGAACGGGACGGCGGTTCACGTGGAAATTCGCGGCAAAGCGCAGTGGTATCGTGGCGAGTTGGTGCGGGTCGTCGCCATTCGAGACGTCACCGAGCGTAAGATCCAAGAGGATCTTGGCATCGAGCGCGAGAAGGTGCGCGTGCTTCAGAATTTCATCGCCAACCTCTCGCACGACTTGCGCACCCCGCTTTCGGTGATCAACACCAGCATCTACCTGATCGACCGGCTCACCCAAGACCCGGAGCGCCAGCGCCACCACATCGACGTGCTGCAATCACAGGCGATCCGAATGCAGCGCCTGCTCGAAGACCTGATCAACATGGCGCGGCTGGATAAAGCCGATACCAGCGATTTCCAGTTTCGCTGGGTCAACGTCAACCAGATCGTCGAGCAAGCGACCAAGGATAATCAAAACCTTGCGCTGCGTAAGAAACAGGTGCTGAGCTGTGAACTGGCGAGCACGCTGCCCGACGTGCTGCTGGATGCCGAGCAGTTCGAGCTGGCGCTGAAGCACCTCGTGCTCAATGGCTTGGCGTTTACGCCGGAAAACGGAGTGGTCAACCTTGTCACCTTCGCGGAAGCGGCTGACGTGGTCGTCGAAGTCCGCGACAACGGCATTGGCATTCAGCCGCTCGACCTGCCGCACGTCTTCGATCATTTTTATCGCGGCGACCGCGCTCGGGGTGAAGAAGGGGGAACGGGCGTCGGACTGACGCTCGCCAAGAAGATCGTCGAGGCACACGGCGGCAGGATTCGCGCCACCAGCCAGCCGGGGAAGGGCAGTGTCTTCAGTATCTACCTGCCCATCCCGCCGGACTCGCAAGTGTAGTTTTCCGGACGAAGCAGATCTGTAGGGACGTTCAATTGAACGTCTCTACAAAAATCTGTCCTTTGCGATGCTCAGATGATCCTTTAGCCGTAAACGTGCCCCGCTAGTTCCTCCGTGCAGCGATAAGCTCCGCCCCTATTTCTCAACAGATATTGACAAGATCGCAGATGGGTATATGATTATCGCAAATGAGTTTGCATTGCAAACTATACTGCATAACAGACCTGATGAGGAGGGGTAAAATGATCAATATCGATGATGTAAGACGCAAGACTTACGGCTACTTCTATCAGGACGGTCTCGTCGAGATCGTTATCGGCACACTGCTCGTCGGTATTCCACTGGCGTTGCTGCTGCTGCAGAGTGCCAGCGAATCGTCCACCCTGTTGATGTGGACTGCCGGAATCGCACTGGTGATCCTGATAATTGGCGTCATTCTGGCGAGCAGGTACGTGATCAATGCCATCAAGGAGCGCGCGATCTATCCGCGTACTGGCTACGTCGCTTACCGCGATCAGGCGTCGCGCGGGCGGTGGGTGGTGATCGGGGTGGCGCTGCTGTTCAGCGTCGGCGGGCTGGTGCTAAAGCTGCTGAACGTCGATCTGCCGCAGTGGACACAAGCGATGGCGCTGATCGAAGGTGTGTTGCTGTGCGTCGTGCTGCTGATCGTGGGCGAGCGCGGTGGTGTCAGACGCTTCTACGCAATCGCGGCGCTGGCGCTGATCACAGGCGTGGTCGCGGCGGTCGGCGGCTTGGATGATATCCCCGGAAGCATCGTGACCTTTGGCGTCACCGGGCTGGCGCTGATCACCTCTGGCGGACTGGCATTCGTTCGGTATCTGGGCGCGAACCCGCCCCCAAGCGAAGTATAACCGTTATGACCGAAAAACAGACCGACGAACGCTGGGCGAACCTGTCAACACTCGACCGGCTGATCCACGAACCCGCCCGGCTGACGCTGATGATGATCCTGTACGTGGTCGAGAGCGCCGACTTCCTCTATCTGGAGCGCGAGACGCAGCTCACGCGGGGCAACCTGTCCTCGCATTTGAGCAAGCTGGAAGATGCGGGTTACGTGGAAATCACGAAGACGTTCAACGGCAAGACGCCACGTACCGTCTGCCAGATGACGACGGCGGGACGCGACGCCTTCCGCGACTACCTGCGTAAGATCAGGGGCGCGCTCGACGTGTTGCCGGATTAGCCCCCTCACAGGCGAGTTGTCCGCCATCCGTTCTAGACCAGCGCCACCGTCTCGATCTCGACGGCAATGCCCATCGGCAAGTTAGAGACTTCGACCGTGCTGCGCGCGGGCGGCTCGCCCCCGAAATAGGTCGCATAGACCGCGTTCATCGCGGCGAAATCCTTGATGTCGGTCAGAAAGACGGTCGTTTTGACGACTTGATCGAGGCTCGACCCAGCGGCTTCAAGGATCGCCTTGATGTTGGCGAACACCTGATGGGTTTGGGCAGCCACGCCGCCCTCGACAATCGTCTTGGTGCCGGGGATTACCCCACCCTGTCCGGCGGTGAAGACGAACCCGTTGGCGATGATCGCTTGCGAATAGGGACCGACGGCGGCGGGCGCTTGGTCGGTGCTCACGACTTGACGACTACTCATAGCTGCTTGCTCCTCTGGTTCGAGATGTCTATGCAAAAATTGAGCGGCTCATCACCGCTCTGCTAAGCAAGGATAACGTTCTTCAACGATCAATGCCGCGCGCTGGGCGACCTGCTCCGGCGCATTGAGCCGCAGGATCAGCACGGTTACGCGACCTTCGGGCGTTAATGGCTCGATCACTGCGCCATTCAAGCGAAAATGATCTTCCCAACGCTGGTGACGTGGGTGAAATAGAAAGGTGGCTGCGCTCGTTGCCGGATCAGCCGAAGCGATGTCGCTGCCCTTGAATCCATTGCAGCGGTAGCACGCGAGACACAAATTATCAGCGTCGGTGCTCCCACCATGTTTTTCAGCGATGATATGATCGATTTCGAACGGCAGCAAGCGATCCGCTGTCGCCATGCGGCAGTATTCGCAGCAACCGCCCGCGCGCTCAATCACGCTGCGGCGCAGTTCGGCATTGATATACGTCATGCTTTTCCAGAGAGTTTCAGGCGAGTCTTCGCTTTGAGAAGCGTCATCATGTCGTCAGCGCGAACGAAGTCGTACATTTCAAGTTCTTCATCAAACGTCAGCCGATCCGCGCGCTTGAGGTCGAGCAGGTGCCGCGCGCGCGCTTCCAGTTCGTCCGGCAGACGATAGTCGAGGATCGCTTGAGGCGCGGGGTTTGACGCCAAGAAATCGGTAATTACGTCAAATATAGTACGCGCGGGTGCTGGCTGCATCATTTTCGCTCCGCTGTTTTCATGAAGTCATTCTACCATGTGACGCGCGCTCGTAACCACATGAACTCGACAGATTTATTGAAATACTATCGCCCTACGATTATAATCAGCGTATGACTTCAGAGAGCAGGTATTCATGAACAAGCTGATCAGCGTAGTGATTGGTCTGGGCGTCGGGGCGCTGCTCGGTGCGGCGCTGGTGGTGCTGTTCGCGCCCGTTTCCGGTGACCAACTGGTCAAGAACCTCAAGGACGGCTACGCCGAGGCGCTGGAAGAAGCGCGCACCGCCGCCGAAACTCGCCGCCAAGAGCTAGAGGCGGAACTCAAGACACGGCAGGGTGCCGCCACCAAAGCGATCCAGAAGGTGTAGGAGTTTCGCCGAAGGTTGAAACCCTCGGCTAGCAAATTCGTCGCCCACTAAAGGGGCGACACAAACAGCAGTTGTTGCGACCCCTTCAGTGGGTTGCGGTTTTGTGAGCGACGGGTTGAAACCCGTCGCTTTTTCTTGTTTCTACACCCCGGCGCCGCTGTCTACCGTGATCGTGTAGGGCATGGGGACGGTCGTCACCGGCGCGAGCGGCGACACCGCGATCAGCGCCTGATCGACCCCCTTGATCAGCGTGATCGAGTGGGTGTCCGCGCCGTCGATCAGCCAGCGCTGCACGTCCGCCGTCTTGCCGCCGCTCTGCTGGACGACCTGCACCCACGCTTGCTGCGGCAGCCGGTTATCCGTCCACAGCCAGCCCTCAGCCGACCAATCGCCGCCGTTATCGTTCTCGAAATCGTCGCTGTAGCCGATCTGCGGGATGCTCAGGTCGTCGATTGCCAGACCGGAGCGGTTCACGGCGTCGTCGGTGATCAGCTCGAAGCGCACGAGAATTTGCTCGCCCGCGTAGGCGTCGAGCGCAACCGATTCATCGACCCAGCCGTTGGATGAGCCGGTGTAGCCCGCGCCGTAAGCGACGTGCTGCGGGTCGTTCTCGGTCGTGTGAGCGGTTGGCAGCACGTCCCAACTGACGCCATCGTCGTCGCTGACCATGACGTAGCCGTAATCCCAATCTTCCTCATTGTCGTACCACAGCTTGTAGTCGAGCGTCGCGGCAGTGACGCCGCTCAGGTCGAAGGCGCGGGTCAGCCGTGAGTTGCTCATGTCGCCGCGATTGCTGTACCAGAAGTGCGATCCGCTCGGCGCTGCGGTCGGGATCAGCCCGACCGCTGCGGGCGCGTCAAGGCTGATCGTCAGCGTAGACTTGCCGGAGAAATTCGCCAGCGTCAGGTAATCGGTGGCGAACTGGCTGACCGAACCGGTGTAGCTGAAGGGATAGCTGCGCGCGTCGGCGACGGTCGGCGGCGTCGGCAGGTTGGGAAGCAGCGCATAGCCGTAACTGCCGTCGCCGTAGCTGGTGTCGTTGAGCGCATTCGCCAGCACCCAATCGGCGAACAGCTTGTTCACGCCCGGCTGATTCAGTTCGTGCAGCACGTCGTCCACGCCTTGCAAGCCGCGCGGCGACGAGTCGGCGCTGAGCTTTTGCATCGCGTCGATGCCGTAGCGCTCGTAGAAGTAAACCAAAAACAGCGTCGCCGCGCCGTAATCCGCCGAGCGCGCGCTCGGCTCGGTGTGCCAGTCGTTCAACTGCGTGTCCGGCGCGTACAGGAAGCTGAGGATCGTCGAGTCGAGGTCGTTGAACAGGTATGCCTGCGTGAACATCGACAAGCCCTCGTTGAGCCATGTCTCCTCGTTCATCTGCAAGTTGTTGCGGATCATGTGCTGGAATTCGTGGGCGACGATGCTCTCGACCGGCTCGACCGAGAAGTTCTCGCCGATGGCGTCGAGGTTGAAAAAGAACATCTCGTGCTCGTTGCTGGTTGGCACGACGGCTTTCGGATAGGTGTTATCGGCGGCGAAGTAGGCGGCGGTCGATGCGCCCAGATTATGCGCGAACAAGCCGTAGACGCGCGGGTCGCCATCGACGCCGGGATTCGCCTCACTGCCCCACAAATTGCGCACCGAGCCGTACACCGTGTTGTCAAAGGCGTCGGCTAACGCTTGCAGGTCGGCGTTGTTGACCTGCGCGCCGTCCTCGACCCACAGATAGATGTGCTGCCCGACCACCCGCAGCGTCGCCGGGATGCTCAAGACGACGTTGTCGTTGGAGGCGGTGAACACTTCATGCTCGCCCACCTGCCGGGTGACGGCGGTCGTCGGGGGCGGCGGAACGTCGCGCACGCCGCGCAGCCGCTCCGCTAGATCGACCCGGTCGCGCGGAGGGAGCACCGCCGCTTCGAGCGCCGCGACCGTCGGGAAGGTGTCGGCGGATGCGTTGTCCTGCGCCGCTACCGGCGCGATCACCAGCAGCGCCGCTAACAAAATCCAGCCGTAGATGTACAGTCGTCGTTTCATCATCTCTACCGTGAATTGACCTATTCCAGTAACCACAGACTGAGTCGAGCATAGCACACTGTGCAGTTACATCACACTTCGACCGGGTAATAAGTTCAGACTACGCTGCTCGAAGATCTTGGTGGTAGGGGCGCACCCGTGTGCGCCCCTACTTTCCGCGCGTCGGCGAATCGGGTAAGGTTGACCCGGTATTCTCGGATGCAAGGATCGAACGTCAATGTCAGATTACGCCTTTACGCCGCTGGAGTTCGAGCGGCTGACCCGAGCTGAGCAGATCGCCCGTTCGCGCGAGTTTCTGGCGCAGATGCGGACGCGCCGCACCGTCCGCGAGTTCTCGCCCGATCCCGTCCCCTTCGAGTTGATCGCCAACGCGATAGCGACCGCCGCCAGCGCGCCGTCAGGCGCCAACCAGCAGCCGTGGACGTTCGCCGTCGTCGCCGATCCGACGCTCAAGCGGCGCATCCGTGAAGCCGCCGAAGCCGAGGAGCGCGAGAGCTACCAGCGCCGCATGAGCGACGAATGGCTGGAAGCGCTCGCGCCGCTGGGGACCGACTGGCACAAGCCGCATTTGGAAGTGGCACCTTACCTGATTATCGTATTCCAACAGGTGTATGGTTTGGCGATTGACGCCGAAGGTAATTCGCGCAAGATTAAGCATTATTACGCGAGCGAATCCGTCGGGATCGCGGTAGGGATGCTGCTCTGTAGTTTGCATCAAGCCGGGTTGGCGACCTTGACGCACACGCCTAACCCGATGGCGTTCTTGAGCGAGCTGCTCCAGCGCCCTGCCAACGAGCGCGCCGCCATGATCATCCCGGTTGGCTACCCGGCGGAAGATGCTCGCGTGCCCGTGATCGGCAAGAAAGCGCTCAACGAGGTGATGATAGTCTATGGAGACGCGACCGGCAGTACCGGATGACGCGGCGGCAATCGCCGCGATCTACAACGAGGGGATCGAGGATCGGGTGGCGACCTTCGAGACGCGCCTGCGCAGCGCCGCCGACGTGCGCGGGTGGTTTGACGGGGGTTATCCGATGGTCGTCGCCGAGCAGGACGGGCAGGTGATCGCCTATGCGACCACCTCGACTTATCGCCCGCGTGACTGCTACGCCGGGATCGCCGAGTTCGGCGTCTACGTCGCCCGCGCGTGGCGGGGTCACGGGGCGGGGCGCGCCGCGCTGTTGGCGTTGTTTCGAGCGGCGGAAGCGGCGGGTTTCTGGAAACTGGTGTCGCGGGTCTTCGTCGAAAATACGCGCCAGCCGCGCCCTGCTGCGCTCGGTCGGCTTCCGCGAGGTTGGCATCTACGAGAAACATGGTCAGCTTGATGGCGTCTGGCGCGACGTGGTGATCGTCGAGCGGCTGCTCGCGCCGGAACATCCGCGAACGTGAATGGCTGTCATGAGCAGGCAGGGGCGTTCAATTGAACGCCCCTGCCTAAGTTTCTTACCAACCTCGCTCTGTTCCCCCTCTCCACGCTGTGGAGAGGGATTAGGGGGTGAGGTCGCTTATTCCGTGCCCATCCGTTCCAGCGTGATGATGTAGCTCACGTTGGTGTAGCTGTAGTCGTTGATCTGCACGATGACGTCGCCGGAGCTAGGCGTGACGAACGAGAAGCTGAGCGCGGTCGTCGTGCTGCCGGAGGCGTAGGCGAGCGTGTTGCCGTCTTGCAGGGCGCTCACGTTGGGCGAACCGGCCGCCGTGCCGTCAACGGTCAGGGTGAGTTTCACGGTTTGACCGGCGGTCGCGGCGAAGGCGACGGCGCGAGTCGCGCCCGAATCGCCGAAGAAGATCGACTGAGCACCCTCGTCCAACGAGGGCGGCAGCGTCCGCTTGACGGTCAGGGTGACCTTGCCACTACTGCCGCCAACCGTCCGGAGTTCGACCGTGTACGTCCCGTTTTGGGTGAGCAACTGCTGGTAGATTTCCGGGTCGGGACCGGAGCCGCCGTCGTCGTCGCTGGCGACCTGCGAGTTGAAGGGGTCGTTCAGCACGAGGCTGGTGTCGACGCTGCCGTTGCTGACTGCCGAAATCGTGATCAGGTCGCCGGTGGCGCCTTCAAAGGTGAAGAAGCGCGATTCGCCGCTCTTGGTGATGGTAACCTCGACCGCTTGGTCGTAGGTGATGGCGGTGATGTCGACTTTGTTGAGCGTCAGCGTGTACGCCCCGGATGCAGTGCCGCCCAAGCTGCTGGCGCGGATGGTGTAGCTGCCGGTCGCGGGCAGCGCGAAGGGTCCGATTTGCGAGTTGAGCGTACCGCCGCTGTCGTCGTTGCTGGCGACCTCGGTTGCCCGTCGCGTCCAGCAGCCGGAGGTACAAGTCGAAGTCGTCGGAACTCAAGTTAATGACCACCGCCTCGCCTGCCTGCCCGGTGAAGACGTAATCCTGCGACATCAGGCTGTCGGTGAAGCTGCCCGTGACCGACTGCGTATATTCGATATGGGCGATCTGCTGCTCGACGGCGCTCAAGGTATAGCTGCCGGTCTCGATGCCGCTGCTGTGGTGTTGGCTGTAGCTTTCGACCAGAATTTCGTAGCTCGTCCCCGGCGGCAGCGTGAAGGTTTGGATCGCGGAGCTGGTGCCGATGTTGTCGTCGTTTTCGGCGATGGCGACCCCTGTGCTATCCAGAATGGAAAGATAAGAGTCGAAAGTCCTCGGAGGTCAGCGTAACCGTGACCACTTGTCCTGCTTCGGCTTGCAGTGAGTAGGTAGCGGAGGGAGCAGCTTCCGTCAGTGAGCCGGTGACGGTATCCCCCAGTCCGATAGTGGCTCCCGCCTTGAGCGAACGCGGGAAGCGCGAACAGGCAGAGCGCAACGAGGGGTAACGTAAACTTCAGTAAGTGCCGCATTGGTTAATCCTTCGCATGACAAAGGTACAGTAAGTTACCAATTTCATTATAGCCCAGTTCATGGGCTGCCGTTTCCAGCATCGGGTCAAACGTGTTAAATTAGTCGGCTAACCGTATTAAAGGACATTCAGGCAATGCTGATCGAACGGTTTGCCAATTTTGCTCAGCCGGTACTCGACCTGCCGCTGGTGCGGCGGACGCGCCGGAATCATGGGCTGGAACACGCGACGATCCACGTGTTGTCGGGGCGGATCAAGGATTTGAAGATGGCAGGGCGCAGCAGCGAGTTCGGGCTTCGTGCTGCTCGGCGACGCGCCGACCGAACAAGTCGAAGCCGCCGTGCGCGACGCGCTGCGCCGGATGCGCGGCGGCGAGCATGGGCTGGCGATTCATCCCGAACTGCGGGACGAATCTGGTCACGACCGGGACGATGACCACCGTCGCGGCGATGATCGGCTTGAGCGGCGCGAGCCGCCGCGAAGCGTGGAACCGGCTGCCGACGGTGCTGCTGCTGGTGATGGGCGCGCTGCTGTTCTCGCAGCCGATTGGCTTGTCGCTGCAAAAGTACATCACGACCGACGGCGACCCCGCCGATCTGGAGTCGTCAGCATCACCCGCAGCCAGATGCAAACTCCGCTTAGCCCCAATCCGCTGACCGTGCATCGCGTCAGGACGACCTCGCGTAGTACTGAGGACTGAGGCTGAGTACTGAGGACTGAGAAAAACATGAATGGTGTTGATCGATTTGAGAACTTGATTGCGTGGCAAAAAGCGCGGGCATTGACAAAAACGATTTATCAAACGACCCGACACGATGATTTTGCGAAAGATTTCGGACTTACGGGTCAAATCCAACGCGCTTCCGTTTCGATCATGTCGAATATCGCTGAGGGATTCGAGCGAGGAATTAGTGGTGATTTTCTCCGCTTCCTCGTGATGGCGAAAGCTTCCTGTGCCGAGGTAAGGTCGCAGCTTTACGTTGCCCTCGACATCGGGTATCTGACGGATGATGAGTTTCAACAGCTTCAGTCGCAAGCGCAGGAAGTCGCCCGCTTAGTGGGCGGACTGCGTGCCTCAGTTGAGCGCAAACTATAGCCATGACCTATACCTCGCTTGCTATGTTGTGGGCTGACTCAGCACTCAGCACTCAGCACTCAGCACTATGAGTACTTTCTACCTCTTTCACGGTGACGACGACCTCAGAATCGACGAGGAAGTCGGCGCGATGCTCGCCAAGATGCGCGAGCAGCCTAACGGCGACCTGAACACGGCCGAGTTCGACGGCACGCAGACGAGCATCCCCGAACTGCTCGGCGCGGCGCTGGCGTATCCCTTCCTCGCCGATAAGCGGCTGGTGATCGTGCGCGGCATGATTAGCTGGATCACGCGCAAGGGGGCGGGCGAGACCGGCAAAAGTGCGGTCGCGGCGCTGATCGAGGCGCTGCCGACCCTGCCCGATTGGGCGCGCGTCGTCTTTGTCGAGCGCGGCAAGCTGACCAACTCGAACAAAATCCTCAAGCTGGCGCAGACCGACCCCAACGGCTACGCGCAAAGCCTTCATGACCCCGAAGGACAGCACCGGCTGGATCGTCAAGCGGGCGCAGGAACTCTACGGCGCGCAGATCGAACCGGCGGCTGCCAATGCGCTCGCCAGCGTCACGGCGGGCGATTTACGCCGGGCCGACAATGAACTGCTCAAACTGGTCAGCTACACTGGCGAGCCGCCCGATCACCGAGGCGGACGTGGCGCTGCTGACGCCTTACGTCGCCGAGGCGAGCATGTTCGAGATGGTGGACGCGCTGGCGGAAGGACGCGGCAAAGTGGCGTTCTCGCTGGTCTACCCGCCTGCTCGATCAAGACGCGGACGTGTTCGGCTTGTACGGCATGATCACGCGGCAGTTCCGGCTGCTGCTGCTGGCAAAAGAACACCTCGACGGTGGCGGCTACCCCAAAGAGATCGCCGCGGCCATTAGCGTGCATCCCTACGTCGCCGAGAAGCTGGCGAAGCAGACGCGCAGCTTCTCGCTGGCGCAGTTGGAAACGATCTATCGCGCGCTCCAAGACTACGACCTCAAGATGAAAACCGGGCAGATCGAGCCGCGCCTCGCGCTCGACCTGTTGATCGCCTCGCTCACCCGTTAGGGTAGCGCCGGGCAGACGCGCTCGCCGTGACTACCTCAAAAACCCTTCCCCAACGCTCCTGACCCCTAAAGCAAGCTGATCTTTCCCTAGCCACCCGGCTAGGCACGAAATCCATCCCCTGTATGGTGATTTAAAATTTGAGTGAAGCTACTATGAACTCACGCTAATTAACCGAAAATCATAGTCAAATTCGAGGTCCCAAATGCAAGCTACGATCAATAGTTCGCGTCAGGTTACGCTTTCGATGGATGAGCAGATCGCCCTTCTGCGCCAACAGGTGCTGGGCAATGTCTTAACTCGTGAGGACTCGCGCTACGAACAGACCCGGCGCGGCTGGAATTTGTCGATTAACCAGTACCCGGCGGTGATCCTCGTCGCCACTGATGCGGCGGACGTCGCCGCCGGTATCCAGTTCGCCAGCGACAACCAGATGGGGATCGCCGTGCAATCGACCGGGCACGGGCTGCTCTACCCGGCGGACGACAATATGCTGATTGTCACGACCCTGATGTCGTCGGTCTCGATTGACCCGGAGACGCGGACGGCGCGCGTCGGCGCGGGCGCGATTTGGGGCAAGGTGCTCACCGCGGCGGCGCAATACGGACTCGCGCCGCTGCTCGGCTCGTCGCCGGAAGTGGGCGTGGTCGGTTACACGATGGGCGGCGGCATGGGTTGGCTGGCGCGCAAGTATGGTCTGGCGGCGGACAGCGTACTCGCCATCGAGATCGTCACGCCGGACGGTGTTCAGCGCCGCGCCAGCGCGACCGAGAATTCGGAATTGTTCTGGGGGCTGCGCGGCGGCGGCGGTAACTTCGGCGTCGTGACCGCGATGGAGTTCAAGCTCTACCCGGTCAAGACGATCTACGGCGGCGGCATCACCTACTCGGCGGAAAACGCCGCCGACCTGCTGCGCTTCTTCCGCTCGTGGATCGAGACCGTGCCGGAGGAACTCACCGCCTCGGTGTCGCTGGTCAAGTTTCCGGATATGCCGCAGGTTCCCGAACCGATGCGCGGCAAGAAGCTGGTCTCGCTCGAAGCGGCTTACGTCGGCGACGCGGCTGACGGCGCGGCGCTGATCCAGCCGTGGCTCGACTGGCGCACGCCGATGATGAACTCCTTCCGCGAAATGCCGTTCAGCGACGTCGCCACGATCAGCAATGATCCGGTCGAACCGCTGCCGAGTTACTCGTCGGGCGAGCTGCTCGACGACCTGAGCGACGAAGTGATCGACGTGATCGTCCGCTTTGCGACCGACTACCGGTCGCCCGTAATTTTCAACGAAATTCGGCATGGGCAGGGCGCGATCGCGCACGCCGACCGGACGGCGAACGCCATCGGCAACCGCGACGCCAAGCTCTATCTGCGCGTGGGCGGCGTGACGCCGACGCCGGAAGTCTACCAGTATATGGACGCTTACGTCGGCGCGTACAAGCAAGCGCTGCGCCCGTATCTGCAAGGCGGCATGTACTTGAACTTCATGGACGGCAATGAAGCTGGCGCGCGCAGCCGCGACGCCTACAGCGCCGAAACCTTCCGTCGCTTGCAGGCGCTCAAGGCGAGCTACGATCCGCAGAACTTGTTCCGCTACAGCTTCAATCTGTCGAAGCCGACGATCTAGCAGCGCTCCGGCACCCTGTCCCGGTCGCCATTACGCTGTGTCCGTGCGCTTGAGGCGGTAAGCCGTCCAATCGTCGCTGATCACGGCGTTAGCGACCGGCTGCAAGGGAAAGTGCTCGCCGACCACCAGCATCGAATTGCGGTTGAGGTCGGTCGCCTTTTTGTCGCGCGGAAATGAAATCCACAAAATACCATTGGCGGCGAGCCGCTCAACCACACCCGCAAGCTGAGCATCAAGCTCAGCTTGCGTTTTCACGAACAGCAAAATCCAGTCGAATATCCCCTCGAAGCTGGCGGCAGCGGTCGTTTCTGGCGGCAGGTCGCCCAATAGATGGTCAAAACCTTCCGGCGGATTCACGGCGATAATCCGCGACTTTGGCTTGATCGCCAACTTCTTCACCAGCGGCGATTTTGAATAGGTCTCCGGCATGGGAATTTCCTCTGCACTTGTGGGAAAGCGATGCATTGATCATAGCACATTTGTGCCAATTCAGTCACGAAAATAGCGGTGCGCTTTGCAACCTCCAGCGGCCGATCTGCGTACAGACGATTATCGCAGGTTGTAAGATGTGGAGATCATTCCATGAGCGAGAAACGCAAGCACAATCAGCGCCGCCCGTTTCAGTGGTGGCTGCTGGTGATCGGTTTCGCGCTGGGCGTGCTTTTGATGCTCAGCGTACAGCGGGCGAGCGCGCCCGCAGCGACTTACACCCAAGACGAATTCGCACTCACGGCGACCGAGATCATCCGGGAGGCGACGCAGATGGCGAATCCATCCGCAGGGATCGAGGGCGTTTTAGGGACGGCGACGCAAATGGTGCGCGAGGCAACTCAGACGGCGTCGCATCCACGCTGACCACCAGCCCATAGAATTTCATCAGAATTTCAGCCGATTTTGACCATCATGCAACTTTTTACAATATTTTGCGTTATAATGTAATAAGCATTGAAACGAATTCGTACAAAACACCAAGGAGACTCAAATGCTTGGAGCATTAATCGTCATTGCTATTATTCTGTTGGTGCTTACTTCGCCTTGAACATCGCGCTGGGGCTTGGTGGGCTAATCATCTCGGTGATCATCTGGGCGATCATTGGCTGGCTGGCGGGTCAGATCATGAGCGGCGAGGGCTACGGAGCGCTCGGCAACATCCTGCTCGGCTTGATCGGCGGGTTGGTCGGCGGCCTGGTCTTCGGGCTGCTCGGCATTGATCTGGGCGGCATCATCGGCACGATTGTCGTCGGCGTGGTCGGCTCGGCGATTGTGATCGCCATCGGGCGCGTGTTCAACGGTCGGCGCATCGCCTAGACCTCACCCCTCTGACCCCCTCTCCCACGCAAGCGGAGAGAGGGGGAAGAACACTGGTTTTGTCCCTCGCCCCTTAAGCGCAGCGGCTACGTGGGCGAGGGACGGCTTGCGCTAGCAAGCAGGGTGAGGGGGAATTAGCGCAAGCAAACGGAACACCGAAAGTTTTCAACTACCCTACCGCCCGCGCCAGCGCGTCGCAGGCGGGGCACGACCCGCCGGGGCGCAGAATCGCGTAGCCCGCCATTGGATCGCTGGCGCTGTAAGTCGTGAAATCGACGTTCCAGACGATCATCATTTCAACCCGCCCGCTCGAGCGCGCGACTTGCACCGCCTGCGCCAACCACTGCCGCCTGATCCGCAACAGTCGTATTCCCCGCCCAACCGAAATCACCCGGCAGTGAGCCATACCCCTCCGGCGAGAGATAACCCAACTCGGTAAAACACAACGGCTTCGAACTGAACTCCGGCGGCACGCGACTGATCACGCCGGTGAGGTAGTAGGTCGGGTAGCTGCCGCGCGGATCGCCGCTCGACGTCAGTCGGCGAGACGATGCCGTCGTTGTGATGCAGCCCTACGCAGTCGAGATAATTGGCAGCGCCCGCCGCCGCCATCTGCTTGAAGAAGATGTCGTCGTTGCAGCCGCCGGTGTCGCAGCCGTCGCCGCCGAAAAAGCCGGTCGGCGCGGGCGCGGCGCTGATCACGATAGTTTCGGGCGCTTTCGCCTTGATCGCGGTGTAGGCGGCAGCGAGAAGCTGCGTGTAGTTCGCGCCGTAGATCGTCCCGGCGGGCCACTCGTGGTCGATGTTCGGCTCGTTCCAGACCTCGATCGGCGTCCGCGCCGAGCGCGGCCACGTCGGCGACGAAGGCGGCGTAATTGGCGCTGTAGCTCGCGAGATCGCCCATCTGCCCCTGGTCGCCGACGATGCCGAGCAAAATCTTGAAGCTGTGATCGTGCGCGCTCTGGATCGCCGCGCCGAGTTCCTGTCCCGCGTTCTGCCCGACGTAGTAGCGATGCTGGACCTTGACCCACGTCATCTCGGCGCTGCGGGCGAGACCGAAGGCGCGGTCGGTCAAATCCATGACGTGCCCGCCGAGCGCGAAGCTATCGACGCGGGCGACCGGCGGCTGAGTCGGCTCCAGAACCGTGACGATCAGCCGGTTGGTGTCGATCCAGACGACCAGATAGAGCGCGAAAACCCAGCCTTCCTGCCCATCCATCAGCCGCACCTGATACCATTGGTCATCCCACGTCCGCCCGATCGAGGAACAGCGGCGTGTTGCTGGCGAGCGCGCGGATCATGGGATAGTCGTAGCCCGGTCCGCCGAGCAAGTTCGACGAACTGCTGGCTGGTCGTGCTGACGGTCGCGTCGCCGCTGATCGGTAGAGCGGTCGGCGACGGCGTCCACGTCGGCGTGAGTTGGAGCGTCGCGGTCGGCGGGATCGGCGTCACGCTCGGCGTAAGCGTCTGCGTGATCGTCTGGCTGGGTGTGATAGTGGGGATGGTCGTCGGTTGCGCGCTCGGTGGATCGGTTAGCGTCGCGCTGGGGACGCTGGTTGAGGTCGTCGTGAACGTCGCGCTGGCGGGATGGTGGGCTGGTGGTTGCGGTCGGCGGCGGATCGGTCGGCGAGCGGTGGAGGTCGCGCTGGCGCGGCAGTCGCCAGCACCGCCAGCGTCGGAATACCGACGGGGCGGGCGTCAAGGTACAGGCGCCGAGCGATCAGCAGGATCAGCAACACGGCGGTTTTACGCAACAGGAGTTCTCAATCAGCATGGCGTAACACGCTCCTTATTCTAGCACGGGATCAGCGTCCGAAACAGTTAACGTAGCGATATACGGGTGGGAATTAGGAGCTATAGCTACGACACATGAAGAGTACGATACAGCAGTTCATTACGACTTCCCATCGCGAGGTGCTGATTGTTCTGGAATCCAAGCGAGAGACGCAGCACCTGAAAACAATCGGCAGCCGACTTTATACGCTCAAGCCATTTTTCCAGGGCAGGAAGCGATCTTGAACCATTCAGAAATAACGCCCGAACTGTGGCTGCCGGCCAGTCACAGGGACGACGATATGTAAGCGCATTTTGCCGACACCCTGTGCAGTCATTGCGACCGCCGGACGAACTTTGAGAATCTCATCGCCCTCACTTGGATCGAAGCGCCACATGCCAAACATCACCACGAGCAACGGTGACGTCACGGGGATTCATCGATGCTTTCCTCGCTGTATGCCTCGAAAGGTCCTCGCGCTGCAATAAAACGTTCTAAATTCTCGCCCTCGTCCGCCGCCAGCGCGAAGGCGGCTGCCATCAGCCGTTCGCGTTCTTCGCGCGGCAGTTTCAGCAGATCGCACGCCGAATACGACCTTGCGGCGCTGCTTCGAGCGTTTGCACGTAGGCAAGCACTTGACGCTGCTGATCGGCGTCCAAGCGGCTGATCTTTTCCACGAGTTCGTGCACAAGCGCGGACATCGCTCACCTCACATCACGTATGGCTCTATTTTACGGGATCACCCGGTTGTTGAGCATGTCGTTGACCGACTTGACCAGCCGCCGCAGTTCGTCTTCGAGGTCGTCGGTGATGCCTTCCTGAATCGCCGCATCGCGGAACAGGTCGCGGGCTTCGCGCAGGTAATCCTGCCCCTTACGCATCCGCGTGATCCCGGCGCGCATCTGCGTGCGCGCGTCTCGGCTGATCGGGCTGGTGTAGTGACCGGGGAAGTCCCAGCCGTGCAGCGAGGCGACGTTGTGCAGTCCGTCGATGAAGTCCTGCGCCGAGGTGATCTGCCGCGCCGCGCCCAACTGCAAGCAGTTCTTGCAGCGCCGGTGCTCAGCGTCGGCTCGACCCCGAAATCGAGCGAGTTCACGTCCTGATAGCGCGCCTCGACTTCGCTGAGCGGTCCCGGCTGCGGGCGGAGCGTCGTCTTTTGCGGCGACAGCCCGGTGAAAATCGAGTACAGGATGCCGACGCACAGGTTATGCACGTCCATGCACATCAACTGCGCGTGCTCGGCGTTCTTGTCGTCGATGGCGCGCGAACTGTTGAAGTCGATGATCCGCAGGTGGATGCCATCCCAGTAGAGATGTTCCAGCTTGTGGTCAAGGTAGGCGATGTTGAGCTTGTGCGCCAGCTTGAGCGTTTCGGCGAATTGGAGCGCCAGCGCCAAACCTTCTTCGGTCGGCAGCCGCAGCCGCAAGCCAGCTTTGTCCGGGCGCATTTGATAGAACAGGTTCTCGTGGCGCGGCAGATTTTCCAGCGTGAGGTAGGGACGCCAACCACGCTGGCAGTAATTCGCCTGCGCGCTGGTGAAGCCGATCACGTCTTTGCCGAACGACTCGATCTCGCCGCTGACCGGCGCTTCATTCTGCGCCGAGACGTAGCCACAGTCGATCAAGTTGACCGTGTGCGGGCTATCCGCCAGCCGCATGAGCAGGTCGGCTTCGTTAGCGAAGGCGCGGAATTCCCAGCGCGGTTCCGCGCCGGGGGTGACGTGTTCGGGACGCATCACTTTGAAGGCGACGCTCTGCCCGCTGCGCCGATCTTGCGCTTCCAACACGCGCGCATAATGACCCAGCGCGAACGTGTCGATGAAATTATCGACTCTATAGAGATCAACCAGCTTTTTCATAGAAATCCGATTATATATCCCAAGTCCGGTTTGGGATATAGTCAGACTCTACCATTTCTGCCCCGTGCCGAATAGGGCGCTTTTGCGAAGGTCGATCTCGTCCGAACCCTAAGCTTTGCGCTTTAGCGATTGGTGTATACTGTGCTTAAAGCCTATTCGTAACGTGCTTGATAGGTCCTGCTGGGGCGGGTTAGCACAGCAGTATTGCGGCTTAACTGGTTGGCGCATCGGTGAAGCGGTGGTTGTGTAATAGCTGCCGACAGCCCGACCGGGCTTAAATGATTGATTAATCTGTGCTTGCTTCGGCGGGCGCCTTCAGTAGAATAAGAACAGAACAACTATCGGAGGAACACCGCATGGGCGGTTCGAATCGTTGGATTCGTCTTCGCAGCAGCGCACAAACAAGCATCGGTCAAGTACGCGAAAACAACGAAGACAATGTGCGGCTGTGGTCGGATGATGATTTCGTGGTCGCCGTAGTTGCCGATGGTATGGGCGGCGCGGTCGCGGGCGAAGAAGCCAGCCGAATCGCGGTCGAGGCGCTCCAGCAAGGCAAGTTCCTCGCCCCTCCTGATGACACGCCGATCGGCTTAACCGACGAAGAAATCGTGAATTGGCTCAGCGAGACGATTCGCACGGCGAACGCCGATATCGTCCACCGCGCTTCGGATAACCCCGAACTGCGCGGGATGGGCACGACGATGACGCTGGCATTCGTCCGCAGCAACCGCGCGATTATCGCTCACGTCGGCGACAGCCGCGCCTATCTGGTCGATGGGCATACCCGCCGCATCACCCAGATCACGGCGGATCACAGCTTCGTCGAGGCGCTGGTCGCCGCCGGGCATCTGACCCACGAGCAAGCGGAAGAACACCCGATGCGCAATGTGCTGTACCGCGCTTTGGGGCAAAATGAGGAAATCGACGTCGATGTCTACGAGGCGCGCCTGCGCTCTGGCGACCGCTTAGTCTTGTGTTCGGACGGCTTGACCCGTCACGTCAAACCGGGCGAGATCGCGTCGCTGGCGACCGACGAGAGCGACCCTGACCTCGCCGGACAAGCGTTGATCGACCTCGCCAACGCGCGCGGCGGCGAGGATAACGTCAGCGTGATCGTGATCATGCTTGACGGTCCGCCCGCCAACGACGACACCGACGAGTTGAAGGATTTTCTGCTGCTCGACGACACGGCGATTCTCACCAAAGGCGGCGACGCCCGCAAAAAACAGACCGTCGAAGCCGAAGCAGCCAGTGACGACGACGATGATACGCTCAAGATGGATACGTCCGGCGTCGCCAGCTATCAGACCAACGCCGCCCCGGATAGCGAAGGACGGGATACGCGCGCTCCGGACCAGTAACCTCGATTGACTCCAGCCACACCCTAAGGAAAAACTGATGTCGAAACTCAGCGTTTTGACTGCGATCTGCTGCTTGCTGATGGCGCTGCCGGTGCGCGCACAGGACACTCCGCCGCAGCCACAGCGCGTGACCGTCATGGCGGCGGACGGCTTGACGCTGGTGGGCGACTTTTACGCCGCGCCGGAAGTCGCGCCCGGTATTCTGCTGCTGCACGGACAGGGCGCGGCGCGCGTCGAGTGGAATCACCTGATCGCGCCGCTGCTGGACGGCGGCTACAACGTCCTCGCGGTTGATCAGCGCGGCTTTGGCGAAACCGGGGGCGTGCGCGACCTCGCCGCCATGATCGACGACGTGCAGCCGTGGCTCGACTGGCTGCACCAACAGCCATCCGTCGGTGCGGCGTCGCTGGCGACCATTGGCGCGAGCATGGGAACCGTTCCCGCATTGGGCGGCTGCGCCCACGATTCAACTTGTTTGACCAGCATCATGATTTCGCCGGGGGATTTCCCGCTGCTGGACGATGCGTTGTTCGAGACGCTGAGCGACCGCTCGCTGCTGATCGTGGTCGGTCGCAAGGACAACGTGCTTTACGACGCCAATAAGCTGTTCGCCCGCGCGGTCGGCGAGGCTCAGTTCACGGTCTATGACACTAGTCTGCACGGCGTCAGCTATTTTCAGCCGAACAGTTCCTACCGGGATCGCAGCATTCAATTGATTTTGAACTGGCTGGACGAACACTCGTCGGTCGCGCCTTGCCCGCCGCCGACTCCCGAACCGCAGCCCTGCACTGGCGTGCGCTAAGCACTCCCCTTACCCCCCGCCCCCTTTCCCAATGGAAAGGGGCGACAACCCCGCAGTTGTTTTCATAAGCATATGACGTAGCGATTGCCAAACTTCATCATCCGACCTCGAAACGGGCGAGGTACTCTCCCCTCCCTGAATTCGGGGAGGGGCTGGGGGTGGGGTCAAGCATTACTCCGCATAGACCGCTTCGCGCAGCCCCTTGATGTAGCCGATGGCGAACAAGCGCCCAATCGACGAGTAGCCCGCGTGCTCGTTGCTGTCGCCGATCATCGTCGGCACGTGATCCGGGCGGCAGACGCCCTCGAAGCCGACCTCGCGATAAGCGCTGCAGGCACGCCAGCAGGTCGGTTTGCCCGTCGTCGTGGAAGGTTTCTTCGAATTTCTCCGGCGTGCCGCGCACGTCGCGCAGGTGGACGAAGAAGATTTTCCCCTGCTTCCCGAACTGGCGGATCACGCCGGGCAGGTCGTCGGTCATCAGCGCGAAGTTGCCCTGACACAGCGTAATCCCGTTGACCGGGCTGGGCACGAGGTCGATCAGTCGTTGGAAGTTCTCGACGCTGCGCATGATGCGCCCCAAGCCGCGAATCGGCGAGAGCGGCGGATCGTCGGGGTGCATCGCCAGCTTGACGCCCGCGCGCTCCGCCACCGGGATGATCTTTTCGAGGAAGTATTGCAGGTTGTCCCACAACTGATCCTCGCGTGACGACGCCGTACTCGGTCAGCGGAGCATTTTTCATCAGCGCGTTGTCGAAGCCCGTGACCAGCGCGCCGCCGCGCGTGGGGATGGTCGTCGAGGTGCGCATCCAGTTGAAGACCGGCATCCACTCGTAGCACCAGACGCCGAATGCCGAGCGCGCCCATGTTCTCGATCAGTTCGATGGCAGTGTCGATCTCCTCGTCGCGCCCCGGCAAGCCGAGCTTGGCTTTGTCCAGCGGCGGGCGGCTCTCCAGCACGTCGAAGGCGAAACCCGCATCCTCGTAAGCCGATTTCAGCCGCACCAGCGACATGTAGCTCCACGGCGCTTCGTCGGTGCCGCGCGTTGCGCGGTCGAAGTCCATCACGCCGACCACGTGGTCGATGCCGCACTGCTTGACCATCGTCATCAATGACTTGTCGTGTGCCGAGAATACTTCGGCGATCTCGATCATGATATTTTCTCCACCAAAAACCCTTGTAGGGGCGCACCTACTGTGTGCGCCCAAATTTGGAGCAGCCACTGGCAACCAGAGGTTGCACGTCTGCCCCTACGTGAAACCCGTTCTGTTCCCCCTCTCTACGCAGAGGAGAGGGGGCTAGGGGGTGAGGTCGCTTATGCCTGCCCTAACGTCGCCAGCGAGTGCTCCGGCTCGAAGCCAATCAGCGCCCGCGCCTTGTCGATGCTGACCAGCGCCGCCGCGCCGTCGAGATCGCCGCGTAAGCTCGGTCACTTCCGGGAAGAACAGGCGGGCGAGCGTCTTGGCGTCGTAGTTCAGGTAATTGACGGTATCGTTGACGAACAGCGGGTGCGCGCCTTCGTAATCGGCGGTCAGACCGCACTCGTTGGCGAGCGCGGCGTCGCGCACGTCGATGAACGCCCATAAGTTGGTGCGCTCAAAGGTGTAGGCGCGAAACAACACTTCCTCTGGCGTCGGATCAGCGGGTGGCGCTTGATTCTGCGGCGACGGCTGCGGGTACTCGAACGGTCGCTCGCGGCGGAAGACAATCGAGCGCGCCCGCGCCAACGCGATCCGCGCGCGCCACTCGGCTTCGGGCACTTGCGCCGCCTCGTCTAGCATCCGATGCGCGTTGATCTGCCGCTGGACGAAGCGCTCGCTGTGAGCGAACGGCTGCTCGTAGACGCCGGGATAGCGAAAGGCGACGCTGGAAATGCCGTTGCGCCGCCAGAAGTAGTCGCCAATACTCTCGATGGTCTGCTTGGAGAACGAGTACGGGTCGGTCGTGTTGGTCGGGTGATCCTCGTCAACCGGCAGATAGCGCACGTCGAGATCGTCGGTGCCGTAGAAGCAGCCCATGGCGTTGATCGAACTCGCCTGCACCACCCGCTTGATCCCGCTCACCGCCGCCGCCTCGAACAAATTGAACGTCCCCTGCACGTTGACGTGATAGACGTCCTGCCCTGCCGCGAGGCTCGGTCCGCGCAGCGCCGCCATGTGGATCACGGCGTCGCAGCCGTGCAGCGCGGGCAGCAGGTCGTCGTAGCGCAGGATGTCGCCCTGCACGTACTCGACGCCCGACGACGCTCACCACCGGCAGACCGGCGGCTTTAAGTCGAAGCTGCGCACGTCCCAGCCGTGCTGGAGCAGCCGCTCACTGGTCGCCTTGCCGATCAGCCCCGTGCCCCCTGTAATCAGTACCCGCATAATTTCCCACTTCCTTTAACTGAACTGCGTAATAATCCAATCAACGGCTGCATTGAACGAACGTCTATTTGCAAACAACCTCACCACGCGGCAATTCCACCAGAAACGGGCGTGTACGCTCCCCTCCCTGAATTCGGGGAGGGGTTGGGGGTGGGGTCGGTATTTCAGCTCCACAGCCGATCATGCGCGCTGTCCTTCGACCACTGGTCGGTCGGCGCGAAGACCGAGCGATCATTTGGGTGCAGGAACGGCTCTAGGGCTTCGAGGTTCAGGTCGGTGAAGCCGAGTCCCGGCGTCTCCGGCACAGTGATGTAACCATCCTGCACAATCGGTTTCGGCAGCCCGTTGACCAGATCGCTCCACGCCGGGATGTCCGCCGAGTGATTTTCCAGCACGAGGAAATTCTCGGTCGCCGCCGCCGCGTGGACGCTCGCCAGCGCCGCGACCGGCGTGCCCGCCATGTGCATCGCCATCGCGATGCCGTGCTCCTGCGCGAAGTCGCCGATCTTCTTGGTCTCCATGATGCCGCCCGACGTCATGATGTCCGGGTGGATCACGGCGACGGCGCGCTGCTCGATCAAGTCGCGGAAGCCGTCTTTCAGGTAGATATCCTCGCCGGTGCAGACCGGCGTCGTCACCGACTGCGCCAGCCGCAGCCATTGATCGGTGAACTGCCACGGGATCAAGTCCTCGTACCACGCCAGCGAGAATTGATCGAGCGCCTGCCCCAAGCGGATGCAGGATTCGAGCGTCAGATGCCCGAAATGATCGGCGGCAATCGGCAGTTCGTAGCCGATCTCGTCGCGGATCGCGCCGACGTAGTTGACGATGTGGTCGATGCCCTTGGTCGTCAGTTGAATCCCGGTGAACGGGTGCATGATGTCATTCGTCCCGATCATGCCGGGTGGCGCGTTGATCGTGCCGGGAATATCGAGGACGAGATTGATGCCGATATCCATCTTCAAGAACTGGAAACCCTGCCCCACGCGCCGTTTCAACTGCGCCGCCATCGCCTGCGGATCGTTCTCGCTGGGCGTGTCGGCGTAGCACAGAATCCGGTCGCGGAACTTGCCGCCCGCCAGTTGATAGGCGGGGACGCCGTAGGCTTTCCCGGCGAGGTCGAACAGCGCCATCTCGATTGCCGAGACGCCGCCGCCCTGCCGCGCGTGATGCCCGAACTGCTTGATCTTGCGGAAGATTTTGTCGATGTTACAGGGGTTTTCGCCCAGAATACGGCTCTTGAGCATCAGCGCGTAATTCTTGCTGCCCCAGTCGCGCACCTCGCCATAGCCGGAGATGCCCTGATTGGTGTCGATGCGGATGATATAACAGTCCATCGGCAGCCCGGCGAGCGAGATCGCCCGCAGGTCGGTGATCCGCAAGTCCGACGGGCGCGAGTGGGTGTTCACGTTCTGTTCCAGCGAAACCTGATCGGTCATAATTGAAATTCTCCACCTACACTAACTTGGAATAATTCGTTATCGGTGTCCGCAACCTCACCCCTAAGTCCCCTTCGACCACGGATTTTACCCCCTCTCTACGAAGTGGAGAGAGGCGCAGGGGGTGAGGTTCATCCCTTCCGCCCTGCCAGCCACGCCTCGTAATCCTGCTGGATGTCCTCGCGCCACGTCCCGACGTCGATTTCGCCGGGCGTGTATTTGCCTTCCGCCAAACGCATTTTGCCGAAGGTGTCGCGCAGTTGAACTTTTTCGCCGACTTCGACGATCTCTTGCACCAGATGCGGCGGGATGAAGGTCACGCCTGTCGGCGTCCCCAGCACGATGTCACCGGGCAGCACGGTCACGTGACCGATGCGGATCGGGATGTTGATCCCCGCCAGCGTCGTGTTGCGGATCGGCGTTGGGTCGAGTCCCCGGCAGAAGAAGGCGACGTCGGTCAGTTCGCGCATGCCGTCGTAGTCGCGGATGCCGCCGTTGATCACCGCGCCCGCCTTGGTGCGCGCCCGCACCGAGGTCGAGAGGTTGTCGCCGACGAACGTCCCTTCGCGGATTTTGCCGTACAAGTCCACCACCATCACGTCGTTGGGTTGCAGCGTGTCGATCACCCACGAGTTCTGCCCGCCGATGCGTCCATCCGCTTCGCCCTGCTTCTGCACCACATCATGAAAATCCGGGCGATAGGGCAGCATCTGCGCCGTCACCGCGCGACCGACCAGAATCTTTTCAGGATGGGTGCGAAACCAATCGCCGTCAAACTGAAAGAAATATTTCTCGCGGTCAAGGATGCCCCACGCCTGTTCGCTGGTAATCGTTTTCATGCGTTCGAGCAGATCATCGGGGACGCGGGGGCGACCATCCGGGAAGCGGTCAAACGGGTTGAGCGGCGTCATGGCGATGATCGCCTCGATTGGATGAACAATATTCAAGACTTGGCTCTCCTCACGCTGTTATCGACTGTCCGACACTGGATCTTCGCCTATCTTAACGTGAAAACGCAAATCGAGGGCATACCGCCTTGGCGATCTAAACAGCGCCCACCGATGAATCTCGAGCGCGGCGCGGATCGTGAATTTGGAATAGCGGCGTGGGGAAAACGAGGAGGTTTGCTTTGTCGCAAAAGGGAATACGAACCAAACGGAGCAAGCCTACCCCGTGTTTTAAAGACGATATTCGATTGGCAAGGACGATCCGTGAGCTTCTGGCTTTTAGCTGACCACTGATCGCTGAAAGCTCACGGATAAGCCCCTAGACGCGCGGACGCAGCACCGAGAGCACGCGCCCCTGCACGTGGCAGTTGGCGGGATGCACGTAGATCGGGTCCATCGTCGGGTGGGCGGGCTGAAGGCGAATCTGTGTCTCGCTCTCGCGGTAGAAGCGCTTGAGCGTCGTCTCGCTGCGGTCGGACAGCCACACGGCGACCATATCGCCGTTGTGGGCTTCTTCCTGCTTGCGGAAGATCACGATGTCGCCGTCGCTGATCATGGCGTCGATCATCGAGTTGCCCTTGACCTTGAGCGCGAAGACTTCCGACTCCGGCGCGCCGTTGCAGCATCGACGGCATGACCTCAATCGGGTCGTCGGCGAAGGCGCGATCCATGTCATCGGGGATCGACACCGGCGCGCTGGCGACGATCTGCCCGACCAGCGGCACGCGGACGAAATCCAGCGTGGCGTGAATCGGCTGGGGCGAGGTCTTGCTCTTGCCGTTCTTGACCAAGCGCAGCCCGCGCGACGCCCGCGCTTCGCGCGAGAGATGCCCGGCATCGACCAGCTTGTTCAGGTTGTAATTGACGACCGAGGTCGATTTAATCCCCGTAGCCTCGCCGATTTCGCGGATGGTCGGCGGAAACCCATGCGAATCGAGATAGGTCTCCATAAAGCGCAGTATGTTGCGCTGCCGTTCGGATAGCTTACTGCGGTCTTTCATGGTTATGCTCCAACTCAAAGGCTATAAAAACCAAACATATTTTCGATTGTAGACGAACAATGGTTCTAAGTCAAATATTTGTAGAACAGTAATCCGTAAGAATGGTTTTCTGTAGGCGAATTGGTTCGCGGTATAATCGACGCAAACGCATTGGATAGCCAACCTATGAGTGGAGAAAACCATGTCACCAGATCAATGGGCTGCGGTTGATCGCTATTTTGACAGCTTGTTCGCACCGCCTGATCCTGTTCTAGACGCCGCCCTGCACGCCATCGAGGACGCCGGGCTGCCCGCGATCAGCGTCTCGCCGCAGCAGGGCAAGCTGCTCAACGTGCTGGCGCGCGCCCATAACGCCCGCACCATGCTGGAGATCGGCACGCTGGGCGGCTACAGCACGATCTGGCTGGCGCGCGCGCTGCCCGCCGACGGCAAGCTGATCACGCTGGAAATCGATCCGAAGCACGCCGAAGTCGCGCGCCGGAACTTCGCTCAAGCGGGGGTGAATGGGCGGATCGATCTGCGAGTTGGCTCGGCGCACGCGACCCTGCCGACGCTGATCGACGACCCCGCCGCCCCCTTCGACCTCGTCTTCGTCGACGCCGACAAAGCCAGCACGCCGCTTATCTACAATGGGCGCTCAAGCTGACCCATCCCGGCAGCCTGATCTTCCTCGATAACGTCGTCCGCAACGGTGCGGTCGCCAATCCGGACAGCACCGACCCGAATGTGCAGGGCATCCAGCGCGGCTTAGAACTGCTGGCGAGCGAGCCGCGCGTTACCGTGACGGCGATCCAGACGGTCGGCGGCAAGAGCTATGACGGCTTCGCGCTGGCGCTGGTGACGGCATGACGACTTACGCCGCTCCCTTACTGCCGACGGTGACGGCGCTGCGCAGCGGTCAGCTTGACCTGCTCAATTACGTCGATCAAGCCCTCGCCCGCGTCGAGGCGCTGGAAAGCCAGCTCGAAGCGCTGGTGCCGGAGCCGGATCGCGCGGCGCGGCTGCGCCGGGAAGCGCTCGATCTGCAAGCCCGCTATCCCGATCCCGCCCGCCGTCCGCCCTTGTACGGCGTGCTGCTGGGCGTCAAGGACATCTTCCGCGCCGACGGCTTCCCGACGCGCGCCGGATCAGCCGTGCCGCCGGAAGCGCTGGCGGGCGACGAGGCGTCGAGCGTGCGCCGCTTACGCGCGGCGGGCGCGCTGGTGCTCGGCAAGACCGTCACCGCCGAGTTCGCCTTCGCCGATCCGGGTCCGACGCGCAACCCGCACAATCTCGCCCACACCCCCGGCGGATCGAGCAGCGGATCCGCTGCCGGGGTCGCCGCTGGCTACTTTCCGCTGGCGACCGGCACGCAGACCATCGGCTCGGTGATCCGCCCGGCGGCTTACTGCGGCGTGGTCGGCTTCAAGCCGAGCTTTGGACGGATCGCCACCGACGGCGTGCTGCCGGTCTCGACGGCGCTCGATCACGTCGGCTTGTTCACGCAGGACGTGGCGGGGATGGAGTTGGCGGCGTCGCTGCTCTGCGCCGATTGGCGCGCGCTGCCCGCTGACGCCGATCAAGCGCTGCCAGTGCTGGGGATTCCGGTCGGGGCGTATCTCGATCAAGCGGAAGCCGAAGGGCGCGCCGTCTTCGAAGCCCAAATCGCGCGGCTCGAAGCGGCGGGCTACAGCGTCCGTGAAATCCCGATCTTCGACGACATCAACGCGATTGCCGTGCAAACCCGTCAGGTGATGGCGTTCGAGATGGCGCAGGCGCACGCCGACCTCTACCCGCGTTTTGGGCATCTGTATCGACCGAACACGCTGCGCTTGATCCAGCTAGGGCAGTCCCTGACGCCGGATCAATACGCGGCGGACCTCGCCATGCAGCGCGACGTGCGCGCCACCGTGATCGACCACATGACCGCCAGCGGCATCGACCTGTGGATCGCACCAGCGGCGACCGGAGCCGCACCGATCAGCACCGAATCGACCGGCGACTCGGCGATGAATTTACCGTGGACACTGGTGGGCTTGCCCGTGCTCGGTCTGCCGACCGGCAGCCGCAGCGCCGACGGACTGCCCTTCGGCGTGCAGATCATCGGCGCGCCCCTGAACGACGAGCAGGTGATCCGCTGGGGTGATCAGATCGCGCCGCTGCTCGCCGCCGACTAGGCGGGCATACGTGAAGGCGGGAGCGAGGGTATAATCTGGTCAAGAATGTCAGGAGAAGAATTACCGTGCGCCAAGTGAATACGCTGTCCCACACCGACGCCATGACCATCTTACACACCATTCAGGCGAGGCTGGAGCAAGACGGGCTGAGCGCCGCCGTCGCCATCGTCGACGAGCATGGCGAACTGATCGCCTTTTTGCGCACCGATAACTGTATGCTCGCCTCAATCCAGATCGCCATCAACAAGGCGTTCACCGCCGCCCGCGAGCGCCGCGAAACCGGCGTCATCGGCGAAGATGCGCGCCAGCGCGGCTATCCGATCACCAATTACGGCGATCTGCGTTACGTCGGCTGGGATGGCGGCGTGCCGATCCGCGTGCAAGGCGAGGTGGTCGGCGGCGTCGGCATCAGCGGCTTGTACGAAGCAATCGAAATCGATCTGGCGAAGCTGGGCATCGCCGCCCTGTAGAAGTGGATTGAGCGCTCGATGACCAGTATTTTAGGCACCCTACGCGAAAGCGACCCCGCGCTGCTGACGATCTTGGCGGACGTCTGGAAAGTCAAGCTGGACGAGGACGACGACGTTGCCCAGCGCATCGAGGCGATCAGCCGTGCCATGCTCGACCCGGCGCGGGCGGAAACCGTCTGGGACGTGCTCGACGACAAGGAGCGCGGCGCGCTGCAAATGCTGATCAGCGTCAAGGGCAAGATGCCCGAAGCCAAATTCGAGCGCGTCTTCGGCGCGATCCGGCGGATGGGCGCGGGGGCGATGGAGCGCGAGCAGCCCCATAAGCACCCCGAGTCGATTGCCGAGGGACTGTACTTTCGCGGGCTGATCGGGCAGGCGTTCGAGAACGCCGACACCGGTCCGCGCACGATCATCTACATCCCTGAAGACTTGGTGCCGATTCTGCCGACGCACAAGACCGCCTACGACAACATCGACGCCGAAGACGACTCCGGCAGCGT
Source organism: uncultured Chloroflexia bacterium (assembly GCA_963848465.1). Taxonomy (GTDB): domain Bacteria; phylum Chloroflexota; class Anaerolineae; order Aggregatilineales; family Phototrophicaceae; genus Flexifilum. Next base: position 48,572 of record CAWKDY010000032.1, on the reverse strand, counting down.
CCCGTTCCCGACCGAGAGCGTCGGCGCGCTCGACCCGCTGGACGACGTGACCGACATGCACCCCGCTGATACGTCGGTCGTCGACGACTTGACGACCCTGCTGGCGTATCTGCAACTGCACGCGCCGCTGCTGCAAAGCGACTCGCTGGCGAGCGCCGACGGCGACGCGCTCGAGCCGTTTCTGCTGACGCCGGGGCGCGACCGGATCGCCTTCCTGCTCGGCTTGGCGGTCAGCACCGACTTGATCGACGTGCAGAACGGTCGCGCCATCCCCAAGCGCGCCGAAGCCCGCCGCTGGCTGAGCGCCTCGCGCCCGGATCAAGTCAAGGCGCTGGCGCAGGCGTGGCACGATTCGACCGTTTACGTCGATCTGTGGCACGTGGCGGGGCTGCATCCCGAACCCGAAGCCGGGACGATGAGCCACTACAACCCGGCGGCGGCGCGCGGCGCGGTCTTCGAGATCATGCAGCACGCGCTCCCCGCCAGCGAGTGGTGGTCGCTGGACGACTTTATCCTGCTGGTGCGCGAGGACAGCGCCGATTTCCAGCGCCCGAACGGCGATTTCGACAGTTGGTACATCCGCAATGACGCGGGCGACTATCTCAGCGGCTTGGAGAGTTGGGACGCGGTCGAAGGCGCGCTGCTGGAGTTCCTGATCAGCGCGCCGATGCATTGGCTCGGCTTGATCGACCTCGCCGAAGACAGTACCGCCGCTCGCCTGACCGCTTATGGGCGCGCCTTCCTCGGCTTGAGCGCTTGGCCCCAGCAGCCGGATCAGCCGGACACGATTGAGGTCACAGCGGAAGGCGCGGTGTTGATCTCGCGCAAATCGGCGCGGATCGACCGCTTTCAGGTGGCGCGCTTCGCCTCGTGGGGCGAACCGGGTAATAGCGCCGCAGGCGGCATTTACACCTACCGGGTCGATCCGGCGGGGATTGAGCAGGCGGCGCGGCAGGGGATCAACGTCGGGCATATCGCTGCGTTTCTGACGCGGGCGCTGGGCGACGAGCCGCTGCCGCCATCAGTCGCGCGGCTGCTCGACAACTGGAAATCCGGCGCGACGGCGACCGTCACCTTCGAGCGACTGCTGGTGCTGCGGACGACCACGCCGGAAACGCTCGACTTCATCATGGATACGCCCTCGATCCGGCGTTTCATGGGCGCGCGCTTGGGTCCAATGGCGGCGGTGATCCGCAGCGACGACCTGCGCGAACTCCGCGATACCCTCGGCGAGTTCGGCATTCAGGCTGAAGTCGTCGGCGGATAAGCGCAGACCCCACACTCCATCCGGCGCACTCAAGTGCTTGAACGCCCGACGTGCTCCCGCGTACCCTGAGACTGCATCCATTTCGCAGTCTATGGAGGTCGCATGGAGCGCAAAACCTTTGCCTTATATACGCTGATCGCCGGAGCGGTCGTCGGCGTCGCCGCCGATCTTCTCTTTTACGGCAAGCTGATCGGCGTCTCATTCCCCCTGTTCATCCTGATCAGCAGCGCCGTCGTGCTCGTCTCGCGATGGGCTGCTGCACAAAGATCAACCGCTCAACTGGCGCAACCTGTGGGTGCTCGTCCCGGCGATCTTCTTCGCGGTGATGGTCGCCGTGCGCGCCGAACCGGGCAGCGCCGCGCTCAACGTGCTGGCGTCGCTGGCGCTGGGTGCGCTGGCGCTCCACTACCTGCCGCTGAGTGAGCGAATCGACCTCGAAACCGTCTGGGATCACGCCGTCGGCGTGATCGAAACCGGCATCAGCGTCCTGTTCGCGCCGATCTTCGAGCTGTATGACGCGGGCGCGCTGCTGCTGGATCGCTTGCGCGGCGATTTTCACACCGTCGCCGCCGTCGGGCGCGGGCTGGTGATCGCTGTGCCGGTGCTGCTGATCTTCGCGCTGCTGTTCGCCTCAGCGGACGCGGTGTTCGCGGGCTACGTGGATCGCGTTTGGGCGATCTTCAACGTGCCGGATGAGGCGCTGGTCATGCAGGTGCTGTTGATCGGCGGCGTCGCGTGGATCGCCAGCGGGACGCTCGCCTATGGCGTCGCCCGCCGTTCCAGCGCGCCCGCCGCTGACGACGCCCGCCCGAAAGCCAAGCTGCCGTCGTTGGGCATGATCGAAGCCAGCATCGTCCTCGGCGGCGTCGATCTGCTGTTCGCGCTGTTCGTGGTCATCCAGTTCGCCTATTTCTTCGGCGGGCGGGCGACGCTGTCGGTCAACGACCTGACGTACGCCGAATATGCGCGGCGCGGCTTCTTTGAACTGGTGGCGGTTTCGGTGCTGACGCTGGGGCTGGTCAACGCGCTCGACTGGGTGACGGTGCGCCACGCGCTGCGCCATACCCGCATCTTCCGCATTTTCGCGCTGATCCTCGTCGCGCTGACCGGCGTGATCCTCGTCTCGGCGGCGCAGCGGATGTCGCTGTACGAGGATCAATTCGGCTTCACGGCGCTGCGGGTGCAGACCCACGTCTTCATGCTTTGGTTGGCTGCCCTGTTCGGCTTCTTCCTGCTGGCGCTGTTCCGCGTCCGCGAGCGAATTTTCTCGCTCGGCGTGCTGATCGTGCTGATCGGCTACGTTGGCACGCTCGACCTGATCAACGTCGAGGGCTACATCGCCGAGCACAACGTCGCCCGCGTGGCTGAGGGGTATGAACTCGACTTCGCCTACCTCAACAGCTTCTCGGTCGATGCCGCGCCGGTAATGATCGACCTGTTCCAGACGGCGCAATCGCCCGCGCTGCGTAAACAGGCGGGGCAGTGGCTGACGCGCAAGCAGATGGAACTCGACTATCAGCGCCGCACCAGCGGATCGACGATCTTTTCCGCCAATCTCGCCCGCGATACGACGTGGGCGGCGCTGAACGCCATTGCCGATCAACTGCCGGAGTACGATCCCGCCTTCGACGTGAGACCGTCGAGTTATGAACGCTATGATTGAATGAAAAATCAATCACTGGTTGTGTGTAGGGGCACGATTATCGTGAACCTTTTGTAGGGGCCGATTCGTACCCTACACACACGGTCGCTCAATCATGACCGAGCGAGCACCACCTGAATCCCATCGGGATCGCTGGCGGTGGCGATCCCGCCGGTCACGGTCGCGCCGGTGCGCTCGACCGCCTGTGCCCACGCCGCCGCGTCGGGGATGGTCACGGTGAACGACTCCAGCCCGACCGCATTGGCAGGGGGGCGGAGCGTCCCGCCCACGTATTGACGCCGAGGTGATGGTGATAGCCGCCCGCCGCCATGAACAGCGCGCCGGGATAGCCGCGCTGCATTACATCCAAGCCGAGCTTGCCGCTGTAGAACTGCTCCGACTGCGCCAGATCGCTGACGTGCAGGTGAACGTGTCCGATCACCGTCGCTGCCGGGATGCCCGCCCACGCTGACGGTCGGCATCAGCGAGCACGCCCTCGGCGTCCAGCGGCTCGGTCGCCATCGCCACCGCGTCGCCGTCCATCCGCCACTCGCTGCGCGGACGGTCGCGGTAGATTTCCAGCCCGTTGCCGTCGGGATCCGCCAGATAGAGCGCCTCGCTGACCAGATGGTCGGATGCGCCTTGCAGCGGATAGTCGAGGTCGAGCAAGCGGCGCAGCATTTTGCCCAGCGCCGGACGCCCCGGCAGCAAGATGGCGACATGATACAGCCCGGTCGAGCGCTGCGGCTTGCGGATCGCGTCGCGGTGCTCGGTCAGCCGTAGGATCGGCGCGGCGTCGGGCGATGCCGCCAATGCCACCATGTCACCCGCCTGATCGACGACCGTCAAGCCGAGCGTAGCGCCGTAGAAGTCGAGCGCGCGGTCAAGGTCGATCACGCGCAGGTGCGCGCCGCCGATCTGGGCGTCGTCAGGTAAACGAAAGTCGGTCATGATTGCACCTGTACCAATTTCAAGCCGACATTCGGACCCATGCCTTGCCCATACGCCATTTCGACGATGAAGAACGCCAAGTTTTCGAGATGCCGCGCGTTCTTGGCGGGACCAGCATCGACGGCGTGAAAGCCCGCCGCCTCGATCCACTGCGCGGCGATCTGCTTGGCTTCGGTGTCGTCGCCCGCCATGAACACGTCCGGGCGCGCCTTCGGCGGCGGCTGGCTCGCTCTGGATCTGCTGCCAGAAGACGCCGTTGAAGGCTTTGACGACCCGCGCGCCGGGCGACCACTGCATGATCCGTTCGGTGGTCGAGGGCGGGTTGCTGTCGACGAAGTTGTTGGTGATCTCGATCACGACCTTGCCCGCCAGCGATCCGAGATCGCGCAGCGCCGCTTGAGTCTGGTCGAAGGGCGTCGCCAGCAGCAGCACGTCGGCGAAATTCACCGCGTCGGCTTGGCTGCCGCCGTGCGCGCCGCCGCCGATCTGCGCTGCTAATGCTTGCGCCTTCGCCGGGTCGCGCGAGCCGAACATGACCTCGTGACCGGCATTGACCCAACGCTTACCCAATCCACTCCCCATCCGTCCTGTACCAATAATTCCGATTTTCATGTGCTTGCTGCTCCGTTCCGATTCAGAAAACATGGCATTAAGGGGCGTAATCGCTGATGATCCCCTCAAAACGGCGTGATTTTCACTTGGTCTGTACGCTGCTTATGGATTAGACGTGGTAATGCGGCAGTTTCTTAGCATGATCGCTCGGCGTGACTGCGACCCGGTCGCCCGATTCTGCGTATAACTATTGGAACAATTGATCACGCACAAGGAGAATTGGCGATGCAGTGGGAGTACCTGACGACTTTCATTCAGGCGGACGCCCGCCTCGAAGAAGATTTTCTGACGCAGTACCGCGACTGGAAAGACGGCATCCCGGTCTACACGCCCGAAGCGCTGATGCCGCGCCTCAACGCCTACGGTGAGCAGGGGTGGGAGTTGATGCACGTGCAGCCGGTTGGCGTTGGCAACAAAGGCGACGTGCTGATGCAGGATGGCTCAGGATCGCGCTTCTGGTCGAACAACTACTTCTGCGTGTTCAAGCGTCCGCGACCGGAATAGCGCCTACGCGATTCATACGTCATCGTGTATAATGAAGGTCAAATGGGGGTGAACTAGGATCGATGCGGTGCGCTGTCCGGCGAAGTAGCGAGAAGGCGTATTAACCGACGCGAAAACCGGGCATCCAAAGGCGTAGGGCAGACCAGCGTGCAAATCGCTGCACCTCCACTCACTAACGAAAAGACCCGCTGCAACAGCGGGTCTTTTGATTCAGCGTAATTTGATCGCGGCTTAGGCAGTCGGTGCGGTGCTGCTCAGATCGACGCGGATGCCGGAACTCATGGTCGAGGTGACGACGGCGCGCTTGACGTAGACGCCCTTGACACCGGCAGGCTTGACGCGGTTGACCGCTTCAAAGACCGCCTGTGCGTTTTCGAGCAGGCTCTGCGGCTCGAAGCTGGCTTTGCCCACCGGGACGTGCAGGTTGCCCGTCTTATCGTTGCGGAACTCGACGCGACCGGCTTTCAGTTCTTCGACCGCGCGACCGAGGTCTTCCGGCTGGACGACCGTCCCGGCTTTCGGGTTCGGCATCAAACCGCGCGTGCCGAGGATACGACCGAGACGACCGACTTTCGGCATCATACCCGGTACCGCCAGTGTGGCGTCGAAGTCGAGGAAGTTTTCCTGCATAATCCGGCGGATCACTTCGTCGTCGGCGATGATGTCGGCACCGGCGGCTTCGGCGGCGCGGGCGTCTTCACCTTCAGCGAAGACCAGCACGCGGACGGTTTTGCCGAGACCATGCGGCAGCAGCACCGTGCTGCGGACCTGCTGGTCGCTGTGGCGCGGGTCGATACCGAGGCGGAAGTGAACTTCGACCGTCTCGTCGAACTTGGCGTTCGCCATGCTCTTGACCAGATTGATCGCCTCTACCAGCGCGTAGGTTTGGTCGCGGTCGAACTGTTTTTCGAGAGTCTGATAACGCTTACCGTGTTGTGCCATGTTGTTTTTCTCCTGTGGTCTAGCGGGTGGTCGACCACCCTCCCACGAATAATGCTGACAAGTGATTAGTTCTTAGTCTTTAGTTTTAGCTAAAAACCAAGAACTAAAAACTAATGACTGCTTTAATCTGTCACTTCCACGCCCATTTGCAGGGCAGTGCCTTCAAGCTGGCGAACAATCGAGTCGATGTTCTGGGTGTTCATGTCCTTACGCTTGAGTTCGGCGATCTCCGCCAACTGCTTGCGCGTGACCTTGCCGACCTTCTGCGACTGCGGCGTGGCTGAGCCTTTGTCGATGCCAGCCGCTTTCATGATCAAGAAGGTGCTGGGCGGGCTTTTCAGCTCGAACCGGAACGAACCATCGCTGTAGATGGTGATTTCAGCCGGGATGATCTCGCCGATGCGGCTGGACGTGCGCGCGTTGTAGTCCTTGCAGAACGCCATCAAATTGATGCCGTGCTGTGCCAGCGCCGGACCAATCGGGGGAGCCGGATTGGCTTTCCCGGCGTTGATTTGCAGGGTGACGATTGCTTTGACTTTCTTTGCCATAGTGCTTTTTTCTCCTGTGGTTAGCGGGCGCGATTACGCCCTCCCACGAACGATAGACAACATCCAAGTGATGAGTGGTTAGTTCTTAAGCTAAAAACTAAAGACTAACCACTCATCACTAATTGCTGCATTTCAGATTTTTTCCACTTCCAAGAAGTCGAGTTCGACCGGCGTGTCACGCCCGAAGAAGTTGACCATCACGCGCACCTTCGACTTGTCGATGTCAATCGCCGCGACGGTGCCGGGGAAGTCGTTGAAGGGACCGCTGACGATTCGGACGCGCTGCCCGACCTTGAACGACACCTTGATCTTGGGCGCTTCGTCCGACATGCGATCCATGATTTGCTTGACTTCTTCCGCGCGCAGCGGCGTTGGCTCATTGCCCATGCCGACGAACCCGGTCACGCCCGGCGTGTTGCGGACGACGTACCACGAGTCCTCGTCCATCTTCATTTCAACGAGGATGTAGCCGGGGAAGACGCGCTTTTCGACGGTCTTGCGCTTGCCTTCTTTGACTTCGATTTCTTCTTGGGTCGGGACAATCACGTCGAAGATTTTGTCCCGCATCCCCATCGTTTCGATCCGCTGCTCGATGGCGTGACAAACCTTCTTCTCGTAGCCCGAATAGCAGTGAATGACATACCAGAGCTTTTCGCTCTCCGGTTTTGCCTTGGTGCCGTCGTCAAGCAGCGACACACCATCGTCGTCATTCTCGTCATCGAGATAAACGGGTTCCGGGTCGTAATCGAATTTCACGTCATCAGGCATAACAATAAACTCCTCAAACCTCTCGCAAGGGGGGCGTCTAGTAAGAAGACGACCGGCTCTTGCTGTAGCGGTTGAATAGCAACCCGCCGCCGACGGCGATGACCATCGTACCGATCAGGATGATCGGGTTGGTGAGACCGGCTTTGAACAAGTCGGTGAAGATCAAGCTGATGGCACCGAGCACAATCGCCGAGGCGATCAAAGTCGCCAGCACGATCAAGGTCAAGCGCCACGTTTCTTCACGGGTGGGCCACACGACCTTGCCGATTTCGGTACGGACGCCCTCGACGTATTCGCGCACGCCGCCAACGCTGCGGGTAGCGATATTGCCGCTGTCTTCTTCTTCGACCTGCTTACGACGGCTGGGGGTTGCGCGCCCTTTGCCGATAGTCAAGCTGCGATCTTCGGTCAACTCGGCTTCTTCTGCGACTTCTGCTTCAGGGCGGCGCCCCGGACGACGGCGACGCCCGGTTTGCTTTTCATCCCCTATCGTATTGTCGGACATGGATTACTCTCCTAAAAATAGTACCGGGTGCTGAGTCAAAACCGGAAAACTTGTTCATCGTCGAGCGTCCGGGCAATGATACTCAGTACAAACGCTGCGTTCATGTTGGCTGATATGAAAGACACCGCCGCAATGGGCGGTGTCTTCAGGTGTAAGCAGGGGCACTAGGACTCGAACCCAGAACAACGCTTTTGGAGAGCGTCATGTTACCATTACACCATGCCCCTAAATTGAAGTGCCACAGTTACTATTCTACTATGGCATGGGGTGTCCGGTCAAATCACTTCGTCTCGCGGTAGATCACGTGACGGCGGAGGATCGGATCGTACTTCTTGAGTTCGAGCCGCTGCGTATCGTTGCGGCGGTTCTTCTGCGTGTAGTACATGTGACCGCTCTCGGTGCTGCGCATCTTGACGAGCAGCCGGTTGCCTTTTTTCGCCATGGTTCTCTAATCCCGAATCATCAATTGGTCTAGAACGGAAAGACGAAGCTCCAAATGGGGCTTGAACCCATGACCTCTCCCTTACCAAGGGAGTGCTCTACCACTGAGCTATTGGAGCAAATTCCAGAGCGCGACATACTCTAGAAAGGTGGGCCGGGCAGGACTCGGACCTGCGAAGGCTTCCGCCAGCGGATTTACAGTCCGCCCCCTTTGCCGCTCGGGACACCGACCCAGATTGTTAAAGGGAGTTCACTAGCCGCCGAAGAGACTCGAACTCTTAACCACCCGCTTACAAGGCGGGTGCTCTGCCATTGAGCTACGGCGGCACGTTCTGTGAGGATTGTATCACGTGCCTATGCCGCGCTTCAAGCCCTTAGACGGGGCGGCAAAGCTAGGAAATTGTAGTAAAAGCGCTTTGCTTTGTCAATCCGCAAACGGGGAAGGAAATGAAATCTTTGACGCAAAGGCGCAAAAGTAAAAACAAGACGCAAAGTTTTAGGCTCTGGCTTGGGAAATAAGCGTTGGAGCGGTGGAACTCAGTTCCGCCCCTACAAGAACCGTCCGACCGTTTTTCCTTTGCGTCTTCCTGTCTTTGCGCCTTTGCGTTAAATCCCTTTTTCTTTACATCGCTTGCGCGAGCGCGGCGAGCACAGCGGGCAGAAGCTGTTTCTTGCGCGACATCATCCCCGGCGCGTCGAGCAGATCGTCTTCGAGGTGCGTATAGGGCAGCGCCGAAATGATGCGCGGCAGCCCGACGATCACGAGGCGGCTGTTGCCGCGCACCACGTCGGTGACCATCAGCAGCGCCAGCGACAGCCCGTGCGCCTCGCGCAGCCGATCCAGCGCCGCGCGAATGTCGCTCAGCCGCGATCCCAGTTCGGAGAAGTTGGAGACCTCGACCTGCGCGACGGCGATCTTGAAGCCGCTTTCCTCGTAGAATTTGATGTCGGTGTTGACGACCTCGTCCGCCACCCGGTTGCCCAGCCCGGCGCTCGCGCCCAGCAGCGCCTCGCCCAGCTCGTTGATCGACTGCATGACCTGCTCCTCGGTGGCGTGCTCCGGCGGCAGGTTTGCCATCCGTGCCAACCGGACGGCGGCGGTGCGGTCGCGCGGGGTCGCCGTCGGCGAGCGGAAGATCAGCGTGTCGGACAGGATGCCGCAGAGCAGCACCCCGGCGATCCCCGGCGGGAACGACTGCCCCAGTTCGACGCTGCGCTCCAGCACCAGCGTCGAGCAGCTTCCGACCGGATCGATGTGGAAGCGGATCGGCACCGAGGTCGGGATCGTGCTCAGGCGGTGATGATCGAGTACCTCGACCACTTCGGATTCTTCCAGCCCGGCGACTGCTTGCGCCAGTTCGTTGTGATCGACCATCACGATCTTGCGGTGCGGCGGCGACATCAGCGCGGCGCGGCGGCACAGCCCCACGTAGTGCCCGTCGCAATCGACGACCAGAAAATCGTCCTGCTCGGTGCGCATGACCTGCCCCAAGCACGTCGCGCACGAAATCGTCCTCGCTCAGGACGGCGCTGCTCGAATTGACCGCGCTTTCGGCGGGCAGGTCGAACTCTTTCGCCAGCGCCAGCACCGAAGTCGAACTCAACGCCTCCGCTAGATGCGCGAACAAGCCTGCGCCGGTTAGCAAGCCGACCGGCTTCTGCTGCGCGTCGAGCAGCGGCGCGGGGCGCTGCGTCCGGGCGATGGTCTGGCAAGCGTGGAGCAGGGTTTGCCCCTCGTGCAGAAAGGGCAGCGATTCGGTCAAGTCGCCGACGCGCGGACGCACGTCCGTGACCAGCATCGGCGGGTCGATGCGGAACCGCTCCAGCGCGAAAGCGGTCTGCGTATTGACTTGCCCGGTGCGTCCGGGGATGTAGTTGGCGCTGTTGGTTTCGTTGAGCAGCCACGCATAGGCAACCGCCGACGCAATCGCGTCCATATCAGGGTTGCGATGTCCGACGACCAAGATGCTTTCGGGAATACCCATCGTTGTCTACCTCAAATCGAGTTGAAAGGTGAAAGTTAAAAGTTAAAAGCAAAAACAGGCATTGATATTTTTCAGTACGCATAGCTGGCGCTGCTTCAGGCAGGTTGTCCCGCCTACGGCACGAGCAATACTTTTAACTTGCAACTTTTAACTTTTGACTGGCTCTATCATAAAAGATTTCGAGACGTAAAAACAGCGTGCGCCGAATCGGGGGGCGCGCTACAATGCCTGCATGACGACACACGGAGATCGATCCTTGAAGCGACTGATCTTTTTCGCGCTGCTGATGCTGCTGGCGGCGTCCTGCTCGACCCCGCGCGGGCTGCAACCGGAGGACATCCCCACGCGCGCCTCGATTGCCGACATCTCGACCAGCGTGCCGCTGACCGAGAATGCGCCGCCCGCGCCGATCAACGGCTTGGTGACCAGTTTCAGCGCTATCGACAACCACTTGACCGACCTTTCCGGCTGGCGCTACGTCGTCCAGCTCGATTTCACCGGCGTGTTCGCCAACACCCCGCGCGCGGCGAGCGCGTCGGCACAGGCGGAAGTCTGGTTCAACCAATTGGCGTCGGCGCGGCGCGTGCAGTTGAGCACGTCGGGCGAGTTGATCGGGCAGACCGAGAACACCGCTTACGAAGCCGTGCGGCTGGGACCGGATGCCTTCCTCGTCCGCGACGGCACCTGCCTCAGCAACGCGACCGACGCCGCCAAAACCGCCGCCGATCTGCGCGCCGGAGAACTGGTCGGCGGCGTGACCCGCGCCACCCCTGGCGGACGCCGCGCCACCATCAACGGCACCGACGTCTACCTGTTCACCTTCGACCAGAACGATCTGATCCTGCCCTCGATCCGCATCGGCGACAACGGCTCGGTGACGCTCACCAGCGGCGAACTCTGGCTCTCGGCGGAGAACAACGCCGCCGTGCGCTTCTACCTCAACTTGGACGTGCAGAACGTCGTGATCTTCGACCGCCAGCTTCCGGTGACCGGGCAAGTCTTGATGCGCTACGACCTCTACGACGTCGGGACGGAGTTCAACATCACGACGCCGTTCGGGTGCTAGAGGGCATTGCAGGCTATGCATTTGTGGGTTCCTGAAATGCAGGATAGCAGCTCGCTCAAGCGTTACTTTCTTGCGAATAGTGTGCTGGATGCGAACTTTATCCAACTGGCGCGAACGCTTATTTCGTTTCAAGTCCTACACGGTGGACTGCCCACCATTGCCGTTTCATGAGACTTTCAAGCCTCCTGATTCCTCGATCAAGTCGTGAAATTGCAGTGATTTTATGTTTCCCCTCAAGCGTCGTTCGGCGTTGTTACAGCCTGTGAGATAATCACCTTGTCCTCGCCAGAAGCGGATCGCTTGAGTGCGGGACGTGCCAATAAAAGAGCAGCCAGCGATAGCAATAGTATTCCTGCGCCGCTGATGTAAGGCGCGGCGTGCCCCACATGATCATAGATTTCACCCACGTACAACGGTCCCGTCATATTCGCCAACGATTGGATCGATTGATTGCCGCCCTGTACCTTGCCCTGCGAACGTGCGTCCGTTGCCCGTGTGATCAAAGCAAGCAGCGAGGGGCTGATCAACCCTTCGCCAACAGCCACGAGGACAAACGCGACATACATCAGCAGGTCGGAAGCAATTACTGCGACCAATGAAATCAGAAGAAAACTGGCAATGGCAAGCATCACACCCACAATCGTTACCTTGCAGCGACTCCAAACGCTTGAGCAGCCACGGGAGCAGCAGCGCTTGTGTGACAATACTGGTGATCCCGAAAAGGGAGAACAATGCTCCGACGGCGCTCGTATCCCAATTCAGGCTGTCTTTGGCGAAAAGACTGATATTGGCTGAAATGGCGATGAGAGACAGCCCCGTCAGGAAGATAGCCACCAGCAGCCAGCGGAGCTGCGGCATCGCCAGAACATCTTTCAGGGTGTTGACAGGATTAAGCCGTGACAGGTTGATTGAACTGGCACGCTGCTCTTTGGGAAGACTTTCCGGCAGGAAAAAGAACCCTAAAAGCAGGTTGGTCAGGGCAACACCGCCCGCCACAAAAAATGGAAGCTGATAGCCAAGCTTTGCCATGAAGCCACCGAGTACCGGACCGAGAACGATGCTGATGGCGGCGATAGCGCCAATCCAGCCGAAGTACTTGCCACGCTCCGCTGGTGGCACAATGTCAGCCACGTAAGCGTTGAGGATAGCACTGTTCGCACCGGTCAACCCGTCGATGATGCGACCAAGAAATAAGACCCACAACGCGCCACCGATGCCCAGAAGCAGATAGCCACCCGCTGACCCCAGTATGCACAGCAGCAAAATTGGGCGGCGACCAAAACGGTCACTGAGTGCGCCTAATCCCGGCGCAGCGATAAATTGGCAGATTGCGTAGGCGGAAGTGAACCAACCGACGGTCAAGCCAACACTGCTTGAATCACTGACGTAATGCGCTATCAGGAACGGCGCTAATGGGATGACGAGCGTAAGTCCCACCGTATTGAGAAACGTCGTTAAGATGATGAAGAAGAGCGCCCTGCGGTCTGGGCGTGTCGTAGTCCGGGTATCCATGTGATTTCCCTCACGCAATCTAATCGTCGATTTAATTCATCGAACGTTCGTTGAAATTACTTGGCAAAAAAATATATGGACTTACGTAGACCACAACTGGGCTGTGAAATCCACCAGTTTTTCGAGATACAGATCGTCACCAGAATCAATGCTCCCGGCTTCGTCGCCGAAGAGGGAATGCATGATGATCCCGGAGAAGAACTGGCTAAGGGCGAAGGTTAAATCCATCGTCCGGATTTCGCCTTGTGCCATCCGCCTCGCAAAATACTCTATCAGGAGCGCGGTTGGAGGCTCCCTTGTAGGTAACTCCCTCAACCACTCCTCGTGCAGCAGCCAATTTCTTTCCCGCATCAAAATTTGAATTAGCGCCTTATCCGCAGAAAAGAGATAGGTTCCCATGCGAGCTGCGAGCAAGAGGGCTTCTCTGAGCGGCAGATCGTCTTTCAACTGGGGCGCTAATACTTCAATCTCGGACATCTGCGCCTCTAGACCTTCGCGGATGATGGTTTGCAGGATTTCCAATTTTCCTTCGGGAAAATAGTGGTAGGTGAGTGCGTCGGCGACCCCCAGTCGCCTTATTCAGGGATCGCATCGACGTGGCATGATAACCGCCTTCGGCAAACATTTTTTTTGCAACCGCGAGGATTTGCTGCCGCCTCTCGTGGGCTTTAATATCCCGACTAGTCATTCGTTGGGGAGGTATCTCTTCAGTCATCGACATTGCTCTTGTTGAGATAACAAACTTACTCTGATATATTCATTCATCGTCCGTTGAGTGAATGGTAGTATGAATCCCGAAGGGTGTCAACTCTGACTTATAATTTCACCCAAAATAGGCGAATCGATGTCTCAACTCTTTATCACACGTTTCACAGGCTGCCATGTGTAAATTTCAAATTATTCTGGCAGTAAAAAGCTGTAAAAAAGGGACTGAAGACCACATACCGCGTCGTTACTGCCGTTCCACCCCTCAACGCTCACCCCCTTCTCCCTCGCCCCGCTGGCGTGGGAGCGAATGGCTTGCGCCGGTAAACGAGCACCAAAGCTCACCGAACCAAGTCGCTAAGAAAATTGCGTTCAGCGTCAAAAAGCATGAGAGTATATGATTAGCATTACCGTGACAGCAGGATAGGGAGATCGAAGATGGCGGATGAAGTATTTGTCACCGAGCACTTGGCGAACGGCAAGATCGCCTGCTATCGCTTTATCAGTACTGGAACGGAAGCCTCGGAGGTATGGTTTCAGGAAGTCGTCAATTTGTTCAATCGCTGGGATTCGAGCGAGCCGCTGCTGCTGCTGGTCGACCTATCGGCGCCGGACAACCAACTGAGCGCTGAAGCGCTCAAAGCCGCGCGCGAGGCATCACAGACGCGCCCGGACGTCCCCGGCAAAACCGCCCTGCTGATCGACGCCAGCGAGCCGAGCCAGAACGTCAAGGCTTTGGTCGAGCATGTGCTGGCGGGCACGCGCGAGCGCAAAATCTTCTCCGTCGAAGCCGAAGCGGTCGCGTGGCTGCTGGAAGAATAACCTCGGCAGTAAAGAAAAGGGCAGGGTTCACCAGACGCTCAAAGCGTCTGGCTAGTATCAAAAAAGCCTGCTGAAGCTGCTCTGTTGCAAACATAGTTTGCACGACCTGTGGATTAAGCTACCCAACTGCTTTTGCACTCTCCCCTCCCTGAATTCGGGGAGGGGAAGCGCGCGTAGCGCGCGGGGGTGGGGTCAAAGTGCCGATCTTTGCGACAGAGCAGCTGAAGCAGGCTCAAGAGTCGCCTTCAGGCGACTTGGCTGTTCGTAGCCGGATGCTTTGAGCATCCGGCGGCGCACGAAGTCACTCCGACATCCTTAAGTTGATGCACATGGGGCAGGTTTCAAACCTGCCCCTACAACCTCTGCGTTTTCTTCAATTTGACTGCTTAAGCGAGCACCGTATCGTGCTGAGACTGGCGCACCGACTCGCGCTGCTCGACGCGCATCTGCAAGCCGTTGCGTGGTCGCAGCGTGATCAGCGGGTCAAGTTCGACCACCTGCCCCGGCGTCAGCCGCAGTTGATACTGCTGCGCAATCGTCGCCAGCATCAGGTTGGCTTCCATCACGGCGAAGCTGTTGCCGATGCAGACGCGCGGACCGCCGCCAAAGGGCAGATAAGCATAATGGCGGATGTTCGGCTCGTTTTCCGGGCTGAAACGCTCCGGAATGAAGCGTTCCGGCTCGTCCCACCAGCGTGGATCGCGCTGGGTGACGAAAGTGAACACGTTGATGTCGGTGTTAGCGGGCACGGTATAGCCCGCGATAGTCGTATCCTCGATTGCCATCCGCCCGAAGCTGTAAGCGGGCGGGTACAGGCGCAGCGATTCTTTGACCACCATCTCGGTATAGGGCAGTGTCTTCAGATCGGCGAGCGTGGGCGCCCGCCCGCCCAGCACGGCGTCGAGTTCGGCATGTAGCTTGGCTTCAGCCTCCGGATTTTCCGCCAGCAGCTTGAACGTCCAGTTGAGCGCATTGGCGGTCGTCTCGTGTCCGGCGAGCATCAGCGTGACGGTTTCGTCACGCACCTGCTCGTCGCTCATCCCCTTGTCGTCCTCGTCGCGCGCCAGCAGCAGCATCGAGAGCAGATCGCCGTAGTCCTCGTTGGTGCGGCGGCGCTCGGTGATCAGCCGGTAGATGATGTCGTCAAGGTCGCGGACAGCGCGGTTGGTGCGGATTTTGCCGGAGGTAGGCACCCAGTTGGGGATCAGGCTGAACCCGCCCATGTGATGCTGAATCACCGTGAGCGCCACGCCGATGCGATCCGCGTCTCTGCCTTCCATAGCGACGTTGAACAGCGACTTGGCGACGATCTGGAGGGTGGCATGCATCATCTCCTGATCGATGTCGAGCGTTTCCTGATCATGCCAGCGGGCGATCATCTGCTCGGTCACGCTGACCATCGTCTCGGCGTAGGCTTCGATTCGGCGGGCATGGAGCGCGGGCGCGGTCAGCTTGCGCTGGCGCTTCCAGAACTCGCCGTCGCTGGTCAGTAAGCCGTTGCCCAGAAAACGCGCCAGCCCGCGCTGGCGGTCACGGTACTGCTTGCCTTTGTAGAACTGGGCATTCTTGGTGACCAGCATCTCGTAAATCGCGTCGGGGTCGGCGACCATATACATGCGCTCGCTCCCGAAATCCAACTGGAAGAAATCACCGTACACCGCCATTTTTGCCCGCGCGTAGGCGAGGAAATCGCCGTTGACCTCGTTGAAGAAGCGCAGCGTTTTGACGATTCCCTTAATCTGCGGGGGACCCGGTGGGATTCGCATAGTGGACACTCCATCGTTTTCTGTACATCGTGTTCAATAACTCTTATAATATGAGCCTATGTCGACCTGTCAACCAGCAATCGGGTCGGCGTGTAGTTTATTAGACAGGTGTTCATAAAATGACTCAGGCTCCCCCCAAACGCGACCGCCGCATCGAGCGTACCCGGCGGCTTCTGAGCAAAGCCTTGATGGAATTGATTGTCGAACGGGGTTACGACAGCATCACCATTCAGGACATCACCGACCGCGCCGACGTCAGCCGCACCACCTTTTATCTGCATTTCAAAGACAAAGATCAACTGTTGTTTACGAGTATGCAGGCGATCTACGACGGCTTGCTCAATGGACACGAAGGGATGCTGCCGCTGATCAGCGATCCCGAAGACGTTACGCTGGAAGACTGCCACGCCGAAGATTTCGAGCACGTCGCCGACTACGCCGACTTCTACCGCGTCATGTTGAGCGACAAAGGCTCGATTAGCTTCGTCTGGGAAGTGATGTCCTACCTTGCCCGGATGCTCCAGCCGAAAATTGAGCAAGCGGCGAACGAACAGGGTACGAAACTGCCGCCCGACCTGATCAGCGCATTTCTGGCGGGCGGGCAGATCGGCATTACCAAGTGGTGGCTCGACCACGACATGGCGTGCTCGCCGCAGGAGCTGGCGCGGATGCACTTCTTAATCGCGTCGCTTGGCTACCGTTGGGCGCTGGGCGGAGAAGAAACCGGGCAAAAGCGCGCCAAATGACGTATGCTTGAAGCGCTTGACGGCATAGACAGCGGAGACGCTCATGCCCGCTCTCGATAAGCTGCGCGCGGTTCAGCCCACCGGGCTGGATCGCGTGGTGGCAGTGGTGATCGTCGTCCTCCTCGCGCTGATCGGCGCGACGATCCTGCTTGGCGATCACGTCGGCGTACAGGTGGTACAGGTCGCGCCGGTCGGCAAGGCGCACAGCACCAGCCCGATCACCATCCATTTCAAAGAAGCAATGGATCACGACAGTGTGGCGGCGCATTTCAAGACCAATCCAGCGCTGGACGGCACGTTTAGCTGGAACGGCGCGGCGATGACTTTTCGCCCTAGCGCCGCTCTAAAACCGAGCACCGACTACAGCGTGGTACTGGAGCCGGGCGCAGCCAGCGCCAGCGGGCGGGCGGTCTTGAACGAGGTGCGTTACAGCTTCACGGTGACGCCACCGCGCGTTGCCTATCTCGCTCCGGCGGATGGTGCGATCCAGAATATTTGGCTGGTTGACCCGACGGTTCCCGATCAGGCGCGGCAGATCACCGACAGCAGCGACGGCGTGTTCAACTTCAGCGTCAGTCCCGACGGAACGCAAATCGCTTATGCCGAGAATCATCGCGCTTTGGGGACGATGGACATCGTACTGCTGAACCTCGACACCGGCGCGCAAACCAAGCTCACCCGCTGTGGGAGCGCGGTCTGCGCCACCCCGGTTTGGCGACCGGACGGGCAGATGATCGCTTACGAGCGCTCGGAGATTGACCCGGTTCTAGGGACGACCGCCGCGCGCATCTGGCTGATCGACCTCACGACGTCGCCAGTCTCGACGCGACCGTTGTTTCAAGATCCGCAGACTCTGGGCTACGGGGCGCAGTGGTCGGCGGACGGCAGCCGCATCGCCGTCATGGACAGCAGCGCCTCGCTGATCCGCGTCTACGACTTCAACTCCGACCAAACTTTCAACGTCAGCAGCCGGTTAGGGACATCGGGCGCGCTCGCGCCGGATGGAAAGCGCCTGCTCTACCCGGAGATGACCACCCAAAATGACGAACCGCGCACCGTGCTCCGCAGCGCCGACCTCGACACCGGCAATTCGGTGATCGTGAGCGATCCCGACGGCGCGACCAACGATCAAGCGGGCGCGTGGAGTCCTGACGGCGCGCAGATCGCCATCGCGCGGCAGGATGATACGGTCGCGCGCGGCACGCAGATTGTGCTGCTCGACCTGCGGACGAACGTCAGCGAGCCGCTCACGACCGACCCGCGCTATTCGAACAGCACCTTTTGGTGGGATCCGACCGGGACGCAACTGGTGATCTATCGCTTCCCGCTGCTGGGTGAGGACATGCAGCCCGATCCACTGGCGCGCCCGGAAATCTGGACGCTCGACGTCGCCAGCCGCGCGCTGGTCAAGGTCGCCAACGACGCTTTTATGCCCGCATGGGTGCCGTAAGGACAGTGCCGAGGACTGAGTGCTGAGCGCTAAGTCAAAGACTGAACCGATACGAGGTTACGCAGTGGGAGCGTTCAATTAAACGCCCATAGACACCTCACCCAGTTTGTAGAGAAGTCAGAGCACGATGCCCGTGTGGGGATAGATCACGAGGTGGTAGACCGCCGAGCAGACGATCAGCCCGCCGGTGACGGCAGCGATGATTTTGAGGGCGGGCACACCACGCAGCGCGGGATCGCTGCTGGTTTCGGCGACTCGCACTTCGCGCTTTTGCTGCTGTTTTCCGGCTGCGGCTGCACCGAGCGTCGCCGACAGCGGGATCGCCGCGCAGAAGATGCACATGGTTGCTTCCTCCCGGTTTCACCATACCAGAACTTCGTAGGAGCAGACCTGCGTGTCTGCCCATCGAGCAAGGGCGCACACGCAGGTGCGCCCCTACGAATGACGTCCGTGCAAATCCTTACCACCCGCGTGGGTCAAATTCAATCTAGCTCGCCCTCCGCCGGGATTGCCCGGTGGCGGATGCCGTGAATCCCCCACGCGACGACGAACAGCGCCGTACTTGCCAGCACAATCGCCGCGCCCGACGATACGTCGGCGTAGAACGAAGCGTACAAGCCGACGATCCCCGACAGCACCGCGATCACGATGGCGATGCCGATCATGCGCGGCAGGCGGTTGGTCAGTAGCGCGGCTGCTGCTGCCGGTGTCACCAGCAGCGCGCTGGTCATGACCACGCCGACCACCTGAATACTGGTCACGACCGTGAACGCCAGCAGGATCAGCAGCAGATAGCGCAGCCGATCCGCCCGTAAGCCGATCACCTCGGCGTGGATCGGGTCGAACGAGGTCAGTTCGAGTTCCTTGTGAAACAGGAACAGCAGCAGCAGTGTCACGGCGGTGATGATGGCGATCAGGATCAGGTCGTCTACCGTCACGCCGAGGATGTTGCCGAACAGGATGTGCGTCAGGTCGCGGAACGAGCGCACCGTGCTGATCAGCAGCACGCCGAGCGCGAACATGCCGGTGAACATGATGCCGATGGCGGTATCCTCGCGGATGGCATCGCGGCGCGACAGCCAGCCGATGCCGAGCGCGGTGATCACCCCGGCGATCAGCGCGCCGACGAACAGGTTCATCTGGTTCAAATAGGCGACGGCTAAGCCCGGCAGCACGGTGTGGGCTAAGGCATCGCCGATGAACGCCATCCGGCGCAGCACGACGTACACGCCGATACTGGCGCAGGCTAACCCGATCAAGATGGCAGCCAGCAGCGCGGTTTGCATGAAGCCGAAGCGAAACGGAGCAATCAACCACTCGATCATGCTAGCAAACTCCGATCTTCGAGCCGATGAATGCCCCCGGTGGCGAGGGGACTTCGCGCCCTTCGGCGAGGTAGAGCGCGCCGTCGAAATCCGCCTCCAGCCTGCCCAGATCGTGGGTGGCGGTGACGACGGTCTTGCCCTGCCGCTGAAGGTCGCGCAGCACGTCGGTGATGATCGCGCGGGTGGTCACGTCAACTGCGTTGAGCGGCTCGTCCAGCAGCAGCAAGTCGGCGGATTGAGCCAGCGCGCGCGCCAGCAATGCGCGCTGCTGCTGCCCGCCGGAAAGCTCCCCGATCTGGCGGTCGGCGAGGTCGCTCAAGTCCATCTGCTCGATCATCTGATTGGCGATGGCGTAGTCTTCGCGTCCGGGGCGGCGAAACCAGCCCAGATGGACGTAGCGTCCGGTCAGCACCAAGCGCCGCAGCGAGACCGGAAAGCGCCAATCGATCTCGCCGCGCTGCGGCAGGTAGGCGACTCGCTGCGGACAGGCGCCAATCGGATGCCCGTAGATGGCAACTGTCCCTTGACGCACCGGCAGCAGCCCGGCAACCGCCTTGAGCAGCGTAGATTTGCCTGCGCCGTTGGGACCGACCAGCGCGACCTGCGCCCCGACCGGGACGCACAGATCGACGCTGTGCAGGGCGATCCGCCGCGTGCCGGGATACTCGACGCTGACGCCGTGCAGTTCGAGCGCGGGTGCGCCCGCTACCGCTTCGCGCGCGCGATGGCGGCTGTAGGAAAGATAAGGTAGAGCCATAAAGTTATGAAATCCTCGTCGTAGGGGCGCAGCGTGCCGCACCCTTACACGTACCAACGTAAGCCAATTCTCACTGATTAACCCGCACCGCCCGACGCTCTAAGCATCTCGGGAGGGAACAGTAAGCCCCTCTTCTTTTGTTCGCGCCCTTCCCTGCAAGCTTCGGTGCACGAGCCGAGCGCATCGAGCGTCGGGCGTGGATGTCAGTCATACAACCTTCGCAACCTATTGCAAGCGCTGCAACGATGCTGTCGATATTGTAGCGCATCATGGTGACGTAGGTCGGGCAGGGACCATCCGCCGGAGTCAGCGCGTCGCTGCACAGCGGCGCTCCAACGACCACGCCCGCCTCGCCCGCGAGCTGTTCGACCAGGCTGGCGTTCTCGATGTTCTCCGGGAAGATCGCCCGCGTGCCGGTGTCTTTGATCGCGCCCACCAGCGCGGCGATGGCGGCGGCGGATGGCTCCGCCCCTTCGGTCGATGCCGATCCAAGCGCCGTGCCGACGATGGTGAAGCCGTAGCGCGAAGCGAAGTAGCCGAAAGCGTCGTGATCGGTCACCAGCTTGCGCTGGTCAGCGGGGATGGTCTGCGTCTGCTGGATGACGTAGCTATCGGTCTCCAGAAGCTGCTGAATGTAAGCGTTGGCGTTCAACTGATAAGTCGTCGCGTTCGCCGGGTCTGCCGCCGCGAGGGTATCGCGCACCGTTTCGGCGACGTGGACGAAGTTATAGAGGTTCTGCCAGATATGCGGGTCAGTCTCGCCCGCTTCGTCGCCAACCGTGATCATGCCGGGGATGATCCCGTCGCTGACGGCGATGCGCTGCGCCGTCGAGCCGGAGGCGTTGTAGAGGTCGTCGAGCCACGTCTCATAACCCAAGCCGTTCTCGAATAATAGGGTGGCGCTCCCCAGCGCGACGCTGTCCTGCGGGACGGGTTCGTAACTGTGCGTGTCGCCGCCCGCGCCGACCAACACCGTCAGGTCGATGCTGCTGCCGCCGACGTTCTGCACCACGTCGCCGAGAATACTGTAGGTCGCCACCACCTTGAGCGGCTGATCCTGCGCGCCCGCCAGCGACCCGCCAGTAACCATGAGCATCAGTACGACGAGCAATCCCAAAATCCGTAAACGCATCTTGTTACCTTCCTTATTCAAGCGGTCTTCGCCTTAATCCGGTTAATGATACCACGTATCACTGACTGTATTGATACCATGTATCATTTAAGCTGGCAAGGGTCAGCTTGGAGCGAAAACTGATCAGGTAAGAATCGGTGACGGTTTAGACCGGGATCAGCGCGCGATTCTTACGATCCATCGCTTGACAGCGCATCTCCAAACCGATTATACTTCAATCTAAATTGCTTCAATCCAGATTAGATTAACTGCTGCATGTGATCCTGCGCAGCAGCGGAGAAAGCCGCGCCGACTTATGAACCGTAACCCGCCGATGATCCCGTCGCAACGCCCGCCGGAGTTCATCAAGCTGCTGGCGAATGACGTGCGCTGGGGGCTGCTCAAAGCGCTGACGATCAGCGACTATCAGGTCAACGAACTGGTCGATCAGCTTCAGCAGCCGATGAACCTCGTCTCGTATCACCTCAAGAAGCTGCGCGACGACGCGCTGGTGACGACCCGCCGCAGCGAGGCAGACGGGCGCGACGTCTACTACAGCCTCGATCTGGCGCGCTTGCGCCAGCTTTACCGCGATGCCGGGACGACGCTGCATCCGGCGCTGGCTGCCGATGCGGCGGGCGCGGGACTGCCGCTCGCCCGCCAGCGCGTGCTGTTCCTCTGCACCCATAACAGCGCGCGCTCGCAGATGGCGGAGGGCTTGCTGCGTGACGCCAGTCAGGGACAGCTTGACGCCTTCAGCGCGGGCAGCCAGCCGACCACCGTCCACCCGGCGGCGGTGCGCGCCCTGCGCCAACTGGGCATCGACATCAGCGGGCAGCACACCCATAACCTGAGTGAGTACACCGACCAGCCCTTCGACGTGGTGATCACGGTCTGCGACAAGGTGCGCGAGATTTGCCCGACCTTTCCCGGTGGCAGCCGACAAATTCACTGGGGCTTTCCCTGATCCGACTGGCGATTCGGGACGATCAGCAGCGTGCCGAGGCATTTCTGGGCACGGCGCGGCGGCTGCAAGCGCGGATCGCCTATTTCCTGACCACCCTGCCAACCCTCGACGACCCACAAGGAGCGCAAGCTTGACCGACTCGATCACCATTTTTGGCGATATTCACGGCAACTTGCCCGCGCTAGAGGCGGTCTTTGCCGACATGGCGGCGCGCGGGCTGGATCAGCTTTACTGTCTGGGCGATCTGGTCGGCTACGGGACGTTTCCCAACGAGGTTGTCGATCTGATTCGCCAGCGCGGCATCCCGACCATCATGGGTAACTACGATCAAGGCGTCGGCAGCGACAGCGACGACTGCGGCTGCGCTTACAAAGCCGAAATCGACCGCGCGCGCGGCGAACTGTCGATTGCGTGGTCGAACGCCCACACGACCGCCGCCAACAAAGCCTTTCTGCGGGCGCTGCCCGCTCACATCCCGCTGCAACTGGGCGACCTGCGGGTGCTGCTGGTGCATGGCAGCCCGCGCAAAGTCAACGAGTACATGTTTGCCGACCGCCCGGACGACTATTTTGAGCGCCTGCTCGACGCCGCCGACGCCGACGTGATCGTCTGCGGGCATACCCATCTGCCCTATCACAAGACGCTGCCCAGCGGTCGCCAGATCGTCAACGCGGGCAGCGTCGGCAAGCCCAAGGATCGCGATCCGCGCGCCGGTTACGTGACCCTGACCGCCAGCGGGCGCGACTTGACCGTGCAGTTCATCCGCGTCGCCTACGACGTCGAGCGCACGGCACAGGCGATTGAAGCGACGCCCGAAGTCGGCGGGATGCCCCATCCCTACGCCCAAATGCTGCGCGACGGTGCCGGTTGAGCAGCCTCGCCAGCACACGAACCGCGCTGCACTTGGATCGTCCCTTGCTGCGCCGCGCCGCTGCCGAGTTGATCGGCACTTACGCGCTGGTCACGGCTGGCTGCGGCGCGATCATGGTCAACACGCTCAACGGCTCGCTGACCCACCTCGGTGTGGCGCTGACTTTCGGCTTGATCGTCACCGTCATGATCGCGGCGACCGGGCACATCTCCGGCGCGCATTTCAACCCGGCGGTGACCATCGCCTTCGCGCTGACCCGCCATTTCGCGTGGCGCGACGTGCCGATCTACGTCGGCAGCCAACTGCTCGGCGCGTGGCTCGGCGCGGAGACGCTGCGGCTGATGCTCGGCAACGTGGCGCAGCTTGGTGTGACCCTGCCAGCGGGGTCGATACAGCAGTCGTTCCTGCTCGAAATCTTGCTGACCGCCGTGCTGATGTTCGTGATCATCGCCGTTGCCACCGATACGCGAGCGGTCGGCGAGACGGCGGCGCTGGCGATTGGCTTGACCGTCGCGCTGGACGCGCTCTGGGCGGGACCGATCAGCGGCGCGTCGATGAACCCGGCGCGCTCGCTCGGTCCGGCGCTGGTCGCTGGGATTGGGACGGATCAATGGATTTACCTGCTCGCTCCGGTGATCGGCGCCAGCCTCGGCGCGCTCGCCTACCAACTCATCCGCGAACCGAAAGCGGCAGGCTAGGCGCTAACCTCACCCCTATGCGAACAAGCGTACAATAGAATAAGATAGACAGCAGTGTTGCCGGAGGTTTAGGGAGGCATGCTATGTCAGTTGCCATCGCCGTACCGGAGCAGCGCATTGCCGAATTCTGCCAGCGTTATCACATCCACAAGCTGGCGCTGTCCGGATCGATGCTGCGCGATGATTTCAACGCCAGCAGCGACGTTGACGTGCTGATCGAGTTCGAGCCGGGCAAAACGGTCGATTTCTTCACCTTCAGTGACATGCAGGACGAACTCAGCGAGATGTTGGGCTGCACGGTCGATTTGAACACGCCGAAATTCTTGAGCCGCTATTTCCGCGATCAGATGGTCGCCAACGCGCGGGTTTTGTATGAACCTGAGTAAGCGAAACAGGCGGCGTCTTATCATCATCATTGCTGCGATTGTTTTGCCGATACTAGTGTATGTAGTTGGACTTACATTCGTCCGTGATCCTGACTGCCGTTTCGCTGGAAACAGTGATTATTATAGCCTGCCGCCTAGCGCTCAAAATGTGGAAACATACTCCAACTCACTATCTCGGAGTTGTACTCTGTGGATGAAGTTCACTATGTCGCCAGACGACTTGGAACGTTTTATTGCAACGACGTCAGTTGAGACGCCGCTCTCATCGGCAAAACCACCACAAAGCATCGGCGGGATCACCTACATTGAGCAGAGAACGGGCTGGACAATTGACATGGCGGCATCTTTCTTGGCAGGCGAAAAACTTATGAGCGATCCGCCCGATCTAACTGAGCAAACTGTGTTCATAAATACGAGCAATCCCGAAATGTATATCGTCTACTTAACGACAAAAACGAACTGGCTCTGAATTTGAGGCATACTGGAAAGGACTAAAGCATGGGCGCACCGGATCACCGCGAACTCGCCGGACAACAGCCGGTTACGGTAGCAATCGTGACCGTCAGCGATACCCGTACGCCGGAAACCGACGTCAACCGCCAGTATATCGAGCGACGGCTGGACGACCTCGGTCATCACGTCGCCGCTTACCGGCTGATCAAGGATGAGCCGGATCAGGTGGCGGCGGCGCTGGAAGAACTCGCCGCGCTGCCGGATGTGCGCCTGATCCTGTTCAACGGCGGCACCGGCATCAGCCCGCGCGACACGACCTACGACGTGATCAACCGGATGCTGGAGAAGCCGCTGCCCGGTTTCGGCGAAATCTTCCGCATGTTGAGCTATCAGGAAGTCGGCGCGGCGGCGATGCTCAGCCGCGCGACGGCGGGCGTCTACAAGAAAACGCTGGTCTTCTCGATGCCGGGCAGCCCCAACGCCGTGCAGGTCGCGCTGGAGAAGCTGATTCTGCCGGAGATCAACCACTTGGCGTGGGAGATCGTGCGGAAATGAAGTCAGTCCGCTGCGCCGGTTGGTCGAGGGCGTGACGGCAACGCTGATCGCCCTGTGCGCGGTCAGCGGCTATCTCGGCTTGCGGGCGGTCGTCTGGCGACAGGATTACATGGTCGCCGCGCTGATCCAGAGCGGCATCGTCGTCAGCTTGATCGTCGCGGGCGGGGTCGGCGTGATCTACGTGCTGTTCGGCTCGTGGGTGTGGCGGGTGCTGCGGATCGACTGGCTGAGCATTCAGTTCGGGGCAGTGGTCGGGGCGCTGATCTACGGCGGCTATAACGCGATCACGCCGCTGGTGTCCGCCAGCCAAATGGAGTCCCCGGCGTGGCGGGCGCTGCAAGGCGGCGTCGATGGGCTGTTGATCGGCATGATCAGCGGCGCGGCGGTGCTGATCATCAGCGCGCGCCCGCTGCGCTTCGACCGCTTCGGCTTGCAGCGCTACTTGATGCTGTTCGTCGTCGTCGCGCTGATCGGCGGCGGCATCGTCCTCGGCGCGAGCGTGTTCCACTTCGGCGACGCGGTCGGGATCGGCATCGCGCTGCCGCTGCTGATCGTGCTGCGCTTGGTGGTGGGTCGGTTGGATCGTCGTTTCACGCTCGCCTACGAGGATTACGGTTACGACGAGGGCTGAGCAACAGGCATTTGTGTAGGGGCAGAACTCAGATCTGCCCCTACATCATCCAGTTAGTTCGTCGGTTCCGGCGTCACTTCGGGCATGACGAATTGCACGGTGTCGAGGATCGACTGCAATTCCTGCGTGGTCGTCTCGTCGTCCATCGCCGTGATCGGGTCAGCGTACAGATAAAAGACGAAATTGACGTTGAACTGGCGCAGCCCGGCGAACCAGCCGCGCGTATCCGGCAGTTCGGGACAGTCCACCGCCGCGAACTGCGTCCCGGTCGCCTGCAAACCGCCGACGCTGTAATTGCGGCGCAGGTCGGTGCCGACGTTGCAGCCCTGCTCGACAATCGCCAAGCGCAGCAAGCGGGTCGCGTCCGTCCACACGTCGGGCTGAATGGCGTCCGTCCCGGTCGAGCCGACCTTGACGAGGTTCGGAAAGCCCCACAGCAGCACAATGTAACCCGTCCCGCTGGTGACCGGTCCCTGATAAATCGCAAACGGGATCGGGCGGATGCCGTCGATATCCTGAAGCACAATCGAGTCGTAAGCGTGTGCCCAGCCCGCCGGGAGATCGAGCGTCAGCGGCGGCTCAATCGGGTTGTGAGTCAGCGGATCGTAGGTGTAGCGATCCACCGCGTCGGTGGCTTCGGGCGTCGCCTCGGTGAGACTGGCAGCCAATTGATCGTTGGCTTGCTGGAGCGCGAGGTCAATCGTGAATTTGAGGCTGTCGGCGTCAGTCAGCGAAGGAAGATCGTTGACCATGACGAAGGGCGTCGTCGTGAAGCTCGCCTGACTGCTCGCCGCTTGCGCCGCGTCGTCGAGGATGGTGTCGGCTCCGCTGCTGGCAAGGCACGAACTCCACTGCGCGCGATTCAGCCCGATGGCATCCGCGCCGCTGACCAGCCGGTCGCCGGAGAAGGCATCCGCGCCGTACTGATCCTGCCACGCGAACAACTGCGCGGCGTACTCCCAGAACTGCCCCTGCTCGTTGGCGCAGATTGCCGCGCGCGCTGCCGCCCGCCCGCCGGAGATGCTGCCCGCGCCGAACAGCGGCACGAAGACCAAGCGGATTTCGCCGTTCTGGACGCGGGGCAGCAGTTGATCGACGTTCTGCTGCCAGAACTGCCCGGATGCCGGATCGTCGAAGGCGGCGTAGATCGAGAGGTTGACCAGCGCGCTCGGATAGCCGAGGTCGGGGAAGCCTTGCAGCGACTGCGTTTGCGGCAGCGCGGCATAGGGATCGGGCGTTTGGGCGGCGATGGGGACAGCGACAGAGCAAGAGCAGCAGGACAGCATGAGCAAATCGCCGAGGGTTGAAACCCCCGGCTGTGGGAAAACGCGACCCACTAAAGGGGTCGCCAATACGATGTAAGCGACTAATCATCGTCCCTGTTCTCCAAATAAGATTGCTATCTTCGCAAGCGCTGACCATTTACGCATGACAGCCTGTTAGGCTAAACCTTATTCGTATGCCTAGCGTTCAACGTTCTTGGCGACCCCTTCAGTGGGTCGCGCTTTCCCTAGCCGGGGGATTAATCCCCCGGCGGCGCTCATTCGTCAATGCGCTCCAGATAAGGTTCGAGCGTTTGCTGGGCGTGATGTTCTTTCTGACGTTCGACGTAAGCGATCACGTAGTCAAGGTTTTTCGTCCCGAAGGTTAGCACGCCGTAGCTTTGCTGCCAACCAAAGGTCGTTTCGAGGTCCGGAAACTGAGCATTCACGACGCGGGTCGATGCGCCTTTGACCTGCTTGACCCACTCGGCAATGGATCGTTTAGGCGGAATGCAAGCGGCGACGTGAATGTGATCCTCAACGCTGTTGATCGCCAGCACTTCACTGTCCAATTTACGCGCTTTCTCCTGAATAGTCCGGTAGATACTCGGTTCGATTTGCGGACTGATCAGCAGCGCACGCTGCTTCGTCGCCCAGATGAGGTGATAGTAACAGCGCCAAAATGGCATTGATCTCTCTTGCGCGTCCGCGCGGGGTTTCAACCCCGCGCCAGAAAACCGGAACGCACTAAAGGCGATCCTAAAGATACGCTCACGTCCGGTAAAGCTAAATGCTTAACCCGTTTTTGCGACCCCTTCAGTGGGTCGCGTTTTCTCCAGCCGAGGGATTAATCCCTCGGCGGACGCAGGCGTAGTGCCTTGCATCTTGATACAATCCCCCGACGACACAACACCGAAATATAATTCACCAATTCAATTTTACGTCACGCCGCCAGTACTTTAAAATCAGCGATCCGCCGGGCACTGCCGCCGCTAAGCGATAGAGCAAGTCCCAGTCGTCGCTCGCCAGCACGCGCCCGACCAGCACGCCGACTCCGTAGACCAGCGCGCCGCCGATCATGCCGATTAGCGGGTGGATCGATCCGAGCAGCGCCATCGCGCCGAGCGTGACGCCCGCGACCAGCCCCAGCCGCAGCAAGCGCGGCAGCAGCAGCGCCAGGTCGAAACGGAAATCGCGCGCCAGCACCACCAGCACGACCAGTTCCGCGCTGGTCGTCGCCAGCGCCGCGCCGATCACGCCGATGCGCGGCAGCAGGAACAGGCTCAACGCCAGCTTGAGCACCAGCCCGCCGACTCGCACCACCACCAGATAGCGCTGGCGGTTCTGCACGTAGAGCGACTGCGCAAAGACGTTGACGACCATCGCCGTCACCGCGTACCAGATGATCACGCTCAGAATCGGCGCGGTGGCGCTGTAGCCCGCTCCGAACAGCAGCACGATAAACCCCGAAAACAAGCTGAAGACCAAGCCCACCGGCAGCCCGACAATTAGCGAGAAGAATGCCAGCTTCTCCCCGATGAAGCGAAAGGTCGCGTCCTGACCGTCGCCGCGAAAAGCGCGCGACATCATCGGGTAGACGGCGATGAGGATAGTCGTGCTCAACACATCGACCACGCCAGCGATGATCACCAGCGCTGCGCTCAGATGCCCGGTGTCGGTCTTGGTCAGCAAGCCGGTGGTCAGCAGCTTGTCGATTTGCGCGTAAGTCGTGTTAATCAACGCGGCGAGCGCCAGCGGCGCGCTGTTGATCAGCAGCGGGCGCGCCACCGACCAATCAACCGGGAAGTGGGGGCGCACGCCAGTGCGCCGCAGGATGACCCACAGCGCCCCCGACCGCCCGATGCCGCTGAGGATGGTCACGACGTAGACGCCGATCAAGCCGAAGCCCGCCCACAGTACCAGCGCCGCCACGCCGACGCGAATCACGATCTGCGCCACGTCGATGACCGAGGTGACGACCATCCGCTCCTGCGCCATCAGTTGATCGTAAGCCAAGCTGCCCAGCATATCGACGAACAAGCTGATCGCGGCGACGCCGACGTAGCCCTGAATGACGCTGTCATAGCCCTGCGCCGCCGCGTTGACCCCGACGTAGGCGATCCCCGCCAGCACCGTCTGGATCACCAGCGTCGCCGACAGGTAGCGTCCGGCGGCTTCCGGGCGGCGGGCAACGTCGCGGATCACGATCAGGCCCATGCTAAACGAGGTGATGGTCATGCCGAGGGCGAACAGCGCGCCAACCGTGCCGTAGACGCCGAACACGGCGTCGCCGAGCGCGCGACCGAGGATCAACTGCCAGCCGAACAGCAGGGCACTGCTGAGGATGCGCGCGGCGGCAATCGCCCCGGCGTTGCGGGCGGCGCGGCGGGCTTCCGCCCCGGAGAAAACTTCAGACATCGGTTCGGTCATAAGCGCAAGCCAACTCGATCACTGATGCCGCCGCAGGCTCAAAGCCTACGGCTGGCGAAACACAAGCCCGCTGAAGCTGCTTTGTTGCAAACATAGTTTGCTCTACCCGTGGATTAAGCTACCCAACTGCTTTTGTCCTCTCCCCTCCCTGAAGTCGGGGAGGGGAAGCGCGCGTAGCGCGCGGGGGTGGGGTCAAAGCATCGATCTTTGCAACAGAGCAGCTGAAGCGGGCTGCTCAAACCGAGAGTCCAGCCGAACAGCCTGCTTCAGCAGGCTTGAAATTATAGCCGGATGCTTCGAGCATCCGGTGACACCGCCTAAACTCATTACTGCTGAACTCCGCGCCGCCCGCACCCAGCCGCGATGCACCGCGCGCGCTTCCTCGACGGCGACGAAAGCATCGTCATGCGTGTCGCGGATCACGTCGATTAGCTTAGGGACTTCACGGTTGACGACCACGCTGCGCAGCATCGTCACCGCGCCGTCCTTGCCTTCGCCAATCGTTTCGGTGACGGCGTAGCCATGATCGCGCAGCGCAGCGGCGATCTCGTGTCCGCGCTCCGAAGCGATCACGTTGACGGTCATATAGCTGGTGATGAAGCGCCGCTCGATCATCATGCCGACGTAGTTGCCAACCGAAAACCCGCCGCAGTAGGCGATCAAGTTCATGACGTTGTTCAAGTCCGTGGCGACGCTGGAGATGGTCACCGCGAACAGCAGCGCCTCGAAAAAAGCGAGAAACGCCGCCAGTAGGCGTTGCTGGCGCGTGATGATCACCAGCCGCACCGTGCCGATCCCGGTGTTCAGAATCCGCAGAGAAAAGATCGCCGCGGCGAACAGCAGCGCATCCGTCGATAAATCCAGAACCATGCTGAGCCATCCAAACGTTAAGTGCTGTTCCTGACTTTTGCCTATCATAGCACGCGCGGAAGGGCTGCGGGGCAAGCAGTCGCTGGTCGGGGCAGACCCTATCAGGGGTGAGGTATCTTATCAACCTTACCCCCTGCCCCCTCTCCACATTGTGGAGAGGGGGTAAAAACAGGCTGCAAAGGGTTTTTAAAGTCCCCTCTCTATGTAATGGAGAGGGGATTTAGGGGTGACGTCAGCACAGAGCTAAATACCTGCTCCTACGAAGCGAGCACCCGTTGATACACTGCTTCCATCTGCGCGGCGGCGGAGTCCCACGTGAAACTGATCGCGGACCAGCGCCCGCGCCGCCGAACTCATCGCGAGCGCGGCGATCCGTGCTGGTCAGCAGATCGCGCAGCGCTGCCGCCAGCGGCTCGACCAGCGGCTCGACGATCAGCCCCGCGCCGGACGTCGCCGACTTCGGGCAGGTTGCAACCCGGCGAGAGGATCGCGGGCAAGCCCGCCGCCAACGCTTCGAGCGCCGCCATCGACAAGCCCTCGCCGGTCGCGGGCAGACAGAACACGTCCGCCGCCGCCAGCGCCGCCAGCCGATCCGCCCCGCTGAGATAGCCCGTGAAGATCACGCGCTCGTCGGCAGCGCTTGCAAAGCGGGCAGCATCCCTTCGTCCGGTCCGGCGATCACCAGCCGCGCGCCGGCGACGTTCGCCTGCTTGAACGCCCGCACCAGCACGTCGCGCCTTTGCGCGCCTGCAAGCGCCCCATGAACAGGCAGACCACCGCATCGCCCAAGCCGTAGCGCGCCCGAAAGGCTTCGCGCCCGCTCAAATCGGCAAACTCGCCGGATCGACGCCGTTGGGGACGACGGCGAAACGGGTGCGCGCTCGCAGCCAACGACGCCCACGCCGCGCGCGCTTCGTCGGCTTCCTGCCGCCGTCAAGCCGATCACGGCCGCGATCCGCCGCGCCACCGACGGCGACAGCAGCCGATCCCATGCCGACTTGAGCGCGCCGCGTCCGGTGGTCAGGCTCAGCGTCCCGTGCGGCGAGAGCACCACCGGCACGCCGAGTCGTGCGGCGATTGGCGTCACGATCAGATTTTCGACGGTGCGGAACTCGTGGACGTGGAGCAGGTCGGCGTTTGCCAGCAGATCGCGCGCCGCGCCGCCCATGCTCGAGCGGCGTCGAGAGGTTGAGCCGCCCGCGCAGCCACGACCGAGCGATTGGGCACGCGGACGACGCGCACGCCGTCCTGCACCGCATCGAGCGCGCCGGAATAACGCTCGGTCTGGCTGAGCGCGTCAGTGGTCAGAACGGTGACAGTATGCCCGCGCGCCGCCAGCGCCCGCGCCAGCCCCTCGACGGCGCGGGTCACGCCGCCGAAGGCATAGGCGGGCGCGTAATACGGGTCAGAACTGGACGGACGTTGCACGGGGAAATAGGCGGCAGATATGCCTGCACTTTGAATGCCGACTCGTTGGCTTCCGGCAGCGTCGGATCGGGGTAATGGGCGGCGATCGCGGCTTCGACCGCCGCCAAGCCGCGCTGCAAGTCGGCATCGCTCATGCGCCACGTGCTCGACCAGCGGCGCTGACGCAGCGGTCGAGGTATTCCGCGGCGAGCGCTGGATCGTGAAGTTGTGAGTTTGCATGCTGCCCTGTTCGCGCCAGCCGTCGTCCGCCAGAAATGTCTGCCGCTCCTGCCATGTGATCGCGCCCTCGGTCGCGCGCGAGTCGTGGGTCGTTTGTCCCACACCCCTTGCAGCGTATTGGTCGCCATGCGGTCATTCCAGCCGTGCAGCAGCAGTGCGCCGGGGCGCATGACCCGCGCGACCTCGCGCAGCACCTCGCGCCATGCCGGGATCAGGTGGAAGATGTGGACGGCGATCACGGCGTCGAAACCGGCGTCGGGAAACGGCAGACGGGTTACGTCGCCCTCGACCACGTAGACCGGTTCGGTGGATCGCTTGGCGATCAGGCGTTCCAGCATCGGGCGGGCGAGGTCGATGCCATAGTAGGCGCGGATGTGCGGAGCGACCGGCAGCGCGATTCGCCCGGTGCCGACGCCGATCTCCAAGACGCGGCTGCTGCTCGTCAAGCCGCCGGTCTTGACCAGCAGCGTGCCCACGTCCGCCGCGACGCCGGGGGGAAAGCCGCGCGTATTGTCGTAGTAATCAGCGGCGCGATCAAAAGCTACCGAGTCGTTGGACATGTCGATTTCCTCTACTCCTAACGACCGTTCAGGTTGGAAGGCGGAGATTCACCTACAGCTTACCCAATCCCGGCGCAGGCTGCTAGATTTTTGGGGCGCGGCATCGGGGGATTGCATCAGAGTTAACCTGCCTCTATTTCCGGGAGAGGGAAACATTAAGGAGATCGTTTTTGAGCGGATCGTCTTCGTGACCCACAAATCTGCTTTTCTCCCCTCTCCCCGTTTACGTGGGCTGAGGGGGCGACACCTCGTTTGAAGGCTATCGTGATGAACGAGAGAATTCGGTGTAGGGGCGGGTCTCAGACCCGCCCTTCTAGGAAAAAACCCGTCGATGTATTTTTTACTATCGCCCCTTCAGCCGTTTACGTGGGAGAGGGGTCGGGGGAGAGGGGTTTGGAGCATGTCCGTGATCTTCCCCAC
Organism: uncultured Chloroflexia bacterium; assembly: GCA_963848465.1. Lineage (GTDB taxonomy): Bacteria > Chloroflexota > Anaerolineae > Aggregatilineales > Phototrophicaceae > Flexifilum. The sequence continues at coordinate 15,397 of CAWKDY010000032.1, read as the reverse complement.
TCCCCTGATTTCCTCACTCGATTTTTGGCGAAAGGTCGTTCTTCTGGTAGGCTTGAACCTGCTTTTCGTTCATACAAAGCAGAATATTAAGAGTTGAGACCCTGCCGCCCGCGACAGCGTGAATTAAGGAGAAAAGATGCCTTCAAAACGAGCCTACGGCTTGCTTGCCACCACTCTGATCATCCTGATGTTCAGCCTAAGCTTTCGCCCGGTCGTACAGGCGGATGCGCTGCTGCAAGACGTCCCCCGGCTCGATGGCATGAATATCTATTTCACCGAAGCCGCCAAAGAAGCCAGCCGGTTTGATCGCTCCGACGCCGGGTTGTCGCGCTTCGCGGGTCTGCTTTCGCAGTTGGGCGCGAACCTGTTCACGCTCGAATGGCGGACTGGCTTTCCCAGCGATGCCGACTTGATCGTCATCGCCGGACCGACGACCGACTTCGCGGCGGATCAAATCGCGCGGCTGTGGTCATACATGAACAATAAGGGACGGGTACTGCTGTTGGCTGACGCGATTCCCAGCGGTCGCGGCGCGCTCGCTTCGGCTAGCGGCTTGTTCCAGTTGATGTGGTCGGATATGGGCATCCACGCCCGTGATGACGTGCTCGTGACCGAAGGCACCGAACCGATCTACGCGACGCCGGAGCCGCTGGCAACGGCGGAAGCCACTGCTGAAGTGCTCACCGAAGCGCCCGCGATTGTCGGCGAGCGCCCGGTGCTGACCTCGGATTTCACGACGACCAGCCTCAATACCGCCAGCCCGATCACGAGTGGGCTTGAGAGTGGACTCGCCTTTTTCACCGCGCGGTCGCTCGAAGTCGATGCGTCGATTTAGGATTATCAGGTGATCCCGCTGGTCTTCACCACCGATCAGTTCTACGGCGAGACCGAATTTGCCCTGTATCTCAGCGAGGGGACGTTCGATTTCAACATCGGCAAGGACACCACTCGCGGCGCGCTGCCGGTTGCTGCCGCCTTCGAGAACGACAAAACCAACGCGCGGATCGTCGTCGTCGGCGACCGCGAATTCGCGACCAACGGCAAAGGGCTGCAAACGTCGCCCTCGAACAGCGCGGGCTTCCTTTACCCGGATAATGCCCGGTTCCTGATCAATGCGGTCACGTGGCTGCTCGATTCGCAGCCGGTCGATCTGGCGTTCCCGTCGCCCGCGCCGACCGGAACGGCGACCATTACGCCGTCGCCAACGCCGACCTACACGCCATCGCCGGAACCGACGGCGAGTTCGTAGCTGGAAATTGATGCGTAAGCTGAGTCTGCTCTGCCTAATCGCCCTGCTCGGGATTGGCGCGCTGAGTTTCGGCGCGCCGAGCTTCGCTCAGGGACAGGCGCAGTCGCCGCTGGTGGTCTTCATCGAGGAGCCAGGAGTTTGGTTACAGCGTCGGTGACGGATAACGGTCCCGATGGCTTAACCCGGCTGGGAGAGGTATTTCTGCGCTTAGGTGCGCGTACCCAATGGGTGCGCCTGCGAGATACCTTGCCGGAGGATACCAGCGTCGTCGTGCTCGTGCGTCCGCGCCGACCGTTAAGCCCGGCGGACTTAGCATGGGTTTGGCAGCGAGTGGGTGCCGGGAACAGCCTGCTGGTCGCGCTCGATCCACAGGGGGATCTGGGCACCAACACCGAGACACCCACGGGCGGTTTGAGCACGCTGACGACGCTCGATCAGGGCTTGACCTTGCTGAATGGCACCTTGATCGAACCTTGGTTCACCAATAAATCCTTTCTGCCGAGACTGTGGCCAAGACTGTCGAGGCGATCAGGCGGGGCCATGTGTCCTGTGTCGATCTCGTCTCCATCAACGACGCCAACATGGTGATCAATACCGCGAGTATCGGCGCCTACCCGATGTTCGTGCAGACCCGGGAGAAGCTGGAGCACAAGATCGGTAAGCCGGCCGCCGGTGTCTACGCGATGTTCCACACGTTGCGCCGCGGCGAACCGGTGCGCATCAAATACGACAACAAGACACTGCAGACATCGCTGTTCTTCCTTGGCAATTCGGTCTATCTGCCTTCGGGATTCGCGCCGGCCCGCAGGCACCGGATGGACGACGGACTGCTAGACGTCCGGATTCTCGAGACCGGTCGGCGGTTGGCCAGATTGCGAATCCTGGTGGCGTTGACGCTGGGTCGCTTGACGCGCAGCCCGCTGTACCACGAGATGCGTGTGCCTGAATTCTCGTTCACCGCCCTCGACGGTCCGACTGTGCTGGCTCACGACGGCGAGGTCGGAACGGAGTTCACCGAGGCCACCTTCAGCGTGCGATACCGGGCGCTTGCGGTGTATCGACCGTTGCCGTGACCGGTCGTCGCGGCGGCAGGATCAGGAAGCAGACGACGAAATAGGCGTAGCCCAAAGCCCATCCGGCGATGACATCGGATGGATGATGCACGTTGAGCACGACGCGACCGATCCCGATGAAGATGACGATCAACGCACCGAGAATGGCCAGCCATCCCCTCAGCGGCGGGTGAACGACAGGCCAGACGACCGTCAACAACGCGAGCACGCCGACCAACACACCGAGTGCGTGACCGGACGGGAACGACATCGACTGCGCGGACACCAGTGCCGTTGCAGGGCGCGGGCGGTCAGCCACGTGCTTCGCCAGCTCGATGAGCGGTCCCGACAGCCCCGCGCTGATCAACAGGAATCCCGCGAGCCGCAGATTGCGTCGCCACAGCGCCACCACGACGACGACCAAGCCGACCAGTCGGAAGGAAAACGGCCCCAGCACGGTGCAGAACACGTCCCACGCGCTCACCCAGTCCGGGCGCGTGGCTCCGTAGTCGTGCGCATGGTCCAGCGCCACCGAGTCCATGGTGGTGAGCCACTTCCACTGCGACACATAGCCGATCCACATCATCGCGTACACGCCGACCGCTGCCGACAGCGGTGCCCAGGAGCCAGCGCGTCCTAGGTGTCATATAGATAGCTCTACCAGCTGCTACCAGATGGGCAAACTCCCCGACGACATGCGGGTGCCCGGCGCCGTTCCCGCACTTCCCGGCAGGGCGGATCTGGCCCATCCGACCTGGAGTTCTGAAGAGCAGCCGTCCTCGCTGGACTCCGGGGCTGAGCTCCCCCTGATGTATTGACGCACGTGCTGACACGCACGCTGGCCTTCGATGTTCCGCCCACGGGTGTACCGCGTCCTCGGGATGTCCCGCGGCTGAGTTACGGTGCCTCTATGGCGGTGTTTCTGCGTAAATTGCTGCGCATCGGCGGGCTGCCCGAAGAGCTGAGGGCAGAGGTTGAGGCCGAAGGCCTCATGTTTCTCGCCGAATACGTGCCGATGACTCGACGGTTCAGCGGCAAGATCCCCGGCAAGCGCGCACATGGCGACGTGTCGAGCTACGTGGGCTCATTGGTGCTCACCAATCAACGGATACTGGGCACGCTGTCGTCGGTGCCGAAGTTGGCCGGTCGCACGATCGATCAGCGTTGGGACGCAGCACAATCGGGGGCGGCGACTGCCGAACTGTCTGCACGCGGTTTGCACCTCGACGTCAACATCAACGCCGTCGACCCGCGGTGCGAAGGTCAGCTATCGCTGCAGTACAAGGCGGCGATCCCGGCGGATGTGCTGACGCGTGTGCCGCGCCGGTCACTGGCGTTCGACGTCCCGCCCGAGTACGTCTTCCGCGCGGTGGGAGTGCCCTACCACCCGTAGGGCGCTTTCGCCACGATGCAGTGGGGCGTGTTGTGTAATCGCGTGCCTCAAAAGGGAGGCGGGTCGTCGTCCCCTCGGGGGCGTGGCCGGCCGGCAAAATACGAGTCCCTACAGGCGTTTTCGAGATCCTCGTATAGTTCCTGATTGCGGGCGCGTTCGTCGGTGATGGCTGCGGCGCGGTTCTGCGCTCGCGTTCTCCTGCGGCGGGGCATCGCCAGTGTGCGGGCAGCCTCAGAGACGGGAGCGTCGACGGTTGAAGTCACCGTGACGGGCGCGGTGGGTCGGCATAGGGCGGGGAAGAGTATTCGGCTGCCGGGGTGGGTGGTGTAGGTCTGCCCGTCGGGTGCGCGCCAGTTGACAGTGCCGTCGGGTAGCTGTCTGTCGTGCCAGCCCCAGAAAGTTTTGAGTAAGTGGTGTTTTCGGCACAGGCATTTCAGGTTCGACGCCTGGGTGGGCCCGCGCGGTAGGCGATGGTGTGGTCGATGTCGCAGTCCATGGGCGGGTTCATCACAGCCCGGGAACCGGCACGTCATGTCGCGGCAGCGGACAAACCATGCCAGTACCGCGGTGGGGATGTAGCGCCGCTGCGGCGGCGCGTCGCCGGGGTACACGATCGGCACGATCTTCGCGCTGCCGGCGAGTTTGGCGGCCAACAACGGGGCGGGCAGCATCCCGCCACCCATGATGGCCGCGGGTGGGGTGGCCGCGGATCCGGTGGTGCGTCCTCAGGACTCAACGCCTCTTTGAGGGTCATCTGCAGCAGTTCGGCCCGGGTGGGCCCTGGTGCCTGGGCGCCGTCCAACCGGGCCGAGGTGTCATCAGACAGCGACTTTTCGTCGGCGACGACATGGACGATCACCGTGCTGGGCTGGTTTGCGGCGGCCGCACAGTCAGGGTTACCGCAGCTGCAGGACAGCCGATCGGCGCCGTGGCCAAGTGCGCCCAACGCGTCGGCGCGACGTTGTTCCAGGGTGCGCGGATCGTCGACACAGACCGCGGCGGCCATCGCGTCCAGGCGCTGATCCAGAGCCTCGGCATCAGGGGCCAACAGCTGACCTCGATGTCGGCGGTACCGCTGCCGTCGCCGGGTGTGTGGATGTCCACATGGCGCCGCGGGCCGCGTCTTCGGTGCGCCGCACCGCCGCCGGGTCATAACGATCCACCCAGTAGTCGATGGCGGTCTGGGTCTTGTCCACCGACAAGGATCCCCACGCGGTGATGTGGGCGGCGATCTCGGTGTCCACTTTGGCCATCGCGTCGCGATCCTTCACCAACCGGGTGCGCGCGACGACCGCGGCCACCGTCCGGTAGGAGATCGCCCCGGCAGCGAACACCTCGGCCACCCGCGGTAGCCGTTGCCGCAGGGCGTCGGCGATCAGCAGTTGATGCGAAGCCACCCCCAACGACACGTTCTGCGCCGCGGCGACCGACGCGGCCACGGCGTCCCAGTTGTCCAGACACCACTGCTCCCGATCGTCGGAGCCGTCGGCGGCGAGCATGCGGTCGAGTTCGTCGGCCATGGCCGCCAATCGGTGCGCGCAGGCGGCGTTCTCCACCCGCGCCCACGCGCCCACTGCACCCGCACCACCAGTGCCGAGCGTCGCGGCCACCAACGATTCGAACATGTATTCGACTCTACTGGAGATGTCGAAGCGAAAGCCCAGCTCAACCCAACCTGTGGACGAAAACCCCATTGGGGATAAGTCGCTCGTGATGCGTCCGGCACCCTGATTCGTACACCGACCGGATGGGGAAGGATTCTGCGTGACCGGGCCGAGACGAGACAACATGCTCATCGGGCAGGATCGGCGGTTGGCGCCCACTCCCGTCTTGGAGCGCCAAGCCAATCAGCGCTTCGACAACGGTTTACCGACCTGGCGTTCATTTCACCTGGGCGACAACGAATATCCTGCGGAACGGGAAGAACGTCGTGCCGCTGGGCCGTCGTGGATACGCCTCGTCGAGCATCGGGATCAGCTCCCGGCGGAACTGCTGCCACTGCGCTTCGTCGAGCCGGCTCTTCACCGGCGTGAGCGCGGTGCCCGTGATCCACTCCAGCACCGGATTCTCACCGGTGAGTTCCTGGATGTAGGTGGTTTCCCAAGCGTCGACAGTGCAGCCCGTATCGGAGAGCAGCTCGGCGTATCCCGACGGTCCGTCCACTTGTCCTTCACGGAACGGGAAGTCCCGCAACGGTTCTGACCATCGCTCCTGGCGCGCGAGTCGGCGCACAGCCTCGTGTGACGGGGCATCGAAGTTTCCGGGAACCTGCATCGCGATCCATGACCCGGCCGACAGCTGCCCGGCCCATCGGACCAGCAGGTCGGCGTGCCCGGGCACCCACTGAAGCACAGCATTGGTCAACACGACGTCGGTGTCTGGGCGCGGTTCCCAGGTGCGCACATCACCGACACGGGCATCGACACCGCGGTCGCGTGCCGCCTCGACCATTTCCGGTGAACTGTCCCACGCCTCGATGACGGCGCCGGGCCAACGTTGTGCAAGCGCGACAGTGAGGTTCCCCGGGCCGCATCCGAGGTCAGCCACACGCCGCGGCGATTCGGCAGCCACCCGCGACATCAGATCGAAAAATGGCCTCCCCCTGTGATCGGCGAACGTCAGATAGACATCGGGATTCCACATTCCGCCAGTCTGGCATTCGACGGGGCTACCATCCGGACGTGACGAGTTCGGAGACCACGCCGGTTGATCCACCCCTCCCCGTTCCCGACGTTGCCGGAGCTGACGCGACCGTCCGTGGACTGCCCCGTCGGGTCGACCTGACGCTGCGTCAGCGGCTCATCGTGGACTCCTCGGCAGTCGCCGACATCGCCCTGCGCACCGCGATCGCCTCACTGCTCGCAGTGACGATGCTTCCGACGCTGGCAGGCGGCCTCCGCGGCAGCCGGTCACGAGCCGAACAGGATCAGCTGCGGTTCTACACCGAGTTGGCCGCCGCGAAAGATCCCGCATTGTCCTTTCCGGCGCCGACAGCCGTGCCGCGGGTCGCATCCCGTCCAGCCAGCCCGATCGCCGAATGGATCGCCAAAGGCAACGTGCACAATATTCGGTTCGACAGCAGCTTTGAAGCCGTCAACCCGGCGCTGCGAGAACAGTGCCGAGGCTTCACGCGCAACAACGTGGTGCATGCCCAGCACTGGCGGCACGACGACGGACCGCATCCGACGCTCTGCGTGATCCACGGGTTCATGGGATCGCCGTACCTGTTCAACGGGCTGTTCTTCTCGCTGCCGTGGTTCTTCCGATCCGGCTACGACGTCCTGTTGTACACCATGCCGTTTCACGGCGGCCGTGCCGAAAAGGGTTCGCCTTTCAGCGGTTACGGATTCTTCGCCAATGGCTTCTCGGGCTTCGCCGAAGCGATGGCACAGGCCGTACACGATTTCCGGTCCGTCATCGACTATCTCGAATACACCGGGGTCGACCGCATCGGACTCACCGGAATGTCGCTTGGCGGTTACACCTCGGCGCTGATCGCCAGCGTCGACGACCGCATCCAGGCTGTCATTCCGAACGTTCCCGTCGTCGCACCCGACCAGACCGTCGACGAGTGGTTCCCGGCCAATAAGGTCGTTCAGTTGCGAAGTCTGCTCTCGAACACCGGCTCCGAGCTCACCAGGGCGGCGACGCAATATTCGTCACCGCTGAACTATCCACCGCTGGTTCCCAAGGATCGACGGCTGATCATCACCGGCCTCGGCGACCGCCTCGCTCCGCCGGAGCAGGCCGAAATGCTATGGGAGCACTGGGATCGCTGCGCGTTCCACTGGTTCCCGGGTAATCACATCCTGCATGTCAGCCAGCCTGACTACCTACGCAGGATGACCCGGTTCATGCACGACTTCATGTTCGACTGAAGAACGCCCACCAACCGTCCACCGGCGTGGCGCGCCCCGCTCCGGCGGTCCGGAACGCGCCCAGAGCCGAAACCGTGGGATGCGTTGAGGTGCTGCACGCCGCGGACTCCCCTCACCCCTTGATCGCGCTGACCAGGCTGATCGTTGACGTCATGGAGCCTGCGTCGGACCCGGGTGGGGGCACTCGACGGCCGTGCGCTCGCAGGTAGTCCGGTAGCGGCGTGGCATGGGCGCGCCAACCGCGCGCACCGAACCATTCAGCGACCGGTTCACACTGCTCGTTGTATACGAGCTGGAAGAACGGACCGCCGCGAGCCGAATCGCCACCGGCACGCTCTTCGTCCTGTTTGGCGGCGAACAGTGCGGCGTCCATCGGCACGGACTCCTCGACCGCAGCATGGCTTCCCGGCGCCGACAGTGCATCGATTCCGGTGAACAGCTGCACCTGTGCGGTCGCGGGTAGATAGAGCAACAGGCCCTCGGCGATCCACGCGGATGGAGACGACAGGTCGAATCCGTGCTCCACGAGCGCCCGCGGCCAATCGTCACGCAGATCCACTGCGACTTCGCGACGCTGCGCGGTCGGCCGGCACCCGGCCAACGCGTCACGCTTGAAATCCAGGACCTGCGGCTGATCCAGCTCGAACACGACGGTCTCCGCGGGCCAGTCCAGCCGGTACGCGCGCGAGTCCAGACCGGCCGCCAGCAGGACGATCTGGCGGACGCCCGCCGCGGCGGCCTCGGCGAAGTAGGTGTCGAAATACTTGGTCCGCACACCCTGGAAGTTCACAAAGTCAGCACCGAACTCCGTTTTCAGCGCGTGGTCGGGGGCCGCCCCGTCGAGCAGGTCGGCCCACTGGCCGCCGACGGCGCGGCAGAAGACCTCCGCGTATGGATCGACGGCGACGGGATCGGGTTTCTGGGCCTCCAGTGCCCTTGCTGCGGCGACGAACAACGCCGTCGACCCGACGCTCGTCGTGATGTCCCAGGTGTCGTGATCGCTACGCATGTACTCGTTTGTACGCCGCCAATCTGACAACCTGTTGAGCTGCGGGGTGACACCATATTGACGTGAGCGACGGGCGGGTTCACTACGCACGAAACGGCGATGCGCGCCTGGCGTATCGGGTATTCGGCGACTCCGGACCGGTATTCGTGTGGGCCGCCGGCTGGATAGTGAACAACGTCGACACGATCGACGAACCGGGAAGCCCGTATGCCGGCCTTGTCGCGCAACTCTCGCGGGGCACCCGGTTCGTGATGTTCGACCGGCGCGGCAGCGGACTGTCGGATCCCCTGAGCCATGCCCCGTCACTGGACGAGAAGATGGACGACCTTCGTGCGGTCATCGACGACGTGAGCGACGGCGAGGTCGCCCTGCTTGGCAGCGGTGAAGGTGGCGCGGTCAGCATTTTGTTCGCCGCGACCTACCCCGATCGCGTCTCGTCGCTGGTCCTCTACGGGACTGCTGCCCGGTTTTCGCAGGAGCTCCCCGACTTTCCATGGGGATTCACCGCCGCTGAGATCGAAGAGCAACTCCAGGCGATCGACGATCACTGGGGCGAAGGCGCGCTCGCCGAACTGTTCTACAACGAGGTCGCGGACGAGCCAGGCGTTCGTGACATGTTCGGCAAGCTGCAACGCTCGATTGCGAGTCCGTCCATGGCTCGGATGTGGTGGCAAGCGTTCATGGACACCGACGTGCGCGCGGTGTTGCCCGCGGTGCGGACTCCCACCCTCGTGATCACGCGTCCAGGCAACGGACTCGTGCCCTTCGAAGCCACGGAGGCGCTGGCGGCGGCCATTCCCGGTGCCCTGTTCGAACCGCTAGAACGAGGCGCACACCACGCATTCGATGTTATCGACGAATCCGTCTACAAGGGACTGCAGTTCGTGCTTGGCCGTCCGTCGGAGTCGATCGACGAGCGTGTGCTCAAGACCGTGATGTTCACCGACATCGTCAGTTCGACGGAGAGGCTGACCGCCGGAGGCGACGCGCATTGGCCCCAACGGCTCAAGGGCCTACCCGAGGACGTCGAAGTGTTTCGGGTCAGCATGCCCTAAACCAGTGGGCGACCGGTCCGCAGCCGCCAGTCGAGATCCCTCAGCATCCAGTTGAACGGGAAGCGCCGGAAGAACCGAGGCATCACCTTGTTGACGAAGCCGATGGCGGCCATCATCCGGTTGAACCTGCGCTGCTTCGCCTCATCCCACGGCAACCGCATCTCGTCCCGGAACCGTTGCGGCAGAAAGCCTGTGGTCATGAACAGATTGACCGCGTCCAATCGCTTCTGCAACGGCCGGGGCAGAGTGGCGTTGCCGAGTCGGCCCGCCGCAATCGGCCAGAGGTACTCGTACACCGCATCGTCGATGTGGATCTGATCCAACGACTGCTGCCAATACTCGTCGAACGCCTTGCGGTCGGCGGGCCACATCTCCGGGGGGACCTGCAATGTCGTACCGAGCGTCATACCTTCGCGGTAGTGGCGGTCCGCGGCATCGTCGTCCATCTCACCGACGAAGATGCGATGAACGTCGACGAAGCCTTTGTAGAGGCAGGCCGCCACCCACATCTGCAGGTCTTTGTCGAAAGCGTTGTATTGCACCGGGTCGTCGGGCCGCGAATAGACCTCGGCGTGAGAGCGGTTGACCGCACGGCGATACGCGGTCTTCTGCTCATCGGTGCCAGAAAGGGCGACGGCCAGATACGTGAAGGTCGTCCTCGCCCGCTTGATCGGATGGCGGTCCGCGCGCCCCGTCTCGACGCGGCTGTCCTTGACGCCATAACCGACACCCGGCCGGGCGAGCTCCATGATCACGTTCGCGCCGCCGGACAACAGCCCGATGAACGCCGCGTCGTCCGACCTGTACATCCACCGCGGCGGCCGCCTGCCACCGGGGAGTGCCGGATCGTTGAGCCCACGCCCGACGTGGTCGATCGGAACAGTGACCGTCATTGGTCGCCCCTTATCGGAAATGTGAGAACACGTGTTTCCTGATCTTGCCCTCGAAGATGCCGGGTGTCAAGATGGCAGGCATGGCACAGCTCCGCCCCTACCGCGGCATCGACGCAGGTGAACGAGTCGCCAGTCGCCGGCGGCGCCTGCTGGACGCAGGCCTGGAGCTACTCGGCGCCGCGGGGAAAGACCCCGCAGAACTGACCGTGCGCGCGATCTGTGGGCAGGCCGCGTTGGGTGTCCGGTACTTCTACGAGAGCTTCACCGACAAGGACCACTTCGTGGGGGCGGTGTTCGACTGGGTGATCGCCGATATCGCCGCCACCACCCAGGCCGCGGTGGCGTCGGCGCCACCGGAGGAGCAGGCCCATGCTGCGATGGCGAACATCGTGCGCACCATCTCCGCCGATACCCGGGTGGGCCGCCTGCTGTTCAGCGTCGAGCTGTCCAACACCGAGATCGTGCGCAAACGCGCGGAGTCGACGGCGCTGTTCGCCGCGCTGCTCTTTGCGCACGCCGGCGCACACGGGGCGCTGGACAACGACCACGTCAGGGCCGCATCTCATTTCGCGGTCGGCGGTGTCGGCCAGACCATCAGTGCGTGGCTGTCCGGTGACGTCAAGCTCGACCGCGACGAATTGGTCGTTGCGCTGGCCGCGCTGATCGATCAGCTGGCTGCGATGCCGCCACGGACCTAAACGGACACCCTCGGCCTGCGATCCGCCGCGGTCTTCGGCGCGGTGTTCGTATCGCTTTCGGTGAATTCTTTGGTCCAACAGGCGAACTCGAGAGTGATGCCATCAGGATCGAGGAAATAGAACGATCGCACGTATACACCGGGGTGCACCGACGCAGAGACCTGCTGTTTGCTCTCGTCGTGGTTGAGCACCGGGCCGACGCGCACACCCTTGTCCTTGAGTCGCTGCCGGTACTCGTCGAATTTCTCTGCAGGAACGTGAAATGCCAGGTGATTCATGGTGCTCACGGCGCTGACGATGTCGCCGATACCCGGAATCGCCTCGGGGGAGGAGATTCCCGGAACGCGGTCCGGGGCGTCGGCGAACCAGAAGAACGCTACGCAATCTCCGTTGCCCGCATCGAAGAAGAAGTGCTGGCCCATGCCGCCCGGCAGGTCGAGCGACTTGATCAACGGCATGCCAAGCACATTGCTGTAAAAGTCGACGGTCTTCGCCATGTCCGAACATACGAGTGCGACATGGTTGATACCCCCGAGTTCGAACTCGGGATTCGGATTGTTCGGCTTGATCATCTTTGGCTGCTCCTCTGGCCAAGCTCGATTTCTGAATCTAACATCAGGTTCAGTTTCGATCAATGGTCGAGGAGAGGCCGTGACTGCTAGTCCACGCGAGCAGTTTCCGACATTGCGCGGTCGGCGGACACAGGCGGCGATCGACTCAGCGGCTCGATCGGTGATCGCCCGCAAAGGCATTCTCTCCACAACCATTTCGGATATCGCCGCAGAGGCCGGCAAGTCCACGGCGTCGTTCTACAACTACTACGACTCCAAAGAAGCGATGGTCCGCGAGTGGGCCCTGCGGTTCCGGGACGAAGCCAGGGAGAGGTCCCGCGCAGCGGCCGAGCCGGGGGTTGCTGCGGCAGCAAGGGGGCAGGCGGGTGCCGCCGCATATGCAGCGCTTTCGTAGCGACGACTTGCTGGCGGCGGTGTTCCCCGAGACCGTGGGCTGCCTCGAGAATCACTCCGGCGACGTCGTGATTCCCGACCATCCGCTGGTGCGGCAGACGATGCACGACTGCCTGCACGAGGCGCATGGATATCGACGGTCTGGTGGCCCTGTTCCATCGCGTGCGCGATGGTCGAGTACGGTTCATCGGCCGCGACACGCGCGAGCCTTCGCCCTTTAGCTACGAACTGCTCAACGCGCAACCCGTACGCGTTTCTCGACGGAGCGCCGCTGGAAGAACGGCGCATGCGGGCCGTGGCCACGCGGCGCACACTGTCGCAGCGACGACCTGCGCGACCTGGCCCGCTCGATCCCGGCGGCCATCGCGCAAGTGCGCCGCGAAGCGTGGCCGCTGGTGCGCAGTGCCGACGAGCTGCACGACGCGCTGTTGAATCTGGTCATGATCGACGCCGCTGGAAGCGGCGCCCTGGGAGGCCTGGCTGCAAGATCTGCTGCCGCGCGGCCGGGCCACGCGCGTCGATCGTCCCGGCCAGCGACGATCTGTGGACCGCCGCCGAAAACTGGCCGTCCGACGCCGCGTTTCCCGACAGCCCAGGCCGACCCGCCGGTGGGCTTGCCCGAGCGGTTGCAACGAACGTGCGAGCGGCACGAGCCATCATGGCGCTGGTGCGGCGGACGCATCGAGCACGTCGGCCCGACGACGGCCGCCGAGATCGCCGAGTTTCCTCGGATTGCCGGGAGCCGTTCGTGGCTGCCTCGCTCGAAGCGCTCGAAGGCCAAGGGATCGTGTTGCGCGGCAACTTCTCGCGGCCGGCCGGGCGCCGCCAATGGACACCCGGCCGCCGCAGTGGTGCGACCGGCGGCTGCTGGCCCGCATTCATCGGCTGACGCTCGGCCGGACTGCGGCAGCAGATTCGGCCGGTCGAGCCGCGACCATTTCTGCACTTTCTCGCTCGTCATCATCTCTTGTCTGCCCGACGATCAGTGGGGTGGCGCCGTGGGCGTGCGGAGGCGATCGCACAACTGCAAGGCTTCGAACTGCCGGCCGGCGCCTGGGAGCACGCGTGCTGGCGGCCCGGATTGCGAATACGATCCGGCGTGGCTCGACAACCTGTTTCTCTCGGGCGAAGTCGTGTGGGGGCGGCTGACCGCGCCGCGGCGCGACGAGGCCGACGGCCCGACATGGCGGCGCTGTCGCGCGTGGTGCCGATTTCGCTGCTGCTCGCGAGAGTTGCCGTTGCTGCTGCCGCCGCCGGCCGCCGACACGCCGCCGCCGTTCCGCAGTTTGCGCCGCGGCAGTGCTCGAAGCGCTTGCCGGCCGCGGCGCGCCTGTTCTTCAGCGAATTGGAACCGCCCGCAATTGCTGCCCGGGCACTTGGAAGAAGCGCTGCGCGAGTTGGCGGCGCTGGGACTGATTACGTCCGACGCGTTTGCCGCCGTGCGCACGCTCGTCGAGGCGCAAGCGCCGCGGCCGCGACGGCGCGCGACGGCGCCGTTCACGGCGTAGCGGCGCCGATCGGACGCTGGTCGCTGTTTCCCGGCGCTGATCGAGCCGGCCGTCGCGCGAAAAATATCTGGAGCCTGGTGCCGGCAATTGTTGCGGCGCTAGGGCGTGGTGTTTCGCGACCTGCTGGTGCGCGAGTCCTCGGCGCCCCAGTTGGCAAGATCTTGTCGGCACGCTACGCCGCATGGAGCTGCGGGGCGAGTGCGCGGCGGACGGTTCGTCGTCCGGCGTGTCCGGCGAGCAGTACGCCCTGCCGGAGGCGGTCGACCAGTTGCGCAAGCGCGCGACAGACCGGCGACGCGACCGTTGGATCGTGATCTCGGCGGCCGATCCGCTCAACCTGTTCGGCGTCATCACGCCCGGGCCCGCGTGCCGGCCACGCATCGCAACGCCCTGGTCGTGCAAGGCGGCCGAGCTGGTGGCCCGCGGCAAGCCGGCGTCGCCGCGTTCTACGAGCCGTTGGACGAGGCCACCCAATGGGCCATGCGCCGGGCCATGACCACCGGCACCGCCACGCCGAAGCCCCGGCCGCCGCCGAAGGCGCCCGCGCAGCCTGGCTCGCACCTGGTCATTCGGCCGAGATCGGCACGTTTGCCGCGGCATCTCTCGGCTACAATCGGCCGCATGATCGGCCCTTCCTCGCACTCTCCTGGCCGGCGGCATTTCCTGCAAGCCGGCACCTTGGCGCTGTTCGCCGGCGCCGCGCCCGGCCAAGAGCGCGCGGATTCACGCCTGACTAGCGCGACGGCGTCGCATTCCTTCGGGCGGGCCAAGCGGTGCATCCTGGTCTATCTGCTCGGCGGGCCGCCGCAGATCGACATGTGGGACATGAAGCCCGAGGCGCCGGCCGAAATTCGCGGGCCGTTCAAGCCGATCGCCTCGCCGGTCGTGGGCATGCGGTTCTGCGAGCACTTGCCGCGGCTGGCCGCGCGGGCCGGCGACCTGGCGATCTTGCGCTCGGTGACGTTTCCCAACAACGATCACCCGGCGATGATTTATCACACGCTCACCGGGCGCGAATTGCGCGTGCCGCTGGGGGCCAACACGGTGCTGCCGCCCTCGCGCAGCGACGACCCGCACATGGGCGCGGTGGTCTCCAAGTTCAAGCATCGCGACGCCGGCGTGCCCGGCTACGTGGCGATTCCCGAAGTCCGCGTGCGGATGATGCCCGAGCCGTGGCGGGCGGAGGCCGGGCGGGGCTGCTGGGCGCGGCCTACGATCCGCTTGCGATCAACGACGATCCCTCGCGAGCCGCTAGCCGGCTTCAAGCTGCCCGAAGGGCTGTCGTCGGGCGGTTCCAGGCGCGGCAAGCGCTGTTGGCCGTGCTCGACGGCCGGCGCCGGCGGTCGCGTCGGCGCGACTACCAGACCTTTCGCGAGCGGCCGCGCGGCTGGTGGGTTCGTCGGCCGCGGGCGGGCTGTTCTCGATCGAGAGAGCCGGCGCGCGCCGACCGTTATGGCCGCCACCGCTTTGGGCAGAGTTTGCTGCTGGCCCGGCGGCTGGTCGAGCGGGGGTGTCGTTCGTCGGCGTGCACTTCAATTACATGACGAAGTGCGACGGCTGGGACACGCACCAGAAGAATTTCGAGGCCCTCAAGGGCGAGCTGCTGCCTCTGTTGGATGAGGGATTTGGCGCTGGTAGCCGATCTGGGCGAGCGGGGGCTGTTGGACGAGACGCTGGTGGTGACGATGGGCGAGTTC
>CAWKDY010000031.1:0-219139 GCA_963848465.1 uncultured Chloroflexia bacterium | reverse complement strand
ACTAAATAGGGAGGATGAAGGGAATTTTGAATCCCTTAAGTCTGAACTTAACTTGCTTAAATCACAAGGCCTAATTGATAAAATCCTTCACAAACTCATTGGCCGGTTGGGAACGGATCTCCTCTGGGGTCCCGAACTGCAAAATCGACCCTTTCTGCATGATCATAATTCGGTCGCTCATACTGAAGGCCTCAACCTGGTCATGGGTCACATAAATGCAAGTCATCTTAAAATGCTGTTGAATTGACCGTATATCTTTACGCATTTTTTCACGCAGTTTTGCATCAAGATTTGAAAGAGGTTCATCCAAAAGAAGTACCCGAGGACGCACTAGACCTCTGGCCAAGGCGACTCTTTGTTGTTGTCCACCACTAAGCGTATTAGGCATGCGTTCTGATAAGCCACCAAGCTCGACTAGTGAAAGAACTTCTTCTACTTCTTTTTTGATTTGAGAATCTGGAACTTTATTCATCCGCAAAGGGAAGGCCACATTTTCAAATATATTCATATGAGGCCAGATGGCATAACTTTGAAAAACCATTCCCAATTTTCTTTCCCGACTAGGAACAAAAATTTTCTGATTGGGAGAAGAGATCACCTCATCCCCCAAAAAAATTTCTCCCGAGCTATTTTGCTCCAGGCCTGCCACCATTCTAAGTGATGTTGTTTTTCCACATCCTGATGGTCCGAGAAATGATACAAATTCTCCATCATTAATCTTGAAGGAGATATTGTTTATAATGTGATTACCTTGATAATCTTTTGAAACATTCTTAAATTCAACTGCGCTCATAAACCGTACTTCCCTTTCGTCGAAAATTTTAAGGTTGCGTTCAAGATGATAATAACTACTAAAACAAAGAAGGCCAAAACAGCGGCCCCTCCACCGGAAGCATCGCCATATTCTTGCAATTGAAAAATAAGTGTTCCAATTGTTTCATTCCCTGGACCAGTTAAAAGAACAGACATTGTTAACTCGGAGAAAGCTGGCATAAAAACCAGAAAGAATGAGGCCATTAAAAATGGTCTTAAAATTGGAATCCATATTCTTCTAAAGACTTGCCAATCATTGGCACCAGCAACATGAGCAGCATCAATTAGACTTTGATCAACTTGTGAAACGCCATCATTAATTATGCGATAGGAGAAATTCATAAATTTTGCCACGTAAGCAATGAGGATAATCCCAAGAGTATTATAAAGAGGGAGTCTTAGAGATAAGGTCGTAAGAATAAAACTTAACGCCAAAACGGTTCCTGGAACAGCATAAGGAATGGCAATCAGAACTTCTTTTATTTTATTAAGTCCATGTGAAAGCTGCTTACTTGTTTGAGAAAGTCCATATCCCAATAAACTACAAAGGATCGCTGCAGTTACGGCAAGAAAAATGGAGTTACCAATAGCGCGATAAGTTTCATCAGTTTTAAAAAAGATAGTGGAAAAGTTTTGTAATCCAAAATTCGCCCAATGCCTATCCTTTGAAGTTTACTCAGGGCCGCTATCAAAATCGCCCCCATTGGTAAGATAAAGAGAATGAACGCTAGAGCTCCGAGAAATATTTGAGAAAACAAATTTCTGGAACCTAAATCGATTAAACTAGGGCGAGCGACTTTTCCCGTTACAAGACTGAAACGAAATTTTCAGAAATAAGGTGATCAAGATAAAATACAATCCCTGCTATCACAAGTAACCCAAGAGACAAAATTCCGCTCAGTTTTAGGCCCAGTATAAAGGCGATTTTTTGAAAGATAAAAATCTGAGTGGTCATACATACTAATCCCAGCAGCATTCCCAATAAGGGCGGCAATCCCAAAGTTTGCAATCGCTGATAAAAAAGTCAGCAGCATCCCTGAAATTAATGAGGGTGTCACAAGAGGCAGAGTAATTTTAAAAAAGACCTGCCAAGAATTGGCACCAGAAATCCGAGCAGCTTCTTCAAGACTCGGATCGATTTTCTCTAAGGCAGTGAGAAGGTTAATTAAAACAAACGTATAAAAGAAAACGCTCATGACAAAGATGAGACCTGTTTTGGAATAAATATTTATCCAAGGTAAAAGAGGTTTAAGTAATCCGTTTGAAGGGTAGGAAAGTAGATCCAGGCAATCGCCCCAATAAAATGAGGAATCGCATAAGGAAGGCAAAAGACAGTTCGCCAAAAACCTTTGTTCTTTAAATTTGTGCGAGTAAAGAGCCAGGCAAGCGGTACTGAAATCATTGTACTAAAGACGACAGTTAGACCACACACATACATCGTGTTCCAAAAAGACCTGATGGTCATAGTACTCGAAAAAGCTCTTACATATATAGCCCAATCAAAATTTCCATTTTCAAAGGAAAAGGACTCACCCATAAAAATAAATGGGTATACACAAAGTGCAAAAAGGCAGGCAAGAATGGCATAGAGACCTAGTTTTTTCATTTAAACATGATCTCCACATAAGTTTCTTTAATATCAAATCGTTTTTCAGTTAATTCTTTTATTAATGAATCAGGCCAAAGGAAAGGCTTTCTTTTTTAGTTCTTCTAAACTCGGGGCCCCAACAGGTGGAGGAAAGTTTTTAAGCGGTGAATGCATAAAAGATCTCGTCATTGCTTCCTGCCCGTCCTGAGTGAAAAACCAGTCAGCAAGCTTCAAGGTATCACTCATGTCGCCTTTGCGCTTAGGGAGTCCTGGTATTAAACTGAGTGACCACTCCGTCTTCAGGATAAACGATTGTGAGTCGCTCATCATCATGCTGAAACCGCAGAGCATTCTCAAGGAGAACAAAGCCAACAGGCCGCTCTTTTGTCTGAACGCGCTTAATGACAGCACTGTTCCCACCATCAAATAAAAAATTATTTTGACGAAGTTTATTAAAAAAATCCCAACCGTATTCATGCTGAAGAGCGAGAACAGTCGTGAAAGCAGTTCCAGAAGCAAGAGGACTCCCGCCAGTGCCCAAGTTTTTAAATCGTGGTTCAATGAGGTCGAGAAATTTTTTGGGAGAAGCTTCTTTTGATATTACTTCGTTATTATAAATTAAAACCATGATGGGGACTGAAAAACGACAAAAAAATTTCCGCCTTATTCTTATACTCATCAGCAAGCCTGTCATATAGCCGAAGGTTTCCAGGATTGAAGCTTTCCGCTATCAGCTAATTCTTGATACCAAAACCTCTCGGAAGAAATTAAAATATCTGCTTTAGGTGAACCAGCAATAAGCTCTGTATTTATCTTGGCCGCGATTTCTTCTGAACCGGCCTGATACCAATTAATTTTGAGTTTTCAAATTTTTTTCAGACTTCAGAATCATGTCTGCCCGATCTTATTTCAAAGAAGTATAAATCCAAATTTCCTTCTTCCCATCCTTATTCTCACAAGAAATGAGGAGAAGTAGTAAAATCATAACAAGCCATTTATTCATGACTTAATTATAAATTTAAGAATGAACATATGACTTCAAAAAAATGATAGGGTTACGCGTTACTCAAAGGCCGAAATATAATCGAGGGCCACCATTCATCATGTTATCAAAATCATAATTTGTATGATTTCCATTGGTAAAAAAATCGCTGGGGGCTTGAGAGATACTTCCGTGATTGATACCGCTGAAGAGACCGTAGGTGCGAACTTTTTTAGGACCTTCATGTTGTTTAAAATATTTATTTCAAGAAATGGGTATCGACTACATCGTCATTCCAGGTAAAGGCTATGTAAACAGGAATGGGTATTGGTTTTGTAAGGACCCTGTCGGCCAGACTTTGGATGAGTGGACCGGCGATAGGAGCATAGTAAGGAACCTGATACCCATCTGGGGTTTTGAGATCGAAATTATTTCCACTAAGACCTAGGGCGTGGCCAGCATAGCAGGCAGCGAGCTCGCGCCCAAACCTTCAATGCAGGCGACATAATAACTAAAGAATGAAGTTCCGAGATGGGACGCTTTAAGGCTTGCTCAATTGTGAGAAGGCAGCCGAAGGTGTCCAGATAAAATGACTTTGTCCCCTAGTTCTCGGGCAAATTCATAACCAAGATCAACTTCGTGACTCCAATCTTCATTCTTTGTGTGATTAAGAGATTTAAGATCTTTATCATAGTGGCCAGGAAGGAAGACTGTTACCACATTATAGCCAGCATCATAAAAGGCTTGGGCCATTCCCTTAAAGTAGAGAGGAGAAGAATAAATTCCGTGAACGAAGTAGGACACTTTTTTCAGTCTTATATCCGTGAAAAAGGCGGTAAGGCAGATGACGCTCATTTGAAATATCCCTTCTTCTCTTAGCGAGCCAACATACTCTTCCCAAGACAATGCATGGCCATAACTGGCAGAAATAAAAGGGTAAATAGGAGCTTGAACATAATTCTTCTTGGAAAATTTATAGCTCTTATATTGTTTTAAAAAGAACCTTATTTCAAGTCGAGATTCTATTTAAAAAGCTTTTCATACTCACCATAACCTTCCACATTTAATTTTTCTTTGGGAATAAATCTCAGTGAAGCAGAATTCATACAATAGCGTTTGCCAGTGGGTTTGGGGCCATCATTGAACACGTGACCTAAATGAGAGTCAGCAACCTTAGAACGAACCTCAGTTCTCTCACCAAAAAGACCGGTATCAGATTTGGTTGTTATCGCTTTATCAGATAGAGGCCGCGTAAAACTTGGCCATCCTGTTCCTGAGTCATATTTATCTTTTGAGCTAAAGAGTGGTTCGCCCGAAACAACATCGACGTAAATCCCCTCGTCTTTTTTATCAAAATACGAGTTATGAAAAGGACGTTCTGTTCCCTCTTTTTGAGTCACTTCATATTGAAGTGGGGATAGTATTTTTTTCAACTCTGCTGTAGATGGCTTTTTATACTCGGATCTTTTAGGATTTCATGCCAAAACGGGCAAGGATAAAAATGCGAGAAGAAATAGCGGTTTCATACAAACTCCTCTGTGAACTGTTTACTATACATACGTTCTAGAGACCTAAAAAGTTACATCTCGTCTTAAAATAGATGAGCGTAACTGAAGTTTATATTAACAATATTCGTTTTTGCTTTTTCTAACTCTCCAAATAGGGATTCCTTACCAGACTGCATCCAGTAGTAGCCAGATATACCAAAGCTATTCACCAAGCGGAAAAAAAATAAATACCTGAGTGAACCACTTATTTGTAGTAATTTTGAAAGACGATATTCGCGTAATCCTCAGGAGTTGGGTGGGATTTAAACCCATCTCCTTGAATCAGGATATCACTTTCAATTTTTGTCGCCCAGCCTGTGAGAGTAAATGGCGAGCGCATTCGATCTTGATTTTTATTGTAGTTATTTCTGAAAGTGTTCTCGCTGACTTTTGTATTCGTCGCCGTAGTCGAAATTAGGACACCGGTTAATCCGTTTTCTTGAATGGTATTAGAAATGACTTGAACGTTATCACACCCAATGACTACTACTCCGCAAGTCTTATTGCCAGTTAAGCTACAATCTTTAATGGTTATATTTGATACACGTTTATAAACTTGGATTCCACTTTTATTATTACCTGAAAAATAACAACGCTGAAAAAGAATACTCTTAGCTATATGAGGAGGATCTGGTTCAATATCAACCCCACATTCGGGCGCAGTACCATCAGTGTTGCGAAATTCGCAATCAAAGACCTTCATACCGTCGACAGTTCCTTTATCGACATCCCCTGTCTTCTGTTTTCACTCGCTATAACTTTTGAAAGGACGATATCAGTTGCAAAGACATTGCCACTGCCCCCAATGTAGAGACCATCTCCCCAGCATTTGGAAACATTTATATCTCTGATCGTAACTCGCGTACATCCGTGAATATTAATTCCATATCCCCACTCACCAGTTGTTCCAGAATGGTTGTCACGCTCACCAATAATTGACCCACCTGAAATCTCGACATCATTTTTCATCTCGGCATAAATCATGTAGGCCCAATCCAGATTATTAGGCTTGGCCTTCATTTGAGCATCAGTCGCTAGTTGCAAATGCATATTACTTCTGAGAGTGACTCTCTTGCCGCATCAATGATATAAATACCGGTTGGGACATAGACTGTGCCGCCATCTACTGGAAGAGCATCAATCGCTTTTTGAAAAGCGGCCGTATCATCACTCACTCCATTGCCTTTTGCACCATAGTCACGAACATCCAGAACAATATTTCCTCTTTCCCGAGTAGGAATGTCAGAATTATAGTCAGATTCCGATCCGCTAGAAGAACCAGTTGGTGCAACTGCTGTTGGATTACAGCCACCAAATAAAAACGGAACTGTACTTAAACATAGCAATCGTAAAAAATCTCTTCGTTCTAAGTGGTGTCCTGGAATGTTTTTATTTTTGTTCATACAAGATTATCGTGGGTAATGAAGGAGCAACAAACTAAAGATTAGTTGAGGCAAAAAAGTTGCCTCGCTTTGAATACATAATACATTTCAACAAGTTAGGAATAAGATTTATACGTCTTTAACGAAAGACCGAAGCTTACTGGCGAATTTTTTTATTTCTTCTTGCTCCTTAGAGTCCTTTCTCTCCCAATTTTTCACCTGCATACCAAGACGAGGATTATGCTTTTAGGAGATCCTTGTGACGATTGACGAAGTCCCAATAAAGAGCGGTAAACGGACACGCATTTTCTCCATATGCTAAATCCGGATTATATTTGCACCCCTTGCAGTAGTTACTCATTCGATTGATATATTTACCACTGGCAATATAAGGCTTAGAGGCCATCACACCACCGTCTCCGTACTGACTCATGCCCAGAGTATTGGGAAGTTCAACCCACTCAACGGCATCGACATAGACTGCGAGGTACCATTGATGAATTTCTTTGGGGTGCACACCGTAGAGCAGCGCAAAGAGACCAGTGATCATGAGTCGTTGAATATGATGAGCATAACCATACTTCAGAGTCTGATTGATGACAATGCGTAACGGTTTTGCAGAGCCTGGACTGACCGTATTGCTATCCCCGGCGGCGACCGCCCGATCAAGCTCGATGGGGCGAAATTGATGCGCACGCTCGTGTTGCACAATCAGGTGATCGTCGGCAGCGTCAATGCCAGCCACGATCACTTTCAGAACGCCGTGAACGACTTGCAGCAGTCGCGGCAGGTGTGGGGCAATTTGATCGACAAGGTGATTACGGATCGCCTGCCTTACACCGATTTCGAAAAGGCGCTCACGCAGCACTCCGACGACGAGATCAAGACGGTGCTGGAGTGGCACCATGATTCATGAAGTCGGCAAAGTGGATTGAACCCTGGTATCTCATCTACGGCTTGATGGGGGTGATCGCCGCCGGGATTTTGCCAATGCTGCTGCCGCAATACATCAACCAATCGGGGGATGCTGCACAGGTCGGACTGGTCATGGCGGTGCTGAATGTCGGCGGACTGAGCGCCCCGCTGTGGGGGTATCTAGCAGACCGACAACTGCACAAACCGCTGGTGCTAGGTGCGCTGGCGGTCACCGGCGTTAGCTCGCTGCTGATGGCGATCAGCGTATCGGCACCGGCATGGTTGATCCTCGCCTTCTTGCTCGGCGCGGGGATCACGGCGGTGAACACGGTGGCTGGCTTGCTGATTGTCGAACGTCACCCACGCACGGAATGGGATCAGCGGATGGGCTGGCTGCTGACCGCCTTTGGCGGCGGTCAAGTCGTCGGGCTGCTGCTGACAAGTTTCTTCAGCGGTGCAGCCAGCGCAGCAGGTCTAGGGGTTGGGGCAGCAATTGCCGTCCTCGCCTGTGGGCTGGCATTCTGGTTGATGCCTGCTTCGCCAAAGCCGCAGCACTTACAGCTCGGTCAGTTGAAGTCGCTAGCGCAGCACATCCCGCACATCCCATCGTCGCCCGCCTCCGTGTTTCATCATCTGGGACAGACCACGCCAAAGACAATTTTAAACGCGATCAGCACCCCGTTCGGCATTTTCCTGCTCGGCTTCGGGCTGCTGACATTCGCTTCAGCCCTGATTTTCACGCCCTATCCCTTGTTGTTCCAGACGCTCTACGGGATTCAGCCCTCGGCGGCAGCGATTATCTTTGGCATCGGCGCAACCATCGCCATTTTCTGGTACGCGTTGGCGGGCAGCGTTTGGACGTCGGATCGGCGGAGATCAAGTTGTTCAACGGCGCTTTGATCGCGCGCTGCCTGTGTTTCGTGGCGCTGATTATCCTTGTATCGGTGAACCCGGTGTTCAAAAATCCGCTGGCGGCACTCAGCTTTATCGTGATCGTCAACACATGGCCCTTTCTATCGGTTGCGGCGACCGTGCTCGTTGCCTCACTGTCCACGATCCCCGAAGGGGAAGCGATGGGCATCTACAACGGCTTCACCGCCATCATGGGAACTATCGGAGCATTGCTCTCCGGCGTACTGGCGGCGCGGTTCGGCTATGCAATTCTTCCGCTTGGGGCGGCGGTTGTAGGGTTGATAGCTGTAGTTGTACTGGTCGGCGCGCGCTCGAATTTGAAGACGCACTAGCTTCAGGAGAAGCGAATATGTCAGATAAAAATAATCCACCCGGTCAGCCGGGCATCGAACCGCGCTGGACTTCCAGCGCCAAAAGCGGCGTCGGGACGGCGGCATCCGGTCAGAGCCGGGTCTGGTTCACGGTGTCACACGGCATCGTCAACGAGGTCTATTACCCGCGAATCGATCTTGCAAATACGCGGGATCTGGGCTTCTTGGTGAGCGACGGCGCAGGCTTTTTATCCGAGGAGAAACGCCATGCCGACCACGCCATCGAAATGTTAGCTCCGGGTGTTCCCGGCTTTCACCTGACCAATACCTGACCAGCAGGGACGGTATCGCATTCAAAAAATCGTCCTGACCGACCCAACCCGCGACGTGCTGCTGCAAAAGGTCACATTTGAGGCGCTGACAAACACGCTGAAGGACTATCACCTTTACGTTCTGCTCGCACCGCATGTTCGCAACGCGGGGTTTGGCAACAGCGGCTGGGCGGGCGACTACAAAGGCGTACCGATGCTGTTTGCGCGACGCGACGATACGTTTCTGGCGCTTGCCTGTTCCACGCCGTTTTTGGGCATGAGCTGCGGTTATGCTGGCACAAGTGATGGTTGGCAGGATGTCACCAAGAACGGGGTGATGACGTGGTTCTATCCGGATGCCGAAGACGGCAACATCGCGCTGACGGGTGAAATCGACCTCATAACGTGCGGCGGCGAATTCGTGCATCGCGTTAGGGTTTGGCGGCACGATGGCAGAAGCCGGTCAGCGTGCGCGCGCGGCGCTGCTTCAGGATTTCGAGTCGATGCAAACCGCTTTTGTGCAGCGGATGGACGCGCTTCCAAGCAAATTGTCTCGACCTAAATCATCTCAATTCCCGCAAAATCGACATGTATCGGGTCAGCACCGCTGTGCTGAAAACCCACGAGGAGAAACGCTTTTCCGGCGGGATGATTGCGAGCCTCTCGATTCCGTGGGGTGCTTCCAAAAGCGATGATGATCTGGGCGGGTATCACCTCGTTTGGCCCCGTGACCTCGTGGAGAGCGCGGGCGGGCTGCTGGCGGCGGGAGATGTCGAGAGCGCACGCCAAACCCTGCTCTACATCATGAGTATTCAGGAAGCTGATGGGCATTGGGCGCAGAATTTGTGGCTCGATGGCACGCCCTATTGGTCGGGTATCCAGATGGATGAAACGGCGTTTCCGATTCTGCTCGCTGATGCGCTGCGCCGCGCCGACGCGCTCGACGGCGTGGACGTCTGGCAGATGATCTATCGTGCCGCGTGCTTTCTGATCCAGAACGGACCGATGACCCCGCAAGACCGTTGGGAGGAAGACAGCGGCTTTTCGCCCTTCACGCTAGCGGTCGAAATCGCTGCGCTGCTGGCTGCTGCCGATTTTGCTGATCTGAAGCAAGAAACCGCAATCGCAGCCTATCTGCGCGAGACCGCCGACTGCTGGAACGACCAGATCGAGCGCTGGACCTATGTCAGCAATACCGACCTCGCCCAGCAGTTTGGGATTGAAGGCTACTACGTTCGAATTGCACCGCTCGACGCCGCTGATGCTACCAGCCCGCAGGATGGCTTTGTCCCGATCAAGAATCGCCCGCTTTCGGAAAGCCATGCCCCACTGACCAATACCATCAGCCCGGATGCGCTGGCACTGGTGCGCTTTGGTCTGCGTGCTGCCGACGATCCCCGGATCGCCAATACAGTGGTCGCGATTGACCATCTGTTGAAGACGGAAACAGCGACCGGACCGGTGTGGCATCGCTATAACTTGGATGGCTACGGCGAGCACGAGGACGGCAGCCCCTTTGACGGGACGGGTATCGGGCGCGGTTGGCCCCTGCTGGCGGGCGAGCGCGCTCACTATGAATTGGCGCTGGGTCATGGTGATGCAGCCAAACAGTTGTTAGCAGTGTTGGGCGAGCAGTGCAGTGCTGGTGGACTGATCCCGGAGCAAATCTGGGATGCTGACGATATTCCTGACTTAGAACTCTTCAATGGTCATCCGGCAGGCTCGGCGATGCCGCTGGTTTGGGCACATGCCGAATACATCAAGCTGCTGCGTTCGCTCCGCGATCATGCCGTCTTTGACCTGCCACCCCAAACCGTCCAGCGTTACATCACCGAAAAGCACCCCGCCGCCTTTGTGACGTGGCGCTTCAACCTGAAGCGGCGCTCGATGCCCCGCAATCAAGCGCTGCGCATCGAGGTGCGTGCGGCAGCGCGGATCATCTGGACGGTGGACAACTGGAAGACGACCAATACGTCCGCAACGGACACCTCACATCTGGGCATGGATTACTTCGACTTCACTCGTGATGTATTCGCTACCGCCACAGAGTTCGAGTTCACGTTCTTCTGGCTCGACGCTCAGCATTGGGAAAACACCAATTACGTTGTCCAAATCGAAGGCGAACGCGAGGGATAAGCATCAGAAGCTGGATCGGTTTCGCGCATGACACAAGCCACCGTTATCAGACAGCTTGTATCGCTCGCTGACGCTTACTGATGGGGCATATGAACATAGAAATTGATTGCGATTGGGATGATCGTGATGATGATGAACCCAATCAGGAAAGCGAGGTTGAGACGGCTTGGATCCCGCTTGAGGATCCAATATCCGATGCAATCCGTGATTGTTACCACGATAATGACGATCACAATGCCTCTGATAATGAGGGTCATGAGCTTTCTCCATGCTTGAGCAGGTGATCCCTGCCTCGGGATCCAACTCTCAGCGACAAAGCAAACCCGCTTAGACGAATTTCAAACGAGCTGGGTTCAACCCTCACGCGAACGACAGCGAGTTTTGGTTATTTCGTCGTGCTGGCGACCGCTTGATTATGCCGACGGACATGGACGACGAACTCGACCGTTGCGGCTATCCCCGCGCAGGCAAACATCAGTGCGAGCCAATCATAGCCTTCATGCTTAGCCAGCCCAGCCAGGGCTGTCGTGACCACGACGATGATGACCCTGACGATAACTCTCGTTCGCAAAGAGATGGTTTTCATGCTGCCCAGATTCAGACTTGTTATCGCACTCGAAGAACAGTACTCACCCTTGCAAGTGGGCTTCGAGAAACCATAGGTCTTTGTCAATCGTCCGCGAGACTTCGATCATCAAGTCGGACGTGTCTTGATCATTGTGCTCAAGGGCGGTATCGATTGCCGCGCGGGTGGTCGCCCCAAACTGTGCGTAACGCTCTGCTAAGCATCTCGACCATTTGCTTGCCTTCGACAATCTGCTGCGGAAACTCAGGCAGGGTCGAGTTCGTTGCCGCCATGCGAGCAGTGCCTTGAGCATAGCCGCCGAGCGCGGTGGCGCGTTCTGCGATCATGTCGACGTAACCGAGTACATGCTCTGCCAGCATGTCGAACAGTTCGTGAAGCTGAATGAAGTTCATCCCCTTCACATTCCAGTGCGCTTGCTTGGTTTGGCTGTACAAGTCAAAAGTGTCGGCTAGTTGTTGGTTGAGCATGGCGATCATCGTCGCCCGCACACGCTCCGGCACATCATTACGGGTGGTAAATTCGGTGGTGTTGCTCATGTCAGCTTCTCTTTTCTTGAATGCAATTGGACTAATCGAGTATGGCTGTTGCGGCATAGGACGGATGCTCATCCGGTTAAATCGTTAGCCCGAACTTCATGATCCGGGCGTTGCGATAATCTCGTTTGGCGTGATACGCGGAGTATCGCCACCGGAGATGAGCCACTGGTTGTTCACAAGGGACAGCGCGACGTTTTCTTCCACAATGCCGGAAAACACCGCATTGGTTTCATTACGGACGATAGATACCGTCGCGCGGTAGCGCACGGTCGCCAAGTTGTTGGTTTGATCGATTTGCTGCGAGAGGATTGCAAAGTCTTGGAGCTGGAACATGTCGCTATCGGCAGCGTTTGCCAGCGCTGTTTGCGCCGCTGTCAAGGTTTGCGCCAAACCCGCTGCATCAGCACCTTGAGCAGGGGTCGCAAAATAGGTCTCAAACTGAGTCAAGTCACGATTATTGAATCCGTCAGTAAATGCCTGTGCTGCGGATTGAACAACTGCGCTCGGGTCAGGCAATTCATCTGCTTGGCTACAAGCGCCGAGCAGCACCACTACGATTAACGCAACGCTCAGTAGCCGTAGCCGCATCTTCAACTCCTTCTGTCTACGGGTGAGAGTGCTGCTGGTGTGGCTCAGCGCTCTCGACCCGTCTAGTTCGTGGCGACCTTCATTAGCGATATCTTTAGGATAGCCAACCCATGTGACAGAAATTGTTCAATTGTATGGCGGTTCGGTAACACACGATGCGATTTGATTACAGCGACGGCGGCAATCTACTTGTGCTTATCCAGAATGGCGCGCAGAGTTTCTTCGGCATCGGACGGCAGTGTGGTCTGAATAATGTGTCCCCGCCCGTGCCAGGGCTTAAAGGCTTCGAGCGCCATCTCCGGGTCCATGTCCCGCACGATCACAAACAAAGCGGAGCTGCCGGGTGTCAAACGGTTAGAGACTTCGTGGACGAAGTCCTGATGAATACCCAAATCGGCAAGTGACCCACTGGTTGCGCCGCCAAGTGCGCCGAGGATGATGGAAACGAGCGGGAAACCAAACAACATTCCGATCAACAACCCGACCAAGCCGCCGCCAGCAAAACCGATCTTGATGCCACGATCAATTTCGTTGTGAATGTGAATTTGCCCATCCTGATCTTTCACGATGACGGCTGAATCGTCTAGACTGACGAATGCCCCGCTTTGAAGTTCGCCCAACACTTTGCGTACCTGATTGGCTTCATCAGGATCGTCGAAAGTCACCACTATGAGACTACTCATGGTTCACGCCTTGATCAGAATTTGATCATTCAAATGGGACCGGAGGCTAGACTTGTGCCGGACGCTAACGGCTGTGTTTCGGTGCTGGTGCTTGCGCTCATGGGAGCGAGGGCGGGGCGAATCGTCTTAAGATAGCCCCAGAACATCAAGCCAATGCCGATGCTCATGGCGATGTAGAGATATTGCTGATGTCCTAAACGGGTGAGGCTGCCGCCCGCCGCGACAACCATCGCGCCCGCCGCAATCAAGATCAAGCCGTACATGCGCTGAAGCATGATGCGCTTGCGCCAGAACGTCCACGCCGACCATATCGCCCCACCGACGAGGATCGCCGTGCCGAGACTGTTGGTGGCAATCGTGATGATCGTCAGAGCGGCGGGTTTTTCGAGCGCGTGCCACCCTTCGGCGACAAGAATAGACTCGTTGACGGGGGTGAGCATCACCAAGCCGAAACCCAAGCCGGTGAGCAGCAGCACCACCCAGATACCTATCTGCTGCAACCACGCCTTACGCGCCAGCAGCAGCCACGTACCAAGCCCTAGCCAGCCCACGACGAGCGTCGCGCCTAAAACGTAATACAGGCGCGCTAATGTCGCTGTCCAGCCGACGAAATCGCCCCAAACCTGAATAGTCGCTGCCAGCGCAAACATGCCGAAGGCGATCACCCACGCCCCTTCGTGCGGGCGGATTTTCTTCCGTAGGCGTCCCGCCATCACCCAAACCAGCAGCAAACTGATGCCTGCCGCCGCCAGCGGAAACAACTCTAGCCACAGCGGTGAGGACGCAGCGGGTTGTAATACGGCGACTTCAGCGACG
The DNA here is from genome assembly GCA_963848465.1 of uncultured Chloroflexia bacterium. Taxonomy (GTDB): domain Bacteria; phylum Chloroflexota; class Anaerolineae; order Aggregatilineales; family Phototrophicaceae; genus Flexifilum. The sequence goes on along the minus strand of CAWKDY010000031.1, from coordinate 205,033 downwards.
TCTTGCGACGGCACAACCGGCAGCGCTGTCACGAACGGCGACACCCGGAAGTAGTAATATTCACGTCCGGCGAACATGCTATCGGCTGGCATCGTCAGCATATAATCACCCGCTTCGAGCGGCTGTGTGGGGGTGAAAACAAGCTGACGTCCAGTGGCATCCGGCTGCGCCGAAAGCGGTATCTGGTGATCGGTGCCGCCATGCACGTGATACAGTTGATACCGTTCCGCGTCGTCCAGCCCGCGCTGGCTGATGACAATCTCCTGAACGAAGTCCGCCCGCAGCACGGGCGAATTGACAGGGGCTTCGTCCAGCGGATAATCCCATGCGAACAACTTCATCAGCCCACCTTGCTGTCCGTCATCGACCTGAAGATACGCGCCGGAGGAGCGGTCGAGCAATTCAGGCATCAAGGTATATTGTGGTGCGCCGTCGGGCATGCCCATAAAGAAGGGCAAAATCGGCACGCTGAACAGAATGACGACGACAATACCAACGCCGAGCGCCACGCCACGCGGAATGCGTCGGCGCGCGGGGGACGCATTACCGGCTGCCGGTGTGATCGCTTCACCCTGTGATGCGATTGAAGCAGCGCGATTGGCACGGCGCTGACGACGCCAGAGGCTCACACCCAAGAGTCCGGCGCTCACCGCTGCCGAACCGGGCAGCCACACAATCAGCACATACCAATTCCATTGCGAAAGCATGGTGTCGCTAAACGGCGAAAACAACATCGGCAGCAGCGCCCACGTGATCGCAGGACCGATCATGAGAAAGGCGATGCCGATCATCGTTTGCCCCGCGAACAGCCAACCCAGACCGGGCCAGCCAAACAGCGAACCGACCACTTCGATGACGATCATGTAAATCGGATTGATGCGGTTCAGGCTCGACGGCATGGGTCCGCTAAACCGCACCGGAATGCGCCGGAAATCGGCACCGAATTCCGCCCGGAATTCACTCGTTGCCCGATAGACGGCAAGCCCGAACGCCGAAAAACCCACCAGAATCGGGATCGCCATTACGAACAAGGTGAGCGGCGCCAGCCACGTCAACTGAGCAGCAGCTTGAACACTGGTCATGCCCTGTTCCATGTATCCCATGCGCCGCAAGCCGGTCATCAACGTGAGCGTGTAATATCCCGCGATGCCAAAGCTAATGCCGATCAAGCTCAAGCGCATCAACTTTGCTGAAGCACGCTTGCCGGTCAATTCGGGCAGCAGGTAATAGACCAGCCCGATCAATGCCAGCAGCACGCCGCCGATCATGTTGAGTTGGGCGTGAATATTGGGGATTTCTTCCGGCGTCGTCAGCAAACGACTGGTCGCGGGCAGCGCTTGCAGCAAACCCTGAATGGTGCCGATGAACAACGCGATCAGCGAAACGAGCCAGAACGCGGTCGGCGTCGCGGCTAGAAAGTGTTGTTTCAAGTGCTGAAAGCGCAAACTGACGCCCGTCACAGCGAAGTACGCCCAGAAACCGGCTAACATCGCCACGCCGCTGATGGCAATCAGGACGAGGAAGTTTTGGGAAAGGAATGTGAAAAGCGCGGCAGGCACGTCGATTGCGCCGCCTAAAATCAAGCCGGTGAGCAGGAAGGTTAGGTAGAAAAAGAGTGAACCGGGCACAAGCACCCAGAACACGATGTTCATGGCGCGGCGGCTGATGGCCTTTCCGCCCAACCGCGAGCTAAAGTAGCCGACGAACGCCGCCAGCGAAACGATCATGCCGGTCACGAGGTTGATGTGTGCGTGACTGATCGGGTCAACGTACTGCCCGAACTTGCCCGCATCGTGAATCCAATCGGCATTGGCGGGAAGTACCTGAATGACGCCCTGCACTGTGCCGATAAAGAGCGCGCCCGCCGAGACCACCATGAACTTGCCGAGATAGCCCAGTGGCTTCGAGGCTAACTTTCCGCGCTGACCACACGGTCAGGAAAACGTTGAGGACGTAAGTCCAGTAGCCCACCCCCATGATCATTGAGGTGATCCGCGTTGGCACGGTATGCCACGAGCCGACCAGCAGCTTGGCATCCGGGTAGGACATCCCTCCGCGCACCATACTGCCTTCAACCAGTCCCAACACCAGCCACGCGAGGTAAAAGCCAACCACGCCAATAAACGTGAACCAGAATGATCCGGCAGCGAGCGCGTTGCTATAGAGGGGACGATTGAGCACGCGCGGCAGCACGTACCACGTAATGCCCGTCAGCAGGATGGTGCCGCCGCCGACGATGATAATGTGGGAATTCGCCAAATCACGGAAGAGATGCCCGCCATAACCCGCTTCCCACAACCACTGCCAGAAACCGGGTATGTTCTTGACGACCATGTGCAACCCGCCCAAACACAGGGCAAAAGCCGCCGCGAGGAAATAGAGTGGAATACGGCGATCATAGACTTTTATTTCGGCGTCGGTGAAAGAACGGGTGTGGTCATTCGATTTCACGGACGGCACGAGCCAGATCACCGTGCCGATCATTGCTGCCGCCACAACGACGATCAAAATTAGGTCGCTTGCTGTCCACTCCAGTAAAAACATCCTGCGCTCCTAGCGGATTCCCGGCTCAAAGGTATAGATGATTCCCGTCCAGACCAGATAGGCGATGACCAACGCTAACAAAATCGCCCAATCCCGAAGCCAGCGACGCTGTCCCCAGCGGTTATCGGCGCGGCTCAGCGACGTGTGTGGTGGTTCTCCGCCCGCATCGACGTTCGCCGTATTGCCTGTTTGGCTGGCGCTTTCAGCGGCAGAGGTATCTGTTGAAGCCGCCGCCACGATCTCTGGAGTGTCCGGCGTGCTCCCGGTACTCTCAGTGTTCTCGTCGTTATTCATAGCCAAGTCTCCTTGCTAGGCGATTTCCTCGTAGAGGTTGACCGTAATCGAGACGGGCGGCGGCTGCATCGCCCGTAGCAGCGTGTCTACGGTCGTCCCCTGTTGCAGCCACAAGCCAAGCTGATCAGGATAGTCCCAACTCGTGATGACGAGGATTTTGATAAAGCCGTCAGTTTGTTCTTGCGCCCAAAAGTCAAAACGCTGCCAACCGGGTAGGCTCTGAATGTGTGACTTCAGCGAGAGGAGCGAAAAATAGGTTTCCTCCCATGCCTCTTTTGGGATGAGCGCATCGACCGCTTGCGAGTAGGTTATTTCCGAACTCATGCTTGCCCCCTAATACACCTGCCCGCGCGTCAGGCTCATGTACGTGATAATCAGCGCCCAAACGAACATGACAATGAAGAAAACCGTCAGAAAAGCGCCGACGGGTCCGTTGCTTTCCTGAATGTAGCCGTTGTAAGACTCGACTGGATACGGCTCTTTTTTCGCCTGTGACGTGCGCTGCCAGCGCGTGTAGAAAAAGAAGAGTGCGATCAGCATGATCACCCAGAACGCGAACCAGAGTATGGTATCCCAGTGGACGTAGTAATTCTGGGTCGGCTGGAGGAGATACTGACCATACAAATGGTTAAAATAGTCACGCACGACCTCGCTTGAGCTGCCGGTTGGAATGTCATTCATGACTTCACTTCCCTCCCGCGTCCGACCAACCAGTCGTGTAGTAGTCGGGTTCGTCAATTTCCAGAATGTGCTGTTTTGCTTCCCCTTCCAGTTCAGCAAGCCAACCACGCTTGAGCGCAACCAGAAACCCGACGAAGGCGACTCCCGCAAACAGTGCGAAGCTCAGGAACATCCAGTCCGCCATGATCCATTCGCTGCCTTCGGGGGCGTCGTGGGCGAAGGCAGGCGAGACGCTCACCAGCAGCACCACAAGCACGAGCAGCAGCACTTTCAATTTCGATGTCATCGCGTCCTCTCCATTACTCGTTACCCGCATCCGGCTCAATGAACGGGTTGGGCTGCGTCCACACCTGAGCGAGCCACTGCGGTGGCATCTGGCTCATGTCAAGCAACGATGTGGGTATGAACTGGATTTGATCTGTGCCCTGTATGGCATAGCCATCCGTGCGGGCTGCTGCGAGATTCAGGACGTCGCTGAGCGTGACCTTCTCCGAGCCGGCGCTGCCGCAGGGGCGCGCGTTATTGTTCGCCATCCACAGCACAGTCGCGTAAGTGGGGTTCACTGAGCCTTCTGCAACAATGCCGGGAACGTCACCTACACCCGCAGTCACATTACTCGAAAGTGCCGAGCCACTTAAGGCAGAGGGCGTCACGACCGCCGCAGGACTGAGCAGGGTGGGGGTGAGCTGCGCTGACAGCGCCGCAATGCTGGTCGGAGAATAGAAGAACTGTTCCTCTGGCGCATAGCACTCCGCCCAATCGAACAGACCGGGATAGCCCTGCCACTGAATATACAGATCAGGCGTGGGTATCTCGGCAGTCAAGCCGCCGTTAGGAATGGTTTTGAGAAACAGGACGACCCGCCAAATGTCATCGACTGAGAGCCGCGTGCCGAAGTTTTCCATCCCGCTGCCGGGCAGCCCGCGTAAGATGCGCCAGTAGTAGGTGCCGGGTGAGGTATCCGAGCCAAATTGTTGATCGCTGACGACGTTGAAAGCGGCGGGTGGCGGATTGAGATAGAAACCGGCGGGACCATTGCCGTCGCCCTGACTGCCGTGACAGCCGATGCAGCGCTCCTGAAACACCTGACGTCCACGCACCAAATTTTCGGTCGTCACAGGCAGCGGATTGTCGGCAAACCAGTAGCCCCGATCAATCAGCATGAGGTTCTTGATGCCGTTGGCGGAGGGGAAGCCGTCGGTGCGGTCACCGTTTTCGCCCGAAGCGGCGACGTTGCCCGCCGCCAGTTCTAATGCCGTCATCGTATCCTGGTGCTGCGTGCGTATGTCAGCGACCTTCCCGCCGCGAGATTGGGTGAAGGCGATCAAGGCGGCAACGTCGTCTTGGCTGAGGAAATTGAACTGCGGCATCACGCTGAACGGCGTGGTGTAACGCGCGTTGAAGTAATGTGCGTAGTGCCAGCTATCGGGATGAAATCCACCAGCGTCGGAGAGATCGGGACCGGTACGAATCGTGCCAAAGAGATTTGGCGTTTCGCCTTCGCCAACGTAGTCGCCCGGTTCGGCAGCCCGCGAGTAAACGTAGTATTGGCTGGCGTAGACATCCTGCGGGCGGACAAAGCCGCTGTGACAGTAGATGCAGCCATTGGCAAGAAAGACATTGCGTCCCGCCAATTCCTGTTCAGTCAGCGGACGCCAATTGTCGGACGGCTCCGGCTCAAACGTTGTCGTTGGCAGTACCACGACCATAAGGACCACCGTGAAAAAGGCGAGCAGCCCGCCAAAAACCACCATCGCGGGACTCATCATCATCTTCTTGGTGGGATGTGGCGGCCACTCCGCTGGGTGGACTGGCTCGGCGGGGATCTCTGGCAGCGTATCGATACTCATGTCGCGACCCCCGGCTCCGGCAGTTTATCCATGAGTTCCATACGGATAACATGCTGTGTGTCGGTGCGAACCGTCATCCAAATATTGATCGCTTGAATTAAGCCAGAGATCACGATCATGGCGCCGAATACGGCACGCATCATGTAGAACGGCTGGATCATCGGGATCACGTTCACTTCAGGAATGCCGCGCATCCACGCCTGCCCCTGAATGAAACCGGCGATGGTGAGCGACCAGAAGAAACCCAAAAAGCCCACCACTATCAGCCAGTACTGCCATTCCGCCAACCGGCTGCTAAACAGCGGCTTCTTGAGTACCTGCGGGATGATGTAATCGATCAACCCCATGCCCAGAAAGGTGAATGCGCCCAGCAGCGCCAGATGCGCGTGAGCGACCACAAAATTGGTGAAGTGCGTCGCGCGGTTGAAACTTTGAATTGCCTGAAAACTGCCCTGCACGTTGACGAGGAAGTAAAAGATAAACCCGGTCAAGCCAAAACGCAGCGGCAGATTGGTAAAGAATTTCTCCCAGTTGCCGCGCATCGTCATCAAGATGTTGACGGTGAAGGCGAAAACCGGAATGAGCAGGCTGATGCTGGAAAGCATGGCAATCGTTTTCAACCAGCCGGGCGATGGTGTTTGGAGCAGATGATGATGCCCGACCCCCGTATAGAAAAACGCCATGCCCCAGAAGGAGATCAAGCTGAGCGTATGGCTGTAAAGCGGCGTTTTGGTGATGCGCGGGACGAGGTAATACAGCCCCGCCAGCAGCATCGGCGTCAGCCACAGACCGAACAGATTATGCGCGTACCACCAGTTCAGCATGCCATCTGCCATGCTGGTCGAGAGCGCACCGCTGACACCGTTGCCCCAGATTGCGCCCGGTCGCCACATGACGTTGCCGATGAAATAATCCGCCCCTAACCACAGCGGCGAGGCGATGATCCACCACGTCGTCACGTAGAGCGGTTTAACCCGCCGTCGTAGCACGGTCATCAGCACGTTAAAGACATTGCTCAACCACAAAACGAGCAGCATGACATCGAGGGGCCAGATGAACTCGGCGTATTCGCGCCCTTGAGTCATGCCCGACATAATCGAAATGATGCCCAGTACGAACCAGACATTCCAGCCCCACGCCGTCCAGACGGCGAGCCGTTCGCTCCACATCCCTTTGGTGCCGGTCAGCCGCGGCAGCATGTAAAATGCCGCGCCCCAGTACATCATCGACAACCACGCAAAAATCACGCCGTTGACGTGCAGCGGTCGAACGCGCCCAAACACCAGCGCCGGAATGCCCCCAAATAAATTCGGACTGATCAACTCAAGTGCGAGGATCAGCCCGAATAAATCGACGACGGTTAACCAGAATACAGCGCTATAGAGCCATGCTTTTGTCCCTTGATCGCTATATTCCAATTGTGCGCGACCGACTGTGGTCGCGCGATCTTCACTCGATCCAAAACGATGCAGCAGCGAACTTACCTGAGCTTCCATATCTCCCCCCGAGATATTTAAACTGTGGCTTGCCGTATTTAGTTGTGGTTTGAGTTATTTTATGTGGCTTAGCAGAACTTTATCAGATTCTTATAAATTTACGAAATTAGTGAAATATTACGCAATCATATAAAACAATAATAAATTCCGCGAAAGAACTATCTACTAACAAGCAAGCATCACTCTTTAAACGATCACCTTTCATGTTTCTAAGCTGCAACCTGATGTAACAAATGCGGCACAAGTCAGCCATTCCAGCACAACATATGCGTCATAGCATAAAAATATCGATACGTTACAACTTGAAGAAGTGACAACTATGACAACCCTAAATCGAAACCGTTCAGGCAACCCGTTTCCGTCTGAGTACAGCATCGAATTGCAGCCGATTATGCGGCAGATTTGCCTCTGGATGGGGCTAAGTACTCTGCTCGCGGTGGCGACCGCATTTGCGCCTGTCAGCACCTATCTTGCTGGCAATCCCGCTGAACTCAGCTTCGCCATCGTCGCTAAACTTGGCATGGTCTTGGGGTTGAGCTTCGCCGTTCAGCAGCTCTTAGCAGCACCTGTTGAAACCCAAGTGCAGGCGGTCAGAACGCTGCGAGAGGGCTAATCACGAATACGCGAACGCAATTCAAACGGTCTCTATTGATCTTATCGGCACTGCTGATCGCCTCGATCTCCACTGTTTATGCTGGCGCGAATCCGCTGTCTACCCAAACTGACCCCGTATTGCTGATCGGCGCGTACTACCGGGCGATCAACGCAGGCGACTATGCGACCGCCTACAGCTATTGGCAGCAGCCCGGCGCTCAAACCGAACAACAATTCGCTCAAGGCTTTGCCGACACCACGAGCGCAAGCGTCTTGGTGCGCCTGCCGGTGTTTGTGGATGCAGGGGCGGGCAACTTTTTCGCGGACGTGCCCGCTTGGATAACGGCTACTCACGTCGATGGCAGCACGCATTATTACGCCGGTTGTTTTACCCTCCACAAGACGGATGTGCCTATCGGCAACGCGACAGAACCTGACCTCAATTGGTATATTCGGCAGGGTGACTTACGAGAGCAGCAAACACTTGATCTCTCGGTGCTGGATACGACCTGCCAGAACAGCCCTTCGCTCGGTAGTAGTGAAATGCTACCGGCTCAGCAAACCAGCCCGAGGGCGGTGATCCAAGCCTATTTTGATGCGGTTGCTTCAGCTCGGACAATTCCGACTGCCGTTGCTGCGGCTGGATATTGGCTGCGTCCCGGTGGCGATGCGTTTCAAATCGGCTATAGCGATCAACTGGTCGCCAGCAGCGGGCTTGAACTCTATCTCGACCCGGAAGTTACCTTTGCAACCACGCCTCAGGCGGCATTTCCGGTTTTGGTCAACATCACCGCGCCCGATAAGTCTTCCTTGCTTCTCACCGGCTGTCTCAGCACCGCAGCCCTCGACATTCCCAGCGGCAATCTGACTTCCGCTAATCCAAACTGGTATATCACCGATGGCACAATGACTCGCGCCTCGAATGCAGCCGCTGCCTTCAACGCACTCGCGACGGTATGTACACCGTGAACGTGACACCAGTCGAACGATTGCAAGCAATGGGTGTTGATAAAAGGCTCACTATTTTGGCTTCGTTGAGAACTGTGTAAAATCGTAACAGGATGCTCATGGAATCTATAGAACCTGAAATGATATCGAAGCCTATCAAAATTCTCCTAGTCGATGACGAAGCGATTATCCGCGACAATTTAGGATCACTGCTCGAACGCAATGGTTTTGAGGTCACTATCGCTGTCGATGGCGAAGACGCTTTGAAGAAACTGCTGACACCGGCGCACGACGTGGTCGTCATGGACGTCATAATGCCTAAAATGAGTGGTCGAGAAGCCCTGCGCCAAATTCGCAGCAGCCAGAACTGGCTGCCGGTGATTTTGCTCACCCAAGTCGGTGATGCTGATGAGCGGGCATTGGCATTGGAAGAAGGTGCCGATGATTATTTGAACAAGCCGTTCAACATCCATGAACTGATCGCGCGCATCCACAATGTTTTGCGTCACGCCCAGACCAACCAGCCCCCGTTGACCTCCGCTACGCGGTTGCGCAGCGGCGATCTCGTCATGGATCGCGTTTCCCACCGCGTTTATCTCTCCGAGAAGGAAGTCACGCTGACGCCAAAAGCCACAACCCTGCTCGAATACCTGATGACCCACCCCGACGAACTGATCAGCCGTGATCGGCTTTTGGATGTCGTCTGGGGTTGGGATTACGCGGTTGGCACCCGCGCCGTCGATACACGCATCGCTGAACTGCGCCGCTTGCTGGGCGACAATGCCAGCCAACCGATCTATGTCGAAACAGTTCCCAGTCAGGGGTATCGTTTCTTGGGCAAGGTACAGCGAGATGGGTAATAAGCGAATGAAGTTCAGAGTCGATTGGCTCTGGGCTTTGTTTCCAGCCTTGACCGCAGTCATCCTCGTCACCCTGCTTGCCAAGTTCAAAGTGATCGAGTTCACTTTTTCGGTTCGTGATGTTCACACCTTGATTGTTCTCATCGCCTTGTTGCTGGCAATTGGCGTCTCGTCTGCCTTGATTTTGCGCGAAGTGATGCGCCACAGCCAGCACGCCAGTGACCGGAAAGCCGTCGAGACTTTCGCCGATGATCGCGCCCGCTTTCTGCGGCGGCTCGACCATGAAATTAAGAACCCGCTGATGGGCATTCGCACCGCCCTCGACAACCTCGCCGAAACCACCGAGGCTGACGAGAAGCTCTGGATTCGCAGCGCGATTTACGAGCAGATTGATCGCTTAAATCGGCTGATTTCCGATTTACGCAAAATCAGCGAGTTCGACAGTCGTGATATTGAGCAGTTGCCCATCGACACCAGCGGCCTGGTTCGTGATGCCTTCAACGTTGCGTTGGAACACGAGCAAGCGCCGATGCGCCGTCTACACATTGATATTCCAGAAACATTGCCAAACATTTCCGGTGATTACGATCTCCTGCTGCTGGCTGTTTACAATGTCATGAACAATGCCATCAAGTACAGCAACGAGGGCGACGAAGTCTGCCTTTGCGCCACGAACACCGACGACAAAATCAAGATCAGCATCACCGATACCGGCGTCGGGATTGCGGCGATAGATTTACCCTATGTCTGGGATGAGTTGTATCGCGCTGATAATGTCAAAGGGACGAGCGGAAGCGGCATCGGTCTTGCGTTGGTCAAGCGTATTATCGAACGGCACGGCGGCACGGTCGCGATCACCAGTCAGCTTGGTGCAGGCACCGAGGTCGCCATTATCCTGCCAACAACTTCTGTTTCCAAGTAACTCCCCGGTGTCACTGTCCTGTAACACGTTCAGCAATCCCCTGTAACAAGTTGCGCGCATCCTAGAAGCATAGAAACAGTCATAGAAAGAGTTTCGCCATGGATATCGTGCTGAATGCCCAAGTAAAGTGTACCGATGGTGTCGCAGGGCATGTGTCCCGGATCATCCTGAATCCGGTTGCCGACCAGATCACCCACATCGTCGTCAAAAATCGTGGCGAAGAACATGAGGTCGAAGTCGCGGAGATCAGCAGCGCCGACTGAGCACGAAGTGATTCTCAACTGTTCAAGTCAATTCGTGGGCGAACAGCCAAATTTCATCGAAGTCCAGTACATTCGCCTCCCGGTGGAGCATTATGAAGTCGAAACGAGCATGTATAACGCTGCTGGCTATTACTCTCAGCCGTATGTCACGATGGAAACTTACAAGTCCACGTATGAAAATGTCCCAGACCGCGAACTCACTTTCACACGCGGGACTCACGTCTACGCCGGCGACGAACGGATCGGCAAAATCGATGAGATGGTGGTTGATCCCACCAACTACCACATTACCCACATCGTCTTGCGTGAGGGGCATTTGTGGGGGCGGAAGGATGTCGTCATCCCTGTGGAACACGTCAAGCACATTGACGCCGACGGGGTTCATCTGAATATAACAAAAGTAGAAGTCGAAGCCTTAGCGAGCATACCGCTGAAGCGCACCTTTGGTCGTCAGGTAGCAAACTAATGGACATCTTCGTTGGTGCCAAGGTTCACTGCCTTGATAAGGACGCGGGTCACGTAACCTGTGTCATCATCAACCGGTTACGGATGATATGACTCACATCGTCGTCTACGATCATCAACTGCTGGGGATGGAACGACTGGTGCCGATTATGCTCGTCACAAAAACGACCACTGACAGCGTCTGGCTCAAATGCAGCTTGCACGACCTGAGCAAGTGCGAGCCATTCATCGGGGTCGATTACGATTATCTCGAAGCGGAAAACCCGTATATCTATGCCGAAACTGCCTACTGGCTCACCCTCGAACCGATGGATACCAACCTGTATGGTGAAGCGTTGGCGGCGGCAGAGTATGAAGAAGTGCCACCGGGCGAAGTCGTCATTCATCGCGGTGCGCCCGTATACGCTAAGGACGGCTTGATCGGGCATGTTCACGAATTTGTCGCCAACCCGGAAACCGGACATCTGACGCACATCGTCCTCAGTCGCGGTCACCTGTGGGGCAAGCAGGACATTAGCATCCCGCTGAGCAGTGTAAAAGCCATTGAAGACGACGGCGTCAAGCTCAAACTTGACGTCAAAGCGGTGAGTGCGCTGCCCAAACTCACGCTCAAGCGCTAAAGCGCATCCCGCATTGTTTGGCTTCGAGCAGCAGTCGCGGGCTTCGCACTGGCAGCACTGCGAAGCCCCGCTTTTGCTTGGGCACATGAGGATCGGCATCACGCGCGCAAATCGTGTACGAGCATCAGGGATTGTAGCGAGTGCGATTGCTGCCACGCGCAAACTGTCATAGAAGGGCTTGCAACTTGACCACCACTAAACCGAACCAACCGCGCTACTGGGCTGAAGCGCCCGACGCCTTGTTGAGCGAATACAAGAGTCAAGCCAGCGGCATAGCGTCCAGCGAAATCGAGGCGCGGTTGCAGCGCTACGGCGCGAACACGCTGAGAGCGCGGCACACCGACACGCGCTTCGCGCTCTTTCTCAATCAATTTCGCAGCCCAATCGTGCTGATCCTGATTTTCGCCACGATCGCATCCGCCTTTCTGGGGGACTGGCTCGACGCCATTATCATTAGCCTGATTGTGCTTAGCAGCGCCCTGTTGAGCTTCGTCCAAGAGTACAACGCGGGCAATGCCACCGCGAAACTCGTGCAGCAGGTCGAAATAACCGCAACGGTGCTGCGCGATGGTCAACCCGCCGAAATCCCCACCGCAAATATCGTTCCAGGCGACGTGATCCTGCTCTCGGCAGGCAGCTTGATTCCCGCCGATGCCATCCTGCTAGAAGCGAAGGATTTGTTTGTCAATCAGGCGATCCTCACAGGCGAGACCTTCCCGGTCGAAAAGACGCCCGGCGTCGTGACGGGTGACGGCTTGGCTCACCGGACAAATACCGTCTTCAAGGGCACGAATATCAGCAGTGGGACGGGCAAAGCGCTCGTAGTACAGACGGGCAAAGCGACCGCTGTCGGACAAATCGCGGCGCGGCTGGAACTACGTCCGCCGGAGACAGAGTTTGAACGCGGCGTTCGCCACCTCGGTTACTTGCTCACGCAGGTGATGTTCGTCCTCGTCATCGTTATCTTGGCGCTCAACGTCTATTTCAACAAACCCGTCTTAGATTCGCTCCTGTTTTCGGTGGCGCTGGCGGTCGGGCTAACGCCCCAACTGCTGCCCGCCATCATCAACATCAACCTGTCGAATGGCTCGCAGCGGATGGCGCAGCAGGGCGTGATCGTCCGCCGCTTGAACGCTATCGAGAATTTCGGCAGCATGGACGTCCTTTGCACCGACAAGACCGGCACGTTGACCAAAGGCATCGTCCAGCTCGACGGCGCGTTCGACGTGGACGGCAATCCGTCCGATGACATTTTTCTGGCAGCCTACCTGAACGCGCATTTTCAATCGGGCTTGCAAAACCCATTGGATAAAGCGATTCTCGCCAGCAAAACGCCCGACATCAGCACGATTAAGAAAGTGGATGAAACGCCTTACGATTTCACCCGTAAGCGCTTGAGCATCGTCGTCAGCGATGCCAACGGCGTGCGGATCGTCACCAAAGGCGCGTTAGCGAACATTCTCGACGTGTGTACGTCGGTGCGCGTCTCCGGTGGCACCGAACAGGCGCTCACGAGTGAACGCCTTGGTGCGATTCAGCAACGCTTTGCTGACTGGAGCGCGCAAGGCAACCGCGTCTTGGGCATCGCCACGCGAACGGTCACGACTGCCCAAACGACCTTCAACCGCGACGACGAAAAAGCCATGACCTTCGTCGGCTTTCTGCTGTTTTTCGACCCGCCCAAGCCGGACGTGAAGCAGACGATTCTCGATCTCGCGGCGTTGGGCGTGGCGTTGAAAATCATCACGGGCGATAACAAGCTGGTCGCCCTGCATACTGCCGAAACCATCGGTATGCCCTTCAATCAAGTGCTGACGGGCAGCCAGATCGCCGCGATGCGCGACGAAGCGCTATGGTACGCCGCCGAACAGACGACGCTGTTTGCCGAAGTCGATCCCAACCAGAAGGAACGGATCATCCTCGCGCTGCAAAAAACCAAACATGTCGTCGGCTACATGGGTGATGGCGTCAATGACGCGCCCGCGCTCCACGCGGCAGACGTTGGCATTTCAGTCGATACGGCGGTGGACGTTGCCAAAGAAGCCGCCGATTTTGTCTTGCTGGAACAGAACCTCGCGGTCTTGAAAAACGGCATTCTGGAGGGGCGGCGCACCTTTGCCAACACGCTGAAGTACGTGTTCATGGCAACCAGCGCGAATTTCGGCAATATGTTCAGCGTCGCGGGCGCGTCGTTGTTTCTGCCATTTCTGCCGCTGCTGCCAAAGCAAATCTTGCTGCTCAATTTTTTCACTGACCTACCTGAACTCAGCATCGCCAACGACAACGTCGATGAGTCATTTATCCGCACGCCGCATCGCTGGAACATCGGCTACATTCGGCGTTTTATGCTGGTATTCGGTATCTTGAGTTCCGTTTTTGACTACCTGACGTTTGGCGTTTTGCTGCTCTTGCTCGGCGCCGATGCCGATTTGTTCCGCACGGGCTGGTTCATCGAGTCGATCCTCTCCGCCGTACTGGTTGTTTTCGTCCTACGCACGCGCCTCAGCATTCAACACAGCCGTCCGGCGCGCGGCTTGATTTTAGCCTCACTGCTGGTAGCGAGCGCTGCCATCATTTTGCCGTATACACCGCTCGCACCGCTGCTCGGCTTTCAAGCGCTCGACCTGCCCTACCTACTCGCGATGATTGGCATCGCAATGCTGTATTTTGTCGTGGCTGAATTCGCCAAACGGCAGTTTTATCGTCACGTCACAGCGGATTAAGGATCGGGGCATGTACTTTAGTGAACTGCAAGAAAACTATACGTCGCGCTGGTGGTACATCGCTTTCCGCAGCCTGCTCACTCTGCTGATCGGGGTGCTACTGATCGCTGCACCCGATGAAGCGCTCGATTGGCTGCTGCCGATCAGCGGGATCGCACTGATCATCGACGGCGGCATCATCGCCCTGCCGCTGCTGCTCGGTAAAACGAACCGGCGCCTCTGGAAAGTCGTTTTACTGCGTGAACTGTTGCAGATCATTCTTGGCGTTTTGCTCGTCTTGAACCAAACCTTCGGCTTCGACCTGCTCGCGCTCATACTGGGACTAGGATTGCTGTTTCGCGGCACATTGGAACTTATCCTGTTCGTGGAAGTGCAAACAACGGCGCTCCAGCGCCGCAAACTCTTGCTGACAACGCTGCTCTTTTTCCTACTGGGCGCGGTCATTCTGGTCAATGTCGTCACCAAGAGCTTCTTTTTCATCGACTTGCTCGGTGTCTACCTCGTGTTTGAAGGGCTAAGCCATTTATTCGCCGCGCATCGCAGTCAGGTCGTGCTTGAGGACGTCCAATTCTACAAACACGCGATTTTGGCGGGAAATCCAGAGGCTCAACCTGACCCTTCGGATACCCGCATAGCGAAGCCGGAGCCGTTCCACGAAAAAACGTTTTTGCTCCCGCACCTCGACACGCAAAAGTATCACAAGATCATGATCTTGACGCCTCACCCCGACGATCTCGAAGGCTTCGCGGGCGGGCTGGTCTACCGCCTTACGGGAGAGATCGTCTCGGTCATTTTTTCGGGCGGAGACAAGGGCAGATGGGAAGACGCTTACAAGTCGATGGGGACAAAAGCCTATGTTCGCGTACGGCTCCAAGAATCGGCACAGGCGGCGCGGTTGCTCGGCGTCACCGAAATCCTCTATATGGGCTACCTTGATCGCGGGGTTCCGGTCGATGAAGCGGCAATCGACAAAACGCTGGAACAATTCCGGCTGCACCAGCCTGACCTCGTCGTCTCGTTCGAGTTTATCAGGTGGGCGACACCGTATCCTCACCCTGACCATCTGGCGACCGGCAACGTCGTCCGGCAAGCGGTCGCTCGCTACGAGCAGCGCGATCAACTCGACTACCTCGTCGTCTCGACGCTGCTGCCAAACTGTTTTGTCGATGTCACCGGCGCAAGACGAATCAAATTGGAGGCGCTTGCCTGTCACAGCACGCAAACCGACCTTAATACGCTCATCTTTCCATTTTTCGAAAAGCTATTTTCGCAGCTTTGGGGCGTTTTTTCAGGAGTCGATTACGCCGAAGGGTATCGAAAAATCGACGTGCAAGCGCTAGCGAAAAAAGTGGACGCCAAATGATTGAAATATCAGCGACGCTGCGTTCAACTGCGGCGCTTGAAACTCTGATCGTAGAAGCGAATAAATCGCCGTTTATCGGCGAAATCGAACTTGGCGAATTGCAAGCCTTAATACGGGTTGATACGCTGCGATTTATCTACTCAGATGACATCCTTGCCGGATTTGGTGGCTGGATGAGCGTCAACGCGGAATGGGTTGAGGTTGGACCGTTCTATGTTGCCGAGCAATTTCGTGGTTTGGGACTGGGCAAAGCCGTGATCCACTTGGTGGTCGCTCAATCGCAAGTGGGCAGCAGGAATCTCTATGCAGTGACCCGGAATCCAGCGGTGAAACATCTCTTGAACGCCGATGGCTTTCAAGAGATCAGCTTCGTCAAACTGCCTTTACCTCTGCAAGCCTTCGCGGTTCGCAAACTCAGCCTCAGGAAGATCATCCGACTGCTGCAAAAGTCGCATCCCGAACCCATCGCTCAGCTTATTCGCCTCAGCACCTAGCAGATCATAACGAGCCGCACTCGCACGGAGAGATGTATCACTGTTGCTCTTCAACACAGCCTTGTTATACACTGAGATGAGACTGCGATGTGCTTACCATTGCGTCGGGTAAGCACAACCGGAAAGCTGTCCCCGTTACCTAAGTCCTGATGCAGATCAGGAATTTGCCGCGTTAGGGCATTACGGCTTGAGCGGTATTCGCAAGCGTATCCAGCACATCGGCGGGCAATTGAGCCTGACTAGCGGAACGGCTTCTGGAACGCGCCTCGCGGTGTCTGTTCCCACGCTTACCTTCGAACAAGCTGAAATCCATCGTTGACAAAAGAAGGCAAAGTCCGCTGAAGTCAATTTGGTATGTTATTTGAAAACAATGATTTAGCATCAGTTCACATAATCGAAGCATCACTTCGCCTAAACGTAAAAATACCCTTTTTGCCCCATAACCGCTTGCAAATTCTCCTTAGGTGAAGATGAAGCCGACCCAACTGGCATAAGTAAATTCACCGAAGCATGATCGAACTTGACGCAGCTCAAACAATCTTTTATCCAAACACGAACTTGACCAATCAGAATATTCGTTCTATGGTTATCTCTTGAATGAATATTTGATTCCTGTTACATCAAGATCAATGGTGTCAATGTGACCAATCCGAATACAGAAGCGGTTTATGACTTCGTATGTGATTACCTCGAACGTCATCGATACGCGCCTTCAGAGCGTGAAATCGCCGAAGGCTGCTATCTAGCACGAAGAAGTGTGCGCCAGCATCTTCAGACACTTTTTAATCAGGGTCGCCTTTACCGTACACCTGGTAAAAGGCGATCCCTTTCTCTGCCGCAGGACTAAAGAGAAAAAACGCCCAAACGTCTACAAGGAATATCATCACAATTAAGAACTTTTGTGCTATGTTTGAAGGTATTTCTATTACCGATTATTTTTGGGCAGCGGGTATGGATCCAGCGAAGCAAGAAATCCTTGACAATATAGCCGAAGTTATTCAGAAGAAGTGGGGTAAACTGTCGTGATCGGTAGTAAATTCCCCAAAATGGGGTTCTTGTTGCGATTTTGGTGATCGAGACTCTGAAGACTGAAATTAGGCAGCTTCAAAGGCTGAATAAATCGCAAATTGAGGTGATTGCCCACTTCAATTTCGTGATTTCTACGAGTTTTTATGAGTCTTTGAAACCGCTTCACCAAATTCGCAACAGAACCAGTTTTGCACCGATCTTGTCATGCAGGTCTATCAGGTCTGGAATCCTCGGAGTGATAGGCACACTCATAGTTTGCCCGCAAGAAAAGGCGGTTGCTATTTGGCAGCTACCAGACACGCGAATCCAACAACGCCCGGCCCAATATGCGCGCCAATGACGGGTGTCACGTTGGCTACAATAGGGTCGTGAACCGAAGGAAAGAGATGGCGCGCCTGCTGCCATAAGGCCTGCGCGCCTTCCGGTTCATTTGTGTGGACTAATGCCAGCTTTTCGACTGGGCTCACCTCCAATACCAGCTCGATGAGCCGCTGGACAGATTTCTTACTGGTCCGAATTCGCTCAGATTCGGCCTTGCCATTGTGCATCTTCAGGAGTGGCTTGATGTGGAGCAAGGTTCCCACCGTGTTCTGAAACCCACTCACGCGCCCACTCCGGCGGAGAAATTCCGTTGTTTTCAAGGCGGCAAATACATAGCTGCGTTGTTTCAGATTGTTCACTAGAGTGATGATGTCACGTAGCGACTGTCCGTCTGCGGCCGCCTGCGCTGCCATCTGGACCATAAACCCTAATCCCAAGCTCAGTTGTCCGGAGTCAAGCACAGTTACTTGCGCTGCCTCGACTGTCTCTGCGGCGACCCTAGCTGAGTTTACAACCGCGCTCAAGCTGGGCGAGATGTGGATGGACAGGATTTCGGTCGCCCCCTCGCTTGCCAAGCGCGTATAGACCTCGCTGAATTGCCCGGGTCCCGGAACTGCCGTTTGCGGAAACGCAGCATAATCAGGAAGTCCGGCATAGAATTCTTGGCGTGTCAGATCTATCCCATCGAGATAACTTTTCGAGCCAATGTTAATGTATAACGGTACGACCGATATACCATGTTCTTTGACGATCTCCAAGGGCAGATCGCACGTGCTGTCCGTTACAATTCTGATTGTCATGCCTAGGCGCTTTCATGACTGTGGCCAGACTAGGATTACCCCCAAAATGACCTCGGAAATGACACTGATGATATTTGACTGAACGACCGACTTGTCAGCAAACATCGAAACGGTTCGCACACTCGCGACGACCAGATAAGTGAAACCCAACATCAGATACATCGGTTGAGCCTGTGCGCGCCAAATCAACGGCGCCAGACCCAGTCCAATGAATACGCCGCCTACGATGGCGCGCACTTCAGTAGTGCCCCGTGCGTTTCCCGCAACATCCAAACCCGTGAAACCTTTGATCCCCTTCGGGTTGAAGGTGGAAAACAGTCCAACCAGTATCGTCCCGATGGCTGCGGCGATCTTCAGTATGCTCAGTATCATGGAATATCTCCTAGCCGACACCTGCGTTGTCACTGCCTAAAAACTCACACCAAGCCTAGGTGGCTACGTCCTACGGACATATCCGGGTTGTACAATTGTGCTGCTTATTGTTTGGCTGATGGCGGTCTGGGGATCAACACCGGTGTGTTGGTCTTGTAGGCTTCGTAATCGGCCCGACCGCCCCACTTTTCGTCTGCTCGCGCTTCTAGCATTGGCACGCCGCTAATGTGGGTCAGCAAGATCGTGACGAACACGGGCGAAATCAGCGTGAGACACTGCCATCCGCTGAGAGCAGGCAGGGCTATGATGGCCACACCGATCCACAGGACGATCTCACCAAAATAGTTTGGATGGCGAGACCAAGACCAAATTCCAACGTTGATAAACTTGCCCACATTCTCCGAGTCTGCCCGAAATCGTGTCTTTTGCCGGTCGGCCATCACCTCAAGACTGAATCCCAGCAGCCACACCAGCAGGCCAGTCACCGCAAATAGGTCCAATCCAGATTGGGTCCCAGACGTGATTGCCGCTAGAGCAGCGGCAAGGGAGAAACGAAACCCACAAGCCCTGGAGAGTCCAGGTCAGCAAGAACCGCGCAAAGGAGGATTTGATATTGTTGAATCGACGGTCTGAACCAGCAGCTCGTATGCGCCTGAACAGAAACATACCTAGGCGTATTGCCCATAGCACGACAATGGCCCACAACAGATAGGATCTGGCATTGACTTTCGGACTTAATACTACGGCGATTGTGATCACCGAAATATAGGTGATGCTGCCAGTCAGATCATAGAATTTTTCAGTCTGATTGATAAACGAGGGAATGAATACGATCCACTGAATGAGGAAGGCCAGCGCGATGCATGCGGCGAAAAGCGGAATGCCTGCTACATCAGCTCCGCCTTGGCTACCGGCAAGCGCAAGGGCGACGGCAATTAAGAGAACAATTGGGAGCGCTATGATGGCTCCCCGGTCTGCCTTATCCATGATCCATTATTCTTTCCACCCCTGGATGCTGGATTGTAGCGCAACGATTCTGCCCAACATACCAACGGTTGTCCATGGGTTTGATTCTTGCCAACAATATTGAACTTACACTCAGTCTAATGGACATTCCCTCAATCCGCTAAACCGGGGAAAGGCCCCCACCCTCTTTCTGCACCTCACCGTCAGCGACGATCAGCAGGGCTTCGCAGAAGACCTGTCGGTCACGTTCGCGATCGCGGCGGCTCATCAGTCTTCACTTTTTGCTGCTTGCACACAACGAGATCGGCTCTCACTTCTAGGGATTTGTCACGCTGGGACAGGTCTCCCCGCCTCGCTCGGCAATATCTGACATTTCAAATAGCGTTCTTTCGCATTCCCTCACCCCTCGCGCACGCACTGGAAGTCGACGAATGCCGGGCTGATTTTCTCTACCGCGACGTGTATTGCTTGACGAAATTCGCTGAAGAATAGGGAGACAAGCCTCGCCTTCATGAAACACTCATCCAGACTCTGTTTACAAATTGCAGAATTCGTGTTTAAGTAGTGTACAGTTCTTGTATAAGTATTGTCCACATAACCTGTATAGTTAGCCATGGAGTTTGTCCTATGCGTAAGATCACTTTTCTCGTCCTGTCCCTGCTGCTCCTGATCGTCTCAGCGCTGCCAGCGCTGGCGCAGGACACGTCGATGGATATTGTCGACACCGCCGTCGCCGACGGGAACTTCACCACGCTGGTCACTGCCGTTCAGGCGGCCGGGTTGGTTGACACGCTCAAGGGTGAAGGTCCGTTCACCGTTTTCGCTCCGACCGACGATGCTTTCGCGGCTTTACCGGCAGGTACGGTTGAAGCGCTGCTGAACGACATCCCCGCGCTGACCAATGTGCTCCTGTATCATGTCGTGCCGGTGCTGTCCCTGCGGCTGAGGTTGTGAACCTCGACTCCGTGACCACGGCGCAAGGATCGGATATCAAGATCAGTGTGAAGGATGGTGAAGTCTACCTAAACGACACCGTCAAGGTCATCATGACCGATATTGAAGCCTCGAATGGGGTGATCCACGTCATCGATGGTGTGCTCCTGCCTCCGGCTGAAGCCATGACTCCCGAACCGACGATGGAACCGGCGCCGGTCCATATCCGCGTGGCGCACTTCTCGCCCGATACGCCCGCTGTGGACGTATTCGTGAACGGAGACGCCGCTATTCAATCGCTCGAATTCCCGAACGTCACCGATTGGATTGAGCTTCCGGCGGGGACCTACACGCTTGCGGTCGCTCCGGCAGGTGCGGGCATCGAAGCGGCAGCCATCGGACCAGCGGACTTTGATCTCCCGGCTGGCGCTTACGTCACCGTCGCCGCTATCGGTTCACTCGAAGCGGGCACACTAATGCCACAGGTGCTGGTAGAGGATTACAGCGACATTGCTGAGGGCTACGCTCGTGTGAGTGTGTTCCATGCCATCGAGGATGCTCCGGCGGTCGACGTGCTGGCGAATGGTGCGCCTGCGATCACCGCGCTGGCTTATCCCGGCACTCAAGATGCTAACGACGGCTTCTATACGCTCGATGTTCCAGCCGGCACGTATGACTTCCAAGTGGTCCCGACGGGTGAAACCGAACCCGTAGTGCTCGACCTGCCCGGCACTGTGCTGGAAGCCAACACGAACTACTTCGTGGCAGCGGTCGGCACGTTGGGGAACCCGTCGGCTCAACTGGTCGCTACGATGCAGCCCTCGATGGTTGCCGATGCCATGCCCAGCAATACCATTGTGGACATTGCGGTGAACGATGGGCGTTTCACTACGCTCGTCGCGGCACTTCAGGCGGCCGGTCTGGCTGACACGCTTGCCGGTGACGGTCCCTTCACGGTGTTTGCCCCCACCGATGACGCTTTCGCCGCGCTGCCAGCGGGCACCGTCGAGGGGCTGCTGAACGACATCCCGACGCTGACGAAAGTTCTGCTTTATCACGTCGTCTCGGGCGAGGTTCCGGCGGCGACCGTGGTGACGCTGGACTCAGCCATGACCCTCGAGGGATCGCCGGTGAGCATCACGGTGCGCGATGGCAAGGTCTACCTCAACGACAGCGTGCAAGTGATCATCACCGATATCCAAGCCTCCAACGGCATCATCCACGTCATCGACGGGGTGCTTCTGCCACCGACTGAGTAGTTCAGCAAGTTCTTCTAACCAAAGCGTTCAAGACCTACAATGCAACGGTCTTGAACGCTTTTTTCTTGTTAACCTTTCGAGTTATGGCAAGATCGGTAGAATAAAGTCGGCTTTGGCAGCTTATTCAGCCGACGAAGAAACTGGGGTCTCATTTGTACTTTTCAGTACTTGACAAGCAGGATCACTTCGCATACAATACCTACTAAATTTTAGGTAGGCTAAGATGAAGTCTGAGCAAACGAGTGAATCCCGTGAGCGCGTCTTGAACGTCGCCGAGCATCTGTTCAGTGAACGAGGTTATGCTCCGGTGAAGCTCAAAGACATCGCCGACGAACTGGGGATGAAGCAGGCATCTCTGTATTATCACGTTCCCGGAGGCAAAGAAGCGCTGTTTGTCGAGGTCTCTGAGCGGAGTTTTCGGCGGCATCGCGCGGGGTTGGAGGAAGCAATCGCAACCGCCGGAAGCGAACCACGCGAACAACTGCGGGGTGCGGCAAGCTGGATACTCTCTCAATCTATCCCGGATCTGGGGCGCATGATCAACTCGGATATGCCGGCGATTCACGAGGCGCATGCCCACCGACTGATGCAAATTGCCTTTGAGTCGCTCCTGCTGCCCGTGGCGGGTATCTTCCAAAATGGCTATGAGCTGGGCCAGTTTCGCTCCAGCGAATTCGTTATGCTCGCAGGAGCGTTCATTTCAGTGATTGCGAGCGTCCAGACTCTGCCCGATCGCTTCACCCGTCAGCCGAAAACGCAAATGGCGGATAGCTTGATTGATGTCTTTCTGAACGGTGTTTTGACATAACGCACTGCAAGTAGAGATTTTTTTCGGTCTCGAACCTACCTAATTATTGGTAGCCGAAAAGTCTGGATAGGAGAGCAACTATGTCCACCCGTGAAATCATTGCCGAGTCCCTCGTCAAGCAGTTCGGAGATTTTCAAGCCGTCAACGATGTATCGTTCAAAGTCGAGTCTGGAGAGATTTTCGGCTTTCTGGGACCGAATGGCGCAGGAAAAAGCACCACAGTTTCGATGCTCACGACCTTGGCTGTCCCTACTTCAGGACGCGCGACGGTGGGCGGATACGACGTTGCCAGCCAAGCCGAGCAGGTGCGTCGTATAGCGGGCGTGGCGCTTCAGGAAGTAGGCATCGACCCGATTATGAAGTCCATGGAACTTCTCACGATCCAAGGGCAGCTCTTCGGGTTGAGCCGTCAGACAGCCAAGACGCGGGCGAAAGAATTGCTCGAACTGGTGAAACTCGCCGACCCTGACACGATGAATCGGCTCGTCGGCAAGTACAGCGGCGGTATGCGTCGTCGGCTCGACCTAGCGCTGGCGTTGGTGAATGAGCCATCCATCCTGTTTCTGGACGAACCGACCACCGGGCTTGATCCTGCCAGCCGCCGAGATGTTTGGACGGAGGTGCGCCGTCTGAACGAGCAGTTGGGGGTCACCATCTTCCTGACGACTCAATACTTGGAGGAAGCCGACGAGTTGGCAGACCGGATCGCCATTATCGACGGCGGCACAATCGTCGCCCAAGGCACGCCTGCCGAACTCAAGGCGCAGATCGGCACCGAGTCGATCAACGTGGCTTTCCGTCATGCGGACGATACGGAGAAAGCCACTGCCGTGCTCTCGGACATGGTGACCAGCACGCAGGCGGATGGCAGCGTTCTGCGGCTATATATGAACCATGCTGCTGCCGCTGTACCTGCGGTAGTCAACCGCCTGCAAAGCGAAGGGCTGGAAATGGCTTCGCTGACCTTGACCCAGCCCACGCTCGACGACGTTTTCCTGAGCGTTACCGGCAAGCGCTTGGTCGTTGCCGACGACAAGGCGAAACAGCCCCGCAGCCGTTGGACGCGTGCTTCCTGATTATCATCTCGTCCTTGCATGAGGTTTTACAGTCCACAATTAGGAGTACAGATCATGAGTATTGACACCTCTAGTCGAATGCCTCTCGCCCAACCGGATACGCGGCATACCCGCAATGAAGCACGCATGCCTTTTGTTTTGCAGGTGACGACCCTGACTTGGCGTTACCTTGTTACGGTGTTTCGCACCCCGGCGGCAGTGATCCCCGGATTGTTGATCAGCGTGTTCTTTCTACTGGTCTACCAGTCGACACTTGGCGGCGCATCCAACTTTCTGCCCGGACTTGCGGGGAAAAGCTATCTCGGCTTCATCCTGCCACTGTCTGTGGTCAGCGCGGCTTTGAGCGGCGCTGGCGGCGCAGGGCAAGCGATCGTGCGCGACATCGCCAGTGGCTATTTTGACAAGCTGATGCTGACCCCGATCAGCCGGGTAGCGCTGCTGCTCGGTTCAATTCTGACGGGCGCGGTCATTCTTGGGATACAAGCAGCACTGGTCACCGGGGTTGGCATCTTAATGGGGCTTCGACCGGAAACGGGATTCCTCGGCGTACTGGCGATCATCGGCATCGCGGTGCTGCTCGGCACGGGCTTCGCCAGCTTCACGGTGGGGGTCGGGCTGCGCAGCGGCAACCCTGCGGCGACTCAGGCGGCGAGTTTCCTGTTTTTCCCGCTCTCGTTCCTCACGGCAACGTTCGTCCCGCTAGCGCTCCTAAGCGGGTGGATCAAGGTGGCTGCCCAGATTAACCCGATCACCTACATTCTGGAAGCCATGCGTGCCATCCTCAACGACGGCTGGCAGGGCGATGTCATTCTGCGCGGTGTGCTGGCGTGTATCGTCTTAGGTATTGTGACTTTCGCCTTTGCGATGTCGAGCCTGCGTGCGCGCACCCGACAAAAATAGCTATCCCACACGATCGATGGAAGGGCTGTATGGACGTTCGGTCAAACAGCTGTACGTCCTATGTTCTCTCTTAGCTAAGGATATTGTAAATGACCCAAGAAAGATCCAGAACGAGCGATATCGTCCGTCAGGCATTCGTGCTCATCGCAATAATAGCGACTATTGCCTTCAATGGACTCTCGCAAACGCTCCCGATTGGTGGACGGACCAGCGCAGATATCAGCAATACCTATCTCACCTACTTCACACCCGCCAATTACGCCTTTGCGATCTGGGGCGTGATCTACGCGCTGCTGCTGGCTTACGGGATCTATCAGGCACTTCCAGCGCAGCGCGAAAACCCGAATGCCCGCAAGATCGCTGGGTTGTTCATCTTGAGCAGCGTGCTCAACTGCCTCTGGATTACCCTTTTCCAGTATGACCAGATCCTCATTAGCCTGCTGGTGATCGTGGGTTTCCTGCTCTCGTTGATCGGAATCTACGTGCGTTTGGGTGTCGGGCGAACAGTCGTGTCGGCTGCGGATCGCTGGCTCTTGCAGCTCCCCTTCAGCGTTTATCTGGGCTGGTTGTGCGTGGCGACCATTGCCAACGTGTCGGTCTTGGGCGTGGCGCAGAACTGGGGCGATCTCTTGGGGATTGCTGCGCCAAGCTGGGCGGCGATCATGGTGGTAGTCGCAACCATTCTTGGTCTAATTCTCCTCATCACCCGCCGTGACGTCGCATTGGTGTTGGTCTTTGTTTGGGCATTCACCGCCATTATCGATAAACAGTCGGCAACTCCTGTGGTCACGACGACCGCGTTGGTCGCGGTGATCGTTCTGGTGGTCAGTTCGATAGTAAGCCTGATTCTGAAATCGACGTAAATCGCGGCGCCTTACCCCGCGGCGTGCGTAAAGCTCCGCCGTGGATTCGCGCCATTAATCAACATCACTGTAGCAATGATCACTGGATACAGGCGGAATAAGCCATGAAGACAACCATCGAGTCCGTTTGGGACTACCCTCGCCCACCGAGCGTCGAACTGGTGGATGCGCCAATCCGCGTCGTTTTCAACGGCGTGACCATTGCCGAGACGCGCCGTGCTCAGCGTGTCCTGGAGACCAGCCATCCACCGGTCTACTATATTCCTCCGGAAGACATCCTCCAGCAGCATCTGGAACCAACCTCGGACCACACGTACTGCGAATTCAAGGGCATGGCGAGTTACTGGACAATCCGTGTCGGTGAGCGCCTCTCGAATGAGGCTGGGTGGAGCTATCCCCAGCCGCAGCCGGGCTACGAGGCAATTCGCGGGTATATCGCCTTTTATGCCAATCGCGTCGATGCCTGCTACGTTGGCGACGAGCAGGTCATGCCGCAGCCGGGCGACTTCTACGGCGGCTGGATCACGTCCAACATCGTCGGTCCTTTCAAAGGTGGACCCGGTACTCACGGTTGGTAACGGGGCTTGGTTCCGTTTGCGCTACGCCTTTCACGAGCAAATGCGTCACCGTATCCGCACAGATTTGGGCAGCGGCGTGACCCTCAACGATGCACTAACCAAATGGTGGACGCTCGCGGATGGGGCAAAGCTGCGCGCCGAAGTCAAGAAAGCCTTCAAAACGGATATTCCACTGCGTCAGCGCAATGAGTGGGACGGGTTCCTCAGCGCGCAGCAGGTCGAGCATCAGCACCTGACGGATCAGATCATCGCGCTCGAAATCAGTTTGAACGACATCGTTTACGACGCCTTCGACCTCACGCCGGAGGAGCGCGCCCTAATCGAACGCACGACCAAATATCCCTATGGTGAAGTTTAAGGGCTGGGTAGCGTCTATTTTCGCGGGTGTTTCTCGTATGACCCGATCTGCGCGAACATGTTACGGGGACGTGCATTTTTGCGTTACGGGGAACTGCAAAAATATGTTACGGGGACGTGATTCCAATTTACAGAGCCTAATGCAACCCTGATCAATCCGAATTAATTCAGAAAAATCCTTCATGACGGTTGGCATCTTCGCCACCCTTGATCTTCTTGCGGTCGCCCCAACGCATCGTCAAGCTGCATCTCCACGCCCTCGCGCCGCTGACGGCAGTTCGCCCGGCAGCCTCCCCGCTTCCCTTCGCCGCTGCTTTTGGTGTGCGTTCCGCCTGCACGCTAACACACCTGCCCAGCCCGCCAAGCCGCTAGCGGCTTCGCCTCGGTGCGCGTCTTGGGCTGGTGCCGCTGCGCTCAGACGCGCTCCGGTCGCCCTTCGGGGGCGGGCTGGTCGTTTGGTGTGTTGAATCGCGTGCAGAACGCGCACCTCATATAATGCCGTGGATCGCTTGAAGAATGACATCCGAGACGGCGAATGGTAAATGCCGCTTTCAGCGATCAGAATCGCAGGGACGCTGGACGGGGATAGACGACTCGCACTGTGGGAGGATTCGCTCTCCACCTTGTTAAGACTGTTGCCCCGTCCCTCTCGTCATCTGGGCGGCTGAGCTAGATGTGGTGCCGCAGACGCAGATATCCACCGATTTCGCATGAGTGTGCCTGGCGACTGGGATGGGCACCCCGCTTCAGCAAACAATGCATCTGCAGCGGAAGACGGGAAACAAGCATGTTGTATATCGGCATCGACATTCATAAGCGCACCCACGAAGTCGTCGATTCTCGATAAGGTTGGGAAACCGCAGCGGACAATCCTTCAAAATCGGGAATACGCACGACGATTTGGACGCTGCTGTTCGAACGCATCGAGACAGCTTAATCCTGACAGGTGAACCCACTGCGGTTTAGGATGGAAGCTACCGGACACTATTGGCTAGCCCTCTACAGCCACCTGAGAGCTGCCGGTCAGGAAGTCGTCATTCTCAATCCGCTGCGCACCTACGCTTACCGTGCTCGTTCGGTCCGCCCAGCCAAGAACGACCGGATCGATGCCCGCTGCTTCGCGGAGATTGTCCGCACCGAACCCAAAAGCGATTACTCTTTCACTCGAAGAAGACGCAGCTCGGATTACGGCAGTTGACGCGCCTGCGGGTCGAACTGGTCGAATTGGTGTCGGACCAGAAACGACGGTTGCTCACCTCTGCTCGACCAGGCCTTCCCCGAATTTGAAACCTTCTTTCGCGAGAAGTATTGCAAGTCGGCCCTGGCGCTGCTGCAAACCTATCCGACACCTGCGGATGTTGTCGCAGCCGGTGTAGACGCCTCTCACTGCTTTGCTCGAACAGCACAGCCGAAAACACTACGGACGCGAAAAAGCAGAAGCCATTCATCGCGCTGCCCAGCATTCCTTTGGCGTTCCCTTCGGGCAACGAGCCAATGGAATCCAAATCAAGATGCTCGCCGGGCAAATCGCTTATCTGGAAGCCCAACAAAAACAGCTCGACGATGAAATCACCGACCTATCTCGCTGCCATTCCCGAACTGCCTGACCACCATCAGTGGCATTGGCCCCATCCTAGCCGCCGCGCTTCTCGGCGAGATTGGCGACATCCGCCGCTTCAAAAATGCCAAAGCGCTGGTAGCTTATGCCGGGCGTCGATCCCAGCGTGATGCAGAGCGGCGAATTCACGGCCAAGAAAGCGCATCTCTCCAAACGCGGCTCGACGCATCTCAGGCGAGCGATCTGGTTAGCGGCTGCCGCCGCCACCCGCACGATACCGCTTTCAAGGCGCTGCACCAGAAGAAAATGGCGGAAGGCAAACCCTATCACGTCGCGCTGGGTGCGGTTGCCAATAAAATGCTGCATATCATTTATGCGGTTTTGAGAGATAACAAACCTTATTATTCTCCACCTTCGGAAACTGCCGTCGCCGCATGACCTCCGCAGCGGCGATGAGGCTTTTCGTCTCCCGTGGTTCAGCATCCGGTCGATGCTTTCGGTGCAGAAGAACTGCCACCGTTAGCACGGCGCGGGCGCACGTCCAGCCGCAAGCTGGGCTGCTGCTCGGATTTTGCTCCGGGCTGGTGCCGCTTCGCTCACCGCAAAATCCGGCAGGGACAAGCCGACGTGCGCCCACTTCGCGCCGTGCTCTTGCGGTGGCGTTCTGCACCTTAAAAAATCATCGACCGAATCGGATGCTGCTACGGGTGGATTGCAAAGCTCCCCATGGCGCTACGGATTATGCGTAGCTGAAGCCCTAGCGAGCAGTATCCGATTGGAAGATGCAAGCTCCTCCCCGCAATCCGGCGGGGATGACCGACGGTCGCGAACTACGGTGAGAGATAAGAAGCCGTGTTGGAAAGACCTCTGAATACGAACTGGGGTGCCGCCAGAGGCGCTGCCAGTTGTCCACGTTCGGGCCACCACCGGGCATCATAGAGGAGTTTTCTCAAATTCTGTACTTGACAACCTCTAGCTAGCTTAACAAAAGCACAGCGGGTTATCGGTCATACGGAAGCACCGAGCGAGAGTGGCTGCGGGGCGAAGGAAACTTCGCCATGCCCGAAAGGGCGCGCTGTAAATCCTGCCCAACGCCGATGCGCGTTGTCGGACTCCTACAGATGATCGCGCTGATCCGGCTGTGCCAAACGCCCTCGAACAATCCGGTTCGGAGAGCGTACACCGTCGTGGATGAAGGCTCCGCTCCGATGGAGTGGAGCTTTGCCGGACAGGTCAACGTCTCGTGGTAGCGTCAGTATGAACTGACGTTCCGGGGCGCATCCGGGCGGTACCTACGCTGATGGGCTTTCAAATGATGATCCTCATCGCGTCGCTTTCATGTCGAGAGATGTGAAAGCGGCGCGTTTTCATTTCTGCTCACTAGACACCTTCTTGGAGGTGCTGTATGCAAAATCAGACAGTGACTCATGTGCTGATCGCGGGATCGCGCGACGCATCGGCAGCGATGCTCGACTACGCGCGGCGAATGGTTCGACGCGCGCACCAACTCGGCTGGATGATTCTTGTCGGCGACAACCCGCAGGGCGTGGATATGGCGGTGGTGCGCGAGTGCCGCCGTCTCCGAGCGCAGGTGATCGTCGCGGGTGCAGCAAATTTCCCGCGTAATGGCGGCTCCCGTCATGGTGAGTACATTCAGGTTCCAGTGGACACTTATACAGGTACAAAAGGGCGTTGGCTGAATGGCTACACCATCCGTGATCGCTGGATGGTCGATACCTGCCAGCGCGCGGTTTTCATCTGGAACGGCGACAGCCCCGGCACCAAAGCTGGTTACGACTACGCCATCGCGCGCGGCAAGCAAGCCGATCTCAGGACATTCGAGGAGGCGCTGCCATGAGCGATCATGTGCTTGCCATCGCCACGTACGGCTCTCAGCGGGTGAAGCATCCGCGAACCGGGCAACTGATCAGCGCCTACAAGATCGGCTACAGCACTGCCGCCGCTGATGTGCTGCTCGCAGTCTGTCCTACTGCCGAGGATGTCTCCTCACGCCACGCCAGCTATCGCTATGTTCGTCTTGCCGACGCGACCATCCGGCATGGTTATCTGCTGGTCAAAGTCTCAGCCGAGGCGCTCAGCCAAGCGGAAACGCTCACCCGCCAAACCTATCGCGCTGGCGTTTTCCTCTGGCGCGATGACAAATGGTGGTCGCTGCCTAATGAAGAGAACGACTATGCCGAGCCAATTCCACATTCTGGTCCGAGCTTCAATCCGGCTGGACTGCTTGCTCTCTCGGCTGAGACGGGCGAACGTGAGAGCGCGGTATCAGGTATCCAGATCGAGCGCAGCCAGCGTGACGGCGGCAGCGAACCGTGGTGGTGGATCAGCGGCAATACGTTTCCCCATCGTGATTTGCTGCGGCTGAAGGGCTGCCGCTGGAGTAAGAAGCGCAAAGCATGGTACTTCATTGGCGCGGCGCTGCCCGCAGAAGTGCAGGCGCTTGCCGACGAGGCGCATAATCCAGCGCCAATCGCACCCGAGACAATGATCGAGCCGGTGGAAGCAACGCACATATCCATTGTCGAGCCGCCGGACGAACCTGTTGATTTACCCGCTGAAGCGTCGCCTGAGCAGGAAGTGCAGCACATTCGCATCGTCAAGCCGACCGATCAGCCCGACGATGCGTTGACGAGAGTAGTTCGTGATCTCCGTCCTGACGAACTTCCACCGAAGAATTTACCTGCGCCGCAAAGCAAAGCGCTCCAGCCGATCCCGCAGAGATACTGTGGCGAACTGACCGGCAGCATCACCGGGCAGGTCTTCTGTTACGGCTACGCGGTGCATGACGAAGTTTGCGTCTATCTGAATCTGGCGGGACCGCGCAGCGGCGTCGAAGCGATCCGGGCGAAACTGAGCAAAGGCGACATCGTCACGGTCGTACCGGAGGACGCACCTGCCGTCGAACTCACTGCCGGAGAAGGCAACAGCGGCAGGTACCAAGCCTTCGTCCAGACCATCCCCGCGGCACGCTTCACGAGCATGATCCTCGCGCATGAATGGCTTGCTAACCCGAACTACGGCGGCAAGTCGGTGACGTTCATCCTCCACACCAGCGACCAGCAGGCGATGGCGCAGCTCAAGCTTCATGTGACTGAACTAGTGAACGTGCCCGTCTTCGAGGCTTGGAGCGGCTATCTGTGGCAAGCGGGGCAAGCAGCGATGCTGGTGAATAAAGCACACGCCGAAGGTGGGCTGACGGTCTGGAAGGTCGAACTCGATGGTGATGCATGGACGCGCTTACTTACGACCGGACTCCAGCAGCGCCTGATCACGCTGCCAGCAGTTGAAGTACAATCAGACCATGACCAAACGTGAGAAACGTCTGCAAAAGCTGCGGCAGAATCCAAAGAATGTCGCCTTCGAAGAGCTCCAGCAGGTGTTGGAGGATGAGGGCTTCGTTCTCGACCACGCGACCGGTAGTCATCACGTTTTCGTCAGATCATCGGTGAGCGCGTATTTCGTGTGGTTATTCCCTATACCCGTCCGGTGAAATCGCCCTATGTTCGGCAAGTTCTCGCCGCCGTTGATGAAGTGCGGGCACTGCGTGGCGGAGATGATGATGAGGAAGATGCTGCCTAAAGACCTTGCTTACTATATGAGCCTGCGCTATCGCATCGAACTCGTTCCTGCTGAAGATGGATGGGGCGCGATAATCCCCGATCTGTCCGGCTGCGTTGGCGCAGGCGACACGATTGAAGAAGCACTCACCATGCTTGAGGACGCCAAAGCGGGCTGGTTCGCCAGTGCGCTGCAGCACGACGATCCGATCCCTGAGCCGAGCTTGGCAGATGCTGTTGTCTAATCCAAGTCACTGAGCTGCAGTTGAACTGCTTCGTCAGCTATCTTATGCTCTAGGCAACTCAGAATCTCCCGTAATCTTCTCTAAAGCATTGGCAATGAAATGCCTAGTTGCATCATCAGGATCATTCAATGCTTCGGTGAGCGCTGTCACGGCTCGTTTTTCGCGCAGGTTACCGAG
This sequence comes from uncultured Chloroflexia bacterium, assembly GCA_963848465.1. Classification (GTDB taxonomy): domain Bacteria; phylum Chloroflexota; class Anaerolineae; order Aggregatilineales; family Phototrophicaceae; genus Flexifilum. Next base: position 173,096 of record CAWKDY010000031.1, on the reverse strand, counting down.
TGCAACAGCGATGCCGCCGCGGATGTGTCGATCGGGGTCATGCAAGGCAGCCAAGAGGGGCTTGATATCTTCGACCGCCTCCATCTCTCCGAAGGCGAGCGCAGCACTGCGTTGCACATGCGGTATTCCGCCCTTCAACGCCTCAACTAACGCGTCGAATGCCTGTTTGCTGCCAATGTTGCCGAGAGCCATCGCCGCTACCCAACTTTGATCAGCATCTGGCGCATTATAGAGTACCTCTGCAATTGGCGTTATTGCTTGCTGCGCTTTCAAGTATCCAAGTGCAGCGATGGCATTATGTTTACTAGCGAAATCGGGCGCGTTCCTCAAGAAGCGAAGAATAGGTTCTATCGCCCGTTGGTCACCAAGCATCCAGAGATTGTTCAGTATCAGGTCATAGACTGGCTTTGCCGCAGGATCGAATAGCAAAGCTGCTTGGGGGAGCACCGCGTCGCCACCAAAATGGTATAAGGCTGCGCTTACGGAATATATGGATGGTTTGTTCAGTTTCAGTTGCTCAACGAGCGGCAGTAAAGCACGCAAATCGCCAATCTGTCCCAATGCCGTTGCTGAGAACGACTGCACGCCTGAGTCATCCTCCTCCAGAAGCTTAATTAGCGATTCGACAGCTTCGACCGCGTGCAGTTTGCCGAGTGCTTCACCCGCCCGTAATCGCTCATCGTAGTTTTCTGCGTGTAAACGAGCCATAAGCGGTTGTACGGCATTTTGACTACCGATTTCACCGAGAACGTAGGCGGACCAAGCCCGCGCCATCGAGAATCAATGCTACATGATAGCGACCAACTGCGCCGGAGCGAGCGGCAACACAACCTTCGGCGGGCACTCGATGATCGTCGATCCTTGGGGCAAGATCGTCGTCGAAGTCGGCGAGCAGCCGACCGTCGTCATCGCCGAGATCGACGTCGATTACGTGGATACGGTCCGCAACCGCATCCCCGTGCTGGAAGACCGCCGAACCGACGTCTACGGGAGCTTTTAGCCTACCGGCTCCGGCGCGGGAGCGCGCAGCGTCTGAAGCGCGGTCGCCCAGCGCTGGAGTTCAGCCAGCATGACGCTGGCGGCTTTCGCCTGCATCTCGCCGGGGTCAAAGCTGCCGGTGTCGGCGTTCAAGTGCTGCATGAAGAACGGAATCGCCACCGCTTCCGCCATCGGCATCATTTTGAGCGAGGTGACGTACTGCTTGGTCATCTGCACGCCGCGCGTCCCACCCGATACACCCCCGTAGCTGACGAAGCCGACCGGCTTATACGCCCACTCGTTGTGCAGGTAAACCAGCGCGTTCGAAAGCGAGGGCGGCGTCCCGAAGTTGTATTCGGGCGTGACGAAGACGAACGCATCAGCACGGGCGATGCGCTCGCTCCACGCTCTGGTGTGCTCGTGTTCGTACTGAGCGAGGCGCGGATGCTTCGCCTCGTCGAACACAGGCAGATCGATCTCCGCGAGGTCGATCAGTTCAGCGTTAAAGCCCTCAAACTGCTCGGCGATGTCCATGAACCAGCGCGCGATCGCTGCCCCTTTTCGCTCGGCGCGCGTGCTGACGAGGATGACTGCTAAGTTGAGCATTGTCTAACTCCTGAATGCGTGTGAACCGGCGGAAATAAAAACGCCGACGCTCAGGCGAGCGTCGGCGTAACTGCCACCTATTTTCGCTCGACTAGACCGAGGCGGCAGCTTCGGCGTCGGTTTCCACTTGCAGCACGGCTTCGACGTCGATGTTGATCTTGATCTCTTTGCCAACCAGCACGCCACCGGCTTCGACGGCGACATTCCACGTCAAACCCCAGTCCTCGCGGTTGATCTTGGTCGATGCCGCAAAGCCTGCGCGCTTATCCCCGAACGGGCTGTTGAGCGCGCCGAGATATTCGACGGTGAGCGTCACGGGATGCGTGACTCCGCGAATGGTCAAGTCGCCGGTGATCCGCGCTTCATCATCGCTGGTCACTTCGACCTTGGTGCTCTTGAAGGTCATCGTCGGGAAGTTCGCCACGTCGAGGAAGTCGGCGCTGCGCAGGTGGTTATCACGGTCGGCGACGCCGGTGCTGACGGTGGTGGTGTCAATCACCGCTTCGACGAAACTATTTTCCGGGTGTTCGGGATCAAATACGAGCGCACCGGTCGGGGCAGCGAAATTACCACGCACAGTGGTGACCATCATGTGCCGCGCCGAGAAAGAGACACTGGTGTGTGCCGGGTCGAGCGTCCAGTTTGCCATTTACGTTACTCCTGAGCCGTCTCATATACAGAAACGGACTGTAGTCCGATTAATCTCTTAGAGTATAGCTCAGCGTTGGCAGAAGCGAGATTAGGAGATCGTGAGTAAACGGACTATAGTCCGATTATCCTTGAAAGTGGATAAACGCAGTTCCGGCTCAAGCTCGTTTTTCACTGCCCACAATCACGGGTGGTAACGCGCGGCGGGTCAACCGGCGTACAGCTCGTCCATTGCACGCAGATACCGCGCTCGGTCACCGTGAGCTGCCACGTCGTCAAATCAAGCTGGTTGTCGATGTCGAGTCCATATTGATTTCTGACCCACAAATCATAGGTGACTGCCGTCCCTAAGTTGGCATACTTCCATTCGCCGACTGAAGCGCTGGTGATCGTTCCCAAATTGCAGGCGCGCCTGCTCAGGCGATCAATAATCATGACGCTCGACAGCGGCTCAAACGCCGCATAAAAGCGCCCTTCTCGATCCCAGCCCAGATTAAGAATTTGGGTCGAACCAATACTACTGGTCGCCGGGGGCGGGTAGGTCGCTTCGACCGCGCTTCTTGTCCACACATAGGCGCTGGCAGACTGCTGATCCCGCACGATCTTGAAGACAACCGCCCCAAGAACCAGCAAGATCATCGTCAATATAACCGCTCTCAAGCCAATTTTGCGTCTCATCCGGTGTCTCAATTTTTCGCTGTGAAGGTGATCAGCGCGCTAGAAGACTTGGTGTACGTCCGGTCGAAGTTCAGTCGAGCAGGCTGTCGAGCACGCGGATCAAATTCGCGCCGATGTGGACGGCGCTGTAGCGATGGGCTTGCATTTGAAACTGGATCGTGCGTGGGTCAAGCATCACAAACAACAGGTCGGCGGCGTATTCGACGTCGACCACCGGGTGTAACTGCTGCAACAATCCCCGGATCGTCTGCCGCCACCAGCGGTGGGCGGGATGGTGGAGCGTCGTGTCAGCCGCTATCGTAAAGAGGATTTCCTGATTCCGCACAATGAAGGCGATCACCTCGCCCACATACCATTCGAGATCCATTCGAGCGTCGCCACGCTGCCGCAAGCGCGCCAGCGCCCGGTTCTGGAAATCGCGCTGATCTTGGTCGATCAACACCTGACAGAGTTCGACTTTGTTGGCGAAATGGCGGTAGAGCGTGCCCTTGCCCACTCCCGCCGCCTCGGCGACTTCGGACATCGTGACGGCGTCGACGCCGTTCTGCGCGAACAAGCGCTGGGCAGTTTCCAGCAGCAGCTCGCGGTTCTTCACGGCGTCAGCCCGGGCGGGGCGGGGATCAGGGAGGATTAGGTTGTCGTCCATGCGATCACCCCATACACTAAACTTCTGTTCTAGGCTAAAGTATAGGGCGTTTGAGTTTAAATCGACAGGTAAAGTCTCGTGCGTAAATGGGTGATCTTCTTCCTGATTATCACAGTTTCCCTCAGCGCTTGTTCGGTGAGCGTCAACGCGCCCGCCGACAGCGGCGGCGCGCCGGTCGCGGGCGACAGCGCCAGCGTCACCCGCATAATCGACGGCGACACCATCGACGTAGAAATGAACGGCGTCGGCTATCGCGTGCGCTATATCGGCATGAACACGCCGGAGCGCGACGAAGCGTGCTATGCCGAGGCGACCGCCGCCAACGCCGCGCTGGTCGCCAATCAGACAGTCACGCTGGTCAAGGACACCAGCAATACCGATCAATATGGTCGGCTGCTGCGCTACGTCTATGTCGGCGGCAACGGGGTTGCTAGCGACTTCGTCAACGCCGACCTCGTGCGCGACGGCTGGGCGGAAAACGCCGAGTATCCGCCGGATACCAAATACGCGGCGACCTTCCGCCAGTTGGAGGCGCAAGCCGCCGCTGCGAATATCGGCTGCCACCCGACCGGCATTTTCGACGACGGCAGCGCGACCCGCTGACCCGACAACCAACGACCGTTTACGGAGAGAATCCTATGCCCACTATCGAAGACGCGATTTTGCTGGCGACTGAAAAGCACCGGGGGCAGGTCGATAAAAGCGGCGCGCCCTACATCGTCCATCCCTTGCAGGTGATGTGTCGGATGCGAACCGAGACCGAGCGGATTGTCGCCGTGCTGCATGACGTGGTCGAGGACACCGGCGTGACGCTCGACGACCTGCGCGCCAAGGGCTACAGCGAGGAGATCGTCGCGGCGCTCGATCATCTGACGAGGCGGCAAAACGAAAGCTACGAGCAATTCATCCAGCGGATCAAGCCGCACCCGCTGGCAGTGCGGGTCAAGCTGAGCGACTTGCAGGACAACATGGACATCCGCCGCGCCGGGAAGCTGGGCGAAAAAGACCTCGAACGGCTCCAGCGTTATCAAGCGGCGTGGTTCGAACTCACCGGGGAGCGCGCGCCGTAATTGTGCGAATCGCCGGGTAGGGGAAGGTTTGAAACCTGCCCCTACGTCAAATCGAGCGTCAGAGTCAAGCCCAAGAAATCAGCGTATCGCTGGGCAGCGGCATTGATTGCGTCTTGCTGTTCGGCGCTGAGCCGCACAAACGGCTGAAGCTCGACCACTACAGCGGCTTTCTTCAGGACCCGTTTCCAAATCCCGACCACCTGCCCATCGAGCACGACCGTGTGGTTGAACAGGAAATTGCCGCGCGCGTCGAGGTGCTGGTCGTGGATGGGATCGTAGATCAGGCGGCGATCCGTGTAGCCGACGACGTACTCGTCATAATTCGGCAGCAGAAAAGCGACCGGCTCGGCGGCGATTGGCGCTGACGAAGCAGCCGCGAACCAGTAGGTTTCGCCGTCGATCTCGGCGTTCTCCAGTTCACCCGCAGACCGCTTCCAAGCCCTGTTTGCAGTCAGCGACGGTCAAGCCCGACCACCACGCGAAATCCTTGAGCGTCGCCGGGGCGTGACCGCTAAAATAACGCCGCGTCAGTTCCGCCAGCGCTTCTTCGCGCGACAGCGTTTTCGCATCTGGGGCGCGCTGGGCCAGCAAAGCATAAGTCGGCTGCTTGCCGCGCCGCACACCGCTGCAAATCAGCCCGTCGAGTTCGGCGTGCATCAACAGATGTGCGAGGCGCTGAGTGCCACCGAGCGCGATTCCGGCAGCAGCGAACACTGCGCCGAGTTCGCTGCGGGTGAGGTGTTGACCGCCGCGCAATGCCGCTTCGATGACCGCTGCGGCGTGCGCTAAGACGGTTTCGTCCAGCCCATTCTGCCGATCCCCGTAGGCGAGCAGCGCGCGAACGCGCGGCGCGGTCAAGTCGAGCAGCCATCGAATATCGGCGGGCATGACGAAATGCCACGTCGGGCGCAGGACGTGCGTCCGCAGGATCGCACCGTCGTCGAATGCCTGTTGGATGGCGGATTCGGTCGCACCGATCAGCCGCTGACCGACCGCCCACAGTGCCATGCCGTAGTCCTGCGCCTGCACCGCCCCAAGCCAGCCAACCAACGCCGCCGGATCGGTCAGCGTCGGTGCGCTCAAGTGCTGATTACGCAGGCGCCAGTGAGTCAAATCGGCTTGGGTCAAGCGTTGAACCTCAGTTTTATTGCCGGGATATGTTTCTCTAAATGTGGCTCATCCGCCGCTTGTGAAGACAGCTGCTTAACCCAGCGTTCCCAACGAAATTGGGCGCTCCCCCTCTCCATGCAATGGAGAGGGGGCTGGGGGGTGAGGTAATAGGGGGTGGGGTCGCCTTACCGCTCGATCTGCAACTGGCGCGGGAAGCTGGTCAGCACGTCGATGCCGGTTTCGGTCACCAGTACGTCGTCCTCGATGCGGACGCCGCCCAAGCCGGGCAGATAAATCCCCGGCTCAATCGTGAACACCATTCCCGGCTCCAGCAGGTCCGTCACACCGGGCGCGATCTGCGGGATCGGCTCGTGCGTGTCCAACCCCAAGCCATGCCCGGTGCGGTGCGTGAAATATTCGCCGTAGCCTGCCGCCTCGATCACGTCGCGAGTCGCTTTATCGACGTCGCCCATCGCCACGCCGGGACCTGCCGCCGCTTTCCCCGCCGCGTTAGCGCGCAGCACGACGTCGTACATTTCCAGCATCTTGGCGCTGGGCGTGCCGAGGCAGAACGTCCGCGTGATGTCCGCCGGGTAGCCATCGACTTTGCAGCCGTAGTCGATCAGCAAAAATTCATCGCGCTTGAGTTGGCGGTCGGTGGTCGTGCCATGCGGATTGTCGCTGTTCTCGCCGGTCTGCACCAGCGACTCGAAGGCGAAGCCGTTGGCACCGTTTTCCTGCATCAACGACTCCATCCGCGCGGCGATCTGGCGCTCGGTGATGCCCGGTTCGACTTCCGCCAAGAAGGTAGCCAGCGCTTGCTCGCTGGCGGCGATGGCGCGGCGCATGGCATCGACTTCTTCGGGCGTCTTGTGCGCGCGGATGCGGATCAGGTCTTGCTCGACCGGCTTGACCTTGAGCGATGGATCAATCGACTGGAACGCCAGCCACTCGGTCAGGCGCATGGTCATGCCGTCAATGCCGAGCGTCTTGCCGCGCAAGCCGAGTTGGTCAATCGCCTGCTGGAACGCGCCCATGTAGCCCTCGTCGTCGCCCCACGGGAAGGGACGCGCTTCGAGGTCAGGGCGCTTGACGAGGCTAGGAATTTCGAGGCGCGGGACAATCGCCGACAGCCCGTCCGCCGTCACGATGGCGATGATCGGGCGCTCGGAGAGGTGGTAGTTCAAGCCGGTGAAATACTTAAGGTTCGACCCCGGCACAATCAGCACCGCATCGACGCCGCTGATCGCCTGAAGCCGTTCCAACCGGGACTTATAATTCGGTTCCATGGGGTTATCCTGTAGGCTGCTATTCGTAAGACTCTGGCAAGAGATTGAAGCTAAAATAAAGCTGTTGGGCTTGTGTAGGGGCGTAATATATTACGCCCCTACGAGACCACCGAGAGCTAATCGCTTATTTTACCGAGTCGTAATCGATCCCGCATGAAACCAACGATCATGTTCTTGCTGCTGGCACTGGCGCTCCTCGCGCTGGTCGTCGTGAGCGGCTTATCCCGCGAGACGGTCCCCGCTGCCACACCGACCGCCACCTACCCGCCGGGGCGCGAGCCGATGGTGCTGCCCACGAACTACCGCACGACCTTCGCCTTTTACGCCGAGGTGGATCGCAGCGACGGCATCACCCGCAAAATTTACATCGACCCGGCAGCGCTCGACGCCGTCCGCGCGGGCGATCCATTCCCGGAACGGACGCAGATCGTGATCGAAGCCTACAGCGCCGCCCGCGACGCTGACGGCAAGCTCTTGCGCGACGCGGACGGCTATCTGGTTCCCGGCGACTTACAGCCCGAAATCCACGTCGGCGAGCTGCGCTCGACGTGGCTGATCGAAGACCTCGCCGCCAGCACCCACGTCGGCGGCTGGAACTTCGCCGCCTTCAACAAAGACACCGGCGCGGCGACCGGCGAAAACCTGAGCGACTGCTTTAGCTGTCACGATACCGCCGCCCGCCGCGATTTCGTCTTCACCCGTGCCGACCTCACCCGCTACGCGCAAACCGGCAGCGCTCAATTCAGCACCTGCGCCCGCCCCGGCAGGCAGGTCTGCGGCTAAGCTGAGCGCGGTTGAGGCGGCTTGAACCTTTATCTGGATCGCCGGTACAACGTCAAACACTCACTGGCGAACACCCTCGCCCCGCTGGCATGGGAGAGGGTCGGAACGAAGTTCCGGGGTGAGGGGCAGCGCCTGCGGGTAAGAACTTGCGCTGCCGCAATCTCTATAGCATCGTTGAATGGACGTAACGGTAGACGAGGGAAACAGTATGGCAAAGGCAGTTTGGAATGGCGTGGTTTTAGCGGAAAGCGACGCAACAGTTATCGTCGAAGGCAATCACTACTTCCCACCGGATGCGATCAAGCGCGAATATTTTCAGTCCACCGACCGGCACACGACCTGTCCGTGGAAGGGCTTAGCCAGCTATTACGACGTCGCCGTCGATGGTCAAGTGAACCCCGGCGCGGCGTGGTACTATCCCGCCCCCAAAGACGCCGCCAAAGCGATCGCGGGCTACGTCGCCTTCTGGAAAGGCGTCAAGGTCGAGGCGTAAACCGAACGATACCGTAGGGGCGGATTTGAAATCCGCCCTGCATTTTTCTCACCCACACGCCATTAAGAACCGATCCCAGTTCAAGCCAATCACCTGATCGGCGACGTAAACCCGCAGAATGCCGTCGTCGCCGAGGCTGTGCCATTCGCGGGCGCGCGGGCTGCCGTAGATGTTGGTCGCGTTGCAGACCCCGCCCGTCGCCGCTTGAACCGCCACAATATCCCCGTGATTGCTGGTCAGCAGCACGACTTCCCCGTTTTCGTAGACCGATAAATCGACCGTCCCGCCGACTCCCGGCAGCGGCGTTGCCCACTGTTGGTTGCCCGCGTGGTCGTAGGCGTACAGTGAGTCGCCGTCGAACAGGAACGTCCGCTGATCGTCCTGCGCGACCGCGCTGTTCCGACCGCCCGGCGGTGCATCGGGAATTTCCAGCGACCACGTATCGCCGGAAAAGATGCGCCACAAGCCGCCGCGCGTGTAGGCGATCAGGTCGCTGCCGCTCGTCGCCAGCGATCCCGGCTCGCGCAGCAGCGCCCGATCAAGCAACCGTCCATCCGGCGCGACGGTCAGCAGGGCGTTGTCGCTGGTCATGATGCCGATAGCTTGATCGCCCGCCGTCCAGCGCAGCACCGGCGAAACCTCGCTCAAGCGCCAGCGCACGGAGCGCGCGTCGGGCGTCAGCGCGATCAAACCGTTGTCGCTGGTGTGAAAGACGATCTGCTCCGGCGTGATCAGCGGCGGGCTATCCAGCGCCGCGCCGATCTCCCACGACAAGCCGAGCGATGCCTCGGCAGTGACAATTTGCAGCTTGCCGTCGGCGTAGGCGATCACAATGCCGTCGGGTTGATCGATCAACCCGACGGCGGGCGTCGTCAGGTTGATGCGCCAGAGCACCCGCCCGTCGCTGCTGATGCGCAGCACGCGATTGGCGTCAAGCACGAGCAGGCTGTGGTCGCCTAGCTCGACCGGCGGCGCGACTGGTCCGGTCTCGTCGGCGATGTCGGCGTGCCAGCGCGTGCTGTTCAGAAACCACGCCTGCCAGTTAGCGATGAACTTGCTCGGACGCCGCCAGCCGCCGCTGACCGGGTCGTCCCACGTATAGCCGGGTCCGGGGATGTCCGGCTGGTTGGTGCGAATCTCGAAATGCAGGTGCGGCGCGGGACGGATGTCACCGACGGAGGCGATGATGTCGCCCTCGCGCACGCAGGTGAACGGCGCCGGGAAGATCACGCCCTCGGCATCGGTGACGTGCCCGTACATGCTGTAGGCGGTCGAGCCGTCGGGGAAGCTGTGCTCAATGATGATCACGCCGCCGTCGCGCCCCCAGCCGTTGGGCGAGGAGAAGGTCACGCGTCCGTCGGCAATCGCGCGGACGTAAGTCCCGTAACTCGTGCCGCGCCCGCCGTACCAGTCCTCGCCGGTGTGATAGCGCCCCTGATGACGCGGGCTGGACGCGCCGAAGTCCTGCACGATCTGGAACTGCGCCGGATCCACCGGGTAGCTGATCGACCGGGCGGTGCCGCACTGGGTTTGCGCAGCGGCGGGGACGATCCCCGCGAAGGTGATCAACCCGGTAGCGAGCAGCAGCAGACGGCGAAAATGGCGCATCACGACCTCGAATTTATGCACACATTGGACGGTTTTGTAGGGGCACTTGCAAATCGCCCCTACCATCATCGTGAATCATTGTAGCATCACCGCGTGAACAGCCGCACCTGAATCGTCGGCGCACCGAAGCGCGCGCCGTAATCGCCCGCCGAAACGTCAAGCGTCTGCGCCGCATGGAAACCATCACCCCCGCCGTCAAGGAAGGGCAAGACCTGCGGCGCTTGCAGCCATTGCACGACCCACACCCGCGCGTGACTCGCCAGCACCGGCTCGACCTGCGGCACGACCGGATCGCCGCCGGTGCGCTCATTCGTCCACGGCAGCGTGCGGACGATCTCGGCTCCCGGCGGCAGCGCCTGCGCGACTTCATAGGCGAAGGCGTTGTCATCCCAGCCGGTTTCGAGGATCACCGCGTCGCCGGGCTGATAAGCGCTCGCCAACGCTTGCGCCGCCGCTTCGCTGTGCAAGCGCGGCTGGATCACTACCGGCGTGATCAGCGTGAGGATCACCCAGACGCCCACCAACCCGTAGCCAACCCGTCGATCCAGTTTGCTCAAGCCGTAGCCGCTGACCATCAGCAGCAGCGGCGTCAAGAAGACCAGCGTCCGCGCCGAGAGCAGGTCGAAGCGCAGGCTCAGCCCCACCATGCCGATCAGCAGCCCGCCCCCGCCGACCAGCAGGGCGAGCGGGCGCAGACGCGGGCGACGCAGGATCAGCAGCGCGCCGTAGGCGAAGCCTGCCAGCGGGATCAGCAGGTGGACGCCGAAGCCGACTTGCAGCACCGCCAGCACGTCCTCCGGCTGGATCGTATTGGGCGCGTCGCCGATCCCGCCGCCGAGGATGCCCGCCTGCTGCGTGACAATCACGTACAGCCACGGCAGGTACAGGATCGCGGCGGCGAAGAAGGGGCTAAGAAGTACAGCCGCATGGTGCGCCATGCCCCTACCTGTCTCCCCCTCTCCATGCAATGGAGAGGGGGTTGGGGGGTGAGGTCGGCGGTAAAGAACGGCGATCAAGACGATGAGGATTTGCGCCGCGATGGTGAAGACCGCGAAATAGAGCGTGTACAACATCGCCGTGAGGTTGAGCACATAGCCGATCCACAAACTGCGCTTCGGCTGCTTTAGATAGCGCAGCAGGATCAGCCACGAGAGCGTCGAGAACAGAGTCAGCCAGCCGTAATGGCGCACCTCTTGCGCGTAGTAGACGGCGCTCGGCAGCGCCGCGAACAGCAGCGCCGCGATCAACGCCGCGCGCAGCCCAAAGACATCGCAAGCGAGGCGATAGACCACCGCCACCGCGATCACCCCGGCGACAATCGAGAGCCAGCGCAGCGCCAGCAGCGAATCGCCCGCCGCCCCCCGCCATAAGCTGAGCGCGGCAAAGTAGAGCGGCGGATGCCGGTCGGCGGCGACAATGCCGATCACCTGCGCCGGATCGCTCGACGCCCAGATGCTCCAGCCCTCGTCCGTCCAGACCGGATAGCCGCTCGCGCCGATGATCCGCAGCGCCGCCGCCAGCAGCAGGATGGCGATGATCGGAAGGAGGCGTTGCGATGTCTTCAAGCCGGAATGCTCCGCGTCAGCCATTCAAGGCGATCACGGTAACATGGCGCGCCACGCCGTGCAATACTGGAAGTATGCCGCGACGGGTTCGAACCCTCGGCGAAGCAAGCAAATTTCTCTCGATTTTGTTCTTGTAGGGGCGTTCAGCGGACTTAGCGCCAGTCCTCGAAAGCATACAGCGCCTCGATCACGCGCGCCTGTTCTGCTTCAAACAGTTCATAGTAAAAGGGCAGGCGCAGCAGCCGCTCACTGATGTCCTCAGTCACCGGGCAATCGCCCACTTTGCCGCCCAACTGCTGTCCCATCTCGGAAAGATGCAGCGGCAAGTAATGGAACACGCTCAAAATTCCACGCTGCTTCAAGTGTTCGATCAGCCGCGTGCGAATTTCGAGCGAAGGCAGCAGCAGATAAAACATGTGGTAAGACTGTTCGCAGTCATCCGGGATTACGGGCAGGCGAACCCCATGCTCGCGGGCAAAGTCAGTCAGTTGTTCATCATAAGTTTTGAAGATCTGTGCGCGACGCTGCTGAATCTGATCACGCGCCTCTAACTGCGCGTACAGATAGGCGGCTAACACGTCCGAGAGCAGATAGCTCGAACCGAGGTCGACCCACGTATATTTATCGACCATGCCCCGAAAGAAGCGGCTCCGGTTCGTCCCCTTCTCGCGGATAATTTCCGCGCGATCCACCAACTGGGAGTCGTTGATGAGCAAGGCACCGCCTTCGCCGCAGGTGAAATTCTTGGTCTCGTGGAAACTTTGCGTCGCCACAGCGCCAAACGTGCCCAGCGGCTTCCCCCGATAGCGTCCGAACAGTCCATGCGCGTTATCCTCAATCACCATCAGTCCGTGACGCGCGGCGATGTCCATGATCTTGTCCATCGCGCAGCCCACTCCGGCGTAATGCACGGGAACGATGGCTTTAGTGCGCGCTGTGATTAAGGCTTCGAGTTTGGTTTCGTCGAGGTTGAGCGTGTCCGGTCGAATATCCGCCAAGACTGGTTTTGCGCCGCGCAGTACGAAGGCGTTGACGGTCGAGACGAAGGTGAAGTCGGGGATAATCACCTCGTCGCCCGGCGCCAGATTGAGCAGCAGCGCCGCCATCTCCAGCGCATGCGTACACGATGGCGTGAGCAGCGCTTTGGGCACGCCCAGCAGTTGTTCGAATAGGGCATGGCACTTCTTCGAGTAGGTCGCATCGCCGGAGATTTTGCCGCTGCGAACAGCATCGGCAATATAGTTCAGCTCATTACCCATCAAAGCAGGCTTGTTAAACGGAATCTGGATTGTGGTCATCTCACGGTCGCATAACGTCTACAGTTTCAGGAGAGACTCGATTGAACCAACGGTGATACCATAACTCAAGCTGTGCCGAAAGAAAACCGCTGCGCTGGTAAACCCGCTGCGCCCGAAGATTGCGCCCCTGCGTGACCACGCTGACGCGCTCGATGCCATGTTCACCGAACCAGTGGAGCGCACCATTGATCAGCGCCGGACCAATCCGCTGTCCCTGCCAAGCTGATCCGACACCGAGCAGACCGATTTGCCCGTAGGAGTCGTGCAAATCGCAGGTGATATACCCGGCGAGTTGTCCCTCGCGCTCGGCGACGAGCACGACGCTGGCATAGCCGTTACAACTTCGCTCGATCCAAGTTTCGTATAAAGCATCGCATTCCGCTTGCGAGAAGTGACCGTCATAGTAAAACCGGGTGTCGCGGTGATTGGTGCGGGCGAGCGCCTTGAGCGGTTCGACATCCTCGGGGCGGCTTGAACGGACTTCCGGAGCAGCGACCGGCGTAATACCGCGCCATTCCAGTGTCAGCCGAATATCGACCAGTCCAAAGCCGCGTGTCTCTGCCACACGGATCGTAGCCGCGTCATCCGAAGCCGACAGGAAGTACAGACAGTCGATTTTTTCGGTCGCGCACCACGCTAAGACCTCGTCGGCTTGGGGATCGCTCAGTCGATTCCCCAGCACCCGCGCGATGCGTCGCCGGAAAAAAGCCGAGTCCCAGTCGAGATAAGCGGCTAATTCAGCCATGATAGTGACCAAGCGTTAGGCGGCAATCTATCAGCCTCTCGCCGGTTTTCGAGCGATCAACAGCAGCGAACCACCGAGCGGGAAGCTTACGCCCGCCCTGATCAGCCGAACTTCCAGCTTCATGAGGCTCAGAAATAGGCGGTTAAGGCGCGGGTCGAGCTTGAACTCGCCAAAGAGATCGATCTTGTCGGCGGATGAGGTTTTGCGCCAGCGGTTCATCAGCATCGCCGGAAGCAGCAGGGCGACAAACGAGGTTGTCTTTATAACCTCGAAGCCTGCCGATTCGACCCGCTGGATCAGCTCGCCGCGCTGATAGCGGCGTTTGTGATAGCTCATTTCATCGACCGTGCTCCACAAAAAACGGTGCTGTGGAACCGTGATCAACAGCCCGCCCCCCGGCTTGAGCGCCTGATACATTTGCGCCAATGCCGCCGTATCTTCCTCAATATGTTCAATGACGTCAAAAGCCCCTATGACGTCGAATTCAGCCTTGTAGGGGATGGCGCAGGCATCGAACTGGAGCATGGTCGCATCGGGAACCCGTTTGCGCGCCGAGATTAGACCCTCAATCAGGAGGTCGCTTCCCGAAACTACACAGTCCGGCAGCTGTTCTCGGAAGCACCTCAGCACGAATCCGGTTCCGCAGCCAATTTCTAGGAACGAGCGCACGTTTGGAAAATACCTGCGCATCGCCCATAACAACAATTGATTACGCGCCTCAAACCAGAAATGCCCCGCTTCCAGTTGAGCAAGCTGATCGAAAAAATCCGGAAGGTACATATCGTTCATGGCGAGGAGATTGGGCGCAAAGATGGGGATACCTTGAACCAGTTCGGGAGTATAACCACAATGCGGACATTGCCATCCGTCGTCATCAAACGAAGTAGCGCAATTCAGACAAATCTTCATAGACCGTTTTTCGTCAGCCCCCGTAAGCGATTATCGACTAAGCTTGCTGAACCAGCAGACCGCGCTTTGTACTTTCGCTGAGCTTTCACGCCCCGCCCCGCTCTACTGATCAGTCCGGTCAGTGCTCGACCGTAACGTGTAGGCTGGGCGATCCATCGTTCGGAAGTGAATCCGCGCGATATATTCGCCGATGATACCCAGCGCGAACAATTGCGCGCCGGAGAAAATCGAGATGACCGATGCTAAAAACGCAAAGCCCGGTACGACCACGCCCTGTAACAACGCTCGACCGACGACGTAGATCAACAAAATCAAGCCAACCAACGCCAAACTAAACCCGACGATGCTGGCGACTTGCAGCGGCACGGTGCTAAAACCGGTGATCATGTTCAGTGCATGGCGGGTCAATTTGCGCAGCGTGTAATGAGACGTGCCGTACCGTCGAGGAGCGTGTTGGACTTGAATGGCGGCAAAGCGAGTTGTTCCCCAAGTCAGCAAGACGTCAAGCGAAACGTAGGCGGTATTGTAGCTGCCAAAAGCATCGCGCACTTGAGTGCGAAAGGCGCGAAAGGCGCTCACACTGCGGGCGACATCTACGCCCATACTGCCTTGCAGCACCATTTTGGTGACTTGTGACGCCATGTCACGCAGCAGCCCATGCTGTTGACGCTCCGGCGTGCCGTAAACCACATCATAACCTTCGTCCAATTTATCGATCAGCTTGTGAATCTCACTCGGTGGATGCTGTAAATCATCGTCCATCGTCACGATCGTCGCGTGCTGAGCTTGACGAATTCCGAACAGCAGCGCATTGTGCTGACCATAATTGCGCATCAACGTGAAACCGCGCACGCTCGGATTCTGACTTTGAATTCGTTGAATCGCTTCCCAACTGTCATCCGGACTGCCGTCATCGACCAGAATGATCTCGTACTGCTCCGCCAGAGTCGGCAGTACGCCCTCCAATTCCTCGATTAAGGTGGGAAGTCCTTCCGCGCTGCAATAGATCGGGATGACAACCGACAAAGATTTCAAACTAGCCTCTTAGGTAAATATAAGTCATCCGATAGATAACTCATCACATTTCGCCTTAGCAAGTTCCAATTCCTAGCATACTTCATAAATGACCTGTTTTCGCGTATGTTTTCACATGATAAAATCAGAGTATAAAATTACCACGTAGACGTCAGGCGAACTCTAGCGAAGGACAGCATAAGCAGCTCCATTGACAACAAAACCGCAAACCCCTCCATTAGCTCGAAAGAGATACTGCACCATATGATCTCCAACGCGCTACGATTGCTGCCGCGCAGCTCTAACACTCATCGCTGACTGCGCGTTCTGGGCTGCTAGGTGCTTACGTTGGGCAGCTGGATGGGCTCGTCTTGTGAATTACCGTGAATGCCGCTCGCCTTGCGGCCGTTACAGCCACCCGGACCCGCTCTTTCTATCCGCCTACGCCGCCATGCTCAAACCTACGGCATCCCCAGCACCGGCATCGACGGTCTTCCCTACGTCCCTTATCACTTCAGCTCACTCTGGTTCGCTGGACAACTCGCCCAAATCCTCCACGTCTCTACCTACACCGTATACAACCACATCTTTCCAATCCTATACCGCCCCTGTTCTTCATCAACTTTCTTTGGCTGGTCGCCGGCTACGCCCACAGCAAGGCTGGTACAAATCCACTGCTATTCTGGGGAGTTCTCACTAGCTGGAATTGTCCAGAATCCTGCCCTATCGAAATCGACCCGCAACTCGATATGACCAATTCCTCCCTCTCAGCGAAAGCAACGCCTTCGCCTTCACGCTTTTCTTCCTTACCGCCGGGCTTCTCGTTCGCGGTGCCTACAAGCACCGCTGGTTTCTCTGGGGCGCACTCCCGCTCCTATGCCTTGTCATCGGACTGACCAAACAATCCACGCTCTATTTGGTTATAGTCGCCCTCACCACTCTTGCGCTCTACTATCGGCTCTACCGCCAGCCCCGATACTCCTCACCGTGCTGCTGATCGCTCCGGCGTGCGCCATCTCCTACCTTGCCACCCGCAGCACCTATCGCATCAACACCGATCGCGCCGTTCGAGTACCTGACCAATGGGTCACCGATACATCACCCCTCATCTGGCTGATCTGCTAACTTCGGCTGGTCATGGCTCTATATTGGACTTCGCCTTCACGAACGAAAACGACCTTACGCCGACGTTTTAGTCGTCGCCGCGCTTTGCTTTGGCGGCATGATTCCAACTCTGCTCATCCATATACCGGGTGGCAGCGGCGCTTACTTCATCGACCTACAGCGCTTCATCGCACTTGCATTCATCCTCGCGTGGCTGCCTGCTCAACCACGCTTCCGCCTCTGGCAAAAAGTCGCACTCACGGGTATAGCCGTCATTGTCGTAGGCAATGTGATCGTCTCAGCGCTCTACTTTGTGACTTGGACCACCAACATACCTCAAACACAAAGTGCCGTTCTTGATCAACTCGACCAACTTGCAACCATCGACGACAAAGCACATACCGCGCTTTACATCCCCCGCGACCATCCCTATTGGTCGCTCTTAGCATCAACATCGAACTCTTGCCCGCCCTCCGGATTTATCGCACCAGCCTTAACTGGAATTGCCCTCATCGATGGAATTCCAAACTCAGAACTGCTTCGCTGTGGAAGGCTACAGCTATAGCGCCTATTCGCCGCACACCCCCGACCTGTGCGCCCGCGCGCTTCAATTCGGGATCACCAAAATTATCGTGCTCGAAACAACGACCACGACCTCAAACCTCGATTGCACGGCGACGAACTCAACCGGAGTAAGCCAATGATCGTGCCCATCCATGCGAACAACCGCTCAAACGTCAGTTAGGGTGATTTCGAGGAATCATCCTGCGGGAATCGCAATGGCGGGTTGGGGCGCAGTGTGCTGCGCCCCAACCCGCACAAGTTAAGCGATTTTTCACCCATTTTGACGCCACCCCGCCTTGCACGGGAGAGGGGATGGCAACCGTAGGCTGCTTGGGGTGAGGTTGTGGCTACAGGTGAATCCGCATTTCGTTGCTTTCGGCGAAACCGAGCGACTCGTAAATCGGGCGTCCGCTTTCGCTAGCGTGCAGGGCGACGACGTGGATGTCGCGCTCGCGGCAGTAGTCCAAAATTTGCTCGACCAGCCGCCGCGCTAAGCCGCGTCGGCGGTGCGCCGGGGCGGTGTAGACGTTGAGGATGTACCCGCGAATCGTGCGGGCGTCATAGGGGTGCGGAATCCACTCGTTGAGCCACAAGCCTGCCCCGGCAGCGACTTCGCCGTCGTCGGTCATCATGAACCAGCCCTGATACAGCCCGACGGTGATCTTGTTCGTCAGCCACATGGAAAAGGTGTTGTCCATTCGATCCAGCGCGTCGTCGTCTTTGAAGCCCATGTCGTGGAACATGGCGATGCGCTGGCGCGAAATCAAGTCGATGTCGTCCACCGTCGCGCGGCGCACGGTATAATTCTCGCTCATTGTTCTCCTCAGTTGCAGTCCATCTGATCGTATTGTACCCAGTCCAAGCCGATTTGCGGCAGTCCATCAGACGGCTATAATCGGCATAAAAGTCAATTCAGGGAAATGTGATGTCCGAAGTGACAACCGATCTGCGCCCATCCCCCCTCTACAAGCCCGTTTCGCTGTTCGTGACCTGCATCGTCGACATGATCTACCCGCAGACCGGCGTCTCGGTGGTCGAGATTCTGGAACACCTCGGCGTCGAGGTGCGCTTTCCGCTCAACCAGACCTGCTGCGGACAGCCCGCCTTAACTCCGGCTTTCAGGACGACGCGCGCGGCGTCGCCAAGCAGTTCTTGACCGCCTTCGCCAACGCCGAGGTGATCGTCACGCCGTCAGGGAGCTGCGCCTCGATGGTGCGCCACTTCTACCCTGACCTGTTCAAGGACGACCCGCAGTGGCGCGAGCGCGCCAACCGCGCGGCGGACATCACGTGGGAGTTCACCGAGTTTCTGGTCGATGGCTTGGGCGTGACCGACATCGGCGCGCACCTGCCGCCGACCACTGTCGCGCTGCATCACGCCTGTCACGGCTACCGGATGCTCAACCTCAAGACCCAAGCGGGACAGCTTGCCGCCGGGATCGACGGCGTGACGGTCAACGACCTGCCCGGCGCGGATCAGTGCTGCGGCTTTGGCGGCTTGTTCGCCATCAAGATGCCGGAGATCAGCGGCGCGATCCTCAACGACAAGGTGAAGAACGTCGAGCGCACCGACGCCGAGTTGATCGTCACCGGCGACGCAAGCTGCCTGACCCAGATGAACGGCGGGCTGAGCCGCAGCCGGCAGCGACAAGCGTGTCGTCCACATCGCCGACCTGCTGGCGCGAGGGCTGCACCAAGCCGAAGCGCCGAATAAACCAATCGCTGAGCTGCATTCGCCACGCAATCGCCCTATGGCAGAGATGGTTGGAGTCGTAAGGCGCGTTCAGTTTGTGCTACATTGTCCGCATGAGCACGCTGCCTGATTTTCCGCCTGATCCTGTGCTACACTGTCGGCATGAGCCGCCGCCTGCTTTGCCGCTGATCCTGCGCTGATCGCCGCGCCGTGCTGCGCGCAGCACGCCGACCGCACTGTGCCGATCTTCCCGCTTAGCCCCGGCACGGTCGAGGGCAACATCAACGATGCCGTGCCCAGCGTGCGCTACAGCTTCGACGCCAACGCCGACGACAGCGTGTCGATCAGCATGGACACCACCTCCGGCGATCTCGACCCCTTCCTCTACCTCTACGCGCCCGACGGCAGCTTGCTCGAGCGCAACGACGACCGCGAGAGCGGCAACCGCAACGCCCTGATCGCGCTGACGCTGACGCAGGCGCGGCACTTATGTCATCGAGGCGACGCGCTTCGAGCAGGCCGAAACCCGCACCAGCGGCACCTTCCGGCTGACGCTGGCGATCGCCGGGATCGCAGGCGACCGGCAGCCCGAGCGATCCGCTGAGCGTGCCGCCCAACTTCGGCGTCGATTTCACGACTGATCGACTTCCAGAACGTGGTCGCCGGCAGGCTGAACGAGCGACGCGCCGCTGCGCTACTACGCCATCGGCGGCAAGCAGGGCGACCTCGTCCGCGTGATCATGACGCGCACCAGCGGCGATCTCGAGCCCGCGCTTGCGCATCCTCAACGACCGCAGCGAAGACCTCAGCCGCGAGGCGCAGACGCGCGCGGGCGAATCGATTGCCTACGTGACGCTGCCGCAAACCGGCTGGTATCTGATCGAGGCGGGACGTGCGCGAAGGCGCGGGCAGCTTCGACCTCTACGCCACGCGGATCGCGGCGGCGGTGCTGCAAGTCGGGCAGCCGGTGACCGGCACGTTCACGCCGGAAACGCCGTCGCTGAGCTACATCGTCAACGCGCGCATCGGCGACCTGCTGACCATGACCATGTTCACGACCGACGCCGACAGCGGGGTCGCAGCCGCAGCTTGAACTGCTCGACCTGAGCCTGAACACGCTCGAACGGGCGACCGGCGAGCGCTTCGTCACGCTGCCGCGCACGACCATCCCGCGCAGCGGACCCTACATCGTGCGCGCCAGCAATCTCCAGCCGAACACGTCGGGCGAGTTTCAACCTGCGCCTGACCAGCATCGCCCGGCACGCCGATCAACGCCCAGACGATCAGCTACAACAACCAGTACAAGGGCGACGATCAGCGACGCCGAGCCGCTCGACTTCTACCGCTTCTCCGGCAAGACCGGCGAACTGGTCACGATTGCGATGAACGCCAGCCGCCAGTGACCTGAATTCGTACCTGATCCTGATGGACAGCGACCTGAACGAACTCGCCTCCAACGACGACGTGAGCACCCGGCGCGACGCGCGCATCACTCAGTACCGGCTGCCCAAAGATGGCGAGTACCTCATCTTGGCGACGCGAGCCGGGTCTGCAAACCGGCACGACCACCGGCGGCTTACGACCTGGCGATGACGGCGGGCGAGATTTCGCTCAACGACGGCGCGTTCACGGCGACGCTGCGCTGGACGGGCAGCGCCGATCTCAACCTGTTCGTGCGCGACCCCAACGGGCGCACGGTCTCGTGGAGCAGCCCGCAGATCCCCGACGGCGGCACGCTGCAAATCGACAGCAACACCGGCTGCGAGACGCCCAGCGACCAGCCGGTCGAGCACATCTACTGGACGAGCCTGATGACGGCGATTACGAAGTCTGGGCGTGGGACGAGAACGGCTGCGGGCGCGACGACAGCGACCGCTTTCACGCTCGACGTAGGGATGCACAGCACGGTGGTCTATCAGGCGCAGGCGGCGTTGAACGCCGGGCAGCGCTATCAAGTGGGGCTGCGCGTCGCGGGCGATCAGGCTTACGTGATCGATCCGGGCGCGATCATCACGCCGTCGGCGCAGCAGCACGCCAGCGAAGGCGGCGATACCGTGATCCGCTACGGCGAGACGCTCAGCGGGACGCTGGACGACAGCGTTTACGCTCATTTCTACCAGTTCAGCGGGTCGGCGGGCGATCAAGTGGAGATCAAGGTCGCAGCGCTGACCGGCAACCTCGACCCGATCCTGATGCTGCGCGACGCGGCGGACAATCCGCTGCCGGACGGCATGAACGACGACGCCGACGCGGAGACCCGCGATGCGCGCCTCGTCTACACGCTGCCCGCCGACGGAACCTACGTGATCGCCGTGACGCGCTACGGCGTCCGCGACGGCACGACCAGCGGCGACTATCAGGTCAGCCTAAATAAGCGTAATTACTGATGCGCTGCGCGTCAGACTGCTGTAAGATTTTCATCGTCTACTCAGCGGTATCCATTATAATAATTCGACAGCTAGGGGAGCGGAGTGGAAGACGATGGGGATGTTAGATGATATTCTAGGGCGACGCAAAGAAGAAGAACGGGTTCGGGAGGCAGGACGTCTGCCGCCGGGACAATCGCTCACGCAGAAATTTCCGGTGCTGCACTACGGACCCACGCCGCAGTACGACGACCTGAGCAAATGGGATCTGCACGTTTTCGGCGAGGTCAAGCAGGAGAAGCGCTGGAATTGGCAGGACTTTCAAGCGCTGCCGACCGTCAAGATCACCACTGATATTCACTGCGTGACGCGCTGGAGCAAGTTCGACACCGAGTGGGAAGGCGTACGCTTTCGTGACTTCATCGACCTGTTCGGGCTGACCGACAATGCCCGCTTCGTGATCGCGCACTGCGAGTACGGCTACACCACCAACACGCCGCTCGACATCATGCTGGACGACGACGTGCTGCTCGCCTACAAGTTCAACGGGCAGTTGCTCGAACAAGAGCACGGCTTCCCGCTGCGGACGCTCGTCCCCAAGCGCTATCTCTGGAAAAGCGCCAAGTGGGTGCGCGGCATCGAGTTCAGCCCGGTCGATAAACCCGGCTTCTGGGAGAATGCGGGTTATCACAACGAGGGCGACCCGTTCAAGGAAGAACGCTACTCTCGCCGGGGCTTCTTTTAATCCGCCGCGACTAGCACGCTCCACAATCAGACCTTCAAAGAGGCGATCCAGATCTGGATCGCCTCTTTTGCTGCCGGTTGATCGCGCAGTATTCGTAGGTTGGAAATTGCTGGTTGCAAATTTCCGAAATAAAGTTTATAATTAATTTTATCTGTAATTTTACTGTTGCAATTACAAAGGGAAACTCATGGATCTCGTAGGACTGATTGTCTGGATTATTGTCGGCGCAATTGCCGGTTGGCTCGCCAGTATCGTGATGAAGACGAATGCTAGTCAGGGGCTACTGACTGACATCATCGTCGGTATTATCGGTGGTTTCATCGGCGGCTGGGTGCTGAACGCGCTTGGCGTCGGCGGTGCGGTGACCGGCTTCAACGTCATCAGCATCCTGACGGCGTTCATCGGCGCGGTGATTCTGCTGGCGCTGCTGCGGCTGTTTCGACGTCGTTAGTTCGCTTCGCTCGACACTGACGCAAAACCAATTAGGGCGGGCTTGCGCTGCAAGTCCCGCCCTACTTTTCCCCACCTACGCTACAATCAATTCCATGAATTCGCAAACTTAAATCGCTCCTAATTCGCGGGTGTTATTCTGATAAGTATCGCCCTTGTTGCCACAGGGGCAATGTTTATTTTGCTTTAACGAGGCAATGACAGGTATTGCCGAACACGGCTTTATTGTTCCGCAAGATTGTAATGGAACGAATTGTTCATGTTGTCGCGAGGGACTGCTGTGTCGTGGCGTCAGCAGTGCTACCATCGTTGGCGAAAGGCGGTGACTTCCTTGCTGGCGAATCCGGTATCGTTGAACTCACATTAACTACAGATACGAATGGTAATCATCGCTCAGGAGACAGTAATTTACCAACATTCATCTGTGAGCCGATCTCTGTTTCCGTGTCTGCACAAGGATTTGACACCACTAAAGATTCGATTATTGGGTTCAAGACCATTTTTCCGAGGATGAATTAGGTGCTTCAATAATCTGGAGATCCACTACCGGTGGTACTTGATCATTGAACTCCAACATTCCCAATAGACCTTAGTCGCGTAAACCGATGCGTAAATATCTAGTCTGCCTATCCTTTTTCCTGCTCATATTTAGTATGGCTCAAGCCGCGCCGGGATTCCCGCCGGGTCGCTGCTGGTTGGTCCGCTGGTCGCCGCCGACACCGCCGCGCAGGACGAGATCGTGATCTACGACGTCGGCACCGGGACGCGGCGCGAACTGACGTTTGGCACGGGCTGGCAGCGCGTTTGGGGTTTCTCGCCCGACGGCTGCCGCTCTGCTCTACACGTCGAGCGCGGGCAGCCAACCCGCCAGCCTCTACAGCGCGCGGATCGACGGGAGCGACAATCGCCTATTGGTCGCTGCGGGTGACGGATCGGGCGTGTGGGAGCCGCAGTGGGGCGCGGATCGGATCGCCTATACATGGATCGACGCCAACGGCAACTCCGCCACCGGCGGCGACCACCGGATCGCGTGGATCAAGCCAGAGACGGGCGAAACCGGCTTCTACAGCGTCAGCGGCGACGAGCACAGCGCCCGTTGGTCGCCGGATGGTCAACGGCTGGTCTACACCGCTTACGAGGAGCGCCCCGCCGGAGCCGACACCTTCTCGACCGCCGAGCCGACGCGCGCGGGAACGGTCAGCACGATGCTGCGCGAAGCCGATCTGTGGGTCGTCAGCGCCGACGGCACGAACAAATACCGGCTGACCAATTTCCCGGTCGGCAGCGTGACCATGCCGCGCTGGTCGCCCGACGGCGATTTGATCGGCTTCGTCTATTCGCCCGCACCCAACAACGACACCTTCTGGATGATCGGCAGCGCGCCCGATGCCGTGCCGACGCAGCTCAGCTACGAGTGGGTGCTGGCGCTCGATTTAACCTGGCTGCCCGACAGCACCGCGCTGATCGCCTCCGCCCGCGACCTGCAAGGCATCGGCGAGAACCGGCTCTGGCATCTCCCGCTGACCGGCAACGCCGATCAGAACGCGGTGCAGTACATCAGCGACCCGGCGCTGAGCTACGCTCGATTATCCGCGCTTCAGCGCCGACGGCAAGTGGTTGGCGGTGCGGAGTGAGTACGCGCTGGCGTTGGTGGACACGATGCGGCATGTCGTGGTCGTGGCTCGACGAGGCAACGCTCGGCAACACGCCGCCGGTTTGGAGTCCGGCGGCCTTCGCGGGCGAAGCAAGCTGCGGGTAAAAGAATAGCCCCTCACCCCGGAACTTCGTTCCGACCCTCTTGTATCTTAAAGAAGCGGTAGACTAAGTCGGACGAGAATAAGGGTGGTGAGAGCTTGGAACCCTCTGAGGCGAAGAGCCTGTGTGGGAGATGAAGCCCACCACCATACTTGCCGAGCGACGAGGCTGAACGGTATCCGAAGCGAGTGAGCTTGTATCGACAAGAGAAGCCGAAGCGCGGCGAGGTCACGAGGGAGCGGAAAGATGGAATATGTCGGGGTGGATGTAGGGAAAGACAGCCTACAGGTGTGTGTGCTCACGCGGGGGCGACCGCAGCGCCGGTTTGAGAATTGCCAAGCGGGTTGGCGAGCGCTGACGAAGTGGCTGCGGGCGTGGGGCGAGGTGTGGGTGGCCTTGGAAGCCACGGGGACCTATGGCGACGGGATAAGCGAGTGGCTCTATAATGCGGGCTGCCGGGTGAGCGTGGTCAACCCAGCGCGCATCCACGCTTACGCGCAGAGCCAATTGCAACGCCATAAGACTGATGCCCTTGATGCCCTGCTCATCGCCGACTTCTGTCGGACGCAGCAACCGCCGCTGTGGACACCGCCGAGCGCGGCGGAGCGCGAACTGCGGGCGCTGGTGCGCCACCGGGACGACTTGAAAGACCTGCGCCAAGCAGAGAAAAATCGCCTAGAAGCGCAGCCACCCAGTGCGACTGTGGTTCATCATCTACGCACGCTGGTTGACCTGCTCGACCAACAGATCGCTGAGGTGGAACGCCAGATCCGTGACCACATCGACCGCCATCCGGACTTGAAAGCCCAGCACGACCTGCTCACCAGCATTCCCGGCATCGGCGACCAGACCAGTTTCCAATTGCTGGCGGAACTGGGCGACCTGCGTCGCTTCACCGATGTGCGTCAAGTGGTGGCGTTGGTGGGCTTGAACCCCCAGCAACGCCAGTCGGGGCGCAGTATCCATTACACTGCTGGCATTGCCCGGATGGGACGCAGCAGTTTACGGGCGGCGCTCTATCTACCTGCGGTCGTTGCCAAACGGCATAATCCGGTGCTCAAAGCCTTTGCCCAGCGGCTGGCAGCGCGGGGCTTAGCCCCCAAAGCCGTGATCGTCGCCGTGATGCGCAAATTGCTCCATCTGGCGTATGGGGTGATTTATTCGAATCTGCCGTTTGACCCGAACTATGGACACAAGGCGGCAGTCCAAGCTGCCGCCGCTTGACTTTCAAGACGGTATCTCCCACGCCAACGGGGAGAGGGTGTTTGCCCGGCTCACGCTACTTTGCTGCAAACATATTGCGCCCCATCCGTAAAATTGGCAACCGATTTGCTTTTGCACTCTCCCCTCCCTGAAATCGGGGAGGGGAAGCGAGCGCAGCGAGTGGGGTGGGGTCAAGACGCTCAGCTTGGCAGCCGGTACCAGCCCATCGCCTCGTGGACCAGCGCCATCGTCTTTTGGGCTTCGGCGCGAGCGCGCTCCGTCCCGGCGACCAGCATGTCCTCGACCAGCGACGGCTGCGCCTCGTACTGGGCGCGGCGCTCGCGCATCGGCTCGAGGAAAGCGTTGATCGCCTTCGCCAGCTTCTTCTTGACCTCCACGTCGCCGACCGTGCCCTTGAGGTAGCGCTCTTTGAGGTCGTTGACCTCGTCCACGTCGGGGTTGAAGGCGTCGTGATAGATGAAGACCGGGTTGCCCTCGACGCGACCGGGAATGTCGGCGCGGATGCGGTTGGGGTCGGTGAACATGCCGCGCACCTTCTGGTTGACGGCTTTCTCGTCGTCGCTGAGGAAGATGGCGTTGCCGAGCGACTTGCTCATCTTCGCCTGACCGTCGGTGCCGATCAGCGAAGGCACGTCGCCGATCAGCACGTCGGGGATCGGGAAGACCTCGCCGTACAGGCCGTTGAAGCGGCGGGCGATCTCGCGCGTGACCTCGATGTGCGACTCGTTGTCCTTGCCGACCGGGACGAGGTTGGCGCGCGGCAGCAGGATGTCGGCGGCTTGCAGCACCGGGTAGCCGAGCAAGCCGAACGGCATCGAGTCGAGGTTGGCGGCCGCTCGCCATGTCCTTGAGGCTGGGCACGCGCTCCAGCCGCGCCACGCTGATCATCATCTCGAAGATCAGGTTGAGTTCGTAGGTCTCGTAGACGCCGGATTGCAGGAAGATCGTGCTCTTCTCCGGGTCGATGCCCGCCGCCAGATAGTCGAGCACCATCTCGTGCACGTTGTCGCGAATCGCCGCAATCGCTTCGCGCTCCGGCTTGGTCGTCAGCGTGTGCAAATCGGCGACGATGAAAAAGCATTCGTACTGATCTTGCAGGCGCACGCGGTTCGCCAGCGAGCCGACATAATGCCCCAAGTGCATCCGCCCGGTGGGACGGTCGCCTGTTAAGAATACGTCCTTTTGCTGCCATGTTCCTGTCTCTCTCCGTAAACAATAGTACCGAGTACCATGCTGAGTACGAGTAAAAACGAAACACTCGCTAATCCATCGCGGTTATAAACCGCCGCAGAAAACAAAAAACGCCCGTCCCATGATCTGGGGACGAGCGTTCAACAACACCCGCGATACCACCCCGCTTAAGCCGGACGCTCGGCTTCTCTCGGTCGAAAGTGCTTGCCTGATAACGGTCGCATTTCCGGCGCGGACAGCACTTTGCGCTGTCGTTGCAGCTCGGAGAGTCCGATTCGGCGGCGGCGTGCGGGCGAGGTTCATTCAGCGATCCAAACCGTCAGCTTGCGACATCCCGCTCTCTGTACCGTCGTGTCCGGCGCGTACTCTTCTCTCGTCATCGCCTTTGTGATCGCCATTGTACGCGGGGCAGCTAGCGAAGTCAACTGTCTGACGTAGGGGCAGAACTGAGTTCTACCCCTACCATCTCTACGCTGCTTTACTGCTCGCGCAGGACGAACACGCCCCAGCCGAGTAGCGCCGTCCGTAGTCGAGATAGCGCGCGCTTCGCCCTTGGCGTCGAAGTCGCGCAGCGCTTCAGCGTCGGGATCGTCGGGATGATCCAGCAGCCACTCGCGGATCGTCCACCACTGCGCCGCCTCGTAGCGATCCCAGCTATCGCCGTCCGCCAGCACCATCTCGACCAGTTCGCAGCCCGCCGACTCGATGCGGTCGAGCGTGCCGCGCAGCGAGGTGTAATCATCGTTGCCAACGCCCAGCTCGGTACTGCCGCTTCGGGCGGCGGCTCGATCCAGTACGGCTCGCCGACCAGCAGCAGCCCGCCCGGCTTGAGCGCGCGCTGCATCAGCTCGAGCGTCCCGACCAGTCCGTTGCCGATCCACGTCGCGCCGATGCAGCTCACCACGTCGAAGCCATTCGCCTCGGCGAGATACTTCCCGGCGTCGGCTTCGACGAAGCTCACGCGATCATCGACCCCCATTTCGTCGGCGCGGGCGCGCGCCGCCGCCAGAAACACCTTGCTGATGTCCACGCCGACGCCGCTGATTCCCCAACGGCGCGCCCACTGGCACAGCATCTCGCCCTTGCCGCAGCGAGATCAAGCTGGCGCATCTCCGGCTTGAGGCGGCAGATTTCGCCGAGCAGCATCAGCTTGTCCTCGGTGAACGGGTTGAGAATGCGGTGATCGGTCTCGGCGATTTCGTGCAGTCGTAATGACATGATTGTTTTCTCCTTCAGGCGCGGTCGCAGTCGCGCTGCCGCTCTCGTGCGGCATGACGCGCGTGCCTCTTATGCACCTTTAGAAGCCCATTATACCCTTTGAGAAGCGATAATGTAAGATGTCGATCGTCCTGATTTTGCGGCGAGTCAGCATTACACGGATGAGAGATCGTTTAATGTCCCCATCGTGTGCCAGTTGATCGTGATAGGATGAGGCACATAACCCTCAGCGACTTCTGCGCGTATTGGTCAGCGGACGGCAGAAGTTTTCTGTGTTTCTTGATGATGTTATTTTATCGGGATGGATGATGCTGAAACGGTTTCTCATCGCAGCAGCGTTCGTTGGTCGCTGCCTGTCAGCCCGCCGCGCCAACGGAAACCAGCACCGAGACGCCCGCGCACCCCGATGACCGACACCGTGCAAGACTCGCAGTGGGTGGAAACCGAAATGAATGGGGTCAGCCTCGGTATGTGGATGCCCGCCGGCTGGGAAACCGATGACAGCGAAGGGCTGGTGTTGGCGGAGCATACCGTCTCGACCAATAGCATGGTCGATGCCGGGATGCTGGTCTACGTGTTCGTCCCGTCGGTCGACGAGTTCGACATCGGCGCGGACGACAACAACGTCGCATGGACGATGCTCGAATCAGGTCGTCAAAATGCCGAGCCACACCGGCAACGACGTCGCCATCAGCGATCCCGCCGGGTTCGACTGGGATCAATACGGCGCAGCCTACTACCTGATGTCCAGCGGCGACGGGATCAAGGCGCTGGTGCTGGCGCTGGCGCTCTCGAAAGAGCCGCCGCAAGTCGTCGTCTGCAACGTGAGCGTCCCGGCGAGTCAGGCGGGCCGCATCCGCGCCATGCTGCCGACTCTGCTCGACGGGCTGACGCTCGACGGGCGGGTGTTTGACGGCGCGTCGCTCAGCGCGCTGCCTGATCCGCTGCCGTTCCCGGCTACAACATCGCGTCGACCAACGGCGGCAACCATGGTTGTCGCCAGCGGATCGCCGTAAGATCATCGCGCGAAAAAGTGGATCAGCCGTGCTAAAATAGACACATGTTCACCAGCCTGATCCAATGTCACCGATCGATTGCGCGCAGGGGCGGTTTTCTACCCGCCTCTCCGACTACGGAAGAAGGCTGGGGGGTGAGCCTCAGTATCGTTAGTGAAATTCCCGGAGTTCCGGCATGACCTCCTTTCCCGCCGACACAGCCGCACCGCGCGATCCGGCGATCAGCCCGTGGCTCGTCCGGCTGCCGATCCTGTTCGTCAGCGGCGGTATTCTGCTGATGTTGATCCTGACGGCGCTGGTCGGCGTCTACGAGGTCGCCTTGCGCCAGCGCATTCTGCCGGGCGTCTCGTCCTACGGCGTCGATCTGGGCGGCATGACGCGCCAGCAGGCGACCGACGCGCTCGCCGGGCATTTCACCTACGACAAAGACACCGTCTTCACCTTCCGTGACGGCGATCAGTTCTGGCAGTTGAGCGCGGGCGATCTGGGCGTCACCTTCGACGCCGACGCGACCGTCGCCGACGCTTACGCGCCCGGTCACGGCGGCAACCTGCTCGAAAACCTGACCGATCAAGCGCTGATCTGGCTCAACGGGCGCAGCATCGCGCCGATCATCCGCTACGATCAGAACGTGGCCGTCGCGCAGTTGACGACGATTGCCGACGAGATCGACCGCGCGCCGCAGGACGCGACGCTGCAAATCAGCGGCGGGAGCGTGCAGGCGACGCCGGGACGCAGCGGGCGGACGCTCGACGTGACGGCGACGCTGGCGCGGCTGGACGACACTATCCTCAGCCTGAGCAGCGGCGGCGAAGTGCCGCTGGTGATCAACGAGACGCCGCCGGTCGCGTGGGATGCCCAAGCCGCCGCGCAGCGGGCGCAGATCGCGCTGTCCGCGCCGGTGATGCTGGTGGCGGACGACGCCAACGGCGGCACGCTGGGTCCCTGGATCGCCAGCGTCGATCAGATCCGCGCGCTGCTGAAGATCGAGACGGTCGCCAACGGCGACGGCACCTATCGCTACGAAGTCACGGTCGATCCCGCGCCGTTTCAGGCCTACTTGGAGACGCTCGCGCCGGGGCTGATCAGCGCGCCGGTCGATGCGCGCTTCCACTTCAACGAGCAGAGCGGCGACCTCGAAGTGATCCAGCCGTCGCGCAGCGGGCGGGCGCTCAACATCCCGCAGACGCTGGCGCGGATGGAACAGGCGATCTTCAGCAGCGGCAACCGCATCGTGCCGATGGCGTTCGACTACACCCAGCCGCGCTACAGCGATCAGGTGACGGCGGCGGAACTGGGCATTACCGAGATGATCTCGCAGGGGACGACCTATCTACACCGGGTCGCCGCAGGCGCGCAAGGACAACATCATCCGCGCGGCGGCGCAGTTCGACGGCATCATCATCGCGCCGCACGAGATGTTCTCGTTCGACCAGTGGCTCGGCGACATCAGCCCGGAAGAAGGCTACATTTCCAGCAAGGTGATCGTCGGCGGGCGCACCGATTGACGGCGTGGGCGGCGGCGTGTGTCAGGTGAGCACGACGGCGTTTCAGGCGGCGTTCTACGCCGGCTACCCGATTGTCGAGCGCTACGCCCACAGCTATCGCGTCGGCTACTACGAGCAGGGCGAAGGCGCGGGCATGGACGCGGCGATCTTCTCGCCCGACCTCGACCTGCGCTTCCTCAACGACACCGACTACAGCCTGCTGATCGAGACGTCGGTCTATCCCGGCACCAATTCGGTGCAGTTCCGCTTCTACAGCACCAATCCCGGGCGGCAGGTCGTCAAGCAGGGACCGGAGATCACCAACGTGCGCCCCGCCGCGCCGACGGTCTACGAAGCCAACCCCGATTTGCAAGCCGGGGCAATCGCTGCAAGTCGATTGGGCGGCGCAGGGCGCGGAAGTCCGCGTCACCCGCGTGATCCTCGACTCCAGCGGCAATGAGATCAAGCGCGAGGTGTTCTACAGCAATTACCAGCCATGGGGCGCGATCATTCAGGTGCCGGTGGGCGATTCACGGTTAGGGTGAAGTACCGCGACGGGTTTAAACCCGTCGCTATAAAAAACGCGACCCACTGAAGGGGTCGCAACCGCATACGTCGTTTTTAGTCGCCCCTTCAGTGGGCGACGAATTCTCTAGCCGAGGGTTTAAACCCTCGGCGTTATTTCAGATTGGCGCGGGCAGCTTGATGCCCATCACCGCCGCCGAGCGCAGCGTGATCACGGTGATTTCCGGCGGGCAGTTGAAGCGCATAGGCAGCCCGACTGTACCGACCCCGCGACTGACATGCAGCAGCATCTCGCCAACTTGTGACACGCCGCTCGGGTAGCGCTGCCCGTACGTTGGGAGCGCGTACTTCGTCACCAGCGGCAGACGAATTTGTCCCCCGTGCGTATGACCGGAAAGTTGGAGCGCGAACCGCTTGGTCGGGCTGCTGATGTCGGCGAAGTCCGGCTCGTGCGCCAGCAGGATCGTCACGGCGGCGTCGGGGAGCTGTTCGAGCACGAGGTCGAGCCGGGCGTTGCGCCAGACCATACTATCGACCCCGGCGAGGTAGAGGCTGGCATCGCCGCGCCGGACGACGTGAACCGCGTTGCTCAGGTCAATCATGTTGGCGCTGCGCATCACGATGCGGGCGAGGTCAGCAGAGCGATTATGATCGTGATTCCCCAGTGTGGCGACGACGCCATCCGGCGCGCTCAGCGCGCTCAGGGGCGCGGTCAGGTTCTGCATGTGAACCACACGATTGTAGGTCGAAAAATCACCCGTGAAGGCGATCAGATCGGGCTTTTGGGCATTCACGACGGCGACGATGCGCTCCAAGAACTGGCGCGTCATGGTTTTGTCGTCCATGTGAATGTCGCTGAACTGGACGATCCGGTAGCCGTCGAAGGCGGGCGCGAGATCGTAGATCAAGGCTGGCAGGCGGGTGACTCGCAGGTGGTAGGGTTCAATCGCCCGCGCATAAGCGAGGCTGCCGCCGACACCTAAGGCTGCCAACGCCGCGAGTTTCGTGAAGATGTGCTTCAAAAGCGATCCTTAAGGCGTACCCGAAAAACCAACCGGCAGCGCAAGTGTCACATGGAATAAGCTAGCCAGAATAAAGCCTAACCCGGCATTGATCAAGATGATAACTAGGCTGCTGAGCACCAATGAGGTGCAGCCCATCGCGCCGCCGAAATCATAAGCTTCACCAATCTTGCCCGACGTTTTGCTGGAAATGTACAAGGCGAGGATCACCAGCACCAGCACCAGACACAGAATGATCGGCGAACCGAGCGAGATGAAGTACGCTGCAATCGTGATGTACAGCACGAAGAACAGAATCGGAAACCACTTGTTGTAGAAGCTCAACAGCACGTGGATCAAGTGCCGCCACGTCCCATTGCCGTGCAGCAGCTTGGTGGCGACGATGTGGATCAGCAGGGTTTGCAGCACGAGGCTCAACACGCCGGCGATGCCGGAGATGATGCCGATGGGCAGCAGCGACGTTTCCGACATCCCGGCGATCAAGGTCTGCATCTGCTGAAGCTCGGCGGGCAGTTTGCCGTTCGGCTGGGCGAAGTTTTTGATCAGGTTGGTCGCGCTCTCGGACGTGACCAACGTCGCCAAAATCGGTCCGATGATCACGATCAGCGCGTAGAGGATCCACTCGAACCAGAAATCCGTCCACGTCGACTGGTGCGCCGCGTCCATGTGCTGCTCGACCCGGCGGTTCTTCTGATTGAGGACGGCGTCCTGCGTGAAACGCTCGCGCTCGCCCCGGTCGACGATCTTCTGCACCGCTTCGTCGCCGTCCAAGTAGGTCACGGCGGTGGCGACGCTGTTGAAGTAGGTATCCTTGACCAAGCGTGGATCCAACCCCAGCGCCCGCGTGAGGTTTTTCATTGCCCGCGCGTTATCGCCCTCCATGTTCAGCGTCAGGGCGGCGTCGAGATAATGCTTGGCGCGCTGCTCGTCTTCTTTGCTGATGACGTGCTGCCGGTTGCGCAGCAGTTCGGTTTTTTTCTGCGCCTCGGCTTCGATCTCGGCGGCGTTGTCCGGCGTGGGCATCTCTTCGTTTGAGACGGGGACGGTCCGGTCGGTTTCGATGATTTGATCGCCGGAATAGACGTCATAGGCACCGCCGCTGAAGGTTTCGTAGGCGGGCAAATCCGGGAGTTCGACGGCGGTGGAAATGTCGGTCGCTCGCGGTGGCTTGTTCGGCGCGTCGTCGAAGGCGAAGGTCTCCGACGGCAGGTCGTCAATACCGGTGGTGCGGCGCGGCGCGGGTTCCGGCAGGGGGTTATCCGCTTCCGAGATCGGCACGGTGAAGGGCGCGACCGACGGCAGCGATTCCGGCGGGGTGGATGGTTTGGATATCTGCCGGGTCTGCTTCTTCATCTGCTGGCGAATGTACTGCCCGGCTTTACGGGCGAGTTCGCGCACTTCCGGGTCAGGATCGCTACGAACCGTCGCGCCGAGCGCCTTCAGGACAGCCGGGTTTTTCGAGCGTCCTAACTTGACAATCGCGCGCCGACGAATTGCTGCATCCGGATTATGGAGCTGCTGGATTAAGTAGTCGATCATAGAGTTGCCCCCCAAGAAGCTCTGCTCATTCTATCACGCAACCGGCGCAGATGGGGGCAGCGTCATCTTAATTCAGGTTGAAAGTTCCCTCGTGGCGATAATTGGGTCCCTGCGGCGTCAAGACGCTGGACATGAGGTGAAACGACGACACGCTGAAAGCGTCAGTATGAAAGCCGCGCTGCCGGTCGAGGAAATGCGCGAGTTGGGGTGCGGTCTGGTCGCCCTTGAGCCGCGCCAATGTGATGTGGGGGCTGAAGGGGCGATCATCGGGCGGGAAATCGGCGGAGGCGATCGCTTGCTCGACCGCCGTACGGAGCGTCAGCAGCGCGGGCGACTCGGTCAGCCCCACCCAGAGGACGCGCGCCGGACGCCGCGCCCCCGGCGGAAACCGCCCGGTTCCGCGCAGCGCCAGCGAGAAAGCATCCACCTGAATCGACGCCAGCGCGAGCTGGATCGGCATTATGCGAATCGGGTCGATCCGGTCGCCCAGAAAGCGGAGCGTCAGGTGCAGGGCGGGACGCTTCACCCAGACCGCGTCCGGGAGATCGGTTTTCAGGGCGACCAACTGGTCTTTCACCTCGTCGGGGAGTTCAACGGCGACGAACAGGCGCATCGTGCTATCCTCAGCGCGCTAGACGGCGGCGCGCGGCGGGCAGGCATAGAGCCACCAGTAAACGTTGGACGGGTAAGCGGGCTGGAGTTCAGGCGCCCAGATGAAGTCGGTTTTGGTGGCGTAGTGATGTAACTGCCCGTCGATCCGCCGCATCGTCAGCTCGAGATGGGAATCGGATAAATGGAGGCGGTGGAGTTCGTGGTCGATGTCCTGCACGATGGTGCGGCGCATCGCCTCCGGCGGATAGTTGCTGTAGCAGGAACGCGGGTCCTCGGCACAATCGGCGAAGAAGCTCTCGATCATGTGCAGGCGTGAAGTCGCCTCGTTGACCAGCTTCTCGTTGTAGTGAACCGACCACTCGCTGCGGACTGCATCGTTGCGCGCCTCGATTTCGGTCAGGTTGGCTTGCTGCTCCGGCGTCAAGCTGGCTTCGAGCGCGCGCAGGCGGTGTAAGCGCATGAGCAGCGCACCAATCGTCAAACTGGGCGTCGCGCCGGTCGAGAACATGCCGCCGATGCTCGCGTAGAGCTGATCCCCGTAGACGTAAGGGATTAAGTGATCCGCCATCGACTTCGCTTCGGCGAGGTCACGATCAATGCTGTATTTCGGCTCAGCCATAGGTGTCGCTCCTTCACTATAAGGTCTATTGTAATACAAAATGCCGCCGTTAGCGATATTCAGCGGGGCAGCTTTAGGCTAAATTTAAGGTGGCGGGGCAGAACTCAGTCCTGCCCCTACTATGAAACTTCCCTATCAGAACAATTCACGCTCACTGTTTTGTTTTGTGCTGACCTCGCCCCGATAGATGCAGGGATAGGTATACGCCAGCAGGGTGAAGCCGAACTTTTCAAGCACGGCGCGGCTCATTGGGCTGGCGTCGATGGTCAGGTAGCGCTTGCCGCGCTGGATCGCCTCCTGCGCGCGCACGGCGACCAGCGCCGTGTACAGCCCGCGCTGGCGATACTCCGCCAGCGTCGATCCGCCCCACAACCCGGCGAAGTCGCTGCCCTCGTGAAAGTCGATCCGCCCGTAGGACGCCGGGACGCCATCGACGTAGGCGACGTAGACGCTCAACTCGTCCGGCGCTTCGCGCAGCGTCGCCGCCAGCGACTCGATCATCCAGTCGTCGGCATCATCTTCGCCCCACACCGCCCGCGTGATCGCGCGCACGTCTTCCAGCCCGGCGGGATCGCTGACGCGGCGCACGTCGTGCGTGACCGGCTGCGTCAGCGCGGGCGGGATCGCCTCAAGGTCGAGCACTAAGACGGCTTCGGCGTCGTCGGGGACGAACCCGTGCGCGAT
Source organism: uncultured Chloroflexia bacterium (assembly GCA_963848465.1). Lineage (GTDB taxonomy): Bacteria > Chloroflexota > Anaerolineae > Aggregatilineales > Phototrophicaceae > Flexifilum. The sequence goes on along the minus strand of CAWKDY010000031.1, from coordinate 137,843 downwards.
CAGGCGATCCTTAAGATCGCTGGGCTGGTCGTAGTCGAACAGCTTCCACTCCCAACCGGCGATGCCAAGCTCCCGGAAGTGGGCGATCTCGTCCCGAATCACGCTGTCGGCATTGGTTTCGTCCAACTGCGAGTAGATCACGGAGCCGTAATGGTTGTTCATTTCGATCTGGCGGATGGTGTGCCCCGCGACTTCGCGCCGCACGCCCGAATATTCGATCTCAATGCGCTGTTGTTGGTCGTAAAGTTTGTGAATTTCCGACATAGGTTCAGCGATTCCTTTGCGCTAGGGTTGTTCCAGTTTTCACAAAGTGCGCCGCTCTCGATCTTATGCGGACTCGGCGTGAGAGTGCTAAACTACTGGAAAAGCTTACAGCATCTCGCAAAGGAATTTAATAAGGAGTTTAACGATGGCACGCATGGTTCGGGGCGCTTTGATACAGGCGACGTGGACGGGCGATAAACAGTCGATGATCGACAAACACGTCGAATACGCGCGGAAAGCAGCGCAAGCAGGCGCGCAGGTGATGTGCTTTCAGGAGCTGTTCTACGGACCTTACTTCTGCCAAGTGCAGGAGAAAAAGTGGTTCGACATCACCGAGCCGATCCCCGACGGACCGACCACCCGCCTGATGCAGGACCTTGCGCGCGAGACCAAAATGGTGCTGGTCGTGCCGATGTACGAGCAGGAAGCGCCCGGCATCTACTACAACACCGCCGCCGTGATCGACGCCGACGGCACTTACCTCGGCAAATACCGCAAGACGCATATTCCGCAGGTCGATGGTTTCTGGGAGAAGTACTACTTCCGTCCCGGCAACCTCGGCTTCCCGGTTTTCGACACCGCCGTCGGCAAAGTCGGCGTCTACATCTGCTATGACCGGCATTTCCCCGAAGGCGCGCGCGCGCTTGGTTTGAACGGCGCGGAACTGGTCTTCATCCCCTCGGCGACCAGTCGCGGACTGTCGCAGCACTTGTGGCGCATCGAGCAGACCAGCCACGCCATCGCCAACGGCTACTTCGTCGGCACGATCAACCGCGTCGGCATTGAGGCGGAACTCGGTCCCGACGATTTTTACGGGCAGAGCTATTTCTGCACCCCGCGCGGGGAGTTCGTCGGCGATGTCGGCGACGCCTATAAGGAAGAACTGCTCGTCCGCGACCTTGACCTCGACTTGATCAAGGAAGTGCGCGATACGTGGCAGTTCTATCGCGACCGTCGCCCGGATATGTACGGTCCACTCACCGAAGCGTAACCAACAATGCAGACGGGTTGTTCTGTAGGGGCGACCTGACAGGTCGCCCCTACGAATCCACAAGGAGACGATCATGGAATTTGCGATTACGTTCAAAGGCGACATCGATCCCAAGCGCACCGTCGCGCTCTGCAAGCAAGCGGAGCAAGCCGGGTTCACCTATGCGTGGTTTTTTGATTCGCATATCCTCTGGCGCGACTGCTACGCGACGATGGCGATGTGCATGGAGCACACCGACAAGATGCGCTTCGGTCCCTGCGTGACCAACCCCGGCGTGCGCGATTGGTCGGTTGCTGCCAGCATGTTTGCGACGCTGGCGCAGCAAAGCGGCGGGCGCATCGACATGGGGCTGGGACGCGGCGACAGTTCGCAGCGGGTGCTGGGCAAGAAGCCGCTGACCGTTGGCACGATGGTCGACTTCACCAAGTCGGTCAAGGCGATGATTCGCGGCGACGAAGTCCAGTACGAGAAAGACCTCGCGCCGGTGCAGTTCCCTTGGGCGAACGGTTACGAACTACCCGTGTGGATCGCCGCCTACGGTCCGAAGGCGCTCGGCGCGGCGGGGTCAGCGGGCGACGGCTTGATCATCCAGTTAGGCGATCCGTGGCTGGTCAAGTGGTTCAGCGATCAAGCGCTGGAGGCGGGCAAAGCCGCCGGACGCGACCTGTCGGACTTCAAGATCATGTCGGCTGCGCCGGTGTGGGTCGGCGACATGGACAAAGCGCGCGAGCAAACCCGCTGGTTCCCGGCGATGGTCGGCAACCACGTCGCCGATCTGGTCGAGCGCTACGGCAAGACCGGCGCGAGCGTCCCGCAGCGCCTGACCGACTACATCGAGGGGCGCAAGGGTTACGACTATCACCATCACGCCGACAAGGACGCCGATCACCTCGGCTTCATCAACAACGACATCATTGACGGCTTCGGCGTGCTTGGCACGGTCGAGCAGCACGTCGCCAAGCTCAAGGAACTCGAATCCATCGGCGTGACGCAGTTCAACATCTACCTGATGTGCGGCGACGAGGAGCGCATCGTCGAGGAGTACGGCAAGCACGTGCTCCCCCAATTCGCATAAGAGCCGCGATGCGACGCCGCAGGTTTAAACCTGCGGCTGCCAAAATTCGCCGTCCACTAAAGGGACGGCACAGGTGAGTCCTTAAGGCGACCCCTTTAGTGGGTCGCTAGGTAGTTTTCTAGCTGGCGGTTTAAACCGCCAGCGGCGCAGGAAAAAGGAGAGCAAACAATGGGAACACTATTCAAAAACGGAACCGTAATCACCGCGGGCGAGCAATCCAAAGCGGACGTGCTGGTCGAGGGCGAGATCATCACCCTGATCGGCAAGGACATCAGCCCCGCAGGGCATGAGGTCGTCGACTGCACCGGCAAGTACCTGATGCCCGGTGGCATCGACGTACATACCCACCTCGACCTCGCCTTCGGCGGCACCTACAGCAACGACGACTTCGACACCGGGCACAAGGCGGCGGCTTTCGGTGGCACGACGATGGCAATCGACTTCGCCATGCAGCCGCGCGGCGGATCGCTCCACGACGCCATCAAAATGTGGGATCATAAGGCGCGGCTGGCACAGATCGACTACAGCTATCACATCGGCATCGTCGATTTGCGCCCGGAAGTGATGGACGAGATCGCCACGCTGCCCGCCGAGGGCTTCACCAGCCTCAAGTTATTCATGGCGTACAAAAACGTCTTCCAAGTCGATGACACGACGCTGTTCAAGACCATGCAGAAAGCCGCCGAGAACGGCATGATCGTCATGGTGCACGCCGAAAACGGTGACGTCGAAGCGACCTTGACGCCCGAACTGATCGCGGCGGGCAAGACCGACCCGGTCTATCACGCCTCGTCGCGCCCGCGCGAGATCGAGGGCGAGGCGACCAACCGCGCCGTCGTCATGGCGGGCTTGACCGGCTGCCGCCTCTACGTCGTCCACGTCACCAACGAACTCGCCGTCGATGCCATCCGGCGCGGGCGGGCGCTGGGCTATCCGGTCATGGGCGAAACCTGCATCCAATACTTCTTCATGACGGTGGACGAACACCTCGCCCAACCCGACTTTCAGGGTGCGAAGTACGTCTGCTCGCCGCCGATTCGCACCAAACACGATCAGCAGGTGCTCTGGCAAGCGATCCGCGACAATTCACTGCAAATTGTCAGCACCGACCACTGCTCGTTCTGGTTCGACGGCGGGCATGGTCCGCATCAGGAATGGGCGCAGGCGCACAACGGCGGCGACTGGGCGGAGTTCGAAGCGCAAGACCCAACCTATCGCCGTCCCGGTAAGGAACTGGGCAAGGGCAACTTCGCCAAAATCCCCAACGGCTTGCCCGCTATCGAAGATCGCCTGATCATGCTCTGGAACGATGGGGTGAACAGTGGCAAGATTTCGCCGTCGCGCTTCGTCGAACTCAACTGCACCAACCCGGCGAAGCTGTTCGGCATGTACCCGCAGAAGGGCACCATCGCCGTTGGCGCGGACGCCGATATCGCCGTGTGGGACCCGGAAAAGACGCACACGATCAGCGCGAGCACGCATCACATGCGCACCGACTACAACCTGTTCGAAGGCACTGAAGTCAAGGGTGTGCCGGTGCTGGTCTACTCGCGCGGCAAGAAGCTGGTCGACGGCGATCAGTGGCTCGGCGTGAACGGCGCAGGCAAGCGCGTCATGCGTAAAGCGGACGCCGCGATTCTGTAGGCAATCCTCATCTCTGCGCAAAATCACCTTTGAGTGTGGGGGCGTTCAAGGCGAACCAAAGTTTCGCACAACGCCCCTACGACTTACATCGCATCGGGCAGTTGCTACTCTACACGTTCGTTTTAACGCGCCACTTTATTCAAACGCAATGGCAATCAAACGAGGAGCACGTCATCATCGCGGGATATATTGATAAGCTTGCCTGGATCCACATCGTCGATCAAAAAATTCTCAGTACACGCTCTATAGGCAAAGACACCTACTACATTCCCGGTGGCAAACGCGAGCGGGGAGAAAGCGATCAGCAAGCGCTCATTCGAGAAATTCGCGAAGAACTGAATGTCGAACTCGTACCGGAAACCATCCAGTACGTCGGAACATTTGAGGCTCAGGCACATGGAAAGTCAGCGGGCGTCATCGTACGATTGACGTGCTATTCCGCTGATTACGTGGGAATACTGACCCCGTCCGCAGAAGTTGAAGAGATGATCTGGTTTGCCCACCGTGACAAGGAACGCAGTTCTCCGGTCGACAAACTGATCTTCGACTGGCTGTACGATAAGAAATTTATCGACTAGGCAACCTTCACAGCGCAAGGATTTTGCTCCCGATAATCCTGCGCTAATGCCATTCGTGAAAAACGTAAATCCGCCCCGATCACACCCCGATTTGTCTTGATTCCCCACAAAACCAGCATATAATGCAAATCGACATTTAGACAGTTGACTAAGTATCTAAATGGAACTACCGCTGACAAAATCTCTGGCTGCGCTTGCCGACCCGACCCGGCGGCAAATCTTGCAGCTGCTCAACGCTGGCGACCTGAACGCCAGCGAGATTGGCGCGCATTTTGACATGAGCGCGCCCAGTATTTCGCATCATTTGAAAGTGCTGCGCGATGCCGAACTGGTGCAGAGCGAGCGGCGCGGTCAGATGATCGTCTACTCGCTCAATGCGACCGTCATCCAAGAGGTTTTGCAAGCGCTGTTCAACTTGTTCGAGGTGGAAAGCGGTCACGATGCAGAGTAAATGGTTCGCTCCGGCGTTGATCGGGCTGGTACTGTTGTTCGGCGCGGCGGTCTATCCGCAGCTACCGGACAACGTGCCCTCGCACTGGGATTTAGCCGGACAAATCAACGGCACGCAGCCGAAAGCACTGGCGGTGTTGTTCTCCCCCGCTTTGATGGCGATCATCTGGGTGGCGGGGCGTTCGAACTATAAGCTCAGGCTGTTCGGACGCGGGATCGAGTTGGTTCCGGCGCGCTGGGTGTTCCTCAACTTGATCGTGCTGGCGTTGGCGATCATTCAGGTTGCCGCGCTCGGCAATGCGCTCGGCTGGCAAATTCCGATCCCGCGCGTCGTGATGATGGTGGTCGGGCTGCTGCTGGCGCTGATGGGCAATCAGATGCGGCGCTTGCAGCCGAACTTCTTCATCGGCATTCGCACGCCGTGGACGCTGCGCGATCCGGAGGTCTGGCGGCGAACGCACGTCTACGGCGGGCGCGTCTACTTCTTCGTCGGTTGGCTGGTCGTCGTGCTGGCGCTGCTGCTGCCGACGACCGAGAGCCTCGTGATCGGCTTAGCTGCTGATCATGCTGCTCAGTATTTGGGTGGTGTTCTACTCGTTCCGCATTTCGCGGACGATGGCTCACGAGAGCAATTCGTGACGAAAGGAAAACAATCATGCGCTTCAGTCAATTATCCGTCATCCTGCTGATCGCAGGGCTGGCGCTGTCGCTGCCCGTGATGGCGCAGGCGCAGCAAAGCGACCGCGCTCAGCAGGCACAGAATCTCGTCGAACAGGCGCTCACGGGCGGAACCGCCAACGTTTATGACCTGTTGAGCGACGCGATTAAAGCCCAAGTCACGCCGGAGCAATTCACTCAGGCGATGGATGGCGTCACGCAGCAGTTCGGCGCGTTCCAGCAGATCACCGGGGTGCAGGAAGACGCATCGGGCATGGTGATCGTCACCGTGCAGTTCGAGAAGGCGACGATGGACGCACACGTCGGCTTCGACGCGAATGGCAAGGTCGCCGGCTTCAACTTCGTCCCGTCAGTGAGTCCCGACGCGACCGAAGCGCCGACCGCGCCAGCACCGAGCTACGCCGATCCGTCCACTTTCACCGAGACTGCCGTGACCGTTGGCGAATACAAGCTGCCCGGCATCCTGACCATGCCGAACACGACCGAACTCGTCCCGGTGGTAGTCATGCTCTCCGGGTCGGGTCCGAACGACCGTGACGAGACGATTGGACCGAACAAGCCCTTCCGCGACATCGCGTGGGGGCTGGCGACGCAGGGCATCGCGACGCTGCGCTTCGACAAGCGCACGCTGGCGGCACCGCAGTCGCTGGACATGACCTCGATGACGGTCAAGGACGAGTATATTGACGACGCGCTGGCGGCAATTGATCTGGCGCTGACTACCGAAGGCGTCGATCCGAACCGTGTGTTCCTGCTGGGGCACAGCGAAGGGGGTTACGTCGCCCCGCGCGTCGCGGCGGCAGCCGGTGATAAGCTGGCAGGCGTGATCTACGTGGCGGCGCTGGCGGCTCCACTGCCGGAAACGCTGGTGCGCCAGACTGAGTATCTCGTCGATCACACCCCCGGCGTGACCGACGCGCAGAAGCAGACGGCGGTCCAGCAGATGCAAGATGTCGTCGACCAGATCAACGCGCTGACGGCGGACAGCCCCGCCGACGTGATGGTCTTCCACGCGCCGCCGTCCTACTGGCTTGACCTCGCCGCCTATGATCCGGTGGCGACCGCCGAGTCGCTTAGCCTGCCAATGCTGTTCGTGCAGGGCGGGCGTGATTATCAGGTGACGGTCGCGGACGACCTGACCCTATGGCAAGCGGCGCTGGGTGACCGCGCCAACGTGACGATCAAGGAATACGCCGACCTCAACCATCTGTTGATGACCGGCGAGGGTGACAGCGTGCCCGCCGAGTACCAAGTGCCGGGCAACGTCGCTCAGCCGGTGATCGACGACATGGCAGCGTGGGTCAAGGCACAGTAAAGACCTCACCCAAAGGCACAAAGCTATAAAGAAAGACGCAAAGGGTATGTATTCACCTTTGCGTCTTTTTCATGCTGCGCTGTTGCGCCGCTAGGCTGCCGGTTCGAGCGTTGGCTCTCGGCGCGCGCGCTTCGGTCGCAGGTGTTTGATCGACCAGCCGATCATCGGTCCGACGACTGCCATCACCACCGTCGCCGCCGCGATCACCCACAGGTTGGCGAGGACAGCGCCGACTTGACTCCACTGGATGCCAGCGCCTTCTTGACCACCACCGGGACCGCCGCCGCTACCTTCGCCACCAGCAAAATCACCGCTGGGTGGTGCCGGGCGATCCGTACCTTCTCCACCACCGCGAGATTGCATCCCGCCGCCCACCGTGCTGCTGTCCGCCGAGATCAGGCGGGTCACTTCGCTGACAGCGGTGAACGGATTACTCAGTTGGTTGTTGGCAGCGAGCGCGTAGCCGCTGACGGCGACGAGCGCAACACAGACGATCAAGACCAGCCATTTACGGGACAGTTTGAGCTTCATGATTAGGTGACCTCCGAGGTAGATTGCGCGCTCGGCTGAACGGGCAGCGCAGGCACGCGGCGAACCGGCAGCTTGAAGCTGAAGATGTAACGCTTGGCGTGAGTGGTGATCCACTTCCAATGCAGGGCGACGTGCGACGCCACCAGCAGCAAGCTGAAGTCTGCCGCTGCCCGATGAATCTGCTCCCAATCTCTGCCAACGCTGAAGTTCAAACCGAGCGTCCGCGAGATGCCGAGTCCCGTGACGATGATCACGGCGAAGTCGATCAGCAGCGCCAACCCCAGCAGGTAGTTCAAGCGCGACTCGTGGATCAGCTTATGGATGAACGTCCGCGTGATGGTGAGCATCCAGCGCCAGTGGATCAGCAGGTGGACGAGCAACCCGACACCTAAGCCGATGCCGATCAGTTCGTGGAGTTGCAACCCGGTGAAGCGTTCTTCCATTTCGATGGCGAAGACCAACGCGAGCGTGATGTCGAGCAAGAGGTAGAGCAGATTGCGACCCGGTCGCTTGGTGGGCAATACGACTGCCATGAGGCTTTTCCTGTTATTCCATTGCCGGTTTGGTTTTGACTAACGACTATCATGTTAGAAAAAGCCTGTTCAAAACTTGTTTAGAAACTGTTGGCTTTCCTCGCAGTTCCGCATGGGGATCAAAAAAGACGCGAAGGGCTGGTTCGCCTTCGCGTCTTTCGGTTCGTGGTTGGGTTTTTTAGAGGGCAGGGATCGCGGCGCAGTGTTTGACCAACAACCAGAAACTAGGCACCGCGCTACTCATCCTGAAACAGATTTATGATGTATTCCATGCCCAAGCCCTGCGACTTAAGGTGCGTCCTGAGTTTTTGGCGCGCGTCGTGGAGCAGCTTGTAAAGCGCGTTGCGGTTGGTGTTCATCTGCTCGGCGACGACTTCGAGCGGCACGCCCCGCACCGCCACCGCGATCAACGCCTGCTGCTGGCGCTCGGTCAGCACATCGTCGAGCGCCGCCTGAATCTTGGTGAGGATCTCCGCCCGCTCGGTGGCGTGTTCAGGACCGGGCGGTACGGTGCTGCCCACCGGATTAGTGGTCAACGGCAGCAAGTCGCCATTGGCGGTCATGGTGTCGAGGCTGAAATCTTTGTAGCGAGCGCGGCGCAGTTCGCTGATCGCCACGCGCACGGCGATGCGCGTCGCCCATGTCGTGAACAGGCTGTCGCCGCGAAAACTGTCGAGATTGTCCATCACGCGCAGGGTGGCGTCCTGCGCCAAGTCCTCCGACATCTGAGTCAGTTCGTGATTGGAAAGCCCGCTTAAGTCGCTGCGTTCGCGGCTGAGGTAGAAGAAAATACCGCGTTGCAGGCGCGCTTGAAGGTCTTGAAGGGCTGCTGCTTGCGTCTCGGTGCGCGTTTCCCCGGCTGCGTCCGCAACCGTTCCCGGCAAGGCGCGCAGATCCGCAAGCCACTCTTCGTTTGTGCGTTCCGTCATGATTTGATCCGGTTAGCCACGCTGAGCCTATGCAAGCATACCTAGCACGGTCATTGAGCGCAAAGCGAACGTGGCTCCGGCTGCGCTGCCTGACGTGAGCTTAGCTTTTGACGAAACGAACCAGAAGGACGAGGTAACCTAAGCGGATTTCGTCACCGTCGCGCAGAATGCGGGGCTGATTGGCGACCAACCGCTGCCCATTCAGGAACGTACCGTTGTCGCTCTCCAGATCGACCAAATTAAGCGTGCCGCCGTCGCGCCGGATGATTTTGGCATGGCGACGCGAGACGCCCTTGTCGATGGCGTTGCACTCGTTCAAATCGACGACGGGCGTTGCGCCGGTTTCCGGGTCAAGCCGCCCTAACGTCAGTTCGGTGATCTGGTCGGCGTCGAAGATGAACGCCGCATCGTTATTCTGCACCTTCAAAACGAGGTCAGTACGCGCAGTAAATCCGGCTGTCCCCCAGCGTGGTGTACCGACTTCCTCCTCGTTATGAGTTAGGATGCGAGTCGTCGTTTGAATCTGAGCGCTTAAGGGCAGCCCACAGCGCGGGCAAACGTCAGCGTTCTCCGAGAGCTTGGTGTAACCGCAGTATGGACACTCGGTAATCATAAATTCTGCTGCCTCAGAGCAAGCCTACCAAGAATGATCTGTAACACATTGTAGCATTTTCTCCAACTGGCGTGATAAAAATCGATTTAACCGCGTGGCGCAAGCGCCGGATACCGGCTGCCAGCAGCCGGATCGAGGCGGAGCGGGTCGGTTCAGCGCCATTCGTTAATGTTGTCATAGAAATGCGTTTCCTCGCCTGAGTTACCGTCCAGCGATATCGCAGTTCTCGATCAAGTGTAGTATACTCGAAGACGATACCCGAATTTTGACCACGTACATGAACCCCACATCGTTTGACTGGTTGGAGTGACTTTAGTGTGAGCAACAAACCTTCCGATCCTCAGAACAACAGCAACTCACCGTTTGCAAACCGCAATGCTCAGCGCATTTGGCTGATCGTCGGCGTTGCCGTGCTGCTGCTGTTTGTGGTTATCTTCGCGCAGCCGAGCGGTGTTCCCAGAACCAACCCGATTTCACTCGACCGGCTTGCCGCCCAAATCGAGCAGGGCAATGTCACGTCGATTGAAGTACGCGGCGGCAATGACGTGCTGATCGATCTGAAGAACGGCAGCACGGCTTATTACTACAAGGAACGCGAGACCGATTTATTCGCGGCGCTGCAAACCTTCGGCGTCACCTCTGACCAATTTAGCCGGGTCAATTTCTCCGAGAAACAGGGCGATAATACGACCGGCTTGATCTTCCAACTGCTGATCGCCATCGTGCCAACCGTGATTATCGTTTGGCTCTTATGGCGGATGATGCGTTCGGTGCGCGGCAGTCAGGATCAAGCGATGAGCTTTGGGCGCAGCCGGGCGCGCGTCGTCCGTGACATGGAACGTCCGCAGGTCACCTTTGCCGACGTCGCCGGGTCAGATGAAGCCAAGCAGGAATTGGCGGAAGTCGTCGAGTTCCTGAAAGAACCGGAAAAGTTTATCCGCCTTGGCGCGCGCATCCCGAAAGGCGTGCTGATGGTCGGTCCTCCGGGGACGGGCAAGACGCTGATGGCGCGGGCGGTCGCTGGTGAAGCGGGCGTCCCCTTCTTCAGCATCTCCGGCTCGGAGTTTGTGGAAATGTTCGTCGGCGTCGGCGCGAGCCGCGTCCGTGACCTGTTCGAGCGCGCCAAAGCCGAAGCCCCGGCGATTGTCTTCGTTGACGAGATCGACGCGGTTGGTCGGCATCGTGGTGCGGGACTCGGCGGCGGGCACGACGAGCGCGAGCAGACGCTCAACCAGATTTTGGTCGAAATGGACGGCTTCGAGACCGGCACCAACGTGATCGTCGTCGCCGCGACCAACCGCCCGGACATCCTCGACCCGGCGCTGCTGCGTCCCGGTCGGTTCGACCGCAAGGTGATCATGGATAACCCTGATCTCCGGGGGCGGCAGGAAATCCTCAAGGTGCACGCCAAAGGCAAGCCGCTGGCTTCCGACGTGGACATCGAGGCGATTGCCAAGATCACGCCCGGTTTCTCCGGCGCGGATCTGGAAAACCTGATCAACGAGGCGGCGATTTTAGCCGCGCGCCGCAACAAGAAGTCGATTGGCATGGGCGACATGCAGGAAAGCATGGAGCGCGTGGTCATGGGACCGGAACGCAAGACGCGCTTGATCTCCGATAAGGAGAAGAAGTCGATTGCCTACCACGAAGCCGGACACGCCATCCTGTTCCACCTGCTCGAATACGCGCCGCCGGTGCACAAGATCACGATTGTGCCGCGCGGTCGCGCCGGTGGCTACGTGATGCCGCTGCCCGAAAACGACGCCTTCCTGCGCTCCCGCGAGGAATTCGAGGATGAGATCGTCGCGGCGATGGGTGGACGCGCGGCTGAAGAAATCATCTTCAACCAGTTCACGACCGGCGCCAGCAACGATCTTCAGCAGGCGACGGCGCGGGCGCGGGCGATGGTCACGCAGTACGGCATGAGCGACTTGCTCGGACCGCGCGCCTTCGGCAGTGGCAGTGGATCACTGTTCCTCGGTCGTGACCTCTACGAACAGCGTGACTACAGCGAGCAAGCCGCCGAAGAAATCGATGGCGAGGTCAAGCGCATCCTGCAAACGGCATATGATCGCGCCAAAAGCATCCTGCTGACCAACCGCGATAAGCTGGAACAACTCGCGGCAATCCTCATCGAGCAGGAGACGCTCGACCGCAGTAGCTTTGAAGAACTGATGGCAAGCGCCGCGCCCGCCATTGGCGCAGCCACCGCCTTCGACGACCTAAGCGGCAACCCACAGTAAGCGTTATCACCGCCAAATGTCAAACGGCGCGATCGTGACGATCGCGCCGTTTTTGATTCCTTCACGCTGCGGCATACTAGGGACATAAAGATCTGTTTAGAACATGAGTGCGACTCACATTGATTGAGGGAGAAACGAGCATGGCACGGTTCGAATATATCGGCATGGTCGCGAAAGACATGACGACAACACTAAACTTTTATCGCCTGTTGGGCATGGACATCGCCGAAGGCGCGGAGAGCGAGGATCACGTCGAGGCGGCGCTGGCGGGCTTGCGTGTCGCGTGGGATACCGAAGCGCTGATCCAGCAGATCGACGCCGAGTGGCAGCCGCCGACCGGGCAGCGAATCGGCATTGGCTTCCTCTGCGACAGCCCCGCCGAAGTGGATGCGCTCTATAAGCAAGTCACTGATGCCGGATACGCGGGCTACAAAGCGCCGTGGGATGCCTTCTGGGGGCAGCGCTACGCCACCGTCACTGATCCCGACGGCAATCACGTCGATCTGTTCGCGCCGCTGGCATAGCATCGTTGAACGCGATGGATACACCCCAGTTGGTCGCGGAGCGCTTAGGACAGCTTGATGGCGTCGTGGCGGTGGTGCTTGGCGGGTCGCGGGCGCGCGGAACTGCCACGACGGATTCGGATATTGATCTCGGCATCTACTATGATCCCGATCAGCGCCCATCGCTCGACGCGCTGCGCGCGCTCGCGCAGGAACTCGACGACCGCCACGCCGGCGATCTGGTGACCGATTTCGGCGAGTGGGGACCATGGATCAACGGCGGCGGCTGGCTCGACATCGGCGGGCAGCACGTCGATTGGCTCTACCGCGACCTCGCCCAAGTCGAACACGAGATCGCCGAATGCGAAGCCGGTCGTCCGCGCTGTCTATTATCAGCCCGGGCATCCGCACGGCTGGTACAACCACATCTACATGGGCGAGGTGTTCTACTGCCAGCCGCTATTCGAGCGTGACGACCGCTTGCAGCGCTTGAAAGCCCGCGCCGCCAGCTATCCGCCGCCGCTCAAAACCGCGCTGATCGCGGGGCTGTGGGAAGCGGGGTTTTCGCTGGATAACGCCCGAAAACCGGCAGCGCGCGGCGACGTCGTACAGGTGGTCGGCTGCCTGTACCGGGCGGTCGCCGTGATGGTGCAGGCGTTGTTCGCGCTGGACGAGCGCTACTGTATCAACGAGAAAGGCGCAGCCAAAGAGGTCGATGGCTTTCGCCTGCGCCCGAGGCGCTTTCACGAGCGGGTCTCGACCAGTTTGGCAGCGCCGGGACGCACCGCGCTCGCCTTGACCCAGACTATCACCGACCTTGAAGCGCTGCTGGGCGAAGTACAGGCATTGTGCGACCAGTAATGGCGATCAAAACAGTCCCGCCGATTCATGAATCGGCGGGACTGAGCCAATGGCGTCAAAATCTTAGTTTCGCTGGTTGCCGAAGCGAGTCACGCCCGCGCCGAAGATGCGCCCGCTGAGATTGAAGCCGTTTTCTTCCAGCCGCTCCACCAACTTGGGGCGGAAGCCGGTTGGCTCAAGCTTGCCGCCGCCCATCGTCGAGGGACCAGCACTCGCTTGCCCCGCCGCGCGGTAAAGGAAGATGTCTTGCAGCGTCACCGCGTCGCCTTCCAAGCCCTGAATTTCGGTGATCTGGGTGATCTTGCGCGAGCCGTCCTTGATGTGGCTGATCTGGACGATCAAATCGACTGCGCTGACGATCTGCCGCCGGATCACGCTGACCGGTAAGTCCATCCCCGACATCAGGCACAACGTCTCCAGACGAGCCACGCAGTCACGCGGGTTGTTGGAGTGGATCGTCGTCAGCGATCCATCGTGACCCGTGTTCATCGCCTGAAGCATGTCGAGCGCTTCGCCGCCGCGACACTCGCCCACCACAATCCGGTCCGGGCGCATCCGCAGCGCCCCGCGCACGAGGTCGCGGATCGTCAGACTCCCGGTCACGCCGTCGCCACCGGGGATCGCCGGGGCGGTTTCGAGCCGGACGACATGGCGCTGATGCAGTTGCAGTTCGGCGGCGTCCTCGATGGTGACGATCCGCTCGTCGGATTGAATGTAGCCACTCAGCACGTTGAGCAGCGTCGTTTTACCGGAACCCGTGCCACCGGAGACGACGATGTTCAAGCGCGACTGGACGCAGGCTTTCAGGAATTCGGCGGCGTCCGGCGTCAGCGATCCAAAGTTGATCAGGTCGTTGATGTCGAGCCGCTTTTCCGGGAATTTACGAATGGTGATCGTCGTCCCCAGCAGCGCCGACGGCTCGGTGATGATGTGTACGCGCGACCCATCCTGCAAGCGGGCGTCGACCATCGGCTGCACGCGGTCGAGCCGTCGGTCGAGCGGGCGGACAATCCGGTGCGCCGTCCACAGGACGTGCTCGTCGTCGTCGAAGGTGAGGTCGGTTTCCAGCAGCTTGCCGCGAACCTCGGCGAAGATGATCTTCGGACCATTGACCATGATCTCGGAGCAGCTCTTGTCGCGCACCATCGGCTCAATCGCGCCGAAGCCGAGCAAGTCGTCCAGCAACCCCATCCGCAGTTCGGCGAATTCCATCGGCGTAACCCGAAACTCTGGCTTCTCCTGCCCTGCTTTCTCGATCACCGCGCGCAGCCGGTCGGTGATCAGCAGGACTTTCTCCGGGTCTTCCCGGTTCCAAGCATCAGATTCGTCGGGGGTTTTCAACAATTTCGGGCGCAGGAGTTTCCGCAAATAGGCGACTCTTGGCGTCGTCGTTCGCTTCTCACCGGTCAAATAGCTGCCGTCGTTGAGCGGTACATCGGCATATTCAGCTAGAGTTTCGCTTTTAGCCTGCTCCTGCTGTTCGTTTAATTTGCGCTGTAAGAATGACATAGGTTTTCTCGCTGCTGATCCAATACTTCCAGTGTAGTGGATATTCGCCGCTGTGATCAATAACGCGCAGTGAACGACCCGCCAAAGACCACTAGCGGTGGGCGGGCAAGATGTACGTCCGATGAAAATATGAGGCGGCGCCGGCGCAATTCTGCTATAATCCCTGTAATCTCATTTGGAATAAATTAGGATTGTCGCCATGACTCGGCTGAAAGCATTGCTCAGCTTGCTCAAGGAAACCTTTCAGGAGTGGAACGAAGATAAAGCGCCCCGGCTGGCGGCGGCGCTCGCCTATTACACGGCATTTTCGCTCGCGCCGCTGTTGATCGTCGTGATCTCGATTGCCGGGCTGATCTTCGGTCAAGATGCGGTGCGCGGTCAGCTTCAGTATGAGATTCAGGGCGTGGTCGGAATGCAGGCGGCGAGCGCGATTCAGGAGATGCTCGCCAACTTCAGCCACCCCTCAAGCGGGATCATCGCGACGATTGTCGGCTTGATCACGCTGCTGCTGGGCGCGGCGGGCGTCTTTGGGCAGCTTCAGGACGCGCTCGATACAGTCTGGGAAGTTGCGCCTAAGCCCGGACAGGGCATCATGGCGATCATCCGCCAGCGCTTCATTTCGTTCACGATGGTGCTGGGTATTGGCTTTTTGCTGCTGGTCTCGCTTGTGATCAGCACCGGGGTGACGGCGGTCGGCAGCCTGATCAGCGTCAGCATTCCTCAATCCGAGTTCGTGCTGCAACTGGTCAACTTCGTGATCTCGTTCGCCGTGATCACGCTGCTGTTCGCGCTGATCTACAAGGTGCTGCCGGACGTAGCGATTGGCTGGCGCGACGTGTGGATGGGTGCGGCGGTGACCGCGCTGCTGTTCGCCGTCGGCAAGCTGCTGATCGGGCTGTACTTGGGCAGCAGCAGTATCGGCACTGCCTATGGTGCGGCGGGGTCGTTTGTGATCCTGCTGATCTGGATCTACTACTCGGCGCAAATTCTGCTGTTCGGCGCCGAGTTCACGCAGGTCTACGCCCGTACCTACGGGTCGCGCATTCTGCCGAGCAATAACGCGGTCAAGCTCAGCGAAACCGACCGCGTGCGACAGGGCATCCCGCGCAGCAAGACTAAAGAACTGCTCGCCGCCCCCACAACCGACTCGCCCGAAGCCCGCCGCGTCATGGCGGAACGCCAGCGGCTCACGCAATCCGCGCCGCCGGACTCGCACCTCGGCGCGGTGATCTTGACGATCTGCGTCGCGCTGGCGACCTTCGTCGTCGGCATGTTGATCGGCACGGATCAGCGCGACGCGCGCTAAGCGGCTGTCGCTACGGCTGTCATTTTCGCTGTCGCCACGCTATCATTGCGACCTCAATTCGGGAATTCAGGCAAGGGGCGGCTGCTATGCTGCGCTGCGGCATCGACATGATTGACATTCAGCGCGTCGAGGACGGGATCGAGCGCTTCGGCGAGCGCTTCCTCAACCGCTTTTTCACGCCGGGCGAGCGCGAAGACTGCGCCGATCAACCGCACCGGTTAGCGGCGCGGCTGGCGGGGAAAGAAGCCGTTTCCAAAGCCTTAGGCACCGGGATCGGCGTGGTCGGTTGGCGCGAGATCGAGATTCGCTGCGACGATCAGGGGCGTCCAACGCTCCATCTCCATGGAGCAGCGGCAGCGGTCTCGGCGGAATTAGGCTTGACCCAATGGGACGTCAGCTTGACCCACACACCCGCGCAAGCCAGCGCGGTCGCCGTCGCCCTCTAGCCAATGCCAAGGTAGGTGGCGGCTTCTTCGTCACTGGCAGCGAGATAGAATTTCCTGCCGACCGAGCGGTAGATGGTCACAAACATTCGGAACGTCGTCACGGCAATCGAGCTGGTAGCGATCACGACGATCTTGCCGCCGATCTGCTTCGCCCGATTTGCCGCCGGAAGTAAGTGCAGGATGGCATCGGTGGGAATGTGAGTCGTCTGGCGTAGGTCGATCACAATGCAAAGCTGATCCAGCGCGAATTCCTGACTGTGGTCGACGAGGACAGCGGAAAAATCGTCCCAATCCCAATCGCCCGCGAAAGTGTAACGCAGCACAGTTCTCGCTTCGTTTTCCCAGTCCATCGTGACGTTCATTGATACCTATAGCTCTGCTGAATCAACATTGCGCCCTTCGTTATGTCCACTCAGTGCGAATTATGCCATAGATCAACGGATTGTGCCGCATATCGAACAAACTAAGGGGCGGACTGGGCGTCCTTATGGTCGAGCTTGAGCCAGCGGCGAATCCGTTTCTGGAACAACAGCGGGATGACGCTGCCGATAGCGACCACGCCATAGATCAGCAGAATACTGCTCTGATCGACGGTCAGCATGGTGCCGACCAGTGAGGCAACGAAGGTTGAGGGGATGCCGCCGATGATCGAGAGGATCAAGTACGTGCGGTACGGCAGCGCCGCGAAGCCGATAGCGTAGCTGATGAAGTCGTAGATCGAGAACAGGAACAGCCGCGCGTAAAGGACGGTTTTCCAATCGACAATTTGGCTGACGAACTGCTCGATGCGCGGCATGTCGTCGCCGACCAACCGCCGCACCACCGGGCGACCGTAGCGCCGCGCCAGCCAGAAATTGATGCTCCCGCCGATCACCTCGGCGAGCAGCGTGTAGATCGTGCCGGGGATCAGCCCAAAGAGCACGCCCGCGAAGATCTGGATCGGTCCGCTGCTCAGCGGCGCGACCACGTAGGTGACGATCTTGATGGCGATGTAGACCAGCGGCGCGAACGGTCCCGCGCTGGCGATGAAAGCGTGGATTTGATCCACACCGATCAGCCGAATCCCGACGATCAGCGCGACTGTCAAGACGACGAAGCCAATCGCACCCGGCAGCAGTCCCCGCCACGATTTCAGTCGTTCAGCCATGCAAGCCTTCGGTAGTTATCAACGTATCAATACCCATACGCTATAACCCCGTTAGGCGTTGCAGTGATGCGTCGGACAGCGAAACGCCCGCCCCTACGCGCCGCCGATCTTGATTCAGGGCACGCTGGTTTCTGCCTGCGCCGAGAGTTCGACGTTCTGCGACCAATTGCCCGCCAGATCGACCGCCCAGAGCGCAAATTGATAGCTATGCCCGGACGCGCCGGGATAATCCGCTTGCGTTGCGCTAGTTTCCAGCCACGTCTGCCAGTCGCCGTCGTCGATCTTCACCCAGACGACGTAGCCGCCGATCCCGCCGTTGTCGAGCGCACCCCACTGCACCGTAAAGGTCGGCGAGCTGGTCGGCGGCAGCGCCTGCATCAGCGGGATCGGTGGCGTGTGATCGAGCGCCGGATCGACCGTTGGCTGGGGCGGCACCGTCGGCGTGGGCGGATTGATGGCTATGATCGCACCGAAAGTCGGCGTCGCTAAGTCGCTGCTTGTGGGCGTGGGCGGGGCGGCACCTTTGAGGTGAATTTGCAGCGGATCGACCGGCGTCCAGCCGCGATCCACCAGCTCGATCAGGATGAACGGCTCGCCGCCAAGCTGCTGGAGTTCGGACGAGGTGAGCTGCGGATAGTCGCTGGTCGCGGCGGGCGGCAGCCCAATCGAGTACAAACCGTCCTGCGGCGTGAGCAAGTAGTCGTCGTTCATGCCGTAAAGCTGAGCGCTCGATCCGCTCGCCGGAATTTCGACGACGATCTGTTCCCCGCTGGTATTCCAGAGGACGGTGGCTCGCTCGCTGACGTTGCTGCTCGCGCCGGTGATCGCCCCGAACTGGGCGACGCCCTGCGCCGGGCTGAGGTCGAAGGTGATCGCTTTGCCCTGTCCACTCAGGTCGATGCGCGTGCCGCCTTCGAACTGGCGGCTGCCGAACAACTGCGCCATGCGGTAGTAGGCAGCGGCGGCGGGTCGCGGCGTATCCGGTTGGGGACTCTGCGTGAAGCAGGTCGAGCGGCGGTCGTTGCGGAACAAGCCGTAAGCGTCGCCCGCCTGCCCGCTGTTAGGCGCGAAATCCGTGCCCGCCGGTTGGTTGCCGCAGTCGTCGTAAAGCTGGAAGAAGAAGACCACGTCCGCGCCCGCCGCCCACGCAATCGCCGTGTTCTCGATCACGTAGACCGCCTGCTCCTGCATCGTCCCGCGATACAAGCGCGCGCCGGGGTTGCCCGCTAGCCACGTCTGACCGGGGTAATCATCCCAAACCGGAATGCCGCTCTCGTTGAGCCACAGCGGGCGATCCAGCCCATAGGCGGCGAGCACCTGCTTCATCCGCGCGATCAGCCGCCCGCTGCGCTCGGCGCTGCTGTAACTGTGCAGCGCCGCGATGTCGAAGTACCAGTTGTACACGCCGCGCTGCGGGTCTTGGGCGATCACCGCCAGCGTGCGCGCCAGATAGTCGTCCACGTCGGGGTTGTTGTACGCCAACCCGCTGAACATCACCTGCGCCAGCGGATCAGCCTGGCGCACGACCAGATAAGTCACCTTGAGCAGCCGGGCGTAATCCTCGACCGACCCACCCCAGAACATGCGCAGGTCGGGTTCGTTCCACGCCTCCCAGACCCGCACGCCTTGATCCGCCTGCCAGCCCAAGCGCGCCGCCAGCGTGCCGCCGGGTTTGTAGCGCTGCACCGCCGCGTAGACGAAGCTGGGCGTAAGGGTTGCTAGGGTTGGGCGTCTTGCCGCTCGCCCGGCGTGTCGGTGCCGTCGCTGAAGACCGCATTGTACAAGCCATGAATGACGCTGCCATCGCGCTGATGGTTCGGGATGCCGAGGAAGATCGCGTCGCTGTGCAGCCCGTAGCGCACGTCGTTGGCGATCAACTGATCGTAGCCGTCCCACGCATAATCACCCGACGGCTGCTCGACCGAATCCCAGTAGAGCGCCCAGCGGTTCCAGCCCGCGCCCAGATAGAGCGCGTTGCGGTAGCGCTCGGCGACAATCGGGTCGTTGGGCGCGCTGATGTGGTTGATGCCCAAATGCGGAGAGAGGATCGCTGCATCTTGTGAGTTAATCGGAGCGGCGCTCAGGAGCAGCAGCAGGACGCCGGAGCATAGCGAAATCAGGTTGAGGCGTTTCATGCGAAACCCGCGATCAAATCAAGATGAATAAGAGCCTAGCTGATAATTCGGCTGCCCGCCAGAGTCTGTTAGCGCAACGCCGCTGCTACTGATTCGGGCGTCCTGCTTCCCACATCGCTTGATACTGCTTGACCCAGTGTTCGAACCAGTACTGCGACGAACGGCGCTCGATTTTGAGGTGCATCCGGTCGGTGATCAATTCGTTGTGATAGCCGAAGAACTCGACGGTCAGCCGCCCGTCTTTGCCGTCGGGATCAACCACGACCATGCTGAAGCCGGGGCTGTAATCGAGCAGGCGGTATTCGACGCCGCCCCACGTTTGCATCCGCGCCAGCGTGTAGAGCGATCCTTTGATATCGTGTTCGAGGACGTTGTTGGGGTCAAGCTGCAAGCGGAGGATCGCCAGCGATGCCTCGATTTCCGGGTCTTGGATCAAGATACGCACCGATCCGCCCCGGTCGAGGATTTCGCGCTTGAGGTCACCGGAGCTATGTAGGACGTTGACCGCCGAGGGACCGTAAATCCAGACTTCGCGCCCGCCGCGAATGAACTCGCAGAAGGGGGCATAGCTCTGCCGGTCGAGCAGCACGCTGTCGAGGTCGACTGCTTGGTTCGACGGCGCGGTCGTGCGAAACAAGAGCACGACCAGCGCCGCCATCACGACTGAGAGGTTGACGCCGAGATCGGCAGAGCCGACCACGTCAAGGACGATCAGCGCCACGCCGACGGCGGCGACGACGTAAGCATCGACGTTACGCAGGTTGCGCAGATCGTCGAGGACGCGGCGGATCGTCTTCATGGGCTAGCTTTGCGGAAGATGTTGGGCAATCGTCGTACACAAGTCCTGCTGAGTCGCGGCATACATATACCAGAGCGTCTCGCCGTTCACGGTGAACGTCCCTGAACTGCTGCATGGTTGGGCGGACAAGCTCTGGGCTTGTGCGCTGAGACCACGCGAGCTGCCGAGCGCGCAAGGCAGGAAATTGTTGACCAGCCGGTTCTGGTTGATCACCGCCAGCGCGCCGACCGATGGCACCTGTCCCGCCACGACTTTGGTCAGGTCGGGCTGTGCGTAAATTTTCGCCGAGACCGCCCCCACGTCTTGATAGCAGGCGATCATGCCGTCGATCTGCGCGACCATCGCCGCCGCGACCGGGTTGCCGGTCAAGATCGACGCGCCGCCCGAAATCGTGCTCAGCGCGTCGGTGATGTTATTGGCGTTGATGCTGACGTAACCCGGCAGATCGGGCACGAACTGCTGCGCCGCCGAAGCATCGCTGGCGGTGTCGCCGGTCGTCGGTACGGCAATGCCGGGCACACCGATCTGGCTGCACGCCGCCACCAGCAACACGGCGATCAAGAGCATCATCTTACGCAACATAGCCACTCCTTAGGGGTGTGTCTCACACCAGTTTTATTATAGCCGATGTTCGAATTTAGACGGGGTCGATCTTATGAGCATTGTTCTCATCTGACTTAGCGCTATCGGCGCGCCAGCTTTGCACGAAAATCACGATGACGCCGATGACAATGGCGTGATCGGCGAGATTGGAGACGTTGGAGATCACGCCCGGAATCTGGTAGTGGATGAAGTCGATCACCGCGCCGTGCGTGAGCCGGTCGGCGGCGTTGCCCAGCGCCCCACCGATCACCAGCGCGATGCCCCAGCGCGTCAGCCGTTGCTTGGTATCGATGCGCGGGTAATAGACCAGCAGAATGAGCACCACGACCAGCTCGATGATCAGGAACAGATCACCCCCCTGCGGCAGAAAACCGAACGCCGCGCCGCTGTTGGTGCTGCGCGTGATCTGAAACAGCGGGTAGAGCGCCGGAATCGGGCGGAAGCTCTCGCCGAGCTGCAAATTGTTGATGACGAGCTGCTTGGTCACCTGATCGAGCACGATCACCACGACCACGATGACGATGAGGGACAGCCATTTCCGAAGCAATGGGGACATTACGCTCCAGTATCGGTTATATGAATCGGATGCACGCCGATCATTGTAGCACAACCGGGCGCCCCCGCAGGGAAACCGCCCGCGAAGCGCCGGGTTAGGTGATAGCGCTAGGCGATAGCGATGCGTTCCTGCTGGCGGTCTTCGATCAGCCGGACGTACAGGTCGATCACCTCGTCCATCATGGCGGGCCACGTCTGGGTTTCGGCGAAAGCGCGGGCAGCCAGTCCCATTTCGGTGATCCGCTCGCGACTGACGGCGATCTGGCGCACCCCGGCGATCATGCCGTCGATGTCGCCCGACTCGAAGGTGTAGCCGGTGCGCCCTTCTTCCACCACGTCGCGCACGCCGCCGACCCGCGAGGCGACGACCGGCAGCCCGGCTGCCATCGCCTCGACGACGACCAAGCCGAAGGTCTCCAACGCCGAAGGAAAGACGAAGATATCGGCGCTGGCGTAGGCTCGCGAGAGCGCCTCGCCTTGCATGTAGCCCATGAACTTGGTGTTCGTCCCGGCAAACTGCGCCTCCAGCGCTTCGCGGGCGGGACCGTTGCCGACGACCGCCAAGCGCGTCCCCGGCACGGCGTCCAAGATCGGCTTGAGATGGTCGATCTGCTTCTCCGACGACAGCCGCCCAACGTAGATCAACTGCGTATCGTCGGGGTGTCCGTCCGAGAGCGCGTCGCGCATGGCGGCGTCGCGGAAGCGCGGATCGAAGCGGTCAGGATCGACGCCACGTTTCCACAGCCCGACGCGCTTGACGCCGATGTCGCTCATCTCCTGCCGGATCAGCTTCGAGGGCGCCAGCGCGTAATCCGCCGAATTGAAGACGACCCGCGTGAGCACTTCGGTGACCGGCTCGATAAAGCCGAGATGGAAGTAATGCACCAGCCGCGCCACGTCGAGATGGAACGACGCCACCGTCGGAATGTCGAGCCGCTTCGCCATCAGCATCCCCGGCACGCCGATCACCACCGGGTGGATGAAGTGAGCGACGTCCGGCTGGAAGGCTTTGAGTTCGTTGTAAGTCGAAAGCGTCGGCGGACCGATCCGCAGCTCCGGATAGAGCGGCAGCTTGACCCCCGGCACGCCGATAATCGGCGCTGCCTTGTAGCGATCCACGCCCATCTTGGGCGCGACGACCACCGCCTCGATCCCGCGCTTCTCCAGATGATCAAGCAGCAGGCAGACGACCGTGACGATCCCGTCAATTTTCGGCAGAAAGGTTTCCGTAAAGAGGGCAACCCGCATAGCAGCTCCGCGTGTACAGTGGATTCGACAGTTACAACACCGGATCATACCAACGGTGGCGCGGATTGCAGCGGCTTGCGCGTGAACGGATTTAGCCCCGACGCGTGGAACTGCTGGTACAGCATAATCGTGTAAAGCGCATCGTAGATGAAGCAGCCAATGCCCAGCACGAGGATCAGCGTGTTACCCCTCTGGATGGAAAACAGGATCGTCGGGGCAGCCGTCCCGATCCACTTCAGCAGCGCCACGTAGATCGACTGCCCGCTGACGTCCCGACGGCTTACCAGCAGGTTGATGAACAGGACGGACATCAACAGGTTTTGCGTGAACGCCGTGTAAGCCGCGCCGTCGGATACGCCCAGTTCCACCACGCTAAAATAGATCACAGCGAAGCTGACGACGAAAGCGGTGAAACTCCAGGGCAGGAACCACTTTCCGTCGGCGGTCTTGGCGAATTCCTTGCGCCCGTAGCGGAAATAGGTGTAAACGATCACCACGTCGAAAAGGCACCAAATGATGTTGACCACACCTTGCACCGTGACGTCGCTCGCCCGGAACACGAACGCGAACAGGAACTCCCATGACAGATTGAGGCTCAAGGCAAACAGCGGCATTCCATAGGTCTTGTCGGCAAAGCCGCGCCGGATCAAGATGAGGTAGGCGAGTGTCCAACTGATACCACTGATTAAGGTCAGTAGAGTGGCAATTTCGGGCTGCATGACAGGTCTCCTTGACTTGGCGGCTTCGACGTCCGAACCGTGTTCTGAAAGTTGAGCGAACTCGATCAGACTCTTACGGTGCAAAGGACGGGTTTCAGGCTAAAATTGCGGTGAGGTTTTACTGATTGAGATTATCTATGACTTCTGACGTTTACGTCAAATTGGATGACCGTGTTCGCTTGATTGCTGCGGCGCTGGCGGCGACGCGCTATCCTGACGACGCGCAATCGCGCCACCGGCACGGGACGCATGCCCACGCCCGCGCGACCCGACGCTATCTCGCCAATTTCGCCAATCACGAGGCGGTGCGCGCGCTGCAAGCGCTGCTCGATCACGGCGCGCCGTTGGAAGCGATCTTCACGCTGGCGCAGGCGCTCCACTTCGCCGACGACACGCGTGAGCAGCCCGCTCGCTGGACGCCGCCGCGCTGGATGCCGCCTCACTGGGATGACCAGTTAATGCGCTTCTACGCCGACGCCGACCTCGCGGGCTGGTGGCAGAGCGAAAACGCCGTCTGGCAGACCGCGTTTGAGGGAGTCAGCCGGACGTTCACGGACGTGCGCTTCAAGCCCTTCTTGCAGCCCTACCTCGGCGTGATCGACGAGCGGCTGGTCTTCATGCCCAACATCCTCTACCCCACCGATCACACGCTGGGGCTGCGCTTCAGCGGCGATCTGGTCTGCATCGCGCCGCCGCGCGTCGCGTGGGGTGACAGCCCGCCGTGGCCCTTCGACGAAGACCCGGCGCACGTCTACCGCACCACCATCGAACTGTACGGCTTCATCCTGATGGATGCCTATCTGCGCGCCCACGCCGACCGAATCATCGAACTAGCGCAGACGCCGCTGCCGGTCACCGACCAGTACCGCGCGCTCTACCCCACGTGGGCGGAGCAGTTCGCGCACCTGTTCGTCGCCGGTGCGGTGGCGATCTACCTCGAAGATCACGTCAGCCCAGCCGAAGCCAGCGCCTACGTGCTGATGGAGCGCAAGGTCAGCGGGCTGGAAGTCCTCCCCGGCGTGATCCACGTCTTCCGCCGCTATCTGCGCGAGTTGGCGAGCGGGAATTACACCAGCCTGCTCGACCTGCTGCCGAACTTCTCACGGCAGTTGAAGGTCGCCAACAAGATCGCCTCGCTGTAGGTTTAGATGGTCGCTGAGAAACCATGTGAATATTCGGTGGTTTTCCCGTAGGGGCGTTCAATTGAACGCCCTTGTCTTCTCGTGAAACGGGTATTTCCAAATGGTTTCTGAAAGGAAATAACGTGTAGGGGCAGGACTAAGTCCTGCCCCTACGTCATCACCGTTGCTATGCTTCCCTAAAAGCTAGCCGCTAACCGCTTTTACCCCTTGATGCTGCCTGCCAGCAGACCGCGAATGAAATAGCGCCCCAGCAGAATGTAGACCAGCAGCGTCGGCAGCGCGGTCAGGAAAGCGCCTGCCATCTGCACGTTCCACTCGACGATCTGGCTCCCGGCGATGTTGAGCAGCGCCACCGTGATCGGCTGCGAGCTAGGACCCGCCACCGTCACGCCGAATAGGAACTCGTTCCAGATTTGCGTGAACTGCCAGATCACCACGACCACGAACCCCGGCGCAGAGATCGGCAGGATGATCTTCCGGTACAGCCCGAAGAAGCCCGCCCCGTCGATCTGCCCGGCTTCGAGCAGTTCGGTCGGCACTTCGGCGTAGTAGTTGCGAAAGATTAGCGTCGTGATCGGGATGCCGTAGACGACGTGGACGACGATCAGTCCCCACAGGTTGCCGTAAAGCGACATGGTACAGCGCGCCGCCGTCGGATCGTATACGACGCACGCCGAGCGCAGGAACTGCACCATCGGGATCAGAATCGCCTGATAGGGGATGAACATGCCGAACAGCATCAGCGGGAAAAGGATGTTCGCCCCGCGAAACTGCCACTTCGAGAGCACATAACCGTTGATCGAGCCGAGCATCGCCGAGATCGCGGTCGCCGGGACGACCAGCAGGATACTGTTGACGAAGTTGGGCGCCAGCGTTTCCAGCGCGCGCCGGAAGCTTTCCAGCGTGAAGCCGGTCGGAAACGTCCACATCGTGTTGATGCTGACTTGATCGATGCTCTTGAAGCTGGTCACCAGCACCATGTAAACCGGGATCAGAAATATGATCGAGGCGATAATCAGCAGCCCGTAGATCAGGCTGCGTGCCAGCCGCCGCCGGTTCAAAACTGTGCCGCGCGGAGGGGGGAGAGCCGCTCGTACGCTCATAAGGTTGTCTCCGAACGCAAGCTGGTCACGAGGTAGGGGATAATCACGGCGGCGACCATAATCAGCATGATCACGGCGATTGCCGCGCCGCGCGCGAAGTCCCCGCCGCGAAAGGTCGTGAAGAACATGTTGATGCCGGGCATGTCGATGTAGAGGTTATCGCCACCGCCGAGCGCGTAAACGAGATCGAAGATTTTCAGCGAGATGTGTCCGAGGATGATCATCGCGCTCAAAGTGATCGGGGCGAGCAGCGGCAGCACGATGTAACGATAGACGCCGAATTCGCTCGCGCCGTCAACCCGCGCCGCCTCGCGCAATTCGTCAGAGATGCCGCGCAGCCCGGCGAGGTACATCGCCATCGTGTAGCCGGACATCTGCCAACCCGCCGCCACCACCACCGCCACCAGCGCGAGGTGGAAGCCGTGATCTTCGGGCTGCGCCAGCCCGGTGATCGACTGGGGATCGCCGAAGGACAGCCACCCCATCAGCAGCAGCGCGAGCGCTCCCAGCAGCGCGGCGACCTGTGAGCGCTTAGTCGCCCACGCCCGCAGCGCGAAGAAGACCACGATGCCCAAGACGATAATACCGATGATCGCCGGGAAGTTTTGCCAGTTGAAATTGAGCCAGCGCTCCTCGCTGATGAACCACCTGAACTGTCCGGCGGGCAGCCCGACGTAGGTCGGCAGCGCGTTTAAGCCGCTGACCGGGTTGAACAGCCACTTCCAGACGACGCCGGTCACGATGAACGAAAGCGCCATCGGGAACAGGAAGATGGTGCGGAAAATGCCTTCGCCCTTGATCTTCTGGTCGAGCAGAATCGCCAGCCCGACGCCCAAGATCAGGCAGACCGCGATGAACATCACTGTGAAGAAGACCGTGTTCACGAGGTCGATACGGAAGCGCTGGTAGAGCACGCCGGTGAACAATTCGGTGTAGTTGCGCAAGCCCACGAAATTAGCCGATTGACGGCTCAACTGCTGGACGGCGTTTGAGTCGGTCAGCGAGGTGTAAGCCGTCCAGCCAATGAAGCCATAGACGAAGACGGCAATCAGCGCAATGGACGGACTCAGCATTAAAATCGCGGTGAGACGATCACGATTAAATCGTCGGCGCATCAGCATCCCCCTTGAACAGATCAATCCATTTTCATAAAACAATCGGTTAGCTGTCAGCTATCAGTCGTCAGCCCTAACGCAAACACAATCGCTTGGTGGATAGCATTCGGGTCATGTAATGGAGTGAATGTTGCTAGCGCGTCCGGCTGACCGCTGATAGCTAAGGGCTAACCGCTACCTGCTAAAAGCTTTAAGTGTCAGGCTTAATTAAAAATCGGGGCGACCGCGAACCTGTGGTTCGGAGCGGTCGCCCCAGAGTTTTACACCGTCAAAAACGGTTTACTGCATCATGCCGGTTTGCAGCGCCAGCGTCGCGGTATTGGCGGCAGCGGACGCCGAGTCCTTGTCAGAAGCGAACTGAGCGATCACGCTGGCGAAGCCATTGGTGAAGGCGGGCGGCGCAACAGCACCGTGCGCTTGGCTGCCGACGATCTCGTTGGTCGTCCAGTCCTGATAGGCGCTCTGGAAGTAGGCGTTGTAGAGGCTGGTGTTGGTGATGTCAGCCGTCGTGTTCGCCGGGAGTGATCCCTTGAGCGGGTTGAAAATATCCTGCGCTTCGGGTGAACCGAGGAAACTCAGCCACGCGCGGACAGCCGTCGGGTTCGGCGCGCCAACCGGCAGACCGAAGGTGTCGGACAGCATGATGAAAGTGCCTTCCGTACCCGGCGAAGGCGTCCAATCGAAGCCGACTTTCGGCTCAAGGCTCAAGTCGGTGATGAAGTACCCGGCTGCCCAGTCGCCCATGATGTTGAAGGCAGCGCCGCCGTCAACGACCATCTTCGAGGCATCTTGCCACGTCAGGGCGTTGCGGTCGTCGTTGGTGCAGTCGAGAACTTTGCCGAAGGTGTCGAAAACGCCGACGACTTCGGGGCTGGTCCACTTGGTCGCGCCGTTCCACAGACCGCGATAGCCGTCCGCTCCCAGCTCGCCGAGCGCAATGCTTTCCCACAAGTGCTGCTGCGTCCAGTTTTCACCGACCGACAGCGGGGTGACTCCGGCAGCTTGCAGCGCCGGGCAGGTCGTGGTCAGGAATTCATCCCAGTTCGCCGGGACGGTGACGCCCCATTGTTCGAGGTTAGCGGGGACGAACCACATCACGTTCGAGCGGTGGATGTTGGCGGCAACGCTGTAGATGTTACCGGCATCGTCCGAAATCAGGTCGAGCAGACCCTGCGGGAACTGATCCATCCAGCCGTTGGCTTCGTAGATGTCGTTGAGCGGCTGCATCAAGCCCGCCGCAACCCACACCGCGTTCAGTTCTTTACCAGCATGAACTTGGAACGTGTCCGGCGGATCGCCACCGAGCATCCGGGTGGTCAGCACGGCGCGGGCATTGACGCCCGAACCACCGGCGACTGCCGAGTTGACGACCGTGACGTCAGGATACAGCTCGCCGAAGCGCGCGATCAGGGCATCCAAGCCCGCTGCTTCGCCGCCACCGGTCCACCACGAGAAGATTTCCAGCTCGCCGGTGGGCGTTTCGTCCTGCGCCGCCACAACCGTGACCGACAGCAGAGCGAGTGCCAAAATAAGCAGCAAAATCTTAAAATGTTTCATGAGTTACCTCTCTTGCTAGAGAAAATATAGTTTCTTCCAAATCACATTCTATCATGCCCTTGCCCGTTCGGTACGTTGAAGCGGCAAAATGAGGGCAAAGATCATGCAAAATGACTGAGGGAAAACGGCTGCGGTAGGCAATGACACCTCTCAAGCGCCGAGGCTAAGCTCGACCACAGCGGGATGCGAGTAGGAAATGTCTGCAATGGCGGTAGCGCTGACCCTTCTCGCCACAGTATGCTTAATCTGTCGGGCTGCGTTTCGGCGGGCAGGATCAGCTAGGCGGGGATCAAGGGGTAGAGGATTTGATACCGACACGAAAAAACCGGCTTTGGTTGGCGCTAGCCCTGTTCGGATGCGTCACAATTGCTGTCGTGATTGCCGCTGTGAGCATCATTCCCAAGCTAACGACCAAAGGGTGCAGCGCCAATCCAGCCGGATCGTCCGCTTGCGAAGGCTGCGAAGTCCCGACCACCATTTCGGTCGACAACTATCCGAGTGTGAACGGCCTCAGCAGATGGTCGTTGAATTGTGAATATTTCGCGGCGATTGATCGGCATGGGTCAAGCCTGAACCCCTATCGTCATTGGACCATCTATGATACGACGACGTGGACGCCGGTGTGTGAAATCGGTTGGGGTGACATCATGCTTGGTCAGGGACCGGTCGGCGGGTATTGTGAGCTTCCCCTTTCGAACGGTCAGACATGGGTCGTGCTCGGTGGCAACCGTGAGCAGCAGGTGCAGTTTATCGTTTGCGACGATCCCAAAACCTGTGTGAGCGCCGTTGATATTCTGCCGCTCGCACGATGATGCGGGGCGGTTTATCCGGCGCTGAGAATGGGCTTTTCAATAGGCTGACAGTTCCGCCTGAAAAACGGTAGGATGATAGAGAATTTGTTGTTTGACGACGATTTACGTGGCTGGCATGAGTGAGCCGTCGAGACAATCGGCGTATGATCGCGGGATTGAGAGCAAGTCGCAATGGCATCGTTTGAACAGACAGAAGTGCTGGACGCGCCCATATTCCGCGTCATTCAGGCGATCGAGTACGTCTTGCGCGACCACACAATGACCATTGATCGGACGCGCGGAATCGGGCTTCTGTGGTGGCAAGATGTGATCCAAGTCTACCGCTGGCAGATTGACGAGGGCGGCAGCACCTATCTCACGCACGCCGTCGTCCCCTACAGTAAAGAAGCGCTGACCACCCTCCAGAACGCCCCCGACGTGATCGCCGCCGCGCGCGAACTCCCGCGTGAGATTGCCGAGGCGGACTGCGATGCCGCCCGCCACCGTTTAATCAGAATCCGCGCAACGACCGCAGCACCCGAACTACTCGGCGACGCACCGGACGAAGTCGTTGAAATCGGGAACTATCCGCCCTATCATCCGGCGACGATCCTACTCGTATCGAGCGTATTCGGACTTGCTGGGGGCATCCTCGCAGGGCTAAATTGGCAACGCTTGGGGCTTCGCTGGAAAGTCGTTAGAACGAGCATTGTTACACTCTTCTACGGGGTGATTGTCGTCGGACTGCTCAGCAGCAGCGAGCGCAGCCGATTGTTGCCGCTCGTGCTGCTGCTGAATATCGGGGTTGGTCTCTGGTTGGCGCGGAGTCAGTGGGCAGCTTATCGACGCTGGCGCGGAGAAGATACAGCGCTGTCATTACTGGCAAGCGGATTATCAACGGTGGTACTGCTTGTGGGTATCGGAGCGCTGTTCTGGGTGTTCGCTGTCCGCCTGTCGTCTTCCGCATCGTCGCCAGAGTCGGTTACCAGTGCTACGACCCACACCCCGCTGCCAACACAAACCCCTGTGCCCCTGCAGGTCGCTTTTGACTTCCCCGATACCTGGACACAGGAAACGCCCGAAGCGCCGGAACTGGGCTGCATCGACACGGCGAACCAGCGCTGTCTCTTGGTCGCGGTACGCGCCGACGGGGCTGCGCAATTGGCAGCCTACGAACGCAGGTGGCTGCTTAGCTTGCCGCTGTTCGCCTCGATGATCGACAACGAAGTGTTGAAGCTGAACCCTCATTACATGGCACTGATGCTTTCATCGGTCGAAGACGAACTAGACGGCTATCCAGCGATTTTGCAGACTCGCTACTGGTGTGATAACACCTGTACGCATTATTTTCTAAGTGTCATCGCCATCAATTCCGATCAGCACATTGTGGTGGTGATCACGACAAACTGGGTATTTTCCGACAATTTCCGTTCGGAGCTAAACTCATTGATCGAAAGTATTCGCATCACAAATTAGAGAGGTTATCATGCCAAAATTAACTATGGCTCAAGCGCTCGTCCTGTTCTTGAGCCGACAGTACGTCGAGCGCGACGGACTGGAAACGCCATTCTTCGCCGGATGCTGGGGCATCTTCGGTCATGGCAACGTCGCCGGGATCGGGCAGGCGCTCCAGCAGTACGCCGATTCGTTCCGCTTCTATCAGGCGCGCAACGAGCAGGCGATGGTTCACGCCGCCGCCGCCTATGCCAAAGCCAAAAATCGCTTGCAAACTTTCGCCTGCACCTCCTCGATTGGACCGGGTGCGACCAACATGATCACCGGTGCGGCTGCCGCGACGGTCAACCGCATCCCGGTGCTGCTGCTGCCCGGCGACGTCTTCGTCGAGCGCCGTCAAGCGCCGGTTTTGCAGCAGGTGGAATGGGAACACTCGCAGGATTTCTCGGTCAACGACTGCTTCAAGCCGGTCTCGCGCTACTGGGATCGCATCAGCCGACCGGAGCAGATCATCACGGCGCTGCCCGAAGCCATGCGCGTGCTGACCTCGCCCGCCGAGACTGGTACGGTCACGCTGGCGCTGCCACAGGACGTGCAGGCGATGGCATACGACTATCCCGACGAATTCCTCGCGCGGCGCGTTTGGCACATCCCGCGCAATCGCCCGGATCTCGCGGCGCTAGAACGGGCGGTCGAGTGGATTCGCAGCGCCGAAAACCCGATCCTGATCGCGGGCGGCGGCGTCCATTACAGCGAAGCCTATGACGCGCTGCGCCACTTCGCCGAGCAGACCGGCATCCCGGTCGCCGAGACGCAGGCGGGCAAGGGCGCGCTGCACTTCAACCATCCGCTCAACCTCGGCGCGGTCGGCGCGACCGGCACCAAGGGCGCGAACCTGATCGCCCGCGACGCCGACCTCGTGATCGGCGTCGGGACACGCTACAGCGACTTCACCACCGCATCCAAGACCGCCTTCCAGAATCCCGACGTGCGCTTCGTCAATCTCAACGTCGCCGAGTTCGACGCCTATAAACACGCGGCGATCCCGCTGGTCGGCGACGCGCGGGTCACGCTGGACGAGCTGGCATCGGCGCTCGAAGGCTACGACACCGGCAGCGCCTACCGCACCCATGCCCACGACCTCAACGCCGCGTGGGATGAAGAAGTCTCGCGCATCTACAACCTCGAACACGGACCGCTGATCAGTCAAGGCGAGGTGGTCGGCGTGGTCAACCTGCTCTCGCGCCCACAGGACGTGATCGTCTGCGCGGCGGGCAGCCTGCCCGGTGATCTGCATAAGCTCTGGCGCACGCGCGATGTCAAAGGTTACCACCTCGAATACGGCTACTCGACCATGGGCTACGAGATCGCGGGCGGGTTAGGCGTCAAGCTGGCGTCGCCGGAGCGCGAGGTCTACGTGATGGTCGGCGACGCCTCGTATTTGATGATGAACAGCGAGATCGTCACCGCCGTGCAGGAAGGTATCAAGCTGATCATCATCGTGCTCGACAATCACGGCTACGCCAGCATCGGCGGGCTGTCGAAGTCGGTCGGCAGCGATGGTTTCGGCACCAAATATCGCTACCGCACCGAGTTCGGGGCAGCTGGACGGCAGTACGCTGCCGGTCGATTTCGCCACCAACGCCGCCAGCCTCGGCGCACGGGTGATTCGCGCCGCCGACCGGGATCAACTCGCCGACGCGCTCCAGCAGGCGCAGGCGAGCGACCAGACTGTCTGCATCGTCGTCGAAACGGATCGTCGCCAGCGGGTCGGCGGCTACGAGTTGTGGTGGGACGTCGCCGTCGCCGAAGTTGCGGAGAATCCCGCCGTGCAGCAGGCGCGCGCTAATTACGAGGAAGCGAAAACCAAAGAGCGCGATTACCTGTAGACCTTCCCCCATCTCCACTGTCGCGGGAGTGTAGTGTAGGGGCGTAACAGGTTACGCCCCTACAGATCACACATTTGAATTTCTGCCTGTGGATTAAAGCTGACGGCTGAATGCTGTCCGCCATATAAAAAAGTAGCCCGCCGTGTAAAGTCACGGCGGGCTGGTATTGCGGTCTCAGGGAGCTAGCCCTTACTTAGGGACGCTCGTAGAGAAGGTGAGCGTCTTAGGGGGTAGCCCCCTTATGACTGCGACTACTATCCACGCGATCACCTCCTTTTCACTCATCCTTCGATAGGCACAGTATAGCACCACTTCAGGGTAGGTCAAGAGGGTTCAGAAAAATTGGTTCTACGGGCGAATTGGCTCGCCGGTGTCCACGACCTCGAAGGCAGTTCCGGGCACGGATTTCAACTGATTGAGGTCGTCGTCATCCCAGCGCGGGTCGGTCGCGCCGCTGATGAACCAGCTCGTGCCATTGTCGGCGACGATCATGCCGTAGGTCTGCAACGCCGCAAGGATCACCCGTGCCTGCCCGCTGAAGCCGCTGAGGTCGAAGTCGGCGCGCAGGCGCAGCCGCAAACCCATCGGCGGCAGGTCGGGATCGGTGTCGCTGGAGGCGTAGTGAGTTGCGGGGTGCAGGTAGCCGCGCTGCGACTGGCTGACCGTGAAGCGCAGCGCGTGGTTGATCGCGCCCGCCTCGATTTCGTCGTAGCGCACCAAGCCGGGGAAGATCGGTAGCCCGGCGGCGTCGGCGGACGTCCACGTTTCGGGGCGCAGATCATTGGCGCGCAGGTCGAAGACCGCGCCAGATGCCGCCGCCCAACCGCGACCGCGCTGCTCCGCTTCGTAGAGTTCGTAGAGCGTGCAGTTTCCCGTATCCACCACCAAGACGTGCGCGTCGCCACCTGCCTCGATGGGCGCGTCGAGCGGGATCGGATAGGGACCGGGGTCGCTCTCGTCGCCGTAATCGGTGAAGGTGACCGGCACGAACGGCTGATCGGCGTCGACCACGACGTAAGGGATGCCATAATCGGGGTCTTCGCCGAAATCGGCGTGCAAGTATTCGTCGCCGTCGGCGCTGATGCTAGCGACGTAGGCGTCCGAACGCGGATCGACCGGGTAAGCCGAAATATCCGTATTCCAAGCATTATCCGGCGGGAAAACCGGGCACTCCCCGACGGTGGGCGGAGTCGGATTGCCGACGCTCAGCAGCAGGACAGCGATCATGAGGCTTTTCATGTGATCTCCTCAATTTGACTTTGGTGCCTGAGTTGCTTTACTGGGTCGAAGCGCGTCCCGGCGATCAAGCGGTCGAGCCGCAGCAGATAGATCACAAACAAGACCAGCGTGATCCCGTAGATGATCAGCCCGACGACCAGCAGCGGCGCGTGATACTGGAAGACGACCTCGTGCGCGTCCAACGGCAGCGCGACCGCCAGCGCGCCGTCGAACGACTCGATTTCGGCGGGCTGCCCGTCGACCGCGACCGTCCAGCCGGGGTAATCGACCTCCTGCACCACCAGCATCGAGTTGAATTTGTAGGCATCGACGGTGAACTCGATCCGGTCGAGCTGATGCGCCATGCTCGTCACCGGGTCGACGATCGCGCGCGTGACGGTATCGGCATTGCGCGCCAGCGCCTCGCGCTGGATGATGAAGGCGTAAGGCAGCGCGTCCGGCTTGACCCACAACGCCGGATTGCCCCCGTCGTCGTGCGGCTCGTCAGCATAGGGAACGTACCCGATCATGCGCAGTCCGTTCTCATAACCGTCGTGGATCGCGACAGCGAACGGCGCGTCCCAGCGCATGGTGTTTTCGAATGCCGGGTCCGAGGGCAGCCCGAACGTGAACACGTCGGGGTTGCCTAAGCTGCTGCGGATCAGCAAGTCGTGGACGACGACCTGCGGGATCAACCCCTCGGTCGTCACCGACACGAACGCGCCCGGATGATCCTCGCGCAGCTTGACCAGACCGAGATATTCAGCGCTCTCGAGCGTCGGCGGGTCGAAGTGGAACCGATTGTCCCAGTTCCAGTAAACCTGCGACGCGGCGTACCCGCCCACGCCGATCACCGCGACCGCGCCCAGCTTGAAGACGATATTCCGGCGCAGCAGCAGCACGACGATCTCGTCGAACCACAGCGCCACCCCCAGCGCGACGAAGGGCGCGGCTGCCATCGCCATCCGAGCGGGCCAGCGCCACTGGATCAAGAAGCTGTGGGCGTAGATGAACTGGAACAGCGGCGTGTTATCCTGCGCCCAGAGACAGAAGAACAGGATCGAGAGCGCCGCCGGGATCAAGATGCGCCAGCGCACGAACGGCGATCCCAGCCGCGCCAGCAGCAGCCGCGCCGCGACGACCGCCCCGGCGAACCACGCCGGGATCAAATACTGGTAGGCGAACCACCAATCGGCGGTCGTTAGCTTGTCCGGCACGAAGAACGACGCCAGAATCGCGCCGAGATCGTAGGTCTCGCTGCCTAAGCCCTGTGCCGGGTGATAGACCAGAGTGCTGTTCAAGCGCGGGATCAGCGAGAGCGCAGCAAAGCCGGTGAAGAACGCCCCTGCCAGCAGCAGCCGCTTGAAGCGCAGCGTGCGGATTTCCGGTTGCTCCGGCTTAATTAGCGCGAACAGGGCAATCGCCGTGCAGCCGATCAGCACCGGGATCACGTACCAGTAGGTCCCGGCGAACAGCATCAGCACCAGCGCGACGACCAACACGCCCATCCAGCGGCGGGTGCGCTCGCGGTAGAGCAGCCCGATCAGCCCGGCGTAGACCCACGCCATGTAGGTGAGGCTCAAGCCGATCTGGAATGAGCCCCGGTTGAGCTCGGTGGTGAAGCCGCCGCTCGCGCCCAGCAGCAAACCGAGCAAGACCGCTCCGGCGTGCAGCTTGAGCGCCCGTCCCAACGCCCAACCGCCCAACGCCATGATCACCAGATGCAGCATGATGGCGACCTTACCGCCGTTGACCGCGCCGCCGAACAGGATCGGATAGGTCATCAGCGGGTTGAGCAGGTAGGAGAACAGGCTCTCGAACAGCGGCTCGCCGCGCCCTACCAGCGGGTTCCAGAGCGGGATCGCGCCGTTCTGCCGAAAGGTCTCGCCCGCGAGCGCGCCGGAGTTGATCAGGTAGGGGTACTCCACCCCCGGCGGGATCGTGTCGGCGGCGAACTCGGCTTGCGTCTGCCGCGTGAAGATCAGCAGAAAGCTGAGGATCACGGCGATTTCGAGCAGGTCGAGCAGATAAGGTCGTTTTCGCAGCATAGGTTAGTCCGCTTACGTTGAGTGTTTCAAATGCTGCCGTCGTCGCCAGCCCTTGATCGATTGAGCGAGCGCTGGCAGCATGGCGATGCTAAACAGGAAACTGACGCCGAGCACGATGTCGCGCAGACCCGCGTTGCCCGTGACCAGCGCGAAAATCAGCCCCAGTGCCAGCAGACCCACAGCGAACCACATAATAAGGCGTCCGCCCTGCGTCACTGAGTGAAAGCCGAAGATCACATCCTCACTGGCGGGCAGGTCGCGCTTGCCCTGCTGCGCGGGTTCGAAGATTTTGAAGTAGGTCGCTGCGCGATAGGCGTCGGGCAAATTCTCCCGAATGACGCCGCCGTAATGGTGGCGCGTATCGTAGGCGCTCACATCTACGGGCAGCCCGAACAGCAGCCAAATCCACAGATCGTCGTAATCTTGCTTGCTCAATCGCAGTGACCCTTTTACCTTGTCCGCCTGCGCTTGATAGAGCACGATGTCTCCGACAGCGCCGCCGAAGCTGTCACTGAGCAGCCATTCCAAACTCATTAACTGTTCCCAACGAATGCGCGGCTGATTCCCCAGCGCGATCCCTTCGGCGTTCAGGTCGATCTGCTGGCGCAGCTTGGCGCTCGGCGTTATGGTCGCGGGGTACGCTTCACGATAACGTGCCACCCATCGCTTGCGCTCCGCCACCGGATCGGCTTGATAGATGAGCGTCCGTGTGTCGTCCAAGTAGAGAAAATCGCCGTCGTTGAGCGTGATTGGTTGGTACAGCGGCTGACCGTTGAGCCGAAGTTTTTCTGCGCCGTCGTTGAGCGTCAGTCGTGTCTGGTTGCCGCTGCGCCGCAGCGAGAATTCCGGCATCGGCGTGATCGTCTCCTCGTCCGCCAGCCAGATCGAACTGAGCGGCGTCAGCAGGCGCGGCGGATAGCTGCCATCCGGCGGCGGATCGTAGCGGACGGTCAGCGGTTCGAAATCCTCAGTTGGGCGCGAACGTGGGCGAAAACGCCACATCGACTTATCTCCTTGTCACCTACTCAATCATACCCATTTCTCGCTGAGGCGATTCGTACAGCTTTTTAATACGATTCATATAACGGTGACCTACAATGAGGGAAGATTAAAACCGCGAAAGTGGGACATTCCTATGGATTTGAACCGTTACACCAACAAAGCTCAAGCAGCGCTGCTCAAGGGGCAGCAGCTTGCCAATGAATATGGACACAGCAGCGTCGATCCGCTCCACATCCTGATCGGCTTGCTGTCGCAGCAGGACGGCGTCGTGCCGGAGATCGTCGCCAAGATCGGCGCGCGCCCGGAGGCATTGCTGGCGGAGTTTCAGCAGACGCTCGACAACCGCCCGCGCGCCTACGGCAGCAACGCCCAAGCGGGACTCAGCCGCGCCGCGACCGACGTGCTGAGCCGGGCGGAAAAAGAAGCCGCCAAGATGCACGACGAGTACGTCAGCACCGAACATATCCTGATCGCCCTGTCCGAGGAGAAGTCGATCAGCGGGATTTTGGAGCGCAGCGGCATCACCCGCGACGCGATCCTGCAAGCGCTGACGGCGATTCGCGGCGGGCAGCGGGTCACGTCGCAAGACCCGGAGAGCACCTATAAGAGCCTCGAAAAGTACGGGCGCGACCTGACGGCGATGGCGCGGCAGGGCAAGCTCGACCCGGTGATCGGGCGCGAGGACGAAATCCGCCGCGTGATTCAGGTGATCAGCCGGAGAACCAAGAACAACCCGGTGCTGATCGGCGAGGCGGGCGTCGGCAAGACGGCGATTGTCGAGGGGCTGGCGCAGCGGATCGTCAACGGCGACGTGCCGGAAGGCTTGCGCGACAAGCAGTTGATCTCGCTGGACATGGGCAGCCTGTTAGCGGGCGCGAAGTTCCGGGGCGAGTTCGAGGAGCGGCTGAAGGCGGTGCTCAAGGAAGTCACCGACAGCAGCGGCAAGATCATCCTGTTTTTGGACGAATTGCACACAATCGTGGGGGCGGGCGCGGCAGAAGGCGCGGTGGATGCCAGCAATATGCTCAAACCGATGCTGGCGCGCGGGGAACTGCGGGCGATTGGCGCGACGACGTTGGACGAGTATCGCAAGTACATCGAGAAGGATGCGGCGCTGGAACGACGCTTCCAGCCGGTGTTCGTGGACGAGCCGAGCGTCGAGGACACGATCAGCATTTTGCGCGGTCTGAAGGAGCGTTACGAAGTGCATCACGGCGTGCGGATTCAGGACTCGGCGGTGATTGCGGCGGCTACTTTGTCGGATCGATACCTGCCGGATCGACAGCTACCGGACAAAGCCATCGACTTGATCGACGAAGCCGCCGCCAGATTGAAGATGGAAATCGACTCCAAGCCGCAAGCGCTCGATACGGTCGAGCGGCAGATCATGCAGCTTGAGATCGAGCGCGAGGCGCTGAAGAAGGAACGCGATCAGGCGTCGCGCGAGCGGCTGGCAGCCATCGACAGCGAGATCGGCAACCTGCGCGAGAACCTCAACGCGCTGACGGCTCGGTGGCAGCAGGAAAAGCAGGTGATCGAGGGCATCCGCGCGACCAAGAGCAAGATCGACGAGGCGAAGGTGCAGCTTGAGCAAGCCGAGCGGCGGGCTGACCTCGAAGCGGCGGCGCGGCTGCGCTACGGCACGCTGCCGGAACTGGAAAAGCAGTTGGCGGCGCAGGACGCGGCGGTCAACCAGCGCCACGCCGACGGCACGACCATGCTGCGCGAGGAAGTGGACGCCGACGGCATCGCCGAGGTGGTGAGCAAGTGGACGGGCGTGCCGGTGTCGCGGCTGCTGGAAGGCGAAGTCGATAAGCTGCTGCGGATGGAGGATCGGCTGCACCAGCGCGTGATCGGGCAAGACGACGCGGTGAAATCGGTCGCGTCGGCGGTGCGGCGAAGCCGAGCGGGTCTGCAAGACCCGAATCGCCCGATGGGGACGTTCCTGTTTCTGGGTCCGACCGGGGTCGGCAAGACCGAACTGGCGCGCGCCTTAGCCGAGTTCATGTTCGACGACGAGGCGGCGATGATCCGCATCGACATGAGCGAGTACGGCGAGCGCCACAGCGTCGCCCGCTTGATCGGCGCGCCGCCGGGGTACGTCGGCTACGAGGAAGGCGGTCAACTGACCGAGAGCGTGCGGCGGCGTCCGTATTCGGTGGTGCTGCTGGACGAGGTCGAGAAGGCGCACCCGGAGGTGTTCAACATCTTCCTGCAAGTCTTTGACGACGGTCGGCTGACCGATGGGCAGGGGCGGACGGTCGATTTCACCAACACGATCATCATCATGACCAGCAACGTCGGCAGCCAGTTGATCAAACAGGCGGGCGCGGACGCCGACCCGAAGCTGCTGCGGCAGGCGATTTTGGGCGAACTGGACAACTATTTCCGCCCGGAGTTTTTGAACCGGCTGGACGACGTGATCCTGTTCAACAGCCTGACGCAAGCCGACCTTGAGCGGATTGTGACCATTCAACTGCGGCATTTGGAGCGGCTGTTAGCGAGCCGCCGCCTGACGCTGGAACTGACCGCCGACGCGAAGCACCTGCTGGCGAGCGCGCGGCTTCGACCCGGTGTACGGCGCGCGCCCGCTCAAGCGGACGATCCAGCGCGACTTGCAGGATCCGCTGGCGCTGGCGATTTTGGAAGGCGCGCGTCAGGGAAGGCGATCATGTGCTGGCGGATGTGAACGAGGCGGGCGACGGGTTAAGTTTCGAGACGGTGAAGGTCGGGGAAGTGGTGTAGGGCGAACCTCACCCCCCGACCCCCTCTCCACTGCGTAGAGAGGGGGAGAAAAGCAAGGACGCGGGGCGGATTTCCTGTGAGGGAGGTCTGCTCCCGCGTTTTTGATTTCGACTGCTTGAGCAAACTATACACCACTGTAGCTTTTGCCCACTCATTGTTGAATTCGATACGCAAGCGATTGATGCACAAACGTTCTTCGATGCGAGAAAACATAAATCCTGTATTGCCCAAGTCTTTGAGCTCCAAAGATGGATAGAAGTCAGATCATCAGATAATTAGAAAGTGATCCTGAAACCCTAGAGACAGTTCGTATGCTAAGCCACTTGATGACTGCTTGTTAAATGCATTGTGCCAGCTGTGAATAACCATAGGTGAACAGCTTTTGTCAAAATACTAGCTGTTACATTGCGTTCTTTGCAGTTAGTATGTAGAACATGCTCGTTGATATAGCCATCGATAATAACAATAGCTTGTTTGCAGCTTGACTGTAATTATGATCAGTTATTTTAGAGGACTGAAATGCATCAAACGAATTGTCTCGTTGAAAATACACCTATCACGGGTAGACGATTTGCCGAATGGTCCTGGAGATTCGCTATGCACTTAGATTTTGAAAGGAACTGTTGAGACAATAGCCTATCATCGTGTACTCAGATATGGATCACGCTGGATATCATCGCATTGTCGATACATTTGTCTGTGCGAGTTTAGGAATTCGATACGGCTGCTTTGGTAAATCGTCAAACAAAGCTGGAAAGCTCGACAGTAATATTGATGATCGCAATTTTGCATCTCGCTTCATCGATGAGTCCATTTGCTCATAGACACATGCTACGAGAAGGCTTGTTCTCGTAGATTTGACTATAGCTAGAAGTTTTCGCATGCCAATAGAAATGGCGTCAGTTACTTGATTCACTTGCCATATGGCACCTCAGCGTGAGAAACGTCGGTATTCTTATACATTTACATTGCTATCCTGAAACTAACTGAGCAATTAGCGACTAGTATTGATGAGGACTAGATTGCATCTAATGCTCAGAATTTCGATGCGAAATCGGCGCAAGCGATACGATTGACCAAGATGGCGCGGCGCGACCTCACCCCCTAGCCCCCTCTCCACTGCGTAGAGAGGGGGAACAAAACCGTGAGCGCGGGGCGTCAATCCCCTCTCCATGCGAGTAAGCGAAGCGGCGGAGAGGGGAAGCTAACCGCAGGTTAGCAGGGGTGAGGTAAAGCGGTAAACTACTATCACTATGCCCGAACGCTCCCGCAAACCAACGCCCGAACTCTGGGAAAAGCTGAAACCGATCGCCCGCCAGATGCGGCGCGAACCGACGCCCGCCGAAGATCACTTTGGCAGCGGCTGCGAAATCGCGGGCTGGGCGTGAAGTTTCGCCGCCAGCACCCGATTGATCGCTTTGTGGTCGATTTTTTCTGTGACGAGGCGCAACTGATCATCGAAGTCGATGGAGCAATCCACCAGTACACCGCCGAAGAAGATGTGCTGCGTCAGGAATTTTTGGAAAGTTATGGATTTCGCGTGCTGCGGTTCAGCAATGAGGAAGTGCTTGGCGGGATGAAGAGGGTGCTGGAAGCAATCGAGAGGGCGGTAGGCGACCTCACCCGCTAACCCCCTCTCCGCCGCTTCGCTTACTCGCATAGAGAGGGGGAACGGTCTGCGCGGGGGGTGAAGTGGGCGGAAAAGTGGACATTTGTGAACTAGACAGCGGGAAAAGTCGTGGTAGGATGTAAATAGAACAAAAGTTCGTAGATTGAGCGAGGGAATCAGCCGGCGGGCTGATTTTTGATTCCGGGGGAGTCATGCGACATTTCTATACGGTCGAGTTCAAGCTGAAAGCGCTGGTGGCGCTGAGCAAGAATAACAACAACATCTACGAGACGGCGAAGCAGTTGGGGATCTCGCGGCAGACGCTCAATGACTGGAGCCGGGATCGGGACAAGATTTTTGCGTTGAGCGAAAAGCTGGCGGAACAAAATCGGCTGCCGCTGCATCGACGGCTGAATCTGCTGATCAACCAAATTTCGGATGCGCTGCCGGAAATGGTGGAGAGCGCGCGGCTGGGGGATGCGACGCGGGCGCTGACCACGCTGATCAGCCTGAGCGAATCGCTTGAAGCGAGCTACAAGGCTCAGGAGGCGGAGGGGAGCGACGTGTACGAAAAACTGGCGCAAATGATCGGCAGGTATGCGGAAGCGAACAGGGGCGGAATGCCCGATTCGAAAGATTTACCGGACGGAGCACTTAAGTAACCATTGGTGCTCGTTCCTAGACCGCTCGTCGGCAAGGCGCCACGATGCGCGAGCGGATTCGGTGTAGGGAAGCCCCTCGGCGAATCGACACCGTGGCGATTTTTCACAAACCAATCCGCTACCGACATATAGAACTAACGTTCGAACACACAGC
Organism: uncultured Chloroflexia bacterium; assembly: GCA_963848465.1. Taxonomy (GTDB): domain Bacteria; phylum Chloroflexota; class Anaerolineae; order Aggregatilineales; family Phototrophicaceae; genus Flexifilum. The sequence goes on along the minus strand of CAWKDY010000031.1, from coordinate 95,678 downwards.
ACCGTGTCAATCGACACTCGTCGGATGCGGATCCTAGCCATCTGGACAGTAAAAGACTATCCAGACCACCCTTGACCCATTGTGAACTTTATGAGTTAATTGTCAAGGTAAGGAGAATGCGGGGAGGTAAACATCATGGAACGATTAGACAACGACTTGTCGCAGCTCGTGGATCAGGAACGGCTGCTCAAAGCGGTGCAGCAGGCATACCTGCAAGCGCTGCTGGAGCGAATGCCCGCACAGCCGCAGGTCGAACCCGCACCCCGACTGTCCGTTCGGATTATGCGGTGGCTGCGGCAGCGTCCGCAGCGAGAAGCCCAGCGCGTGCTGCGTCCGCGCACTATCTAAGCGGCAGTGAACCGTAACGAATCGAGGAATCAAAGATCATGCAGCTCCTAGACTACGACCTTGCTCAGCAAGCTTATGAAGAGCGGCTGCACAAGGCGGAACAGAACCGGCGCACGCTGGTGCTGACCTTTCAAGAAGCGGATCAAGCGCCCAGCAACGGGGCGAACGATTTCGTGAATCAGATCAAGGGATGGCTGTGGGGTCGTCCGCATCGGCAAGGCGCCGATGCTCGTCGCCCGCACGCCGTCTAGTCAGGCGACAACGAATACGCCGGGAGGCGATCAATCATGGACATTTTTGAAGGCGACTTGGTGCGGTTGATGTATCAGGAGCGGCTGCTCAAACAGGCGCAGAGCCAAAAGCTGCGCGACCTGTGTGAAGCGGAGGATCAACCCTATGTCGAGCGGGAATCCGGGCTGCCGAGCCGGATCATGCAGTGGCTGCTGCTGCTGCCGCGCAGCGAGCGCCCGGTCGCGCCGCGCCCGCGCACGATCTGAGCGGATAGCCATCACGAAAACGCCAGCGATGTGATCACCGCTGGCGTTTTTTGTTCTTGTGGAGTAACAGATTCAACGATTGTCCGGCTCAGGGATTTGTACCTTCACCAATGATTCGTGCTACCTGTTTTGCCGCTTCTCTAGGTGAATCAGCGCGCAGCCACTGCCGTGTAGCAAGCGATAGTGGGATTTTATTCTGATCGATATCCCCGATAAGGATAGGCACAATCCGCTTATTGTTGGCGACCGCAGCACCTACCTCGAAAAATACGTTCGGATTCTCCAAGCTGCTTGGGCTTAAAAAGACGATAAACGTATCGCTTTGCCGAAGTGCATCTTGGATCTTGTCAGCCCAAAGATCGCCACCGGCGATGGCTTCGTGATCAAACCAGTAATCATAGATACTTGCCGCCCGCAGCGCCTTAGCAAATTCCGCTACCCAAGCTTCATCTTGATGAGCATAAGACAGGAAAATACTATATTCCCTAGCAGCGCTATTCATCTCGGCTCTCGCTTCTTCCTCTCGCTCGCAATTGAGAGAAATATTGTTCGATATCGTTCAACTTTATCATATCACGCTTCTTCAAAAACACGGGCAGATTGGGATTGGCTGAGAATTCGGTAACTGAGATGCCATGCAGCACGATCACAATCGGAATCCGTCGCCCCCATGCTGCGCCAATTTCTGCCCACACGTAGGGTCGCTCTAGCGCCCAAGGTGTAAAGAGTACAACCAGCTCATTGGCTATATCTAAGAATTCTAAAATATCTTCTTCGAACTCGTCACCAATTTTGATATTTGCTTCGTCAAGAAAAACTTTCGCTCCGGTTGCAGCAATTTCTCGCGCAATTTGACTTGCTACCCATGTATCTTCGCCAGAATGACTGACAAAAACGTGATGTTCGTGCTCCGATGAATCCATAGTAACTCACAGTTCGACGACGCTGAGGCACTTATATATCACGAGTATAACATGTTCACTAGGTTTGGGATAAACATTGCCAAATGAGTTACTTAAGGGGCGAACTCAGTCTCCGACTTGCAAAGCAAGCGCGCCTTCGCCCCTCAGTCCTGTTTTTATTCGGTACTTTACTTGTCCTCGTGCGCGAGCAGAATCACCGCCGCGTGCCCGCTGACCCAGTACTCGTCGCCGTTGATCACCTGATGCTTGCCCTTGTCGCAGTAGTCGTTGGGCGACGCGCAGCGCCGTATCGACGATCCGGCTCCAGCGCTCGCCGCGCTTGAGCGGCGGCAGTTCGAACGCCAGCGGCTCCCAGTAGGCGTTGAGCATCACGTGCAGGTAATCGCCGCCTTCGCGGATGCCCGAGCGAGAACGCCAGCGTCCGCGCCGAGCTCGCCCCAATCCGGCTGATCAAGCTGCGTGCCGTGCCACGTGATCTCCATCTGCTGATCTTCGTCCAGCGACGACCAGAACTGCTCGCTGTGGAAAATTTTGTGCTCCTGGATGAAGCGGATCAGCCCGCGCGTGAAGCGCAGCAGATCGCCGTGCTGTTCGACGTCGTCCCAGTTGAACCAGCCGAGTTCGTTGTCCTGCCCGTAGACGTTGTTGTTGCCGCACTGAGTCCGGCGCACTTCGTCGCCCATGACGATCATCGGCGTCCCCTGCGAGACCAGCAGGATCGTCAGGAAGTTGCGAATTTGCTGCTCGCGCAGCGCGCTCGACGTTGGGATCGTCGGTTTCGCCTTCCGCAGCCGCAGTTCCAACTCTGGTTGTTGCTCTCGCCGTCGCTGTTGTTCTCGCCGTTGGCGTCGTTGTGCTTGTCGTTGTACGAGACCAGATCGTTGAGCGTGAAGCCGTCGTGCGCGGTGATGAAGTTGATGCTGCGCTCCGGCTCGCGGTCGAGCGATCGGGGTACAGGTCGGGGCTGGCGAGGATGCGCGACGCCATCGCCGAGACGAAACCCGGATCGCCCTTGACGAAGCGGCGCACGTCGTCGCGGAACTTGCCGTTCCACTCTGCCCAGCGATGCCCGATGAACGATCCGACCTGATACAGACCGCCCGCGTCCCACGCTTCGGCGATGATCTTCGTCCCCGCCAGCACCGGATCGGACTCGATCTCCCACAGAATCGGCGGGCTGGGCAGCGGATTGCCCAGCTCGTCGCGCGAGAGCACCGAGGCGAGGTCGAAGCGGAAGCCATCGACGTGCAGTTCGGACTGACCCAGTAGCGCAGGCAGTCCATGATCATGCGGCGGACAATCGACTGGTTGGCGTTGAGCGAGTTGCCGCAGCCGGAGTAGTTCATGTAATACTGCTGCTGCCCCGGCACGAGGATGTAGTAGGCGCGGTTCTCGAAGCCGCGATGACAGAGCCAGGGTCCGTTCTCGTTGCCCTCGGCGGTGTGGTTGAACACCACGTCGAGGATCACCTCGATGCCTGCCTTGTGCAGCGCCTTGACCATCGTCGCGGAAGTCGTCGACCGGCGCGAGCGGCGCGCCCGACGCGGCGTAGCCGCGATGCGGCGCGAAGAAGGCAATCGGCGTGTAGCCCCAGTAATTCGACTTGGCGCTGAACGGCTTGTCCTGCGGATCGTACTGCTGAACGGGCAGCAGTTCGACCGCCGTGACGCCCAGTTCCTTCAGATAGGGGATTTTCTCGATCAGCCCGCTGATACGTGCCGCGCAGTTCCGGCGTCGACGCCGGAATTGGGATTCTTGGTGAAGCCGGCGACGTGCAGTTCGTAGATCACGCGTGCGCGCGTAGGGCGTGTGCAGCGGCTGATCGCCTTCCCAGTCGTAGCTGGCGGTATCGACGACCACGCTTTTCATGGCGACGGCGCAGTTGTCCTCGCCGTAGCGGGTCGCCGCGCCGCGATCATAATGCTCGTCCTGAATGACCGACTTTCGAGTAGGGGTCGATCAGCACCTTCGAGCCGTCGAAGCGGAAGCCGATCTCCGGCTCGAACGGTCCATGCACGCGGTAGGCGTAGACCTGCCCGGCCTTCATGCCGGGGATGAACATGTGCCAGTAGTAGAAGGTCCGGTTGCGCACGCGGATCGAAGGGGATGACCTGCGCGGGCTGGTCGTACTTGCCCTCGTCGAACAGCAGCAGTTCGACCGAGTCGCAGTTCTTGGAGAAGACGCTGAAATTGACGCCGTCCGGCGTGACGGTCGCGCCGAGCGGAAAACTCTTACCGGGCTGGACTTTGAGACGTGGCATGGCTCGCTCCGAAACTGTTTGGAAGAAGTTTAAGTTTTGGTCGTTGGTAAACGCGCAAACGCGCCGAGTGAATACCTGCATTGTAGCCCGTTTGGGGGCTGAATCGCTATTGCGAAGCGTCTTGCGATCAGATCGGCGGGCGGCTTCCAGTGCGATGCCGTCAGGGAGGATGGTGTTTTCGTCTAGGATTGCTTGAGTCAAGCTGTTCTGGGGTAATCGTAGCTCTTTTCGAGGTTCGCTCCTGAAGGTGTCGCCTTCGCCTCAAGATGCGCACCTTCAAGGTTCGCCCCCTGAAGATTGGCGTTTGAATCGAAGGTGTGCTTCCTCTAGGTTTGCTCCCTCGAAGCTATGCACTCTCTAAGATTTGCCTCACTAGGTCCGCCTACTTCAAGGTTGTGCCCTAAGAATGCCTTCAAGATTCGCCCCTACAAGATTCAGCCTCCTTCAAGATTTGCCCCAACGAAGATTTGCCCCCTCAAGATATGCAACATGAAGATTCGCCCTCGTCAAGGTTTGCTCACTGCAAGGTTTGCCTGCTACTAAGGTTGCACCTTCAAGATTTATCACGCTCAAGTTGCGCTGCAAATCAGCATGTACTAAGATCAATTGCTGTGGCTATGATCGCCTTGTTAATCAATTCCGCTTCGTAGAGAAATCGATCAACGCTGATTTGCGTTCGCCGTCTAGTCCGCGCAGGACCGTCAATGTCCGTGCTCTGGCAACAGTCTTAGCTTGCTCGTTCACCTCGTGGATCATCAAATTGGTTCTTCAGTAGTAGTTCGCTCATGCGGTCGAGATAGGTTTGCAACGCCTGTTCTTTCAGCCGATCATCAGCAATTTCCCGATCTACTTTGGCGCGTTTCTCAGCTCTCGCTCAATTCGCGAATTGTGGAATTAATTCGATGCCGCCAACGCAATAACAGCGGAATGATCAGTAAACCGAGCCAATCCCATAGTGTTTTGGCGGGACAATATCGCCATTGCGTATGGTATAAGTTCCAAAGCCAGATCCCACAACGCTTTCGAACCGACTAACCGCGATACGACGACATTGTCATGAGCAATGATCAGCAGCGCCACAGACGGCGTCGCAATAATTCCAGTAGCCAGTTTAGGAAGCCGCGTAGACGTTTCATCACGTCACTCTCCGGCGACTATTACAGCTTATTCTAGCCTAAATCGTCGCCGCGCGTCTCCCCCTCTCCGCTTACGGAGAGAGAGGTCGGGAGGTGAGGGTGCTCACGTCACGCTCGGCACCCTGACGTGTGCGCCGGACGCCAAATCCCACACGTCGATCCCCTCGCGCCCGGTCGCCATCAGCAGATTGCCGACGACGCGATACTCGACCAGCCCCGCGACCTGATAGGCAGCCCGCAGCGCGCCCGACGCCGTGTCGAACGCCAGCACGCCGCCGTCCGTGCCGACGATCACCTGAGCGCGCGCAGCGTCCCAGTAGATCGACGGGTAGGCGGGGATGCTCAGCGGCGGCGTGCTCAGCGCCACCGCGCCGCCGTCGCGCCACAGATAGTACGATTGGTCGGCGGCGATCAAGGCGCTCTCGCCGTCAGGACTCCAGAGCACCAGCGGATCGCTGTTCGCGTTGGGCAGTTCAATCACGCGCTCGCCGCGCGCCACGTCCCAAATCACCAGCCGATCCGCCACTGAACCGGCGATGAAATGGCACTCCGGCGCGGCGCTGATCCCGCCGCTGACGGCGAGGTCGCGTTCGAGCACGCGGGCGAAGCTGCCGCCGCGCATCAGCAAAAGCTCGCTCGCCCCCGCATCGTAGACCGGATAGCTGTCCTGCTCGCAGATCGCGCTGGCGGGCGTGTTGCTCCACCAGAACTGCCCGACGCCGTATCCGCTGGACGCTGCCGCCGCGTTAGCCGCCAGTACCGCCGGGTGCGCGCCATCGCTCACGCTAATCCCCAGCACAAGGGCGACGATTAAGAGTAAAATAGAGACACTTGTTCGCATGAGGGACTGCCTTCGCTTAGTGATCCGACGTTATAGCATCAGCGTAAGCTAAAGCAGCATCGGCTGATGGTCGGCAGGAGGGCGCTCGCGCTACGGGTGGCACACGGGATGAAGACGTGAACCGTACGATACTCCACCTCGATCTCGACGCTTTCTTCTGCGCCGTCGAGGAAAACACCAATCCGGCGCTGCGCGGCGTCCCGTTCGCCGTCGGCGGGCGACCGGATTCGCGCGGCGTGGTCTCGTCGTGTTCGTATGGGGCGCGGCGTTTCGGCGTCCATTCCGCGATGCCGATGTCGCAGGCGATCAAGCGCTGCCCCGGCTTGATCACCGTGCCGCCGCACTTCGACGCCTACCGCAAGGCATCGCACGAGGTCATGGCGCGCTTGGGTGAGATCACGCCGCTGATCGAGCAGATTTCGATTGACGAAGCCTTCATGGACGTGACCCCGCACGAGGGGGCGGCGATGGCGCGGCGCTTGCAGGCGCAGATCAACGACGAACTGAGCTTGCCCTGCTCGTTCGGCGTAGCGACCAACATGCTGGTCGCCAAGATCGCCAACAACGTCGGCAAAGCCAGCGCGCATGAGGGCGGCGACAAGTCGATGCCGCCCAACGCGATCTGCGTGGTGCCGCCCGGTGAAGAAGCCGCTTTTCTCGCGCCGCTGCCGATTGGCGATCTGTGGGGTGTGGGTCCCAAGACCGCCGCCCGCTTGCAGTCGCTGGGCGTGCGCACGGTGGGCGATCTGGCGCGCTGGACGGAGAACGATCTCGCGGTGTTGTTCGGCAAGACCGGCGCGGATTTAGCGTGGCGGGCGCGCGGGCGCGACGACCGCCCGGTCGAGCCGGAACACGATGCCAAGTCGATCAGCCGGGAGACGACCTTCGCCCGCGACGTCGCCGACGGCGAGGTGCTGCGGCGGACGATCCGCCAGTTGGTCGAGGGCGTCGGCTGGCGGCTGCGCAAAGCCGGTCTGCGCGGCAACACGATCAAGCTCAAAATCCGCTGGTCGGACTTCACCACGCTGACGCGCCAGCAGACGCTTCCGCACGCCGTCGATCAGGACGCCGAGATCGAGCGGGTGGCGCAGGCATTGTTTCGCGCCGTCTGGCGACCGGGACAGCCGGTCCGCTTGATCGGCGTCGGCATCAGCGGCTTCGACGACTCCGAGCAGCAGTTGGCGTTGTGGGGGGAAGCTGAAACGGATGAGGATCAGCGCAAGCTGCAAGCCGCGCTCGACGACCTGCGCTCGCGTTTCGGCGAGAGTATCATCAAGCGCGGCAGTGATTTGAAGCGGAAACGGTAGAGCGGGCGAGCGTGTAGGGGTAACAACGTAGGGGCACGGCATGAGCGTGTTGAAAAAGTCGCTTTTCGACCCCACCCCCGCGGTGCGAACCTTCGGTTCGCCTTCGCTTCCCCTCCCCGAATTCAGGGAGGGGAGAGTGCTTCGTCTGTTTCGGGATTTGATGATGAGGTCTGGCGCTGGTTCGACACTGCGAGAGGTTATTAAACACCCTCATCTAACGCCCCTACGGAAGATCCAGATCGGCGCTAGTGCGTCAGCACGTAGGCGACCAGATCGGCGATGGCTTGATCGCTGTAGTCGTGGGCGAAATCTTTGTACATGACGTCGTTGAAGCCCGCCACCACGTAATCGCCGGGGTAACGGATGCTGTCCTCGACGTATTCCGCCGCCGTCTCGCCTTCGACGCGGGTCGCCGCGCGCTCGGAAATCCCCTTCAAGCCGGGTCCAATCGCCAGCGCGCTTCCCTTGCCGGAGACGGTGGTACTGTGGCAGTTGCTACAGGCAGGCGCGCCGTTCAACCCGTGATGGAAAATCTCGTCGCCCCGCGTCGCATCGCCGATCAGCGCGACGGTTTCAGTCGCTTCGGCGGTCGCTTCCGGCGTCGCTTCAGTGGTTGCGGCTGGCGTCGGCGCAGGCGTCGCGCGATCCGTCGCCGCGACGATCACGGGGAGCAGCAGCAAACCAGCAAAAATGATCAGAGCAAGTACGCGGTTGGTCATGAGCAAGTTCCATATGGGTTGTGATGATCCAGTATGCCCTAATCTATGCGTTTTTGCGCCGATGCACCCTACCCGGCTGACCAGTCCGCCAGTGTCCGTTCGGCGGAATTAGAGCGATCCTTTCGCCCGCGCCGCCGCCTCGTAAGTCTGCCAGACCGAATCGGCGGCGGCATTGCCCCCGCAGATCAGCGCGACCGGATGGCGATAGGCGCTCAGATCGACCTGCGGCAACGCTGCGATCACCGCCGCGCCCGCCGGTTCGACCAGTTGGTTGTAGTTCAGCCAGAGCCAGCGCATCCCGTCGATCATGGCGGCGTCGTCGACCAGCACGACTCGATCCACGTAGCGCTGAGTCAGGCTCAGCGTCCGCTGGCTGACCCCGCGCGGCGCCAGCGTATCGGCAATCGTCCGCAGCGTCGCCAGCGGCTCGACCCGCCCCGCGTCGAGGCTGTGCTGCATCGACGCCGCGCCGACCGGCTCGACGCCGATGATGGTCACGTCCGGCTTGACCTGCTTGATCGCCGCCGCCATCCCCGCGATCAAGCCGCCGCCGCCGATGGCGATCAGCACGCAGTCGAGTTCCGGCAGGTCGTCGAGCAGTTCCAAGCCGAGCGTCCCTTGCCCCGCCAGCGTCGGATCGGCGTCGAAGGGATGGACGTAGGTCATGCCGGCCTGCGCGGCGTGCTCGACGGCTTGGGCGTGGGCGTCATCCCACGCCGCCCCGTGCTGGATCACCTGCGCGCCCCAGACTTTGACTCGCGCGACCCGGTCGGCGCTGGCGCTCTCGGGCAGATAGACAATCGCCGGGATGCCGAGCCGCTGAGCGGCATACGCCAGCGCGACGCCGTGATTGCCGCCCGACGCCGCGATCACACCGCGCTGCCGGGCGGCGTCGTCCAATTGGAGCAGCGTATTGAAAACGCCGCGCGGCTTGAACGACCCGGCGACCTGCAAGTTCTCCAATTTCAGGCGTAGATTAGCAGGTTGGTCGGCAGTCAGTGCCGGTTCGGGCGCGAGCGGTGTATGGCGGACGTAGGGCGTGATGCGCTGGCGCGCCGCCCGAATCGTGTCGAGGGAAAGGTCATAAGCCATCTTCAGTTTCCTTGTTGATTGATCGTGTTCTCGCCTCAGCGGTGCAGTTCCTTGAAGCCCTCGCCGTAAGCCGCGTGTCCCTGACCGATCACCATGAAGGCGTTGGCGTCAACCGACGTGACGATCCGCCGCAGCGCGTTGACCTGCGCGCGGGAAATGGTCACGTAGAGCACGCTGTGCGGCTGATTGGTGTACATGCCTTTGGCGTCCCACGCCGTCACACCGCGCCCCAACTGAGCAATAATCTGCGCCGCCACCTCCTGCGGGTGATCGGTGATGATCACGCCGGTGCGGATCACGCTGGGACCTTCGAGCGCGTAATCGGTCGTCGCCCCGGCGACGAACAAGCCGACCATCGCGTAGAGTGCGCCTTCCCAGCCGAAGACCAGCGCCGCGACCAGCACGACCGCGCCATCGGTGTAGAGCGTGCTGCTGCTCAGCGGCGTGCCGTAGCGCTGCTGCAAGATGCGCCCCAAGGTTGAGGTGCCGCCGAGCGTGCCACCCGCCCGCAAGACCAGCCCCGCGCCGATGCCGCTGATGATGCCGCCGAAGACCGCGTTGAGGAAGCGGTCGTCGCTGACGATGCCGACGTAGGGCGTCAGCAAGTCGATCAGCAGCGAGTAGAGCACGACCACGTAGACCGTCGCCGCCACCACCCGCCAGCCGCCCAGCATCCGGTAAGCGATGATCTGGATCGGGATGTTGCCGATGATGATCATCAAGCCAATCGGCGTGCCGATCACGCTGTTGAGGATGATCGCGATGCCGGAGACGCCGCCGGGAGCGATGTCGAAGGGCGCTTCGAACACGACCACCGCAATCGCGGAGATCACCGCGCCGACGGTGAGCAGAAATACCATCCAGCTTAGGCTGAAGATCGAGGTCAGGCGCGGGTTGGTGCGCGATGTCGCGGTCACGGGAGCATCCTTTTCGAGTCGGGCTAGCGCTGATCTTAGCCGACGCCGGGGGGCGGCGCTAGAATCAAAAAAACCGCCAAGCGATTAGTCGGCTTGGCGGCTAAAGGTTCGATTTAGTACGCCTTAGTTGCAGACGTCCGCTGGCGCGATGAACTGATAGGTCTTGCCGGATTCCTTGACGTCGGGACCGACCAGCGCGATCTCGTTCGACGACAGCGCATAGAGGCTGTCGCCCATGCCTTCGGCGACCAGTTGATTCTGCCCGCTCGACGCCGCCGCGCTCAGCCCGGCACTGATCTGGTCAGCCGTCGCCGTAAACGCCAGCGTACCTTGCCCTTCGCTGTCGATGTCCCAGACGGCGATGCCACCACTGGAGCAGTAGGCTGCCAGCGGCGCGGCGAGGTCTAGCGCGTTGATGCGCCCGTCATTGATCATCGGGACACCACTACTGCACTCGGAAGCATCCGCTGGACCGCCGAACGACCGAACAGTACCAATGGTAAGCCCGCCCGGACCACCACCCAACTCGACCGTTACGCCTGCCGGGATAAACGCAGCGAGTCGCAGCCTTCCCGATTCGCCCGGATTGAGCGTCAGTGAATTTGTGCTTGTCAGGGGTTGGCTGGTAACAACGTCATAGAAAAAAATCGTCGCAGTCGACGGGCTGCCGGTGTCATTGCTCAAATCGACATCGAACATGTAGCAGACCTGATCCTCAGCCAAGGCAGGACGGGGAGACAGCACGACGAAATAGGAAAAGAGCAGAGCGAGTACGGTGGTGATGGCTATGATTCGGCGCATGATCAAGATCCCCAGTTCACTAGTTACTAATAAATCGCTTCATTTAAGTCGTGTCTGATTGAAAATCCAAGCTGGCAAAATCTCCATCAGTTCGCGTCTGTAATTTATTATAACATATTAAAAGAGGTGCGAAGGTCGCACCTCTCCTTATGCGGTATAGGGGTGGATTACAAGCTGAGATTGGATTACGCCAGCACGTCCGGGTTGACCACGTTGACGTACTTGTCCTTGAGTAGCGCGTAGCGGCGCTAGAATCAAAAACCGCCAAGCGGTTGATCGGCTTGGCGGCTGAAGGTTCGATTTAGTACGCCTTAGTTGCAGACATCCGCTGGCGCGATGAACTGGTAAGTCTTGCCGGATTCCTTGACATCGGGACCGAACAGCGCGATTTGATTCGACATCAGCGCATAAAGACTGTCACCCATGCCTTCGGCGACCAGTTGATTCTGCCCGCTCGACGCTGCCGTGCTCAGCCCGGCACTGATCTGGTCAGCCGTCGCCGTAAACGCCAGCGTACCTTGCCCTTCGCTGTCGATGTCCCAGACGGCGATGCCCCCGCTTTGGCAGTAAGCCGCCAGCGGCGCGGCGAGGTCTAAGGCGTTGATGCGTCCGTCGTTGATTTTGCCGAAGACGTTGACACATAGACTGTAATCAACGCGGCTGAAATTGCCGAAGCCGGTGAAGGTCAGCGTAGCCGAGTTGGCGCTCGATGAAAAATTGACGGCGCTGAGCGGGAACAGACCCACGATGCTCACCGTCCGGGATTCGCCCGGCGCTAAGGTGAAGCTGGCGCTATAGTAAGCAGTTTGCGGGGCGCTATCGTGTAAATCGAGATTGACCGTGCCGGAAACACCCGTATCGTTGCGATAACTGAAAGCGGATTGCCAGCACTGCTGATCGCTGGCGCTGGCGCTCACCGGCAGCGCTAAAAACATGAGCGAAGTCACTAAAAGGCACACGAGCATGAGCAGAGCAAAAACCCGTCGCATGTGAGACTCCTATATTTGTATCGAACTTTGATATTCATAATTTTTAGTCTGATAATGTTGCCGAATCGGGTCGTTGTGCGCTTAGTGGGGCGCGAGAATCAAAAAGACCGCCAACACTTCTTGGCGGTCTTGGCGATCTGAGCGGTTCAGTAATTTACGCCAGTACGTCCGGGTTGACCACGTTGGCGTACTTGCCGTTGAGCAGCGCATCGACAATCTGCTTGGCGGCGTCGACCGCGACCGTCACCTGCGCGTCTTCGGTGCTGGCGGCGAGGTGGGGCGTGTGGACGACGTTGGGCAGCCCGATCAGCGGGTCGTCGGCGGTGGGTGGCTCGGACGGGTAGACGTCGAGCGCCGCCCCGGCGACCTTGCCGCTCTTGAGCGCGTCGGCGAGGTCAGCCTCGTTGATCAGCGCGCCGCGCGCCGCGTCGACGATGCGGACGCCGTCTTTCATCTTGGCGATGGTCCCGGCGTTGATCATGTCGCGCGTCTCGTCGGTCAGGACGGCGTGCAGGCTGATAAAGTCCGAGCGCTGGTAGAGCGTGTCGAGATCGACCAGTTCGACGCCCAAATCGGCGGCGACATCCGCCGGGATGTAGGGGTCGAAGGCGATCACCGTCATCTCGAACGCCAGCGCGCGCTTGGCAACCGCCCGCCCGATCCGCCCGAAGCCGACGACGCCCAGCGTCTTGCCGCGCAGCTCGACGCCCATGAACTTCTTGCGATCCCATTTACCTTCGTTCATGGTGATGTGCGCTTGCGGGATCTGCCGCGCCAGCGCCAGCATCAAGCCGAAGGTCATCTCGGCGGTCGAGATGGTGTTGCCGTCGGGCGTGTTCATGACGATCACGCCGTGCTCGGTGGCGACGGTCAGATCGACGTTATCGACGCCCACCCCGGCGCGGGCGATCAGCTTGAGCTTGGTCGCAACGGCGAGCGCTTCAGCGTCGATTTTGCTGGCGCTGCGGATGATCAGCGCGTCGGCTTCCGGCAGCGCCGCCAGCAGTTCAGCGCGGGACATCTGCCCCGGCGCGGTGATTTGCAAGCCTTCAGCGCGGTTGAGGATCTCCAGCGCCGACGGGTGAACGTTATCAGACACGAGTACGTGGTAGGTCATGTTCGCTCCTTGAGGAGCGACTAGCTCTCAGCCGTCAGCGGTCAGCCGCCCCTCACCCTAAATCCCTCTCCCACGCAAGCGGGGAGAGGGACTTACTATCCCGCGTTCTCCCCTCTCCCCATTTATGTGGGAGAGGGGCGGGGGTGAGGGGCAAAAGCTGAAAGCTGAAAGCTGACCGCTAATCGCTACAGCGTTTCCAGATATTCATCCAGCCCGGACAGGATTTCTTCGAGCACCGACGGCTGCATGTCGCCCATGTGGGCGATGCGGAAGGTCTTGCCCTTGATCTTGCCGTAACCCTTGTCCATAGCGAAGCCCTTGCCGCTCATGAACGACGCCATCTCGTCGATGGGGAAGCCCTTGGTGTTGGCGACGGCGGTGATGGTCGGCGAGCGGTAGCCCTCCTGCGCGTACAAGCCGAGTCCCCGGTCGTGTACCCACGTCTGCGTCATCTCGCGCATTTGCAGGTGCCGCGCCCAGCGATTTTCCATCCCTTCGGCGAGGATCGCGTCCATCTGCGCGTCGGCAGCGTACATCAGCGCGACCGGCGGGGTGGACGGCGTGTTGTTCTTCTGCCCCATCTTGTCGATTTCGAGGAAATCGAAGTAGTAGCCGCGATTCTTGACCTGTTTGGCGCGTTCCAGCACGCGGTCGCTGCATGCGGCGAAGGCGATGCCCGGCGGCAGCGCGAAGGCTTTCTGCGACGACGTGAGCGCGAAATCGACACCCCATTCGTCGGTGCGGAACTCGGCGCCGAGGAAGCCGCTGACCGTATCGACCAGCAGCAGGGTATCTTCGTAGTTACGCACGACCGCGCCAATGTCCTTGATCGGGTTGGTGACGCCGGTGCTGGTCTCATTGTGCACAACGCACACAGCGTCATAAGTTTCCTTCTTCAGCGCGTCGGCGACCATCTCCGGCGTATGTGCCTGTCCCCACTCGACGGGCAGCACGTCGACTTCCTTGCCATTCGCCTGACTAATCTCCGCCCAGCGCTCGCTGAACGCGCCGCCGACCAGATGGAGCGCCTTCTTGCCATCGCGGATGCAGTTGCGCGACGCGCCTTCCCACAAGCCCGTCCCCGACGAGCCGATTTGCAGCACGCGGCTCTCGGTCATGAAAGCCTGCCGGAGTTTCCCTTGCAGGCGGGCATACAGATCAGCAAACGCCGTCGAACGATGCCCGATCATCCATTGCGCTTGCGCGTCGAGGATCTCAGGGCGCACCTCGACGGGTCCGGGAATGACTAGGTACTTGTGCTTTTCAGTTCTCATGCAATCCCCTTAATTTGACAGACTGTACATAGCAACCATTTTAACGCCGGAATTTTAAACGTGCTATATGAGACCATCCTGTGCAGTTTGCACAAATATACCTTCCGCGAGCCGTCGCGTGCCGCCCGCTGCAAAGCATTCAACAAGCGGCGGCCGCCGTTTTTCTGCTGCTCTCAAACTTGCTTTTGAGCGGGAAATTTCGTTTGGGATGCCGGGAGGCGGTTGTAGGGGCGGGCTGGAAACCGCGCCCCTACACACTAATCGGTTTTCTGAAGCGCGAGAATATCGGCGGCGTGATCGCGTTCGTGCTTCACTGCGCCGCGAATGAACTGTTCCACCGTTTCTTGATACCACAGAAATGTCACTGACTGGTCGTACTCGGCTTCGGGGATGTCGGTCAAGCACCGCCGCACCGCAAAGCGATTGATCTCGTATTCCACCCGCACGTCGGCGAGGGGCACGCTCTGGCGGATGCGCACAAAATAGTCATTTGCTGCGTCGGTGGTGGCATACGGATAGCTGCGACGTGGCAGCTCTGCCCGATGATCGCGAAATGCCTCGTAGCACATCGCTTCCCAGCCCGCGATGTGGGCGATGAATTCGCGCTTTTTCCAGCCGGGATAAATCAGCGTTTCGGCATCGATACCGTCGAGCGCGGCGTTGAGATAAGCCCGCGCTTCATCGAGTTCCTTTAATAACAGCGCTTTCCGGTCGTTCACCGTATTGATCTTTCTGCTCACTGCCGCGAAAGAAAACGGGATTATAGCGAATTTCCGCCTCAGTAGCGTGCGCACAACTTGGTCTGATCGCCGTGCAGCCACGCATCCCACGCGCAGACGACGTCTTGAAAGATGACGTTGCCCTTGCCGCTGTTGGTCAGGATGATCAAGCCGTCGCCGCTGTCGGTGCAGCAGGAAGAAGATCGCCCGCTGCCCTACGCCGATCCCGTCGTGCCAGACGACCTGCGTCCCGTCGTCGAGACTGAACAGGAAATTGGCGAAGCCGTACTGCCCGTCGGTGCCGTCGGCGGGCGTGTGCAGCAAAGCGACGCTCTCCGGCGTGAGCCAATCGGCGCTCATGCCCTCGGTGAAGAAGCGGGCGAGATCGTTCGGCGCTGGTGAACAAGCCGCCCGCCGCTAAATCGACATGGAGCAGGGTCGTGATCGACCGCGCCCGCTGCCGTGTAGGAAGTCGCCAGTTGGTCAGCCGATTTGATCCGACCAGTTCGGATAGCTGTGATCCATGCCGAGGTTGTCGAACACGTCGGCTTGAATCACGGTCGGGATAGGACTCGCCGGTGACCTGCTCGATCAGCAGTTGCAAGATTTCGTAGCCGCCACCCGAATACATGAAGCGCGCCCCCGGCGAAATGATCACCCGCACCGGCTGGACGCCGCTCACCTTACCGTCGAGCAGGTCGGTCAGCGTCGGCAGATCAGTCGTGGCGGTATCGAAGCCGCGATAGCCATCGACCGACAGCCCCGCCGTGTGGCTGAGGATGCGCCGGACGGTCACTTCATTCGGGATCGTTGCGCCCAAGCGCCGGAACCTGCCAGCCGTTCAAGTACGGCGTTGACCGGCGTGTCGAGGTCGATTTGCCCGGCTTCGACCAAGCGCATGATCTCCCACGCCGTCACCGCCTTCGAGATCGACTCGACGCTGAAGACGTGTCCGCCGTCACCGGGATTTGCGTGTCCTCGTCGCCGACGCCGTAGCCCTGCGACCAGACCGGCACGCCATCGTGGATCAGCGCGAGCGACGCGCCGGCGACTCGTTTTGCTCCAGCAGCGCGGCACCAGTTGATCGAACGAGTCGGTGAGGGCGCTCAGGTCGTCGCTTTGCGCCTGAACGCGCCAGCGGCAGGTCAGCAGCAGAGCGATCAAGAGCAGCAGTCGGCGCATGGTCATTTCCTCTATTAATGCGGGTTTCGTCAGCTACCATTATTACCGCTAATGCGGCGTTCGCGTTCAGGCCGGAGCGGTCGATCAGGGGTAGTTGAACGCTCAGGATCGACCCGCCGCTCGCTTGATTTTCGCTCAGCAGGCATGACATTGTCCTAAAAATGTTGATTTGTGCGAAAAGATTTGACCGGGAAAAAGTTTTATGCTATAATTGTTTACGAGTTGGATTACCACGCCTTCTTCTCATTAACCCTACACCTGAATCTGAACACTTCCGGTCAACGCGCCCGATTGCAGCGTTGGCAGCCCATCAAAGTAACGCAGTGTTCCAGAACGTCAGCAGGCGTTTCATCTGTCATTCAGGAGAAACTAACGACCACCTCGAACGCTGAATTTGGCGCGCAGCCGTGCTGCGCCGTCCGCGCGTAGATATCATGAAAACAATAAATGACCAGCAACCGAACATAAACCAGAGTGAGGATCGCCGCTGATCGCGCTGCGCGCTGCCTCGAACTCCCTTCCCTTGCCCCATTTAGGAGATCAACGAACGTGGATATTGCTTATCTTGAACCCAAATCGTTAGACGAACTGCGGCAGATCGCGCGCGACGCAAGCCGTTAGCGGCTACAGCCGCATGAAGAAGCAGGACTTGATGCTGGCGCTGCTGCGTGACCATGCCGAAAAGCAGGGCTATAAGCTGCGCGGCGGCGTCCTCGAAATCGTGGACGACGGCATCGGCTTCTTGCGCGCCGAAAAATATCTGCCGGGTCCCGAAGACATCTACGTCAGCCAGACGCAGATCAAGCGCTTCAACCTGCGCACCGGCGATATGGTCGTCGGGCAGGTGCGCGCCCCCAAGGACTCGGAGAAATACTACGGTCTGCTGCGCGTCGAATCGGTCAACGGCTTGAACCCGGAAGAAGCCAAGAACCGCCCCAACTTTGAAGACCTGACGCCGATTTTCCCGCTGGAACGCTTCAATCTCGAAACCAACCCGCGCGTCATTTCAACCCGCTTGCTCAACCTGATCGCCCCGATCGGGCGCGGGCAGCGCGGCTTGATCGTCTCGCCCGCGAAAGCCGGTAAGACCACCATCCTCAAGGACATCGCCAACGCCATCAGCCACAACTACCCCGACGTTCACCTGATGATCGCGCTGATCGGCGAGCGCCCGGAAGAAGTCACCGACATGGATCGCTCGGTCGATGCCGAAGTGATCGCCTCGACCTTCGACGATCCGGTGCAGCATCACGTCCGCGTCGCCGAAATGGCGCTCAACCGCGCCAAGCGCCTGGTCGAGATCAAGCGGCACGTCGTCCTGCTGCTCGACAGCATCACCCGCCTGACCCGCGCCTATAACCTCGTCGTCCCGCCGAGCGGTCGCACGCTCACCGGCGGTCTTGATCCGTCGGCGATTCACCCGCCCAAGCGTCTCTACGGCGCGGCGCGTAACATCGAAGAAGGCGGCAGCCTGACCATCATCGCCACCTGCCTCGTCAACACCGGCAGCAAGATGGACGACGGCATCTACGAAGAATTCAAAGGCACGGGCAACATGGAACTGCACCTCAGCCGCAAGCTGCAGGAGCGCCGCATCTTCCCGGCCTACGACATCGAGCAGTCCTCGACCCGCCGCGAAGAACTGCTGCTGGGTCCCGACGTGCTCCAGCGCGTCTACACCCTGCGCCGCATGTGGAGCCACCTCTCCGAAGACCCGGATATGGGTCCCGTCGGCGCGACCGAGCAGTTGCTCAACCAGTTCCGCCAGTACGAGACCAACGAGGAATTCCTCAACAGCCTGCCCGGCGGCGGTTCGAGCAACAACAACCGCAACTACTAATCCCCCTCCTAAGACCCGTCGTAGGGGCGGAACTAGCGTTCCGCCCCTACCGAATACCACCGCGCTCACACCTAATCAACCTCACCCCCTGCTCGCCCTCTATTAATAGAGAAGGGATTTAGAGATGGGGTCGATTTTTGATCCGCAACGATGATCATCCCTTTTGCGGATTCGAATGATAAGGTGAACCAAAGGATAGTTTCACGCATGATGATGGCAAGTCGGGTTGATCGTGATCGCGGTGCTGGTGGCGGTGCTGCTCGTGCCGTCTTGTTGGGGCTGGGCAGCCGTCTTCAGCGCCAGTCCCTGAACCACACGTGCTTCGTCGAGAAACCCAAGCGCAGCGAAGCGGACTAGCGCTCGCAGCACGCTGACTTTAGGCAGACGATCGGCGAACTGGTCGAAATCATCGACGATGACGACGAGATCAACGCCAAGCGCAAGCGTGACAAGCCTTCGTAAGCGAGTCACAGCATCATGGCTCGACGACAGATGCCGAGCATTACCAGATCGCGCGCGAGCGCATCAATCAGCGTAACCGCCGCTGGATGTGGTGGGCGGTTGACCTTGCTGGGTTGGTTTTCGCCCTCGCCTCCGTCGCCCTGCCGACGGCGTGCCCGACTCATGGTCGCCATCTTCTTCATGCTGGGGCGGCATTTTCACGCTGCACACGATTCTGGTGTCGATGGCGCAGTCGCGGACGAGCAGCATCGAGCGCGAAGTCGCGCGGCTGCGGGCTGCCGCTGCTGACGAGGGTTTCTACGAGAAGCCCAAGCGCCAATCCCGCGTCGAACTCTCCGAGGATGGCGAACTCGTCCAGACCGACGACTGGGAGGACGATGACACCTATGCGCAGCGAAGCCGAAATTCGTAAGCAGGTCGAAGCGCGGCTCAAGCGCTGGCTGTTCCTGATCATCGACGGCGGAGCATGGCTGGGCGCTGCGTTCATCCTCTGGCAGACGGCGTCCTATCGCAGCTTTGGTCAATTTAGCGGGGCGTTGGCGCTCTTCATGCTGCTCTGGCTGGTGCGTCGTCGGGCTGCACTTCCTGCGGACGATCTACGTCGAACTGCGCGACTTCTTGGTGCACGCGCCGTCGAGCGCGAGCGCCGCTATTACGTCATGTCGAGCGACGAAGCTAGATGCTAAGCCCAAGCGGGACGCCACCGTCGACGTCTCGAACTGACCGACGACGGCGAACTGATCGAGTTCGACGATTTGGATCTGAGGACTCGTATGTACAGCGAAATCGCAATCAGTAGGCAGGTCGAAGCGCGGCTCAACCGGCGGGTGCTGCTGGTCGCCGATGGCAGCGCGTGGATGTTCTTCCTGTGGGTCTTTAAATTCACCTCTTTCGCTCGTTTCGAGGGCATGGCGGTTTTGATCGCCTTGATCTGGACGGGCGTGCTGGGGCTGCATTTTCTGGGGATGGCTTATATCGAACTGCGCGACTGGCTGGTCAGGCGCGCTATCGAGCACGAGCGCCGCGCCTACGTCGCCGAAAAACCCAAGCGGGGGCGCGTGAAGCGATTCGAATTGATCGACGACGAATTCCCCGAAGCGGCGGAGCAGTGGAAGATCGAACGACGTTAGCGAAGGAGCCGGAATGGACGACGAAATCTACGAACTGGCACGCCAGCGGGTCAACAAGCGCAACCGTCTGCTCTACTTGCTCGGCGCGGACGTGCTGGCGATGTTCATTTATCTGGCGGCGTTTGCCGCGTTCCGCGACCGCATTCCGCACGACATCGGCACGTTTATCGCCGTTGCGTGGGTCGGCGTAGTCGGCGTCCACGCGATGCTCACCGGCGTGCTGCAAAATCGGGGCAGCCAAATCGACGCCGAAGTCGAGCGCCTGCGCGCAAACGATCTACGACGAGAAACCCAAGAACGCCTCCCGCCTTGAACTCAGCGACGACGGCGAACTGGTCGAGCTTGACGATCTCGACGTGACCGACAAAGCGCGGAAAGATTCGGTATAATGATGCCTATCCGCTCTACTCAGTACCGGAGCGCCGTTCATGGCTTCGCTCGAAGGACAAAAACTCGGTCCGTACACCGTGATCGCGCAGATGGGTTCGGGCGGCATGGCGACCGTCTACCGCGCCCACCACCCCCGGCTTGACCGCGACGTGGCGATCAAGATGCTGCACGAGGCATTTCAGGAGGATCAAGAACTTCCTCGCCCGCTTCGAGCGCGAGGCGCAGATCGTCGCGCGCCTTGATCACCCGCACATCGTCCCGGTCTTCGACTTCGACGAGTACAACGGGCGTCCTTATCTGGTCATGAAGTACATCGAGGGGCGCACGCTCAAAGCCGTGCTCGACAGCCAGCCCTTGACGCTGGACGCAAATTCTCGACCTGATGCCGCCGATTGCCGACGCGCTCGACTACGCGCATCGCGCAGGGCGTGCTGCACCGCGACATCAAGCCCTCGAACATCATCATCGACAACAGCGGCGTCCCCTACCTGACCGACTTCGGCTGGCGCGCATGGCGCAGTTGGGCGAAAGCACGCTCAGCCAGGACGTGCTGCTGGGCACGCCGCATTACATCTCGCCGGAGCAGGCGATGGGCAACCGCGACCTCGACGCGCGCACCGACCTCTACTCGCTCGGCATCGTCCTTTACGAACTGATCGTCGGGCGCGTGCCCTTCAGCGCCGATACGCCCTACGCCGTGATCCACGACCAGATTTACCGCCCGCTGCCCAAGCCGAGCGAGATCAACCCGGAGATCACGCCGCAGATCGACGCCGTGCTCGAAAAAGCGCTGGCGAAACACCCGGCGGATCGCTACGCGACGGCGACCGAGATGATCGACGCCTTCCGCCGCGCGCTGGACAACTCCGGCTTGCAAAGCTCGACCCGCATCGCAGCAGCTTCGCTTCCGAGTCGCTGGCGAAGCTGCGCGACGAGCAGAACCTCACCGCCAACACGCTCCCGCCGGAGCGCCAGCCGCAGCAGTCGAGCAACCGGGCGCCGCGCAGCCACCGCCGCTCCCACGCAGCCGTTGAGGCCGTTCGACGACGAGGCGGATAATCCGCCCACGCGCGGGCGGGGTTTTCCCGTCCCGCCGAGTTCCATCCCGTCCGCGTGACCGCGCCACGAGCGCAGCGCGCAATGCGCGAAGCGAGACGCGCCAAGCGAGAAGCCAAGCGCGTGATCGAAGCCGAGTTCGACTTCGGCGACGCCGGGCAAAGCCATCGAGAGCGCGGGCGAAGCCGTGCGCGGCGCAATCGAGAGCATCAGCGCCGCGTTCGACCAGAACACCGACCTCGACCTGCGTGCCGATGGACGACCGCGAAGCCATCCGCCGCCGCGTCGAGCAGCAGTTCAAGAAGCGCAACGAATTCGTCGGGCACCTGATTCATCTTGTCTCCTTCTGTGGATCATCTACGCGTTGCTGTGGGTCGATCTTTTCGGCGATCCAGCGGCGGCGACGGGTTTCCCGTGGCCCCTGATCGTCACGCTCGGTTGGGGGTCGGGGCTGGCGGCGCACGCCGTCGAGACCTTCTATGCCACCGGGCGGCGCGCGAGCGGTCGCCTGCGCATCATCCAGACCGAGTTCTACCATCGCCTACGGCGAGAACTGGCCGCGCGCCGACCGCAAGGAACTGCGCAAAATCCGCGAGCCGCGTCAGGCAGCCGATCACCAAGCGCCGCGAATTTTTCGAGCATCTCGCGGTCTTCGTCTCGATCAACCTGATGCTCTGGATGATCTACGGCTTCAGCTTCGCCATGCCCTTTCATCGGCGCTGCATCGGCAGCATTCCCTTCCCGTGGCCCCTGATCGTGACGCTCGGCTGGGGCATTGGCTTGGTGGCGCACGCTTTCGAGGCGCTGACCGGCTGGCTCGCACGAGCGGGCGATCAACCGCGCCGTCGAGCGCGAGCAGGATCGGCTTTACGCGAGACGAAAAGCGCAAGCGTCAACTGCCCGCCTGAGCCGCGCACCAGCCTCGACGACTTGACATCTCTGCGCCGCGCGTCCGCCTGACGCAGGACGGCGAGTTCACCGACAGCATGGTCGAGGAAATCGAAGCCGACGAAAAGCCCAAACGCTCACAACGCTAGGTCATGCGGTCTGAGGAAGTCTGGCGCAAACCGGGTATAATGGATGAATGTGTTTACTGGAAGGATAATGCCTTGTTGCAGTCGATGGTGGTCAAGCGAATTGAGCGGGTCTACCGCTTGCGGATGT
The DNA here is from genome assembly GCA_963848465.1 of uncultured Chloroflexia bacterium. Classification (GTDB taxonomy): domain Bacteria; phylum Chloroflexota; class Anaerolineae; order Aggregatilineales; family Phototrophicaceae; genus Flexifilum. Next base: position 73,513 of record CAWKDY010000031.1, on the reverse strand, counting down.
TGTTCGTGCTTCACCTCGCGCTCTATGGGCTGGCGCTGATCGCCTTGACGGCCGCCAGCGCTGCGCAACCGGTCCATTGGACGGTATCGTGATCGCCATTTGGCTGCCGCTGCTGCTGGCGCACGCCATCGTCCAGATCCTCTACGAACTGCGCGAGCGCTGCGCGTATCAGCCGCAGCCCGCCGAAGCTTTCCGCCCGACGCAGCGCCCGGTCGATCTCTACGACGAGCAGGGCAACCCCGTCGGCGACGGGCAGACGCTCGACTTGCTCCCGCGCACCACGCGCCAACGCTAACGCCTTCAACACTCCGTGGCGCGAGGCGTGCCTCGCCCTTTCTCATTCACCGTCAAGGGCTGGGGGTCACATCTCCTACCTTCCGCGCCCGCAGCCCCACGAACAGCGGGATTTCGTCATTCGCCCGCCGCTCGGCTTTGGTCGCGCCTGTCTCGTAGGTCGTGATCTCCTGCAGCTCGTCGATCAGCAGCCCGCACGCCGCCAAGCCGTTGATGTAGTGGCTCAGCGGGCGGTGAAAGCTGATGCTACGCCGCTGCTCGCCGTGCTTGCCGTAGGGCTTCAGCGGCACGGCCAGCGGCGTCAGGTAGCGGTCGATGCGCCGGAAACGCAGGTCGCGCTGCGGATCGTGCGCCCAACCGCTCTGGCGCGGGATGCGAAAGCAGGGTGCGTCATCAGGATCACCAGCCGCCCGCCGGGTCGCAGCGCCCACGCCGCCGACTCCAGCACCGCCTCCAGCGGATTCATGTCCTGAATGCTGAGCAGAAAGACCACCGCGTCGACAGCGCCGGCGTCCAGCGCGCTGACCTGCGCCAGCTGGCGGGCGTCGCCGTGCAGAAAGCGCCCGTCGGCGTGATGCCGCTGCTGCGCCAGCGCCAGCAAGCGCGGGCTGATCTCGACGCCGGTGTAGCGCGCGCCGGTGCGGGCGACGTAGGGCGCCAGCACGCCCTGTCCCGCGCCCACGTCGAGCAGCGCTTTCGCCCGGTCGCAGATCGAGCAGGTCGAGCACGGCGGGGATCGCCAGCTTGCGGTGGTGATCGCTGCCGTCCGCGCCCATCCAGCCGTCGTACCATTGAGCGAGCGGATCCCAGCCAGCCGTTTTGGTCGGGTCACGTTTGGGGAATTTGGGCATCTTGATCTCCTCACCGATACCAGCTTGGGGCAGCGCAGCGCCAACGTCCGAACGATCCAGCTTGTCGCTGGATGCGATCAACGGCACTAAAACGCGCTGAGTGGTTCAGTTGTGGGTGAGATCGAGTGAAATTGCCTGCGCGTCTTAGTGAAGCAAAGAACGCAGGCGCGTGATGATGCCCATAGCGAAGGTTTCCTGTAGACCTACATGGGTCAGTACGTTCCATCCATCGTAACCGAATTTGCGCCGGACGTCAACTCGCGGGGGAGGGCAAACGCATCAAAACAATTCAAGCTGCCAAATTGTTAAAATCGCGGTATCCGCCCGACGCTCAAAGCATCGGGCTAGTCAGTCAAGCCGTCTGAAGACGGCTAAATGGCAGCCTGCTTTAGCAGGCTTGAGTTTTATAGCCGGAGGTTTTGAACCTCCGGCGGTGGCAAAGAAATTTGATGCGTTTGCCCTAACTCGCGGGGGAAGTTACGGCATGTGCCGCGATGGGTTTCAGCCCTCGGCGAAGCTTCCCAAAATGAAAACGCCGGAAGGGGCTGCTCTTGGGCGGACGCTTCCGGCGTTTCTATGAGGTTATTCCCACAACTGGCGGGATTGCCCTGCCTCGTGCAGGGTGTCCTGCAAGCAGGATCGTCAGACTGCGGGGACGCGGCGGACATCTGCAACTCCCTGACGCTGGGTCTTGGGGCTGAAGCGCAGCTTCAACTGCTGCCACAGGCTCGTGTGGACCACGACCGGCGCCGGCTCGGCGGCATCGCGAAGCAGCTTGCCATTCGCATGACGACGCGCGGCTTCGCGCAGACGATCTTCGTGCAGCAATTGCACGGTATAGCTGGAAACCAACATGATATTACGCTCCTTAGCTTGTAACTCCCCCTATTAAAGCAGAAATGCGCGCCCGATCCACCCGACAGGAGGCGGGGTTTCACCCTGTCCATCAGTACAGGTTCTTCTGGATTTTTAAGAACTGTTTAAATCCGCTTTGAACCCTTGTGAACCATTTGATTATACGGCTCGTCGCCGAGGATAGCAAGGGGGAGATTTTGACCGGTCGAGGAGACGCAATACCCGTGCCGCTGGCGGTTTAAACCGCCAGCTAGGGAAAACTCTAGCGACCCACTGAAGGGGTCGCCTTTCGATCTGCGTTTAAGTCGCCCCTTTAGTGGGCGACGAATTTTGGTAGCGACGGGTTTAAACCCGTCGCGGCACTTACGACCCGGCGTAGACGTAGACGGTCGTCTCGGCGCTCTGGTAATCGGGGCGAAACTTGTCGTTGATGATGCGCAGCATTTCCGGCGTCCAGCGCTCGAAACGGAGCTGCGGATTGAGCGCGGGTTGGTAGAGCAGCACCAGCGGGTAATCGCCGCGCGCCAGCGCGTCAAGGAACGGCTGCTGATCCCAGACGCCCGCGATTGCCAACTGGCTCAGCTCGAACGGCTGGAGCAAAATCGGCTTGCCGTTGAGCACCAACAAGCCCCATCTGCTCGTCGGCGAGGATCGGCGCGTCGGTGTTGCGGATGGTCTCGACCAGCCGGTCGTACTTATACAGGTCGGTGGCGCTCGCCCGCGTGATCGGCGCGTACTGGGCGGCGCTCAACCCGGTCGCCATCGTCACGGCGTAAGCCAGCGCCAGCAGCGCGCCAACCCGCAGCGGGAAGAACCGCCGCGTGAGGGCGATCAGCCCGCCCGCCGCCAAGCAGAACGCCGCCGAGAGTTCGAACAGGTAGTTCACGTCCGAGCCGACCTTGCTGATCGTCGCGGCGACGATCAGCGCGCCGACGCTGTAAGGCGCGATCAACGCCCACGCCGGACGTCCGAAGATCGCGCCGATCACGAGGTAGATCACGCCCGCCGCGATCAGCACCGGGAAATAGCGCAGCACTTCGTCGCCGTAGTGCGCGATCAAATCGGGATTGAGCGCGTTGACGTTCGCCGTAACGATGTGGAAGAAGATGCCGCCCTGTGTGGCGACGGTCAGCAGCGCGAAAATCCCCATCACCACGCAGCCGAACAGCACGGCGAACAGCAGCGCCCGGAAGCGCTCACCCCGCCCCCAGACGTAGGCGAAGGCTGCCAGCGGCGCCGCCAGCAGATAAGTCTGGCGGGTGTAAGCGGCAGCGGTCAGCAGCAGCACGCCCGCGATCAAGCCCCCAGCGCCGTCCGTACCAGCGCGCCGTCACCCACAACCCGGCGAGGCTCAGCGCCAACGCCAGCGCATCGATCCGCGCCAGCGCCGACCAGTAGAAGATGTAGGGGATCGCCGGGAGCGTCAGCCCCGCCGCCAGCGCCGCGATCCAGTCCTTGGTGATCGTCTGCACCGTCAGCGCGAGGAAGATCGCCGCCGCCCCGCTGCTGATCAGCGAGATCAGCCGCCCGTACCACAACGCCGCCCCGAAGCGATCCACAAACGGGACTTGCGCCAGCACGTAGAGCGGCGGGTAATTGGTGATTGTGTAAGGTGGTTGGCTCAGGTCAGGGCGGTAGATGTTCTCGCCGCGCGCCAACCGCACCGCTTGATCGAGCAGCGGACCTTCGCCATAGTTGAGCGTGTAGGGGTCTTCCAGCGCGATTTGCGCGTTCTGCGCCAGCAAGATCAGCCCGTTGGCTTGGGTGATCAGTAGGACGATCAGCGCCGCGCCGACGGTGATCAAGCGGATCAACCGGATCGGCGTCACGCGCCGAGAATGCTCGGAGAGTGGTATGGTTGCCATAGCGGGTAAGGATAGCAAATCGCGCTAAAATAGGCGCATTCAGTTCCGACGGCACACAGGAGCAAGCGCGCATGGGTAATCCACTTTACGCCTTCAAGCTCGGCGGGTTCGACTGCCTCGTGATCACCGAAGCGGTCGATCCGAACATGGAAGATCGCATCCGCAGCGTCTTCAATCGCGATCCCGAACCGATCCTGCAAGCCAACCGCGCCCTGAGCGCGTCGCAGTCGATCTGCCGTAACATCTTGCTGCTGAACACGGGCAGCCAGCACATCCTGATCGACGCCGGACAGGGCGACCTCGACCCCGACGACCCGTCGGCGCTGCTCGACGTGCTCGCCGCGCAGAGCATCACGCCGGAGACGATCTCGACCATCATCATCACCCACTTTGACGGCGATCATATTGGCGGGCTGCTCGATGCCAGCAACCAGCCGACCTTTCCCGCCGCCCGCCTGATCGTCCCCGCGCCCGAATTCGCCTACTGGATGAGCGACGACACCCTCGCCAGCATCAACGCCGCGCGCGCCGATCTGCTGCGCCGGACGTTCGACGCTTACGCCGAGCGCTTGCAAATCGCCGACGAGTTGGCGGAACTGCTGCCGGGCGTTCGCTACGTCCCGGCGTTCGGGCACAAGCCGGGGCAGTGTGCCGTGCTGATCGAGTCCGAAGGCGAGCGCTTGCTGCATGTCGCCGACGCGGTACACGTAGTCGCGCAGTTGAACGAACTGGAAAGTGTCCCCAAGTTTGATGTGCAGCCCGATATAGCGATTGCCACCCGCCGCAATCTACTCGACCGCGTAGAGCAGGAAAACTTGCTCATGCTGGCGTATCACTTCACCTATCCCGGCGTCGGTCACATTCGCCGCGAGGGGGATCGGTACGTGTGGCTGCCGATCTAATCACCCCACCCCCAGCCCCTCCCCGAATTCAGGGAGGGGAGAGTGCTTTTGCCTGTTTCAAGGGTGAGGGGCCCGATTTGAGAACTTCTCGACACAGCAGAGGTGTTTTTAGACACTCTAATATCGTGTCGCTACGTGTCACCTCAAAATACGTTAAATTCCCCTTGACCTTCACGTTACGTCATAGTTTATGCTGTAGGCGAATGAGGTGAAGGAGCCAAACTGTGTACACCGTCAAGCAGTTGTGCGACCTCGCGGGCGTGACGCCGCGCACCCTGCACTACTACGACCAGATCGACCTGCTTAAGCCGTCGGACGTGGGCGAAAATGGCTATCGCTACTACGACGACGCGGCGCTGCTGCGGCTTCAGCAAATCCTGTTCTACCGCGAACTCGACTTGGGGCTGCTGCAAATCAAGGACGTGCTCGACGCGCCCGGTTTCGATCTGGTCGACGTCGCTGCAAAGCCACCGGGAAGCGCTGCAAACGCGGATCGACCGGCTTCAGACCCTCGTTCAAACGGTTGACAGCACGATCATGCATTTGGTAGGAGAAGTGAAGATGAGCAACGATCAGATTTTCAGCGGCTTCAGCGAGGAAAAGCAGAAGCAGTACGAGGCGGAGATCGCCGACGACCCGCGCTACGATCAGGACAAGGTCAAGGAGTCGCAGCGCAATTGGGGCAGCTACAGCAAGGCGAAGAAAGACCAGATCATGCAGGAGGGCAAGGACATCTACGCCGACCTGCTTAAGGTCATGGCGAAGGGCGCGGGCAGCCCGGAAGTGCAGGCGATCATGGCGCGCTGGCATCAACATTTGCGCTACTTCTACGAGCCGACGCCGGAAATCCTGCGCGGCTTGGGGCAGATGTACAACCAGCACCCCGACTTCATCGCTAACTTTCAGGCGCTGCACCCGGATCTACCCGCCTTCTTGGAGCAAGCCGTCACAGTCTACTGTGACGCGCTCACGCCGGAGGCGTAATTGCCGGATGAGCGGAACGTTTAGGGGCGCAGAGTCTTGCGCCCCTACGGAATTGTCTTGCCACTGCCTCGAAAATGCCCGATAATGAGGCAAGAGCGAGGTCAGGAAAATGTCGGAAAATATCTTTACCCCAAACGAACAAACCGAGATCGAAGCACTCGCGCAACGGCGTGGATTCGCAACACTCCGGGCTTATATGCGCTCACTGATCGAGCAAGACGCGGACCAACACGGCGAGCTGGTGGCGCTCGACGAACCGTCAGTAGACGAAATCCGCGAAGGGATCAAACAAGGCTTGCGCGAAGCCCTGCGCGGTGAATACGTCTCGCTCGAAACCTTGTGGTCAGACGATGACGAGTGAACCGTTTGTCCGAGTAGTAGCGACTCCCCACTTCAACCGCACCTTCAAACGACTGCGTAAAAAATACCGCCAGATTGAGAGCGATCTTCGCCCGCTCATTCACCAATTAGAGCAAGGCGCTACCCCCGGCGATCAAATACAACGAGTTCAATTCACGGTTTACAAAGTTCGCTTGCCTAACAGCGATTCAAAGCGCGGAAAAAGCGGCGGTTATCGTGTCATCTACTACTTGAAAACGACCAATTTTATCTTTTTGGTGGATATTTATCCCAAGAGCGAGCGCGAGAACGTAAGCGAGGATGAGCTGCGTCACTTAATTGAAGCCGTTGAAGCCGAACACTCCGAAAACGACGAATAACTAACCGCTAGGAGTTGAAATTGGGCGACGTAATCACACTCGACGAGGCGCTGGCGCGGCGGCAAGCGCTCCGGGCGACCGGCAAGCCGCTCGTCTTCACCAACGGGCATTTTGACCTGCTGCACGTCGGGCATCTCGATTATCTGGAGAAGGCGCGAGCGCTGGGCACGGCGCTCTACGTCGGCGTCAACGGCGACGCGGGCAGCGCCCGACTCAAGGGCGCGGGCAGACCGCTCGTCCCGGCGGCGGAGCGGGCGCGGCTGATCGCGGCGCTCGAACCGGTCACGGCGGCGATCATCTTCGAGGACGACACCGCCGACGCTATCTTGCAGGTGTTACAGCCGGATATTTACGTCAAGGGAGGGGATTACCGGGATAAGCTGCTGCCGGAGCGCCCGACCGTGCAGGCGTATGGCGGCAGCATCGTGCTGATCGACTACCTGCCCGATCACAGCACGTCGGCGTTGATCGCCAAGATCAAGGCGCTGCCGTAGCGAGAATGCCACCGTAAACGACGATGCTGACGGCGATGCCGAGCGCGACCGCCACCACGCCAATACCGATGCCCGTGAGCAGCGCGCGCAGCATCGTGCGCGAGGCGGATCGGCGCGGATTGGGACGCGGCAGCGGCGTGACGACCGCCATTTGCGCCGTTTGCACGGCAACTTCATGTTTGCGTTCGGTTCGCAGCAGCAGCCGAAGCTGTCGCCGCGCCTCGGTGTTCAGCGGATTAATGGCGATGATGTTCTTCAGGCAGACTTTCCGGTCGTCTTCGTCGTCGAGGACTTTCAGCAGCGCCAACCACACCCGCTCGTCGTAGGGATTAGCGACCGCTGCAGCCCGCCAAATCTCGTGAGCAGCGCGCGCTTCGCCCAGCGCCAGCGCTTCGTCGCCCGCTTCCAGCAAATCGCCCAGCTTGGCGTCGTGAAGCATTCCCTCTGCATTCATCAATCGCGCCAATCCCTGCCACCGAATCGAAAGGGCTAAATCAACTACTGCTGCCACCAGTCACCCGGATACTCATCTGCGTCACTGCTCGTCAACTGAGATACCGTCCCGTCATTCTGGTCCAGAATGAATATATCATACGCGCCATCAGGATTGCTGGCAAAAGCGAGATAGCGCCCGTCCGGACTCAACACCGGGTAGATGTCGTTCGCCGCCGAGCGGTAGACCGGCAGCGATGAGCCGCCGCCGTTCGAACTCTTGCTGTAAATATCGCTGTTGCCCGGATCATTCGACGGGATGGCGGAGAAAATGATCTGGCTGCCGTCCTGCGACCAACGCGGCGTCGATTCGGTGTACGACTGTCCGTCGTTGGTGATGGGAACTTTGCCCCCGCTGTTGACGTCGATGCTCACGATGTCCACAGTCGGGTTCGCCGTGTTGGTGACGTGCCGAACCGCCGCGACCTTGTTGCCATCCGGCGACAGTGACGGATAAGTGTACTCGTCGTCGTCGTCGGTCAGTTGGCGCACCGCCTCGCTGCCCTCAAGATTTCAGGTCGAGCAGGAAGACCTGTGTCGTCTGGCGTTTGTTGGTCGTAGCGATAAAGACCACCTTTTGCCCGAACTCGCCGCCATAGCGCGGCTGCTGCGGGCTGAAGATGTTCTGCCCTACCCAGCGATCCGGCACCGACTCGATCTGCGTGCCGTTCAAGTTGATCGCCTCAATCGACGACGAGAACAGCAGGTCGTCGTAAGCCGTGTAGATCACGCGCTGTCCGCTGGGTGCAAAGCCGATGTCCTTGCCCAGCGAGTCGCCAATCGGGTTGAACTGCGTGCCGAAATCGAAATCGTAGTAGCCCAGCGGCAGATAACCGGTGTTCAGCACGTCTTCGCCGCCCCACAGCGCCAGCCGTCCGCTCAAGCCAATCGGCGGCGGCAGCACCGCCCGCGTCGGCGCGAGAGTCGCTTCCGGTGTCGGCGTCCACTCCGGCGGCAGCGTGGCGAGGGCGCTGGTCGGCGTGTTCGACGGAACGGTCGTCGCCAGCGCGAACTGGGTCGCCGTCGCCGCAATCGAGGTTCCGGTCGCCTGCTCAGCGGCGGTGGTCGCGGTCTGCCGGTCAGCGGTCGCGGCTTGCGCCACCGCTTGCGCCGTCGCGCGTTCGTCGTTCTGCCGGTTGTTGTTGCCGACAATCACCACCAGCGCGATGATCAAGATGATGATCACCGCCACCCCGCCGATGCCGAGCAGCATCGTCATCTGGCGGCGGCTGACCCCCGCGACCACTTCTTCCGATTCGGCGGCGGTCTTCTTCTCTTTCGCTTTGATTTGCAAGGCGTCCAGCGCGCGTTTGGCGCGCTCGTTGTTCGGGTTGATGTGCAGCACGTTGCTGAGACAAATGCGCCGTTCATCGTCGGTATCGACCACCGAAGCCAGCCAGAACCAGCCTTTATCGTTCTTCTCGTCGATTTCGACGACCTGCTCAAATAATTCCCGCGCCTCGGCGCGTTTGCCCTCGCGGGCGGCTTCTATGCCCCGGCGCAGGCGTTCGGCAACGTCATTTGGAGTGCTCAATGCTTCAACCTCAGCGTGTAATGAAACTTATGGATTGGGGATTGCGGTCGTTGGTCGTGATCGGCTGGATGTTGCCCGCCAGATCGACGGCGTACCAGCGGAACTGGTCATTCTGGCGGTTCGACGCGAACACGATCCAGCGGCTGTCCGGCGTCCACACCGGGGTGCGATCTTCGGCGCCGTTATCGTCCACCGTCAGCAGGAACGGGCGCTGACCGTCGGCGTCCATCACGTAGATGTCGCCATCTCCGCCGCGATTGCTCACGAAGGCGATACGCGTGCCATCCGGCGACCACGCTGGCGAATAACTGCTCTGGGCGTCGTCGGTAAGCTGCGTGATGCTCGCGCCGCTGGATGTCATGGTATAGATTTCGCTGTAACCGGGACTGTTCAAGTCGGACGCATACACGATCTGCTGACCATCCGGCGCGAACGACGGATCGAAGTCACGGGCGTCGTTATCTGTCAGCCGAGTCAAATTGCTGCCGTCGGCACCGATAATCCAGAGTTCTTCGGCGCTGACGGTCTGGGTAGTCGTGTCGATGGTCACGGCTTCGGTAGCGGTAGGCACGACGTCGCTGTTAGCCGAGAACACGATCCGCGCGCCGTCCGGCGACCATGCCGGATGCGCGACGACCGACGAGGTCAGCGTCGTGATCTGAGTCGCGTTGGCAGGATCGGCGATCTCGGCGACGAAAAGCTGCGGTATCGAGGCAACATTGTCAGCGTCGAGCAGGTAGCGTACAAAGGCGATCCGCTGCCCGGTCGGGTCAACGGCGACGTCGGTGAAGCCGCCTGAATCGCCCGAATTCGAGTTTGACTTCGCCGATGCCGTCCGCCTGCCCCTGATAGAGGCTGGGCTGGGCAGCGCCCGGCTCGACGTCGCTGTAGATCATGACAAACCGGCTCAGCGCCAGCGGCGTCGCAGCTCGGCACGGGTGTCTCGGTCGGCGGCGGCGTGAAGGTCGGCGTGAAGCTCGGCGGCAGCGTGATCAGGTTCGGGTCGAGCGAGACGATGATCCCCGGCAGCACCGTTGCCGTCGGCGCGCGGGTGTCGGGCGTCGGCGTATCGGTCTGTGTTGGCGATGAGCGCGGCGAAGGTCGCTTGAACGTCGGGCGTCGGCACCGCGGGATTGGCGGCGTTCAGCGACGCGACCACTGCCGTGACCACAATTGCCACCACCGCGAACGCCACCACCGCAGCGGCGATCAAGTAGACGTTCGTTCTGCCGGTCGGGATGCGCGGCAGATCGTCGGTGCGGGTGCTGCTGCTTCCGGGGTTCGACGGCTCGTCAGGCACTTCAACCCCCAAGCGGCGCAGCGCTTCACGGGCGCGGCTGTTGCCGGGGTTGACCTGCAAGGCGCGCTCCAAGTAGAAGCGCCGCTCGCTGAGCGTATCAACGACCGATGCCATCCACATCAAGGCGAGTTCATTGTTCGCGTCGCCGCTCAGAACTTGCAAGAGCTGCCGCCGCGCCGCGAGCTTATCCCCGCGCTTCGCCGCATCAATCCCTTCCCGCAGTTTTGTCGTCATATTCCCTTGTGCTGACAATGGAGTTCTCCAATCTAGGAGCGGCTAGACGCCTCTTGATGCCAGTGCGAGCACGATCACTATCGCCAACACGATCAAGACCCCGGCGACCACGCCAAAAGTAAGCAGCGTGCGGTTATCTCTGGCGCTGCGGCGATACTTCATGCGCTGAAGCGCAACGCGGGCAGGCTCATTGTTCGGGTTCATCTTGAGCACGCGCATGAGCCATTCGCGCCGTTCGACTTTCGAGTCAGCGATTTTTGCCATCCACATCATCGCGCGTTCGTTGTTCTGATCGGTCTTCATGACCTGCTCGAACATCAGACGCGCGGCTTTCTTGTTGCCCGCCTTCGCCGACGAGATCGCCATGTGGAGCAGTTCTTCGCGGTTGGGCGCTTGCGATTGATTTTCAGAAGCTTCGAAAAATGTCATTGCGATACCTCGTATCGATGCTCTACTCTCTACTATAGCATCATGTCGCGCGCACGCTGAGTTACCGTCTTAACCCAACAAACGAAAATATTCTGAATTATTCCCCAAAAACGTCTTTTCTTCCCTGAATGACCGGTCCATTCGCGTTTCCGGTCGACGATACTTTACCTTTTTCACAATTGACGCGCAACGCGCCGGTCGCCGTTAGCGCAGCCCCGTGATCGCGAAAAACAGATACACGACAAGGATCACCAGCAGCATCCCGTCGATGCGATCCAGCACTCCGCCGTGTCCGGGCAGGATGTCCAAGCCCTCGACGTGCGAGTCCTTGATGTGAAAATGACGCTTCAGCCCGAATTCGACTAGATCGCCCAGAATGTCGAAAAATGGGCAGATCAAAACCAGCAGCGCCGCCAGCAGCGTCAGCCGGTCGGCGACGTGGAGCAGCAGCAGCGACAGGACGATCCCGCCGATCATGCCGACAATCGCGCCTTCCACCGTCTTTTTGGGCGAAATCGTCGGCGCGAGTTTGGTTCGCCCCAACAGACGACCGCCCACGTAAGCGAAGCTGTCGGTGCTCCACGTCAGGCACAGGATCAGCAGCAGCCATAATTTGCCGTCAGGCAGTTCTCGAATGGCGATCAAGCTGGCGCTGGGAAAACCGACATACAATACGCCGAGCAAGGTCATACCCGCTTGCAGCAGGCTGCGCTTCAGGTCACGGCGATGCCGCAGCGTCTCCAACGTAAACGTCGCGGCTACGCCGATCAGCAGCGCCGCCAGCCCGATCAGCGGTTCTCGGAAGTGGAACGCCAAGAACAAGCCGAGCACCATCGGCACGCCAATCAAGGCGCTGCCTTGCGACGGGCGGTCGCGCGCGAACACGTAGAATTCGATCACGCCGACGACGGCGACCAGCGCCACCAGCGCCGTGAACGCGAGTCCGCCCCACAGCGCCGTCACCACGACGATTGGTCCAACGACGACGGCGGTGATCAAGCGTTGAGCTAAATTGGAAAGCGGCACTTCAGCCACGTCAGCCATAAACGCCCAGATTTCGGAACGATTGCGTATCCTTCCCGCTTGATTTTAGCAAAAAATCGCCCGGACTGCTTATTTACCGAGATTTGCCGCAAATCGAACGGTAGGGACACGGCGCGCCGCGCCCCATCAGCGCAGCCCTTGATCCGGCGGCGCGTGACGGCGAATTCCTGAAGTGGACAAAGCCAGCTTGCGGTACAATGTAAACTGAGCCAGCGGGAGACACAGCATGAACGAGTCGGTTATTCAGCACGCGCTTGCCGAGTTCGCCAGCCCTGACCCAGCCCAGCGCGTTGCCGCGCTGCGGCAGGTGCGCGATTATCTGCGCCAGCCACAGCGAGACGAACGCATCACCGCCGCCCTCGTCCCCTTGCTGCGCGACCCCGACCCCAACGTCCGCCGGTTGACCGCGCAAGCGCTCGGTCGCACCGGAGATCGCCAAGCGGTCGAGCCGCTGATCGAAACCCTGTTCGACAATTCCGCCGCCGTCCGCGCCGCCGTGATCGACGCGCTCGGCTTGCTGGGCGACCGCGCCGCCGTCCCCTTTCTGCTGACCGCCCTCTACGACGACTCGGTCTACGTGCGCTTCGCCAGCGCCAACACACTCGGACAAATCGGCGACCCGCGCGCCGTGATCGACCTGATCCACATGCTCGACAACGACGACATCCCGGTGGCGCTGATGGCAGCCCAATCGCTCGCCAAGATCGGCACGCCCGAAGCGCTGGCGGCGATCCAGCACCTGCGCGTCGATGACGGCGCGGAGGCGGAGTACGATTTCAGCGTGCCGCCGACCTCAGTGCAGCCCGAAACCGACGAAGAACCGCAAGAGTCCTTCCGGGGCATCCCGTCCGACCTGCTCAGCAGCCTGAGCGAAGCCGATAGACGGGAAGCCGAACCCGGGCGCGCCTGCGCGCATAGCCGTCCCGCCACCCTCGATGGCAGCGCCGCCCGCGCATCCGCCGCGCCAAACCGCCGCCCAGCCCGCCGCAGATCGCGCCCGAGCCCGCACCGAGCAGCCAGCGTAACACCTGCCGACCCGGTGCAGTTTTCCGCCTATTACCCGCCCGAAGCCGTCAGCGACGTCTGGTATCCGCTGCGCGCCTACGTCTTTCGCGCCAGCGCCGCCGATGCCGTCAGCGCCGACGCCGCCCGCGAACTGGGCGGGCTGCTCTCCGCCTTCCGCGAGGTGGTGCGGACGGCGCTCGGCAGCGTGACCACCGGCGCGCTGATCACGGCGACGCCGGATCTGCCCGGTTTTCAGTTCAACCCGCCCAGCGCGCAGATCGGCTTTTACGAGGACTGGCACCGCTTCGACTTCAAGCTGCGCGCCACCGGCGCTGACCGCCGATCAAGCCAGCAATGGGCGGATCACCTTCGCCGTCGAGGGCGTGATCGTCGCCGACGTGCCGATCTCGATCTACGTCGGGTCGAATGTCGGCAACGCGCCCAGCGCCGCGCCGGTCAGCGCGACCCGCCCGGTCTACCAAGCCATCTTTTGCAGTTACAGCCATCAGGATACGCAGATCGTCGAGCGGGTCGAGCGGGCGTACAAAGCGCTTGGCTTGGACTTTCTGCGCGACGTGGTGACGCTCAAGAGCGGGCAGGACTGGAACGCCGAACTGCTGGACATGATCGACCGCGCCGACATCTTCCAATTGTTCTGGTCGAACACCGCCGCCGCGTCGAAGTACGTGCGGCAGGAGTGGGAGCACGCGCTCAATCTGCACCGGCAGCAAGGGTTCATCCGCCCGGTTTACTGGCAGCAGCCGATGCCGCCGCCGCCGCCCGAACTCGGCGCGATCCATTTCGCCTACGAGCCGACGCTCGACGACTAAGATTCGTCGATTTCGCCGCTCGTTGGTGTACAATAGGCGCATTCAACGCCGAAGACAATTCGTAACGGATGGAGGTCGCTAGTCATGAACAACCTTGTCGGGATTTTACTGATCGTCATCGCAGCATCGACGATGGTCCCCGTGGTCTACCTCGTCATGCAAGAAAAACACGAGCACGAGGAATACTACATCCCACCGCAGCCGGGTCTCCGCCCGACGCGCTCCACCGAACCCGATGCAATGATGACCGCCGAGATCACCGGCACGCAGCAGTTGAGCGCCTCGCCGGTCCTCGACGCCGAAGCCAAGCGCCGCGCCGAGGGCGACCGGGAATAACCGTTCGCTCTGTTTGATATCTTGGTAGGGGCATGGCGCGCCATGCCCCTACGCGACATCATCCGCTAGGAGTCATCCCCCTGAAGCGTTTCCAAACCCTAGACCTCGCGCCGCTGCTGCTGATCGCGCTGACGCTGGCGTTCTGCTATCGCTTGGCATTCAGCGACTCGATCCTCGCGCGCGGCGATACTTTCACCTACTTCTACCCCTACTGGCACGTCCGCAACGCCGCTCTGCTGAGCGGTGGACTGCCGCTCTGGTCGTCCGACCTGTTCATGGGCGTGCCGCTGCTCGCCAACAGCCAGTTGGGGACGTTCTACCCGCCCAACTGGATCGTCGCACCGCTCGCGCCACCGGATGGTATCCGCCTGAGCATCCTCGCCCACGTCGCGTGGGCGGCGGTGGGGGCTTACCTGCTGGCGCGGCGAACGCTCGGCATCGGGAGGACGGCGGCGCTGACGGCGGCGGTGATCTTCGCCTTCGGCGGGCACATCGGCGCGCACGTCGAGCAGATCAACCAGCTTCAGGGCTTGGCGTGGCTGCCTTGGATCATGGTCTTGTTCGACCGCGCGTTCAGCCGACCGATCTCCGGCACAATCCTCTTAGGGATCGGCTTGGCGCTGCAATTCTTCACCGGGCATACGCAGACCGTCTTTATCACCGCCGTCGCGCTGGCGATCTACGCGCTCTGCACGCGACCGCTGCGCGGCGTGATCACGCTGGCGGGCGCGGGCGCTATCGCGCTGATGCTGGCGGTGCCGCAGTTGATCCCGACGCTCGAACTGACCGGCGTCTCCAACCGGCGCGGCGGACTCAACGTCAATCAGGCGACCGCCTTCTCGTTCAGCCCGTTTGTGACCGGGCGCGGCTTGCTGCCCAGCTTCGACACGCTAATCTTCGGAGAATACGTCGCTTATCCCGGCGTGATCGGCTGGGGGCTGGCGATTATCGGCGCATTTTCCGTAGGGGCACGGCGCGCCGTGCCTCTACAACGATGGCGGGTGAGGCTGCCGCTTTCGCCGCGCTCGACGTGGCTGATCATTGCGCTGGTCGGGTTGGCGCTAGCGTTCGGACTCTACAATCCGCTTTACTGGCTGCTGGCGACGCTGCCGGGCTTCAATCTGTTTCGCGTCCCGGCGCGCTGGCTGGCGCTGTTCGCGCTGGGTACGGCGATGCTGGCGGGGTTGGGCGTGGAGGCGTTGATCAAGAGAGCACCCCTCACCCCCGCCCCCTCTCCCACGCAAGCGGGGAGAGGGGAGAGCGCAGCTGCGAGATCGTCGCTTGCTCCCCTCCCTGAATTCGGGGAGGGGCAGGGGGTGGGGTCACGTTTAGATCAACCCTCGGCGGATAATGCTGGCGATCCTGCTGGTCATCGCCGGATTAGCCGCATTGTCGCTGCTGACGCTGCGGCAGAACGACGGCACCCCGGTCAGCCTGCCCACGTCGATCACGCTGATCGCTTGGGCGGCGGCGCTGATCATCCTGCTGGTCGGCGTCTGGCGACGCTTGCCGCTGCTGCTGGTCGGTGGGGTGGTGGTCGAGTTGTGGCTGGCGGCGCTAATCCTGCCCTACAACTGGCTGGTGCCGCCGGATGCCTATACCAGCCAGCGCTTCACCGAGAGCCAACTGCTCGCCTACCAAGCCGATCAAGTTCCGCCGGAGCGCGTCCTGAGCATCAGCGGGCTGCTGTTCGATCCGGGCGACCGGGCGACGCTCGATGCACGGTACGCCAGTTTAGCGCCGGAAGCGCGGGCGCTGGCATTCGACGCGGTCAAGCTCAAAGAGACGCTGGGCGCGAATTTGCCGCTGATCTGGGGCATCCCCAGCGTGGACGGCTACGACGGCGGCGTGCTGCCAACCGCCGATTACACCGCCTTCACCTCGCTGCTGCTGCCGGACGGCGAACTGCGCACGGTCGATGGACGACTGCGCGAAATCCTCGCGCTGCCGGAGTGCGGCGGCGCGTGCATCCCCGACCAGCGCTGGCTGAATTTGATGGGCGTCCGCTACCTGATCACCGACAAGGTTTACGATCTGGTGCAGAATGGGGTGTTCTACGACACGACTTTTAGGCGTACAGGGCAAATAACGTACGCCAACCCGCAAGCCTTCGTCGCCGATGCGGTGGACGTGCTCTGCGCGCCCTGTGACGACCTGCGAGTCAGCGTCGGCGGGGTGGATCTGCCAGCGGTCGAGCAGATCAGTATCGAGGCGTATACTCGCGTCCGGTACGCGATCGATCCGCCGCGCGCACCCGGGGCTGTGTCCGTTACAACCGCTAACGAGGTGTATGCGCTGACGCTGGTCGATACGCGCACGGGAGATTTCCAGCAGCTCGCGCCCGACCCGTGGACGCGCGTGCTGTCGAGCGACATCAAAATGTACCAGAACGCCGACGTGCTGCCGCGCGCTTTCGTCGTAAGCGATGCCGCGTTTGTCAGCGATGACGATCCCGGCACCGAGGACGCGCTCAAGCTGATGCAAGACCCGGCGTTCGATCCAGCGCAGACGGTGGTGATTTCGGGGCAGGGCACGGACACGGCGTTGGCGCACAGCAGTGCGCCCCTACAAACGGTGTCGGTGGACGAATACACCGACACCCGTGTCGCGCTGACCGTCAGCAGCGACGCGCCCGGCTATCTGGTGCTGACCGACGCCTACTATCCCGGCTGGGTGGCGACGATCAACGGCAGTGAGACGCCGATCCAGCGCGCCGACGTCATGTTCCGCGCCGTGAGCGTGCCCGCCGGGACGAGCGAAGTCGTCTTCGAGTACCGCCCAGCTGGCTAACGCCCGCGCTGCTAGTCGGCGCGGCGGCGTGGATCAGCGCGCTGCTCGGCGTGATCCTGCTCGGCAAACGCCACGCCTAGCTTACCGAGGCGGAGTAGTTGGCGCTGGGGCGAAATCTCCATAAAATCGGTAGAGACCAGCCACTAGTCAGGAAACCACCTCATGAACGATCCCGCCGCGTTGTTGGTCAGCGTGTTTGCGCTGACACTTTCCATCATCTCGACCATCGTCTCGATCCGGCTGCAAACGCGCAGCAGCCAGCAGACCGCGCTCGATCAACTGGGCGTTTTGACCCAGAACCTGATCGACGTCATGAGTGAAAAGAACGACCTCTCCAATACCGATCCATCGCAGCGGGACATGCGTTTCTGGTCGAAACTTTACGCGCTCAACTACAAGCTGGCGCTGCTGGCGCGGCAAGCCGACTACTTGATCCAGCAGGAGTCGAACATCGTCTCCGACGTGCAGTATTCGCTGATCGGCATCGGGCTGGCGCAGAGCGGTGACGCGCTCAACGCCGAGAAATACTGGCAAAAAGCGGTCTCGACCGCGCGCGAGCCGTACTACAAGATTATCAACCTGCGCGGCTATGCCGACTTCCTGTTCGCGCAGGGGCAGTTCGAGGCGGGCGGCGCGCGCTATCAAGAAGCGCTCAACATTTGGGGCAGCGATACCGATTTCAACAAGTACACCAATGGCTACACCTATCAGATGTGGTTCGTCAGCTATGCCCAAGTCTTGGGGTTTGGCAGCGAGGCACAGCAGTACTACGAGCGGGCGAGACAGCTTTTCAGCAACATCAGCAGCGACAACACGCGCCTGAGCGCCCTGAACGCGCTGGAAACGGCGCGTCAAGCCTTGATGGCGGGGATGCCGACGCCGACCTCGACCGGAACCATGTCGCCGATCAGCCCGCCGCCGCAGTCGTAACCCCACCGTTTTGACCCCACCCCCAACGCCTCCCCGAATTCAGGGAGGGGAGAGAACTTCGTCCGTTTCGGGTGTCGTTGACGGTGTTTGGCAATTTTCTGACATAGCGGTGAGATTTTGTCACGCTCACAAAGCCCACACCATTATGGAAGATACAGATAAGCGCTAGCGGCGAAACTGGACGTGCTCCCACTCGGCGAAGCGATCTTGCAGCTTAAGCCGCTGATACTTCCCGGTTGACGTGATCGGAATCTCGGTGCCGAAGACGACCGCTTTGGGCGCTTTCTCGAAAGTCATCCGCTCGCGGCAGTAGGCGATGATGTCGTCGGGAAATAACTCGACGCCGTCCTCGACGACGACGTAAGCGCCGACCTCCTCGCCGTAGTAGTCGTTCTTGAAGGCAATCGCCAAGCCGACCTTGATGCCGGGGATTTCGAGCAGCACTTCCTCGATGTCGAACGGGCTGAACTTGACTCCGCCACGATTGATCAGCTCTTTGATCCGCCCGGTGATGAAGAAGAACTTGCGCCCGCGCGCGTCCTGCTCGTAAAAACCTTCGTCGCCGGAGCGAAACCAGTCGAACTTGAAGGTCTCGGCGTTGGCGTCGGGACGCTGGAAGTAGTATTTCATGACGTTGTGCCCGCGAATGCAGATTTCGCCACGCTCGCCGGGAGCTAGGCGTTCACCCGCGCCGAGCGCGTCGAAGATCGCCATTTCGTTGGGCAAAATGGCGCAGCCGATGCTGGGATAGCCGTAGTCGTACATCCAGTGGTTGTGTTCCTCCCACGAGAGGTCAATCGGCAGGTGACAGGAATAGCAGGTCGATTCGCTCAAGCCGTAGCCGTGCAAAATCGGGATGCCGAAGCGATCCTCGAAGGCGTGGGCGAGGCTCATCGGCAGCGTGCCCGCGCCGCAGACCATGTGGCGGAAGTGGCGCAGGTCGGCTTTGCTGACGCCGTCGCCGTAGATCGACTTGCCCGCCGCCGCCTGCGAATCGGCGAACTCCAGCGCGAACTGGAGCAGCGTCGGCACGAGGCTGACGACGTGGACGCGCTCGCGGGCGATGCGCTCCCAGAAGTGGTGGACGCTGAAACCGCGCGTCAGCACGGTCGAGCCGCCGACGAACAGCGGCGTGATCAGCGTGACGACGATCCCGTTGACGTGGTAAATCGGCAGGACGCACATCGTCCGCTGGTTGCCGGTGATCGCCTGCCACTGGGCGATACCCTGCGCGTCGACCAGCAGGTTGTACTGCATCAAGACGACGCCTTTGGGCGCGCCGGTCGTGCCGCTGGTGTAGACCAGCAGCGCCTCGTCGTCGAGCGTCGGGCGCTCGTCGGTGCTCATGAAGGTGTCGGGGCGGTTGGCGATCTCGCTGGCGAAGTGCAGATAGCGGTCGGATGGATCGCCACCAAAGGTTGGCGTTCCGCCAACTTGGACGATCTGGCGGATGTTGGGCGCGCCCAGTTCGTCGTCGGCGTCGCCGTGAATGATCGCCTCGGCGCGATCGAGATACTCGTCACGCACGAAGCAAACCACCGCCTCGCTGTTGCGGAGGATGAAGGCGATCCGGCGGTCGTCCTCGGCGACGTTCTGCGGCGCAACCGCCGCGCCGATCAGCCAGCAGGCGAAGTAGATGATGGCGGTGTCGAGGTGATTGTAGGCGATGGTCGCTACGCGGTCGCCGCGCCGCACGCCAAGATCATCGTATAAGAAGCTCGCCGTCTGATGCACTTTGGCGTTGAACTGGGCGTAGGTCAGTTCGTCGCGCCGGTTGTCGGCGTCGTAATGAACGATGAAGGGCTTATCCGGGGTGGCGGTCGCTTGCAGCGAGAGTAAATGGCGAAAATTACGATAGGGGACTTGATAATGTTCGGGCGGCACGCCGTTGATCGTCCGCGCCGCGTGAATGTGGCGCAGCGTCGCATCGTCGAGGCTTCCGATAGGCGTCACGGTAAAACCTTTCTGTCAATAAGGGGTTGTTTTACCGATATTATAGTCGAGAAGTGATTTGGTATGACGAGCTGAACTGGAAAGCGCCATGCTGACGATCCCCTGCGTCGCCGCCATTCTGTACAACACCGACCGCCAAGTGCTGCTCATGCAGCGGGACGAGAAGCCCAGCCTCGAATTCGCGGGCTGGTGGACGCTACCCGGCGGGCGGATAGAGGCAGGCGAAACGCCCGCTGCCGCCATCGAGCGCGAACTCCGCGAAGAAATCGAAATCGTCCCAGCACGTCACGCTGCTGGCGCGTTTACGAACGCTCGCATCATCGCTTGATCGCTGGTGAGGCGGTCAGCATCGAGCAGTACATCTATGCGGGGCAAGTTAGCTTGCGGGCGACTGAGATCACACTTAACGAAGGGCAAGCGATCCGTTATTTCGGCGTGGACGAATTGGCGGATTTGCAAATCGCCTATGGCTTCGACACCCTGCTCCGTGAATTTTTGCAAGCGCAGTGACGAGCGCCAGATGTTACAATAGGGCGTAGTGAGACGGAGCGCTAAGTTATGTCGGCACAGCAAGAGCGGCTGTATACAGTCAAAGAATTTGAGCGGTTGCTCGAACAGCCGGAGAATCGAGAACGGCTGCTGCAACTGATCAACGGGGAGATCGTCGAGAAGATGCCGACCGAAGAACATGGACAAATCGCTCTACTGATCGGTGCTGCTCTGCTCGCTTTCGTCCAACCGCGCAAACTTGGTCGGGTTGGCGTCGAGGTGCGCCACAGCGTCCCCGACGACCAGCATAACAGCCGTCTGCCGGACGTATCGTTCATCAGCGGACAGCGCCCGCTGGTCAAGGTCGGCAGCGTCCCGCAGATGCCCGACCTCGCCATCGAGATCAAGTCGCCGGACAACTCGCTCAAGGAACTGCGCGAGCGTGCGGATTACTATCTGCTCAACGGAACGCGGCTCGTTTGGATCTTCGATCCCAAGAAGCGGCTTGTCGTGACCCTCACCGCCGACGACGAAGAAATTCTGCTCGAAAACGATACCCTCGACGGCGGCGACGTGCTGCCCGGTTTTGCGCTGCCCCTCAAAGACATTTTCACCGATCTATTGGCGTAAAAAGGCAGACACATAGGTCCGCCCCTACAGATCAAAAGCGGGGATCGCCCGATATGGGCGATCCCCGCTTTTGTGTCGGGCGCACAGCCGTACGCCCCTACGATCATTGATTTACTAGCTTAGCTGCCGGACGGGCGCGCCGCGAGCGTCACCGGGAGGGTGAGTTCCTGCGTGCCGTTGCGGACGACCGTCAGGTTGACCGTATCGCCGGGCTTGGTATTGCTGGCGAGATAGGCGATCAGCGCTTCCATGCTGGTGACGGGCTGCCCGTTGATCTGGGTGATGATGTCCGCCGAAGTCGGCACCGTCTCGCCGTTGCTGTTGGTGCTGATAGTCGCGTCTTGCAGACCCGCCTTCGCCGCCGGACCATTTGGCGAGACGCTGCTGACAACCACGCCACGCGCGTTGTTCGGCAGCTTCAGCGATTCAATCGTCGAGAGGGTGATGTCGCCGCCCGAAATACCGAGGTAGCTGTAATCGACCTTGCCGCTGTTGATCAGCGCCGGGGCGACACGCTTGACGAGGTTGCTCGGAATGGCGAAGCCGATGCCTGAATTGCTGCGCGACTGGCTCAAAATCTGCGAGTTCACGCCGACGACTTCCCCGTTCATGTTGACCAGCGGTCCACCGCTGTTGCCGGGGTTGATCGCCGCGTCGGTTTGAATGACGGAGCCAATCTGGAACTGACCGAGGCTGTCAATCGTGCGGTCGAGCGCACTGATCACGCCGGTCGTCAGGGTCCACGGCTGGTTGAACGGGCTGCCGATGGCGACGACTTCTTCGCCGATGAACAGATTATCCGAATTGCCCAGCGTGACCGGGTGCAGTTCGTTGGCGGGGCGGTTCACCTGAATGACCGCAAGATCAAAGTCGGGGTCAACGCCGACGACGGTGCCGCGATAGATGCTGCCATCGAAGAAGTTGACTTCAACGCTGATCGCGCCGTCCACAACGTGATTGTTGGTGACGATGTGCCCGGCAGTGTCGATCACGAAGCCCGTGCCCGTTCCCTGAATCAAGCTGTTCTGATTCGAGAAGCCGTTGGTGCCGCTCGATTGAGCGACGACATTGATCGAGACGACTGAGGGACCCACGTTGTTGTAGACGTTCGCGTACGCCTGCTCGCTGGCAAGCGACGAAGCGTCAAGAGAAACCGGCTGCGGCGTCACCACGGGCCAAGTAACGTCACCTTGCGCCGTGCTGGAGGTCACCGCCGTGCCGATATAGAATGCGAAAACGACCACCAGAAGCACCGCGACGAATGCTGTACTCTTTTGTGCTATCCGCTTCATAGTGCAAATTTCCTCCCCCACACCTAAACTGGATTCTGCGTATAGCGGTAGGGTTGCTATACTTTCCTGAATTCTACGGACACCCTATGAGTACGGGCTGAATTTGTAATTAAGTGTCCATCAGACAAGTGTAAAGTGAGGGTTTACAATTCACCCTCGGATCAATGGCGCCTGCGCGCATTCACGATGGTTTGCGTTTTTCACAGCATAAAGGATCAAGGCATGACTCTACAAGAGTTCCCAGCGAATTTCGTCTGGGGAACGGCAACCGCCTCGTACCAAGTCGAGGGCGCCGTCAACGAGGACGGACGCGGCGTATCGATTTGGGACACGTTTGCCCACACCCCCGGCAAAGTTCATAACGGTGATACAGGTGACGTCGCTTGTGACCATTATCATCATTGGAAGGAAGACGTGCAACTGCTGAAGCAGCTCGGCGTCTCGGCGTACCGGATGTCGATTGCGTGGTCGCGCATTCTGCCGCAGGGACGCGGCACGGTCAACGAAGCGGGCATCGAGTTCTACAGCAATTTGATCGACGAACTGCTCGCCAACGGGATCACGCCCTTACGTCACGCTGTATCACTGGGATCTGCCGCAAGCGCTGGAAGATGAAGGCGGCTGGCTGCGGCGCGGCATCATCGACGATTACGTCGCTTACGTGGACGTGGTCACGCGCGCGCTGGGCGACCGGGTGAAGCACTGGTTCACCTTCAACGAGCCGTGGGTGTTCGCGTGGGTCGGCTACGTGATGGGCGCGCACGCGCCGGGGCTGACCAGCGAGTCGCCCGCACCCGCGCTGGCGGCGACGCATCACTGCTACGTCGCGCACGGCAAAGCGATCCAGGTGATCCGCCGAAATTCTCCCGGCGCGCAGGTTGGCATGGTGCTCAACCTCAGCCCGGCAGACCCGGCGAGTCCCAAGCCGGAAGATCAGCAAGCGCTGACGTATTACGATGGCTGGTTCAACCGCTGGTATCTCGACCCGCTGTTTAAGGGCAGCTATCCGTCCGACGTGGCAGCGGTCTATGGCGACGACATGCCGACCATCGAACCGGGCGACATGGCGATCATCGCCACCCCGACCGACTGCCTCGGCATCAACTACTACGCGCGGGCGGTCGTCAAAGCCAGCGACAACGACCGCGCCCCCTTCGAGCACGTCAAGCCGGAAGGCGAGTACACGGCGATGAATTGGGAAGTCTATCCGTTGGGGCTGTACAACCTGCTCAAGCGCGTGACCGCCGACTATAACCCGCCCGCGATCTTCATCACCGAAAACGGCGCAGCCTATGAGGACGTGCTGACGCCCGAAGGCGAAGTCCACGACGCGCGGCGGATCGCCTATCTGCGCGGTCACTTGGCGGCGGCGCAGCACGCCATCAGCGACGGCGTGCCGCTGAAAGGCTACTTCCTGTGGAGCCTGATGGATAACTTCGAATGGGCGGAAGGCTACTCCAAGCGCTTCGGCATCCATTACGTCGATTACGAGACCGAGCAGCGCTATCCGAAGGACAGCGCCAAGTTCTACGCGCAGGTCGGCGACGGCAGAACGCCGTCGAGAGCTAAAGCTAAGAACGCTTGCCGCTAGGATGTAGGCGGCCAGCTCGATTAAACGCGACCCAGTGACGGGTACTCACCTATTCGGGCAAATTCCGCCCCGGTTGATCGAGCGGCGCTTTTATAGCCGTGCGTTTACACCCTGGCGGATTTTGTTATTGTCATTCCCCGCTGAGCAGCGTCTTAGTATTGGGCGCGCGGTAAAGCCGATACGCTTTGCCGTCCTCGACCGCGAAGAAGACCAGCTTCGACACGACGATCTCCTGCTCGTCCAGCTTGAGCACGTAAGTCGCTACCCGTCCATTGACGCGGATCGTGTGGCTGACGACGCCGCTGATTGGGCTGACTCGAGCAGCGGTCACGTCGCGGCTGAGGCGCAAATAGCTCTGCGCCCCCAAGCCGACGGTCGCCGCGTTGATCACGGTGATGATGATGCCGAGCAGCGTCAAAATCGCCGAGTCGTTGCGCTGCCCCAGAAAGAGAAAAGTCGTCGCCGCCAGCCCGCCAATCACGACGATGGCAATGGTGATCCAGAGCGTGCGCCGCCAATTCTGCCGCAGCCGCGCGATCTGCGCGTCGGTCAGGCGACCGGCACGGTTGGCAGCGAGGTCGGCGTCGGTGAAGCTGAGCGCTTCGTTTAATGCGATAGGTGGATTAGCAGTGGACATAGGATTTTTCCGTGATCGCGTTCTATGTAACCATTGGTGTTAGTTTGCTTGCGCTTATTTCCCCTCACCCTGCTTGCTAACGCAAGCCGTCCCTCTCCCACGTAAACGGGGCGAGGGACAAAACCCGGCGCGCTTCCCCTCTCTCCGCTTGCGTGGGAGAGGGGGTCAGGGGGTGAGGGGTTGAAGAACTAGTAGGGACGGGTTTGAAACCCGCCCCTATGGACGAATCTACGTCTACCGTCCCACCCGCTGGCGCAGAAGCCGCCCAAGCCAGCGCAGTTCCTCAAGGCGCAGCAGCGCCGCCATCAACACGAAGATGACCACGCTCAGCCCGCCGCCGACACCGACCAGCAGCACCTCGTGGATCAGGCTGTGCGTGCCGATCAGCCGTTCGAGCAGCGGCTCCGCGCTCAGGGCGACGATCCCCATCGTCAGCGCGGCGAGGCTCGCTTTGCCGATGGTCAGCAGCAAGCGCTGATCGCCAAAGCCATGCATTCGCCGTCCGAGGATGTACGCCGAAAGCGAGGCGTGCATCAGGTGCTTGACGCTGTCGGCGATCATCAGCGCGAACAAGCCGTAAGTCGGCAGCAGCGTCACCGCCACCGCCATGTACACCACCAAGCTGACGATCCCGATTAGCGCGGGCGTGAGCGTATCCTGCCGCCCGTAGAAGGCGTAGACCAGCAGCAGATCGACCGCCGCGAAGGGCAAGCCGAGCAGATAAAGCCGCAGCGCGATAGTCGTGATCACGGTATCGCCGGGCGTGAACGCGCCATGCTCGAACAGCAGGCGGACAATCGGCGTCGCCAACACAAACAAGCCGACCACCGCCGGGATCATCAGCGTGATCGCCAGCCGCAAGCCCAAGCCGAGCGTATCCTTGAACGGTCGCTCGCCGTCGCGGGCGATCAAGGCGGATTGGCGGGCGAGGGTCGGCAAAATGGCGATGCTGATGGCGGTGGCGACCAAGCCCTGCGGGAACTGGACGAGGGTCGTCGCCCACTTCATGTAGCTGAGGCTGCTCTCGCCAGTTTGGCTGGCGAAATTGTAGCTGAAGAAGCGGATCAGCGAGTCGACCATCAGCGCCAGCATGACCGGCGCATACAGCTTGGCGATCCGCCGCAGGGCGGGATGCCGCCAGTTGAGCGTGAGGTGGAGTTTCGCA
Organism: uncultured Chloroflexia bacterium; assembly: GCA_963848465.1. Taxonomy (GTDB): domain Bacteria; phylum Chloroflexota; class Anaerolineae; order Aggregatilineales; family Phototrophicaceae; genus Flexifilum. Next base: position 47,868 of record CAWKDY010000031.1, on the reverse strand, counting down.
TCGCGCAATCCGGGAAGCTGGAGCGCCATCTGCACCACCGCGCCGATCAGCCAGCCGAACGCTGCTGCGCGGATACCGTCAGCGGGGCGCATGGCGACCCAGTGAACGTTGAAATACTGATAGGTCGTGAAGACTTGCAGCGGCGGCGCGAGCAGGATAGTGCCCAGCACGATACAGGCGTTGAAGACCGCACCCGCCAGCGCCGGGAGCGTGAACGAACGCAGCGCGTAGAGCGTGCCGCTGAGCACCGCGAACAGGCTCAAGAAGATCAGCGCCGGGGCGGTCAGGCGCAGCAGCTCGGTGGCGAGCGCTTGGGTCGCGCTGTCGTAGCCGCCGCCAACCAACAGCACCACCTGCGGCGCAAAGATGATCAGCAGCAGCACCAGCAGCGTCACGACAACCGTGACGAGGCTGACCAGCACGGAAACCAACTGCCAGAGCGCTTTTTTGCCGTCTTTGGTGACGACGTCGCTCAGCACCGGGATGATCGCGCCGTTGACGTGCCCGCCGATCAGCAAGTCGTAGAGGGTGGTCGGCACGAGCGTCGCGGCGATGAAGGCATCGGTTGCGCGCGATGCGCCGAACAGGTTGGTCAGTGCGATATCCCGCGCCATACCCAGCACGCGGCTGGCGATGCTGCCCAGTGCCAGTACGCCGGTCGCGCGGGCGACGCCCGCGTTGGTCGCCTCTTGAGCCGCTTCGAGCGCCGCCGCCTCGGCTTCCACCGAAACGGGCACAGCTTCGCTATCGCGCATGCTATCTGATTGGGTCAAATTCGCTGCTGTCCTATCCCTGCCGCACGACGCGCTAAGGATAGCACAGCCCCTGCCGATCCCATAGATGGAGCGGTTTCGCGCCGTTTAACTTCCCGATTTTGGCGATTCGTCCATTGCTTTTGCTCCCTGACGCATTTACGCTAACCCTGATCTTTCGCAACGAACCCCGATGAGGTGGGCGATGCCGCTGGTTCACAAACGCACCTTCCGCGTGCGCAACTACGAATGCGATGCCTACGGGCACGTCAACAACGCCAACTACGTGCGCTATATGCAGGAAGCCGCGCTCGACGCTTCCGCCGCCGTCGGTTACGACGAAGCGCGCTACACCGCGATGGGTCACATCTGGGTGATCCGCGAGACGAATATCGAGTACCTGCGTCCGCTGCGCTTCGGCGACTCGGTCGAGGTGACGACGTGGGTCGGCGATGTCCGCCGCGTGCGCTCGCGCCGGTTCTACGAACTGCGCAGCGCCGCGACCGGCGAGATGGTCGCGCAGGGGTCAACTGACTGGGTTTACTTCGACCGCGCGGCGCAGCGACCCGCTCAGGTGCCGCCGGAGATGGTCGCCGCCTTCATGCCGGACGGCGCCAGCGACGAGTCGCTCCCGCGCGACCCGTTCCCCGACGCGCCGCCGCCCCCACCCGGCGCGTTCACCATGCGCCGCGAGGTCGAGTGGCGCGACGTCGATCCGGCGCAGCACGTCAACAACGCGACTTACTTCAATTACATGGAAGAATGCGGCATTCAGGCGGTCAAAGCCTTCGGCTGGTCGCTGATGCGGATGCAGAGCGAGCATTTCGCCATCGTCGCGCGGCGGCAGCGGGTCGAGTACCGCCAGCAAGCCGCCCTCGACGATCAACTGACGGTCACGACCTACCTGTCGAACGTGAAGCGCAGCAACGCCACCCGCCACTTCCTGATCACGCGGGAGAGTGACGGCGCGCTGATGGCGCGGTCGCGGTCGCTGTGGGTGTTCATCAACTTGCAGACCAACTCGATTGCGCGGCTGCCGCAAGTCATGTTCGATGCTTTCGCCACGCACATCGCGGTGGAGTGAAACCAGAATCAAAAAGGGCATCACCTGATGCCCTTCCACGCTTAATGCGACACTCTGTAGGGGTGTTCAACTGAACGCCCGATTGTGATTTCTGCTTACTTGACCTGAATGCTGCCGCGCACAACCGACTGCTTGCGGAAGTCCTTGAGCCAGCCGTAATGCAGCGGGTCGCGAATGATCAAGTCGTCGAGCGCCTTCGACTCGTAAGAGGTGCGCGTGCTCTCCGCCATCAAACGAGCATAGCCCTCGTCATCCGACCAGCTCTCGCCGCGCAGTTCGAGCAGTTGGCGCAGTTCGTCTTTGGCGACGTCGTTCTTGGCTTCGAGCGTGGCGATCCGTTCGCGGTGGGCGCGCACGCTATCGACCAGTTCGGCGATCCGGTTATCGATCACTGCCGTATCTTGACCTTGTGCCACTTGAATGATTTGCATCGCTTCCTAATCCCTGTTAGCTGACGCTCCAGACGCCCTCCGGCGACCAGCGCAGCGCTGACGGAATCGGTTGGTTTCTTCGCTTGTTTCATAGCACCGATGTTCTAAATTATAGCACAAATTGTCTATGATTTCCATCAATTTTTGCGGCGAAAATGCTAACCTTTTACGGCTGTGATTGGGAGAGGAACTCGTAGGGGCGCAGCGCGCTGCGCCCCTACAAAACATACGGAGGTGAGTTACTTCGTCGCTTCGGCGATCTCGATCTGCTCGCGGTGCTGATCGTACCACGCGATCAACTCGGTCAAGCCAGCGCGAAAATCGGTGGTTGCCGTGAAGCCGAAGGTTTGTTCGGCGCGGCTGGTGTCGAGCGCGCGACGCGGCTGACCATCCGGTTGGCTGGTGTCCCAGACGACTTCGCCTTGATAGCCGACTAGCTCGGCGATCAAATGGGTCAGGTCTTTGATGCTGATCTCGAAGCCGGAGCCGAGATTGACCGGATCGCCGCCGTTGTAACGCTCGGTCGCCAGCGTGATGCCCTCAGCCGCATCGTCAACGTAGAGGAACTCGCGCGTAGGCGACCCTGTCCCCCATGCAATCACCTGCGCGTCACCACGATCCCGCGCCGCGGTGAACTTGCGGATCAGCGCCGGAATGACATGCGAACTGGCGGGGTTGAAGTTATCGCCCGGTCCATAGAGGTTGGTCGGCAGCAGATAGATCGCATTAAAGCCGTACTGCTCGCGGTAGGCTTGCCCCTGCACCAGCAGCATCTTTTTCGCCAAGCCGTAAGGCGCGTTGGTTTCTTCGGGATAGCCGTCCCAGAGCGATTCCTCGCGGAAGGGGATCGGCGTGAACTTCGGGTAAGCGCAGACCGTGCCGATGGTCACGAATTTCTTGACGCCGGAGCGCCATGCTTCGTGCATCAAGTGCGTGCCCATCACCAAGTTGGCGTAGAAGAACTCGGCGGGATGGGCGCGGTTGGCACCAATGCCGCCGACGACCGCCGCCATGTGGATGATCACGTCCGGCTTGGTGTCGTTCAGCAGGTCGGACACGGCGGATTGCTCGCGCAGGTCGTAATCGGCGCTGCGCGGGACAAACACCTCGCCCGCCCCACGCTGATGCAGCGCGGCGACCACGCGCGACCCCAGAAAACCGGCGCCCCCGGTGACGACGAAGCGGTTCTCGCTCCAAAACGACATATGAACCTCTCATCCTCTACGCAGCGAAAGGATGCGCGCAGTCAGGTCGAACGGCATCCGACTTTGCGCTTAATTTAGACGCGCCGAGTTCAATACATCAAACCCTGACAGCGGCTAGCGTCTCTCGGCGGGTCGCTTTTCCAAGCCCGCCCCCATCAAGCAGCGCTCGACGTAAGGATGGATCCCAGCGGGGATGTGGTCAACCCAGCGATACTCGCGCGAATGCTGATCAAGCGTGATGTGAATTCGCTCTCATCGGAAACATGAAGAAACACGAATTGATGCCGTATCGGGATGCCGTCGGGACCTCGGGGAAGATCGTCTCGGCGGTGTGGATGATCGGTCCGACGTTACATGATGCCGACTTCCTGCCGCGCCTTGCGGATGGCGGCGTCGCGCATCATCTCGCCTTTGAGGATGCGCCCACCGGGAATCCACCACTCGCCTTGCGCGGGCGGGTCGTCGCGCCGGACGAGCAGCACCGCGCCATGGGCGACGATGGCAACGTCCACACAGGGGATCGGCATAAACTCAAGGATTTGGCGGTACAACTCCCATGCGATGAATTGGGTCATCAACCTGTCCCTTGTTCGTGGCGCACGTAATTCGCCAGCACCAGCTTATAGTAATCCGGGGGGAAGTGCGGAACATCGGGCAAGATAGCTTGGAGTTTGCTCAGTTCAAAACGCTGTTTCGCCATCATGACGCAGGCTGAATTGACCCGAGCACCAAGTAACCGCTGAATTCGCTCACGATCTCCGCCACCGCGATACTGTGTCCCGACGCCACCAGCAGCGTCTGCTTGGTCAGATCTGCCGCCAACACGCACAGCAGGATTTTTGCAAAGTCATCAACGTCAAGCAAATCACGGACTGCCTGCGCCAAAATTGTTACCCGCCCCTGTTTGATCTGTTCGACCAGCGCCGGAACCAACTGCGATGCATTCTGCGCCCGCCCGACCAGATTTGCTAGTCGCACAATCAGATAGTTCGCGCCGGAGTTGGCGATCACGGACTGGCAAAGCAGCTTATGCCGCCCATAAGCGGTGGTCGGGAATAGTGGCGTCGTTTCGGTACGGGGCGAGTTCGTCTCGCCATAGATGGCACCCGCACTCGAAAAATAAACGATCTGCTTGCCTTCAGCGGTGCAAGCGTGCAGCGTCTCGTACAATAATTGATATTCTCGCTCGTAAGCCTGCTCGTTGGTCGTGCGCGAATTGGCGACTTCGCTGGCAAAAATAACCGCGTTCGACGAGCGGTCATGGTACGGCAGCAAGCTTTGAGCGATCATGCCATGCCCAATGATCTTCATGCAGTCCCTGTATGGTTAGATCTAGAGATCAGGCAAATAAGTTCATGCTTCAAGTGCCGAGCATCCATCCATTATACTTTAGACACTCGCATCTAAAGTCGAGGTGAAACCTTGTACCGAATAGGACACTACATTCTTACATATAACGGCGCGAGTTGGATGGCAGCGCAAGTTGAAGAAACTGCCGACTTTCAACCCTATGTCTACACATGGGCGCATACCGCCAACGACGCGATCACGCAGGGAAGCCGTTTTCGTCAACCAACGCCTCATTTTGGGCGCGGCTTTATGGCGCGGCGCTTGGCGCTCGGCGTGGCGGTGCTGTGGGAGCGGACGCTCAAAGGCATGACCCAACGACTGCAAACGACCATGTCCCGTGACGGCATTGACCTCATTCACGCTCATTTCGGGCGCGCGGGTTATTACGCGCTGCCAATTGTCAATCAACTGAAGCTGCCGCTGATCACGTCGTTCTATGGCTATGACGTGAGCGAGTACCCCGCCCGCTATCCGATCTGGCGAGAACACTACCAGAAGCTGTTCGCCAGTGGCAACCGCGTCCTCTGCTTGGGCGCTGAAATGCGACAAAACTTGATCGACCTCGGCTGCCCGCCGGACAAACTAAGTCGCCATCATTTGGGCGTCAACATTCAGAAGATTCGCTACGAGCCGCGACAATGGTCGCCCGGCGAGCCGCTGCGCGTCCTGTTCGCCTCCGAATTCCGCGAGCGCAAGGGCATTCCTTACGCTCTCGAAGCGCTCGGCACGTTTCAGCACGAAGTCCCGCTGGAAATCACCATCATCGGAGCAGCGCCGGATCATCCCGACGGTGCGCGCGAGCGCAAAAAGATCATGCAGACGTTGGAAGCGCAAAATCTGCTGCCGGTGACGCGGCTGATGGGCAAACAACCGTACAGTGTGCTGCTCGAAGAAGCCTACCGGCATCACATCTTTATGGCGCCCAGTATCACCGCCAGCGATGGCGATATGGAAGGCACGCCGATGGCCCTGGTGGATATGGCGGCGACCGGAATGCCGATCATCAGCACGACGCATTCCGACATCCCGGAGATCATCCAGCACGGTGAGACCGGATTCCTCGCCGAAGAACGCGACTCGGCAGGGCTGCTGGACTATCTGCGCTGGTACGCCGGGAACCCCGATCAGTGGGAACGGATCACGCTCGCCGGACGCCAGCACGTCGAAACGGAGTTTGATCGCGGTCAACAAAACGAGCGTCTGCGCAACATCTACCGGCAGACGCTCGCCTGATTAGCCGCGATTTTGCAGCGACAGCGTCGCATCCCAGTTGTCGGGATGCTGCGAGACGAGATTTCGCCCGGTGGATTGTAGAACAAGCCCAAACCGGGTAGATCGATCCGGAACTGCTGCATGTTGTAACCTTCGCTCATATGCAGGCGCGCGTCCGGACGGTCGATGTCGAGCAGCGGCGTGTAGAACGATCGGTACTCACGCGGGGCGCCCTGCAACATTTCCAGCCCAGACCGGCTGATCCATTGGTTGGTAGTTGCGTCGAACATCTCCCACTGCCCATCAACGTTGATCTCGATCCAACCGTGCCAACCGCTGGTCAACTCGAACATGCGCCACTCCAAGCCGAGCGCGTTGGCGATATGAGCCTGAGCAATCGAGTACGTGCCGCAGTGGGCGCGCGGCTGCTGAAGATATTCGAGAAACGACGCCGGATAAGTCGTCTCGCCGTAAATGGTGCTGACGTGGACGACGTACATCGAGAAAATTCCGGCGAGGCGCGTGTCATCTTCTTCGCGCCAGAGCACGCGCAGCCGCTCCCGATTATCGTCATAATACGCCACAACCTTCGCCAACGCCTCGGCGTCGGTCGTCGCGCCAGCGGTCATCTCTTGCAATGTGGGCACGTCGGGACCGGAGATGCGCTCGAACAGTAGGTCGGCGGCGGGCAGATGATTCGGCGCATCAGGCGCTTCGGCTCCGGATGCAAACACCTGAGCAAAACGCGAATCCGCGCTCACTTGAATGATCAACCCGGCTGTGAAAGCGAGCATAATCACCGTCAACGTTAGCAAGCGTTTTCGCATGACTCTTCAGCTCCATTCCTCACATTGAATGATTGCAACTCTGCTAAGCAGTAATCGGCAAAGCGATTTAACCACATTTCACCACAAAAGGGGGGGATTTGTAAAAGCGTTTAGTCGGATCATCGAGAAAACCGCCCCGCCCGTGCTGCACGCCATCCTCTTTTTGCGCCGTCAGGTGATCGACGAATTCGGCATGGATTACGATTACTGGCTGCGGATCGGACGCAAATACTCGGCGCACTACGTCCCGGCGGTCAACGTCCGCATCATCCGCGCCAGCACGAGATCGAGCGGATCGAGCTAAAGGCTGATGCCGAGCGGCAGCCGACCCGGCGCTACGAATGAATTTCGTATAAATCTGCGGACTGACCACTGATAAGCCGACGCTGCGGGAATTCCTTAGCAAAGTAGATGTTATGATAGTTTCAGGCAACAAATTGATAACTTAAAATCTATAGGAGGTTTCCCGCATGGTGCAACGAACGCCGCGCAGCTTACATTTAGCCCTCGTTCTGTTACTGATCCTCGTGAGTACGGTTCTGCCGGCTAGCGCGCAATCAACTCAACTGACGCAGATCGCTCAGACGCTCGACGGGCAAATTTCGATGCGCCTGCCCGCCAACTGGATGTCGCGCAATGCAGCGCAGTCGAACTTCACCTCGCTGCTCGCCTTCGGTGACACGGCAACATCGCTCCAAAACATGATCGATTCGCTCACCAACCCGGCGACCACCACGGCACCCGGCATCAACGGGATCGTCGGCATCTTTACGCCGCAATTACTAGTCGGTCTGCCCGCCGATATGAGCATATCGACCCTGCTGAACAGCATGATCAACAGCGCCCAGCAAGCGGGCGGGACGGTGTTGGAACAGCAGTCGCTGATGATCGGCGGGCTGTATCCGGGATCGATTGCGCTGGTGTCCGTCCCCGGCGAACAGGCAAAGGGCTATCTCGGCGTCTTTCAGGCGGGCGCGAACATCGCCGAATTCACGATTGGCGCGTCGCCGCTTGCCACCTTCGACGCCAACCAGCAGACGATCATCGACATGATCAACTCGATCCGCATCCCGGCGGAAAACGGCAGCAGCCTGCCGCCGACCGCCGTACTGGCGACGCCGATTCCGGTCAACCCAAATCCGCAGCCGCCGGTGGGCGGTGGTGGAGTCGTCGCCAGCGACACCGGCATCTTCTCGATCCGGCTGCCACAAGACTGGACGAGTCAAGCGGAGATGGTCGATAGTTTCGCCGACGCGACGGTTTTCGGCGACTCGCAAGCGAGCGTACAAGCGGTGATCGACATGATCATCAACGGCTCGGACGTGAACTATAACGTGACCGGAATCGGCGGATTCGTGGGCGCGCTGGCGCTCGGCGGACAAGCGCCCGATGCGCTGGTCACGCCGTTGATGACGCAGATTCTCAACAGCTTCACCGGCAATGTGACGGTAGTGCAGCCAGCGCAAGCGCATACCTTCGGGGGGCAGTATCCCGGCGAACTGGCGCAGCTTAATCGCGGCTACGTTGCCGTCATGCACTCAAGCGATCAACTGCTGCTGGCGATCTTGGTCAGCGACAACATGGACGCCAATCAAGCGCAGTTGACCAACCTGCTGGAGACGATCAGCATCCCGGCAGAGCAGGGGCAGCAGCAGCAAAATCAGCCCGCGACCCCCGTTCCGCCGCAGCCGACGCAGAGCGTCGCCCGCGTGCCGCAGACCTTCCGCAGCAGCGACAATCAAGTCTCGCTGGTGCTGCCCGGCGCGGGCGTCGTGCTCGATCACATCGCCGACCAGCAGGTGCTGGCTTACGGCGACAGCGACGCCGCCGCGCAGTCGCGGCTGTACTCCGCTAAGCCCGATCTCGCGCCGCTGACTCCGCTCAGTGGCAGCGGCGGCTTGCTGATCATCTATCCGATGGATCGCTTTGGGATTGATCCGCAGAACCCCGACCTCGCGCCGCTGATGGAGCGCGCGCTCGGTGGGCTGACCGGCTATACGGTCGAACAGGCGTCGCAGCCGCTCGACGGCGGCGGTGTCTACGCCGTGATCGCCTCCAGCGGCGAGCGCGGCTATCTGGCGCTGATCCCGTTTGGCGACCAGATCGCCTACGTGACGTCAACGACCACACCCGCCGACTTTGACGCCAACAGCGCCATACTGCTCGACATCGTCAAGTCGGTTCGCATCCCCGCCGTCAGCGAGGAGAGTGGTCTGGGCGGTTTGGGCGGGCTGGATAGTGCGGCAGAAGCCACGCCAGAAGCCACCGAAGCACCGTCGGGCTTGAGCGGGCTGTAAGTCGAAGTAAGTTAGTCACAGCGTAGGGGCATGGCGCTCCATGCCCCTACCGGGTCATCAATATAGACAAACGGGGCGCACAATCGTGCGCCCCGACGTTATCTTTATGCGGGCGAACACTCAGGTTCGCCCTTACGCTTTATTACTCGCTGACCGCCAGCACCGTGACCATGCCGAACATCCCGTCGCGCGCCTCGGCGTGGCTGAGAATGTGGCAGTGGAACGCCCAGATGCCCGGCTCGGTGCAGTCCACGATCGTATCGTAGCGCTCCCCCGGCGCGATCAAGACGGTATCCGCCATGTGCGGCACCGGCAAATACCAACCGTCTTTGGCAAACACCAACTGCGGCATCCCATGCAGGTGCATCGGGTGGATCATCAAGCCTTCGTTCATGTAGCGGATGCGGATTTTCTCGCCCAGCTTCGCCGTGAGCGGCTGGGTGTAGGGGAATTCCTTGCCGTTGATGGTGAAGCCCATCGCCGAGTCGTTGAGGATCAGCGTGTAGTCGTGATCGACTTCCGGCTCGCGGCTCGTGTCTAGCGGCTCGATTACGAACGCGCCGAGCAGCCCGCGCGTCACCTGCTCGGTCGAGTTGTGATGCGAGTGATACATGTGCGAGCCAGCATTGCGCGCCTTGAACTCGTAGGTGAAGGTTTCGCCCGGCTTGATCACCGGTTGGTTGATGAAGGGCACGCCGTCCATATTGTTGGGGATCAGCAGCCCGTGCCAGTGAACCGAGGTGCTCTGAGTCATGTAGTTGGTGACGAGGATGCGGAGCTTATCGCCCTCGGTGACGCGGAATTCAGGTCCCGGCACCATGCCGTTGAAAGCCATCGCTTGATAGGATGTACCCGCTTTGGTCTCCCAGTCGATTTCGCTGACCGTCAGTTGGAAGACCTTGGTATCGCCGTCCATCGTGTACTCGATGGGACGATTCCAGAATAGGTCGTCGGTGCCCATGTTGTCGAGGAAGGTCTGAATGCCCATCTGGTGATGGTGATCCATCGCATCGACCGCCGCCATATCGACGACCGGGGGCGTCGCTTCAGCGCCGGGAATCGGCGCGGGGGCGGTCGGCTCAGGAGTCATATCCATGCCCGCCATGCCATCTTGCGCTAGCGTCGGGTGAACGACCGCGCTGGCGCCGATTGCACCGGCACCGACACCCATCAATTTCAAGAATTCGCGTCGTTCCATGAGATCGCTCCTTGCCGAGACCGGATTGGTCAACTCTAGATTTTGGGAATTGAGATGGCATCATCTTACGAAAACCTATCCCCATTTGTAAGAATGTTTGGCACGGTTTGGACGTGACATCTTTCACTTGTTTTCGAGCACTTGCCCGCCAACAATGGAGGCTACAACGCTTCGAAACTCAACTAAAGGGTTCCATGCTATGGGCGAGAAGACCCCAACTTTCCCGCTGTATCCGGTGCTGATCCTACTCGGTGTGGTGGGTTTACTGCTGCTGGGGCTGCTCGCCGAGCAGCCGAAAATACCGCCAGCGACAGCGGTGGTGACGATGGAAGTCACCGCTGCGCCGACACCGATCCCGACCAGTGTGCCCGCCAGCGCCGCCCAGACGGTCGCCTACAGCGCCGAGGACGTCAAGCAGGGGCAGTCGTTTTTCCAATCGACCTGCTTCGCCTGTCACGGTATGGACGCGACCGGGATCTCCGGGCTAGGCAAAAATCTGGTGACGAGCACCTTCGTCCACGACTTGACCGACGCCGAGCTGCGCCAGTTCATCATCGACGGTCGCCCGATCACCGATCCGCTCAACACGACCGGCGTCCAGATGCCGCCCAAGGGCGGCAACCCCAGCTTTGACGACCAGCAGATCGACCAGATCGTCGCCTACCTGCGCAGCCTGCAAGCCGCGAGCGTCCAAGTCGCCGCCGAGCCGACACCAAGCGAGCCAGTCGTTTACGAGCCGTATACGCTGCCGATTGCGGGGATGAACTTCGAGAACGTGGTCGTGCCGGAGCGCGCCTTCAACGTCGCCGAAGCCTATGCGCTATCCTGCTCCGGCTGTCACGGCGCGCAACGGCGAAGGCGGGAGCGCCGCCGCGATGTCTAGCTGGACGATGACCGACGCGGACATCTTCGACTTGCTGACGACGCTGCACCCGCCGGTTGACCCGACCACCGGCTTCGCCCATCCGGTGCGCGGCGAATACCCGGCGCTAACCGACGATCAACTGCATACGCTGATCGACTACCTGCACACGCTGCCTGCGAGCGAATGAGAATGCTTATAGCGTAGGGGCGGGTTTGAAACCCGCCCCTACAAATTTCGCTCAGTTGCTGCTTTTCGTATTGCCGATCCAGCCGGGCGAGTCGCTGGCGGGAAATGACTCCTCGGACGCCTCTTGAACGACGCCCTTGGCGCGCGCCTCGTCCAGCAGCGCCAGAAACAACTCGTCCGACTTCGCCGCCATGACGAAATCGTTGCGATGCAGCCCGTTGATGGTGTGGGTGTACCACTCGACGGCGACCTGCTTATAGCGAATGAGGATCGTCGGGTGATGATCCTGCGCCTCCGCCTGCTCGCCGACCCGCGCCGCGAACGCCACGCCGTCGAGGTAATGATCGAATTTGAACGTGCGCCGCAGCCGCTGCGCGCCGTCCACGTCGGCGACATCCCACATCGGTGTTTGCAGGTGCAGTTCACTGATCTCATCAGCGTTCAGGGAAGGAACGTCGCCCTTGCAAGGGACGCACAGTTCTTGCGCTAAACTCGCCATTCCGTCACTCCTGTGATTACAATTTATATGACATTTTGTAGTTTAACGTAACTATGTTATTTTTGCATTAATCACACAACGCGGGAGACAACGACGACCATGACGGCGATTGGCTTGATGATTGAAGGGCAGGCGGGTTTAACGTGGGCGCGCTGGCGGCGTATCCTCGAACTCGCTGAGGAAATGGATTACCAATGCGTCTTTCGTTCCGATCATTTCACCGATCCGCAGCCGCCTGACCGCGCATCACTGGAAGCGTGGGTCTCGCTGACCTACGCGGCAAGCTACACCGAGCGCATCGAGTTCGGGACGCTGGTCTCGCCCGTCACCTTTCGCCACCCGTCGCTGCTCGCACGGATGGCGGCGGCGGTTGATGATTTGAGCGGCGGTCGGCTGATCTTCGGCATGGGCGCCGGCTGGCAGGAACGCGAGCATCACAACTTCAGCATCCCGTTTCCCGACCGCAGCACCCGCTTCGCCATGCTGACCGAAGCGCTCGAAATCACCACCCGCTTGTTCAACAACGACGCGCCCGTCAGCTACGCGGGCGCGCATTTCTCGCTGGATGAGGCGATTCTGCTGCCGCGCCCGGAACGGGCGGGCGGTCCGCCGATCCTGATCGGCGGCAACGGACCGAAGCGGACGCTGCCGCTGGCGGCGGAGTTCGCCGACGAGTGGAACGGCGTGTTTATCGACCCGGCGACTTACGCCGAGCGTAACCGCCTGCTCGACGAACTGCTCGACAAGGCGCATCGCGCCCCCGGCGACGTGAAACGCTCGCTGATGACCAACCTGCGCTACGCCAACGACGACGCCGACCTCGACCGGATCAAGGCGGGGCGCTCGCTCGACGAAGCGCGCAGCGACGGTAAGACGCTGGTCGGCACGGCGTCGATGGTGATCGACCAGATCGGCGCTTACGTCGATGCCGGAGCGGAGCGGATCATGCTCCAATGGCTGGACTTGGACGACCTCGACCGGCTTGACGCGCTGGCACGCGACGTGCTGCCCCACTTCCACAAGGATTAGACCAACGATGCAGCGACCGAACCGCACTTTCGTGATCCTCGCGGCGATCATGATCGTCGTGTTTGTCATCGGCTTGGGGCTGGTGATCGTGCTGGCGCTGCGCTGACGTAGGCATACGAGCTTGTTCTCCAGCTATCTTCTAAAGCGTGTCGCCGCCTTCCTGCTGATCACGGCGGCGCTGCTCGTCGTCGGGCTGATCATTGGCGTGGTCGAAAGTGGCGGACGAGTACACAGCGCCTACGTGCCGACGCGCGCCGCGACCGTGATCCCCGGCGCTGACCTTCACGCCGCCGACCGCTGCGCCGACGCGGGTCGCGCTGGGCAATGCCGCGCCCTACCCGAATTACGGACCCGCCGCCGAACTCCGCAGCGTCGAGTGGCTTAACACCGCGACACCGCCGCGCCTCGCCGATCTGCGCGGGCGGGTGGTGCTGCTGGCGTTCTGGGGCATCGACTGCGCCGCGTGCCTGGAAGTGCTGCCCTACGTCCGCCAGTGGGACGCGCTCTACGCCGATCAAGGCTTGACGGTGATCGGCATTCACACGCCGCAGACTGACGAGCGAGCGCAGCCTCGCCGCCCTGCGCGCCGAACTGGTGCGGCTGGACGTGACCTATCCGGTCGCGCAGGACGACCAGAACGCGATCTGGCAGTCGTATGGTGGGCGCGTCCGCCCGACCATCCTTGATCGACAAGGCGGGCAACCTGCGCTACCAGCGCGAAGCCGCCAGCGGCTACGCCGAGACCGAAAGCGCGATCCAAGCCCTGCTCGCCGAAATCCACACGCCGTAGAAGCGCTTAGAGCGTAGGTTTAACGAAGTAAATCACAAATTATGCTTATGCCGCGACGGGTTTAAACCCGTCGCTACCAAAACCGCGACCCACTGAAGGGGTCGCAACTGCGGGTATCGTTTTCAGTTCGCCCCTTTAGTGGGCGACGAATTCCGCTAGCCGAGGGTTTAAACCCTCGGCGAAGTAGGCAAATCGCGTAATAAAACGCTTTACACCTACTCTATTTACCCCTTATCCCTCCGGCAAAAGGTGACAATTGGCACGGCATTGAGGGCGAACGAGTTCGTAATTTTCCGTTACTATTCGATTAGGCGTACAATCTGATTAATATCTCGGATCGCACGAGAGGCTGGCATGGATGCACAAACCCTGTTCCGCGAAGGTGTTTTGGCGCTGCGTGAGAAACACGACCTCGCCGAAGCACAGCGGCTGCTTGCCCAATCGCTGAAACTCGAACCCAAGAATGACATGGCGTGGCTCTGGCTGTCGCGCACGACCGACGATCCCCAGCGCAAGCTCCAATGTGTCGAGCGCGCCCTGGCGATCAACCCGCAGAATGTCAAGGCGATGACCCTACGCGCCAAGCTGCTGATCGACGCGCAGTCCAATCAGAATCAGGACTGGCGCGCCCGACTCGACGCGATCAACGCCCCGGTCAGCTTCCAACAGCCGGAGATCCATACCGCGCCCAAGCCGGAGATGCCGCCGGAGCCGTCCGCGCCGCCGTCGCCCGCGCCGCCTAAACCCAGCCCGCGCCAACAGGAACAGATCGACCAAATGCTGGCGCAAGCCGAGAGCATGATCGCCCGCAATGACGTCGAGGAAGCGCTCGAAGTCTGGGGGCGCGTGCTCGATCTTCAGGTCGATCACCCGGTGGCGATGCAGAAAGCCGTCCGCTATCTGTTCAAGCTGGATTATCCGGACGTCGCCCACGACTTGATCTGGCAGGCGATCAACGCCGGGACGACCTCGATGCCGATCTACCTGACCGGCATCGACATCGCCCGCTATCAAGGCGATCAAGCGGAAGGCGACGACCTGCGCGAACGGGTCGCGCTGCTGCCCAACGCCGACGAAGACCTGATCGAGAAGATGATCGATTACTTCCTTGAAGAAGCTCAGCCGCTGCGGGCGTCCGACATCCTCGAACGCGCGCTGGCAGCGCACCCCAACAGCCAGAAACTGCTGCTGAAAGCCGGGCGATATCTACGAACATGTGCTGGATCAGAAAGCCGAGGCGCTGTTCTATTACGAGCGCGCCGCGCGCATCAAGTCTGGCTCGAAAGCGGGCAAAAAGGCGGAGAAAGCGCTGCGCGACTTACACCCCGGTCATGACCGACCGGGAGCGCGGCAGCATCCTGCTGGCACTGCGCGAGGCGCTCGGCTTCGGGGCGCTGTTCCTGCTGCTCGGCTGGCAGGACGCCGGACTGAACCTAGCGAACATGGGCGCGTCGCGCTGGATCGGCGTCGGGCTGGCGATCCTCGGCGGCTACTTCGTAGTGACGGCGCTGTCGTCGCCGCAGCAGCAGCCGCTGGCGGGCTGGCTCGGCGGTGATGTGCCGGAGACTCCGCCACCACCGCCACAAAAGCGCGTCCCCCTTTACGAAGAAGCGCCGCTGCCCAGCGGCGTGATCCAAGAGCCGACGCATCATGCCGATCATGCCCGCTGCGCGTGCGGGCGCTGTTCGCCGTCGCCGGGCTGATCGTCCTGCTCGGCGCGTTCGCGCTGGTCTTCAGCATGTCGATCCAACTGCTGCAGCATCCGGTCCAACCCTACATCCCGTCGATCTACGACCTGATCACCGAGACCGCGCCATGACCGTATTGTTCGCCTTCCTGATCGCCGTCATCATCACCCTGCTGCAAATGTCGCTGATCTACCCGCTGCCGTTCAGCGACACCGGGACGGTGCGCTATCGCACGCTGCCCTACATGACCTACGCGCTGATCCTGATCAACGGGATGGTCTTCATCGCGTGGCAAGCGCCCGATCTCTACCGCGCGCAAGGCGCCAACTCGGTAGATTTGACGCTCCTGCAAGCCTACATCGATAAAGTCTGGCTGTATCGGCTACCGGGGCAGTCTTCATGCGCGAAGGGCTGAGCATCGGCGCGTTCGTGACCTTCACCAGCATGTTCATGCACGCCGATTTCTGGCACCTGTTCGGCAACATGATCTACCTGTGGACGTTCGGGCGGCGGGTCGAGGATGCCTGCGGCGCGTGGCGCTACCTGCTGTTCTATCTGGCAGCCGGGATGGTCGCCAACATCGGCGCGGAGGTGCTCAACCCGGCGCACGCCGATCTGCCGGGCATTGGCGCGAGCGGCGCGATTGCCGGGAGTCATGGGGGCGTATCTGCTGCTTGTTCCCGAACGCGCGGGTGGACTGCCTGTGGGGGATCGGGACGGTGCTGCGCATCCCCTACGCGCGCTGCGGGATCAGCCAGATTTTCACGTGGACGATCAAGCTCCCGGCGTGGATTTTGCTGGTCTACTTCGCCGTGCGCGAGTTTCTGCCCTCGATTCCAGGTGATCCAGAACGGGCAAGTCGTGGGCGGCGTCAGCCACCTCGCCCACATGACCGGCTTTCTGGCGTCGATCTTGATCCTGCTGTTCGTGCGCAAAGACCTGCTCATGCGCTATTTCAGCGGACGGTCGGTGTAGAGGCGCACCTCTCACCCCCTCTCCATGGGGCGCGGGGGAGAAAAACGTAGGGATACCCCTTACTGCCAAACCGCGTCAATCCTTGGCAATACACTCAGACCGCATGTAAATTGATTTGTTGAGATGCCGCCGAGGGTTGAAACCCCCGGCTAGGAAAAGCGCCGCCCACTGAAGGGGCGGCAAAGAAACGCCTTTAGTGCGTTTCGGTTTCTATAGCGAGGGGTTTAAACCCCTCGCGCGCAGCCAAAACACGCTCATTGCTCAGCACTCAGCACTTGCTCGTATACGCCGAGCGTCTCTTTCGCCGTCTTGCGCCAGCTAAAGTTGGTCGCCTGAGCTAGCCCGCGCGTGATCTGCGTCTCGCGCAGCGGCGTCTGGATCAGCAGGGCGATGATCGCCGCGCCCAGCGTCGCGGGCGTCCTTGACCAGATAGGCGCCATCCCCGGCGATCTCGCGCATGACCGGGATGTCGCGGGCGATGACCGGCGTCCCGCTTGCCATCGCCTCGATCACCGGCAGCCCGAAGCCCTCATAATTGCTCGGATAGACGAATACGTCGGCGAGGCGGTAGAGCGACGGCTTATCGGCTTCATCGACGTAGCCGATCCAGCGGACGTAATCGCTGATTTCGAGCTTGGCGGCGTAGTCGCGCAGGTCGGGGAACATCGGCGTGCCCCACTCCGGTTCGCGCCCGCCGATCACCAGCGGCACGTCCGGTCCGTGCGCGGGACCGGCGTAGGTGTAGGCCAGCAGCGCGTCGTTGACCTGCTTGCGCGGGTCGAAGCCGCCCAGATAGAGCACGAATTGATCGGGCAGGTGATATTTCTCGCGGACGGCGGCGTCACGCTCCGCGCCGATGCGCGGGTGATAGGCATCGTCGGCGGCGAGATAGGTGGTCGTGATTTTGTCCGCCGGGATGCCCAGATAGCGCATGATGTCGGCTTTCGCCGCGTCGCTGATGGTGATCACCTGCGACGATCCGCGCGCCGACGCGCTCACCAGCGAGGTGTAGAGTCGCGGCAGCAACCCGGCGGCGTACTGCGGCAGCGCCAGCGGGATCACGTCGAGGACGCTGGTGACCAGCGGCGCGGGCGAACTGAGCGGCGCGCCCCAGTAGGGGACGTGGGCGACGTCCGCGCCGACGCGCCCGACGATCTGCGGAAACGTCCGCTGCTCGAACCAGACTTTGCCCAAGTTCGAGCGCGATCCGGTGGTCGTGATCGCCTCGATGCCGTCGGGCAGATCGCCGGCGTGCGCGCCGGACGGCAGCACGACCGTCATCCGTAGATCGGGCGACACGCGCCGCAGCGCGGGCAGCAAGTGACGGATCACCTGCCCGCTGCCGGTATTCGGTTGATCCCAGAACCAGCCGTTGAAAGCGACGTGCATCAGAACTCCGCGCTATCTGCCGATGTCTCGTCGGCAGGGTCGTCGATACAATCGTCGCACAAGCCGTAGAATTCGAGCAGATGCCCGGTCAGATGAACGTGATAGCGCGCTTCCAGTTCGCGCCGCAGACTGATCCAGCCCGCAGTTCTCGAACTCGATCACGCGGTTGCAGTTGGAGCAAATGATGTGGTGATGATGTCCGTCGGGCATCAGGACGTAGGTCGGCGTGACGCTGCTGTCGATGTAAGTCGGGCGGATGATCGAGCAAGCTGCGTGAACAGGTCGAGCGTGCGAAAGACGCTGGCGCGCCCGATGCTGGCGTCGCGCTGATTGACGCGCTCCAGCAGTTCGGTCGAGGTGACGTGTCCATCGACGGTTTCGAGCGCTTCCAGCACCGTCAAGCGCGCGTTGGTGAGTTTGTAACCCGCATCGCGCAGGCGTTGAGCGCGCGGGCTAAGAGGTTGATCGTTCATTCAAACCGCTATCTCCATTAGCCTAATCATAGCACATCGGGGCGCGCTTGGGGCGTTGGATCGGCGTGTGATTCGGGGCATCAAGAGCGGCGTAAGCGGTAAAACGGGCACGGCGTGCCGGGGCAAGAAACATGGTGATCGGTTAGAAGATGAGAACTCCGCCGAGGGTTTAAACTCGTCGCTGTAGGTTGTTTGCCCGCTAGCGCGGCTGGATGAGAATTGAACCGGGACGCGGATAAAAGGGTTTATACTACAGGACACACACTGATAGGACAACTTGTGGATCAGGCACTTTTTGACGCGACAGCAGCGCAAATCGGACACACGTTCAGCCACGAGATCGACGGTGGCTTGCCCGCGTGGGCGCGTCGCTCGAACCCGATTGTGCGCCGTCACCTCGGCGCCTATTGGAAGACGCTGACGCCGGACATCAGCCTGATCCTGCGCCTCTACGCCGGGCAGATCGTGCTGGTGCTGCTCTCCTTCCTGATGCCGGGATTGTTCATCCTGCTGATGCCCACCGTCACCGTGACCATCGTGCTGCTGCCCTTTGCGCTGATCATCTACGGGCAGATCCTCTACCAGATCGGCGTAGTCGGCGGCGACTTCGGTCGTCAAGGAACGCAGCCATCAAACGCTCGACCTGCTGCTGATCATCCCGCGCCCGGCGCTCGACATCCTGTTCAGCAAGGTCGCCGCTGCCATCTGGCGGCGCACCGAAAACCTCACCATGATCATCTTGGCGGCGGCGCTGATCAGCCTGCCGCTGATCCTCATCCAATACGACATCTATTTCTCGCTCAGCGATCAGCCGGTCGTGATGCGCCTCGCGCTGATCGCCGCGCTCGGTGCCGCCATCCTGCGGGTGATCATCGAGCCGATCATGGTCGGCGCGCTCGGCGTGATGGTCGGCGCGGCGGTGCCGTCGCGCCTCTCGGCGATCGTCGGCACCACCGCCTTGAGCGCCAGTTACTTCCTGCTGATCAACCTCGTCCGCCTGATCCCTTTGGGCGACGCCGGGCGTCTGTTCGTCGAGATCGTTCTGCCGGTAGCGCTGCCGCTGCTGATCACGTGGGGCGCGTTCCGGGCGGCAGCCCGCTTCCTCACCGCCGACTAGCACTCGTAGGCTAATCGTTAGCATATTACAGAGAATATTTGGTACAATGGCGGTAATATCTTTCAGCCGCTACAGTATTCATGCCTGCTTCTATCCGGGGAGGATAAGTTATGAAACGTCTGGTACTGCTGTTGTTTGTACTGTCACTGGCGCTGCCGTTGACGGCTTTCGCTCAGATTGTTACGCCTGAACCTAACCCCAACGCCAGCATCACGTGGCCCCCGCCGGTTTACGTGGTTCGCGGCGAATTCCCGATTCGCGGAACGGCGAGCCTGCCGAATATGACCAACTACTTCATCGAATTCCGCCCGCTCAACGACGACTTGACGCCCCAGAGCCTCAACGACGTTTGGCTCCCGGCGATCCTGCCCAGCGCCTCTCCAGTGCAGGACAACGTGCTGGGGATGTGGAATACGACGCTGGTTGACGATGGGCTGTACGAACTCCGGCTGACCGTCAACGTGAGTCAGGGGACGGCAGTCACACAGATTGTTTCGCCGCTGCGCATCGAGAACACCCCGTCGCCCTTCGCGGCAACGCCGACGCCGACTCAAGCGCCCGCTTTGCCGACCGCCTTTGTGCCGCCCGCCACCGCCGCACCGACCCAAGACTTGACCCCGCGCGTCACCATCAGCTCCAGCCCGTCGGGCAACGTCCGGCAGGGTGACAGCGTGTTCTACAACATCTTGATGTCACTGCCGGTTGGCACCGGCGCGCGCATTCTCGGCATCAGCAACCGCAACACCGGCTGGTATCAAATCCAGCTTGACAACGGGCAGATCGGTTGGGTCTCGCCGACCATCGTCACGACCTCGGGCGACCTCTCGGCGCTGCCCCGCATCGAGCCGCCGCCGCCCCCGCCCCCGACCGCGACGCCGTTCCCGACCACCATCCCCGCGACCGCCGTTCCGGCATCGCAGGCAAATCTGGTCGCCGGTAACATCACCCTCGATCCGGGCAGTCCGACCTGCGGGCAGACCTTCACCGTCCGCTTCGACGTGGCGAACCTCGGCTCGCAGGCGAACACCATCACCGGCTCGATCTCGGTGGTCGATACGCGCGCTGCGGACGGATCGCAGCAGGGCAATACCGTTGGCGCGGTCCCGATTATTCAGCCGGGACAGACCATCAATGCGGTGATGCAGCTCACGATCTCGACCTATTACAACGAACAGCACAACATCACGCTGGTCATTGACCCGTCGAACCAGATTCCCGAAACGGTCGAAGGCGACAATACCCGCTCGATCAGCTACACGCTGCAAAAGGGTAGCTGCCCGTAAAAAGAGTACCGGGCGCTGCGTACTGAGGAAGAACCCAGTCGCAGCGCCCGGTTTCGTAGGGGCAGACCTGCGGGTCTGCCCTTGCAAAATCCTACCTTACGTAGGGGCGCACGGTTGTGCGCCCCTACGTAAACGTTCAATAACCTACTTCAGGAGATTATTTTCGTATGCGTCGATTTTCGCTCGTGCTTGTCCTCGTCCTTGCGCTGTTTGCACTTCCGGCACTGGCGCAAGACGACTCCATCCAGATCACCTTTCCCCCGCCGGTCTACAGCTTAGCGGGAACGGTTGAAATCACGGGCACGGTCAACCCGCCCGATTTGCAGAATTACTTCTTCGAGCTGGCGGATTACAACGCCGACCCCACCACCGCGACTTGGACGCCGGTCTCGCTGCCCAGCCGCACCGCCGTCACCGAGGGGACGCTGGCGCTCGTGAATACGGCGATTGTGCCGGACGGCATCTACACGCTGCGCCTGCGCGTCCTCCGTCAAACGGGCGAGACGACTTTTACGACGGTCGGACCGCTCCGCGTCGGCAACAACCTTGAGCACCCTGAAGGCGAACCCGCCGCCCCGCAGATCACCGCGCCGCCCGCCGAGCAGCCAAGCGTCGCCCCCGCCGAGCCGGAGATCGTGCCGCGCCCGAACCTCGTCAACGATCTGCCCGTCCCGGTTGGCGGTCAGTTGGAGTCATTCGACGAGAACGCCGCCGCCTTGATGCATCAGGCGGGCATGACGTGGGTCAAGTGGCAGATCCCCTTCGTCATCGGCGATACTTCGCTGATCACCGTCGCGCGCGACCGGATTAACTGGTCGCACCAGCAGGGGTTCTACGCCTTCCTCAGCATCAAGGGCGATAAGAACGAACTCGACCAGCAGGATACCGCCTATTACCCGCTCTACGCCGAATTCGTCGGGCAGATCGCTGCGCTTCAGCCGGACGCGATTCAGGTCTGGAACGAGGAAAATCTCGACCGCGAGTGGCCCCAAGGCAAAATCGATCCCACCCGCTACGCCGAGCTGCTGCGCCAAGCCAACGCCGCGATCAAGGCGGTCGATCCGACCATCACGGTCATCACCGGCGCGCCCTCACCGACCGGCGCGGAAGGCGCTTTTGGGCTGGATCGCGTTTGGAACGACGACCGCTATTACCTCGGCATGGCGAACGCGGGCGTTGCCAACAACGCTGACTGCCTCGGCATTCACTACAACGAGGGCGTGATCTCACCGCGCGACCAAAGCGGCGACCCGCGCGGCGATTACCCGACCTACTACTTCCCGCTGATGATGCAGCGGGCGCTCGCGCCGTTCAACAACAGCCTACCGCTCTGCTTCAGCGAACTCGGCTATCTCTCACCGGATGGCTACGGCTCGCTGCCGTCGGGATTCGCGTGGGGCGCGAACACCACCGTCCAGGATCAAGCGACATGGCTGGCGGACGCAGTGCAGGTCGCTGCGGCAACCGGCAACGTCAAGCTGATCATCGTCTTCAACGTGGACTTCACCAAGTTCGTCGATGGCGATCCGCAGGGCGGCTACGCCATCATCCGCCCGGATGGATCGTGCCCCGCCTGCGACGCGCTGGCAGCGCTGCGCGGCGCTGGCTGATCTAAAATCAAAACCAGTACAGGGCATCTCGGTGCCCTGTACTGGTTAATCTAGGCAATTTACGCTTTTTGAAACTGATATATGACTCTTCACAATAATATGCTATTGTATTGGTGCACGCGCATGTTAGTCCAGCGCAGGTCTCACTTCAAAGCCATGCGAGGAATCACCGCATGAGGAAGCATCAGAAGGATACGACTTCAGACACGGTTGAGACTCGCAAATCCCCGGTGGTAAATAACGACAAGCAGCGCCGTATCAATATTGACGAACTTACGGACGGCTACTACGAGGCGGATCTGCGCGGTGCCTTGATCGTTGCCAACAGCAGCCTGTGCCAAATCTTCGGCTGCGACGATCTTAACGCGATCAGCGGCGACAAATATTTTCGTCGCATGGACGAAGACAATATGAACCGCCTCCACAGGGCTTTTCACGCCGTGTTGGAGACGGGCGAACCCATCTCGACCGTCGAGTGCCAGATTGCGCGGATCGGCGGCGATGTGCGGGCGGTCGAGTTTTCGATTGCCCTGCTGCGCGGGCGCAGCGACGAGCTGATTGGCTTTCGCGGTATCGTCCGCGATGTGACCGAGCGGTCGCGGGCGGAATCGCTGCGCGCCCAGCGGATCGATCTGCTCTCGGTGCTGTCGCAGGTCGATGTCGAACTCAACCAGATGCTCGCACTCGACTCGGTGTTGTTGATCGCCCTCAACGCCGCGCTGCTTCTGAGCGGTGCCGAAACCGGCTTTATCGGTCTGGCGGAACGCGATCACATGCGCTTGGCGCGCGCCGTCGGCAATTTCACACAGCCGCAGATGCCGCTAGATGTCGGCATCGTCGCCCGTGTGATCCGCACGCAGCGCCCCGAACTGGTGACCGACGTCAGCGCTGACCCCGACTACTACGCCGACATCCCCACAACCCGCGCCGAGATTGCCATTCCGCTGGTCGCGCACAGCAAGCTGGTCGGCGTCTTGAACCTTGAAACCGCGTCCGACCGGTTCACCAGCCATATTTTTGAATTCGTTCAGGTCTTGGCGCCGCGCATCGCCACCGCCATCGAGAACGCGCGGCTCTACGAAGCCCTGCAAGCGCGGCTCGACGAACTGAGCACGCTCTATACGCAGGTGAGCAATCTTGAGGCGCTGAAAACCGACATGATCCGCGTCGCGGCGCACGATCTGCGCAGCCCGCTGGCGGTCGTCGCCAGCTACATTGAACTGCTCGCCGAAGACCTCGAACCGGTGCTCGAAGATCAGCCGCGCATGTATATCAACGCCATCCGGCAGTCGATCACGCGGATGACGCAGATGACGACCGACATTCTGTCGCTGGAACGGCTGCACGAGCACCGCGAAGGGTCGCTCGCGCGCGTGCGCCTGAGTTCGCTGCTGGAACACTCGATCAACGAGCATTTGGACGAAATGCGCCAGCATCGCCAAGAGATCAACCTGTTTATCGATCCAGTCGTCGTCTACGGCGATTCATCCGAACTCTACGAAGCGATTACCAACCTCGTCGTCAACGCCATCAAGTACACGCCGGAAGGCGGCAAGATCGAGGCGCGCCTGTACAGCAACGGCGATCAAGCCTCGCTCGAAATCGTCGATACCGGCTACGGCATCCCCGAAGAAGAGCAGGCGCAGTTGTTCCAGCCCTTCCACCGCATCAAGACGCGCGAGACCTACACGCATCGAAGGCACGGGCTTGGGCTTGTACCTCGTCAAGAAGATCATCGAGCGGCACGGCGGCACCGTCCACTTCCAGAGCGAATACGGCAACGGCAGCACCTTCGGCTTCTGTCTGCCGCTGGCGCAGCCCGCCGAAAGCGGCGACACGGTAGCGACCAACTAATGCCCACCGGCGATCAACCCGACCTCGACTTGATCGGCATGGTGCAGCGGGCGCGTATGACCAACGACGCCGACGCGCAGCCCTCGCGGGTGAGCGCCGTCTACTGGATCGAAGCCAAGCCGCGCCAGCCAACGCAGCAACCGACCGCTCGCGCCGGATATTGGCTGATCCGCACGACGCTGGGCGAGGTCGATGCAGTGTGGGCGCGCATCAAGGCGGCGACCCAAGCCGGACAGCTCGGCTACAAGTCGAAAGTGGCGACGGCATCGCGCGCGGCAGCCGACGACCGGGTGATCCACGTCCTGACTTATGACGCCGACGACCGCGACGACGTCGAACGCGTGCGCGCGGCATTGGCAGCGCTGGGCTATTCGGACACGATCCCCTACCAACGACCGGACTGATCCCCCTTAGACGGACACTCCGCGCCGCCGGTGAAGCCGATTTCATAAAAAATTAAGCTTACTAAGTCCCTTGCGGCATTACAATGATAAGGTGAGTTTAAAGTACCGTTTATCTCCGTTCCCGGTTTCCGTCTCGATGCTATCGGAAAACGAACCCCCGCCCGATTTATAGGTAAACTATGAATCCTTTAGTCGATCTTACTCACAACATTGCCCAGTTGCTGGCACTCATTTTCCTGTACAGCTTCGCCTACCCGATGCTAGCGCGCTTCTCGCGGCGCGTGATCAACGGCATCAACGGCGTGTTGTTCGGCTCGTTCGCCGTGATCGCCATGATGCAGCCGGTCATGATCACGCCGGGGGTTTTCTACGACGGGCGCACGGTCGTGATCGCCATCGCCGGGTTTTACGCCGGACCGATCCCAGCGCTGATCGCGGCGGCAATGGTTTGCCTGTACCGCACATCAGTGGGCGGCGCGGGAATGTACGGCGGGATCGCCTCGGCATTAAGCGCCGCGCTGCTGAGCATTGTGGTTCGCTATTATCTGCTCCGGCGCGGGCAGCAGCGACCGTCGAATCTGCAACTGATCTTCATCGGCGTCGCACTCTCGCTGATCGGCGGGGTGTGGTCGCTGATCACCTTCAATTTCGATCCATCGGTTTTCATGACGGTCGGTTCCAAATACCATCGTGCTCTACCCGCTGGGGATGCTGCTGTTGGGCGCACTGCTGACCACCCAGTGGCGCAACGACATGACAGAAGCGGCGCTGCGAGCCAGTGAACGCCGTTTCCGCGCGGTTTTCGACGGCAGCAGTCAGGCAATCAGCCTGCTTCAGCCCGATGGAACGCTGCTCGAATCGAACCAGACCGCCCTACAGCGAGGAAATTTCCAAATTGAAGCGGTCTTAGGGCAAAAATTCTGGGATTTATTTCCGCTGATTTCAGCCGAAGCCCGCGAAGACCTACGACAGAAGATCCAACGGGTAGCGCAGGGTGAGATCGTCATTTATGAAGTGGATGATTGGTCACCGGATGGGCTGGTGTTTGAGTTCACGCTGACCCCAATTTTCGACGAGCAGGGGCACGTAGTGCTCATCGTCCCCGAAGGTCGCGACATCACGCAGCGAAAACATTACGAAAGCCAAAAGCTCGACCTTGCGCTGGAACGCGAACGTTCGACGCTGCTCAAGAAATTCATCGCCGACATTTCACACGATTTCCGCACGCCGCTTTCGGTGATCCGCCTCAATCTTGAGTTGTTGCAGCGCACGATTGATCCGGCACAGCAGGAAAAACGGATCGGCGTGCTGCTGCGCGAGACCGACCACCTGACCAGCCTGCTCGACGACATGAAGATGATGCTCAGCCTCGACGAGGACGTGCCGCTCCAACTTATCCCGGTCAGCATCAATTCCTTGGTGCAAGGCGTGGTCAAAACGCAGCAGAAGAACGCGGAAGCGAAGCACCTAACCCTCAACATGGATCTCGCAGCCGAAGACCTGATCGTCGACGCCGCCAACGACGAGCTTCGGCGCGCCTTGAGCAACTTGGTCGCCAATGCGATCAGCTACACGCCGGAGGGTGGGACGATCACTATCACGACCCGGCAGTCTCAGAACTTCGCCGCAATCGAAGTGCAGGATACCGGGATCGGCATTGCTGATGACGACCTACCCTATATCTTCCAGCGCTTTTACCGCGCCGATCAAGCACGCTCGAATCACACTGGCGGCACTGGCTTGGGCTTGCCGATCAGCAAGAAGATCGTCGAGGTACACAACGGCACCATCGAGGTCGAGAGCACGTCCGACGCGGGCACCACTTTCCTCGTACGTCTGCCCCTCGCCACACAGACAGCGGCGTCCGCCGTCAGCCAAATGCTGTAGGGATGGAACCGGGTTCCACCCCTACGACGACTCGCCTCTGATCAGAACAACCTGCCCAGCAGCCTGCCGAACAGCAGCGTCAGCACGAACTTTGCAATCGCAGCCAGCATGATCACTTCTCCTTGAATCCTGTCTCGATCTCATTTACGACCACGCCGCGCCAATAGTTGCGGTAAATCCCCCCATCAGCGGTACAATCAAGGACGCCAATTTGTTATGGATACTTAGGAGTGCTTTTCATGGCTGATTCACCAGAAGTTCGGGATCGCGTTTCGGCGCTCAACGAACGCAGCCGTACCCTGCTCGGCGGCGTGGATCGCGCGGGGGCGCGGTCGATGCTCAAGGCGATTGGTTTGACCGACGACGACCTCAACAAGCCGCTGATCGGCATCGCCAATACGTGGACGGAAATCGGTCCCTGCAATTTCCACTTACGCCGCCTTTCCGCCAAGCTGAAAGAAGGGATTCGCCGCGCCGGAGGCACCCCGCTGGAGTTCAACACCGTCAGCATCAGCGATGGCATCACGATGGGCACCGAGGGCATGAAAGCCTCGCTCATCAGCCGCGAAATGATCGCCGACTCGATTGAACTGGTCGCGCGCGGCAACTACTTCGACGGCGTGATCGCGCTGGCAGCCTGCGACAAGACCATGCCCGGCACCATCATGTCGCTGATCCGGCTGGACGTGCCCTCGCTGATGCTCTACGGCGGCTCGATCCTGCCGGGGAAAGTCGTCAACGGTCAGGCGACGACCATCGTCAGTGTCTACGAAGCGATTGGCGCGTACAGCGCCGGGAAAATCACGCTGGAACAGTTGAAAGAGATCGAGGACGTGTCGTGCCCCGGTCCCGGCGCGTGCGGTGGTCAGTACACCGCCAACACCATGGCGATGGTCTCCGAAGTGCTCGGCATCTGCCCGATGGGCATGGCGGACATCCCGGCGATGGACGAGGACAAGGATCGCGTCTCGCTGGACGCGGGCGAGCTGATCCTCAAGCTGATCGAACTGGACATCCGTCCGAGCAAGATCGTCACCAAGCAAGCGCTGATCAACTCGGTCGCGGCGATTGCGGCGAGCGGCGGCAGCACCAACGGGGTATTGCATACCTTGGCGTTCGCGCGCGAGGCGGGCATCCCCTTCACCATCGACGAGATCGAGGCGATCAGCAGCAGCACCCCGCTGATCTGCGACCTGACCCCGACCGGCAAGTACAACGCCGTCGATATGTACCGCGCGGGCGGCGTGCGCTTGCTGACTCAGCGTTTGATCGAGGGCGGCTACGTCAAGGGCGATACCCTGACGGTCAGCGGGCTGACGTTGGGCGAAGAAGCGGCGACGGCGCAGGAAACCCCCGGACAGGACGTGATCCACACGCTCGACAAGGCGATCAACGCGCACGGCGGGCTGCACATCCTCAAAGGCAACCTCGCGCCGGATGGCGCGGTCGTCAAGCTCAAGGGCACCGAGCCGCAGACCTTCCGAGGCATCGCCCGCATCTTCAACCGCGAGGAAGACGCCTACGAAGCCATCCAGAAACACCAGATCAAGGCGGGCGACGCGGTGATTATCCGCTACGAGGGTCCGGTCGGCGGTCCCGGTATGCGTGAGATGCTTCAGGTCACGGCGGCGCTGGTCGGGCAGGGTCTCGGCAGCGACGTGATGCTGCTGACCGACGGGCGCTTCTCCGGCGGCACGCGCGGCTTGATGATCGGGCACTGTGCGCCAGAAGCGGCGGTCGGCGGCGCGATTGGGCTGCTGCAAGAAGGCGACATCATCAACGTGGACATCGAAGCGCGCAGCCTCTCGGTCGAACTCAGCGACGCCGAACTCAAGGCGCGGCGCGACGCTTGGCAGCCGCCGACGCCCAATTACGCGGGCGGCGTGATGGCGAAGTACGCTCGCTTGGTCGCGCAGGCGAACGATGGCGCGGTCACCAATTCGTCAACCGGACTGGTACGGTAGATCAGCCATGAAACCCGTAGGGGCACGGCGCGCCGTGCCCCTGCCAACCCCTCACCCCCGCCCCTCTCCCACGCAGGCGGGGAGAGGGGTGAACCATTGCCGAGCACGTCATGTTTTTGACCTCATCCCAGCTATAGCCGAACGCAAAAATCACCCGTGAATACCCGCCGTGTCGCGCCGATCCGCGCAGTTTAAGCAGCGGCATGTTAAAATCAGCCCAACTTTTTATTCAACTTGGAACTGTTGTTGATGCGTAAAATTCTGGTTATGGTCGTGTTGATGCTCAGTTGCAGCGGGCTGGTGCAGGCGCAAGCGCCAGCCCCTATCACGCTGACGGTGAGTGCCGGATTCGACGGTTATTTCCGCGACTCGGAATGGATTCCGGTGATCATTCACGCGGGCAACAGCGGCGAAACCGTCAGCGGGCGCTTCGTCGTCCGCCCGGAAACCTCCGGCAGCGGGCTGATCAACACCTACAGCACGCCGGTCACGCTCTCGGCGGGCGCGCAGCAGACCGTCCTGCTTTACGTCAGCGCGCGCGCCTTTGCCAGCCAGCTTCGCGTCGAGTTGATCGACGACGGCGGGGCGGTGGTCGCGCAGCAGGAAGCCCCGCTCCACGTCATTCAGCCGCAGGATCGGCTCAACGTCGTGATCAGCGCCTCGCCGGTCGGCGCGGTCGATCTGACCGGCGTTCACGGCGAAAACACCAGCAGTTATCAAGCCAATTGGACGATTGCCGACCTGCCGGATCGGGCGCTGGAAGCGGTCAACCTGATTATGCTCTCGGACGTGGACAGCGGCGCGCTCAGCAGCGCCCAGCAGCAAGCGCTGGTCGATTGGGTGGCGGCGGGCGGCGAACTGATCGTCACTGGCGGGCAGAACTGGCAGGCGACCGCCGCCGGAGTCACCGATTTACTGCCGCTGACGCCGACCGCCAGCCGCGAAGTCGCGGGCTTGCAACCGCTGGCGACATGGCTGCGCGTCGATGCCGATCTCGGCGCGCAGACGATCATCGCCACCGGCGACCTCCGCCCGGATGCCGAGGTACTGGTCAGCGCGGCGGACGATACGCCGCTGCTGGTACGCCGGAGCTTCGGCGGCGGCGTGGTCGATTATCTCGCCGCCGACCCGAACAACGCGCCGCTGCGCGGTTGGGCAGACCTGCCCACCCTCTGGTTGGCGCTGATCACCAGCCACGATCCCAACCCCGGTTGGGGCAACGGCGTCGTCGATTGGGACTCGGCGGGGCACGCCGTCGAGATTCTGCCCGGTTACGACCCGCTGCCGGACATTCTGCCGCTGTTCATCTTTCTGGCGCTCTACATCGCGCTGGTCGGACCGCTCAACTACCTCGTCCTCAACCGCATCAACCGGCGCGAGTGGGCATGGTTCACTATCCCCGCGCTGATCCTGATCTTCAGCGTGCTCTCCTACCTGCTCGGCTTCAACCTGCGCGGCAACGAGGCGACCGTCAACCGGATCGCGCTGGTGCGCTCGTGGGATCAAAGCGACCGCGCCCGCGTCGATGAACTGGTCGGGCTGCTCTCGCCGCTGCGCGCGCAGTATTCGCTGGCGGTCGAACCGGGCGTAACGCTGCGCCCGATCCCGCGCCCGCTGCAAGCGTCGGGGCTGCTGACCCGCAGCACGCAAGCGAACGTCGAGGTGCAGGAGAGCGAGCGCTTCGTCGCGCGCGATTTCAACGTCGATGCCAGCTTCATCGCCGGGTTCGACCTCACCCAAATGATCGATAAACCCGCCATCAGCGGCAGCGCCTCGCTTGCCTTCGACAGCACCATCGCCGGGCAGCAGATCGTGCGCGGCTCGGTGCGCAACGACAGCAGCCTCACCCTGACCGATCCGGTGATCCTCGCGCGCGGGGTGGCGCTCCAGCTTGATCAGCCGCTCGCGCCCGGCGCGGTGCGCAGCTTCGACTTGACGCTTTCCGGCGAAAACCCGCCCGCGCCCGCCCTGCGCTCGCCACTGACCTTCAGCGGATTTCTGACTTTCCGCAGCAGCAACAGCGCCAAGCAGAGCGTGGTCGATATCCTCAATACTGATCATTTCAGCAGCAACATCGCCCGCTTGACCACCCAAACCGACTACCAAGCGCAGGTCGATCACCGCCGCCAGTACTTCCTGACCGCGTTGATCGAAGACTACTACGGCGCGGCAGGGCGGGGCGACCGCATCTATCTCGCGGGCTGGACGGACGAATTGCCGCTGGCGACCGACGTCACTGGCGCAGACTGGAACGCCCAGAACACGACGCTTTATCTGGTCCAACTCGCCACCGATCACGCGCCGCCGGTCGGCAGCGTCGTGATCGCGCCCGATCAATTTACGTGGACGCTGGTCAGCTACGACGGCGACAGCGTCGTCCCCCCGACCAACCTGCAAATCCAGTCGGGTGAGGAAATCACCTATCGCTTCACGCCGCTGCCCGCCGCCGTGCTCGGTCAGGTGAACGGTTTGACCGTCTCCGCCGACAACGTCAGCGCGGGCGGGGTCAGCCTGACGATCCAGCTTTACAACTGGGCGACGCAGGATTACGAAGTGCTGCCGCTGCACAATGGGCGCGTGACCGTCACCGACCCGGCGCGTTTCTTGGGACCACAGAACGCGGTACAGGTGCGCATCGTCGCCGACACCATCGGCAATTACCTGCGCATCGGTCAGCTTGCGGTCGCGCAGACCGGGACGTTCTAGAGGTGGATAATGACCCAACCAACTTGGGATGAACTAGCAGCCCGCAGCCGGGTCTATTTGGAAATGACCCGGCGGCGTCCCATGTTTTTCGATGCCTTCCGAGGAACGCTCGAAAACATCGAAATCTTGCGTCAGGAATTCAGCGAAGATGTACTGCACCCCGATCTCTCACACGGCATTTTGATCCTTAAGCCTTTTCCTGAATCAGGAATTATCTACGTCTATTGTGAGCGACCGGGCGCAGTCCGCGAGTTCAGCGTGTGGACAAAGGATACGGTCGAGAAAAGAAAATTAGCGAGTCCTGATCAACTCGTGACAACCGTATACGAATATCTCCAAATATTCGACGCAGATACCGGCGCATGAACTTAAGCAGGTGTTCGGGAATATACTATCTAGAGGGTGGCTAAATAGGTACGCATAATGGCTGATTTGATTATCGAGACGCGCGATTTAGTGAAACGATTCGGCAAATTTACGGCGGTCGATGGGCTGTCGCTGGCAGTCCCCGCCGGGTCGATCTACGGCTTCGTCGGTCCCAACGGCGCGGGCAAAACGACGACCATGCGCGTCTTGACGACGCTCACCCGCCCGACCAGTGGGCAGGCGTGGGTGGGCGGGCATTCCGTGACCGAGGAGCCGCGCGCCGTTCGCCGCGCCATCGGCTACATGCCGGACGAGTTCGGCGTCTACGACGACATGCGCGTCTGGGAGTATCTCGACTTTTTCGCCGCCTGCTACGATATCGCCGAAACCGAGCGCCGCCGCTTGATCGCCGACCTGCTGCAACTGGTCGATCTCGCCCACCGCCGCGACGACATGGTCGACAAGCTCAGCCGGGGCATGAAGCAGCGGCTCTCGCTGGCGCGCACGCTGGCGCACGACCCGGCGGTGCTGATCCTCGACGAACCCGCCTCCGGGCTGGATCCGCGCGCCCGCGTTGAAATCCGCGAGCTGCTGGTCGAACTCGCCAAAATGGGCAAGACGATCTTCTTCTCGACTCACATCCTCGCCGACGTCAGCGAAATCTGTACCCACATCGGCATCATCGAAGCCGGGCAGATGATCGCGCAGGGCAGCATGGACGACATGCGCGCCCAGCTCCAGCCCCACCGCGAGATCATCATCACCCTGCGCGACCCGGCGGCGGTCGAGCCGATCAAGACGCTGCTCAGCCCGCTCGCGGGCGTGGTCGGCGTGACCGACCTCGAACCCAAGAGCGGACACAGCCGCGTGCGCATCGACTTCACCGGCGACGACGACGCCGTTGCCGACCTCAACGCGCGCATCGTCAACGCGCAGATCGCGCTGCTCGGCTTCACCGAGGAGACCAAAGACCTTGAGGCGATGTTCATGCGCGTCACGAAAGGGATCGTCTCATAACCCCCCGGTTACGCGCAATTGAACCTGCGAGTCCTTACGCCCGTTGGAGTAGCTTTCATCCATGACCCAACCCCTCGCGCTAGACCTTGAGACTTCCCCGCGCGAGCGGCTGCTCAGCCGCGCCGGGGGCATCCTTCAGCGCGGCGCGTTCGTCAACGCCGGGATCGCCGGGGTGGTGCTGCTGCTCGGCGTGATCGCCGCGACCCGCGTCATCCCCAACCTCTTCGAGACACTGCGCGGCGTGCTGCTGCTGCGCTACGCCGGAACCGGCGATTTCGCGTTAGCAATCGTCATTCTGCTGGCGCTGCTCAACCTCAGCCTGCTGCTGGTGGTGATGGTCGGCGTCGTCGCCCGCGAAATCTGGACGCTGCCCGCGCTCGTCCTGCTGGTGATCGGCAATCGTCGCCGCGCTTGTCCTGATCGGCTTCACCCCCGCGCTGGTGACGATTGGCTTCGCGCTGTGGGCGGCGTCGGTCCTGCGCGCGGATTTACCGGCGTTCCGCGTCAACCCGGTGATGCTCAAGGAACTGCGCGGTAGGATGCGCGGCATGCGCGCCTTCGCCGTCATGACCGTCTACTTGGGGCTGATGAGCGGCTTCACGCTGGTGCTCTATCTGATCTACGGTGCGGCGGCGCGCGGCAGCGGATCGGCGGCGGCGGGCGAGATCGGGCGCGTGCTCTTTCTCGGCGTCGTCGGCATCGAACTGCTGCTGATCATCTTCATCGCCCCCGCCTTCACCTCCGGCGCGATCACCGGCGAGCGCGAGCGCCAGACCTACGATCTGCTGCAAACAACGCTGCTGACCACCCCCTCGTTCGTGATCGGCAAGCTCGAATCGGCGCTCGGCTACATTCTGCTGCTGCTGCTGTCCGGCATTCCGCTGGAGAGTATCGCCTTCCTGTTCGGCGGCGTGACCGAACTGGAACTGGTGCTGGCGTTCGTCATCCTGCTGGTGACGGCGGTCGCGCTGGGCACGGTCGGCATTTACTTCTCGGCGCTGATGGAACGCACGCTGGTCGCCAACGTCCGCGCCTACGGCGTGATCCTCGCCGCCATGTTCATCGCGCCGATCATCCTGACGACCGTCTTCAACCTGATCAACGACCTGCTGATCGTGCGGTCGGGCGCGCCGATCTCGCCGCTGCTGGAATCGATCACCAACTATATCGACCTGCTGCTGGTCAGCATCAATCCGGTCGCCGCCGGGCTGTCGAGCCAGAGCCTGCTGGTCGATCAGCGGGTGGTGGGCTTCTACGCCTACACGCTCCGCAGCGACGGCAGCACCATTCCGCTGGTCTCGCCCTGGATCAGTTTCACCATCGTTTATCTAGCAGTCTCCGCCGTGATCATCGTTCTGACCATCCAGCGCACCAAGGAACGCTCGATTTAGGCAATTCACATTTATGCTATATGATCAGACGAAATGGTGATTTAAGCTTTATTCTTGTCTGTCAATTTTATGGATCATCGCACCTAAAATAACTCTGTTGCCCTGTTCTTCTTTCCGTCTCCATGACATGGAGACGGGGTCGGGGGTGAGGTTTTGTGAGGAACACAAAAGCTTGAATCAGTTCTTGGTTTGAAACTCTTGCCGCATTCGACGAGGCTGTTACCGATGGGTATCACCGTAAGCTGGGATGACGAACAGCAAACTCTCGTGCGAATGCGATTTGTGGGAGCGTGGAGTCTTGACGATTTTCGCTTGGCGAACTTGCAAACCATCATGCTGGTGCGAAGTGTCGATCACCCGGTCTACGTGCTCAGCGACCTGCGCGCGTCCGGCGACATCCCGCTCGGCATCTTGTGGCAGCTCCGCAACATTGCCGGGATGCGCCCGCCGAACTGGGGCGGCGGTATCGCCCTGACCAGGAACGTCATCATCAAGAGCGTGGTCGATATTTTGGGGCGCGTCTACATGGGGCAGCAGCAGCAAAAGCTGTTCGTGGTGGCGACGGAGGAACAAGTCGAAGCGGTGATCGCCCGGTTGAAGCGCGAAGATGAGAGGCTTTGATGGCAACTCAAACCTTGTATCAGGAACATTATCTCGCCCTCACCCGCACGGTGAAGCAGTGGGATCAACGGCTGCGGCTGCGGCAGTCGCTCTTGTGGCTGCCGCGCAGCATCCTGCCGGGGCTGGTGATCGGCAGCGTGATCGCCGTCCTCGCCCGGCTGCGCCCGCTGCTGCTGCCGGAGCAGATCGCGCTGATCGCGGCGGTCGGCGCGGGCTTGGGCGTCGTCGCCATGCTGATCGCGGTCTGGCTCTGGCGGCGCACGCCGCTGACCTCGGCGCGCCGCTTCGACGTGGAGTTTCACTTGAACGAGCGGGTCTCGACGGCGCTGGAAATCAGCGCGGGGGCGATCCACACCAACGACGAACTGGCGCAGCGCCAGCTTGAAGACGCCCACGCCCGCGCCAGCGCGGTGCGCGTCGGCGATCACCTGCCGCTGACGCTACGCCGCAATGACTGGCTGACCGTACTGGCGCTGCTGCTGCTCTTGGCGCTGCTGCTGGTGCTGCCCAACCCGCAGACGGCGGCACTCGCAGCGGCATCGGCGCAGCAGATCGCCATCACCGACGCGGCGGAGACGCTGCGTAACCTGACCGAAGACACCGCCGCCGATCCCGGTCTCAGCGACGCCGAGCGGCAGGCGCTGCTCGAAGCGCTGCGTCAGGCGACCGACACGCTCGAACAGCCCAACGTCACCCCCGAAGAAGCCTTCGCCGCCCTCTCCGACGTGCAGTCATCGCTCCAAGACCGCGCCAACGACTTCAACCAGCAGGCGAGCGCTAATCAAGCCGCGCTCCAACAGGCGGCGAACGCGCTGCGACAGGCAGGTCAGCAGCCGACCGGAGCCAACCAGAACCAGCCGCAATCCGCCGCCGCCAGCATGGAACAAATCGGTCAGAGTCTCGACCAGATCGCCCAAAACGCGCCGACCATGACCGACGCCGAGCGCCAAGCGGCGCAGGAAGCCTTGCAGAACGCGGCGCAATCGCTCGCCGACACCAATCCGCAAGCGGCGCAGCAGTTGAGCCAAGCGGCGCAGAATCTCCAGTCAGGTGATGCTCAGCAGGGCGATCCGCAGCAGGGGCAAACCCAGAACGGTGACCCGCAGAGCGCGCAGGACGCCCAGCAAAATCTCCAGCAGGCGCAGCAGGAAATGCAGCGGCAGGCTCAGGAGACTCAGCAGCAGCAGGCGCAATCCCAGTCGCTGCAAGCGGCTGCCGATCAAGCCGAGCAGTCCGCCGAGCAGGTCAAGCAAGCGCAGCAAAATCAGGCGAGCCAGCCCAGCCAAACCAACCCGGAGGGGCAGTCGCAAGCCGGTCAACCGCAGCAAAGCCAGTCGGCGCAGAGCCAGCCGCAGACCGGGCAGCAGGGGCAGCAGGCGGGCGATCAGCAGAATCAGCAAGCACAGTCGATGCAGTCGATCCAGAACGGCTCCGGCGACGCCCAGCAAAGCGGCGATCAGCAGTCGCAGCAGTCGCCCAATGCCGCATCCGGCGCGGGCGATACCCCCGGCGGTGCGGGTAGCGACAGCCCCGGCACGCCGTCGGAACAAAGCCAAGCCGACGCCAACAACAATCCCGATGGCACCGGCGAGCGTCCGTTCGAGCCGGTCAACGTGCCGCGCCGCATTGGCGGCGACGCCAACCCTGACAATAACATCCAGCTTCCCGCCGACCCTAACGCGCCGCTTCAGGAAGGCAACTTCGCCGAGAACCCGAACGGGCAGGTGACGGTACCTTACAATCAGGTTTTCAGCGACTACGCCAACGCCGCCAACCGTGCACTCGACAGCGATTACGTCCCGCTCGGCTTGCGCGACGTCGTCCGCGACTACTTCACATCGCTGGAACCGGGAAATTAGGACTGAGGGCGGAGAAAGGCGGTTAGCAATCAGGCAAAAGCTGTTTCAATACGCGGTAATCCTTGCAATCCTCGTCTTTGCCGTTCGCGTGCCGGTTGATCCTGTGCAAGCAGGTATGCCGGTGTGGATCAGCCTGTCGTGGAGTCCTGACGGCTCGATGTTGGCAGGAGTTGGGCGACAAGTTGCTGTATTTTCGGAAAATTTGCAGCTTCGCACCGCTCAAACTATTGATGGAGCCGGCGCATACTATTCCGCAGTCTGGAAACCCGATTTAAGCCAAATCGCAGTTTTGACAGATAATTTTCGAAAAGTGTACACATGCAACGCCACCGAGCCGTGTATCGATCAGACGGTCATCATCTGGGATGCCGATTTGCAGCGTGTAGAAACTACGCTCAGGTCATATCGCATTGAGGGTTATCTCGACGAGCCGGTTTTCTGGAACGCCGACGGATCGCTGCTCGTCGTACGAGAACGCGCGACTGATGGTGAACAATTCAATGTATGGGATACACAAACGTGGCAGCTTCGTCTCCAAATGCCGTCACCGTTGGAAAGTGCGGGACAATCCTCTGGCGCAGTAGCACATCAGCATTTCCGGTTCGCCATTACAAATCTTGAATGGATCAAAGAATCAGGGATTAACGAGCAAGTCACTAAATCCGTTTCTGTTATCGATCTTTTCAGAGGCGCGATACAACAAACGCTAGACCTGCCAGTGGATGTTCGTGAGCTTGCTTATACACCTCATTGGTCAACCGATGAGTTACAATTGTACGTTTATACACGCTCACACATATTCACCTACGATGTCGAGAGTGCGAGCTTGGTTTCTTCAACTGCTTGGGATTTTGAATTCATGAGCAATGTCAGTGAGGGTAAGTGGAGTCCTGATGATCGCTGGATCATCACCCAAAACTGGCAGGATCGCGATAGCAACTTCCTTTCTATCTGGGATAGTGTAACCGGGCGTCGCGTTCAGACGATTACCATGCCACCACCGAACGATGGTTTCGGCTCAGTCGCATGGACGCCGGATGGAAAACAACTCGCGGTTTCAACTTTTGCCGGTGAAATCCAACTCTACGATGTCAGCGGATTACCCGACGAGGCGCCAATGCTAATCGCCACCAATCAAGAATTCGTCGGGCAATATTGAGCCAAAACACCTGTTCAGATGTAATTGATATAGACCGCTACCAGTAAAGAGGTTCTTATGACGCAAGCCCCCGCAGCCAGTTTGGAACAATTCAGCGAAACCGTGCAAGCCATCGAGCGCGAAGTCCGCAACGTGATCGTCGGGCAGCACGAGGTCGTCCGCAGCGTCTTGATCTGCATCCTTGCTGAGCGGCACGCCCTGCTCGAAGGCGTCCCCGGCTTGGGCAAAACCATGCTGATCCGCACGATGGCGGACGCGCTCGACCTGAAATTCTCGCGCATCCAGTTCACGCCGGACATGCAGCCCGCCGACATCACCGGCACCGACGTGCTCGAAGACTCGGAGGACGGACGGACGAAGGTTCGCCGCTTCCAGCCGGGACCGATTTTCGCCAACCTCGTGCTCGCCGACGAGATCAACCGCGCGACGCCCAAAACCCAGTCCGCCATGCTCGAAGCGATGCAGGAGAAGACCGTCACCATCGCCAACCGCAGTTATCCGCTGGAAGCGCCCTTCTTCGTGCTGGCGACCCAAAATCCGCTGGAGATGGAAGGCACCTATCCGCTGCCCGAAGCCCAGCTTGACCGCTTCATGTTCAAGATCAACGTGCTCTACCCGACGGTGGACGAATTGATCACCATCATGGATCGCACGACCGGGGCGGACACGCCCAGCGCCAGCAAGGTCGCCGACGGCAAGCAGGTGATCGCGCTGGGCAAGCTGGCGCTCAACACGCCGATTGCCCGCCACGTTAGCGAGTTCGTCGCGCGGCTGATCGTAGCGACGCACCCCGACGACGCCAGCGCGCCGGAGATCGTCAAGCAGTACGTCCGCTACGGCGCCAGTCCGCGCGGCGCGCAAGCACTGATCCTCGGCGGCAAGATTCACGCGCTGCTCGAAGGGCGTTTCAACGTCGCCTTCGAGGACATCGAGGCGGTCGCCGCGCCCGCGCTGCGCCACCGGATTCTGCTCAACTTCGAGGGCATGGCGGAAGGTATCTCGCCCGACACCGTGATCCGTGCCGTGACCGAAAGTCTGCCGAAGACGAAATAGAGAAGTACCGAGTGCTGAGCGTGCTCCACGAGGGTCAGCAGGGTCGTCTTGGCCGATGTGCGCTGGCGCGCGTCACACTGGATGACGGGCACCCGCTGATTCACCGACAGGGCTTCCTGGACGTCGGTGACCGTGTGCGGGAATTCGCCATGGAAACCGTTGACGCCGACCACGAACGGCAGATCGCCGCCTCGAAGTAATCGACGGCCGGGAAGCGGTCGTCCAGGCGCGGCTGTCGGCCAGCACCACGGCACCGATGGCCCCTTCGATGAGGTCATCCCACATGAACCAGAAGCGCTGCTGGCCGGGCGTGCCGAACAGGTAGAAGACCAGCCCGGCGTCCAGGGTCGCCCGGCCGAAGTCCATCGCCACCGTGGTGGTCGTCTTCTCCGGAGGCGGACAAGTCGTCCACGTCCCCGCTGGCCGCGGTCATCGCCGCTTCGGTGGTCAGCGGCGTGATCTCGGAGACCGATCCCACGAAGGTGGTCTTCCCCACCCCGAAACCGCCGGCGATGACGATCTTCACGGACGTCATGGCCGTGTTCGCTGGATCAGCCGGGAGGGGCTGGGCGCTTACGTGATCCACTGGGTAGCCTTCCGCGCAGGTGAGACTCGGGGCATGAATCCCTTCGGGAGTCAGCTGCCGTACCGGGGGCGCAGAGCGCTGCGCGGCTCGGGCGTGAGGGCGCGTCCCACCCTCTCTACCAGCAATGCCATCTCGTAGGCCACCAGGCCCATGTCGCACTCACCGGCCGCGAGCACGGCCAGGCTCGACCCGTCGCTGATCGCCATGACGAGCAGCACGCCCCGCCGCAT
Organism: uncultured Chloroflexia bacterium; assembly: GCA_963848465.1. Lineage (GTDB taxonomy): Bacteria > Chloroflexota > Anaerolineae > Aggregatilineales > Phototrophicaceae > Flexifilum. The sequence goes on along the minus strand of CAWKDY010000031.1, from coordinate 8,511 downwards.
CTCGACGATCGTCTCGGTCACCGGCCCGCCTTCGAACACCCGGGCCGCTCCCTGGGTGAGGCTGGTCAGGCCCGAGGTCACGGCGGCGAGCGGTCCGCCCGGTCCTGCGGGAACCCGTCCGAGAAGGCGAGCGGCAGGCCATCTGCCGAGACCACGATGGCGTGGGCCACCGAAGGCACCCGGTCCGCGAAATCGGTGATGAGCCAGTTCAGGTCCTGGACCGGCGACGTCAGCGGGCTCACGATTCCCCTCTTCTCTGCCTGGCCCGGGAAGGCCAGCTGGATGATTGCGCCCGCCGGGGGACGGCACCGCGTTAGAGGCACGGCCGGCCTCGTCGCTGATGTCTGTCTCGTCCCCGGGGGCGGCCGCACGCGCTTTCCTGATTCCCTGCTGGTAGCTGGACAGGCGCTGCCTGGTCTGCGACGCGGAGCGGCCTGCTGCTGGCGGCTCGGCCGCCGCCGGTGAGCCCGCGCCACCGGGCACCAAGTTCGCCTTGGGCACCCGCTTGGGCAGCCCGGCCTGCGTGGTATCCGCGAAGACCTGTGCCCGCACTGCCTCCGCCGCCTGCCATCCTGCGTCCGCGGGGGTTGACCAGCCGGCCTTGTCCGCGTCCGGTTCCGGCGCCGGGCGGCCGACGGGGTGGCCGCCGCGCCGGAACCAGTCGGACTCCACCGCTTCAAAGATGGGCAGGCGGTTCTCCGGGCCGGCGCTTCCTGCGGGCGGGAGGACCACGTGATGGGCGGCCGGGCCACCAGGAGCCCCGGCGCCCGGGCTGGCCGTCCCGGGGCTGGCCGTCCCGGGGCTGGCCGTCCCGGGGCTGGCCGTCCCGGGGCTGGCCGTCCCCGGGCTGGGCGTCCCCGGGCCGGCCTCTGGGCCAGATGCCCGCGGGCCGGTCCCCGGGCTGGCTCTCCCCGGGGAGGCCGTCGCGGCGCCGGTGCCGTTCGCTGATGCCGGCGGGAACGTCGTGCTTCCGTTCGCGCCGGTGACGGTCTCTGCCGCCGCGTCGCCGTTGCCGAACTGATCCGGCGCGGGCCGCAGCGGGCGTGCCCTCGCGGCTGGGATGGAGGCCGTCGGACGGTCGTCCTCCCCGGCGGCCAGTCCCGTCTCCATCCAGGCGGCCGGGGCCGGGCCGGAGTCCCCCAGCGGGTGATCTTCCGATGGGGAACCCTGCCGCGTGATCACCTCGTTGGGAGGCCACACCAGGGCGGTCAGGCCGCCTTTGGACGCGGGCCGGAGGCGGACGATCCCGTGCCGGGCGGCCAGCCGGGCGACGACGAACAGGCCCATCCGCCGGGACACCGCGACGTCCACGACGGGGGGGTTGTCCAGCCGCCAGTTGGCGTGCGCCATCTCCTCCGCGCCCATCCCGACGCCCTGGTCGGTGATGTCCAGCAAGACGCCGCCGCTGTTCAGCGAGTATCCCGAGACGTGCACGAGAGTCTCCGCGGGGGAGAACGTGGTGGCGTTCTTGCGCCCGCAGCTGTTTGAATGCGCCGGTCGAGATCCAGGTTGCAGCCGACAAGATGAATGGGGGTCTGTTGCCAGGCGTGGCTGATTGCGTACGACTTGCCGCCGATTTCCTCTGCCTTGGCTGCCTGAAGGCGCCCGTAGTCGAGCAACTGGAACATGGGCAGGAGCCAGCGCTCACGGGTGAGAGTCGTGCCGGTATCGCTTCCCGCCAGTTTCTCGCGGGCGGACTGAGAGTTGGCCCACGCGGCCTGCAGGCGGTTCCATGCTCGATTGGTCGCTTCGCCGATCTTCTCTCCCGGAGCCAGATGATAGGACGACTCTTCCACTCCGCCGAGGCTCTTATCACCCGAAGCCACGCGAACGAGAATGTCGGATGGCAGCATCGCCCCTTCCGTGCGGATGGTGGAGAAGGCTGCCAGTGTCCGGGCGCTCATGCCTGGCCCTCGGCGGCCGGGACAGGCAGAAAGACGTAGATGCCCAGAATGTCCGGTGGCAACTGCGGCTCCACTCGTTGACTGACGCCGCGTAAACGGGCAGCCGACCGGACTCGCCGGTGGGCCTCGAGTAGTTCGGCAGCTCGACTCCGTGCGGCCGATTCAAGGTGCGGCATAAGTGCGGGAACGCCATCGAGTATGCGCTGCAGAGCATCGCGCTGGAGTTCGGGGGCAATGTTCGCGTCGGGTATGGCTTCGAGCAGAGCTTCTGCCTGTTCCTTACTTAGCCATTCCGAGTTCTGCGGAGATCCGGCGAAGGCCAGTACCTGGCTATCCTCGGCGAGAAGCTGCCGAACCTCCGTCCTCTCTTTTCCGAGGGATTTTCCGCGGGGTCCCGATTTGATTTCGGTTTCGATGTGATAGCGCAGCCGCACCAGCAGCAGGGTGGTACGGCGATCGACTGCCTTGGTGCGAACGACTCCGCAGCGCGCCGCGCCTGTGACAGTCGTACTGTCCAGCGAAGAATCCAGAAGTCCTGTGGCGAGGGCTTCCGTCAGCGGGTGCGTGCGATGTAGATAAATCTCGCCGGGCTGGACCGGCAGCTCGAAACGTGCGGTGAAGTTCGTACCGCTGCCGGGAATCGGCAGCGAGTCGCGAACTGCACGTGGAACATCCTGGAGGCCAACCTCGATGCGCGCCCGGATGCCCGACCCAACGTCGGTAATGGACGCCTTGTGATGCCGAAGTGCAGCCCGGCAGAAAGAGGCGACGTCAACTCCGGAGCCGATGGCGGTCCGGACCGCGTCCACCTCCTGCGCCACCTCGCCGAACTTAATCGTCTCCTGGGCGAACATCGTGCGCGAGCGGGCCTCACGCTCGGCCGCGTTCTGCCACTCGTCCTGCACTTTCCGGGTTGGGCTGTCGGCCGGTTCGGCTTCACCGCTGGCGAATTCCAACAGCATTTGGCGGTTGTCCTTGGGGCGCTTGCGGAGCAGAACATCTTCGAAGATGGCTTCAACGAGTTCCTCGGCCCTCGCTGGGACCGGTACTGAAATTCCAAGCGAACTGCGAATGGTTTTGTGCTTTCTGAGGAGGACGCGAAGGATGATGCGGTCCACTCCGGTATCCTCTCCGTAGAAGGTGACCACCCGGACCTTCGGGCTCGGCTGGGCATAACGGTCTACGCGCCCTTCCCGCTGCTCATGACGGGTGGGGTTCCAGGACAGGTCGTAATGAACGATGGCGTCGAAGGCATGCTGCAGATTGATGCCTTCGCTGAGGCAATCGGTTGCCACTAGTACGCGTCGCGGGAATTCGGCGAGGGCGCCGATGCGGTCTTCGCGTTCGGCCGGAGCGAGTTCTCCGGTAACACAGACGACCTCGGTACCACGCGGGATCTTGTTGCTGGAACGAAGAGCGGTGGCAACGTACTCGGCGGTCTGGATGAAGCGGCAGAAGACAATCGGCTGGTAACCGTCCTTTAGAAGCGAGGAGACGATGCTGATCGCTCCGGCAAGCTTCGCATCCAGTTCGCCCTTGAGGCCGTCGGCGATACGCGCCATTTCCTGCAGACGGCGGCGGTGGCGCGCCTTGTCGTCGCCTTCTACTTCGGCATCGCTACCAGGGGCGAGGTCAATACCTTCCGCCGATTCGTCGTCGGTCAGATCGAGGACGGCGCGCCGCCGAGCGCGTCGGCCTCTTCGGTGGTCTCGGTGTCAAGCGTGGCGGCGCGGGTGCGGAGCGTGGCTGCCGCGGCTGCGGGGCTTGAGGCAAGGGCACGGAGTAGTGCCAGCACAGACCACCACTGGACGCGCTGCCGGTGTCCGTTGGATTCGGTCACCACTTCGCGGGCATATTCCAGGACACGATCGAAGAGCTTTCGGTATTCGTCCGTAAGGCGGTAGGTTTGCTCCTTCTCTTCACGGTCAGGAAAGGGTGTGTCCGCCTGGAGAAAATGCCGAATGTCGGCGCGGCGCCGCTGAACGAACTGGGCAGCGAGCCGGCGGCGGTGGGCTTCGTTGGCAGGTCCGGTGAGGTCGGCGGGCAACGCTGCGAAGTCAGGGTTCAGCAAGGTCAGCAAGGATCGGAATGCATCTTCATTGCCGCTGTGGGGGGTGGCTGTGACCAGGATGACGTGACGGCTGGGGTCAGCGGTGAGGCCGGAAACAAGCTGGTGGCGCTGATGCCGATTGGAACGCCCCTCGCCGCTCCACGCACATGTGTGGGCCTCATCGACAATCACTAGTTCCGGGCATGTCCGCAGAAACTCATCGCGGCGCCGGTCGGATTTGATGAAGTCAAGGGAAACGATGACGAAGGGATGGTGCTCAAACAGGGATTCTCCCAGTGGAAGGCCACGCTCCAGCCTGGTTGCCGTGCCAGGAAGGACCAGTTCCGCGTCGATGTTGAACTTGTCGCGAAGCTCTCGCTGCCATTGCTCGGCCAATTGAGGCGGGCAGAGAACCGCGAGGCGTGTCACTTCGCCGCGATCCAGCAGTTCTCGGGCAATCAGCGCAGCTTCGACCGTCTTGCCGATACCCACGTCGTCGGCGATCAAGATGCGGATTGGGTCGAGCTTCAGAGCCATCAATAATGGCACTAGTTGGTACGGCCGTGGCTCGATTGCGAGATGAGCGAACGAGCGAAAGGGGCCAGCACTTGACCGGAAGCCCAGCCTTAGGGCATCACGGAGCAGGCGGCACGATCGAAAGTCGCCCAGGCGGGCGGGGTCCGGCAGATCGAAGCGGGCGTGCTCCACCGGCTCAAGGGGTACGTAAATCCCGGTTACCTCTTCCTCGCTGCCCCCCAGCGGGCGAAGCATCAGAAGTCTGGCTCGGATTGCGGCAGGACGACCCACTCGCGGCCCCGGGCCCTGACCAAAGACCCGACAGCAAAGGTCATTTTCCGCTCCCGAAGATGTTCGGATACTTCTTCAGGTGGTCACCCAGTCGTCCTTGTGGTTGAATCGGATGACGACATAGCCGCGATCGTCCATGCATTCATTCTGGGCGGCATCCCGGATTTTCCTCTCCGGGTACTCGTGCGGTGGGCCGTCCACGTAGATGGCAGCATTGTGCTGTTCGTAGAAGAAATCGGGGCGGGTCTGGCAGACTTGCAGGAACTGCTGGGCCCCGGAGGGCAAATGAAAGTCATGGTCTTCCAGGAAGGCGAGCCAGGCCTCTTCAAGCTTCGAACCGCAAAGCCGCTGCAACTGGATGAGGTGTTCGGAGCGTGGCGTTGCGGCGGGCGCGATTGAGACTGAAGACCGATGGAAGTCCAGGAGGATTTCCCGAATTGCCTTGCGGTCCAGAAGGCGGTGACAGGCTGGTTCGAGTAGCTGAGCAGGCAGTCATAGCAGGCCGCCTCGCAGATCTCGGAGACACCGCGGCGTGGCCTTCATCTTCGCCGGTATCCGGATTGAAGTGACAGATGCGCAGCGCTTCACGAGCCACTAAGCGGGAAAGCCTGCGGATCCTTCAGCAAACGGCGGAGGACGCCGGCGCCGCCCTCGGCCGCCTCATAAAGCAGGATATAGCGTGGCTCCTTCCCATTTGGCAGCAATTCACAGGCTACCTCGTCGTCTTCCAGCTGATAGGTGACCAGGATGGAGTTTTTCAACGCGTAGGCGAGCGAAGTGATGACTTCCACCGATTGGGTGGTCTTGGGCTCAAAGATCAGGCTGTTGCGGCGATCCTCCACATAAGGGATGACGCGCTCGACACGGCGAGTGAGTTGATCCACGTCGTCGTCATCCGGCATCAGGTCGTTTCGTTGCCAGTAGCCTCGTTCGATATCGAGGACGAACCCGCACTGGTTTTTGTCCGCGCGCCGTGTCCACCCCAGATTGATCCGCCAAAGTGTCGCCGCGTGTCCGTAGTTCAACTGACCGGAAATCGTGGATTCGCTACGTACCAGGGCAGTCTGGTGCGACTTAACGCCCCGGTAAACCGCATAACGAAAGCCGCTCTGGGTTTCATAGCCCAAACGGAGGCGCTCTTCCTCGTCCGAATTGATCTTGTCCTTACGGCGAGTGGAGACGTTCTGCAAGCGCATCATGGGCGTGAGTAGCGTATCGAGACTGGTTTCGCAGTTCTCGCAAAGATCCGGCCCGGGCGGGCTGGTGATCGGATGCAGGTAGCCGCACGCCGTGCACCGCTTGAGTTGACCGAAGACCGGTCCATCCTGGCCAAGCGGCAGAATCGCTTTGTTGATGAGGTAGCGAGACCCTTCGTGGTAGATCACGGCGCGCGGACCGAATTCCGTGATGGCAAGGAACCGAGGCCGCGAAAGGAACTCATCTCTCTGCTGAGTGCGCCGGCCTGGAATGTACGCTGACAGCGGCAGGCGCGGGAAGTTGTACCCAGGCAGGAAGCCTTCACTGGCGAAATAACGATAGCTGTAGAAATCGGATTGGACGACGTTCTTCGTCTCGGTCAGCAGTTTGTATTGCGATTCTGCTTCCCGCCGAAGCCGCTCGGCCTGACGGCGTTCGTCCGCCGTGCGCGACATATCCATAATGATGGCGTTCTGAATCTTCTGTTGGGCCAGCGCCGCCTTGCAGAGATTGCGCCAGCGCTCGCATGCCGCCTCGAAGTTGAGTTCGATCTGCTTGAACACCTCTTCCGCCCACTGCGGCGTGTACCAGTCGGCGTCCTTGAGATCGTTCTCGAAAGTGGCAAGAATGCGCTTCGCTCGAACTTGCGCCGCCAGGCGTGGCTGGGGACGGCGCAGCGTATCGAGCACCGAAGCGATTGTGGCCAGAGTCGGGTCATTCCCTGCGACATCAAGTAGATCGCGAAGCGAACTGCCCAGGCTCAGATTCGGCTTCCGCGAGCCAGATGGCATGGAGATGCGCGCGCACGAGGTCTTCGTTGGCCAGGTCGAGCCGCGGCGGGGTGACCTCGCCGGAAACCATGCGATCCGGCCGCTTGAAGAAATACTGGTCGTGTGGGCTGCCTGTCGTGCAATACGAGAAGACCAGAGCCGGCTGGCCGCTGCGGCCCGCTCGGCCGCTGCGCTGGGCGTAGTTGGCGGGAGTGGGCGGGATGTTCCGCATGTTCACGACGTTCAGCTCGGCGATGTCCACGCCAAGCTCCATGGTGGGAGAGCAATAAAGAACAGGCAGTTCCGCTTTCCGGAACCTGTCTTCGCGGATGAGGCGATCCTCATAAGGGACCTGCGCGGTGTGCTCTCTGGCCTCAAAACCTGCCAGCTCGGACGCCAACGACCGGTAGAAGTTCACGAAGAAGGGATTCGTCCGCCCGCCGACTTCCGATTCGCCGGGCACGCGAATGGGGTCGCGGAAGGGCTTTGTGCCTGCTCCCTCCATCCAAAGAATGGCCGATGCAGGAAGGCGGTAGCCGTGAACCTCGTCGGGGCTCCTCGCTTCATCGACGATCTCCACCAGGCCCGCCAGGCGAAGAGTATCGAGGAGTTGACGAATGATCTCATTCGCTTCCGTGGTTGTCAGCCGGTCGTGATACTCCGGGAAAGTACCGGTGCGCCGGAGGTAGAGGCCGAAGCCACTTCGAGCGGTGACAAACACATCACCGCCGAAATCGCCTTGGCGAGCAGATCGGGGGTAAAGGGTCGCGGCGTGTTCCAGGACTTCGTTTTCGTCAAGGCCCATGGCGTGATGAGCCGCTGACTGCTCTGCTGCTGGATGGTCTCCTGTTTGGCCGCGTCGAGATAATCCACCTGAACAGCCAGTTCGCGGCGCATGAAGTCCAGAAGCGTCTTCGCCACGTTGAGTCGGGTCTCCGGCGTTGCGCCGGCAAGCGCCGGATGGAGGCTCTGCCAGGACGGATTGTCGTTCGCAAGTTCGTCCAGCGAGAGGTAGTTGATCTCCAAGAGGCCGCACTGCTCCAGGTTCGGAGACGTCACGCGCCAGCCGCGGCGAAGGTCGTGATACAGGCGGTATCCGATGACGTCGCGAAAGGCTCTTTCGGTCTGAAGCTTCGCCTGGAACTTCAGATCAGGTTCCTTGGAGTAGCTCGCGAACGGGAGAGCGAGTGCATCAAAGACTTTCTGAGTGAAGACCTCATGGCTGAGGCCGCCGGAGTTCGCCGAGCACGCCTTTAACAGAGCCGAGCGGAGAAGGCCGATCTCAACAAAATCGTTAAAGTGGCCAGCCTGCAGCGACGCGTCCTGGCGGTTGTCGGTAAAACTGAGCAACTTGCGCGCACGGGGATCGAGCGTCTGCTCCTTCCGAAGATGACGGATGGTCGCGAGGCTGAGAATGGTGGTCGCGGTGCTCCGTCCCTCGGTCCCGAGGGACGTCAGCTTGCCGAAATCCGAGGTCGTACGGAAGTCATAGGCTACTCGGCAATTAAGGCAGAACCGGAATGGACTCTCCACGAAATGGCCGGCGTGGCCGCCCAAGGTTTCTTTGCCATCGGTGCCCACCATGATGGGACGCGGCAGGTTTTTCCTCCTCGCCGACTTGACCCGCGGACCTTGGTTAGTGTCCTCGATCCAGTCCTCGGGCAGTTTTGAAAGCTCTTGCTCCGTGCCCGATGGCCACGGATTCTCTGAACCGTGGTAGAGAAAGCCAGCTCTCGAATCGCCGTCGTTGCTCCGGTCAGAGAGTTCGCGCGGAACGTAGATG
>CAWKDY010000030.1:0-206943 GCA_963848465.1 uncultured Chloroflexia bacterium | reverse complement strand
GGTCGGGCGCGAGACCATCGGCCACGAGGTCGATTCCTCGGCAATCGTGACCGCGCCGGGCGCTTCGCGGTGGACGAGCGTGTTGAATTCGCGCAGGAAGGCGATCGCTTCCAGGTTTTCGCGCCCGCCGTAGTGATTGGGAATCCACTGACCCGGCTCGCGCGAGAAGTCGAGGTAGAGCATCGACGAGACGGCATCGACCCGCAGCCCGTCGATGTGATAGTCGCGCAGCCAGAACAGGGCGCTGGACAGCAGGAAGTTGCGCACTTCGTTGCGCCCGTAGTTGAAAATATAGGTGCCCCAATCGGGGTGCTCGCCCTGGCGCGGGTCGGCGTGGGAATAGAGGTGCGTGCCGTCGAAGTAGTTGAGGGCGTAGCCGTCTCTGGCGAAATGCGCCGGAACCCAGTCGAGAATCACGCCGATGCCGTTCTGGTGGCAGTGATCGACGAAGTACATGAAGTCGTCGCGGCGTTGCCGTAGCGGCTGGTCGGCGCGAAGTAGCCCGTCACCTGATAGCCCCACGATCCATCGGCGGGATACTCGGTGATCGGCATCAGTTCGAGGTGGGTGTAGCCCATCTCTTTGGCGTAATCGACCAGCTTGTGCGCCAGTTCGCGGTAGTTCAGCCAGTTGCCGTTCTCGTCGCGCTGCCACGAGCCGAGATGCACCTCGTAGATCGACCACGGGCTGCTTGAGCGGGTCGCTGCTGGGCGCGGGCGTCCAGCCATGCCGGCATCGCCCCACGTGTACTGGTCGATGTCGTAGACAATCGAGGCGTTCTTCGGGCGCATCTCGAACAGGAAGCCATAGGGATCGCTTTTCTCGGCGCGATAGCCCATGTTGTGCGAGCGAATCGCGTAGCGGTAAATCGCGCCCGGCTGCACGTCGGGGATGAACAACTCCCAGATGCCGCTGTCGCCGTGCACCTGCATCGGGTGGACGCGGCTGTCCCAGTTGTTGAAGTCGCCGATCACGCTGACGCGGTAGGCGTTGGGCGCCCAGACCGCGAAGCGCACGCCCTTGACGCCGTCGATTTCGCAGACGTGCGCGCCGAACTTGTCGTAGCTTTGCAGCAGGCGTCCCTGCCGGAACAGGTAAATGTCGTAGTCGGTGATTTGCAGCGGGAAGGCGTAGGGGTCGTGAAAGGAGACGTCGCCGCCGTTGTAGCGTGCGCCCCTCGTAGTGATAGCTGCAGTTCGGACGGCGCTGCCGGGTACGTCGACCTCGAACAAACCTTCGTCGCGCAGCGCGTGTTCATCTCGTCGCGCTCGCCGGTCGCGTCGTCGACCACCGTCGAGCGATTCGCATGCCGGCTGAAAGGCGCGGATCGACACCTGCCATCATCGGCGGGCTGCGGTCCCAGAATATCGATAGGGCGCGCCGTGATCGCCGTTGAGCAGGCGAGGCGAGCGCATCGGGATGGATGTCCACAACCATACATGCTTCTCCTTCGTTGTGCAAGATTAAACGTATTATAACGCCCGCCTTAGGTCTCACAAAAAGGCGCTGATGAGCGTTTGGTCGAGAATTCTCTTTTCAGCCGCGCAAATTCATGCTATATTTCAGACTGACCAGTCGGTCTATTTTATGGAGCAAGCCAATGAGCAAAAGCGAAGACACGCGCGACCGCATCCTTGACGCCGCGCTGAACATCTTCTCGAACAAGGGCTATCACGACACGCGCATGGACGAGATCGTCGAAGCGTCGGACACGTCGAAAGGCTCGATCTACTTCCATTTTCCCAACAAGGAGCGGCTGTTTCTGGCGCTGGTCGACCAGTTCGCCGACCTGCTGGAACGGCAAAGTGATCGAAGCGGTCGAGCAGGAAGCGCAGGGCATCATGCAGGTGCAAGGCGGCGCTGCAAGCCTGCCTTGAAACCTTCGGGCGCTACCGCCGCCCCGCCAAAATCCTGCTGGTGCAGGCGGTCGGCTTGGGCAGCGTGTTCGAGAAGAAGCGCATCGAGGTCAACGACCGCTTCGCCGGGCTGATCAAGCAGTACCTGGACGAAGTCGATTGCGGTCGGCGACATCGCCCCGGTCGATACCGACGTGGTGTCCTATGCGTGGATGGGCGCGATCTACGGCATCGTGATCCGCTGGGTCTACACCGGCGAACCGGACTCCGAGCGCATCCTGTCGGCGCTGCTGCCGCTGCTGCTCAAGAGCGTCGGCTAGTCGCGACGCCGAGGCGTAGCGATGGAGATCACGCGCTTGGTCAGCTACAGCCAGCGCTGCCCCGGCATCGACCCGGCGCAGTTTCTTGCGGCAGGCGCAGGGACACGGAGCGCTTCTACTGGCAGCACGACGATGACGGTCTACGCGGGCTTCGGCATCGCGGCGGAGCTCACGGCGTGGGGCGAAGACCGCTTCCAGACCATCCGCAGCAAGGCGCGCGACCTGTTCCGCGACGTGGTGCTGCTCAACGACGATGACTGCCGCCGCGCGCCCGCGCTTGTTCGGCGGCTTCTCCTTCCGCAGCGACTTCATCACCGAGAATACGTGGGCAGCCTTCGCGCCGGCCTATTTCGTGCTGCCGCATTACCAACTGACGCAGGTCGGACGGCGAGACGTGGCTGACGATCAACGTGCAGGTCGGCGAAGACGAAGACTTCGACGCCGACGAAATCGCTGCGCGGGGCGCTGAAGCCCGTTATGAAGCGCTCGTAGGGGCGCAGCGCGCCTGCGCCCCTACACGCCAATGAACTGACGCGAAATCAACTACCCGCTGTCGTTCGAGGCGTGGGCGGACGATCATCACCGACGCGACCGCGCGCATGAAGGCGGGCGAACTGCAAAAAGTCGTGCTGTCGCGGGTGTGCGAGCTGCGCTTCGCCGAGCGGGTCGACGTGGACGACGCGCTCGACTATCCTGCGCGATCACTACGCCGGGACTGCTACCTGTTCCTGTTCGAGCCGAGTCCCGCATCTCGCCTTCTACGGCGCGACGCCGGAACTGCTGGTCAGGGTCGAAGGGCGGCAGATCGAGACGATGGCGCTGGCGGGGTCGATCCAGCGCGGCGCGACTCCCGCCGAGGACGACGCGCTGGCGCAAGAACTGCTGGACGACCCCAAGAATCGCGCACGAACACGCTTTCGTCGCCGACGCGCTGCGCGAGCGGCTCGCGCCGCTGACCGACGCGCTCGACATCGCCGACGCGCCGGAAGTGCTGCGGCTGAGCAACATCCAGCACTTGTACACGCCGGTGCGCGGGACGCTCAAGCGCAAGATCGGGCGTGCTGCCGCTGGTCGAGGCGCTGCATCCCACCCCGGCGATGGGCGGCGTGCCGCAGGCGCTGGCGCTCGACTACATCAGCCGCGGTCGAACCCGTCCCGCGCGGCTGGTACGCCTCGCCGGTCGGCTGGATTGACGACAATCTGGACGGCGCGTTCGCGGTGGCCATCCGCTCGGCCATCAGCCAGAAGGAGCGGGTCTGGCTGTACGCCGGGCGCGGGCATCGTCGCCGACTTCGATGCCGCAGAAGGAATGGGACGAGACGGCGCTCAAGTTCAAGCCGATGCTGGATGCGTTAGGAGTGAAGCATGCGAGCTGATGTCCGCGCCCAATCGTAATTTGCTCTGGGCGAGCATCGTCGTCGATGAACTGGCGCGCAGCGGACTGAGAGCGGTCTGCATCGCGCCCGGTTCGCGCTCGACGCCGCTGACGGTCGCCTTCGCCCAGCATCCCGGCATCAAGGTCTATCCGCACCTGGACGAGCGCAGCGCCGCCTTCTTCGCGCTGGGCATCGCCCTCAAGACCGATCAGCCGGTGGCGCTGGTCTGCACGTCGGGGACGGCGCTGGCGAACTTCTTCCCGGCGGTGATCGAAGCGCACGAGTCGCAGGTGCCGCTGATCATCCTGACGGGCGACCGCCCGCCGGAACTGCGCGACAGCGGCGCGAACCAGACGATCGATCAGGTCAAGCTGTACGGCGGTTATGCGCTCTGGTCGGTGGACATGGCGCTGCCGGAAGCCGACCCCGATCCGCTGCTGATCCGCTACCTGCGGACGACCGCCGCCCGCGCCTACGCGACCGCCAACGGGCTGCGCAAGGGCGTCGTGCATCTCAATATGCCGTTCCGCAAGCCGCTGGAACCGATCGAGGTCGCGGGCGACGTGACCGATTTCCCGCCGCGCGAGGATGAGCGACCGTTCACGTCATTTCGCAACGAAGCTGATCGCTGCCGCCTGAGCGCGCAGTGGAGATCGCTTCGAAGCGGTTCTGCAGACGCTACGAGAAGGGGCTGATTGTCTGCGGTCCGCATTGTCCGCGCGGCGATTTCGCCGACGCGATCGCGCTGCTCTCGCAGATCAGCGGCTATCCCATTCTTGCTGATCCGCTTGCCGGACGTGCGTTTTGGCGAGCAGATCAAGTCGATACGGCTGTGATCGGCGGCTACGAAACATTTCTCAACGGCACGTCGCTCGAATCGCCGGATGTGGTGATTCGCTTCGGGCAAGTGCCGACTTCGAAATGGCTGAACGAGTATCTGGATCGCGCGCAGCCGGAGCATTACATTCAGGTCAGCGAAAGCGGCGTGTGGGCGGACGATCTGCATCGGACGACCGAATTCATTCAAGCGGATCCGCTCGGAATTTGTCGCCGCGCTGCTACAGCGACTGCAGGTATCGCTCCGACTTCGGCATGGCTGGAGCAGTGGCGCGCGCTCGAAGCCGACGACGTGGGAAGCGACCGAGCAGGCGATCAACTCCGGCGACGACTTCGACGGCGCGTTCGTCTACGACCTGATCGAAGCGCTGCCCGACGGCGCGCACCTGTTCGCGGGCAACAGCCTGCCGATCCGCCACGTCGATCAGTTCGGCAAGCCGTCGGCCAAGAATATCCACGTCTTCGGCAATCGCGGCGCGAGCGGCATCGACGGCAACACCTCGACGGCGCTCGGCATCGCGTCGCAGACGGACGATCCGCTGGTGCTGCTGATCGGCGACGTCACCTTCTACCACGACATGAACGGCTTGTTCGCGGTCAAGAACCTCGACCTCAGCAACGTCACGATTGTGCTGATGAACAACAACGGCGGCGGCATCTTCAACCGCCTGCCGATCAGCCAGTTCGATCCGCCGTTCACCGATCTGTTCATCATGCCGCACGGCTTGCAGTTCGAGCACGCGGCGCGGCTGTATGGGCTGGATTTCGTCAGCACGGACAACCGCGCCGAGTTCCGGCGGCTGCTCGGCGAGAGCATCGGCAGCGGCATGCCGCGCATCATCGAAGTGCGGACGGACATCCAGCACGACGAACAGCGGCGGCGGGAGGTCATCCAAGCGGTAAAAGAAAAACTTAACGCAAAGACGCAAAGCGTAAAGACGCAAAGACGAAAGGGAGAGCAAATGACAGACTGGCAGCAGGTCAAAGCACTACGAGGACATCACCTATCGACAAAGCCGACGGCATGGCGCGGATCGCCTTCAACCGTCCTGAAGTGCGCAACGCCTTTCGCCCCAAGACCATCGACGAGATGATCGAAGCCTTCAAGCTGGCGTGGACTGACCCGGAAATCGGCGTGGTGCTGCTGACCGGCAACGGTCCCGCCAAAGATGGCAAATACGCCTTCTGCGCGGGCGGCGACCAGAAGGTGCGCGGCGACGGCGGCTACGTGGACGATCACGGCGTGGCGCGGCTGAACGTGCTGGAGCTTCAGCGCATCATCCGCACCATGCCCAAGCCGGTGATCGCGCTGGTGGCGGGCTACGCCATTGGCGGCGGGCACGTCCTGCACGTGATCTGCGACCTGACGATTGCCGCCGACAACGCCATCTTCGGGCAGACGGGTCCGAAAGTCGGCAGCTTCGACGGCGGCTACGGCGCGAGCTACTCTGGCGTCGATTGTCGGGCAGAAGAAGGCGCGCGAAATCTGGTATCTGTGCCGCCAGTACAACGCGCAGCAGGCGCTCGACATGGGGCTGGTCAACACCGTCGTCCCGGTCGATCAGCTTGAGGCGGAAGGCGTGCAGTGGGCGAGCGAAATCCTCAGCAAAAGCCCGATTGCGATCCGCTTCCTGAAGGCGGGCCTGAACGCCGACCTCGACGGGCAGACCGGCTTGCAGGTGCTGGCGGGCGACGCGACCATGCTCTACTACATGACCGACGAGGGCAAGGAAGGGCGCGACGCCTTCAACGAGAAGCGCGCGCCGGACTTCGGCAAGTTCCCGCGCCAGCCGTAACTTGTCGATAGACGTCACTGATTTCCCCCTCTCCACAGCGTGGAGAGGGGCAGGGGGTGAGGTTATGCGCGATTGGTTAGCAGCGGCGGCGGCGCGCGCCGGATGCGCTCGCGCTGATCGCGGGCGATCAGGCGTGGACGTATCGCCAGCTTGACGACGCTGGTCGAATGATCTGGTGCGGGCGCTTGGCGGCGCTCGGCGTGAACGGCGGGCGACAAGATCGCGGCGCTGCTGCCGAATGGCTTCGATTATCGTCTGCCTGATCCACGCGGCTGGCGCGGCTCGGCGCGGTGATTGTGCCGCTCAATCTGCGGCTGACGCGTCGGCGGAGCAAGCGATCGCAGCTGATTGCGCAGCTGGGTACGGCGCGAAGCTGCGTGATCAGGTCGCCTGACCGATTACGCCAGATCTGGCAGCGCGTCGACCCCGATTCCGTTTCAGCTCGCGCCGCTCGACCTCGACGCGGTGCAGAGCATCGTCTTCACGTCCGGCACGACCGGCAAGCCCAAAGGCGCGCAGATCACCTTCGGCAATCTGTACGCCAGCGCGTTAGCCTCAGCGGAACGGCTGGGCGCGTCGCCGGATGATCGCTGGCTGTGCCCGCTGCCGTTCTATCACGTCGGCGGGCTGTCGATTCTCTTTCGCTCGGCGATCTACGGCTCGGCGGTCGTCCTGCCCGGAATCGACCAGCACCGAAGCGATCATGCAAGGCGCTGCACGACTTCGCAGGCGACGATCGTTTCGCTGGTGCCGACGCAGCTTTACCGGATGTTGGAAGCCGGCTTCGAGCCGCCGAAGTCGCTGCGGCTGATCCTGCTCGGCGGGGCGGCGGCGACGCCCGAACTGGTGCAGCGCTGCATCGAGCGCGATCTGCCCATCGCGCTGACCTACGGCTTGACCGAGTGCGCCTCGCAGGTGGCGACTGCCACGCCGGATCAGGTGCGGGCGAAACCGGGCACGGTCGGCAAGCCGTTGAACGGCACGACCGTGCGCATCGTCGATGAGCGACGGACACGATCTGCCAGCGGGCGAATACGGCGAGGTCGTCGTCAGCGGCGCGACGGTGATGAAGCGGCTATCTCGGTCAACCGGTGACGAACGGAACGTTTGCACACCGGCGACATCGGCTATCTGGATGCCGACGGCGACCTGTGGATCGTCCAGCGGCGCAGCGACCTGATCGTCAGCGGCGGCGAGAACGTCTATCCGTCGGAGGTCGAAGCGGTGCTGCGGAGTCATCCGGCGGTCGAGGATGCCTGCGTCGTCGGCGTGCCGGATGCCGAATGGGGGCAGCGGGTCGCGGCGATGGTGGCGCTGCGGGCGGGCGCGACGGTCAGCGCAGCCGACTTGATCGCCTACAGCCGGGAGCGCCTGGCGGGCTACAAACAGCCGCGCACGGTCGTGTTCGTCGACGAACTGCCGCAGACCGCATCCGGCAAAGTGCAGCGGCGCGCAAGGTGCAAAGAGAAGCTGTTGAGAGAGTTAGGGGCACATAGACTAAATCGCTGCACCGCTACATAGGCTTATCGCTATGCTCATCAACGATGTCAACTATCACGTCGAAACGCACGGCGCGGGCGAGCCGCTGGTGCTGCTGCACGGATTCACCGGCAGCGGCGCGAATTGGGCGGAGCAGGCTGACGCGCTTTCGCGCCTGATTTTCGCGTAGTCACGCTCGATCTGCTGGGGCACGGGCAAACCACGTCCCCGTCCGATCCGGCGCGCTATGCGATCGAGTCCGCGTCGCGCGATCTGATCGCGATCTGGCGACGCGCTCGGTCTGGAGCGCGTCAATCTGCTCGGCTACTCGATGGGCGGGCGGCTGGCGCTGTATACCGCGCTGACCTATCCCGCAGCGTATCGCGCGGCTGGTCCTCGAAAGCGCGTCGCCGGGGCTGCGCACCGCTGCTGAGCGGCAGGCGCGGATCGCCAGCGACGCAAGCGCTGGCGGAGCGGATCGAGCGCGACGGGATCGCGCCGTTTGCCGACTACTGGACGAATATGCCGCTGTTTGCCACGCAGTCGCCGGAACTGCGCCAGCGCCTGCACGATCAGCGCTTGCGCAACAATCCGACCGGGCTGGCGAACAGCTTGCGCGGGATGGGCACGGGCGCTCAGCCGTCGCTGTGGGATCGGCTGGGCGAACTGACGATGCCGGTGCTGCTGATCGCGGGCGAGCACGACGCCAAGTTCAGCGCCATCAACCGCGAAATGCAGAGCCTGATTCCGAAGGCGCAGCTGGAAATTGTCGCCGGGGCAGGGCATACGGTTCACGCCGAGCAGCCGCAGCGCCATAATGAAATGGTGCGGGCTTTCTTGAAAGGTTGAATTGGATGTCTCCCTAAGATTTGCATGAAGACAATCGCGTATCGTGGAATCTGGCGACCGAGGCGCACAACAGCCATAAGCGCGATCAGGCGGCGTTTTTTCGCGACGGCGGCAGCACGCTCTATCCCGACGAGATCGAACTGCTGGGCGATCTTGTCTGGCAAGACGCTGCTGCATCTGCAATGCAACGCCGGGCAGGATACGCTGAGCCTCGCGCGCTTGGGCGCGACTGGTCACCGGCGTGGACATCAGCGACACGGCGATTGCGTTCGCGCAGGCAGTTGAGCGCCGACAGCGGCATCCCGGCGACGTTTATTCGCAGCGACATTTTTGACTACCTCGACGCGACCGAGGACCGCTTCGATCTCGTGTTCACCTCCTATGGCGCGCTGATCTGGCTGTCCGACTTGAAGCAGTGGGGGCGGGGGATTGCGCGGGTCCTCAAGCCGGGTGGTCGGCTGGTCGCGCTGGACTTCCATCCGATGTTCTCGGCGCTCGAAGAAGGCTGGAAGCTGACCTACGATTACATGGGCGGCACGCGGCTGGATTTCGGCGGCGTCGGCGATTACGTCGCGCTGTCCAACGCGACGCTCACGCCGTCGGGCTGGGAAGCGGGCGTCGTCGATTTCGAGAACCCCCACCCGTCGCACGAATTCTGCTGGGGCGTGAGCGACATCGTCATGGCGCTGATTGACGGCGGGCTGATCCTGCGGACGCTGCGCGAGTATCCCTACGACAACGGCTTCAAGCGCTTCGCCGGACATGCGCGAAGCTCCCCGGCGGTCGCTTCATCCAGCCGGAAGGAATGCCGGTGATCCCGATGATGCTGGGGGTTGTCGCAGGCAGCCGCTGTAAAAACCGGCCTGTTGGCGCCCACAGTCCGGGCGATTGATCAGGTCTTGGGCATGAGCATCCGCCTCGTTTTTCGGCAAAGGGAGTGGTATTCGTTAAGATTGTCGCGCGCGAATAAACAACGTTTAATCAAACTGCATTGGAAAAATTCATGTATGCGGATGGTATTTGGCTGAAAGACCACGATGGACGCACTCGCATTTTGCGGGGCGCGAATCTCGGCGGGAGCAGCAAAGTCCCCGCGCTGCCCGATGGCGCAACCTACTGCGGCGATGACTTTTTCGAACACCGGAGCGTCTCGTTCGTCGGGCGACCTTTCCCGCTCAACGAGGCGGACGAGCATCTGCGCCGCTTGAAATCGTGGGGGCTGACCTTCCTGCGCTTTCTGGTGACGTGGGAAGCGGTCGAGCACGCCGGTCCCGGCGAATACGACGAAGCCTATCTCGATTACGTGCGCGCGGTGATCAAGAAGGCGGGCGAGCACGGGCATTGAGCTGTTCATCGATCCGCATCAGGACGTGTGGAGCCGCTGGACGGGCGGCGACGGCGCGCCCGGTTGGACGCTGGAAGCGGTCGGCATGGATTTGACCAAGCTCTACCGCGACCGGCGCGGCGCTCGTCGCATCAGGAACATGGCGATCCGCTGCCGCAGATGACGTGGTTCTCGAATTACAGCAAGTTCGGCGCGGCGACCATGTTCGCGCTGTTCTTCGGCGGCAACGACTTCGCGCCCAAGACCAAGATCGACGGCGTGCCGGTGCAGGAATATCTGCAAAGCCACTACATCGAGAGCATCAAGCGGGTGGCGGAGCGCGTCCACGACCTGCCGAACGTGGTCGGCTACGACAGCCTGAACGAACCGGTCGCCCGCTGGATCGGCTATCCCGATCTGGGCGCGCCGCTGGAGAACGATTTCGCGCGCGTCGGCGTCACGCTGACGCCGTTCGAGGCGATGCAGGCGGCAGCCGGTCACAGCCTGAGCGCGCCGGTCTACGAGATGGGTGGCTTTCAGCCGGTCGAGCAGGTGACCGTCAACCCGGATCACCTGAACCTGTGGCGCGACGGTTACGCCGACGTCTGGCAGCAGAACGGCGTTTGGACGAACGAGGGCGGCGCAGCCCGTCTGCTGCGCCCGCATCACTTCAGCGACGTTGAACGGGCACGACGCCTAATTTCGCGCGCGACTATCTCAAGCCGTTCATCGCTCGCTTTGCCCGCGAAATTCGCTCGGTTCACCCCGACGCGCTGGTCTTCATCGAAGCCGAGCCGGGCGGCAACTCGCTGACGTGGACGAAAGCTGATCCGCCGCAGATCGTCAACGCCGGGCACTGGTACGACGGCATCACGCTGATGAGCAAGCACTTCGAGCCGGATCGCACCATCGACTTCGTGTCGGGGCAGTTCGTGATCGGCGAGGAAGCGGTGGCGCAGTCGTTCGTCAACGCGGTCGGGGCGGTCAAGGCGCAGTCGGTCGAGCAGATGGGCGGCGTGCCGACGCTGATCGGCGAGTTCGGGCTGCCGTTCGACCTCGACCACAAGCAAGCCTATACCGACGGCGATTTCTCGATGCACGTCCGCGCGCTCGACCTGTATTTCGACGCGATGGACGCCAATCTGCTCAACTGCACGATCTGGAATTACACGGCGGACAACAACAACGAGCGCGGCGACCTGTGGAACGACGAAGACTTGTCGATCTACAGCCGCGACCAGCGCGCCAACCCGGACGACATCAACTCCGGCGGGCGGGCGTTGGAAGCGATTGTGCGCCCCTACGCTCAGCGCGTCGCGGGCGAGCCGCTGCGGATGCGGTTCGACTTGGCGACGCAGACCTTCGAGTTCGAGTTCAGCCACGATCCGGCGGTCAACGCGCCGACCGAGATTTTCGTGCCCGAATATCAATACTGACGGCAGCGCGCGCGGTCGAAGTCTCCGACGGGACGTATCACTACGACCGCGAGGCGCAGCTTTTGATCTATACCCACACGACCGAACGGGACGACCCATACGATCCGCATCACGCGGGTATAGATCAGATAGTGGAGGTAGGGGCAGGTTTGCAAACCTGCCCATACGACCAGGAAACGCGCGTAGAGAGAGTTTGGCTGCCCCTATGGTTTGGGCGGGATGATCGCTACAATGAGCGTGAGCAATCACGCTCTTTTTGATTGGATGCCGATGACAATCACCGAAACGAACTCGCTCACTCCAATTCGCGCACGGGACGCTCGACTTCCCGGTCTTTCTGCCCGACGCGACGCGCGGCGTCGTCCGCGCCACCGACAGCGCCGATCTCGAAGGCTGCGGCGTGACCGGCTTGGTCATGAGCACCTTTCACCTGATGCAGCACCCCGGCTCGTCGCGTGATCAAGGAGCACGGCGGGCTGCACGGCTTCACCAACTGGCAGCGCCCGATTGTGACCGATTCGGGCGGCTTTCAGGTCTACTCGCTGGTGCGGCAGAATCCCGAAATCGGGCAGCCTGAGCGAGAAGGGCATGGTCTACCGCGCCGAGGACGGCTCGAAATACAACCTCACGCCGGAAAAGAGCATCCAGCTTACAGGTGAGCTACGGCGGCGACATCGTCTTCTGCTTCGACGACTGCACCCACGTCGATGACACGCCCGAAGCGCAGGTCGATTCGGTGCGGCGGACGATCAAGTGGGCGAAGCGCTGCCGCGACGAGTTCGATCACCTGATGGCGCAGAAGAAAGTCGACGCGGCGATCGTCCGCTGCTGTTCGGCGGTGGTGCAGGGCGGCGGCGATCTCGACGCTGCGCCGGCAGTGCGCCGAGGCGCTGCTCGAAATCGGCTTCGACGGCTATGGCTACGGCGGCTATCCGCTCGACGGCGAGGGGCATCTGCTGACCGACATCTTCGCCTACCTGCGCGAACTGATCCCGCCGCAGTACCCGATCCACGCGCTCGGCGTCGGGCATCCGCAGAGCGTGGTCGACTGCACGCGGCTGGGCTACGACATCTTCGACAGCGCGCTGCCGACCCGCGACGCGCGCAAGGGGCGGATTTATCGCTTCAAGAGCGATCCGGCGACGCAGCGATTTCAGCGGCAAGTGGTTCGAGTACGTCTACATCGAGGACAAGAAGCACATCCGCGAGACGCGCCCGATTTCGCCGTTACTGCGACTGCGCCGCCTGCTCCGGCTACTCGCTGGCGTACTTGCAGCACCTCTATCACGTCGGCGACTCGCTCTACATGCGGCTGGCGACGATCCACAACCTGCGCTTCATGAACCAGTTGATCGATCGGCTGCGGGCTGGCATGGCTGACCTCGACGCGGTGGTCGCGGCGGTCTTGAGCAGCAGCAAGTACCGCACGGTCGCGCCGGAGTTCGTCAGCGCAGGTCGCGGCGGAGGAACTCGCCAAGCACCCGAAGCCGAAAGACGCGATCAAGGCGACCAAGAACCGGCTGCATCAGGTGGCGGGCGCGTACCTGAGCGCGCCGCCGGATTACGCCGCGTGGCTGGATCGGCTGCAGCGGCGGCAAGTGACGCCGACGAACGCCGCGAAGTCTGCCGCGCGCTGATGCAGACGCACGCCTCGTCGCGCGAGCGGCTGCCGATCCTTGACGAGTTCTACCGCGAGACGCTGGCGGAGATCGCGCCGGTGCGTTCGGTGCTGGACGTCGCCTGCGGGCTGAATCCGCTGGCGATCCCGTTCATGCCGCTGGCGGAGGGGGCGACCTATACTGCCTGCGACATCTACACCGACTTAGCCGACTTTCTTCAATCAAGCGTTTCCGCTGCTCGGCGTGAGCGGCTCGGCGCTGGCGCTGGACGTGACGCGGACGATCCCGCCAGCAGCACGTCGATCTGGCGCTGATCGTCAAGGCGATCCCGTGCTTGGAGCAGATCGAGAAGGGCGTCGGGGCGCGCCTGCTGGCGGGCGTCAATGCCGATCACGTGCTGGTGTCGTATCCGGCGCGGAGTCTCGGCGGGGCGTCGAAGGGGATGCGCGCGAATTACGCAGGCGCAGTTCGACGATCTGGTCGGCGGGGCAGGGCTGGACGATCCGGCGGTTCGATTTTGCCAATGAACTGGCGTTTTTAGTGACGAAAAGACTTAACGCAAAGACGCAAAGGCGAAACGAGTTTCGCAAGGCGCGAAGACGCAAAGGTAGGGGCATGATCTTACTCTTTGCGCCTTTACGTCAATCTTTACTTTCCGTGCACCAGCAGCGTGACCTCGCCGCGAATCGGCTCGCGCGGCGAAGTGATCGATCAGTTCGCTGAGCGTGCCGCGCGCGAACTCCTCGAACAGCTTGGTCAGTTCCAGCCCGACGACCGCTTGACGGTCGCCGAACACTTCGCGCAGCGCGTCGAGCGTCTTGATCAGCCGGTTGGGGCTTTCGTAGAAGATCAGCGTTTCGGGGAAGTCGGCGCGCGCGGCGAGATAGGCGCGCAGTTCGCCCGCTTTGCGCGGCGGGAAGCCGTAGAAGCGGAACGAGTCGCTGGGCAAGCCGGAAGCGATCAGCGCGGTGGTGATGGCGTTGGCGCCCGGCAGCGCGATCACGCGGATGCCGGCGTCAATCGCTCCGGCGATCAACTCGTAGCCGGGATCGGAAATGCCCGGCGTCCCGGCATCGGTGATGATCGCCACGTCGCCAGTTGCCAGCGCGTCGAGCAAAACGGCCGGTTTTGGACTGTTTGTTATGTTCGTGATAACTCGTCAGCCGCGTTTTGATGCTAAAATGACTGAGCAGCTTGCGCGAATGGCGCGTATCTTCGGCAGCAATCAAGCTGACGCTGTGCAGAACGCGCAGCGCGCGCAGGGTGATGTCTTCCAGATTGCCAATCGGCGTCGGGACGACGTACAGGTCGCCTGCATTCGCCCATCACTGCCCGGCGTTGATCACGAAGACGATGCCTTCTAAGCCCATCTGGGTGCGGATCACGCCTTTGGACTTCATCCGCTCCAGCAGTTTTTTGGTGCGCGAACCGGCTTGTGGGATCTTTTCCAAATAAAAGCTCTTTGGCTTGATCAATGGACATGCCGCGCGTTCCGGCGAGCCGGAAGGCATCGAGTAATAATTTGAGGTTCTCCTCTTGGCTTCGGTTTGCCATTGTTTTCCCGTACAATTTTAAAAAGTATTATGTATGATTATAAAGATAATGGATTGTCTGAAAGTTGTAAAGTAGGCAAATTGGTGGAAAATGGAAAACGCTTCACCGGAAAACGATTTTGTCATCATTCACGGCAACGAAACAGTGAACAAATCCGATCATGGGCTGATGCGCGAGTTCGGCGTTTCGGGCGCGACCAGCGGCAGCCAGCACCTGAGCATGGCGTTTGGCATCGTGCCGCCGGGGACGAAATCGACGCGGCATTATCACCCGTTCGAGACGGCGGTCTACGTGATCTCCGGCAGGGCGCGCGCGTACTTCGGACCCAACGACGAGCACTGGGTCGATGTCGCCGCCGGGGATTTCATCTACATCCCGGCGGGTATGATCCACAGCACCGAAAACACCGGCGATACGCCAGTCGAATACATCCTCGCGCGCGCCGCAGCCGAAGACGAGGCGCTCATCCGCCGACGCTGAGGTTGATCCCGATTCCGACCTGACCGAAGACGACTAGCGGTAGGGCGCACGGCAGCGCCGTGCGCCCCTACAGCGCGCTTCATTCATCGTCGTCGTCAGCGAACAGGGCGGACAAGTCGGCGGCTCGGATCTTGGCGTCGAGTTCGACGTAGCGCTTCCACAGCTGCCACATGATCGCGTCGGGGTCGCTGCGGACGCCCTGACCGGCGAAATATTCGCAGACGCGCGTGATGTCGCGCTCCAAAATCTTGTACGCCTGCGAATTGATGTGGCTGTCCGTCACCTGCGGGAAGTCGATCAGCGTGATCTCGCCCTCCCAGTACAGGATGTTGTAGGCGGACAGGTCGCCGTGAATCATGCCGTTTTGCAGCATGATCTCGATGTTGCGCAGCACTTCGACGAACAGCGGCTTGCGCTTCGTCCGGCGTCGAGCGCGATCTCGCTGAGCGCGGGCGCGGCGAGATTCTCGTCGCCGCAGTAGCCCATCAGCAGCGCGTTTTCGGCGCTGGAGATCGGCTGCGGGACGGCGCGCCCGGCCTCGTACAGCCGCTCCAGCGAGGTGTATTCGTACATCAGCCACGAGGTATGCGCGACCTGCTGACCGAAGGCCGGTCTTCTTGCCGACCGCGCGGATCATGCGGTCGTCGGGCTTGCCGTGCTTGCCGTCGGCGGTCAGCAGTTCGCGCCCGTCGCGGTACATCTTGTCGTTGCGCAGGTTGCGGAACATGCGCGGGCGATAGACCTTCGCCGCGACCAGCTCCAGCCCGGTTTCCGGGGCTGCGCCGCGCAGCGGTAGACGTTGGCTTCCTTGCCGCCCTTGACGCGCGCCAGCACGTCGGTGATCAAGCCGCGATCGTAGAACGGGCGCAGCGATTCGAGCAGCCAGCCTTCTTCGAAACGACCGGGCTTGTAGGTCGTCTCGAAGCTGACTTCGTTGCCGGTGTCGTCGGCGATTTCTTCGATGACGGCTGTCTGCTGCTTCTTCGCTTGATGATGCGCTTTCGGCTTGCGCTGCCGCCGCGCTTGGCGGTCGCTGTTCATCGGGTCGAACCGCGCTTCGTAGTCTTCGTATTGATCGAAGTCGTTCAAGGTGGAAATTTCCTTTAGATTGTCAGAATCGAAACAGTCAACGGCTACGAGTAGCTTGCGGCAAGATGCCGATCAGAAATACCGATGCATGTTGACCTTCTGACAGGAAAGCTGTTAGGAGAGGTCAACAGGCGTGATCACCGTAGGAAAGGGTGCGCCTGTTGGATTGACGTGCTTAGCGAGGTTCGTTAAGCAGACAGCGCAGGCGTACCCGTTTCGACAAGGGTCACAGCAGCCAAATTGGACATATACGCCTCCTGTAAATCGAGTATGCCTAACAACGTTTCGCAGTATAGCATAAGTTCTCAGAACTTGTAAAGAGGGTCAGCGAAAGACCAAAAGAGGCTAGAAAAACGCACCCCACCCCCGACCCCTCCCCGAATTCAGGGAGGGGAGCATACCTCGTCTGTTTCGAGTGTCAGGTGTTCAAATTAGGCGGCTGCGCGGCATCGGCAGTAGTGATTTTGAAGTACGCTCGTTGATTAGTGCCGTCCTGACACCACGCGCACGATTCCGAATCAGGTGCGCAGATAGGACGCGCCGTTCACGTCGACGACCGCGCCGGTCGAGAAGAAGGCTTCGTCGCTGGCGTAAAAGACGACCACCGCCGCCACGTCCGCCGGCGTCGCCACGCGCTTGAGCGGGCTTTGATTGCGGACGGACGTCGCCCTGCGGGCTGGCGAGCGTCTCCTGCGCCATGTCGGTATCGACCCAGCCGGGCGCGACCGTCACGACCGAGATGTCGTGCGGCGCGAGCGCCACCGCCAGCGATTGCCCCATCGCGTTCATGCCCGCCTTGCTCGCGCCGTAGGCGGGGCGAGCGGCTCGCCGCGAAACGCGCCGCGCGACGAGACGTTGACGACGTGCCCGCCGCCGCGCGCGATCATGTGCGGCGCGGCGCAGAAGATCGCGTTGGCCGCGCCGATCAGGTTGGTGTCGAGGATCGCGCTCCACTGCGACTGCCATTCGGCGTAATCGACCGCGCGGATCGGGATGTTCGGTGTAAATCCCGGCGTTGTTGACCAGGATGTCGATGCCGCCCATCTCGGCGGCGACCGCGTCGACCAGCGGCGCACGGCGTCGGGGTCGGCGACGTCCGCCTGATAGATGCGATGCCCGTCGCCAGCGAGCGAGGCAAGCGTTTGCTCGGCGGCGGCGCGGTTGCTGTGATAGTGGACGGCGACCTGCGCGCCCATATCGGCGAACTGGCGGGCGACCTCGCGCCCGATGCCGCGCGACGCGCCGGTGACGAGGACGATCTTGTCGGTGAAATCCATGTGTATCTCTAGCCCCTACGCTCCCATGCAGACGGTGAGAGGGAGCGAGCGGCGCTGAGCGCGATCCGAGCCCCTACGCATCCTACGATGTCATTATGCCTGCTGCACCTGCGTCTCGACGTACTTCACATAGCCATCGACGTTCAGCCGCCCGCCTTCCAGCGCCCAGACCTCGCCGTCGAACTGCTGAATGAAGCGGCGGTCGTGCGACGCGGCGATCACCGGACCCGGAAACAGCTTGAGCGCCGCTTCCAGTTCTTCGAGCACGTCGAAGCTGACGTAGTTGGTCGGCTCGTCGAGGATCAGCAGGTTCGACCGATCGGCGATCAAGCGGGCGATTTGCAGCTTGCGCTGCTGCCCGGCGCTGAGCACGCCGACGCGCTTGTCGAGGTCGTCGTAGCGGAACAAGCCGGATTGCAGCAGGATTGATTTTAGCGCCTGTTCGCTGCCCTCCAAACCCTGCTGGTAGGCTTCGAACACCGTCAGGTCGGGGTCGAGCGTGCGCCCTTCCTGATCGAGATAGCCGATCTTGACGGCGGGATTGACGTAAACCTCGCCCGCGTCCGGCGTTTCGCAGCCGGTCAGGATGCGCAGCAGAGTCGATTTGCCCGCGCCGTTGACGCCGACCAAGACGATCCGGCTGCGCTGCCCGACCGTGAACGACACGTCGTCCAGCACCGTCTTGATCGCCGTAGCGCTTGCTCAAGCGCGAGACGATGATCGGCATCCGTCCCTTGAGCGCCTGCGGATCGAACGTCGCCTCGAAGCGCAGTTCCTCCGGCGGCTGCGGGATCGGGTCGGCTTCGATGCGCTTGAGCTTCTCCTCGGCGACGTGGATGCGCTTGGAGACGGTCGCGTCGTGGGTGGCGCGCTTGATGTTGACGACGAACTTGTCGTTGTCGGTGTGGGCGCGGTAGTTGGAATTGCTGTGCGCCGTCTGCTTGATGGCGATCCGCAGCGCCTTGATTTCCTCCTGCTGCTGCGCGTAGTCGCGCACCCATTGTGAGCCGCTCCTGCGCTTTGGCGCGGTGATAGCTGTCGTAGTCGCCGCTGTAGCGCTTCGCCGCCCGCGTATGCTCGTCGATCTCGACGATCGCGGTGGCGATGCCGGTTCAGGAACTCGCGGTCGTGCGAGACGACGAGGATCGCGCCGCGATAGCCTTGCAGATACTCCTCCAGCCAGTTCATGGTGGCGAAGTCGAGGTGATTGGTCGGCTCGTCGAGCAGCAGCACGTCGGGCGACTGCAAGAGCAGCAGCGCCAGCCGACGCGCGCTTTCTCGCCGCCGCAGAGCGTGCCGAACAGACGGTCGCGCGGCGATGGCGGCGACGCCCAAGCCGGTCAGCACCATATCGACGCGGTAGTCGATCTCGTAGCCGCCGTAGCGCTCGAAACGGTCGGCGGCTTCGCCGTACTCGTCCATGACGGCGGCGAGATCGTCGCCGCTGGCGCTGGTCATGCTGCTGCTCAAGCGCGCGCATCCGCGCTTCGAGGTCGTGCAAATCGGCGACCGACGCGGCGATCAGCGTCGTCGAGCGTCTGGTCGTCGTAGCCCTCGATGATCTGGGCGAGATAGCCGAGCTTGCGATCCGGCGCGAGCAGCGTCTCGCCGCTGTCGGGCGCGATCTCGCCGGTGACGATCTTGAGCAGCGTCGATTTGCCGACGCCGTTCGCGCCGACCAGACCGATGCGCTCGCCCGCGTTGACGACCAGCGAAACGTCGCTCAGGATTAGATGAAAGCCGTAGCTTTTGGAAATGTGATTGATGGTTAGATAAGCAGACATCAACTGCAACGCTCCTGTCTTAGCTTGGACGAGTCCGAACAAGCAGGCGGCAGGAATCAAAAGCGCCGCCTGAGCGAACAGACCCCGGAGCGGCGCGAAAGATGCAGTTGTCAGTTAAGCGATGACAAGCAAACGCGGCAGACGCAGGGGAGTCCGGTTAACGGGAAAGCGATGCGGCTGTCGGTGGTCACGGTTTGATCCTTGCTAGCGCCTGACGAAAGTTCGGGGAAGGTGACTTTCGCTCACAGCATTCGCCGAACTACCCGTCAGAGTACAGGAATTTCGTAAGGTTGTCAAGAGTAGCACTTTCACGCGCAGATTCGCGTTATGATTGCGGAGTTTTGTCGAGCCAAAGGGAGTTCGCTATGACGCTGTACACGCTGGAAAATGAATACTGGCAGGTGGGGATTTTGCCGGAGACGGGAGCGTCGATCGCCTTTGGGCGCGTCCGTTCCGGCGCGACGTGGCGCGACGTGCTGCGCCCGACAGCCGAGAGCGATTACGACAACGTCAGCCTGTGCTCGAGTTTCATGATGCTGCCGTGGGCGAACCGCATCCGGGACGCGAAGTTTCGCTTTCGCGGGCACGATTACCAGCTTCAGCCGAGCACCGGCGACGGCACGGCTTCGCACGGCGCGACGCGCAAGCTGGCATGGCAGGTGGAGAAAGCCTCGGCGACGCGCGTCGTGATGACCTTCGACTCGGCGGATTATCGCAGACCTCAATTTCCCGTTCCACTTTTCGGCGCGGGCGGAATTCCGACTCGAGGACTGCGACTTCAACGTCGCCGTGACGCTCACCAACGCGGATAAGCAGGCGTTCCCGGCGGGCTTCGGGCATCATCCCTATTTCGTGCGCGACGCCGCCAACGCGGTGCAGGTCGAAATCCCCTGCGACCAGCGCTTTGAGCTGGACGAAGCTGATGGCGGCCGCGCCGCCGGTGCCGCTGACGCCGGAGCTGGATTTTCGCGCAGCTGCGACCGCTGGGCACGCGCCTACTACGAGGAATTGTACACGTCGACGGCAGAGCCAGATGCTGGCGGCGCGCATCGTCTACCCCGACGTGGCGATCTCGCTGCTGGCTGATCCGCTGTTCGAGCAGGTGATGTTGTACGCGCCGGAAGGCAAGCCGTTCTTCGCCGTCGAGCCGCAGACCAACGCCAACGACGGCTTCAATTTGTACGATCGGGGCGTCGCCGGGAACGGCGTCTTCGTGCTTGAACCGGGCGAGTCGAACAGCGGCATGATCCGCTTTCAAGTGGAGGGCAGTCGTGAGCGAGCGGCAAAATGTCTCGTCGGGGACGATCTGGGAGCGCGCTTACGGCTATTCGCGGGCGGTGCGGGTCGGCAATCTGGTTTACGTCTCCGGGACGACCGCCAGCGACGACCGACGGCAACGTGATCGGCGTGGGCGACGTCTACGCGCAGGCGGCTTACGCGCTCAAGAAGATCGAGCGGGCGCTGAACGAAGCGGGCGCGAGCTTCGCCGACGTGGTGCGGACGCGGACGTTCATCACCGACATCACGCGCTGGGAGGAAGTCGCCAAAGCGCACGCGGAAGTCTTCGACGCGGTGCGCCCGGTCAGCACGCTGGTGGAAGTCAGCCGGTTGATCGATCCGGCGCATCTGGTCGAAATCGAAGTCGATGCGGTGATCGGCGAAGGATAAGAAAAGCAAGAAAAAGATTCAACGCAAAGGCGCAAAGATCGGAAAGACGCAAAGAAGGGCACGGCACGCCGTGCCCCTTCCGTGTTTACGGGGTTTTGAGCGCTTCGACGAGATCGGCGAGCGAGTCGTAGGTCTGTGATGGCGCTGCCGATGGTGACCGCCAGCGCTGATCGACGCACGTCGACGTGAGCGAATGCGCTGAGTCGCCGTCGCCGACGCTGAAATCCGGCGCGTTCGAGGGCGCGGCGCGTCCAGACGGCGGGCAGCCCATCGCCGCTCAGGCTGACGCGCCTCTGCGCGCTGTCGCTGCTGCGGAAAGCGCCCGGTCTGCGGGTCGAAGGCGACGCCCTCGGCGCGGAAGGCGTCGGCAAACGCGCCGCTGAGCACGAGGTCTTCCGGCGCGCCCGCTTGCAGCGATCCGTCGCCCGGCAGCAGCCAAATCCGGTCGGCGCTGCGCAGCGCGAGGTCGAGGTCGTGGGTCGAGAGCAGAATCGCGCGCTCGCTGATCGCGGGCGAGGCGGCGCAGCAACTGCATGATCTCGACGCGGCGGGGCAGGTCGAGAAAAGCGGTCGGCTCGTCGAGCAGCAGCACGGCGGGTTCCTGCGCCAGCGCCCGCGCGATCATGATCTTCTGGCGCTCGCCGTCGCTGAGTTCGCCGACCTGCCGATCCGCCAACGCCTGCCGCGCCGACCGCCGCGATCGCGGCGCGCACGCTGGCGTCGTCCGCTGGCGTCAAGCGTCCCGACCAATCGGTATAGGGATGGCGACCGAGCGCGACCAGCGTGTAGGCGGTCAGCAAGCCGGGATTGACCCGCTCGGTCAGGACGACGCTCAGGCGGCGGGCGACTTCGCGGGCGGGGAGCTTGGCGAGATCGTCGCCCATCAGCGCGATGCTGCCCGCTGCAGCGGCGGCTGCATCCCGGCGAGCGTCCGCATCAGCGTCGATTTGCCCGCGCCGTTGGGACCGATCAGGCAGACCAGTTCGCCCGCGCGCAGCGTGAGGTCAAGCTGCGCCGCGATCACGCGCGGCGGTACGCCCGGCATAGCCGATGCTCAGATCGTGCGTTTGCAGCGTATGAGTCAGATGAAAAACCCGCCGTGCGGCGGGGATCAAGCGGAGTCACTGCTGCCATGCTTGTTCCCCTCTTTCCTCGAAGGCGAAACGCAAGCTCAAGTGATGGCGGGTATTCGGGCTTGGAGTATTGCGATAGCAATTCTCCCTACCGCTGCGGGTCAGCGCCGGACTAACGCTCCTTACGAGCGCATCACCGGACTTCCCCCAAGCTAAGCATTGTTTCGCTTAGCCCTTGCCGTGCATCCGGGCACGACAAATCCATCACTGATCAGCTGTTAGCGATTAGCTTTAGCTAAAGTAGTCTGATCAGGATAGCACGGCGGCGGGTGCGAAGTCAACGCAAAGGCGATCAGACGTTGTGATCAGGGTGAGCGAGGTTTCGCCTTTGGTCGAGCGCCAGCCCGTCGCCGGGTGCGCCGTCGGGTTCGTGGTGCGAAGACGCGCTGGTTGGTGACGATCCAGAACGGATCGTCGAGCCGCCAGCGGGCGACGGCGCAGAGATCGCGCTTGGCGAAAACTTTCTCGCCGGTGTTGCTGAGGTCGGTCGGCGAGCGGGATGCTGTTGGCGCGCAGGTCGTGATCGTGCCGTCGGCGCGCGGCGAGCAGGAACAGGGCGTTGCTGTCGATGGCGAAGGCGGCGATCAGGCGGTCGGCGCGGCATCAGGCGACCGTCGGCGGCTTGCTCCAGCAGCGCTGATCGGCGACGCGCACGGCGCGCCCGCTGTCGCTGAAGGCGACGATCTGCTTGCCGCTGACCAGCGTGAACGGATCGCCCTTGATGCGCTCGGTCGTGTAGCCGACCGGCTGCTCGACCCGGCTGATCAGCGCCTCGCCCTTGAACACCTTGAAGTGACCGGACGTGCTGATCAGCACCGCCGGAGCGTCGGGCGTGATCGCTTTCCAGCGGGCGATCCCGGTGACGTGCTCCGCGCCGAACTCGTCGGCGTGGAAGCCTTCGGCTTCGGCGAGCGTCAAGCCGAGCGTGTCGAGCGTGGCAAGCTGGGCGATCGTCTTGAGCAGGAAGCGGTACTCCGAGGTCATCAGCAGCAGCGGCATCGTCGGCGGGGGCGGCGATCATGCGCGGCGCGGCGATCCCGGCGTCGTCGGGCGCTTTGAGCGAGGCGCGCACCGTGCCGTCGGCGTTGAGCGCGACCGTGCCGAGCGACTCGCCTGCCGCGCCGGTCTTCGGTGAAGGCGACGAACTTCTTGAGCACCTCGAAATCGACGGCGGGCGTGTCGCTGGTCTGGGCCGGTACATCGGGCGGGAAGTCGCGGGCGCGGTAGACCTTGGCGTCGATCTCGCCGCGCTCGATGCCGTGCGCGATGATGCCCAAGCCGCTGGTCACGCTGCTGAAGGTATCGACGCTGCGGACGCGCTCGTGCCCGAAGCGGGCTTCGAGCATCTGGACGAAGGCGGGAATCTGCGACGATCCGCCGGTGCGGATCACCACGTCGATGTCGTCGGTGCGGATGCCCGCCTCGCGCAGCAGGTTGTCGAGGTAGTCCTCGATCAGCGCGGGTTTCCGGACCGATGATCGCCTCGAATTCGGGGCGGGTGACCGGTTCGTAGACGTTGAAGCCCTTGCCCTCCAGCTTGATCGCGGCGCGGTCGGTCTGCGAAAGCTGGCGTTTCGCGCCCTCCACGATGTCGAACATCTTCAAGCCGTAGCTGCTGGAGATCAGGTTGAGCAGGGCGCGAATTTGCTGCGGGCGCTGGGCGGTCTGCTCGATGCGCTCGATCTCGCCGAAGAGGTCGGGGCGCTGGAGCGTCAGCATCTCCTGCCAGTTGGCGAAGGCTTCGTAAAAGGCGCTGGGCACGGGCAGCCGCTGCCCGCCGGAGCGGTAGGTGCTGCCCTCGCCGAAGTGCTTGGGCAGCCGCGCCCGCGACAGCTTCGAGTCGAAGATGTCACCGGCAATCGGCACGCCGCCGGTCGCCAGCACGGCGCGAGTTTTGGGATTGCCGACGCGCAGGACGCTCAAGTCGAGCGTGCCGCCGCCGAAGTCGAAGACCAGCACGATCTGCTCGTGGTCGATGCTCGCTTCGTAGCTGTAGGCGGCGGCAATCGGCTCGTACTGCAAGTAGACTTCCTCGTAGCCGGCGCGAAAGGCGGCTTTGAGCAGGCGCTCGCGGGCGAGGGCGTCGTCCTCCGGCTTGAAGGCGAAGCGCACCGGGCGACCGAGCGCGATCTGCTTGATCTCGGTCTGCAGGGCGGCTTCGGCGTGCTGCTTGGCGATGTAGAGGTAGAGGGCGATGATGTCTTCGAGGAAGTAAAAGTGCGAGCCGACCACCGTGCCGATGTAGTCGAGCGACGAGAGCGCGGTCTTGAAGGAGACGAACAAGCGCCCCGGCGAGAGCACGTCTTTATCGACCCACACGTCGCGGAAGAACGTGCCGATCTCGGCGAAGGTGAGCTGGATTTCGCCGACCTTCGCCCGCTCGATGCGCACCGGGCGGTTGAGGTTCTGCTGAAAGTAGGTGTCGATGGCGCTGCGCCCGATGGTGAACTGGCGGTCGTTGGTGACGTAGAGCGCGGTACGGGTGACGGTGCTGCTGCCGTCAATCGGGATCAAGCGCAGGTGCTGCCCGTCGTAAGTGGCGATGCCGGAATTGGTCGTGCCGAAGTCCATGCCGATGATCATCGTGGCGTTCCCCTCTAGTGACTACGGTGCGATCCTCTAATGCGCTCAGTCACGGGTAAGTGTGACTATCGAGGGTTCAGGGCGGACAATTATAGGCGCATGCGCCACGATTTGAGTAGAGCGAAAGGCAAAAGATTCAACGCAAAGACGCAAAGGGCACAGCACGCTGTGCCCCTACAGAACTATGACTGTACGTCAACCGGGCAAGACCAGATGAAGAACCCAACTCCTACAGGGCGCGGTCGAGAATTTCGGTCAGTTCGGCGTCGGTCAGCGTGATCGGGTTGCCCTTCATGCTGCTGGCATTCTTGCTCTTGGCGACGATCGCCGGGAAAGCTTCGCGCGTGATGCCGTAGCTGCCCAGCGGCGGAATGCCGAGCGCGTCGATCAGTTCGGCGAGCCAGTCCGCCAAAGCGACCCGGATCAGCTTGGTCGACGACGATCTGCGCGATATCGGCGTAGCGCTGACGCGCGCGATTGTTCGGCTCGCGCTCGTCGAGCGCGTGGACGTTGACGGCGGTCACGTAAGGCAGCAGCGCCGCGCAGATCGCGCCGTGCGGGGCGTCGAACATCCCGCCGATCACCCCGGCGAAGCCGTGAACCGCGCCCAGCTTGGCATTTGCCAGCGCCAAGCCGCCGAACAGACTGGTCAGCGCCATTGCTTCGCGGGCGCGCGATCGCCGAAGTTGTAGGCTTCGTAGATCGCCGGAAAGCCGCGCGTGATCCCTTCGCGGCAGATCGCGTCGGTGAGCGGATTCGCCGTATGGCTGACGTAAGGCTCGATCACCTGCGTCAGCGCGTCCATGCCGGTGTAAGCGGTGACGGCGGGCGGCAGATCGTAAGTCAGTTCGGGGTCGACCAGCGCGACGCGGGGCAGCATCAGCGGGTGGCGCAGGCTGACCTTGACGTGATGCTCCGGCGAGGCGAGCACGGCGTTGCGCGTGACTTCCGCGCCCGTCCCGGCGGTGGTCGGGATGGCGATCAGCGGCAGCGGGTTGACCGTGAGCGGCTGCCCCTTGCCGATGACTTCGAGATAGTCGAGCGGGTCGCCGGGGTTGGTCGCCAGCGCGGCGACCGCTTTGCCGGTATCGATCGCGCTGCCGCCGCCAAAGGCGATCACCATGTCGCATTGAGCCGCGCGCGCCAGATCCGCGCCGGTTCTGGACGAGGGCGAGATCCGGCTCGCTGGGTCACTTGCAGCGTCTCGTAGCTGACGCTGGCGGCTTCGAGCATGGCGATCAGCGAGCGGGCGCGCTCGACGGAGCCGCCGATCACGATCAGCGCGCGCGTTCCGAACTCCGGCGCGATGCTGGCGATCTCGGACAGTTTGCCCGCGCCGAAGACGATGCGGGCGGCGGTGGCGAACTCAAACGGGTTCATAACTTCATCCCTAAGGCAAGTACCGAGTACCGAGTGCTGAGTACTAGTAAGGACGGGTTTCCCTCGGCGTCAAAGAGAAGACTTCAACAGCCCCAGCGTAACAAGCGCACTTTCGACAAGTAGGGTTAATTAGGTTCATAGGGATAGCTCGATCTGCGCGGCGTAGCGCTCGATTTCAGGAGGGAACACTCGGCGGTCTGCGGCGTGGTGACGACGTTGGTCGCGGCGGCAAAGCCCAGCCGCAAGCCGTCCTCAATCGGCTGACCGCGATAGACCGAGGCTGCCAGCCCCGCGACCATCGCGTCGCCCGCGCCAGTCGCGTTGACGACTGGCACGTCGATCGGCGGGATGCGGTAAGCGCGACCGGGCAGGACGGCGAGTCCGCCCTCGCTGCCCAGCGAGATCACCGGATAAACGCCGTAGCGCTGCACGACCTCGCGCCCGGCGTGATAGGCATCGTCGATGGATTGGATCGGCTTGCCGACCAGCGCCGACAGTTCGATCGCGGTTGGGCTTGATGTAGCTGGGGCGCGACGCCAAGCCCGCTTTGAGAAACGCGCCGCTGCCGTCGAAGATCACCGGCACGTCACGCTCGCGCGCCAGCCCGATCATGTCGGTGTAGAAGTCGGGCGGCATCGTGCCGGGCAGCGTGCCGCCGAGCACCGCGACCTCGCAGTCGTCGAGCGCGCAGATAAAGCGCTCGCGCAGCGCGGCGACGTGGGCTGCGCTGACGATCAGCGAATTGACGGTGACGGCGGTGTGATCGTCGGCGGCTTGGTCGGCGATCACGAGGTTGCGGCGGGACTCGCCGCCGACGGTGATGTAATCGACCGTCGACGCCCTGATCGCGGAGCAACTGCGCCGACACCTCGCCGGTCATCCCGGCGGCGAAACCGAGCGCGAGGCTGGTGATCCCCATCTCCGCCAGCACCCACGAGCAGTCGGTCGTCTTGCCGCCGATGCTCTGGATCAGGCTGCTGGCGCGCAGGGTATGTCCCGGCTGCCACGCCGGGATGGTGTAGATGAAGTCGAGCGACGTGTTGCAGTTGATGGTGACGATCATGAATTTGTGCTGTCCGAGCGTCGAAAGCATGGATTATAACGCAAGTTGAACCGCCAAGACGCCAAGTACGCAAGAAAAAGGATTTAACGCAAAGGCGCAAAGGTAAAGAGAAAGACGCAAAGTAGGGCGCACGGCTGTGGCGTCCCTACAAACTTGGCGATCATTGGCGTCTGGGCGGTTAATCCCTGTACTTTAGTCGAAGCTGGCTTTCAGCGCCCGACCGCGCAGGATGATCCAGATCACGACCGGCGCGCCGATCAGCGCGGTGATGGCGTTGAGCGGCAGGACGGTCTGGCTGCCCGGCACTTGGGCGATCAGGTCGGCGACGAGGGCGACCAGCGCCCCGGCGAGGATCGTCGCCGGGATCAGCACGCGGTGATCGGAGGTGTCGAACAGGCTGCGGCAGATGTGCGGCACGGCGATGCCGAGGAAGCCAATCGGTCCGCAGAAGGCGGTGACCGTGCCCGCCAGCAGCGCCGTGCTGACGATGATCCAGCGGCGACCGGCGGCGACGTTCATGCCCATGCTGCGGGCGTAAGTCTCGCCGAGCAGCAGCGCGTTGAGCGGCTTCGAGAGCAGAAAGGCGATCCCCAAGCCGATCAGGATCGCCGGGGCGAAGACGATCATCTGGCTCCACGTCACCGCGCCGAACGAGCCGAACGTCCAGTTGATGTAGGCTTGGATGCGCTCGGCGATGCTGAAATAGAGCAGCAGACTGACGACCGCGCCGACGCCGTAGCCGAACATCAAGCCGAGGATCAAGAGCGTGACGCTGCTGCTGCACGCGCCGCGCGACCAGCAGCACCAAGCCCAAGACCAGCGCGCTGCCGAGGCTGGCGGCGACCACCAAGCTGAGATCGCCCAGCAAGCCGATGCCCGCCAGCAAGCACCATCCCGGTCGTGCCGACGCTGAGCACGACCAGCGCGACGCCGAGGCTCGCGCCGGAACTGATGCCCAAGACGAACGGGTCAGCCAGCGGATTGCGAAACAGGGTTTGCATCTGCAAGCCGCTGACGCCGAGCGCCGCGCCCGCCAGCGCCGCCGTCAGCGCTTTGGGCAGGCGAAACTTGAGGACGATGCTCGTCCACGAGTCGCGGCTGGCGCTGCCGCCGAGCAGGACGCGGATGATCTCGCCCAACGGGATCGAGACCGAGCCGATGGCGAGGCTGAGCAGAAACACGCCGATCAGCGCGGCGAGCAGGGCGATCAGCAGCGGGGCGACGGGGCGGTGCGGTGTTGGCGTCGAGGTTCGGTCATGGCATTGTCGGTAGGGGCAAGGCGCGCCTTGCCCCTACAAATCACCTTATCGTTATCTCGCGGGCGGAAGCTGACGGAAGTAGTAAAGCGCGTGATCCGGCAGCAGGTCGGGATGCAGAATTTTGATCAGGTCGGCGAGGATGGTCTGCGGGTTGGCGGCGCCGCTCTCGAAGTAGTCGTTGCCGCCGTTATCATTCTCGCGGGCGTCGAAATTGTAAACCGCGTCATCCTTGAAGGCGGCGAAATCGGCGTAGCGCTCGTCCAGCGCGGCGAGGTCGGCGAGCGTTTGCGTGCCGTAGGTCCCCGGCATCCACATGTCGGCGTCGAGTCCGGCGTCGTAGACCGCCTCGAAGCTGAACGGCGCGGAGTTGTTGTTGTCCTTGAGCGTCGGATCGTCGCCGAGCACCAGCTTGCCGCCCGCGTCGTGGACGAACTGCGCCGCGAAGCTCTCGATCGCCGGGGATGAACCACGCATCGCTGTAGCTGGTGTAGCTGTTCCAGAGCACGCTCGGCTGTTGATCCGCCGGGATGTCCGCCGGTCAGCGCGGCGAGATCGTCGTACTCGCTCGACTTTCGCGTCGAAGACCTCGTTGGCGCGGCGCTTCGGCGTTGTAGAACAGCGCCGTGAACTTGATCCACTCGGCTTGACCGAGCGGCGACCCCTCGATGAAGTCCGAGGCGACCACCACCGGCACGCCCGCCGCCAGCAGCGTCGGATGGGTGTCGTAATCCGGGCTGCCGCTGCCGAAGGTCATGACGAGGCTCGGATCGGCGTCGAGCACGGCTTCGACGTTGACGCTCGGTCCCATGCCGACCTCGATCAGCTTGCCGTCGTCGATCATCTGGCGGACGGTCGGGTTGCTGACGAAGGCGAGCTGATCCATGCCGATCAGGTCGTCGAGCAAGCCAAGTTCGTCCAACTGCGGGATGTAGCTGGTCGACATGGCGATGATCGTGCTCGCCGGAATTTGGATCACCTCGGCGCCGTCGTAGCCGTCGGGGACGGGCGTGCCGCACTCGACCAGCAGATAGGTGAAGGCGTCGGCGGCGGTCGCGCCGGGGAAGGGCGTCAGCACGTCGACCACTTTGTAGCTGTTGTGGTACTCGACGCGCCAGCCCTGCGCGAATTCCGGCTCGACTTTATCGGGGAAATAATCGACCTGCGGATCGTAATCGGTGACGCATTGGGCTTCCGGCGTGGCGACCGCGTCCTGCGCGCGGATCGGCAGCGACCGAAAGGGTGAAGAGAACGACGATCAAGAGCAAAATGCGGAATTTCATGAATGACCCCCTAGCTGAGTAAAAGGACGCGAACCCTTCGCCGGGGGCGGCGCAGTGATGCGAGTTGGATTGGATCAAAAAGCCCGCCATGCGGCGGGAACTCAAGCGACGATAAATCGTTCACGCTCGCTCCCCTTATGCCTCGAAGGTGATTACGAGCAAAAGCGATGTCGGGTATTCGGACTTCGTCGAATTGCGTCAGCAATTCGCACCTTACCGTTGCGGGACAGCGCCGGACTGTCGGAACGTTCACCGGACTTCCCCCAAAGCTGAAGCACTTTGCTTAGCCGTGCTGCGCATCCGGGCGCAAGCACACCAACGCTTTAGCTGTTAAATTGTGGCGAGAGCATAGCACGGGGCAAGGACTGAGTCAAGCAAAGGACTGAGTACTGAGTACTGAGTACTGAGTAAGAACAATTCTCTATGCGAGACGTCTTTACTCAGTCCTCAGTCCGTCGTACTTAGTCCTCAGTCCTGCACTCAGTACTCGGCACTTTACTTTAGTACATCACGTTCTTGAGCACGCTGTCGAGGATTTGCAGCGTGGTCAGGTTGCGCATGGTCGAGCCGTATTGCAGGTTGGCGGACGTGAAATCGACCGTCGCGGGAGGACCACCCGGCGGCACCGAGAGGTGAATGCCGTCGTCGCCGTAGCCGTGATTGGGCAGGTTGATCAGCGCGCTGTAGAGGTCGGTCAGCGGGACGCCGTAGCTGTTCGCCATCGCCGTGATCACCTGATTGTAGGCGATGATGTTGTCGTTGAACTCGGCGCGCGGCGGCAGCGTGCTCAAAATCGGCACGACGTTGTACTGGATGCAGGTCTCGACGATCTGGCGCAGGCGCTCGCCGAAAGCATCGGCGGAGTAGGCGGGCGAGTCGTTGGTGCCGATCATGACCAGCACGACGGCGGGCTTGACGACGCGCATCTCGCAGGCGACCGGCGTCTCGCCGGTGTTGCAGCGCCCCGGATCGGCCGAGCCGGGGTCGAGCGCGCTGACCGTCCCCCACGAGGCGCGCGCCGAGATCGAGGCGCTGATGAACGGGTTGCCGCCGAGCGCCGTGCCGCCGATGAAGAACTGGATCGTCGGCAGCAGGTAGCCGTAATCGCGCAGGTTGTAGCCGTTGACGATGGCGCGCAGGAAGTTGGGCGTATCGGTCAGGCTGTCGCCGACTTTGCTGAAGACGTTGCGCTGATTGCCCGTCGCCTGCCCGTTGACGTAGATCTGTGCGCGCGCCGCCGCCGCCCGCGCTGGCGACGACCTGCGGCGCGCCTTCCGGCGTCGGCAGTTCGACGAACTGCACCGGCTGCGGGTTGTCGATCACGGCGACCGACGACAGGTCGACGTAGATTTCGAGATAAGCGGTGCTCGTCCAGCCCTCGTAGCCTTCCGGCATCTTGACCAGCACCCAGCCGTTATCCGCCGTGCGCCCTTCGAGGGTCAGTTCCTTACCCGCGTCCAGGTTGCCCATGCGCGGCGCGTCGGTGCTGGGAAGCTGGCGCAGGCGCAAGCCGCCCGCCGAGTTCGAGCACGCGCGCCTGCACGACTTCCGTGCCCGGTATCCAGCCCCTCGACGTTGATCACCGTCAGCAAGCCGATGTCGAAATTCAGATCGACCAGCGAGCGGCGGAACCAGCCTTCTTTGCTGTCGGCGGTCAGTCCGTGCAGCCAGATGCCATCCTCGCGCCGACCGTCGAGGCGCAGCGGCGTGAGCGCCGGAAGCTGGGCGACGACCTCCGCTTCCCCGTGCGGGCTGGCGTAAAGCGAGATGCCGTCAGCCGCTTGCGGCGAGACCAGCGCGACGTAATCGACGTTCTCCGCCGTCCCGGTGACGGGCAAGCGTGTCGATGGCGAAGGGCAGCGTCACCGAGCGCGCCAGCAGCCAGCCGCTTTGATCGTCGCCGTAAG
Organism: uncultured Chloroflexia bacterium; assembly: GCA_963848465.1. Classification (GTDB taxonomy): domain Bacteria; phylum Chloroflexota; class Anaerolineae; order Aggregatilineales; family Phototrophicaceae; genus Flexifilum. The sequence goes on along the minus strand of CAWKDY010000030.1, from coordinate 175,594 downwards.
TCACTTGCAGCCAGCGATTGTCGTCGGTGCGCCCGACGAAATCGAAGGCGGTCGCGGCGGCGACGGTGTCGGCGATCTCCGCCATCGTGCTCGGCTTGGGGCGGACGTAGAGCGTGTCGGCGGCGCCGGTCAGGGCGTCGCGGATGATCAACGGTTCGGTCGGCAGCGGTGTCGGCGTCGCCGTTTCGAGCCGTTCGAAGGTCGGAACGGGCGTGCGCGGGACGGGGGTCGTCGTGATGACGATGGGGGTCGGCGGTCGGCGGTACCGGCGTCGAGGAACAGGCGGCGGCGAGCAAGACGGTGACAGCGATGAAGCCTTGGCGGATCAGTCGTTTGGGTCTTCAAAGGCATGGATTACTCGGATCAGCCAACGGAAACGAGCGGCTATCATAGCCCTCCGGTAGAGAAGTGGTCAAGTGCAAACCGGATTTAGCGACGGGTGGGTCATGAGCGTAGGGGCACGTTCACGCGCAGAGCGCGTGCCCCTCACGAGGGATGGATCGCGGCGCTCTAGAACGCCAGCGCCTGCAGCATTTGCAGCGTCAGCAGTTCGCGCAGGGTGCGCCCGTAGTCGTTCTGATCGCCGGCGAAGCTGGTGAACTCGGTGTCGCGCACCGAGAGGTGATAGCCGTCCGGTCCCGTGCCGCGATTGGCGTATTCGTGGAGCAGCGGCGCGCACGTCCATCAGCGGGATGTTCTGGTCGGCGGCGATGTTGCGGATCACCGCGTTGAAGGTCTGCGGCTTGCCGTCGTTGAAGGTGTCCGCCATCGGATAGGTGGTCAGGATCGGCACGACGCCGTGATCGCTCAGGAAGCGGATGATCTGCGACAGGTTGTCGTGGAACTGCGCTTCGGTGTAGTAGCCCATGTCGGCGATGCCGAGGTAGATCAGCGCGTAGCTCGGCTTGTAGATGCGGTAGGCGCAGTCGAGCGGCGTCTCGCCCGCCTGACATTCCGCCTCAATCGCCCACTGTCGGGTCGAGCAGGTTGGCGGCGGCGAAGCCGCTGCGCGCGGTGTAATCGTAGTGGCAGAACGATCCGGTCGAATTGAAGCGATCCACCACCGGCTGCAAGTCCTGATACCCGGCCGAGATCGTAATTGCCGTAGTTGAAGGTGCACATGTAGACCGTTCCGGCGGTGTTGCTCTCGCCGATCTTGATCAGCGAGTTGGGATTGTTGCCGCGCTGCTGCCCGCGCGCGTAGATGTTGCGGGCGTTGTTGATCACGGCGCTGCCCAACCAGAGCGGCGGGTAATCGGTGCGCTCGTCCGGGATCACCGGGACGGGCTGCCCGCCTTCGACCGGGGCGCTCAGATCGACGCCGGTCATGTCGGGCAAGCCGGGGATGTTGATCGCTTCATCGAGGCGCAGGTACTGCATCGCCATCCAGCCGCGCTTCGCTGCCGTCCGGCGTGTGGACGAGCAGCCACGTCACCGCGTCATTGCGCCCCTCGACGATCACGGTCGTGCCGACCGGCAGCTTGGCGATCACCGCGCCGCTGACCGGCGCGCCGCGCATGTTCAGCGTGACCAGCGTCTCGGCGGTCACGCTGTCTTGCGCCAGACTCACGCTGCTCAACAGGCTAATCAGGACGAGCGCCAGCAGCATGACGATCTTTTTTAGCATGGTTCACTCCCTATCGAATTTTCTCGGCGGTGTAGTTAAAAGTGTGGGTGCAGGTCGGGTCGCTGTCGAAGACGTACTGCATCGTGCCGACCCACGTCGCCGCTGCTGGTCAGCGTCAGGCTGAAGGTCAGGTTGGCGTTGTTCAAGCCGCTGCGCCCGCTGTAGTGGAAGCTGTTATTGCCCGGTCGCCTGCATGGTGTAGGGCAGCGGTTCCTGCCCGCGCCACGTGATCGTGCCGTCGGCGTTGACGGTGATCGCCGCCAGATGATCGCATTGGGCAATCGGCGGCGAGATGCACGTCCCGGACAGATTATCCGCGCCGGTATGCGCCTGCCAGATCGACTGGGGCGCGGTCAAGCAGATCGTGGCTGAAGCTGCTGCTCTGCGGCGGCAGCGAGACGTTGACGTTCGCCTGCTGCTGGAGCACGTCGGCGGCGACCTCCGGCACGGCGATCCGCAAACCCCGGCGGTGGCGACGGCGTCCTGCGGAACCCAGCCGGAGTTGTCCACCAGCATACCAGAGCGTGCCGTCGTCGGTCGTCGCCTGCCCGGTGACGATCGCGCTGCTGTCGGCGTCGAGTCTCGCCGGACTGGTCGCTCGCCCGGCGCGCTGGTAGAGCGCCGCCGATGCCGCTGGCTGACCCCGGCGACGCAGACCAGCGAGTCCGGCGGCAGCAGATCGAGCGGCGCGCTGGCGAGCGAAGCGAAGGCGTAGTGATCCTGCAGTTCGGGCGCGGCAGTCGGCTTGCAAGCCGCTCGAGCGCCACGCTGACGGCCGCTCCGGTCGTGGCGCTGACTTTGTCGCCGCTCGCCTGCACGTCGGCGCTGCCGTTGATCACCTGCACCGTCAGCGCCGCATCCGGCTGCGCGCGGAGCAGCAGCGCCGCCGACGAGAACGTAGCAGCGCGCCGTTGACCTCAAGGTGCGCGGTGTCGCCGCCGGACGCCTGCGACCAGCAGCCCGCCGCGCGCAGTCACCGGTCGAGCTGTTCAGCGTCAGGCTCTGGATGGCGTGAGTCAGCGGCGTGTCGGTGACGTAAAGCGCTGACGGTGTCGCCGCCTTCGGCGGGCGTCACCAACTGGGCGAAGACCCAGCCGTCGGCGCGCGGGCTGCGGTCGAGGTGCAGCCATTCGCCGTCGGCGCTGCGCCCATCGGCGGGGAGTTCTTCGCTCCACGTCATCGTGCCGATCACCTCGGCGTCGGCGTTCGGCTCGGCGCGCAGGTTGAGCACGTTGCCGCTGGCGTTCTTGACCGTCACGGTCGGGTAGGGTTCGAGCAGCGGTTCGAGCGCGTTGCTGATCGCCGCGTCGCCGAACAGCACCAGCCGCAGCGGATCGGCATCGGTCGGGCAGATCGGCTTGCAGCTTGATCAGCGCCAGCGATCCGGCGCTGCCGGTCAGGTTGTCCAGCGCGTTCAGATCGAGCGGGGCAATCGTCATCCGGCTCGCCGTCGGCGAGCACGTCGCCCGCGCCGAGACAGACTTGATCCGTCCCCATGCTGCCGCAGGTCGCTTGCGCCGACTCCAGCAGGTCAGGCGCGAAGCAGAGCGCTGGCTGATCGCTGGCAGGGGTGTCCTGAGCGACGACCGCCGCGCCGACGGCGACCAGCGCGATCACACGAGCACGACGATGCTCGCGGCGAGTGGAACTCGTAAATGCATTCAGCATCCTCTTGTAATTTCAATAGTTACTCGTCGCTGCGATTGTACCGAATTTTGCCGCAAACGTGTACCGGCGCGGGCGAAGCGGCGGGATCAAGCATGATAAGCGCAAGGGGCTTGCGATCTGCCGCTTTGCGGTTAAGATCGCGGCAGGTTGAGAGTTAGAGGATGCGAATCGATGCGTTTACGGCTGAGCTTGAGCTTTGTTTTGCTGATCGTCGGCGTGATCGCGCTGGCGGTGCTGGTCAGTCGGCGCGCAGCGCGCAGGCGCGACCGAACCGTCGGCGGTCGTCGCGGCGGCGAGCGAGATCGACCTGCACGATCTGCCGGTGCTGCCGCAGATCACCGAGACCGCCCGCGAGATCTACGCGCGCGGACAGGCGGCGGGGCGAACCCGCACGTCGTCTCCAAGATCGGCGACTGCATGACCGCCTCGGAGAATTTCCTCGTGCCCTTCGGATCGGGCGATTACGATTTGGGCGATTATCAGGACTTGCAGCCCGTGATCGACAACTTCACGGCTGTCGCCGATCCAGAGCGACGGCAAGACTTCGCCGACAACGCCTTCTCCAGCCCCGGCTTGGCGACGGCGCAGGGCTTCACCACCGTCAGCGTGCTCGACCCGCTCTGGGCAGACCCGCAGTGGTGCGCCGCCAACGAAAGCCCGCTCACCTGCGAGTACCGCGTCTCGCAGCCCGCCTTCGCGCTGATCATGTTCGGCACCAACGACACCTTCTTCTTCGACGCCGACAGCTTCGACGGCTACCTGCGCCAGATCATCGACCAGACCATCGCCAGCGACATCGTGCCGGTGCTCTACACCTTCCCGGAGCGCCCGGAATTCCCGGAAAAGACGCTGCTGTTCAACCAGATCATCGCCCAGATCGCGCAGGACGACGACCTGCCGCTGATCAACCTGTACGTCGCGCTGGAAGACCTGCCGGACAAGGGCGTCAACCTCGACGACCCGATCCACCTGTCGTCGCCGATCGACGACAACGCCGGGAACTTCACGCCCGCCAACCTCGAACGCGGCTACACCTTCCGCAACCTGATCACGCTGCAAGCGCTGCAAATGCTGATCGGACGGGATCAGCAGTCGAGGCGACGCCGGAAGCGACAGCAGCCATCTTGACGTCTGTAGGGGCAGGTTTTAAACCTGCCCCTACCTTTGCGTCTTTGCGTCTGACGATCTTTGCGGTTCTTGTTACGGCGCTTCGCCGCACATCTTCCACTCGCCGTCTTCCTGCGTCATGCGATACGTGCCCAAGCGCCCACGTGCGATTTTCGCCGTTGTAGGTCGTGACGATCTGCCCGTCGCAGGTGACCAGCGTCGCGTCGCCGTCGTCGCCCGCTCTTCGTGCAGGTGACGTTGTCGAGCTTGGCGTTCATCGAGCGGAACGAGTCCGCCTGCATGACCGCCTGCCCTTCCCACGCCGCGCACGACAAGCCGCGAATCGCGTCGCGATCGGCGGCGACGCGCGCTTGCAGATACTTGAGCATCGCCGCGCCGGGATCGCCCGGCTGCGAGCAGGCGGCGAGGACGACCGCCAGCGCGATAAACAACAGTATGGTAGGGGCATGGCGCGTCATGCCCCTACGCCACCAGGCATGTTACACGATTGAAGCTGAATTTCATCGACTACCCCTTCGGCAATCGCGCGCGCCGTCGCCAGCGTGCTCCCGGAATGGGGCGTATTATACGTCACGCGGCGGATTTTCTCCGCGATTTCGCGCGTAGCCGAGGTGATCGAGCATCATGCCCGCGCTGAGGATCGCGGCGCGCGGGTCGGCGATGCCCTGTCCGGCGATGTCCGGCGCGCTGCCATGAACCGGCTCGAACAGCGCCGTGCGCCCCGCGCCGACGTTGGCGGACGCCGCCAAGCCTAAGCCGCCGGTCAAGCCCGCCGCGAGGTCGCTCAAAATGTCGCCGAACAGGTTGGTCGTCACCAGCACGTCGAAGCGCGACGCATCCTGCGCCAGTTGCATCGCGGCGGTATCGACCAGCAGTTCCTCGACCTGCAAATCGGGATAATCGCGGACGACCTCGAAGCGCGACGCGGCGGAACAAGCCGCAGGTCTCTTTGAGCACGTTGGCTTTGTGGACGATGGTCAGCTTGCGGCGGCGGCTCATCGCCTGCTCGCAGCCGACGCGCACGATCCGCTCGGAGGCTTTCGCCGTGATCACGCGCTCAAGGATGGCGGTCGCGCCGTCGTCTTCGAGGCGCTCGCGCCCGCTGTACATGCCTTCGGTGTTCTCGCGCACGACCAGCAGGTCGATCTCGCCGCGCGAACGGCGGGGCGCAGATTGGCGAACAGGTCGAAGTGGCGGCGCAGCGACAGGATCGGGCTGCGGTAGCCCGCGACTTTGGTCATCGGCGACTGGGTCGCGCCGAACAGCACCGCGTCGCTGGCGGCGCAAGCGGCGAGCGTTTCCGGCGGCAGCGCGTCGCCGACGCGCTCGAACGTGCCGAAGCCCGCCTCGGCGGTCTGGATGGTGATCGGCAGGCCTAGCGCTTCGATCACCGTGCGCGCCGCCGGGATCACTTCCTGCCCGATGCCGTCGCCGTTGATCAGCGTGATGGTATGCTGTTTGTGAGACAAAAAGATGCCTCCATTCGACTTCGGATTAGAAAATTTGTTCTTGACCGGATTATCTAGAACATATATACTATTGAGTGATCAATGCTTTCACCACAATCAAATTAACCGAGGAGCACGAAATGCAGAAAATTCGCCCGTGTTTGTGGTTCAACCAAGTGGCTGAAGAAGCGATCAACTTTTACGTCTCCGTGTTCAAGAATTCGAAGATCGACAACGTCGCCCGCTATGGCGAAGCCGGTCCCGGCGAGCCGGGCAGCGTCCTGACCATCGAGTTCACGCTCGAAGGGCAGGAGTTCATGGCGCTCAATGCGGGCCCGAGTTCCAGTTCACGCCCGCGATTTCGCTCTACGTCGACTGCGCGACACAGGAAGAAGTCGACGACCTGTGGGCGAAGCTCTCCGCCGTGCCGGAAGCCGAGCAGTGCGGCTGGCTTCAGGACAAATACGGCGTCTCGTGGCAGATCGTCCCCTCGGCGTTAGGCGAATTGATGCAAGACCCCGATCCGGCGAAAGCGGCGCGCGTCACCCAAGCCATGCTCCAGATGAAGAAGCTCGACATCGCCGCGCTGGAAGCCGCCCGCGATCAGCGTAAATGATCTTGGTAGGGGCGCACCATATGTGCGCCCCTACGGATCACGCCTCTGAAACCGTCGCTGCAGCATCGGCAGCAAGCCGCCCGCGTCGAGGATCGCCTGCACCTGACGGCGGCAGCGTCGGGAATGGCGAAGCGCTGTCCGCCGACGATGATTTCGCGTCGCCGTCGATCTCGATCTCGTCGCCGCGTGTGGAGCAGCTCGGCGACGCCGGGGCAGACAATCGGGCGCACGCCCTGATTGATGCAGTTGCGGAAGTACAGCCCGCCGAACGACGCCGCGACGATCACGCGTCACGCCCGACCACTTGAGCGCGGTCACGCCCTGCTCGCGGCTGCTGCCGCAGCCCCAGTTCCAGCCCGCGACGATCACGTCGCCGGGCTGAGCGTTCGCCGCGAACGCCGGATCGAGGTCTTCGAGCGCGTGCGCGGCGATCTCGCCTGCGTCCGAAGCGTATAGGTGTACTTGCCGGGGAAAATCAGGTCGGTGTTGACGTTATCCCCGTAAACCCAAATGCGCTGTTTCATGCGAGAAACTCCCCCGGATTGGTGATGCAGCCGGTCAGCGCGCTGGCGGCGACGACGTAGGGATTCGCCAGATAGATCGGCGCGTCGGTCGGTGCCCATGCGCCCCTTGAAGTTGCGGCTGCCGCTGCTGATGGTCGCCTCGTTGGGCGCGGGCACGCCCATGTGATTGCCCATGCAGGGACCGCAGCCCGGCGTCGTGATCGTCGCGCCCGCCTCGATCAAGTCGGTCAGGACGCCGGTTTGCAGTCGCTTGCAGCAGGACCTGCGAACTCGCCGGGATGACGACCAAGCCGCACGCTGACTTTGTGCCCGCGCACGACCTCGGCGGCGGCGGCGAGGTCGCTGTAGCGCCCGCCGGTGCAGGTGCCGATGAACGCCTGCTGGATCGGCTGCCCGGCGGCTTCGCCGCAGCGCGACGACGTGATCCGGCTGGTGCGGCAGCGCGACCTGCGGCTCAAGCGCGCTCACGTCGAAGGTGTGGCGCTCCTCGTAGTCGGCATCGGCGTCGGGATAGATCGGCGTGTAATCGCGCCCATCGGCGTGCGCGCCGCGCAGATCGAGATAGTCGAACACCTGCTTGATCGGGCGGGAAATAGGCGTTCATCGCGCCGAACTCCGCCATCATGTTCGGGATCACCGGGCGCTCGTCAATCGGCAGGCTGCTGATGGCGTCGCCGGTGAACTCAATCGAGCGGTACTGCCCGCCGTTGACGGTCAGTTCGCTGCAGGATGTGCAGCATGACGTCTTTGGCGGTGACGCCCGGCTGCAGCTCGCCCGTCGAGCGTGATCTGCATGGCTTCGGGGACGCGCAGCCACAGTTCGCCCGTCGCCCACAGCGCCGCCATCTCGGTGCGCCCGACGCCCATCCCGAACGCGCCGAGCCAGCCGAAATGGGTCGTGTGGCTGTCCGAGCCGAAGATCGTCTGACCGGGCAGCACCAGCGCTTCCTCGCTGATCACCTGATGGCAGATGCCGCGCCCGACCTCGAAGAAATGCCCGATCCCCTGCTGGCGCACCCACTCGCGGATTTCGGCGTGATTCTGGGCGTGGAGCGTGGTCGGCGCGGGCACGGCGTGGTCGAGCGTGACGACCATCCGCTCCGGGTGGACGATGTTCTCCGCGCCCGTTTCGCGCGAAGATGCGCCGGATCGCGGCGGTGTTGTCGTGGCTGAAGATCACGTCGGGGCGCACGACCAGCACGTCGCCCGCGCGGGCTTCGCTCACGCCCGCCGCCCGCGCCAGGACTTTTTCGGCAAAGGTGAATCCGGTCATAGCATCACCGCCGGATGACTGGTGTAGGGGCAACTACGTGTTTGCCATGGGCGACACAGGTGCGCCCCTACGCGATGGCTGACGAATTTCAGCATGGAGAGATTGGTAGGTTGTTCATACCGGCACGGCGCTTTCTCGCAGCAGCGCGTCCACTTCGTCGAGGCTCATCGGCTGCACGTCGGCGCGCTCTTTGATGACGCGGGTGATGTTCTGCACCGCCGCGTCGTCGAGCGCCAAGCCGAGCGCGTGAGCGCGGCTGCGGACGGCGTTCCAGCCGGTCAGGCGGTGCCCGATGGCGATCTCGCGGACGACGCCGAAATCCGCCGGATCGATCGCCTCGTAGGTCTTCGGGTCTGCCAGCACCGCTTTGGCGTGAATTCCGGCTTTGTGGATGAAGGCGCTCGACCCGGTGATGTAGTTGTTGAACGGGATCACCAGCCCGCAGACGTCGGCGATCAGTTGGTCGAGCTGCGGCAGCAGGTGCAGGTTGTATTTGGTGACGTAAGCGCGGTTGATGGTGTACAGCCGCGCGACCAGCCCGCCCAGCGGCGTGATGCCGTTGCGCTCGCCGATGCCGAGGATGGTCGTATCGACGTGGGTCGCGCCCGCTTCGAGCGCGGCGCTGGCGTTGGCGATGGCGCAGCCGCTGTCGTTGTGCCCGTGAAACTCCACGTCCAGCCCGGTCAGGCGGATCAACTGACTGACCAGCGCGTAAACCTGATCGGGCATGGCGATGCCGACCGTATCGGCGACGCCGAGGCGGTTGACCAAGCCCAGATCGGCGACGGCGAGATAGACGCGCAGCAGGTCGGCTTCGCGGCTGCGGAAGCTGTCCTCGGTGCTGAAGCGCAGGATCATGTCCGGCGCTTGCTCGCGGATGAACGCCATCACTTCGGCGGCGGCGTCGATGATCTGGCGGATGTTCTTGCCGTGACTGTGCTGCATCAACTGCGGCGACGTGCCGATCACCACGTCGATGCCGTGCACGCCGGTGTCGAGCGCCTTGATCGCGTCCTCGCGCTTGCAGCGGATGTGGGTCAGGATGCGGGCGTTCAGCCCGGCGTTGACGACCGCGCGGATGTCGGCTTCGCTCTGCGGCGAGGCGACCGGCGAGGTCATCTCGATCATCTCGACGCCGAAGTCGTCCAGCAGCGCGGCGATTTCCAGTTTCTGCGCGGTGCTGAAGGTGGCGCTGCTGAACTGCTCGCCTTCGCGCAAGGTGCTTTCGATGATGCTGAAATTCTCAAACGGCATAATGCGTGCTCTCTCTCAGGATGTTGTGTGTCTCTGCAATCTATTGCTTTGGCACTTGATCTCACTACTGCCCCGCAGTTTCCCCCTCGCTACGCAGTGGAGAGGGGGTAGAGGGTGAGGTTATAGTCGCTCAAGCGCGCGCGTCGAGCACGCGAACGGCGCGCAGATAGTCGTCAAGGTCGATGTGCTCGTCCGGCGTGTGGTCGAGCGCCGAGTCGCCGGGACCGTAGGCGACAATCGGGCAGTTCCAGACCCGCCCGACGATGTTCATGTCCGACGTGCCGGTTTTGTGGACGAAGGCGGGCTGTCCGCCTTCGGCGCGGATCGCGCCGCGCAGCGCCCGGCTGATCGCCGAGTTGCGCTCGGCGACGAAGGCGTGCTCCTGCCCGTAAGCGCGGATGGTCGCGCCGTCGTGCGGTTCGAGCATTGCGGCGACCGCATCGGGATCGACGCCCGGCGGCAGGCGGAAGCCGATCACCATGCGCCCCCAGCCGTAAACGCCATCGTGCCCGGTTTGGATGTCCTGCAAGGTGACGTCGAGCCGCTCGAAGATGCGCGTCGCGTTCGAGGTTGAACTCGGTGGCGTAGGCGAGGACGCCCTGCCAGTAGGCGAAGGCGAGTTCGCCCGCCGTCGCCGTCTCGCCCGCGCTGTGACCGAGATCGCCGCGCCAGTTCCACTCGATCAGCAGCCGACCTTTGTAGCCCAGCGTGATCCGATCCCACTGCGACGGCTCGCCGATCACGCACAGTTCCGGCTGGTACTGCGTCGCGGCGAAGCGCGCGCCCTTGCTGCTGGCGGCTTCTTCCTCGACCGCGCCGATCACGATCAGGCGGACGTCGGGATCGAGCTGTCGCTTGTGCGGCCGCGGCGGCGAAGGTGCAGAGCGCGCCTTTCGCATCGACCGAGCCGCGCCCGTAGAGCAGGCGACCCTCGCGCCGGACCGGGAAATTGCCGCCGAAGGTGTCGATGTGACCGAGCAGCACCACGTCGCGCGATCCGCTGCCGATGATGCCGACGGCGTTCCCGGCATGATCGACGAAGGCGCGGTCGTAGCCGTGTTCGCAGCATCCAGTTGACCAGCATCTGCGACGGCGGTCGTTTCGCGGGTCGAGGGGCTGGCGACGGCGACCAAGCCGCAGAGCAGATCTTCGGCGTCGCGTTCCGTCAGAGCGAGTTCGGGCGGTCGCTTCGGTTTCAGTTTGACATCGCGCATCACCTCATCAATCGCATCGACTATCCGGCGAGTTCGTCCGGCGTGATGATCAGCGGCGGCAGCAGGCGCAGCACCGTTTTCCCGGCGACCAGCGCCAGCACGCCGCGATCTTGCAGCGCTTGAATGTACGGGCGTGACCCGCCCGCGCAGCTCCAAGCCGACCATCAAGCCCAAGCCGCGCACCTCGCGCACCGGCGGCAGATCGCGCGCGCGCAGTTCGTCGATCAGCCACGCGCCCAGTTCGGCCGCGCGGGCGGGCGCGTCGATGCTCGCGCAGCGCGGTCAGCGCGGCGACGGCGGCGGCGCACGCCAGCGGATTGCCGCCGAAGGTGCTGCCGTGCGTCCCCGCCGGGATCTGCCGAAGGTTTCGCGCCAAGCGACCACGCCCATCGGCACGCCGCCGGCGATCCCTTTGCCCAGCGCCACGATGTCCGGCAGGATGTCGGCGTGCTCGAAGCCGAACCAGCGCCCGGTGCGTCCCAGCCCGGTCTGGATTTCGTCGACGATCAGCAGCGCGCCGCGCTCGTCGCAGAGGTCGCGCAAGCCGCGCAGATACTCGGCGTCGGCGACGTAGACGCCGCCTTCGCCCTGCACCGGCTTCGACCACCACGGCGGCGGTCGTGTCGGTGATGGCTGCTGCTGCCGCGTCGAGGTCGTTGTAGCTGATGTGGGTCACGTCGGGAATCCAGCCCGCGAACGGCTCGCGGTAGTGGCTGTTCAAGGTCGCGCCCAGCGCGCCGAGCGTGCGCCCGTGAAAGGCGCGTTTCGCCGCGACGATGCCGGTGCGCCCGGTGAACAGCCGCGCGACTTTGAGCGCGCCCTCAATCGCTTCCGCGCCGCTGTTGCAGAGGAAGAAGCGGTTCAGGTCGCCGGGGAGCAGGTCGCGCGAGCAGGGTGTAGAGTTCGGCGCGGCGGTCGTTGTAGAAAATCTCGGCGCAGGTGATCAGCGTGGCGGCTTGCTCGGCGATCGCCGCCGCCACCGCCGGGTGCGCGTGACCGAGCAGGGCGACGCCCATGCCGCTGGTCGCGTCGAGGTAAGCGTTACCCGCGTCGTCGTAGACGGTGCAGCCTTCGCCGCGCACCAGCGTCAGCGGGCGTTTCGAATACCCGCCGCAGGTGTGGGCGTCTTCAATTTCGATCGATGCTTTGGACAAGTGTTGTCATCGCGCAACCTCCGAATTCACGCCGCGAGCTTTTACTCAGTACTCGGTACTCAGCACTCAGCACTTCTTTCATGACAAAAACTCCGTGCCCGCGCCGTTGAGCGCGCCGCGTGACCGGGCTGTCGGCGCGCCCGTCGGCGATCACGACGCGGCGGACGCCGCCCGCCAGCGCTTCCTGCGCGCCGAGGACTTTGCGTTTCATCCGCCCCTGCGCCCAGTCGAGCGCGCGTTCGATTTCACGTCTGCTCGACGCGCCTGACGAAGCTGGCTTCGTCGGGGAAGCTGCGGTACAGCCCGCGCACGTTGCTGAGGATCACCAGTTCCGCCGCGCCGAGCGCCCCGGCAATCGCTGCGCCAGCGCGGTCGCCATCGACGTTGAGCAGCCCGTCGTCGCTGAGCGGCGTAGGGCGGCACGACCGGCGATCTCGCCCGCGTGCCAGCGCCTCGAACAGCGGCGCGGTGTTCACGCCGTTGATCGCGCCGCTGTAGTCGTCGCGGATCGATGCGGACGCGCCCATCGACCAGCGCGCGGATGGCGGTTTTGCGCTCGCCGCGCAGGATGGCGCGGTCGCCGGTCAAGTCCGGTCGCGCGCAGCCCGCGCGCTTGCAAGCGGGCGACGAGTTCGGCGTTGACGGCGTTGCGCCGCTTCGACGAACACGTCGCGGGTCTGCGGGTCGGTGTAGCGCGAGCTGTGTCCGGTCGGCGAGGTGATGGTGCGGACTTCGATGCCGCGCTCGGCGCAGAGCGCGTTCATCGCCGCGCTGACGCCGTGAACGACGATCAGCGGGCGCTGGGCAGCGAGGCGGGCGAGGTCACGCACACAGCGATCCATGTCCACGCCCTCACCGCCGCCGATTTTGACGACGAGCAAATTCTCAAGTGCGATCTGTGTACTATTCATGGATAAATCCCCGGAAAAGTTAAGCCTGTCGTTTCGTCAAAGCCGTGCATCAGGTTGAGACACTGCACCGCCGAACCCGCTGCGCCTTTGCCCAGATTGTCGAGCGCGGCGATCACGATCAAGTGCTGCGGATCATTTTCATCGAGTTCGAAGCCGACGTCGCAGTAGTTCGTCCCGGCGACGATGCGCGGTTCGGGGAAGCGATGCAGCCCGGTTTTGGCGCTCACCAGCCGGACGAACGGCTCGTCGCGGTAGGCGGCGCGGTAGAGTTTCCAGACGTCTTTTTCGGCAAGCGGCTGGTTCAGATAGACGTGCGCCAGCAGGTGAATGCCGCGCACCATCTCGATGGCGGTGACGGCGAAATCGACGCGAACGTCGCTGCCGAGCACCATCTGGACTTCGGCGCTGTGGCGGTGATCTGCTCGGTTTGTAGGTGCGCACCGCGCCGGAGCGAACCGGGTGATGCGACCCGGCGTTGGGCTGGTTGCCGCCTTCGGACGAGCCGACTTTGAGTTCGGCGGCGGCGCGCTCGATCACGCCCGCGCGGACGAGCGGCAGCAGCGCGAGATTGACGGTGGTCGCGTTGCAGCCGACGCCGCTGGCGTAATGCGCGCCGCGCAGTTGATCGCGCGAGACTTCGGGCAGCCCGTAGACGAAGCGATCCAGCCACTCAGGGGCGGGATGGGCTTCGCCGTACCAGCGGGCGTAATCTTCGGTTGAGTTGAGGCGGAAATCGGCGGAAAGGTCGATGATGGTGGGGGCGAGGGCGGCGTACTGTTCGATATTGCGGGCGGTCGTGCCGTGCGGCAGCGCCAGGAACAGCACGTCGCAAGGCTGCCAGCGCGTCCGGGTGGATGAACTGCAAATTGCTCGCGCCGCGCATGTTCGGATGCACGGTGTAGACGTAGCGTCCGGCGTTCTCGCGGCTGGTGATCTGCGTGACCTCGACGCCGGGGTGGAAGGTCAGCAGGCGCAGGAGTTCGCCGCCCGTGTAGCCGCTGCCGCCGACGATGCCGACTGAAAGCTGCGTCATGCCTGCACCCGCGCGTGGCTGAGCGCGAAGCTATGCGCGTAACTAAGCGCATAGCCGACGACTTCGGCGGCGATGTCGACGCCGGTCGGGGCGCTGCTGTTGCGGAATTCCATCGTGTGGTTGATCTCGTTGACCAGCAAGCCGCGCTCGGCATCCTCGAACACGTCAATCGCCAGCACGCCGCCGCCGACCGCCTGCGCCGCCGCGCGGCACAGATCGTCGAGTTCGGGCGTCACCGGGCAGTTGGAGGCTTGCCCGCCGCGCGCCGTGTTGGTGATCCAGTGGGCGGAAGCGCGGTAAATCGCGCAGATGGTGCGGTCGCCGACGACGAAGGCGCGGATGTCGCGTCCCGGTTTGTTGACGTATTCCTGCACGTAGTAGGTGTGGTGGTTGTAGTCGCCGAGCGTCTGGCGGTGCTCGATGATCGCTTCGGCGCTGTTGGCGTCGGTGACGCGGGCGAGCAAGCGTCCCCATGATCCGGTGACGGGTTTGAGCACAGCCGGATAGCCGATCGTCTCAATCGCGGTCATGGCGCTTTCGGGCGTGAAGGCGACGCGAGTTTCGGGCTGCGGGACGCCGTGCTGCGCCAGCGCGATGCTGGTCAGCAGTTTGTCGGCGCAGACCGAGGCGGTGGCGTAGGCGTTGATCGTCGGGATGCCCCAACTGTTCAAGATCGCCAGCGCGTACAGCCCGCGCGAGGTGCTGACGCAGCGCTCCAGCACGACGTCGTACTCGCGCCACGCGACGCCGGTAGGCGCAAGCTGATCCGCCCCGGCGAGCATGTCGAAGTCGAGGTCGCGGTCGAGGATCACGTCCGGCGTGATGCCCTGCGCCTCGAAGGCGGCGAGCAGCAGTTTTTCTTCGGGGCGAATGTGCGTGACCAGTACAGCAATCCGCATGGTTATTCGCCCCAATCTTCTTCGACTTCGGGCGCGAGTTCGACCGTCAGCGGGTCAAGGCTGATGACTTCGAGTTCCGCGCCGCAGTCGGGGCAGGCGATCAATTCGTTTTCCATGACGCCGTTCGGCAGGGTCAGGTCGGCTTCACATTCGGGGCAAATCGCGTTCATGTTCTGTGCTCTCCTTGTTTTGAGTATTTTCTTTAGCTTTGTTCTCTCAGTACTCAGCACTCGGTACTCAGTACTTCTTTTGACAAACAAAAACCGCCGTCCAGCGTGTCTATCTGGACGGCGGCGGGTCAATCGGGTTGACGCAGCACAACTATCCAGATGGGTGATCCGGCTTCTTGCTGTGCTTCGACTTGAGTTCGGTTCGACTGATGCTGGTCATGATGTTCCTCACTAGAAACGAAAAACCGCCCTTCCGGGCGGTTCGTTTTTCTGCGTGTGCGCGTTCAGAAAGCGAAAAGTCCCGGACTATTGTTCGGTGTTCTGCTTCTTCGCCTGCTTCAACTGACGCGGATTCATGGCAACACTCACTTGGTTAGAGTTAACAGTGTACAGCATACGGGACTTTTGGCTAGATGGCAATTAGCTAGTTTGAATGAACATTCTCGGCAAAGTGCATGAGTGCGGGGAAAAGCGAAAAGATTCAACGCAAAGGCGCGATGACGCGAAGAACAAGGAAGGGCACACACATAGTGCCGTGTCCGAAAACGCGCCGCCGAGGGATTAATCCCTCGGCTACAGGAATTCGTCGCCCACTAAAGGGGCGACTTAAGCGCAGATCGAAAGGCGACCCCTTCAGTGGGTCGCTAAGTTTTTCCCTAGCTGGCGGTTTTAACCGCCAGCGGTACAAGGCAGACGATAGTTTTCGGACAAGCCCACCTAGGTGCGCCCCTACGGAAAATGCTAGAAGGCGCGGGCGTACTGCGGCGGAACCGGCGCGGTTTGGTCGAGCGTTTGCGCCGCGTGGATCGCCCAGTAGGGGTCGCGCAGCAGCTCGCGTGCCAAGATAGACGAGATCGGCTTGCCCGCTGCGGATAATCGCGTCGGCGTGCGTCGGCTCGGTGATCAAGCCGACGGCGGCGGTCGGCATTCCGGTCTCGCGGCGGATCGCTTCGGCGAACTGAACTTGATAGCCCGCTCCGGTCGGCACTTTTTGCTGGGGGGCAAGCCCGCCGGTACTGCAATCGATCAGATCGACGCCCTCGTCGATCAACTGGCGCGCCAGTTCGACCGAATCGTCGCCCGTCCAGCCGCCCTCGATCCAGTCGGTGCAGGAGAAGCGCACGGTCAGGGGGATGTTGTCCGGGCAGACGGCGCGTATCTGGCGAACCGTCTCGATCAGCATGCGCGTCCGGTTCTCGAAGCTGCCGCCGTAGTCGTCGGTGCGGGTGTTGGCGATGGGCGAAAGGAATTCGTGCATGCAGGTAGCCGTGCGCGCCGTGCAGTTCAATCCACTTGAACCCGGCGTCGAGCGCGCGGACGGTCGCGTCACGGAAGGCGGTCTGCACCTGCGCGATGTCGGCAAGGGTCATCGCTTGCGGCGTGCGGTAGCCGACGTTGAAGGGGATGGCGCTGGGCGCGATGACGTCCCAGCCGCCCTCGCTGTTGCTGAGCGGATGATGCCCCTCCCAAGGGCGCGCCGTGCCCGCTTTGCGCCCGGCGTGGGCGAGTTGGATGCCCGGCACCGCGCCCTGCTGCTTGATGAAGGCGGCAATCGGCGCTAAGGCGGCGGCGTGATCGTCGCTCCAAATGCCGAGATCGTGCGGCGAGATGCGTCCACGCGCCTCGACGGCGGTCGCTTCGGCGATCACCAACGCCGCGCCGCCGACCGCGCGCGAACCGAGATGGACGAGATGCCACTGGTTGGCGATGCCGTTCTCGCTGCTGTACTGGCACATGGGCGATACGCCGATGCGGTTGCGTAGGGTGACGCCGCGCAGCGTGAAAGAGTCGAAAAGCTGAGACAAGAGAACCTCCTGAAAGGCATATCCGTTCACAATAGCGACTATATGTACCGCATTTTCCTCGCCCGCGCTTGTCGGTGGTCTGTGGATGGGCACGCGGTCGAGGCAGCGCGCCGCGCTGAGTGAAAGCGGAATGAGGCTGAGATCAGGGCTAAATTCCCTACTTGCCAAGCAGAACATATGTACTATACTAAAGATAGATGAGGACTTGGTAATCAAAAACGGGATACCACTCGGTATCCCGTTTTGTTTCGCTGGTCGTTGATGACGGCTACACGTATGCCTCGCGGATTTGCGAGCTGATGTAGTCGAGCACCGAGACGGCGATGGCGATCAGCCAGACGGCGATGCCTGCCGAGTCGAAGTTGCCCAGCCGAATCCACTGGATCAGGATAAAGCCGATCCCGCCGCCGCCGACCGCGCCGATGATGGTCGACATACGGACGTTGATGTCCCAGCGGTAGACGGTGAAGCCGACGAAGGGCGGGATCACCTGCGGCAGCACCGCGTAGATGATCACTTGCAGGCGGCTGGCTCCGGTCGCTTGCAGCGCCTCGATGGGTCCTTCCTCGATGCTCTCGATGGCTTCCGAGTAGAGCTTGCCGAGCGAGGCAATCGAGTGCAGCGTGAGCGCGATCATGCCCGCGAATGGTCCTAAGCCGACCCACGCCGCCGCGATGATCGCCCAGATCAGCGGCTCAATCGAGCGGATGACGTTCAAGAACGTGCGGGTGATGATGTAAATCCCCATCATGATCTTGTTCTCGGACATCAAGTTGCGGGCGGCGATGAAGCTCAACGGGATGGCGAAAATGGTGCCGAAGAAGGTCGCCATCAAGCCGAGATAGATCGTCTCGACCATCAGGCTGAGCGCCAGCAGCAAGTCGGAACTGGGGCGGAGCGCGCCGACCGATTCGACCTGCCGGACGATGATCGTGCTGGTAATCGAGCCGACGGCGACCGACGGTATGGTGAAGTTGGGCGCGTTGAAGGTGAAGCGGAAAGCGCCGGTTTCGTCCGGCGTCAGCACGACGGGCGTGCTGTTGGCGCGCGGGCGAAATTCGGGGATGCTCTGGGGTTTCCACCAGAGGGTCGCCGTCTCGCCGGGTTTGAAGCCGCGCCCGACGACCGTGATCTCGGTGCCGAGTTCACGCGATCGCCGTCGGGCTGCGCCGGACCGGAAATCTCGCCGCAAGTCGGCTCGATGCGGATGTAGGGCTGTCCGTCGATTTCATCCGGCGGATTGGGCGCGTCGTTGCTGCAGGGCGTTTCCCACTTCGCTTCCGCCTCGATGTTGGTTTCGCCGGTGACGAAGGCTTGATCCCAGGGCCAAGCGAGCTGCGACAGGCGCGGCACGATGTCGCCGACCTCGCTGATCGCTTTGTAGAGATTGATCTGCGTCACGTCCCAGCCGATGGCGAAGGCGACGATAAAAAGCAGGAAGAAGGGCAGCCGCGCGGGCAAGGCTGCGCCGACTGGCGGTGCTGTAGGCGTCCCAGATGCTCCAGAGGTAGATCAGGAGCAGCAGAATGACCAAGACGACCGCCGTGCCGAAATGGGTCGTCGCCGGCGGAGGTGAAATCCGCCGTCGACTGGCTGCCGCTCAGCAGCCGCGCCGAGATCGACCCCGGCGATTTGGAGCCGCCAGAAGGTGAGCACGGTCAAGATCGGCAGCAGGAAGATCAGGAGCACGCCGCGCGTGCGGGAATTGACGTAGAAGTGCCCGACGCCGGGAATCAGCGCGAGCAGCGCGGCGAGCAGTGGATTTTTGCCGGTCGCCGGACTGGGAGTCGGGGCTTGGGCGATGCTGTGGTTTCGCGCGGACGCGCTGCTGTGGTCATCGATCAAGCCCCTGTGATACTGCCGAGGCGCTGCGCCTCTTCGCCGTAAATGTCCGCGAATTCGGCGTCGGTCAGCTGGCGAATTTGCTCGCGGCTGCCCTCGTAGACGATCTCGCCGGCGCGCAGCCCGATCACGCGGTCGGAGTAGCGCTGCACGAGGTCGAGATAGTGCAGGCTGCAAATCACGGTGCGCCCGTCGGTGCGGTTGAGTTCTTCGAGATAGCCCATGATCGAGTGCGCGAGCACCGGGTCGAGGCTGGCGACGGGTTCGTCGGCGAGGATCAACTGCGGGTCTTGCATCAGGGCGCGGGCGATGCCGACGCGCTGCTGCTGCCCGCCGCTCAGTTCGTCGGCGCGGACGTACGCTTTGTTTTCGATGCCGACGCGCTTGAGCGCGTCGAGCGCGCGCTGCTGATCGGCTTTGGAGAAGCGGTTGCCCAAGCTCCAGAGCGGCGGCGTGTAGCCGAGCCGCCCGGTCAGGACGTTGGTGATCACGCTGGAGCGGCGGACGAGGTTGAACTGCTGGAAGATCATGGCGATGTGCCGCCGAATCTTGGCGCAGTTCGCCTGCCTTTGAGGGCGCTGACGTAGACGTCATCCAGCCAGATTTCGCCCTCGGTCGGGTCGATCAGGCGGTTGATGCAGCGGAGCAGCGTCGATTTGCCGGAGCCGCTCAAGCCGATGACGGCGAGAAACTCGCCATCATTGACCTCGAAACTGACATTTTTGAGGGCAACCGTGCCGTTGTCGTAAACCTTGGTGAGATTGACTACTCGTAACATAGGTGGTGGTCTTGCTTATCAATAGTCGAGGCGTTCGCGCGGTTGACGACCGGACGGCTCGATAGTTACTTACAGAAGTTATCGAATGGTTGCCGAGCAGCGCGAGCTGGCGCGCTGCTACAAAGTATCGATAGGGGCACACCAATCGTGCGCCCCTACGAATGCCGAACTTGACTACTTCGCCAATTCTTCGATCTTGATACCAGCGGCGTCGAGCTGCTGGCGGAAGTCGTCGAAGAACGAGTCGCTGCCTTCGATCAGACCGCCCCAGTTGTAGGTGTCGCTCAGAAGCTGAGCGTTGTCCGGGTCGGCGGCGATGGCGAGCAGCGCGTCCGTGATCTTCTGCTGCAGGTCACGCCGGAATGTCCGATCGCGAAGCTGATGGTGTCGTTCGGGATCTGCGACGTTTCGGCGATGACGCGTGGTCTCGGCTTTCTGGTCGTCGGTGCGCGCATCGACGAAGGTCGCGCCCGCGTCGCAGTCGCCGTTGATGACGGCGGTCACGACCTGCGGATGTCCACCGGCGTCCAGGATCGGTGAGGTCGGTGTCCGGGTCGATGCCGTTGGCGCGCAGGGTGATGCTCGGCACGATCCAGCCGGAGGTGCTGAGCGGGTCAGGGCGGCAGAAGGTCGTGCCCTTGAGGTCGGCCAGCGTCTTGATGCCGCTGTCGGCGCGGGTGATGATCTGCCCGCTGTAGTAGGCGGAGCCGAAGCGGGTCGAGACGAGCGCCACGTCGGCGCAGCCGCGGCTGTGGGCGAGGATGTAGCTGAAGGTGTTGAGCGCGCCAATTCCGGCTTCGCCGTTGCACATCGCTTCGATGACGCCGCTGTAGTCGGTCGCCACGACCGGCTTGATGTAGATGCCGGTTGTCGGCTTGCACGAGGTCGGTCAGTTCGAGGATGCGCCGCGACATGACGGTTTCGCTGTCCGACGACGGCACGAACGCCCAGACAATCGGATTGTCTTCCGTGCCGCATGTCGGTCATGCGGTCGGCGCGGGCGTCGGCACCAGTTCCTGAATGTCGACACCGGCGGCGTCGAGCTGCTGGCGGAAGTCGTCGAAGAAGGCGTCCTGTGCCTTCGATCAGACCGCCCCAGTTGTAGGTGTCGCTCAGAAGCTGCGCATTGTCGCGGGTCCGCGGCGATTTCGAGCAGCGCGCCGACGATCTTGCTGCTGCGTGTCGGCGTCGAAGCCGGACGCGAAGCTGATGGTGTCGTTCGGGATCTGCGACGTTTCGGCGATGACCTTGGTCTCGGCTTTTTGGTCGTCGGTGCGCGCGTCGACGAAGGTCGCGCCCGCGTCGCAGTCGCCGTTGATGACGGCGGTCACGACCTGCGGATGTCCACCGGCGTCGAGGATGGTCAGGTCGGTGTCCGGGTCGATGCCGTTGGCGCGCAGGGTGATGCTCGGGCACGATCCAGCCGGAGGTGCTGAGCGGGTCAGGGCGGCAGAAGGTCTTGCCCTTGAGGTCCGCCAGCGTTTCGATGCCGCTGTCGGCGCGGGTGATGATCTGCCCGCTGTAGTAGGCGGAACCGAAGCGGGTGGAGACGAGCGCGACGTCGGCGCAGCCGCGCGAGCTGGGCGAGGATGTAGCTGAAGGTGTTGAGCGCGCCATTTGCGGCTTCGCCGTTGCACATGGCTTCGATGACGCCGCTGTAGTCAGTCGCGACAACCGGCGTAATCTGAATGCCGGTCTTTTCGGCGATCAGGTCGGTGAGCGCGGAGGCACCCGCCAGGACAGTTTCGCTGTCCGAAGACGGCACGAACGCCCAGACGATTTCCGCATCCTGCGCCGCGCTTGGCAATACGGCAATAAACAAGCTGAGGACAAAGATCATCAACAATACTATTGCACTTCGCTGACGCATAGGTAAAGACCCCTTTCATGATCGATTCGCTACCGTAAGTTTTAGCCGATTGATGACCTGAGCGCAATATAACTATCGCAAAATTCGGGATCAGGGCAAAGGTGCCAGGGAAAAACCGCGGATTTTTGTGCACGCCAGCCAATACGCTTTGCCCTGATTGACAGGGTCATGCGGATGCGCGCCCGGGTTTGCACGGTCGATACCGATTTTCGCGAAGATTTAGCTGCCGTCGCCGCCCGCTCGCCTGTCGATCTTGCGATTTCAGGGCGGGGATCGGTGCCAAATCAGGTTATACTTCGGACTTTGCTTCACGGGATAATCATGCCGATGTTCGTTGGGGTCGATATTGGCGGGACGTTCACCGATTTGGTGGTGAGCGCGGACGGTCAACTGCGGATTCACAAGCTGCTGAGCACGCCGGGCGACCCGGCAGAGGCGATGCTCGACGGGCTGCGGACGGTCAGCGCGGGCGAGTTGGCAGGATTTGCGCGGATCGCGCACGGGACGACGGTCGCCACCAACGCGATTCTTGAGCGCAAAGGCGCGAAAGCCGCGCTGATCACGACGCAGGGTTTCCGCGACGTGCTGCTGATCGGGCGGCAGAATCGCCCGGCGCTGTATGCGCTGCAACCGCAACTGCCGCCGCCGCTGATCGCGCGCGAACACTGCTACGAAATCCCCGAACGGCTCGATTACAAAGGCGACGGTGCTGACGCCGCTCGACCTCGACGCGCTCGACGCGGTGCTGGATCAGCATCGCGGCGGCGGGGATCGAGGCGGTGGCGGTTTGCCTGCTGTACAGCTTCGTCAATCCGGCGCACGAGCGGGCGGTACGGGAGCGGATTTTGGCGCGCGGGCTGCTCGACGAGGGGCAGATCGCGCTGTCGTGCGAAGTGCTGCCGGAGTTCCGCGAGTACGAGCGGGCGAGTACGGTCGCGCTGGAAGCGACGGTGCGCCCGGTGATCAGCCGCTATCTGGGCAGTCTGGAGGCGGCGCTGCCGCGCCCGGACGCGCTGCGGGTGATGAAGTCGGACGGCGGGATCATCAGCGCGCGCCACGCCCGCGAACGGGCGATTTTGACGGCGCTGAGCGGTCCGGCGGCGGGCGTGATCGGAGCGTTTCACCTCGCGAAGCTGGCGGGCTTTGACCAGATCATCACGCTGGATATGGGCGGCACGTCGACCGACGTCGCGCTGTGTCCCGGCGAACTGGTGCGGCGCAGCGAAGCCGAGATCGACGGGCTGCCGCTGCGGATGCGGCTGCTCGACATCGAGACGGTGGGCGCGGGCGGCGGATCGCTGGCGCGGATCGACAGCGGCGGCGCGCTGCGGGTCGGTCCCGCCAGCGCGGGCGCGGATCCGGGTCCGGTGTGCTACGGGCGCGGCGGATCGCAGGTGACGGTCAGCGACGCCAACGTCGTGCTTGGGTCGGCTGGATGGCGATCACTTCCTCGGCGGGCAGATGGCGCTGGACGTGGAGGCGGCGCAGCAGGCGGTCGCTGATCTGGCGGGGCAGATGAATTTGTCGCCGGAAGCGGCGGCGCGCGGGTGTGATCGCGCTGGCGAACGCCAACATCGAGCGGGCGGTGCGGCGGGTGTCGGTCGCGCGCGGGCACGATCCGCGCAAATTCACGCTGGTCGCCTTCGGCGGGGCAGGTCCGCTGCACGCCTGCGAAGTCGCCGAGCGCTTGGACATCCCGCGCGTGCTGATCCCGCGCGCGCCGGGGGTGCTGTGCGCGCTCGGCTTGCTGGTCGCGGACGTGACGCGCGATTATTCGCGGTCGCTGCTGGGCGTCGAGCGAAGCGCCGCAAGCGCTGCTGGACGATCTGCTGCGTCAGGCGCGGGACGATCTGGCGCGCGAAGGGATCGCCGACAAGCGAGATGATGCTTGACGCCGCTGATCGATGCGCGCTATCGCGGGCAAGCCTACGAACTGACGATCCCGTTCGACCGAACGAGACATCACGGCGAGTTTCACGCAGCGCACGAGCGGGCCTATGGTCACGCGCTGATGGGGCGGGCGGTCGAACTGGTCAACCTGCGGGTGCAGGCGACCGGGATCGTGGAGCAAGCCGACCTTCACGGCGGAAGCGGTCGAGGACAACGACGGATCGAGCGGGCGGATCGGGGAGAAGGGCGGCATGGTGCTCTACGAGCGCGAGCGGCTGATCCCCGGCGCGAGTTTCGACGGCGCGGCGCTGATCTTCCAGCTTGACAGCACGGTCTACGTGCCGGAGGGCTGGTCGGCGCTGGTCGATGGCTATCGGAATCTGGTTTTGACGAGGGAAAACGCAGCGATTTTTTAACCGCCAAGACGCCGAAGGTCGCCAAGATAAAAAGAAAAGATTTAACGCAAAGGCGCGAAGACACGAAGACGCAAAGGAAGAACGAGGGCGCAGCACGCTGCGCCGCTACCCTTGGCGTCTTGGCGGTTCGATTTCTTTGTCTCTAGGTTTCTGAGGAGCGTGATGGCGGTAGATGCGATCAGTTTGGCGGTGTTTCGGAGCTTGTTCGAGGCGGTGGCGGAAGAAATGGGCGTCACGCTTCAGCGGGCGGCGTTCAGCCCGAACATCCGCGAACGGCTGGATTTTAGCTGCGCGATCTTCGACGCGCGGGCGCGGATGATCGCGCAAGCGGCGCACATCCCGGTGCATCTGGGCAGTATGCCCGCCTCGGTCGAGGCGGCGGTGCGCGCCTTTCGCACGCTTCAGCCCCGGCGACGTGATCGTCCTGAACGATCCCTATGCTGGCGGGACGCATCTGCCCGACGTGACGATGGTCTCGCCGGTGTTCATCGGCGACAAAGTGCGCTTCTTCGCCGCCAGCCGCGCGCATCACGCCGACGTGGGCGGCATGTCGCCGGGATCGCTGCCGCTGAGCACCGAACTGTATCAAGAAGGGCTGATCCTGCCGCCGGTCAAGCTGGTCGAAGCGGGGCGGCGCAGCGAGACGGTGATCAAGCTGATCACCGCCAACAGCCGCGCGCCAGAGGAACGGCTGGGCGACATCGAGGCGCAGTTGGCGGCGCAGCGCGTCGGCGAGCGGCGGCTGCGGGCAATGGTCGATGCCAACGGCTTGACCGAGACGCAGCTACACGCCGACGCTTTGCTCGACTACTCGCGGCGGATGACCGAGGCGATCATCGAGTCGATCCCCGACGGCACGTACACGTTCGAGGATGCGCTCGAAGGCGACGGTCAGCGCGAATACACGCATCCCGATCCGCGCGACGATCACCGTGGCGGGGTCGCTGATGCGGGTCGATTTCACGGGCAGCGCGGCGCAGGTCGCCGGGAATCTGAACGCGGTCGAGGCGATTGTGCGCTCGGCGACGTGGTACTGCGTGCGGCTGCTGGCGACCGACGATCTGCCGGTCAATCACGGCTGTTTCGAGCCGGTGACGGTGGTCACGCCGCCGCACAGCGTCCTCAATCCCGATTTCCCGGCGGCGGTGGCGGTCGGCAACACCGAGACCAGCCAGCGGATCGTGGACGTGGTGCTGGGCGCGCTGGCGCAAGCGCTGCCGGAGCGCATCCCGGCGGCGAGTCAGGGGACGATGAATAACTTCACCTTCGGCGGCGCGGCGTCCGACGGGACGCACTTCGTCTATTACGAGACGATTGCCGGGGGCAATGGCGCGGGATCAGGCGGTGACGGCATGAGCGGGCGGCACAGTCACATGACCAATACGCGCAATACGCCGGTCGAGGCGCTGGAATATGCGCTGCCGGTGCGCGTCAATGCCTATCGCCTGCGCGACGGATCGGGCGGAGCGGGGCGGCATCGGGGCGGCGACGGGATCGTGCGCGAGTACGAATTTCTCGCTCCGGCGCAGGTGACGATCAACAGCGAGCGGCGGATCAGCGCGCCTTACGGCTTGCAGGGCGGCGAGCCGGGGCAGGTGGGCATCAACCGCGTGATCCGGGCTGACGGCGACGAGGTCGAAGTTGGCGGCAAATGGGCGGGTCAGGTTCAAGCGGGCGACCGCGTGATCGATCGAGACGCCGGGCGGCGGCGGGTGGGGTGCTAAGCGACGCGGAATACGCCCATAAGCTCACCTTCGTCGAGGATGTGACCGTCGAGCGCGCCGATCAGCATTCGCCGCATCGCGCCGGGTTGGAGATCAAGCATCGTGTCGAGCGCGTAGAGTTTGAAAGACGTAACGGTGCGCTTTGCCACGCGGCGGGCAGGGTCCGCCGTAGCCAATCTTGCCGAAATCGTTGCTGCCCTGTCGCGCGCCGTTGGGGAGTGGTCGTCCGTTGGCATGTTGTCGGGCAGGCTGGCGATCTCCGGCGGCAGGTTGAACAGAATCCAGTGAACCCAGATGCCGCTCGGCGCATCAGGATCGTCGATCGTCAGGGCGAAGCTCTGCGCTGACGCCGGGATATTCGCCCATTCGCAGCGGCGGCGAGACATTCTTGCCATCACAGGTGTATTCCTCGGGGATCGATCCGCCGTTGCTGAAGGCGGAACTGGTCAGCCGGATGGTCATGTTCGAAATTCCTCCTCTAGATCGTTAGCATTCGACGATCAGGACGTCTGTTCGTGAGCGGGCACTGATGACATCAGCATTTCGCCTGCTTCGACGGCGAAGGGCAGCCGATTCTGTGGTGGGGCAAGCGGGCAAACCCAACGCGGATTGTAGTAACAAGACGGATGATAAGCGTAGTTGAAGTCGAGGACGATGGAATCAGCGGCTGTGCCTAAGTCCGCACCCTTGATCGTGTCGTAGAGATAACGCCCGCCGCCGTAGGTCGTCTGCCCGTTGGTGGAATCGCGGAAGGGCAGGAACAACCCGCCGCCGTAACCGGTGATCCAGAATACCCCTAGCGTCCGGAGCCAGTCGGAAGCTCGACGGCGACCTGCGCGAACTGGCGAATGGTCAGCTGTCCGTCATCGCCCAGATCATAATCGTAGGCTCACCGGCTCAACGTCGTAGTCGAGCGGGCGACCACCGATAGGCGGATCATAGGGGTAGTAGCGCAGCCCGCTGAAGCCCGCCTTTTGAGCGGCGTCGAGCGCGGACTGCGGATGAGACGCAAAGAGCGCATCGCGTTCGCGGCGAAAAACGGCGGAGGCATGTGGCGTCTCCTGCGAGCGAACCATGCGATAGAGGTCGTGAACACGATGGCGGTAATCGAGCAGATCAAGCATCGTGGCTCATTTCGCTTCACTCTAGCGGGATCTCGAAGCGCTACCGCTTCAAAACCCACCTCATTTTCCGATCTGGCGCGCGACAGTACCGCGTAATTATATCAATTGTATCTAAGAACAAGGAAGGATCGACTATGCCGGATCAGCAAGTTGACAGTGTGGTCGGCGCGGTGAAAGTTATGTCAGTTGAGTGAGTTGGGCGAAAGCAAGCGATGCAGCGCGACGGCGTCAAGAATAACAAGCGGGGCGCAGTATTATGCTGCGCCCCGCTTGTTAGGTACAACCGACATGAGACGGCTGGATTTCGAGTGTAGAGGTAAGGCTTACTCGACGACTCTGGTCGGCAAGGGCTGACCACTCCAGGGCGATTGGAAGCTCGGCTGCATCGATTCCACGGGAACCCACATATATTGGCAGGAGAGCATGATCTTATAGTAGGCACCGCTTTCGTCTTCACCAATCACCCAATAGGTGCCGGGGTTGAGGATGACACCGGGTGAGACCTTGCCCGGAGCATAGTAGGCTTGCGTTTCGAACGGCGCATTGCCCACTACGGAGCCAGCAGGTAGTACCAAGCAGGTATCGACAACTGCCTGCGCGCCAAACCAGTAGGTTGCTTTCAGCGGTAGTCCATCGCAGGATCCATCGGTAGCGATGGTCGCCGGGTCGATAGCATCTTGGGCGAGCAGCGTCCCGCCGATGGCGAAGTTGAATCCGGCGACGCTGTTCTCGTTGATAGAACCCGGATCGCCAATATCGAAGAGCGCGATCGTTACCGGACGGGCGGCTACCGACGAGATTAATCCTAAGTCTGTGAAGTCGGTATCGTTGACCGATCCAAGTGCGTAATTAAAGAAATCGACGTCGAGCGGGGTGCCATTCGCATCGACCATAACGATGGCGATATAGTCAGTTCCGCCACTGTCGTCAGTGTTCGCCGTGAATGAGTAATGATAATCGAGATCGACCTCGTTACAGTCGCCGGGAGTGGTATCGCCGGTTCCATCAAAAGTGATGCTGCCGCCGCTTGCCGCGTGGGCTGCGAATACAAAGAGGAGCGATAGACAGAGCGTCAAGCTTAAAATACGAAGGTGGTTCACTGGTACTCTCCCTGAAAAGTGCAGCGAAGATTGAGGTTCGCTGCAAATCGAAAGTAAGTTGACCTTAGCATCCGAAGATCTAGCGTCACCCGGAAAAACTAATGGTCAACACTGCTGAAACGATACCGACCGATTTAATGAAGGTTATCTGGTAGTGTTTGTCGGGGATTTCTGCAAAAAAGGGTTCAAAGCGGGGCGGGTGCGGACGGATTAGTCGTTGTCCGCACCCGTGCATTCGTAAAGTACAGCGAGAATCTAGGCGTTCTTGGCGACGATCCAGTTCATCGCCTTGGTGGTGAGCCGGTCAAGCGCTTCGACCGACATGGGCGATGTGCTCCTCTTTAGTGTCTTCCACTTTGGTGTGCGACAGCCCGCGCAAACTCTGGACGAACAACATGACGGTCGGGACACCGGCGCGGGCGACCTCGGCGGCATCGTGGAGCGGTCCGCTGGGCAGCTTGTGCGAAACGCCCGCCGTCTCGGTGACGGCTTCGTCCGCCATCTCGATCAGTTCCGGGTCGAACGGGATCGGGTGAATCTTCCAGAGGTCGCCCCATTCCAAGCCGAGTCTTTTCTTCGGCGGCGAAACGTTCGCTGGCATCCTGAGCTTCTTTGAGCATGGTCGCCAGCGACTCGGCGCTGAGGTGGCGCTGGTCGAGCGTCATGTCGCACTCGCCGACGACTGCCGTCACGATGCCCGGCTTGGTGATGACGCTGCCGACGGTGCAAACGCCGCCGTTGCGCTTGCCGATCTCGCGGATTTCGAGGGCGAGCTTCGCAGCGCCACCGAGCGCGTCACGGCGCTGATCCATTGGCGTCGAGCCGGAGTGGGCGGACTGCCCGGTGAACTTGATGGTGTGGCGCTCGACGCCGAAAGTTCCTAAGACGACGCCCAGCGGTAAATCGAGGGTTTCGAGGACGGGACCCTGCTCGATGTGGAGTTCGAGATAGGCGGCGGCGTTCTTCAAGCTGCTTGCCAGCCGCTTTCACGTTGTCGAAATCGACGCCGATTTTGGCGAGAGCATCGACCAGCGAAATGCCGTTCTTGTCCTTCAAGCCGCGCAGTTCTTCGGGGTTCATGGTGCCGGAAGCGGCGCTCGACCCAAACAGGCTGCGTCCGAAACGCGCGCCTTCCTCGTCCGCCCAATCGACCAAACGGACGGTCACAGGTGGCGTACCTTCGGCGGCGAGGCGGCGCAGGACTTCGACGCCCGCCAGCGTGTTCAAGCAGCCGTCGAGCCAGCCACCGTTCGGCACGGAATCGATATGCCCGCCGATCAGCAGTTCTTGATCGGAGGTCGCCGCGCAGGGTCGCCCAGAGGTTGCCCGCCTCGTCGGTTTCGACCTCGACCGGCAGGTCAGCCAGTGTCTCTTGCAGCCAGTCGCGGGCACGCACCCACGTCTCGGTGAAGGCGACGCGCTGCGCGCCATCTTCGTCACCGGTAAGCCGGCGGAGTTCCTTCAGTTCGTCGATGGTGCGTTGGGGTTGGAGTGCCATGTTGTACTTCCTCTCTTGCCAAACGAATTTGCGGCGGAATTCTACCGACAATCGAGCAGCGGCTCAAAATGAGCCAATTGCACCAGTTTTTGACGGTTCGCTTTCAGCAGCTACGCTAACGGATCGACGAAGTGGGTTCAGTGTACAATCGAAGCATCATTTGCACTTAAAGGAGCTACTTCATGAGCGAACAACCTCAACCCGGCAGTCGCTCAATTCGCTGCATTGCGCGGCGCGTTACGACACTCTGTTCCGCGAATGCCGCCCTGCACTGATCTCTCGTCGAAGCTGGGCGAAATCACGCGCAACATCAGCAGACTGCCGGACGAGATCGCCAAAGTGCGGTCGGCGCGGCTATGTCTTTGCCGCCTATCTTGGAGCACAAAGGCTGACGTGCTGGCAACAGCAGTGGGGCGACATCCGCGCAGTCAGGTGGAGACGATCATCACCGACGACGCGGATCGCCTGCGTCACGAAGTCGAACGGCTGCGCCGACCGCGTTGACTCCGCCGAGGGGCTGAAAGCAAGCCCGGCAGCGCTGCAATCGCAGCTACCCGACTTGCAGCGGGGACTCGACATGGCGGAACAACTGCTCAAGGATGCGAAGGTGCGCGTCGAGAACCTGTCCAGCACGCTGGCGAGGGACGCCGCTCAGACCCTCCAGCAGTTGACGACGATCAACTGGTATCTCGACCAGCAGGACGAAGCGAGCTTCGCGTTCCTCGCAGAGGAGAAATTGTTCCTCGCCGCTAAAGCGGAGTTCGTGGCAGACGGGCAAGGGCAAAGACGATCCCGATGGCATTCTCTACCTGACCGATCAACGGCTGGTATTCGAGCAAAAAGAGACGACTGGCAAGAAGCTCGGCTTATTCGGCGGCAAGAAGACGCAGGAACTCGAATGGGAGATTCCGCTGCACCAGATCGAAGGGGTGACGGCGGAAAATAAGGGTTTCTTGGGCGGCAAGGACATGCTGAATTTCACGCTCGGTTCAGGCGCACCCTATTCGCAGATCACGTCGAGGTCAAGGGCGGCGTGCAGAGTAAATTCTGGGCGGCGCAGATCGAGCGGATGATCAAGGGCGAAACCGACGACGAGCGCGCGATCCAGCCCGACCCAGCGCAGATCGAGGCGATCCGCAACGCGCCGACCGAGTGCTTCTCGTGCGGCGGGACGCTGCCGCAGTTGGTCGCGGGGCAGCGGCAGATGGAATGCCCGTACTGCGGCGCGGTGGTCAGGGTCTAGCCGCAGCCAGAAGTTTCGACGCCAATCAAAGAAGGGCATGGCACGCTGCGCCGTAGACGAGATATCCTCTTAAATACCACGTAGTCAGGGATAGGGGCGTTCAATTGAGCGCCCCTGCTCGAAAAACGAGTCACCTGCGTAAACTCTAACCTCCAAACAACTGATAACAGAATGGTCGGAAAACACTGCGCCCGCTGATCGAGCGCGCTTGAATCTGCTCATAATGTCGGCGCGTAGGTCCCCCGCCTTCGATTGTGGCGGAATCTTAACGATTGCCTACGTCATGCCTTTAACTAACTGCCCCCATTTCTTAACATTGTGCCATTAAAACTAGTCCCTGTAAGAGCGCTCTCACTTGGAATGAACTTTACTGCCTGTATGGCTATATGGAGAACAGAATGCAAAAGCGTTTGCTCATGATCCTCGGCGTGGTTTCCGCCCTCGCCCTCAGCGTCAACTTTGCGTTCGCGCAAGATATGACTCCCGGCTCTGGTATGGTGACTGGTCCGCTGGACGGCGAAGCGCAGAGCCTGACCGGCGCTGGCGCAACGTTCCCGCAAGTTCTTTACACGACATGGTTCAGTGATTATGCGGCACTGACCGGCGTCGAGATCAACTATCAGGGCATTGGCTCCGGTGGCGGCATCAAGGCGATCACCGACCAGACGGCTGATTTTGGCGCTTCCGATGGTCCCGATGAACGACGACCAGATGGCTGCAGCGAACGCGACCTGCGGCGCGGACATCCTGCACATTGCGACGGCGCTCGGTGGCGTGGTCGTGACCTACAACATCCCTGAGCTTCAGGATAGCGGTGACGTGCTCAAGTTCACGCCCGATACGCTTGCGGCGATTTTCTTGGGCGACATTACGACGTGGAGTGACCCGCTGTTGGTTGCTGACAATCCGCAGCTTGAAGGCATCGACCAGCCGATTGCGGTGGTACACCGTTCGGATGGCTCCGGCACGAGCAACATTTTCACCAGCTACCTGAAGGCAGTCAGCGAGACGTGGGCTACTGAAGTCGGTTCCGGCACTTCGGTCAACTGGCCGACCGGTATCGGTCAAAAGGGTAATGCCGGTATCGCCGGCGCGATCGCCGGAGTGCCGTATGCCCTCGGTTACGTCGAACTCGCTTACGCCGAGCAGAACGGTCTGCCCGAATCCCTGATCCAGAATCAAGCGGGTACCTTCATCGGCGCGACGACCGCTTCCGTTACGGCTGCTGCGGCTGGCGTCGAAATTCCTGAAGACGAGCGCATCATGATCGTCAACGGCGCGGGCGAAAACACCTACCCGATTGCCGGGTTCACGTGGCTGCTGGTTTGCCCGAACCAGACCGACGCCGCCAAGGCGACCGCTCTGACCCGGATGCTGTGGTGGGCGACCCACGATGGTCAGTCGTACCACGCTGACCTCGGTTACTCACCGCTGCCGCTAGCCGCGATTACGGCTGACGAAGCCCAGATCATGAAGATCATGATTGACGGCGCGCCGGCGCTGCCTGCCGACATTGCTTCCATGGCAGGCATGTAAACTGCAATTGCGACGGACTCTTTCAGCCCAGTTCGTCGAGGGGATGCTCTTAGCGAGTATCCCCTTTTCTGCTGAATAAGACAGGGGATTAGGCTTCATGGCGGTTCGCACGACCGAAGAGGTATCGCAGCGCGGCGAGTTCCTGTTCAAGAATGCGGTTCGGATCACCGCGATCAGCATGATTGTGCTGCTGGCTGGGGTGATCGTTCTGCTGTTGTTTCTGGACTCGCGCGAAGCAATTGCGCAGTTCGGGTTCAGCTTCCTCTACACTTCGGAATGGGATCCGGTCTTCCAGAAGTTCGGTGCTGCGCCGTATATTTTCGGCACGATTGTCACGTCCGTGTCTGGCGCTGCTGCTGGCGACGCCGTTCGCTGTCGGCGGCGCGCTGTTCATTTCCGAGTACGCGCCCAAGACGCTTGGCAGCATCCTGTCCTTCATCATCGAACTGCTAGTCGCCATCCCCAGCGTCGGGTTTGGGTTGTGGGGTTTGTTCGTGCTGGCGCCATTCATGCGCAGCACGGTCGATCCGTTTCTGCGCAATGTGATCGGTCCGATTCCGATCATCGGCGAACTGTTCAAGGGACCGACGATTGGTCAAGACTTGCTGACCGCCAGCGTCATTTTGGCGATCATGATTTTGCCGACGATTATGGCGATTTCGCGCGAAATCATCTCGCAAGTGCCGCGCCTGCAAAAAGAAGGCATGCTGGCGCTCGGCGCGACCGACTGGGAAATGCTGCGTAAAGCCGTCCTGCCTTATGCTTGGGCGGGCATTGTTGGTGGCGGCGATGCTGGGTCTGGCGCGTGCTATCGGCGAGACGATGGCGGTCACGATGGTGATCGGCAACAGTTCGCAGGAGATTTCCGCCTCGCTGTTTACGCCGGGTTATACGATTGCCAGCGCGATTGCGAACCAATTCGCGGAAGCAGACTCGGAGATGTACTTCAGCGCGATTGTCGAACTGGGGCTGGTGCTGCTGCTGGTCTCGGCACTCTTTAATATTCTGGCTCGCGTGATGGTGAGCCGCATGAACCGCTTACCCGGTGGCGCACAGGCTCAGTAGTTTCGCTGAGCCGATGAGAGGAATGTTGTGGAACAATCACGGATAGAAGTCGCAAGTGGGCTGCTGACCGTCGCGGAAAGACGCCGTGCTTTCCTGAGCGTCGAGGAAGCGCTCTATCTTCGCCGCCGGGCGACGCGCGTTTTCATGGCTGGATTGCTTGGATCGCTCACGCTGATCTCGGTCGTCATCCTGTTCCTGATCGTCGGCTATATCACCTTGCAGGGCATCAGCGGGATTAATCTCGCCTTCTTTATCGATATTCCCAAACCGTTAGGGCAGGAAGGCGGCGGCATCGCTCAGGCGATTCTGGGATCGCTGGAGATGCTGGCAGTCGGCGCGTTGATCGCCGTGCCGCTGGGCATAGGCACGGGCATCTACATGGCAGAATACGGCGGCGGAAAGCTCAACAGCGTAATCCGCTTTTCGCTGGAGATCCTCGCCTCGCTGCCGTCGATTGTGATTGGCGTGTTCGTCTGGGCGCTGGTTGTGCGCTCACTCGGCAGCTTTTCGGGGCTGGCAGGCGCGATCGCGCTGTCCTTCGTGATGGTGCCGATTATCGGGCGCAGCGTCGAAGAAATCTTGCGACTGGTGCCGAATTCACTGCGTGAAGCGGGCTTGGCGCTGGGCGTGCCGCGCTGGCGCGTGATCGTGCAAGTCGTCATTCCAACGGTGCTGCCGGGTATCTTCACCGGGGTTGTGCTCGGCGTAGCGCGCGCGGCGGGCGAAACTGCGCCGCTGCTGCTGACGGCGCTGGGCAACGAGTTCATCAACACCGACTTGGCGAAACCGATGGGTGCAATCCCGCTCCAAATCTACAACTATGCTCTATCTCCGTATCCCGACTGGCATGAGAAGGCATGGGCGGCGACGCTGGTCCTCGTGATGGTGGTCGCGCTGTTCAGCTGGCGCTGTTCGTTTCACGACGAGGAAATTCCGTTATGTCCGCTAATGCGATGATGGCGCTCCAACAGGGAAGCGCGCTGGAAGTTCGTGATCTCAACGTCTACTACGGCAAAGCTCATGCGGTTGCCGACGTGACGCATTCGCTTTAAGCCGAACACGATCACGGCGATTGATTGGACCATCCGGCTGCGGGAAATCGACGGTGCTGCGCTGCCTGAACCGGATGCACGAAGTGGTCAAAGATGCATACGTGACCGGGGAAGTGCTGCTCAACGACGAGAACATCTACATGCCGCAGATCGATCCGGTGCGGATTCGCCGCCGGATTGGGATGGTGTTCCAGAAACCGAACCCCTTCCCGATGATGTCGGTCTACGAGAACGTGATCGCCGGATTCAAGCTGAATCGCGGTACGCCCAAGAACGTGAATTTCGACGAAGTGGTCGAGCGCTCGCTGCGGTCTGCGGCGCTGTGGGACGAAGTGAAAGATAAGCTGGACGTCTCTGGCGCGGCGCTGTCCGGCGGGCAGCAGCAGCGCCTGTGCATCGCGCGCGTCGATTGCGGTCGAGCCGGAAGTGCTGCTGATGGACGAACCATGCTCGGCGCTCGACCCGATCTCGACGCGCAAGATCGAAGACCTGATGAAAGAATTGGTCAAGCACTACACGATTGTGCTGGTCACCCACAACATGCAGCAAGCGGTCCGCGTTTCGGAGATGACCGCGTTTATGCTGGCGGACGAGCGGCGAATCGGTGCAGTTGATCGAGTACGCGCCGACGCACGACATTTTCCAGAACCCGCAAGACCCGCGCACCGAGGATTACGTCAGCGGGCGGATTGGCTAAGTCACGCGTGATCCGGCATCATTGAGCTTCGCGCAAATGGCGGGTTGAGGATCGATGATGCGACGTTTACGGCAAATGATTCTGCTGCTGCTGCTCGGTGGGCTGAGCGGCTGTGCTCAACTGAATGCCATTTTGTCGGCAGCACATCCGGTTGAGCAGTTGGTCCCGGAAGTGATATCCGTCCGTCCCCATGATCCGACCGCCTTCACCGAAGGGCTGATCTACGTGGGCGGTCTGCTTTACGAGAGCACCGGAATTTACGGACAGTCCACTTTGCGCCAAGTCGATCCGCAAACGGGCGAAGTGCAGCGACAGGTCGCGCTGCCCGCCGACGTGTTCGGTGAAGGGCTGGCGGCAGTAAATGATCAATTGATCCAGCTTACGTGGCGCGAAGACATCAGCTTTCGCTACGACTTGAGCACCTTCGCGCTGTTGAGCACGTCGCCTTATCCCGCTGACGGGTGGGGGATGTGCTACGATGGCGCTTTCCTCTACACCAGCGATGGCAGCCCCTTGATCACTGTGCGCGAGGTCGACAGCCTCGCCGCCGTCCGCCAAATCCGCGTCACGCTGAACTCGGCGGCGGTCTCGCAGCTCAACGAGCTGGAGTGCGTCGGCAACTCGATTTACGCGAACGTCTGGCATACCGACAACATCATGCGAATCGACAAAGCAAGCGGTCGGATTAGCGCTGTGATCGACGCATCAGGACTGATCACGCCGGAACAGCGAGCTACGCTTACGTCAGAGGCAGTGCTGAACGGGATTGCCTACGACCCGGACAGAGACACCTTTCTGATCACGGGCAAGCTGTGGCAATGGCTGTTTGAGGTGCGCTTCGTCCCCGCGAATTAGTCGGCTTTGCTGGGCATGAGGGCGTGGGCGACGTCGTGGATCTTGAGGATGAGATCGTCCAAGAGCCAGACAGTGACCTCCGCTGCGATAACATTCGCTCGAACGATGTGCCCGCCATCGCGCGCTTGCGACCGGTAGCCGTGCAGATGCAGCGGATGGCTGGCAACTGAAATGAACGGCTGAAGTGACGGATTCGCGGCGAAAACGCCGTTGAGTATCCATTCATCGCCGTCGTAGCGCGCCGAGTGGAAGAACTGGTCACCGGAGTAGCCGCCGCTCAAGTCAAGCCCGCCGAGCGGGACGTTGTAGGCATCGGTGGTCTCGACGTGACCAAACTTCCCCCGAAATTGGACTCCAGCCACGCCCACGTTACGCCCCCTGAGTTCAGCGACCAACCACTCGTGCGCGTCGCTCAAATCTGCGATATCCCAATGCAGCGCGCTGCTCGGCTCGCCAATCGCCAGCGCGAGGAAGGGGAAATTCGCTTGCTGATCGTTGATATCGAGGCGCGGCGTAACGAGCGCCGGACCTTCCGCTGAGGGATGCTGCCAGCAGACATCGATGACCTGCCCGGTCGGATCGCTTTCGGGATCTGCCCAGAAGAATTGAGGTGAGCCGGTCGTTCCGGCGGCGATGACCTCACCGTTACGGCGCAGCCAATTGGTCGTACCGACGCCGACGAGCGGGAAGTCAGGCGGAAACGCCGCGAGGTCGTCGATTACGTCGGCAGTCGTTACCGTGTGAAAGAGATCCCCACGCAGCAAGCGATCAACTGTATTATAGATAAGGAGGGTCGAGCGACTGGTGGACATAGCTCACCTTTCGGGATGCGGGATGATGCTGCTGCGTTCTAGCTGAGACTTTTGCTCGATTATACCTGTCCGGACTGGATTTGCGCTTTCGAGCAGTCAGACGCAGCGATCAGTCCGATGCATATGGACTTTGAGAACTCTTAATAGATGAGTGGATGTAGATCGGGTTTACCAGCACGATTTGGGTGAGCTAATTATTATTACATGCTATGTATATTGGCGTTAATAGGTGCGGTAGCTTGGAAAGGCTGTTCATCTACACGGTGGGTCTCGGCGGGCGAAGTGATCATGCCCGGCGATGTCATCCACCCTCAGGATAGGCAATATGGCTCAGGAAAGTTCGCAACCAGAAATTACCGTCGCTAGCCTACGGCTGGTCGTGTCGTTCGCCGACGAACTCGAACGCTGTGAGACGCTCGACAGCGTTTTTCGGCGCGCAGTCGAGTTTGGCGATCAGCATCTAGGCTTGGAACGATGTTCAATCTTCACGGAAGAGAGTGGCTACCTGAACGGTACCTACGGCACGAATATGCGCCGGGAGATCACGGACGAACACAAGCAACGTATTTTTCTCAAGCGCCCTTGGCTGGAACGAATTCAGGCGCTCGATGAGACTGGGCAGCCGTGGGCGATGGTCGAGGAAGTAAATTACGAGTGGGATGGCGAACAGGAGCGTTTGGTCGGGCACAGTTGGGTCGCGCTAACACCGATACGGGCAGCGCAAAAGCGAATTGGCGTGCTGTTCAACGACGCTGCGATCAGCTTAAAGCCGTTCGATGCGAATCGGCAAGAACTGGTCTCGGTCTTTTGCTCGCTGCTGGGAGGGGTGATCGAGCGCAAAAAGATCGAGGCGGCGCTGGAGAAAGAGCGGATGCTGCTGCGAACGGTGCTCGACGCGGTACCGCACTTTATCTGGGTGAAAGATCTGGATACGCGCTTTGTGCTCGTGAATACCAGCGCACAGGAAGATCGAGGAATGGAGGCGCCGGACTCCTTGATCGGCAAGACCGACTTTGATTTTCATCCGTACGAGATGGCTCAGCAGTATTATGCAGCCGACCTAAAGGTCATTAAGTCGGGCGCGATCTTGCGCGATGTTGAGGAATTGAACTTCAACCGGGACGGCGTGCCGCGCTGGTTTTTGACGACGAAAGTGCCGCTGCGCGATGCGCAGGGCAAGATTACGGGTTTGGTCGGGCTTGCGCGCGACTTCAGTGAACGGCGTGCGGTCGAGGACGCGCTGCGGGAGAGCGAAGAACGCTACCGGATGGTCACGGAACTGATCTCGGACTTCGCCTACTCGGAACGAATTGAGGAAGACGGAACCGTCGTCAACGAATGGATCACGGCGGACTCCTTCACCCGGCTGACTGGCTACACGCTGGACGAAGTGCAGGACCTCAATCAGCTTTATCATCCGGTTGACATCGGGTTAGTGCGAACTGGGTATGAAGAAATTCTGCGAGGGAACTCGCTCAGTCAGGAATGCCGGATCATCACCAAGACGGGGGAGTCACGCTGGCTGCGACTGCGACGCCGACCGGTTTGGGATGGGGAAGCCAAGCGTGTTGTCCGCCTGTTCGGTGTCGCGGAGGACGTCACCGAGCAGCGGTTAGCGGCTCTGGCGCAGCGAGAAAGCGAGCGCCTGCGGCTGGCGCTCGAAAAAGAAAAGGAACTCGGCGAGCTGAAGACCCGGCTCATGCTGACGATTTCGCATGAGTTCCGCACACCGTTGAGCGTGGCTTATACTTCGACGGAGCTTCTGGAGCGCTACTACAGCCGCATGTCGGTTGCTCAGCGGGAAGAACACCTGCACCGTATCGAAGCCCAAATTAGCAAACTAACATCTATGCTGGAAGATATCTCCTTGGTAATTCATTCGCGGTTTGAGCGGCTCGCTTTGACGCTGGAACGAACCAACATTCGAAAAATTTACGACCTCGCCGTGCTTCAGATCCAAGACTTCGAAGATGCTGGCGAGCGGATTGTGCTTAATGCCGACGATCCGCTATCCGATCTCAAACTAGATGCGCGGCGCATCCAGTATGTGCTGACCAATCTGCTCTCGAACGCGCTGAAATACTCTGATCGGGCGACGAAAGTGGTCGTCGATTTGCGCCAATCCAATGGCGGAATTAGCCTACGAGTGAGCGATGAGGGGATCGGTATCCCTGACGAAGCGCAGGTGAGCATCTTTGAACCCTTCTTCCGGGCAGACAATGTAGGCAGCATTGGGGGGACCGGACTCGGTTTGAGCATTGTCAAGGAGATCGTAGCGCTGCATGAAGGCACGATCTCGATCCAAAGCGTGGTCGATCAAGGGACGCAGATCACGATTTGGCTACCGGGCGAATAATCGCTGGCGCGCCGACCACAGACCAATACTGCCGGTTATTGGCGTATTGTATTGAATAAGCCTTTCAGCGATCTTTGGCGCTTCACAACGAGCCGGTGGGAATGCGGCTGATGACCCCCGCGACGATCCAACAAAATTTCTATTCCTAATTTGACTTAAGTAGGTTACCGGATGTTTTTGTAGGGGCGCAGCGCGCTACGCCCCTACGGATTACCACGATCTTCGTGGATTTCTTTCGAGAAGCTACTTTAGCGGTCTTACGTATTTCGCCTATCAAGATACGGTAATATGTAAAGATATGGAAATCACCAATATTCAGTGATAGATCGCCACAGATATGCTCACAGCGAATGAGTTATTAAGCCACATTACTCAAATTGCTTTTGTCGGTCTTGGGATTCTGTCGCTGCTTGATTACTTCCGACTCCGGGGAAAAGCGCGGCGAGACATCGCGTTGATGTTCGCATCGCTGGCGGTCGCGCTCGGGTTGGGGTTTGTCAACCAGTTGCTGGATGAGCCAAACCCCGTATTGGGGCTGATCGCTATATGTGCGCTCATCGCGCAGCCGTATCTGCTGCTGCGCCTTGTCCGGTATTTTCGCCCACTGTCGCCGTGGGCACAGCCAGCCGCAGCTGTGGCGATGGTCGCTTCGTGGATCGCCTTGCTGTTTGCCGAATCGGCGCTTTCGACAGTGCTGACGGAGTTGATGATCGCCTGCTTCGTGATCGTGGACGGCTATGCCATGTTCGCGTTTATCCAAGGCGCACTGGTTGGGTCAGGCGTGGTCCAGCGGCGATTGAGAGCGGTGGCGGTCGGCGCAGGGCTGCTAGCATTAGCATTGTTGGCGGTGGGAGTCGGTGCTGTGATCCCGCGCTTAGTTGATATCATGACCGTCGTTTTACAGGTGACAGCGATTGGATCGGCAGTCGCCTTATATTTAGGGTTGGCTACTCCAAAGTGGCTGCGGCGGACGTGGCAGCTTCGGGAATTGTATCGGTATCTGCGGTTGATAACGCAAGAGAATTCCCTTGAAACGGAAGCCGAGGTTTGCGAGGTTCTGAGCAGCGCAGCGCTCGAAGTCTCTGGCGCGAACAAGGCGAGCGTTCTCTTGTGGCACGAGGACAGCGGGCAGTGGAGTCGATACGGGACCCATGAGGGAGAATCAGTCGAATTCAGCAGTGAACTGGAAACCTACCGACGAAAACAGATGCCTGCTATCGTCACCGCGCAAGTTTTAAGCCCAAAACTGCGCAGTGATCTAGGAGCAGAGGCAGGCGAACTGACCTATATTATCCCGCTGGCGCGGGGTCAGCGCGAGTGGGGCATCTTGCTCGTGTTTCATCGGGACGGGTCCTTGTTCCCTGAGGACGATCTGCAAATGATCAGCTTGCTGGCAGAGCAAAGCACCATCTTGCTCGAAAATCTCGAACTAATCGAGCATCTACGCCAATACGCCGCGAGCTTAGAGAAGGGCACGGCTCATCTGAAAGCGGTCAACCGGGAATTGGAAGCCTTCAGCTACTCGGTGTCGCATGACCTGCGCGCGCCGTTGCGCGCTGTTGATGGCTTCAGCCAAGCGCTGCTCGAAGATTATGACGATAAGCTGGACGACGAGGGGCGAGACTTTCTGCACCGGATTCGATCCGAAAGCCAGCGG
Source organism: uncultured Chloroflexia bacterium (assembly GCA_963848465.1). GTDB lineage: Bacteria > Chloroflexota > Anaerolineae > Aggregatilineales > Phototrophicaceae > Flexifilum. The sequence continues at coordinate 135,355 of CAWKDY010000030.1, read as the reverse complement.
ATGGGGCAGTTGATCGACGATTTGATCAGCCTGTCACGGTTTACACGGACGGAACTCACTATCGAGCACATCGATTTAAGCCAAATGGTACGCGACATTGCGGCGAACTTGACGCAGCGCGAGCCAGAGCGCAGCGTGCTGTTTTCGATCCAAGATGGCGTCGTGGCTTGCGGTGATGAGCGGCTGATCCGGGTCGCGCTGGAAAATCTGATCGGAAATGCGTGGAAATTCACGACTAAAAAGTCGGATGCTCGCATCGAATTCGGCTATACTGACGAGACGAGTGGGGCTGAATATTTCGTGCGTGACAACGGCGCGGGCTTCGAGATGGCATACGTCGATAAACTGTTCGGCGCGTTTCAACGCCTGCACGCGATGACGGAATTCGCCGGCACCGGGATCGGGTTGGCAACCGTCCAGCGGATTATACACCGGCACGGCGGCTCAATTCGAGCGGAAGGCAGCGTGAATGAAGGCGCCGTATTCCATTTCAAGTTGAGCGAGCAAGACTGCGAGTGAAAAGGATCCCTAAATGCGTGATATTTTGCTGGTAGAGGATAACCCGAATGACCGGCTTCTGACGCAGCGTGCGTTCAAAAAAAGTAACCTCGGCAATGACCTCGTGATGGTCAACGACGGTGAAGAAGCGCTGGCTTACTTGTTTGGCACCGGCTCTACGGAACCGAAACCGCTGCCAGTGTTGGTACTGCTGGACCTCAAGCTGCCCAAAGTCGATGGGCTGGAAGTGTTGCAGCACATTCGCAGCAACGAACGGACAGAACTGCTCCCGGTGGTCATCCTGACGTCTTCGAAAGAACAAGACGATCTGGTTCGCAGTTACAAACTGCATGTCAACAGCTACGTTCGCAAGCCCGTTGACTTTACCGAGTTTGTGGCAGTCGTGCAGCAGTTGGGACTCTATTGGCTCGTCCTCAACGAGAGCCTGCTGAAGTAATGGCTGGAAGGTCGCTTGTGATTAAGCCGCTCAAGGCATTAATTCTGGAAGATTCTCAAAGCGATACTTTGCTGCTGCTGCGTGAGCTGCGACGCGGCGGTTTTGAGGTCGATTACGTCCAAGTTGACAATGCGGACGATATGCGGGCAGCACTGCGTGATCGGGAATGGGACATCATTCTCTCGGATTATTCGATGCCGTCGTTTGATGCACTAATGGCGCTTCAAATTGTGCAAGAACTCAACGTTGATGTACCGTTCATCATCATTTCGGGCACGGTTGGTGAAGACGCCGCTGTTGCCGCGATGAAAGCCGGAGCGAGCGACTTTTTCGCGAAAGGCAAGCTGGTTCGGCTTGTGCCGACGGTCGAGCGGGAACTGCGCGAGGCTTCAGGACGGATCCAGCGGCGCGAAGCCGAAGGTCAATTTACGATGGCGTTTCAAGCAAGCCCAATCGGAATCGCCATTTCGCGGCTGGCGGATGGACGGATTATCGACGTAAATTCGCAGTTTCTTGCGATCTTCGGCTATAGCCGCGAAGCGATCATTGGCAAGAATGCGGCGGAATTAACCCTGTGGAGCGATTCTGCGCAGCGGGAAGCAATCTTGCGCGAGTTGAGGCACACGAATACGGTCAGTAACGTCGAAATCGACGTCAACCACGTGTCCCAGCGCCCAGTCCATGCGCTGTTGTCGGCGGCGCGCGTTGAACTCGACAACGAACCCTGCATCTTGACCATGATCCACGACATAACCGATCGGCGCAACGCGGAGCAAGCCCTTCGCGCTAGCGAAGAGAAATTCCGGTTGCTGGCGGAAAACTCGACCGACATGATTTCAAGGCACACCCCGGATGGAGTGTACCGCTATGTCTCTCCGGCATGTCGGACGCTGCTCGGCTATGAGCCAGAAGAATTGGTCGGTCATTCCGCATTTGAGTTTTTTTACCCGGACGACCGTGAAGGGATCGACATTTTTCGGCAGCAGCAGATGAACACTGAAGTGTCGGAACTCGGTAACCTATCGCATCCACCACAAGAACGGCGACTACATTTGGTTCGAGACCACCAGCCATACGATCCGCGATCCGCAGACGCACGCGATTGTCGAAATTCAAGCGGCATCGCGAGATGTCTCGAAGCGACGGGAAGCTGAACAAGCGCTGGCGCGCTATGCCGAACGGTTAGGGCTGCTGCATGAAATCGACCACGCGATTCTGGTTGCAAATCAGCCGCAAGCAATTGCCGAATTTGTCCTGTCGCGCTTGCAAACCCTGATGGGCTTTGAGAGCGCCACCATCAGCACGTTCGACCTCGATCCGAGGCAAATTACAGTGCTGGCGTCAATCGCGCCAATTGCAGACTATCATCCCTACGCCGACCAAAAGATCATTGAGCTGCTGAGACAAAATCAGATCTACTTCGTAGAAGATCTGAGCAATGTTGAGCAGCTTGCGCCGAGCGAATATGCCTTGGTCGCGGCGGGGATTCGCTCCTATGTGCGCATCCCGCTGATCGCGAGCGGGAAATTACTCGGTTCGTTCAATTTACGATCCCAAAAACTCGGCGCTTTCTTACGCTGGGAGATTGATGTCGCTAAAGAGGTCGCGACTCAGATGGCGATTGCGATTGAGAACGCGCGCCTGCTGGAACTCGAACAGCGCCGAAACCGCGAATTGACGGCGCTTCATCAAGCGAGCTTGCAGCTTACCAGCAGCCTTGAGCTTGAGCGAGTACTCCAGACTATCCTCGATTACGCGATTACACTGGTGGGTGCAAGCGAGGCTCAAATCTTCCTGAGCGAGGGCGAAACGCTCACCTTTGGCGCCGAACAGTGGTTGGGCGTCAAACGCGATGCTTCTCCTGCCCAATCGCACCGGGCGGCGTTGATGCGCGCGGTCGCAAACAGCCGGGAACGGCTGATTGTCCCGGACGTGAGCCAGCATCCTGACTATCAGGCGTGGCGAGAGGCAGGCGCGATCGTTGGTTTGCCACTGCGGATTGCCGAACAAGTCAATGGCGTGATGTCGCTTGCGTTGACCGAGCCACACTATTTCGATGATCACGAAATTCGCCTGCTGGAGCTGCTTGCTGATCAAGCGGCGATAGCCATCCATAATGCGCAGCTTTACCAGCAGATCCGCAGCCACGCCGAAGAGCTGGAGCGGCGAGTTCAGGGGCGAACCGCCGACCTCCAAGCGAGCGAGGCGAAGTACCGTGCCTTGATCGAGTTCGCGCCGGACGCGGTTATCATCGTTGAACTCGGTGGGCGTTATCACGCTTGCCAACCGGCGCGCCGAGTCGTTTCTTGGCTACCAGCAGAAGGAGTTAATCGGACAGCCGATAGAAATTTTGCTTCCGGGCGGGTTGCATGACCGCCACGTTGGGCACCGGAGTGATTTCATGGCTGACCCTGCTCAGCGGGGGATGGGTCCGAATCTCGATCTTTCGGCGCGGCATAAAAACGGGAGCGAAATCCCGGTGAAAATCGGCTTAAGTCCGATCCGAACCGGCGCTGAGACGATGATTATGGCGTATATTGTGGACGTCAGCGCCGAGAAGAAGCTCGAAGACGGGCTGCGGGCTGCACTTGCCAAAGAAAAAGATCTGAATGAACTAAAAACGAGCTTCACGTCGATTGTGTCGCATGAGTTCCGCACGCCGCTGTCGGTGATTCTGTCATCCACCGAACTGCTGTCGCATTATTCGGAACGGATGAATCAGGAGCGCCGGGCGGAGAAGCTGATCACCATCGAGCGGCAGGTCAAGCGTTTGGTGCGATTGCTGGACGACGTGCTGACGATCACGCGCGCCGAGAGTACCGGGTTCCCGTTTAAGCCAACGCCGCTCGACTTGGTGGCGCTGTGTGAGGAAATTGTCGAGGAAGTGCGGGTTGGGTATTCGCAATCAGTCGAGATTGAGCTGACGTATCAGGGCATTGATGACTTGATCGAGGCTGACGAATTCCTGTTTAGCCACATTCTGCAAAACCTGACATCCAACGCGATCAAGTATTCGCCGGAAGGCGGGCGCGTGCAGATTGCGCTGGTACGCTCTGGGGGAGTGCTGGAACTGCGCGTCGAAGATCGCGGCATCGGCATCCCAGAGGGACATCAAAGCCGGCTGTTCGAGGCGTTTCACCGGGCGGCGAACGTCGGCGTGATTCAGGGCACGGGCATCGGCTTGACGATTGTCAGGCGAGCCGTCGATGCTTATGGCGGCGCTATCGCTTTCGAGAGTGTCGAAGGCGAAGGGACGACCTTTGTCGTCAAGCTGCCAATTCCGGAGTGATGCGGCGTGACAGGCGGCGTCGAGAGCCACTGGCGGCACGGCTAATCTATTCTTCGCCCTAAGCCAAAATTAAATCAAGCGCAGCGGAATCTGGCTGCTTCTGCGTATCTGAATACTCCGATTTTCTGGTCGGGGCGTTTTATGACACCCCGACATTCCCGTGCCATTACTCATCCACAGATCAGCTTCATTGCGGCATCGGCAGTTGGCTCGACGTATTTAAGCTGCATTTAAGGCTGATTTGAGTTGCGATTTAAACATCCGCCGCGCTTTTCGGATATTGTTGGGGAGTAGTTCTTAACGCTAGGAGATCGAAGATGGCTCAAGCAGAAAATACCCGCCGTTGGATCGTTCGAACGGCTTTAGTCACCAGCAGCACAATTGCCACGCTGATCGGCGCACAAATGCTGATCACGGTTGACCAGACGGCGAATGCGGCGCAGACTCAATCGGCTGTAGTTCAAACTATCGCGAATACGACGATTACGCACGCCGCGCCGAGCATCGTTGTGCTGAAGCAATCCGGCAGCGTCGCCAGCGTCGCGGAGGTCCCAACGACGACACCGGCTCAAATTGCGCAGCAATCGCAGACGCAGTTCCAGTCGCAGCAGCCGAGCATTATCCAGTTTCCCGTCCGATCACGCAGCCGGTCAACACGCTAATGCCGATCTATCACACGTCGTTCAGGGCGATGGGTTGTACCGTCACGGTGCAGTTGCAGACTGACGCCGACGGAATCGCTATCTTGGGGCAGATGCCAGACCGTTTCAACGAGTTGGAAGACTGCCTGTCGCGCTTTCGTCCCGCCAGCGAGTTGATGCGTCTGAATGCCCATGCCGGAGACTGGGTCGCGGTCAGCGCGACGTTGTTCGCCAACATCGCTGCGGCGAAGCACGCCGCACGGCTGACCGACGGCTTGTTCAACCCGCTGGTGCAGCCCGCGCTGATCGCCAGCGGCTATGACCGCAGCTTTGAACAGATCGCGGTGCCCGATCCGCAAGCAGCGCCGGAAGTCCCGGATTGGCACGGCATCGCGCTGGACGCGGAAGGGCAGCGCGTTCGTTTGCCAGCACGGAGCGCGATTGATCTCGGCGGCGTCGCCAAAGGGTGGACGGCGCAAATGCTGGCGGACGAGTTGAGCGAATATGGCGCTGCGCTGATCGATATCGGCGGCGACATCGCCGGACGTGGCGCGCCGGAAGGTTTTCCCGGTTGGCAGGTGGACATTCCGATGCCCGGCAGCGACGAGGTGATTGCCACGGTGGTGCTCAAGGATACCTGCATCGTCACCAGCGGCACGGATTTCCGACGCTGGAAGATGCAAGATGGCAGACATACCACCATATCATCGATCCGCGCACGGGAAGACCGGCGCTGACCGATGGTCTTTCAGTCACGGTCATTCATCCGAAAGGCGCGGTCGCGGAGGCGTATACGAAAGCCTTGCTGCTGCTCGGCAGCGATGCAGGCTTGGCGTGGCTTAACCAGCAGTGGGATGCCGCCGCGCTGGTGGTTCGTGATGATGGTGCCGTGCTCGCCACTGACCGTTTTCTAGCTTTCACGAAAGAAGAACCGACCGCATGAGATTGTCACGAAAGTTGATTCCGTTATTGACCTTAAGTCTCATGGCGCTGCCCGTGCTCGCGCAGGATGGCGGCGGCTTGATCACGCTGGACGACACCACGCCGAGTATCGACGTCACATCTCGATGCCTGCCGACACGACCGGAACGGTCGCCGTTGACGTGACCGAGACAGCGATTAGCTTGGTAAACGACGCGGGCACGACCGTGCTGCAATCGGCGGATGCACGCGTTCATGGGCTGGAACTGAATATCGCGCCGAACAGCGGCGCGCATACGCTGACGATCAAGCGTTTGCCCGATGTGCTACAGGCGGCGGTGCAAGTTCGCTCGCTAGCAAACCTCACCGACGTTGGCGCAACTCAGACGCTCGAATCTCGACCCAGTTGACGCTGGATCAAGCGCGCGTATTAGCTGCCGACGTTGCGCTTAGCAACACCCACGTGAGCATCCCGCAAGGGCAGCCGAGTGTCATTGACGTGAGCTATCCCGGCGTGGTCGGGAATCTGCAAATCACCGATGCACTCGGCATCATCTTGCTCTCGGCGTCGAGCGACGTCGACGGCGTTAATCTGGTGGTTGATCCGGGCGAATACGACGTGACGCTGCAAATGCAGGCGGCTTCGCCCGACGCTCAAGTGAGCGTACAGGTCAACCAAGCGAACTTCTTCACGGTGCTTTCGATCCCCACGTCAGCGCCACCGACCCAGCAGCCGCAGCCACAGACGGTTAACGCGAACTGTGTGGCGACGGTCACGCCGCTGACGACCGACTTCTACAGCGGACCGGGCGCAGGTTACAGCCTGCTCGGCTACGGGGGTCAGGGGCAAGGCTATCTGGTCGGTGGGATCAACCGCGAGTTCGAACTGGCTAGTTGTGGGCACGAATATCGGCGGCGTCTGGGTCTCGACCGACAGCGTCAGCCTGAGCGGGAACTGCTCCAATTTGACGGTGTACGATACGCCACTGCTCGACGCTCAATCCGCGCCGGTCATCCCACGCTTCAACGACGACGACTGATTTCGAGGGGATGCCGGAGCCGATCCGGCGTCCCTCACTTACACGCGAATGCTTACACGGCAGCACACGTCACCCTAGGAGGTCATCATCATGCTAAAACCCGCTCGCCGGCTCGAACTACTCGCCTTAGTCTTCAGCATCACTGTCATCGCCTTTTCGGGCTGGTGGGTGGTGGAACACGGGATTTTCGCCGTCTCGCTGACCGGCGACCAGACGCTGAGCTGGCACCTGGTGCGGTCGGCGGGGATCACCGCTTACCTGCTGCTGACGGCAGCGACCGCGTGGGGTTTGTTCGTCAGCACGGGCATGGTGCGCGGCTGGTCGCCGGGATCGCTGTCGACCACGCTGCACAATACGCTCTCGACGCTGGCGCTGAGCTTGGGCGTGATCCACGCCGTGCTGCTGCTGTGGGATGGGTACTACAACTACACGGTGGCAAACCTGATCGTGCCGTTCACCGGACCATATCGTCCCGAAGTCGTCGGCTTAGGTATTCTGGGGTTGTGGCTGCTCGTCATCGTCACGTTTAGCTTCTTCTTCAAGAAGCAGATGGGACACAAAAACTGGAAGCTGCTGCATTACACCAGCTACGTCGCCTTCATCCTGATCACGTTTCACGGGTTGTTCGCGGGCACGGACAGCGCGCGGTTAGGCTTCCGGCTGCTGATCGCGTTGTGTGTGCTGGTGGTGGCGGTTCTGACCTCAATCCGCTGGCGTTTGAGCGTCGTGGCGAGCCGCCGTAAAGCCGTCAAAGCGGTCAAGCACGGGCGGGTGCTGTAGGACGAGCGGGCAGGGTGACAATGAAGGTCGCGCCCTGCCCAAGCCCCCGGCTCTGCGCCTCGATCCGTCCACGATGCTGCTGTAGGATCGCCCGCACGATTGCCAACCCCAGACCCGTACCGGGGATATGGCGGGCGCGGGCTTCCGGCGAGCGGTAGAAGCGGATGAAAAGCTGCTCCTCCTCTTGCGGATCAAAGCCGCAGCCGGTATCGGTCACCGAGAAATTGACCATCGCCCCTTCCGCCCAAGCCCTAAACGTGATTTCGCCCTCGGTTGTGTGCTTGAGGGCGTTGCTCAAAATATTGTCGAGCACAATTCGCAGATCATTGGCAGGAATAGCGGCGTCGGGCAGGTTGGCGGCGATGTCCGCCGTGAAAGTTAGGTTCAGCCGCTGCGATTGAATGCGCCAGTTACGGGCGAGATCGTGCAGCAGCGAGGTGCCGTCGTAGGGTTGGTCGTTGTCGGTCGTGTGACGCCCCTCGTCAATGCGCGCCAGTGTCAGCAGTGATGTGACCAGTTCCGCCATATAGTCGACTTCTTGACGCAGTTCGCGCAGATATTCCGTCCGCTGCTGATCGGCAAGAGTGGGATCGTTCAATGCTTCGATGCGGAGCTTGAGCGACATCAACGGCGTGCGTAGTTCGTGCGCCGCATTGCTGACAAAACTGCGCTGCGTCTTGAGCAGGTTCTCAAGCTGTTCCGCCATATAGTTGAAAGTGCTGCCCAACTCCCCGATTTCATCATGTGATTTAATCGAAATGCGGGTATTCAGCGCGCCTTCCGCCATTTTGAGCGCTGAATTGCGTAGGTGCTGGATCGGGCGCGAAATGGAGGCGGAAATCCACAGACTGGCGGCGATCACCAGTGCGGCGACTGGCAGCGTCGAGGCGATCAGTTCAAGCCAGCGCTCGCGCACCTCTTTGTCCATTGCGGCGGTGGGCTGCGAGAGAACAATGTAACCGCCCGCATCGCCGTCAATGGCTGAGGCGACGTACATTCGCCGCACGCCGGGTTGGTCGGTGCGGATATCGAAACCAATCGTCGTAGGCGTCACCTGCGCCAGTTCGGGAGTTTGGGGGATCTGCTCACCCGGCACCAAGCCGAGATCGGTCGTTGCAGCGATGACGCGGTAGCTGCGGTCGAGCAGCAGGAAGTCGTGCCCGACCTCGGTTTGAAGAGTAGTGAGCGTCCCTTGAAAGCTGCGCGTTTTTTCCTCGCGTTCGCCTTCGGCGACGGTCTCGAACATCGAACGCAGCGAGACGCCAGCGATCAGCGCGTCGGTTTCGAGGCGGCTACGATAAAAATCAATGGTTGCCTGTTGAAGCTGCCGACCGGCGATCAACAACTGCACCAAGCTGCCGACCAGCACGATCACCGTGAAGGTGATCAGGATACGTTGGCGGATGCTCCAGCGCATGAGGCTAGATGCTTTCCGGTGCGGCGAAGCGATAGCCGACGCCACGCACGGTTTGCAGATAGACCGGGCGGCTGGGGTCATCTTCCAGCTTGGAACGCAGCCAGCTCATGTGAACGTCGAGCGTTCGGGTATCGCCCAACCAATCGGTACCCCAAACCTCGTCAAACAAGCGCTCGCGGGTGATGACCGACCCGATGTTGGTCATCAGAAGCAGAAGGATTTCGTACTCTTTCTGGCGGAGCAATACCGGCTCGCCGCGCCGGGTGACGATGTGGGCGTTCATGTCGAGTACGATGTCGCCTGCCAAGATGCGCTGGGGGCGCTCGTGCTTGCCGTCCATCTGCACGCGGCGCAGCATGGCACGGACGTGGGCTTCGAGTTCTTGATAGCCGAAAGGCTTGACCAGATAGTCGTCGGCGCCGATCTCCAAGCCTTTGATGCGATCAACCGGATCGTCCAGAGCGGTGAGCATGATGATCGGCACCGAACTATGCTGACGCAGTTCGTGACAAACCTGCCAACCGTCTAAGCCGGGCATCATCACGTCCAGCACGACCACGTCGGGTTTCTCGACCAACGCCAAACTGAAGCCGGTATGTCCGTCGTTGGCGACCGACACCTCATAGCCCGCCCGCTCGAAAGCAGTGCGCAGCGGCTCGGTGAGTTTAGTTTCGTCGTCTATGAGCAAGATGTGCGCCATGCGAGTTTGATCCTGATTAAGTCTGCTGCTATTGTACTCGCGGGTTGGCGGATTTAAAGCAGATTTAAGGAACCGGTTCGGCGGCGCACCACCATACGGCGAAACCGGGTACGTGTGCCGACCGTCAGGAACAGTCCACGTACCCGGTTTCGATTCAGAAAGTGGTTGGCACCACGCTCAAAAGTTGAAGTGGACTTTCCCGCGCTTGGGGTCTTTCTCTGCAATTTCAAGCCCGCGAACAAAATCGTCAATCGGCAGTTGATGCGAAATCAGCGGCTCGACCTGCACCGTACCGCTCTTGATCAGGGCGATACTCTGCGGGAAAGTCCGGTTGACCGCAAAACTTCCGATGATCTTGAGGTCGCGCCGGAAGACTTCGTAAGCCGGAAATTTGACCCACGTCCCTTGCGGCGTGACGCCGAACACCCACACCTTGCCGCGCGGCTTGGCGTAGACAAAAGTGCCTTCGAGCACGGCGGGAATCCCGGTCGCGTCGACGACGATATCGTAGCCATCCGGCTCGATGCTCATCAGGGCAGCCATCTGAGCATCGTCGGCGAGGACGGTTGCGGTCGCGCCCAGCCGCTCCGCCAGTTCCAAGCGCCCGCGCACCAAATCGGTGACGACAACCTTCGACGCGCCCGCCTTTTCAATCCCTGCGCGACCAAGCAGCCCATCGGTCCTGCCCCAAAGACGAGGGCGGTATCCCCCGGCTGCACCTCGACCTGCTTCAACCCCCAGACGACGCAGGCGAGCGGCTCGACCAAGGCGGCGGCGGAATACGAGAGGTCGCCGATAGCGAAGACGTTGCCTTCGGGGGCGATGACGTACTCGGCGAAGGCGCCGCTGCGCGTTACCCCGATGGCTTTGAGGTTGACGCACTGGTTCGGCTGGTTGCGCTGGCAGTAACGGCAGCGATTGCAGGGAATGTTCGGATCGGCAGTGACGCGGTCGCCAACTTGGAAATTCCGGACGTTCGCCCCGATTGCCACGACTTCACCGCTGAACTCGTGTCCCGGAATCAGCGGGTAAGTCGCTTCGTATTCGCCTTTGAAGATGTGTAAATCCGTGCCGCAAATCCCGGCAGCGCGGACGCGAATCAGCACGTCGTCGGCACCGGGGATGGGTTCGGGGACAGTGACGACGGCAGCTTCGCCGGGGCGTTCAATCTGTGCAGCTTTCATGAGAACGATCTACTCCTGTCGCTTTACGGCGACGTGTGTAAAACCCTAATCCACTCTATTTGACCGCACCAGCGGTCAAACCGCGAACAAGTTGGTGCTGTGCCAGCCAGCCCGCCAGCACAACCGGCAGCGCCGTGATGGTCGCGGCTGCCGACATTTTCGCCCAGAACAACCCCTCGGAGGTCTTGAACGAGGCGATAAAGACCGAGAGCGGCGCGGCTTTGGTGATCGTCAGGTTGAAGGCGAGGAAGAACTCGTTCCACGTGAAGATCAAGCACAGCAGGATCGTCGCCATCAGCCCCGGCAGTGCCAGTGGCAGAATCACCCAGCGGAACTCCTGTATCAGCGTCACGCCGTCAATGCGCGCGGCTTCAAGGATTTCGTAGGGCAAGTCGGAGAGGAACGAGTGCATCATCCAGATGACGAGCGGCAAGTTGAACGCGGTGTAGAGGAGGATCATGCCAGCGTGAGTGTCAAATAAGCCGAGATTTCGGAAGATGATGTAGAGTGGGACGATGATCCCGACCGGCGGCAGCATACGGGTAGACATCATCCACATAAGGGTGAAGTTGCTGCGCTTGCCGGGATAGAAGGCGAGGCTGTAGGCGGCGGGCACGCCGAGCAGCAGCGCGACCAACGCGGAAAAACCAGTGATGAGCACTGTGTTCCACAATTGCTCGAAGTACTTCGACTGCCCCAGCGCGATCTGGTAATTTTCGAGCGTCGGCTGAAATGTCAGCGGCGGCGGGAAGGTAAACGCGGCGGCTTCGGTCTTGAACGACGTTAGGAACATCCAGAAAATCGGGAAAAAGAACAGCAGCGCCAGCACGATTGTCAAACCGGAAAGGAAGTGCCCGGTGAGTTTGTGTGTAGTCATGCGGCTGCCTCTTGTTTACTGCCAGCGCGGATGACGCGCAGGAAGAAGATCGTGACGATATTCGCGAGGATCACCGCGAAGACGCCGTAAGCGCTGGCGCGCCCGACGTTCCAACGGCTGAACGCCTCTTTGTAGATATCGAAGGTCAGCGTGGTCGTGTCAATCGCCGGTCCGCCGGTCGTGGTGACGAAGATTTCGCCGAAGATGTTCAAGACGAACAGCACCTCCAGCAGCACGCCGATTTCGATGTAGCGGCGCAGATGGGGCAGGATGATGTAATAGAACATTTCGAGCGCACCCGCGCCGTCGATCTGCGCCGCTTCGAGATTCTCTTGCGCGAGCGATTGCAGCCCCGCCAGCAGGATCAGCATCATGAACGGCGTCCATTCCCACGTCACGATCACGACAATCGAGAACATGGGATAGCTGTTGATCCAGTCGATGCGCGGACCGCCCAACAGGTTAATCGTCGAACTGATCAAGCCGAACGCCGGGTTAAACAGCATGTTCTTCCACATGACCGCCGAAACCGTTGGCATGATCAGGAAAGGCGTGATCAACAGCGTGCGGGCGAGACCTCTGCCGCGAAACTGTCGATTGAGCAGCAGCGCCAAGATCATGCCGAGTACGAGCGACCAGAGCACGACCGACATCGAGAATACCAGCGTATTGCGGAGGATGGTGATCATGTCGGGGTTGCGGAAGAAGTCGAGATAATTCTCGAAGCCGACGAAGCGGGTACGATCCGGGCGCAGTAGATTCCAATTCGTGAAGCTGTAATACAGCGTGAGCAGCAGCGGAAGCTGCGTGAGCACGATTAAATAAATGATGGCGGGTCGGGTGAGATAGCCGCGCAGGTGCAGCCAGCGCGGTTGCACTACGGTTTCTGCCGCGCCCAACGGGGTTTGGGTTTCTAAAGTGGACATAGGTATCGCGTCTCTTAAAATAAATCGTTTTCAGCGTTGACCGTTGTGCTAACTTTAACCTGAAAGGGCGAACACTGGTCGCCCTTTCAGCCGGTCTGCGTGTTCGTCTTGGAGCGCCGCTGCCTGAACGTTTCAAGCAGCGGCGCAGCGGCGGCAAACACTACTGGATGTAACCGGCGTCCTTCATGGCGCGGGTGACAATGTCTTGGCTGCGCGTAAGCGCTTCATCGACAGTGATCTGCCCGGCGATGGCGGCGGAAATCTGCTGCGAGACGTCCGTGCCGAAGCCTTGGAATTCGGGGATGCCGACGAACTGCACGCCGGTATAGGGTACCGGGTCACGGGTGGCGTCGGTCGGGTCAGCGGTATTGATTGAGCTGAGCGTCACGTTAGCGAACGCGCCTGCCGCTTCCTGATACTTCGGATTGTCGTAGGTCGAGGTGCGCGTTCCGGGCGGAACGGTCTGCCAACCGTAGGTTTCACCGACAAGGTTGATGTAGTCCTTGCTGGTCGCCCACGTCAGGAACTGGAGCGCTTCGGCTTGGTGCTGGCTGGTCTCAGGGATGGCATACGACCAAATCCAGAGCCAGTGATAGCCCTTCATGACGTCACCATGCGGCGCCATGACGAAACCGACGTCGTCGACGATTTGCGACTGGCTGGGGTCGGTCAGGAAACCCGCCGCGACGGTCGCATCGACCCACATCGCTGCTTGTCCCTGCGCCATCAGCGTCAGCGATTCGGAGAAGCCGTTATTGGCTGCGCCGGGGACGCCGCAGTCTTGCAGCAGGCTGACATAGAAGCTGACCGCTGCGTTCCATTCCGGCGTGTTCAACTGGGGCTGCCAGTTTTCATCAAACCAGCGACCGCCGAAGGTATTGATCACGGTGTCCAGCGGCGCGAGGACTTCGCCCCAGCCGGGCAGACCGCGCAGCGCGATCCCGTACTGATTGTTCGCCGGGTCGTGCAGCGCGCAGGCGAATTCACGGATTTGATCCCACGTAGGTTCTGCCGGCATTTCCAACCCGGCGTCAGCGAACATCTTCTTGTTGTAGAAGGTCATGCTCGACTCGGCGTAGAAGGGCAGGGCATAAAGCTGATCTTCGTAGGACAGCCCCTTGCGAACGGGTTCGAGCAGGTCTTCGACGTCGTAATTGGGTTGGACGTTGTCGGGGAACTGGCTCATCAAATCGGTGACGGATGCCAGCCAGCCGTTTTGCGCGAAAATTGGGGTCTCGAACGCGCCGATCTGCACGATGTCGAACGATCCGGTGCCGGTGGTGATGTCGGTTGTGACGCGGGCGCGGAGTTCATTTTCGGGCAGCATGACGAACGAGACGTTGACATTCGGATAAGCTGCGTGGAATTGATCGGAGAGTTCGAGCAGCCGCCGCTGATCCGGGTTATTGACGACGGCGACGGTGATGGTCACCGGGTCTTGGGCTTGCGCCAGCGGAAGCTGGACCATCAACATGCAGGTCAACGCAAGTAGGACAGTAAAGAAAGAAAAACGCTTCTTCATGGACAAACTCCTTGTATTCTCAATAAATTACTTGACAGAGATGGAAAATCGATCCAAGTGATCGAGAAATCCCGCTTTTGGGTGTCAAGATTTTATTTGTTAGCCAGAACTGGCTTGTGAACCTGTGTTAGAATGAGAAAAAAACGATGCATACCTCAATGTTTTATTCTTTCAGTATAACTAACCTACCTACAAGGTCTCTGCCAAGAATCTGCCAAAGTTTTGACAGCATGGTATCGCTGTACGTTGGCTTGACGTTCGCTGTACGTCGCTCGTTAGCAGATAGCAGCGCGATTCAATGAGTAAACGCCGTCATGAGTGAGAACGATTCGGCTGCCAGCGTGGGTACCCCTCAAGCTGGCGACAGCCTGTTCGAAGCGTTTGTGGAACAAGTCAAGCAAGCGCTAGAGCATCTGTACGATTTCGCGGCGCTTCAGCAGCACCCGCTCGCGCGCTACTATGACCTTGACAGCGACCTTTCGGCGAAGTCTGCCGGGCACAAGCTGCGTTATGATCTGATCAAGGCGATTGAGTCGCTCAAGCCCCAGCCTGACCTCCATTTCCGCGATCCGGTCGCGCGGCTGTACAACATCCTGCACCTGTACTACGTCGAGGGACTCAACATTCAAGTGACCGCCGCCGAACTGGGTCTGTCGGAACGTCAGGCGTACCGCGATCTGCGGCGCGGGCAGGAGCGAGTCGCGGCGGTGCTGTGGAACAATCGTTTGCCGATACCTAAGCAGCAGGAAGACTTCTCGCTGGAGTCGGAAGTGGCGCGGCTGCGGCTCAGCTTCAACCCGGTGGATATTGGCGAGGTGTTCCAGCAAGCGGAACACGCCGTCGAGAAGCTGGCGCAACAGCAAGGTGTTGAACTCGGCGTGACGGGCGGCACCGAGCCGATGATGCTTTCGACGGATGCAGCGCTGGCGCATCAAATCATGATCAGTCTGCTCAGTCACGTCGTTCAGCAGATGGATCACGTGCGATTGCAGGCTGCCTTTGCCGTGGACAGCGCCAGCGTCACATTCACTCTGCGCTATACCACTTCGGGCGATGTCGAGGTGAAGGCGGGTTTCGCCACCGTGACCAAGCTGGCGGAGCGTCTCCATTGGAAGTTCGACTGCGACAACTCGGCAGCGCCGGTAATCGAAATTGTGCTGCGCATGATGTCGCAGAACGCGACGATCTTCATCATTGATGACAATGAGGGCTGGGTTGACCTGCTGGAGCGCTTTCTGGAAGGCTATAAGTATCTCATCGTCAGCGCGTCAAGCGGACGCGATGTCGTCGAGCAGGCGCAAGAACTCAACCCGGCGCTGATCATTCTCGACGTGATGATGCCGGAGCGCGACGGTTGGGAGCTTTTGCAGCGATTGCGCGCACGTCCGGCAACTGCCCACATCCCGATTCTCGTGTGTACGGTGTTCAACGATGCGCAGCTTGCCTATTCGCTCGGCGCGACTGGATTCGTCTCCAAGCCTGCCAGTCGTGAGCAAATTCTGGAAGCGCTCGAACAAATCGTCATCACTTAGAACGTAGGACGATGATCTATGGCGTATAGCTTCAGCAGCAGTTTAGAAGAGGTGCGCGCGCGCCTGATCTATCGCTTGGGATTCCTACTGATCGGGTTTGGCGTCTTGGCGATGTGGTATGTCCTCGTGCGGCGCGACCTGCCGTTCGCCGGTGTTTGGATTCCGCTACTGCTGATTGTCTTCAGCCGGGGCGTTCAAATCCTGCTCAACCAGAAGCCGGCGCTGGCGCGTTACGTCTTCGTGTGGGGAATGGTCATCTTTTTGATCATTACGCTGATCGCCTTTGGCGATCCGCTGCTGCCGTACCTCACCATCATCTGGGTCTTCATTAGCGCGATGCTGATCAGCAACAGCGGCTCGATCAGTGCGGCGATCTTCGTCGTCGAAGCCGCCATCCTCAATCAGATGGGAATTCGACATTATCCGCTGCTTGAGCTGACCATCGTGCTGGTGCTGGCGGCAAGCTCAAGCTGGATTAGCGCGTATACCCTGTTCACGGTCGTTCACTGGTACACGGCGATGCAGGTGCGCAGTCAGCAGTTACTCGAGACGACGCGGGATCATCGCGCGGAGCTGAGTCAGGCGCTCAAGTCGCTGCGATCCGCCTACGAGACGCAGCAGCACATCCAGCTAGAACTGGTGTGGGCGCGAAAACACGCCGAGGATGCTCGACAACTCAAGGAGCAGTTCGCCGCCAACATCAGCCACGAGTTGTGGACGCCGCTCAACCTGATTTTGGGTTTCAGCGAGATGATGTATCTTTCGCCGGACGTTTATGGCGATGTGGTCTGGACACCCGGGTTACGGCGCGACATTCATCAGATCTATCGCAACAGCCAGCACTTGCTGGGGTTGATTGGCGACATTCTCGATCTCTCGCGCTTTGAGATGACCGGCTTCAATATCTCGACCGAACCGACGGCGCTGGCACCCTTCTTGCAAGACACCCTCGAAATCGTCGAGCATTCGCTACAGGGACGGGACATCCGCCTCACCTGTTCCGCACCGGACGACCTGCCGGTCGTTGAAATCGACTGTACACGCATCCGTCAGGTCATCCTCAACCTGCTTAACAATGCTTGTCGCTTCACCGATTCAGGGGGCATCGAGCTGTCGGTGCAGCAGATCGAGCGCGAGGTGGTCATCAGCGTGCGCGATACGGGGTCAGGCATTTCCGCCGACAAGCTGCCGCACATCTTTGACGAATTCTTTCAGGCAAATCCATCGCTGAATCGCAGTCGCGGCGGGGCAGGGCTAGGACTTGCCATTAGCAAGCGATTTGTCGAAGCGCATCACGGGCGCATCTGGGCAGAAAGCGAGGAGGGCGTCGGTTCGTGTTTCTCGTTCGCGCTGCCGATTTGGGAATCGCCGGTGGGCGCGCGAGCAGCGCTACTCGACGGTAGCACGGCATCGACCGAGGCGGCGTTCCGCTCGGTGCTGGTTTTAGGCGCGGAAAGCGCGGCATTGGCGCTGCTGGAACGGTCATTGAAAGACTGTCGGGTCATCCCGATTCGCGATGCGCGTCATCTGCCGGAAATGGTGCTTACACACCACCCGAAAATGATCATTCACGACCTCCGCGACGACGCTGAGTCGGTTTGGCAAGAAATAGCGGATCTTGGCGTGCCGGTGGTCGAATGCGCGCTGCCACGCGATGCTGACGTCGGCGGGGCGAAGGAACTCGGTATTCAGGCTTACCTGACCAAGCCGATCAATCAGCCAACGCTGCTCGGCGAAATTGATCGCATCGGCGGCGTGCGGGATGTGCTAATCGCTTTCTCGGATCGCGGGTTCGCGCTGTTGATCGAGCGGATGTTGCAAGCGAGCGATCACGATTTTGTGGTGCGCCAAGTCTACGATTACCAGCAAGCGTTTGCCGCCATTTCCGCGCAAAAGCCGGATCTTGTGCTGCTGGACTCGATGGCGGCGGGTTCGGATGGGCTGCGCCTCTTGCTGGGGACTCGCGCTCAACCTGCTTATGCGGATCTCCCGTTCATCGTCCTGACGACCAGTTTCTCGCTCGGCGAATCGCCGAGCGAGACCGGGTTCATGGTATATCAGCGCGACGGCTTGTATGCCAGCGAGATCCTCAAGTTCATCACGGCGGTATTTGAAAAGCTATCGCCGCGCTACTACAGCGTCGAGGTCAGTTCGGATGTGTCGCTGTCATTGCCGTCGAGTGTTTCGTCGCGTACTTGACCGGGCATCGTCAATTTGATACCGGTGGAACTTCCTCGCCGATCTCGCGGCGCACACGGGCAAGCTCTTCAGGCGTATTGAGGTTCGTGAACGAACGTAGCTCGGGATCGAGGGTGCGGATCGCTGCTTCGCCGACGAGCCGCACGCGAAGATGATCAAAAATCCCGCTAATGCGCAGCTCGTTACGGTCGAGTAGACCCCAAATCGGCTCGGCGCAGCGCCGGTGGTAGACCGCGTGCAGTCCCTGTGGCTGACCATCAAGCATTGGAACGACCGCATCGAAGCCGGTGCGCAACGACACCAAGTAGGCGAGTAGGTCAGTGTTGAGGAAAGGCATGTCACAGGCGACGCAGAGGGTAAAGGGGCTGGTGCTGTGCTTCAGTGCGCTGTAAATGCCGCCGAGCGAACCTTTGCCCGGCAGCACGTCGGCGACCATTTTCACGTGAAAGCGCTGATACAGATCGAACTGGTTTGTGACCAAGAGGATCGGGGCGTTCAAGGGGCGGATGTGGTCGAGGACGTGTTGAACCAAGGGCTTGCCCTCTAGCTCGACCAAACTCTTGTTGGCGCCCATACGCCGCGATGCGCCCCCAGCCAGCACCGCGACCGTTATCGTGCTCATTTCGTAGTTATTCATGACGCGGACTCTCTTGCCAATACCCTACTGAAATTACTAATTCTTGTCCAAGACGTCATTGATCCATGTATAGCCGCGCACGGCGGAGGGGAAGCCAAGCGTCGTAATGCCGAGCAACGCCACTTGACGCAATTCTTCGGCGGTTAGCCCCTGTTCGAGACCACGACGCGCATGGGAATGACTCGCCCCTTCAAGACCGGCGCCAACCGCAAGTGCCAGCTTGACGAGCTGTCGCTCGCGGTCGCTTAGCGGACCAGCGGCATGAGTGGCTTGCGCCAGCGCTTCATAGGCGTCGGCAATTTCAGGGTAGGTTTCACGGAGACTTAAGAACGTGTTAGGAAGCTCGGCAGTCATGGTCTGTATCCTTCTCTGGAATAATTCTTGCGGGGCGGGTGGTTCGCCGTTGTTATTGAAGCGATTAGCTCGCTTGGAATGACCTCATTGTAATAGGGTTACTGCGAAATCTGCCACAAGAGATGAGGATCATAAGCGTACCAACGGTAACGAATGTAACTGGCAGACCATAGACACTTGTTCCATGATAAGAGGTATACATTCGAAACGTGATGAGATGATGCCCCTAAACCTATTTTTGCTTGGGCTAACCTGCTTTACGATGGGGCTGGTCGTTCTGCTGCGCGGGCGTGGCGATAGTGAAATCGCGCTTGGACATCAGTTTCCGTGGCTTGGCGCCTATGGGCTGCTGAGCAGCGTTTACTGTTGGGGGGTCATGCTCGATTCGGATCGGATCGGTGCGCACCCCTTCGATGTCCTCTCCCTGCTCATTTTGGTTTCGCTGATCGCCGCCGGTGTCACACTCGTGCGCTTCGGTTCCGGTCTTATCGCCGAAGCCGGAGCTTTGCCCTTATGGTTGAACCTGCTGCCGGTGGTGCTGCTGATCCCGATCACGGTGGTGATCGCTTACGGCATCGTGATCGTCTTGACCGCGAGCGACATCCAAGCCTCGATCATTCAATGGTCGCACTATCTGCTGGTGCTGCCCGGTGACATTCTCGCGGCTTTAGGTTTTGTCCGGCAGTGGATTCGCCTGAAGCAAGCCGATGACGTGCCCGCGTCGGGGATTCTGCTGGCGACCGCGGTCGCCTTCCTGCTAAACGCCGTCTTCTCGCTGACGATCTCCAGCAGCATCTGGCTCCCTAGCGAAGCCAGCGCCGTGCTTTTTGGCATTTCTGCGGTGACGTGGCGGCTGCTGCTGATGGTGTTGGTCGCCGTGCTTGTAACGGCTTCGATGAACGTATTCGAAGTCGAGCGCAAGCGTAAGATTAAACAACTGGAGGAGGCACGGCGGGAGGCGCAGCGCATCGCGCTGACGATTCACGCCAAGACGCGGCAAGAGACGGAAGTCTGGTTGGACGCGCTGGTCAAAATTGGTCGGCGCATCGCCGGTATGGAAGAAGCCGACGAAGTTATGAAGGACGTGGTGATCGAGGCGCGGGAGATGTTGGCAGCGGACACCGCCGTGATCGCGCTGTACGAGGGTAAGGAACACCTCTGCTACAAAGTGCAGGCAATATCGGGAGAAGCGCGAGTCGTGGTGTCAGAGCCAGTTGAGAGCGCGGTCATCCTTGAAGCGGCTCGGCTTGGAATTCCGCTGCGCTATCCGGAGGACATTGGCGGCATCTTCGACTGGCGGGCAGATGGGCGCAACATCCATGCTGAAACCGCCGCGATGGTGCCCCTCAGACTGAACACGACCCTGATCGGCGCTCTGTGGCTGGGCAGAACGACCGGGAAACCGTTCACTTGTACTGACCTAATCGGCTTGGGGTACGTGGCTAATCAGGCGGTGATCGCGCTTGAACATGCGTCGATGGCGGCGGGACTTCAGTCGCTCGCGGTGATCGACGAGCGTTCGCGCATCGCCCGCGAGATGCACGACAGCCTCGCGCAAATCCTCGGCTATCTGGGCATCGAGATGCAGACGCTGGAAGCGCTAGTCCATCAAGGCGATCAAGCAGCGCTGCTGGCGGAACTGCAAGAGGCGCGAAAGTCGATCAAGTCGGCGCAGGCGGACGTGCGCGAGAACATCCTCAGCTTGCGGACTGCGCTCGCGGGGAAGACCAGCCCGATCACCGCGCTCAAGGAATACGTCGAGGAATTTGGCATCCAGACCGGCGTAATCACCGAGATCGTAGATCAATGTGGTAGTGAATTGGGGCTGGCGCCACTGGCTGAAACCGAGTGCGTGCGGATCGTGCAAGAGGCGTTAGCCAACGTTCGCAAGCACGCGCAGGCGGAACATGTCAAAGTCACGTTCACGCCACTGCGGGATCGATTCGAGATTTGCATTGCCGACGACGGCGTTGGCATCGCACCGGGCGTGGTAGCGCATGGTCATTTTGGATTGCAGACCATGCGCGAACGCGCGGAGGGTGTCGGTGGTAAGGTCACCGTCACGTCGCTGATCGGTCAAGGAACGACCGTATTGGTCAGCTTGCCCATGTCGTTTCATCAAATGAAAGTAGAACCTTATGTTACCCCTGCGAATGCTCGTAGTTGACGACCATCGCCTGTTTCGGCAAGGGTTGATCGGCTTATTGAAGACCCGGAAAGACCTCGTCGAGGTTATCGGTCAGGCTGCTTCCGGGTCCGAAGCGGTCAGGCTGACCAAAGAGCTGCAGCCGGACATCGTCCTGATGGATATTTCGATGCCGGATGGCGACGGCATGGAAGCAACCGCCTACATCCGCGCGAATTTCCCCGACACCACCGTCGTCATTCTGACGGCTTCCGAGTCGGATGAGGACTTATACCGGGCGGTGCAGCTCGGCGCGGCGGGTTATCTGCTGAAGGATTTGGATGCTGATCAGTTGTTCGACGTGCTGATGAGCGTCGAGCGAGGTGATGCGGCGATGACGCGCGAGACGGCATCAAGACTGCTCAAATGTATTGCAAAACGCTCGGTTGAAGTTGAGCGGGGCGAAGAAGCGCTCACCGAGCGCGAGCTGGATGTGTTGTGTCTGGCAGCGACCGGCGCGAGCAATCAGGAAATCGCCGACCATCTGAGCATCTCGGTCAATACTGCCAAGACGCATATCCGTAACATTCTGGACAAACTTCAACTTCAGAACCGCACCCAAGCTGCAAACTACGCGATCAAACGTGGGCTAGTATCCGCGTTAGACGGTGAGCGCAGCCCGATGCGAATTTTTGCCAAGAGCAGCGAGAATTGACGTCCGTGCGCCGTAGAGATCGAGTGATCGGCTTGGAAGAAGCAGCGAATCCGGTGGCTGAAGGCAGCAGTGTGAGGAATGGCTAATGATCACCCAAGTGACTACCACGACCCTGAAAACGATTAAAAACCCGACGCTGGCGGCTTACGCCGAGCGTTACCTGCAAATTGCTCAGAATTATGCTGAGCAGATCCACCAGACCGGGATCGATATGGCGCCGCTGTCATCCGGCAGCGAGATCGAGGAACGGAACGAACACCTACGCGCACTTGGCGCGACTTTCCGCAATGATGGCAAGAGCATTGTCGTAAATCGCATATCGCCCGCTTGTGAGGCTTGTCAGTTGGGCGTTGGCAGCGCGACCTTTTTCATCTCCTTGCGCTGCCACCGAAGCTGCTTCTATTGCTTCAACCCGAATCAGGAAGATTACTCACGTTTTCGTGAGGAAGTGCGCAACCCGGCGGCCGAACTGGAACAGATGCACGCGGCTCACCAGAAGGTGCACACACTGGCGCTCACGGGCGGCGAGCCGCTGCTCTACAAGGAGCAGGCATTCGAATTTTTCCGCGCGGCGGCGCGATTGTATCCTCACGCTCACACCCGGCTCTATACCTGCGGCGATCATGCTGACGAGGCGACGCTGGAAGCGCTCAGGGACGTCGGTCTCGACGAGATCCGCTTCAGCATTCGGATGCACGATACCGAGCAGGGCAGGCGTCACGTCTACGAGCGGATTGCGCTGGCGAAACAGTACATCCCGCAGGTGATGGTCGAGATGCCGGTGCTTCCGGGTACATTGGAGATCATGCAGGACATCTTGCTGGAACTGGACAAGCTGGAGATTCACAGCGTTAATCTGCTGGAGTTGTGCTATCCGTACTGGAACGCCGCCGAGTTCAAACAGCGCGGCTTTGTTGTCCGGAACCCACCGCACCGTGTGCTCTACGATTACTGGTATGCCGGTGGGCTGCCGATTCAAGGGAGCGAGGAAGTCTGCCTTGATCTGGTTGCCTTTGCGGTCGAGCAAGGGCTGAAGATCGGGGTGCATTACTGCTCGCTAGAGAACAAGCATACCGGGCAGCTTTACCAGCAAAACCTCGGTCAGCCGCTCCCGACGACGCAATACTTTTCTCAAAAGGATTACCTCTTGAAGTCGGCAAAAGTATTCGGCGGCGAGCGGGACGCGGTCCTGCGAGTTTTTCGAGCGCGCGACTTCAAGGACTACGTGGTCGATTCGCAGTACAAGTACGTCGAATTCCCGGTCAGCATGATCCCGGAGTTACAAGACCTTCCGGTCGAAATCGGCATCGCGTCCAGCGTGATCGAATTCCGGGAACGCGAGCGCTGTATCCGCGAGTTGAAGGTCGATGTGACCACGCCGCAGCAGTTCGATCTCGCTGCCGACCTCTAGCTTATCGCCGTGCATTCAAGTCGGGGGTGAGGCGCGTCTCGCCCCTTACGAACCCCTCATTCCTGCGCTTGCTCCAGCGCAAAACAGCGTTGGGGAGCGGCTGGCGCATCCAGCCTCTGTTAATACTTCTCAGTCCAAAATCGCCCAGAATACTCAAACTTGCGGGCGGCACGTCTGGCTCTGCATGAAGACAGCGTTGATATAAACCATCCTTTCGGATTAGTCAAATGACTCCGAATGAGGATGGATGAGGTGTACCGACGATCTATCATGATAGTGGCTCGATGTACACGCGGCGCCCGTCGCGCGCAGTTTGGAGGTACATGATTGATTGAATTCCTATCATTCCCTACCGTACAGCCTCCCATGAGGCTCTCGTCTTGCCGGGAATAGGACTTGCAAAAGGGATTATGAACTTGAGGAACCACTATGAACGACGATAATAAACTTTCGAAAGCGATAAAAGAGTCCATCCTCAGCCGACGCAGTTTCCTGAAATGGAGCTCGGCACTGGGTGGAGCGGCAGTCGTCAGTGGCGGCTTGGGCATGGGTCTAGACATGCTCGAAGCTGCCGAGGCTACTGGAGATACCAGCGCCAGCGCGGGCACGTGGATTCCGTCCGCTTGTTGGGGGAACTGCGGCGGACGCTGCCTGAATAAGGCGTTCGTCGTCGATGGAATCGTGACCCGTCAAAAGACCGACGATACCCATGCTGACAGCCCGGACTTCCCACAGCAGCGCGGTTGCGCGCGCGGACGCTCACAGCGTATGCGCGTGTTCGGCGCTGACCGGCTCAAGTACCCGATGAAACGGGCGCACTGGGAACCGGGTGGCGGTGATAAGTCGATGCGTGGCAAGGACGAATGGGTGCGGATTTCGTGGGATGAAGCCCTCGACATCGTTACCTCCGAATATAAGCGGATCACCGAGCAGTACGGTGGCAACTCGGTCATGTGGGGGACGAATGCGTTGGCACTCGCCAACGGCTATACCAATACATGGGGTTCGACCTCCTCCGGCACGTGGGCTTACACCGCGCCGCGCGTGATCGGCGATTACGCCAATGCTGGTAACGACCGTCTCGAGCTGCGTAAATCGAAACTGATCGTCATGTGGAGCACTGACCCGATCAACTCCAGCGGCGGCAGCCCGGCTTACAACTATCTACAGGCGAAGAAGGCGGGAGCGAAATTCATCTTTATCGACCCCTATTACAACTCCTCAGCGCAGGTTCTCGCCGATGAGTGGATCCCGATCCGTCCCGGTACCGATACACCGATGCTGCTCGCGCTCGGCTACGTGCTGATCACCGAGGATGATCCGAGTACCAATCCGTTGATTGACTGGGATTTTGTCAATCGCTGCGTGCTCGGGTTCGATAAAGATCATCTGCCGGAAGGCGCAGACCCCGAAGAAAACTACCGGGATTACGTGCTCGGCTTGGACGCGAACGGAAAACCGGCGCCGGAAGGTCACAAGAACTATCCCGCCAAGACGCCCGAATGGGCTTCGGAAATCTGCGGTGTGCCGCCGGAAAAGATTCGCTCGTTCGCCATCGAAATTGGTCAGACGAACCCGGTCGCCTTCATGGAAAGCGACGCTTCCGCTCGTATCAATAGCGCGCAGTCGCTCGGGCAGGCGTTCACGGCTATCGCCGCCATGATCGGCTCAATCGGCGTTAGCGGCGGCGGTATGGGTCGCACGCGCCACTCGACGGCTGGTAACGTTGGTCCGAACCTGATCAGCTTCGGGAAGTCGGGCACAGTGCTGCCGCGACCGACTAATCCGATCACGGATAACATCAACAACAACGAAATCTGGGATGCGGTGCTGACCGGCAAGTACACCGGCGGCGTTGGTCCCAAGACCGACATTAACATCCAGTTTGTCTATCACACCAAAGGGTCGCGGCTGCAGACGACAGTTGGACAAGCCAAGGGCATCCAAGCGATGCGCTCGGTCGAGTTCGCGCTGTGCCAAGACTTCTTCCTGACCACCGGTGCCCGTTATTCGGACGTAGTGCTGCCGGTGACGACGCAGTGGGAGCGCGACGGTTACGTGGTCAACCCCAACCGCGAAACGGCATTCTGGGCGAGCAAGGTCATTGAGCCGCTGTTTGAAGCGAAAGATGACGCTTGGATTGACTGGCAGATCGGGCTGCGGCTGGGTGTCTACGATGAAGCTACTCCCGAAATTTCGCAAGCGCAGCAGATTTTTAACCAAGTCGCCGGGGCGACCGTGCTCATGGATGACGGCGTGACCAGCGAACCGCTCGTGACTGTCACGCAGTCGGATCTGGACGCGCTGGGTGTGACCGGCACGCCGCAGACCGGACGTATTCCGATCATGGAATTCAGGACTAACGGTTCCTATCAGGTTCCGCGTCGTGAAGGCGATAATTACGGTTACATCGCGCTCAAGTCGTTCCGTGAAGACCCGGTAGCGAATCCGCTGCCGACCGAGAGCGGTTTGGTCGAATTCCACAGCCAGAAGCTGGCTGCCGATATTACGGCGTTGGGCTGGACAACCATCCGCCCGATCCCGGCATACATTCCGCCGGAGCGCGGCTACGAAACGACCTTCAGCGACTGGACTAACAAGGTCAAGGGTGAGTTCCCGCTGCAAATGTACAACAAGCATTACTGGCGACGCAGTCACTCCGAATTTGACAACGTCCTGCAGCTCCGCGAGGCGTTCCCGCAGGAATTTGTCATGAATCCGATTGACGCCGAAGCGCGTGGCATTCAGTCGGGCGACATCGTCAAGATCACCAGCTCGGAAGGCAGCGCGGTCCGACCTGTGATTGTGACCGAGCGGATCATGCCCGGTGTCACATTCCTACCGCACGGCGCATGGACGGAGTTTGACGAAAGTCTGGGTCTCGATAAAGCAGGCTCTGACAATTTCTTGGAAGCTGGTGTCCCGACCGTTGAAGGTCACAGCGGCTTCAATTCTCAAAACGTCCAAGTCGAAAAATGGACTGGATCAGACCTTGCCCCGGATGCACGCTGGTCGCAGCGCATCGTCGCCTTGTAAGGAAGGATAAAATGACAAAACAATTGGGCTTCTACTTTGATGCGAGCGCCTGTACAGGTTGCAAAGCCTGCCAGATCGCCTGCAAGGACAAAAACGATTTACCTGTGGGCGTGATTTGGCGCCGGGTCTACAACTATGCTGGTGGCGGCTGGGTAGCCGATGCTCGGCACAAAGATTTGATGGTTCCGAACAATGTCTTCGCCTACTCGATCTCCGCAGCCTGTATGCACTGCCAAGATCCGGTGTGCGTGAGTATCTGCCCGACGACCGCCATGAGCAAAGACGAAAATGGCGTTGTCACAGTGGATGCTGACAAGTGCATCGGCTGTCGCTACTGCGAATGGGCGTGCCCCTATAGCGCGCCGCAGTTTAACGAAGCTGCCGGGATCATGACCAAGTGCAACATGTGCCAAGATCTGGTGGCTGAGGGTGGAAATCCGGCTTGTGTGGACGCCTGCCCGATGCGCGCCCTCGAATTCGGCGAACTGTCGGAACTGCAAGCCAAGTACGGCACGTTGGACGCTATCGCACCGCTGCCGTCCGGTGACAATACCCATCCCTCGATTGTTATCACCCCGCATCGGAATGCTGAGCGTGTTGGTGAGGGTACTGGCCACATTCTCAATCTGGCGGAAGAGATCTAAACATGAACACGAATGAATGGGCACTTATTATCTTCACAGTGGTCATGCAGATGGCCGTCGGTTCCTTTATCATCTTGGGCGGTGTGCATTTCTTCGCCGCCCGTCGCAATGGGATTGAAGAAGCGGACAAGATGAGCAACCGTGCGCTGCTGGCGATTGGTCCAGTGGTGGTTTTCGGCTTACTCATCACTTTTGTCCATCTCGGCAATCCGATCAATGCGCCGCGTGCGATTGCGAACATCGGCTCGTCGTGGCTAAGCCGTGAAATCCTGTTCTCGGTGCTGTTCGGCGGCGGTGGCGCGGTCTTCGCGTTCTTGCAGTGGCGCAAGCTTTCGACGCCGCAACTGCGTAATGCGCTGGGACTAATTGTCGCTGCGCTCGGCATCTGCCTGATTTTCTCGATGTCGATGGTTTATCGTCTCTTCAGCGTCCCGGCATGGGATACGTTGGCGACGCCAGCGACCTTCTTCACGACCACCTTTTTGCTCGGCAGTCTGGCGATGGGCGCTGCCTTTGTCGCTAATTTCTGGTACGTCCGGCGCAAGAACATGGATCCCAAGAATGTGCAATACACCATGTTGGCGACGTCGCTGCGCTGGATTGCGCTCTGCTCGATTGCCATGCTGGGCTTGCAGTTCATCGTGATGCCGCTCTACCTGTCCGCTCTGGGCATGGACGGTAGTGCCGCCGCCGCCGCGAGCATCGGTCTCATCGGGCAGCAGCAAGGGCTGGTTTTCGCCCTGCAACTGGTGCTGCTGTTCGTGGGAGCAGGGCTGCTGGCGGTGTTTCTGTATGCGATGGCATCCAGCGAGAGCAAGCTGCGGGTCGTCAGTAACGTGGCGTATCTGGCTTTCACGTTGGTGCTGATCTCGGAGATTCTCAGCCGCTACCTGTTCTACGCCAGTATGGTACGAATCGGTATCTAAAAAGAGGATAAATGACACGCCCCGCGTGCCCACCTCTGCGATAGACTTAATCTAAAGGTTACGGGAGGGTCCATGACCTTCCCGTAACTATCGTTTTATTGGAGGAATTACTCCCATGCCTGACCGGGTTGAAATACTGATCGCACACGAGCTGGCTTACAGCTTTTTGAGCCGTGCATTCTACGAAGCACCGAGCAAAGAACTTATCGATACACTGGCTGCCGACGAACTGTTTGATGCGTGGCCCTTGGAAACCAGCCACGCTGAAGCTGAAACGGGACTGGCGGTTCTGCGTAGCTTCTGCGCAGCTTGGCGCTCCGAGGATCTGGGCGCGCTGGAACATGATTATCTCCAGTTGTTCGTTGGACCGGGACACCTGCAGGCGGCACCATGGGAATTGGTGTATCGCAGCCCTGATCACCTGCTGTTTAGCCCGGAGACGCTGGCAGTGCGCCATGAATTTCAGCGTTTCGGAATGCCGATCCCCAACCTCGGTTCCGAGCCGGACGATCATCTGGGTTTGGAACTCCGCTTTATTGCCCACCTGAGCGAACTGGGACTGACCGCCATCGACCATGATCGACCGGACGTACTCGACGTCGCGATCACGGAAATTCGCAGCTTCCTGAGCGATCATCTGCTACAGTGGGCGCCCGAGTGCTTGAACCTCGTGATCGAGAAGGCGGAGACCGATTATTATCGTGGCTGCGCGCATCTCGCGCTCGGCTGTCTGGCGCATACCAATCAAGCGATGGAGCTGGAAACGGCTTGATGAACCTTGCTAAACTCGCGTTAGCCGCCGAGCGGTTCGCGCAGAGCCAGCCGCCGATCACGCTGACGGCATTGCAATGTGTGCATGCGCGTGATAAATCGGCGGAATGTGACCGGTGTGTGCAGGTATGTCCAGTCGGGGCAATTCGGCTGGACGATGGCGTGCAGATCGATGCGGATGCCTGCATCCGCTGCGGTCTGTGTTTGCATAGCTGCCCAACCGGAGCAATCTCCGGCACCGATAACGTTCGTCGTTTGCTGTACTGCGCTTCTCAGTTGGTTGATCACGAAGCCGTCGAGATCGCCTGCGCATTGCACCCCAATCCAACCTCCGGCGATTCGAAGATGGACGCGGTGATCACGATGACGGGCTGCTTGGCAGCGCTCGGCGCATCCGCATATCTGAGCCTCGTGGCGCAGGGTGTCAAGCGGGTGCGAGTGCGGCTCGATGCCTGTGCGGAGTGTCCGCTCGCGCCGATTCAGCCGGAGATCGAAGCGTCGATCCAACGGGCGAGTGATCTGCTGGCTGCGCTGGGCAAGAGTCAAACCGTCGCTGTCGCCGATCCGGTGCAGCGCCCCAAGCGCCGCTCGGTCTACTCGATCAAGAACCCGCCCGTATCCCGGCGCGGTTTCTTTCAGGCAATCGGGCAGGGCGCGCGCGACTTCTTGCCGCCGCTGGAGGGCGAGAGTGAACGACCCCGCCTGATCAGCGCGATGCGTCGGCTCGCGCCAAGCGATGCTGACCGACCCATGCCGGGCAGCGACTTCGTTGCGCTCGCTGTATCCGATGCGTGTAATGCTTGCACGACTTGTGCGCGCATCTGTCCCACCGGGGCGCTAGAGTTTGCTCGAAATGATGAGCGATTTCGAGCTGACCTTTGCGGCAGCGGCGTGCGTGAACTGTGGGCTGTGCCTCAACTACTGCGAGCCGCAAGCAATTCAGCGTCAAGGCGCCCCAACGGTCGGCGAACTGATCAGCGCCGAACCGGTCGTCTTGCACCAAGGTAAACTGAACCGCTGTCGCCGGTGCAATACTCTCTATGCCGGAGAATCGGACGGCGGATTGTGCCCAGTCTGTGCTTTCCGGCAGAAAAATCCATTTGGCGGTCGCCCGGCGATTCGGAAGGGTGTGCGACCGCTTCAAGAAAATACCCCCCGTCCAGAAAGATGAGATAATGATGGCTCAATTGACGGATTTACTCGAACATACGATGACGCTGCACCATCATCTCTGCCCCCGACAGGTACTTGGCGTCAGAATGGGAATGCTGGCGGGCGATCTGCTCGGTCTTGAACTGCCACAGGCGGACAAACGGCTGCTCACATTTGTTGAAACGGATGGCTGTTTTGCGGATGGTGTAGCGGTTGCGACCGGCTGCACGCTGGGGCATCGCACGCTGCGCTTGATGGATTACGGTAAGGTCGCCGCGACCTTCGTCGATACCCAAACGGAGAAGGCGGTACGGATTTACCCGCACCCGGAGTTGCGGGAGTTGGCTGCCAATCACCTGCCGCAGACTGATAGTCACTGGGGGGCAATGCTCGAAGCCTATCAAGTGCTCCCGATTGAAGAACTGTACTGCTGGTATCCGGTTCAACTGACGCTCGACTTGACGGCGTTGATCAGCAAGCATGGTCCGCGCGTGAACTGTGCCATCTGCGGCGAGGAAATTCTCAACGAGCGTGAAGTCACGGTTGATGGTCAGACGATCTGTCGTTCCTGTGCGGGTGACGTCTACTATAGCCGCCGACCAGAAATGGTTGAACAAACCCATGGGCATCGCTGATCAGATCGCAGTAGCGCTCGATTGGAGCCGCTCCTGTGAACGCCACTTATATCGAACATTACTGAGTGCCGAGGAGAGACGGCAATGACGATCTTAGATCAACTCGACCGTCCTCTTGAGAACCTTCGAATTTCCGTAACTGACCGCTGCAATTTTCGCTGCGCTTATTGTATGCCCGCTGATCGGTTTCCACAGGGCTACCGCTTTCTTTCGCGCAGCGACCTGCTCACGTTCGATGAAATCGTTCGCCTCACGGGCATCTTTAGCTGTCTGGGTGTGCACAAAATTCGCTTGACCGGCGGCGAGCCGCTGATCCGACCTCATCTTGATCGACTGGTGAGCCGAATCGCGTCGATACCGGGCATTGACGACATTGCCTTGACGACGAACGGCTTTTTGCTGCCGCAAATGGCACAGGCATTACGCAATGCCGGGTTGAAACGCCTGAATATCAGTCTTGATAGCCTCGACGAAGCGGTGTTCCAGCAGTTGAATGGCAATCGTGCCACTGTCGCCGATGTACTCAAAGGTATCGATGCTGCCGAACGCGCCGGATTCGCACCGATAAAAATTAATACTGTCGTTCAGCGTGGGGTAAACGATTACACACTGGTTAACCTTGCTATGTACGCCCGTGAGCGCGGGCATATTATACGCTTCATCGAGTATATGGACGCCGGGACGCTCAACAGCTGGAACTACGAGCGGGTGCTGTCAACTGACGAACTGATCCAGCGAATCGATGCGGTCGTGCCGCTCGAACCCGTTGCACCTCACGAAGTTAGCGAAGTCGCGCGGCGCTATCGCTATGCTGACGGCAGCGGCGAGATCGGTTTTATCACGGCAGTCTCCAACCCGTTCTGTGGGGATTGTAATCGCTTGCGGCTGTCAGCAGACGGCAGGATCTATGGCTGTCTGTTTGCCGACCATAGCGTCGATCTCCGTGAACTTCTGCGCTCCGGCGCTCCCGATGAGGCGCTCACGCAGCGGATTGTCGAGGCGTGGCAGGGGCGACGTGACCGCTACTCCGAGGAGCGCGGCTCCGGTCTGCGGACGGAAAAGGTTGAGATGTACCACATCGGCGGGTGAACGATCCGCCCGTTGTGTCAACCGGCATAAACACCAAAGCCCGGTCAACTTCGACCGGGCTTTTTGCTTAAATCGCTTGAGTGAGCGCAAAGACTTCTAGCGCAGCTAGACCGGCTGCTCGACGTGGAGAATCGCGGCGAGATTGCCGCCGACGATCTTTTCTAAGCCGACCGGGTCGCTGGTGGCGCGCTCCATTTTCTTGAATTCCCATTCGTAATCGACGAAGGGCGAGTTGGTGCCCCAGATGACCTTTTCGGGTCCGAGTTCCCGTACCGCCACCGAAATCTCGTAGATCGGGGCGCGCGAGGTCTCCAAGAACAGATTCGGATATTGTTTGGCGATCCCAATCGCTTGATCGACCGACCAGAAGTAGCCCATGTGCGCCATCAGAATAGTGACATCGGGCCACGTCCGCGCCATTTCCGCGAACTCCGGCGGCGAATTGAACAAGTCGCTGGCGCCGTGAACGATGATCGGGATGTGAAGGTCACGGGCGGCGGCAAACAGCGGATCGACTAAGCCGTGATCCGAG
Organism: uncultured Chloroflexia bacterium; assembly: GCA_963848465.1. Classification (GTDB taxonomy): domain Bacteria; phylum Chloroflexota; class Anaerolineae; order Aggregatilineales; family Phototrophicaceae; genus Flexifilum. The sequence goes on along the minus strand of CAWKDY010000030.1, from coordinate 103,345 downwards.
AGGTGATAACCGTTGATGGTCGGGTGCAGTTTCAGACCTTTGAAACCCCATTCTTCGACGCAGCGGCGGATTTCTTCGACCGCGCCATCGACCCACGGGTTGACCGCACAGTAGGGGATCAAGCGCTCTGGGAACTTGTCCGACTCTTCTTTAATAATGTCATTCGTGAAATTCCCTTCGGTGAACGGGAAAATCACCGACTTATCAACGCCGGTAACGTCCATTTTGGCGACGAGATCTGCACCAAGCTGACGCGCACCGTGTCGAATACCTATATGGTTATGTGCATCAATGACCAAACCCATTTTTAGCTCCTGTGAATTGAACCGAATTTAGCCTAATTGTTTCGGCGCAGCGCGCCAATTGCCATTGCCAACAGAATGAAAGCGCCATTCAGCGCATAACGATAGGGAGCGCCTAGCCCAAGGAGCGTTAGCCCATTGCTGAGAAAGGCGACGAAGAGCGCGCCGATGAGGCTGCCGATCATGGACATCTTGCCGGTGCGTGAGGCAAGCGTGCCGAGGTAGACGGCGGCGAACGTGTCCAGCAGATACGTTTCAGCGCCGCGCGGTGCGGCAATTCCGGTGCGGGAGACCATCGCAATGCCCGCAATCGCCGCCATCACCGCACTAAAAACAAAGCCCGCGCCAAAGACCAAGCGCACGTTGATACCTGCCAGCCGAGCGGCGCGCACGTTGCTGCCGACGGTGCGGGCATAGCGACCAAAGGCGGTGCGGGTCATCAGCGCGTGGGCGATCAGGAAGACGATCACCGCGAGGATGATGAGCGTCGGGATAGTCCCGACCGTCCCTTGACCGATGAAGAAGAAATCCTTGGTGGCTTTGGGCGGAAGGGCAAACAAAATCTGAGGTTCGGAGCCGCGCGAGTAGATCAACTCGCCGCTGCGAACGATAAACATCATGCCGAGCGTGCCGATGATCGCCGGGATGCCGAGATATGCCATGATGAAGGCGTTGACGCCGCCGATCAGGAGGGCGAGGATGATCGGTCCGACAAACGCCAACCAGAGCGGTTGCCCGTGAACGATCAGCGCCGCCGCCATCAGCCCGGTCGCGTCGACGACTTGCGCGATACTCAAATCGACGCCGCGCAAGATCATAGGGAGGGTCATGCCGAGCGCGATGATGATCAGGATCGTGCTTTGTCGCAACACGTTCTGGATGTTGGCGATGCTCAGAAAGCTCGGCTTAATCAACTGAAAGATGAGCAGGATCAGCAGCATGCCGATCAGCGCGCCATACGAACGCAGAGCCTCTATGACGAGCCGTCGGTAGCTAGTCGCTTTGGACTGCATCGGCATAGCTGCTTGGGATTGAGGATTCATTGAAATCTACCTTCGCTTCGTACAGCTAGAATATGGTAACTTGACCAATTTCGCGCTTGTGGATGACCCCAAGCAGGATCGAGAAGATCAAGATCGCGCCTTGGATACCGGGCAGCGCCAAATTTGACACGCCCATCAAGATCAGCCCATTGGAGAGCGAAGCCAAGAACATGGCGGCGACTAACGTGCCGACGATGTCAAGCTCGCCGGTTCTGGATAACGTGCTGCCAAGGAATGCCGCCGCGAGCGCGCTGATCAGGAAGTCTAGCCCGGTGGCGAGGGCGGACGCGCCGTAGCTGTACGAGGCAAGGATGACGCCCGCAAAACCCAGTACCAAGCCGCCGATGATATAGGACAGAAGCATCGCGCGGCGCTGATTGATGCCCCGCAGGTTGGCAGCGGCGGCATTTTCGCCGACCGCGTACATGTGCAGCCCGGCGCGGGTTCGTTTGAAGAAGACTTGTAGCAGCACGACAACTACCGCGACGATGATGATGACGAAGGGGATCGGTCCGACGTAGCCTTGCCCAAGGAAGAAGAACTCAGGCTGGTTGTAGAGCGTCAGCGCTTGACCGTTGTTGTAGAGCAGGGTCGCCCCCATGATGACGAACATGCTGCCTAACGTGGCGACAAAGGGCGGCATGTGGAAGAAAATGACCAGCAGCCCGTTGGCGAGACCGATCAGCGCGCCGCTCACACTGCCCGCCAGCAGCGCCACCCCGGTGCCCAATCCCTGAATCAGTAGTCCGGCGGCAATGTTAGAAGTGAATTGGCTGAGTGCGCCGGTAGTCATGTCGAAGCCGCCAGCGATCAAAACCGCCGTCAGGCTGAGCGCCATCAGCGTCAACACGCTGCCTTGCTTGAGCACGTCGAAGATGTTGCTGGGCGAAAGGAAGGCTGGTGCAATCAACCCGACGACGAGCAGCACCGCGAGCATCCCCGCGATTGTCCCCCAGCGTGTCAGAAACTTTGCGGCGCGGGCGGTGATCGACGGCGAGGTGTGCAGCGCTGCCTCGGCGGTCGACGCGGCGACAGCGGCGGTGGTCGCGTCGCCGCCCGTCGCCCAATAGAGCAAGTCGTGCAGATTGGCTTCATCGCGCGCCAGCGTTTTGACGAACTCGACCTTTGAGCATGACGGCGATCCGGTCGGACATGCCGAGTAGTTCTTCGAAGTCCGATGAGATGAACAGCACGGCTGCTCCGCGACGGGCGAGGTCGGTCATCTGCTTGTAGATTTCGACTTTGGAACCGACATCGACCCCGGTCGTCGGCTCGTCGAAGATGAATACCTTGGCTTTGCCGGTGAGCCAGCGCCCGATGACGACTTTTTGCTGATTGCCGCCGGACAGATTACGCGTGAGCTGGTTTAGCCCTGGCGTGGCGATCTGCAAGCGTTCGACCAGCTCGGCGGCGACCGACTTCTCTTCGCGCAGCTTGAGCGCACCCCACTTTGACCACGCGGTAAGATTAGTCAGCGTCAAGTTTTCCCGAACCGACATGTCGGTTACGAGTCCCTCATTACGTCGATCTTCCGGGATCAAGGCGAAGCCGAGCCGTTTCGCTTCGCGCGGGGAATGGGGCGTCGTGGGTTTGCCCGCGAGGTAGACCTCGCCGCCCGAACGTTCGAGCGCGCCGAAAATCGCCAGCGCCATGTTGGTTCGACCCGCGCCGACCAAGCCAGCCACGCCGAGGATCTCACCGGCGTGCACCGTCAAGTCAACGCCATGAACCATGTCGCCTTGCTGTAGGTTCTTGACTTCGAGCAGCGGCTCGCCGATGGCAACGTCTTCCTTGGGATACAAATGTTGGAGATCGCGACCGACCATCGAGCGAATGATTTCCGCCCGCGACGTCGATTCAATCGGCATGGTGTTGACGAGCTTGCCGTCTCTGAGCACGGTGATGCGATCAACAAGTTGGAATACTTCGTCAAGGTGATGCGAAATATAGATGATGGTGACGCCGTGATCGCGCAGACCACGAATGATTTCAAACAGACGCTCGACATCTTTGTTGCTGAGCGAAGCAGTTGGCTCATCAAGGATCAGCAAGCTGGGGTTGAGCAGCAGCGCGGCGGCGATAGCAACTTGTTCGCGCTGGGCGACGCCTAAATCTCGGATGAGGTCGTCGGGAGAGAACAATGCGCCGACTTTATCGAGGGCTTCCTGTGTCGCTTGTCTCATCGCGGCGAAGTCGAGCAAGCCCTGCTTGCCGACAATTTCGTGTCCCAGATAGACGTTGCGGGTCACGTCGAATTGCGGAACAAGCTGTTGATCTTGATGGATAATGGCGACCCCATGACTTTCAGCATCCTGAGGGCGCGCGATTTTGACCGGCTGACCGTCGATGAGGATGACGCCCTCGTCGAGCACGTAGACCCCGGTCAGAATTTTGACCAGAGTCGATTTTCCAGCCCCATTCTGACCAACCAGTGCGTGGATTTCCCCGCGCCGAACACTGAAATCGACGTGATCCAGCGCGAGGACGCCGGGAAATGTTTTGCATAGTCCGCGACATTCAAGCGCGATATCGTTGGAGCTTTCTGATACGGTGGATGGCTTCCCGTAAACTTGGGCAGAGGAAACAGACATTATTTGCGCTTTCGTTCAACCGATACCTTCGAGGAAGCTAGGTGGCTCCAAGCGGAGCCACCTAGCCGAGTAAACTGTGAGATCAGGGTAGGATCGGGTGGACGACCAGAACTTCTTCAGTCTGGGGGAAGCGAGCCTCGACGTCAGCTTTGTCGATCATGAGGTCATCCCAGACACTGGTGCCCCAGCGCAGTTCCGCCGACGCGACGACGTTGGAGCGGGTCGTGAGCCATGCGTTGGTGAAGGTCGTCGCCGGGAAGTCAGTCCTGCCGCCCAGAGCGTCGAGCACAGTTTGCGCTGCCAACTCACCGATGTGCGGCACGTCTTGCACGACGGTGGCGATGAAGGGGCTGTTTTCTTCCACCAGCATCTGGTAGCCAATGCGGTCACCATCGATGGAAGCGACTTTGATTTCGGTGCGCCCGGCACGCCGAATGGCTTCGACTGCGCCGGAAGTCAGCAGGTCATAGGCACCCCAGACAGCCGCGATGCTGCCCGATTCGGGATTGGCGGTGAGGAGGTCTTCCATCTGGGTCTGGACTTTGGCGGGGCTGTGTTCGGTCGGCACCGGGTGGAGTATGACCTGCGGGAAGTCAACGACCATCGCCTCAAGAATGCGCTTGCGGGTTTCGAGCAGGGGCGCGCCGGGAACCCAGAACACGTAGACATCGCCCTGATAGTTGATACTAGACAGGAGCGCGCGGTTCATCATGACCGCCATCAGCGACTCGTCGCCGCCGACTTCGGTCAGCGCGCCGGGAGTGAGTGCTCCGACGGAGGTCGTCACAACGGGAATACCGGCTTCGTTGGCTTGGGCAACCACCGGCGCGAGCTGCTGAGCATCACCAAGCTGGATGATGAGACCATCAATACCGGAGTTGATCAGGTTTTCGATGTTTTCGTTGTGCTTGCGGGGGTCGGTCTGCGCATCGGCGACGACTAACGTGCCACCAGCCGCTTCGATCACTCGCTGCGCGCCAGCGATAATGTCTCGATTATAGTCATTGGTAATTTCGCGGGCAGCCATACCGATCCGGGGACCGTCTGACTGAGCGGAGAGTCCCATCGGGACGATTGATAGGGTGAGTAAAACGACCAACACGAGACCAAAGATATTTGCGTGTTTGCGTGACATTTAGTTTTATCCTTACCTGCGACTATGTATACCAATCAAGTCAATTACAGTGTGACAAACGTTTTTTGAACTCCACCTCCCGGTTTTTTGCAGCTAATCGATGTCCAGCCACAAGACACCGCCGCCGACGCCTATGAAGCGTTCGCGCGCTCAAGGATGAGCTTGGCAGTCCCTTGGTCGGTAACCAGTACATTGCAATACTTGCCTTGCAGTGCGCCGAGAATTGCCTCGACTTTGCGTTCGCCACCCGCCACCGCGACCGAGAGTTTTAGGGTGCGCAGGATGTCAAGCTCGATGCCGATCGTGCGCTCAGAGAGATCGGGGTCGAATGGAACCCCGGCGCTGTCGATGAACTGCCCACAGACGTCGCCGACCGCGCCTTCAGCCTTCATGCGCCGCAGCATCGCCTCGGTCACGTCGCCCGCTTTGAAGGGCGAGGAGTTGAGCGAAAGATCGCCGATACCGAACACGGCGATGTCGGCATGTCTGGCTAGGTCGAAGATCTCGGCAATCCGGGAATCGCTCAGCAGGCTGATCTTGATCTCAGGGCGTTCCACCACCGCAGGAACGGCGAGCAGCATCGGCGTGCCACCGCACATTTCCGCCATGCGATGCAAGATGAACTCCGCGTGAGTCGGGTAGGACGTTCCATGAGAGGCGCCGATCAGCCCGACGACGGTTACGCCCTTGGTATCTATTGGCTGCATGTGCTGCACCAGCTCGTAGATAGTGGTGCTCCACGCCATGCCGATGACGCTGTTTGAACTCACGCGGCGCTGCATGAATTCGGCGGCACCTTTGCCGATGGCTTGTTTGAGCGCATCGTCGGTGTCGGTGTCCGGCAGCACGACGATAGCTTCCTTGAGACCGAAGCGTGTCTCAAGCTGTGTTTCCAGATCCGCTTCGTACGCTTCGCCAGCATCGATTTCGATGCGCACGATTCCCAATTCACGGGCGCGTTGGAGCGCTCGCCCGACACTCTGCCGCGAGATGCCGAGACGCTGAGCAATGTCGTTTTGGGTCATGTCATTCTTGTAGTAAAGAATGGCGACCTTGCGCAGAAGCCGCACGTCATCGGTCATTGGGATAGCTGCCTTCTCGTAATTCCACTGATTTCGAGTTTGGTCTGGGCACTTGCTCAAGCCTTGAGCAAATGTTACTATATTGATCGGCGTTGAGTCAACCAATTGACTCGAACGGGCTTCAAACCCGTGTCAAACAGCACATAGAATCAATGACTTTACCCGGTTGGCTCAAGCGAACTGAGCGGGAGTGTGGGTTTGTGGATGGAATTAACTGCTAGAATAGGTGCTGATGCGGGATTGCGCGGTCGGCACAATTGTTTAATTCGATGCGCTGCAAACTTATTTCGCTTTCAGCGCCAATTCAGGTTGGCGGAAACATGATGAGAAGCACAGCGAGCCTCGGTGTGAACACTTTGATTGCACATTCTTTGCTGTCTGGTGAGGAACTGGTCAGATTCGTCCAAGATCAATATGGCTTGACGGGTGACATGGACTGCTCCTTGTTTGCGATTGGGGTCAACGATATTTATCGCATCCGAGCCGCACACAAGCAGTTCATCCTGCGGGTTTCTCACGCCAGCCGTTTCGGCACATTCAACGACGATGCTTATCACTACGAGCTGGATGTCATGTGCTTTCTGCACGAGCAGGGGTTCCCGGTTCCGGGCGTGATCTTGAGTGTCGATGCGCAGCCGTTCGTAACGCTTGAATTTCCTGAAGGCGTTCGCTACCTCGTGCTGTTCGATTATGCGAAAGGGCAGCCGCACGCTGAACTCACCGCCGAGGATGCCGTGCTGTTGGGGGCGACGCTTGGTCGACTGCACAAAACATTGGACGGGTTTGAGGCGACGCATCAGCGGTTTGAACTCGACGAAGTGTTCTTGATCGACGAACCGCTGCGTTACCTTCGACAAGTCCCTGAGATTACGGGGCGCGACCTAACCTTTTTGGAAGAATCTGGCACCTGCGCTGAAAGATGCCATGCGAATGCTGGCGCGAACCGCTGAATTGTTTGCGCCGATTCACGGAGATTACTGGTGGAATAATGCCCATTTCGATGGGCAAGATGTGACCCTGTTCGACTTCGATTTCTGCGGAAATGGCTGGCGGATCTACGACATTGCGGCGTTCCAAGGGACGGCGCGGGCGAACGGCTTCGAGTGGTCCGCTGAAGTGGTCGATGCGTTTCTGAAAGGATACGAGTCGTTTCGGGTGCTCAGCGAAGGCGAACGAAGCGCACTGCGGGCTTTCGAGTTGATCCGGGTCGTTTGGGCGCTCGGTTTGGCGGCATCGCTCCGTGAGGTCAACGGCGAGCGTTGGTTTTCGGAGTTTTTTCAACGGGGCGTGAAGATGCTCTATCGCGGCTCGGAATCCATTAATCCCATCGGCACACGCTAGCACAACCAAATTCGTAACTCGTTACTCAGCAGATGTACCCACTTTCCCGCCTCCGTGATTGACAAAAACAATACCCCAACCATCGACCTTGCCGCGCTTCCATGCGCGCAGCGTACTGCCGCGTTGCTAGTGCGTAGCCCTTTTTGTCAGGTTAACCCGGCTGGCTGCAATACTGTTCGCTAGCAAACTGTCATAAACCTCAGGGTAACTCATTGGTATATGAACGAAATTAGGGAAAAATTCACAATTGTTTACGCGACCGCGACTTGAGCTATGTTACAGTAAATTAATAGTTGCAGACCTTCCGTTCGTTTTTCTGCCGAATAATTTTCGAAGCGATAACATGTCAACATACGCCACTCTCTACAACGAACTCACCGATATTATTTCTCGACATGTAGCAGAAATCTCACGGTTCGTTCCTGACCTGAACTACGATTCGGAAGCGGCACGTGACGAGCTGTTGGAGCGGTTCGACCGGTTGGTTGATATTACTAGCTTGCCCACCCGTTCCGCGAATTACGAAAGCTACCTTGAGGTCTGCGAATGCCAAGACAGCCTCATTGAATTCTTGCGTGTAATGAATCAGACCGCGTCGCCTGACTTTACCGAGGCAACTATTTTTGGACGTATATTGGCTCAAGCAGATCGTTGGCGGAGAGATGTCGTGCGAGAACTAGAACAAACAACTACCGATGTATGGGAACTGATTGCGCCAGCTACGCCTGATCATCTCGCGGACCTCGGAAGCGGTCAATATGAAGCAAGATGGTGGAAGCCGGTGCCGGTCATGGATATTGAGATCCTCAAATACACGGAGGGCGTGTCCATTTATGGTGAACCCTTTGAACCCGTGGGGTTGTCCGGTGGGTTAGCGCTTCGGTTCTCAATTGCCCCGGGATCAAGGCACGCTCCACTCGACTAAGGTGGAGTTTAGTTTCAAATTGGTTTGCAGTAGCTTGAATCTGCAACCTACCAACGCCTGATTAGCGTTCGACAAATTCATTTTCTGCACACTGCAGATCTGACTCTATCGAGCGTTTCATTTTTTATACCACCTCATAACCGATCCACCGTTCTGCCGCGTCCCGGTTACCAAAAAGCGTATAGCTCTCGATGTGACCCAACATAACAGGAATAATGTTATCGTCGCCTAGTGGGGCGCCGATTCATGCATCGCTTTGTCGCCGCCGCTCGCGAAAATGATGTCGATTTGCGCCCAACCCCTATTAGTTTGAAATGTAAATGTGTCACAGCAGGATTCGTTGGTGCTTCTGACGATCCTTTTTAGTTGTAAAGACCAATTATCACCAAATTTTTCGCAATTTTGTGAAATGCGTATATAATTGGACGTTAATAAATTGTAACGGTGTGAGCGTTGTTGAAGGCTGGGGCTGTATCGACGTGAAAGGGTGAGCAGGTTGGTCAGATCACACTATCTCATACAAGAACAAGCTGACCTAGCAGCGGATATTCAAGGTTTGCTCGGTAGTCTAGGTAAGGGACAGTTGTCGAGTGCTGCCTACGATACAGCATGGGTTGCACGGCTCTCAAAACGCTATAGCGGCTATGGCTTCGACCACTCGCTGGAGTGGCTGCGGCGCAACCAAAACGAAGATGGCACTTGGGGCGCGTCGCTTCCCCATTATCATGATCGGTTTGCGTCTACTTTGGCGGCAATCGTTGCCTTGCAAGAGGCTGGCACCGGACTGCGCGACGAGCGTCGCGTGAAGCGCGGCGAAAGCGCCTTATGGACATTGGTCAGTCGTCTGGGGCGCGACGACAGCGATACGGTCGGGTTCCCGGTTGTCTCGGCAGGGTTAGCAGAAGATGCAACGTCCCTTGGTCTAGAGATTCCGCGCCCCCCCATTCGCTATGCTGCTGCCTACAAGAAAAAAGTTCAAAAGCTGCTAGAACAGCCAACCCGTGACTGGCGCTCGAGTGCGCTATCCTTTTCGCTGGAGGGGCTTTGGCGCGCTGTCGGCGAAGATGATGAAGCAGTCGAAGGCGATAAGTCGGTCGCCAGCTCTCCGGCGGCGACGGCGGCATATTTGTTCTCGCACCGGCACGAGGGAGCACTGAAGGCGCTGCGTGCAGAGATGCGACCAGACGGGGGTATTCCTCCGTTTCAGTCAATCGATATTTTCGAGATCACTTGGGCACTTTCACACCTGCGATCCTCCGGCGCGATTAACGCTAAGTTGCCCGCTGTGCGGCGTCTACTAGATTATTTATGGCAGCGATGGTCGCCGGAGACTGGATTGCACTACGCAGAGTATTTCCATGTGCCTGATCTGGACATCACCGCGGCTGGCTTTTCCTTGCTGCGCTGGGGAGGATACGCGGTTGAGGCGGATGTGTTCTCCTACTTTGAGATGGACGACCACTTCTGCACCTATCGTGATGAGACTAATCCTTCGCCTTCGACTCACTTGCGCTTGCTGATTGCGCTTCAGTCGTGCCCGGAACATCCCGAACAACCCGCTTGGAGACAAAAAGTGCTGAGCGCTCTCAGGCGCTATGACGAGAATGGATCGTATTGGTGGGATAAGTGGCATGCATCGCCTTACTATGTCAGCAACCTAGCCGTTTACGCTTTGCATCGCCTCGATCCTGAATTGGCTATGTCGCGCGTGAAGTGGATGCTGCGGACACAGCGCGATGATGGCGGATGGGGCTACTTGGACGAATCTACACCAGAGGAAACCGCGTACTGTTTGGACGCGCTCCTGCTGTGGGATCGTATGGGGGGGAATGTTGACCCAACGATTATTAGTCAGGCGGCGAGTTTCTTAAGTTCGCACAGCTATGATCAAGAGTATACTGCGTTATGGATTAGTAAAGGATTGTACACTCCACTCAGCATCGTCAAGGCTGCGATCTGGAGTGCTCTCTATCAGTATATGGAGTGGTGACGATGTCGGCGGACACAGCACGAGCTGAAGACCTTGGATGGCTTTCCAGACTGAGACGGCTGCCCAGATGGTGGCTCGATCCCCGGTCAGAAGATCGTGATGAAGCGTTCCGCGAACGTAGTATTCGAGTCGCCATTGCTATCGTAATCCTGATTGGGCTCGTCAGTTTCGTCTTCACGACTCTCGTGTTTCGAAACGAATGGTCACTGTTCTCATTACCGACAACGCACGTCGTAATCCTTCTGGGTTTCATCGCTGCGGCTTATGAAGTCACTCGCGTACGAGTTGACGCGTCGGCTAGGATAGTCGTCGGTACGTCGCTCATCGCAGCATTCGGTTTCATCGTCGGTACTGCCGTGCAATCGCCATACACGATTCTAATCCTCGGTATCCCACTGTTCATGACCGTTGTATTGTTGACCAGTTTGGTGATGCCGCGTAACGCAATTCTCTACATTAGTATTGCCTCGCTGTTGACCTATGTTTTGGCAGTCTTCAGTACCACGAACGTATTCAACACTCTGAATTCCTTTGACCTCTCTCAACCAATTATCAATGCGGTCGTGCTGCTGGCTTCTGAGGGAATTATCCTCTATCGGTTGCGCGTCGAGTTCGACTTACGTCTTGATGCGATGCGCGTGTCGATACGTCAGGCGGAAATCGCGCAGCAGCAGGCGGAAGCCGCCCGCGAGCGAGCGGAACTATCGGACAAAGCCAAATCGCAGTTTTTGGCGAACATGAGCCATGAGCTACGGACGCCGCTCAATGCGATCATCGGCTACGACGAGGCGATGATCGGTGGTTTGGCAGGTGATTTCACGCCGCAGCAAACCAAACTATTGGGTCATATCCAGTACAACAGCCGTCGATTGCTCGGATTGATCAATGACGTGTTGGATCTATCGAAAATTGCCTCCGGGTCGCTCCAAATCTTCTTGGCGCCGATGTCCCCTCGGAACGTCGTTCGTGAAACGGTCGAGAGTTCTGCGTAGTCTGGCGGAGGAAAAAGGCATCTTCTTGAACGTGGCGATTTCCGAGGCTGTGCCCGAAATCGTGCTTGGCGATGCCAATAAGCTGCAACAAATTCTTGCTAACTTGTTGAGCAACGCCATTAAGTTCACTGAAAAGGGCGGCGTGACCATCGACGTAATCGCGGTCGACTCCGCTCACTGGCAGTTTGGGGTTCGCGACACCGGTATCGGCTTGCCAGTCAACGCCGAAAGTATTATTTTTGAGCCGTTCCAGCAGGTGGACAGCAGCGAGAAACGAAAATATAAAGGTACGGGCTTGGGTCTTGCCATCACTAAGCGGTTGGTCGATGGGCTAGGCGGAAGCATTGAGGTGGAAAGCACGCTAGGGAAGGGTTCGACCTTCACGGTCAAGCTGCCACGCGCTCAAATTCCGACCGAGTCCGTTGTGAGTATGCAAGCAGAAGAGGTTAAATAACGACTATGACAGCCGGTCACATGTCAGTGTTGCTCGTCGATGATGACCCGCACTCGCGGGACATATTTGAACTCGTGATGGAGCACTACGAGCTGTCCTACATGGTCGTAGATGATGCTGAGACTGCTCTGGAAGTTCTCCAAACCGACGTCCCGGACATTATCTTGATGGACATTTTCTTGCCCGGACTGGATGGCTATCAGGCGCTCGACCGAATCCGCCGAATGTCAGCAATGCCGGGGACTCGCATTATCGCAACGACGGCTTACTATACTCATGACACCGAGCAAGAGATACTGCGACGCGGTTTTGATGGTTTCTTTGCGAAGCCATTTGACAAGAATCTGGTTGGCTATTTGGAAAGCATCCTGAATTAATTCGCCGACACCTCTCCATCAATGCCTACATAGTTAACTGAGGGTTCACAATGCTTGACTTGTCAGCTTGGGACGTTCTCATTGTCGATGACGAACCAGACAATCGAGGAGTTCTCGAGTTTGTCCTCTCTTCGTATAATGCGACTGTGCGTACCGCGGAGAGCGCCGAAGAATGCCTAAAACTGATGGAGCAGAAAGCCCCAACGCTGCTCCTTGCCGATATTCAGATGCCCGGTGTCTCCGGCTTTGAACTGTTAGCGCAGGTGCGCAAACGCGAGGATTGGTCGAGCATTCCGGTGATTGCTATCACTGCGTACGCCATGCCGGGGGATCGTGATCGGATTATCGAGGCGGGCTTCGATGGCTATCTTGCCAAGCCACTAAAGGTCATGGAACTTGCCACGGATTTACAAGCGCTTATCGCCACCAAGGTGAAATCTTAATGTCTGATATCAGTACTTTCGCCGAACGGATACGACAGCGGTACCCGGAAGGGCTAACCGGTGTTTTTGCGCTTGGCGGAACTCGTACAACCTATATCCTGGAGAAATCTCGTGATGCTTCTGACCCGGGGCGCATCGAGACCATGGAATCGTACGCGGACTATGGCTTCGATCTCATGTATGACTTCATCACCTCGTTCTTCGAACTTGGCGGGCAGAACATCATCTTTACACCGCTGTCCTACCAGCTTTTTACGACTGAACGCGGGACTGAATATGCGCGGACGATGGCAGACCTCTGTACCCGACTCCTAGAGGGTCCTTGGATTGACTTCTGCCAACGGATGAATATCGACCAATATTTTGTGGGGATCGATACGCTCCTCAATGTACCCGCTCAGAATTTCACCTATGAGTTGGCGCGCAGGTTCGAGCAGTTTAATCAGCAGTGGGTATATCAAGAGGGGCGGCGCAAGCTTATCTGGGAAATCGCCTCGATTCCGCTGTTTTCATTCTGGCGTGCGCATGAGGTGATGGGCGAGGAAGCTCAGGCGGCGCTACAAGCAGAACTTGATGACTGTCACGACCTACAGACGATGCATGACCTGTTGTATAGATACTATTCAGATGCAGTCTATGGTACTCATGTGCCGATGCCTCACTTCTATCTTGGATCGAACCGCAATGGTGATCTTAAGCTGCGTTCGCTTCTCCCGATCGCGCTGTTATGCGGGGGACCCTTTCGGCAGTACTACACGCCCTATCCTTCGCTGTTTACAACCCGTGAGACTATGCAAGTGCTATTGGAGGATTTGGCATTTGGCAAGCCTTTGAGTTCAAAGAAACTTGACTATGGGGGACAAGTTACGCCCGAACTCATGCAGGCGGAGTATCTGCGCGTCCAAGAACTCAGAGCCGATCCTGCTTCAACACTTGGGCTTGTAAGACAGATTAGTCCGCAAGTTCGAGAATAGTTGAGTGAGCTTATCAACCTTATCACCAGCGTGGCTGGATGTGACGAATGAAGCTGAGGCGATGCTGTGACCGGTCGGAAAACGTGGCTTGTAGATTTCGATGAGACGTTGGCAAGCAGCAATATTACTTGGGCATTCCAAAAGGCGTTTCCTAAATTCATTCAAGCGCACCGCCTGAATACCGACACTGAGCGCCTAGCGAGTATCATGTTGTTGCTGCAGGAGCGCGCCAGCCAAGATCCGGATCCGGATCCGCTTCTACACGAACTCTTTGAACATATGGATTGGCCCAAAGACTTGATGGAACCGCTCCTTAGCGACTTGTTCCAAAATTATCAGCCAGCCCCGTTTGCTGATACGCTGCGGTTTTTGGAGCAGCTCCAACGTCAAAATGAGCGGATTTACATTGTCTCCAACAATCCGCGCACGCCGAAACATGCGAACCTACTTGGGCTTGAGCCGCTCGTCACGCGCGTGATAACGCCGAAAATCGATCCCGAACTCCAGCCAAAGCCGCATCGCAGCATGTGGGACTACATTATCGCTAACGAAGCTGACATTGACCCGCAAAATGCGGTCGTCGTCGGTGACGATCCATGGTCGGATGGTCTGTTCGCTGAAGCATGTGGTCTCGAATGCTGGCTGATCGACCGTATGAATCGATTTTCAGACTACTACGCACAGAAACCTTATTTCTGGGTGCAATCGCTCGCTGAGGTTCGAATCTGATTGCCGGAATCGGTCACTGGTGCGACTCCAGATGGGTAATCAGGCGGCGCGCAAGATTTGCGAACGCGAGCACATCAATTGGCTTATAGAAGACGAAGTCCGCAATCTCTTGGACTTCTCCCGTCGCCATGTGCGGGTTTGCAGTCATCACGACCATCGTCATGGGTTGTTGCGAGTTTTGGCGCGCCACCTTCTGAAGAACTTCAACACCGGTAATCTCCGGCATCGCGAGATCCAACACTAACAAGTCGAACGAGCGCTCATGCAGTCGCTCAAGTGTGGTTTTCCCATCTACGGCGTCGACCACATCGTATCCGGCATTTTCTAGAGCAAGTCGGCACAGATCACGGTTATAGTAGTTATCGTCGGCAACGAGGGCGGTAGGACGCGATAAGGTCATGACGGCAGCCACTATTGTTTTTCGGATAAATTCATTTTACGCTAGATGTTCAGCAGGATTCCATGATATTTTGCTCTAGAAGATATTGGCTGCGGGTAGCAGTAGGCAAGGTGGCTGGTGCAGCAAATTACGGCAGCGGATTCCGATTTATTGTGAGGGTTCTCAGTGGGTGGTCAATTCTCAGCCAGTACCGAAATGCGAAAAGTCCTCTTGTGAGTTGAAGGTGGGCAAGCGTATGCTTGCGCAGACAACCGGATGGTGCAATCTTCTCGGCATTGCGCCATTATTCGGTTGAGCGATTTGTCTTAACTATGAATGTGGTGAGTCAATTGGGTGATGCTCTTTTTTTTCTGAAAATCCTAAATTCAATTCCTCTCGCTGTTGTTGCGTGCGACGCTCAGGGAATCGTCACGTTCTGGAATCGATTCGCTGAGCAAACGTTCGGTTGGGCATCGGCGGAAATTATCGGCGAATCAATTCGGGTCATTTTGCCGGATGAAGCGCTTTCGAACAGCCAATTGGTAGCCATGCTGTCTAGTCCTGAGAAGTCGGGCGAGGTTTCGTTTCAGCGGAAAGATGGCGTTCGGATTGGTGGTCAGGTCACGGTTGGCTCTGTAGATCCGGATAGCGCTAACGGCATCGTATACATTGTTGACCAACTCGCGGATTATGCGCGCGGAAACGTAACAGCAGGCGAAGCCGTGGCTGATGCGGCGCTTTCACGACTGGCGATGCTGGAAAACTCCGAGGGAGAACAGGATACTGACAGCGGCGGACCAGTCGGCGCTATGTTGTTGCGTAAAGTGCTCGACACCTTCCCATTCGGTGTTTCGATTGCTGATAGTAATGGGCAGATTATTTTCAGAAATCCAGCGGAGCATCGAATCTGGGAGTCTAGTCCTGCCGCTGCAGGCGAACGGGCTGGAGCTAGTGCGGATCCAGCAGCGACTGCGGAACAGCCGGTCGAGCCGGAAGACTTGGCGCTCACGCGGGCGCTTCGCAAAGGGGACGCCACGCTGCATGAGACGTTGGAGATCGGCAACGTTGAGGGTGGGCATAAGACCATTTTGAGTTCTGCGGCGCCGATTAGGAATCAGCAAGCCGAGATCATCGGCGGAGTGGTTGTTCACCAAGACATCACCGAACAACGGCGAATTGAGGATGCGGAACGGAAACATCGGACCTTCGCCAATGCCCTCAGCACCATCACGGCAACACTGACCAGCAGCCTTGATTTACCGACCGTGATGGAAAGGATCCTAGACAGTGTTGGTCGTGTGGTTCCGCACGAAGCAGTGAACATCATGCTGGTCGAAGATGGAATGAACTCGGGTGGCATTTTGGCGCAACTACGGACCTAAGTGTGACGAGATATTCCGCGAGAAGCGCTATTCGCTCGACATCCCAATGCTTCACCGAATGCTATCCACAGGTTTGCCTCAATTAGCCAGCGATACCCAAGCGGCACCGGACTGGGTCACCTTTCCAGAGACGGCGTGGATAAGCTCAACGGTGGGAGTACCGATTCGCGCGCGCGACGAAATCCTAGGATTTTTGATTCTTGACAGCAGCGTGCCCGATTTCTTTACGCCGCCGGATGCTGAACGCCTACGAGCGTTTGCGTATCAGGCTGCAATTGCAATCGAGAATGCACGTCTATTCTCTGCGGTTCATGATCACGCGGCTGAACTCGAAGCCCGGGTCACCGAGCGAACTGCCGAATTGCGTGCTGCCAAAGATCATGTCGAGGCAATCCTAGAACACAGTAGTGATGGCTATGCGTTGCTGAACGCTGTCGGGGTGATCACGCAGGCGAATCCGTCGTTCCAGCAGCTCTTCGGTATTGGTGAGCGGCTCGCTGACAACCTGACCCTGATTGAACTTGTTCATCCGAGTACCCGGGAAGTGCTCACTAAGGCGCTCGTGGATGCACAGGTGAAGCAGCAAGCACACCGCTTTGAACTGGTGGTTTATCGCGGCGACGGCGGCACTTTTGACGCCGACGTAGCGATAGCGCCGCTGTTTGATGCGGCGAAGAACAGTCAATTCTACATCTGCAACGTGCGCGATGTGACGCGACAAAAGACGTCGGAACGCGAACTGCGTTTGGCGCTTGAGAAAGAAAAGCAGCTAAACGACCTGAAATCACAATTTGTCGCCATGGTATCGCACGAGTTTCGAACACCGCTGACTATCATTCAGTCATCCGGCGATCTATTGAGTCAGTATCATGACCGCCTCTCTGACGAACGCCGCAATGAACTAATCGCGCGGATTCAGTCGCAGGTTCATTGGCTATCCGGGATGCTTGAAGATGTTTTGATGATCGCCAAGGCGGATACGTTTGGGCTGGCGCTCGAACTTGAAGTGGTCGATTTGAACAAAATCTGTCTTGAAGCAGTTCGCGATTTGAGCGATACACTGGGCAAGAATCGGGTGATCGAAGTTCATCCCTTTGCTGAACCGGTGCTCATTGAGCTGGATGAAGCACTTATTCGGCAGGTGCTCACGAACATATTGTCGAATGCAGTCAAATATTCATCTGAAGCGAGCAGAATCGACATTGAAGTTCTGGCGACTGATGAAGTTGCCATAATCAAGCTACGCGACCAAGGGATCGGCGTTCCGAAAGATGATATGGACCGATTGTTCGATCCCTTTTACCGGTCGCATAACGTCGGCGCGCGCCCCGGAACCGGGCTTGGTTTGGCAGTGGTCATGCGGGCAGTACGCGCTCATTGTGGTACTGTGAGAGTGGACAGCGATCTTGGAGTAGGCACACAGTTCACCGTTACGCTGCCGAAGCATCCCCCAACTGAGACTTGCTATGACCCGGCGCCCATCGCTACTACGCAGGGAGTCCAATCTGATTTGCAAATTATCAGAACTCCGCAGGCTAAAAAGCGCAAGGGATAGAGGAAAGATAATTGAGGGCTGAAACAGCGCAATAAGGTTGGAGGTGTGACGAGCTTCAGCTAGGTGCCGGGGAACTGCGTTTGCTAACATAAAGAGGCACCCACTGGTGGGTGCCTCTTGGTAATCCGACTGACTATCTTCGCTCTAGATGTGAAAACCCGTGTGCGAAGCGTAGAATAGGAACCGACCGAGGATTTCGCTGATCAGCACCAAGGCGAAGGCGGCGTACGCCCAGTTACCCATGATCTTCTCGCGCCCAACGCTGACGGCGTTCCGGTAGACGAAGGCACCGAAGATCCCGGCTCCCAAGAAGACCAGCACCAACCGAACCAGCAGCACGATGCCATAAGTATTGATGAGCATTTCACCAGCGGCAACGGTCGCCGGTGTCGAAGACAGATACGCTAGGTAAATCGGTAGTACCACGAACTCGACACCCAGCAGACCTATCCCAGTGATACCGAACCAGCGCAGCGTATCTCGCAGCAGGGCAGACTGGGTGTCTGCCGAGTCGGGGTTCTTACGCCGCAGATACGAGTAGTTGGCGACGAAGGCAGCGCCCATCGCCAGCACGCCGAGTAGGAAAGTGGTCACGAAGAACGAGATCGGCGTGGTCACCGTATCCCAGACCGGGACGGTGCGGATTAGATAGACGTTTGACATGCTGAAGACCAGCGCCAGACCGATTAGCGCCGCCAGTACCGCGACCAGATTGCGCTGGCTAGCGGTGCCGATTTTGCGCCACTGAAGGATGGCGAAGATCCCGCCGACGATGGTGAAGCCGACGCCAAAGAAGATTTCCCGGCTCAGCCACGACGAACCGAGATTCCCGATTGCGTTGTAGGCGTTGAGCGGATTGCCAAGATGGAAGAACGAAGCGATCATCCCCAGCACCAGCACGGGACCGATGATCAGCAGTGCGCGATCACTCAAGCGATCCGCTTCCGCCGGACCCGCGCGCCGAACCGCAAAGAAGTGGACAATGCCGAGGACGACGAACGATCCGACCGACATCTGCGCCATGATGGTGAAGGCGACCAAAGCCCAATCGTGCGTATTCATATTAACCCTCCTCAGCCGTCAAGATGATCTGACCGGTGCCTTCGCCGCTGATTTGAGCGTGGCGATGGGGTGTGATGACCAAAGCGGGTTTGGTGAGGTCAGCAGTTGGCAGCGGCTCGATAGCATTGACGTTGCCATATTTGGCTTGCAGTTCGCTGAGTTCGCCGTAGTCCAGCGCGCGCATCACGCAGGCGGAGACACAGTAGGGGCTTTCACCTTCGGCGAGCAAGTCCTCACAGAAATTGCACTTCGTCATCACGCCTGCTGCTGCATCGAATTGCGGAGCGCCGTAGGGACACGCCCACTCGCAGTAGCGGCAGCCGATGCACTTGGACTGATCGATCAGCACGACGCCGTCGTCGCGCTTGCTGATCGCGGCGGTCGGGCAGGATTCCATGCAGATCGGGCTTTCGCAGTGATTGCACGAAATTGAGACCGAATAGGCGAAGATATTGTTGGGCTGCATCCGCTTGGGATCTTCCGGATCCGGGATCCAACTACCACCACCATACTCGGTGACGCGCCGCCAATTGATGCCAACCGGCAGTTGATTCTTGGATTTGCAGGCGACTACACAAGCCTTGCAACCGTTACACGCACTTGCATCAAAGTAGAAGGCCATCTGTTTAGTCATGACTTACACCTCCTTGATCGCTACTCTGGGTTCCCAGGTGAAGTCCGGTTCAAGGTTGAGCGGACCTTCATATTTCTCAACCTTCACGTTGCACGTGTTCCAACCTTGATGTCCTTGCCCAGTCGGTATTGCTCCGTTTAAGGTATTGGTCGCGCCAGCCATATCAATGCCGGATGCTTCATCAACTTGTGCCCAAGCACCCTCACCCATGGCGACTACGCCCGGAAGGATACGGTTGGTCAAATAGACCGGGCGCAAGACGACGCCGTGCCGACTGGTGACCTTGACTTGGTCGCCAGCAGCAATTCCTGCCGCCTCGGCGTCAATCGGGTTCATCCAGAATTCTTGCGGGAAAAGTTCGCGCAGCCAAGGCACGCTGTCAAAGATCGAGTGCGAGCGGCGGCGGTAGTGGAATGTAACCAACTGAAGTGGGAACTCGCCCTTAACCTGATTCTCCCAGTTGCTGAAGGTATCTTCGAAGCCTTCTTGAGCCGGGTTGTAGGTCGGGATCGGCTGGATCTGGTTGAAGCCGGAGTTCTTCACAAAGTCGACGATGTCTTGGCAGTAGATTTCGAGCTTGCCGCTCGGCGTGCCCAGCGGATTGGCTTCCGGGTCTTCGCGGAAGGCAGCGTGAGCGATGTAGCCCAGCTTGTCGTCTGGCGAGCGCGGAACTTGGTAGACGCCGTTGGTCTTCAGATCTTGAATTGAAATGCGTCCCGTCTGTGGCTCGCCCTCGACGCCCATCGCCGCAATGTCATCGGCGGTAATCGTCAGCAGAGTCTCTTTGGTCGTGCCGTCGGCTGCCACCGCCGTAGCGCCCGCCAGTTGATTGAAGACCTGCTGGTCAAGCGACATCGGATTGACGACCGTTGGATCGAAGCCTAGCCGACTGGCGATTTCCGCCGCAATCCAATCATCGTCTTTGGCTTCAAAGAGCGGCTGGGTGATTTGTCGCGCCCAGATCAAGTGCTCGCGGTTGCCTTTGACGAAACCGGCGCGCTCCCACTGAGTCGTCACCGGCAGAATGAGGTCGGAGTATCTGGCGTTGGTGGTGAGGTTGTAGTTCGATGTCACCACAAATTCGACCTGACGATGCGCGGCAATGCCTTTGGTCATCCCGACTTTCTGGTTGAGCGCCGAGCCACCGTCGTGGACAATCATCTGAATGTTGATCGGTTTCACGGACTCGAAACCAGCCGTGTATTCGCTGTTCAGGATGGCGTCCCACAACTCATTGTTGTTGACGACCGTTTTGATCGTATCGACTTTAACGCCGGGTACGCCTGCGCTGCCGGAGCTGACGAGGAAAGGTCCGCCGTTCGCGGTGTATTCCCAGCAGCTTACGCCAGTCATGCGACCGGATTGACCGATGTGACCGGTCATCGCGCCGATGGTCATGAACATCTGAGGCCACGAGTTGCTGTTGTTGGTTCGCGCCGGTGCCCATGCCGTGAGCAGGGCGACCCGCTGCGTCATGGCGATTTCACGCGCCAACGCCTTGATTTGCTTCGGCGATACGCCGCAGATGCTAGACGCCCATTCGGCAGTCTTGGCTTGACCGTCGAGCGTGCCGAGCACGTAGTCTTTGAAGTTCAGACTGGCATCGGTGCCTTCCGGCATGTGATCTTTGTCAAATCCAACCGTGCAGCGATTCAGGAAATCCCAGTCGATCAGCGGACTCGTTGTCGGGTCATCTTCGCTGAGCAGGGTGTGGGCAATGCCTAGCGCCAGCGCATGGTCGGTTGCGGGTCGAATCGGGATCCATTCGTCGGCGAGGATCATCGCCGAGTCATTGTAAATCGGGTCGATAATGATGAACTTGGCACCGGCTTTCTTGGCTTCACGATAGAACGACATCGCGTTGCCTTGCGCGCTCCAAGCGGGGTTGCCACCCCAGATCACGATCAACTGGCTGTTACGCAGATCCAACCGGTCGTTGTGGCTGGTTGCCATTAGCCCGTCGCCCAGACCGATTTTCGGACCGGTGTAGTACCACGTCCCCCATGAGGTGGTGCCCCATGACTTCACCGCGCCACCCATCAGTGCCAGCGGCTTGGACATGTACGAACCAAGTTCGAGGATGCCTTCATTGCCGTACTGGTCTTTGACGCGTTGAAATTCGCTGGCGACGATGTCGAGCGCTTCGTCCCAACTGATCCGCACCCATTCATCGATGCCCCGGAGTTCTTTCTTGCCGCCACCGGGTTCCCAGTTTTTGCGCTTCATCGGGTATTTCAACCGATCAGCGCCGAAGATCTGCTGCTGCTGCGAGCGACCGCGTGCGCAGCCCCGAATTTGCGGCTGATCCGCAGTATCCGGATGTGTATCATCCGTCTTGACGCGCTGTACTACGCCGTCAACGACCTGTGCCTTAAGCACACAGCGTTGACCGCCGCAGTTATGCCAGCACGCCGCAGTGATCCACTCGCCTTCACTGCTGGTCGCTGCCTCAGCCGCAGCCTTCTGAACGACATCCAAACCGAGAGCCAGTCCGCTAGTGAGCGCGACTGTACCACCGAGTGCACTGCTCCATTTCAGAAAGCTTCGCCGAGATAGAACAGCGTCATTCAGGGATTTGGTGAGGAAGTTGTCATCAATCATACGATATTCCTCCTAGAATTGTCTGCCACTATGCAAAAATCGAAGACTATGTTTGTGGCTAAACGGGTGAATGCTTTCTACCGTACAAATCGACGGTGGAGAGACTTCCACACTCTAAAGATACGCCGACGACTGATTAGAGGCATCGTCAGAAAGAGTTGTTGAAGTAATCCGATCGGATGAGATTTTGCGCCGCTGGCGCTGCTCGACTACGGCGTTTATCTACATTTCAAATGACTTTGGAGTTGATCCGGCATGGGTGCCCAGACCGCCACTCTGGAGATTGACGCTTTGCCTTCGTCACGATAAGCGGCAAGAGCGGTTCGATTTAGGGGAAAATGCCGCGTTTTAGGGCGGCTTGATGGTTTCTTTACGCCTTTTTGCGAATCCCTTGCACATCCTTTACTTGCTCTCCACTCGATAATTCTCGACAATTTTCGCACCGTATATTACCCGGACGAATTAGAGTTCCTTTCCACTGACCAAGCGTAACGGACTCAGAGGCGCAGAGCATGGAACGATTGAATCTCGGGCAACTGCTAATTGGCAAACCGCTAGAAACTAAAGAACTGCCCCACCAGTCGATCAGCAAAACTGTTGGGTTAGCTGTTTTCGCGTCGGATGCCCTGTCGTCTAGCGCATATGCGACTCAGGAAATGCTCATCATTCTGTCGATGGCGGGTGGGAGCGCCGCGGTACTCGGCATCTCGATCCCGCTGGCAATTGCAATTTCCGCTACTGCTGACGATTGTCACCATCTCGTACCGGCAGACCATTCACGCCTATCCGAATGGCGGCGGTGCTTACATCGTCGCCCGTGATAATCTGGGCGAGCTTCCCGCGCAGGTCGCTGGCGCTGCCCTGCTGACCGATTACATCCTGACGGTCGCGGTGAGTGTCTCCGCTGGCGTCGAGCAGATCACGTCTGGCTTTCAGGGTTTGCTCCCGTATCGCGTGGAAATCTGCGTCGCCGTGATCGTGCTGATGACGATTGTCAATCTGCGCGGCGTGAAAGAGAGTGGGCGGATCTTCGCCGTGCCAACCTATTTCTTCTTGGGCATGATGTTCCTGACGCTGGGCATCGGCTTCCTGCGCTACTTGGGCGGCAGCCTCGGCGATCGTCGAAGGCGTCGACACCGATCCACTATGAGATGCTGGAACCGCTGACCCTGTTCTTGATCCTCCGCGCGTTTTCCAGTGGTTGCGCCGCCCTGACCGGCATTGAGGCGATCTCGAACGGTATCACGGCGTTCAAGGAGCCACGGAGCCAGAATGCCGCCGTCACGCTGGTATGGATGAGTAGCATCCTCATCACCTTGTTTCTCGGCATCACGTTTCTCGCCCACCAAATCGCAGCACAACCAAGTGACGTCGAAACGATCATCTCGCAGCTAGGGCGCACGGTCTTTGGCAATGGGAGTGTCCTCTGGTACTTGGTTCTTGCCGGTACAGCGCTGATCCTGTTGATGGCAGCCAACACCAGCTACGCGGACTTCCCCCGCCTCGCCGCGCTGCACGCGGGTGATGGCTTCCTTCCTCGCCAGATGACCTATCGTGGCAGCAGGTTGGTGTTCTCGTGGGGCATCGTGATCCTTGCCATCGCCTCGATCATATTGGTGATCGTCGCCGGGGCGAATACGACTAACTTGATCCCGCTTATACGCGGTCGGCGTATTTCTGGGCTTCACCATTTCCCAGACGGGGATGGTCGTGCGACTGCGCAAGACTAGCAAACTGAAACCCGGCGAGAAGATCGAAACTCACGAAACTGCGCTCGAATATGATCCGCGCTGGCGCTTGAAGATCTTTATCAGTGCAGTCTTGGCGCGTTCTCCACCTTTGTCGTCATGCTAATTTTCGCCATGACCAAGTTCGCCAGCGGCGCGTGGTTCGTGGTGCTGCTGATTCCCTGCCTGGTGTTCGTCTTCTTCCGCATCCACTTTCACTATAAAGACGTGGCGCATTATCTGAGTCTGAACGGTGCGCGCCCGGAGTTGAACAAGCGCCCGGTGCGGACGTTGATCCTGATCGACGACGTTCATGCCGAAACTGCGCGCATGGTGGACTTTGCCAAGTCGCTCGATCACCCTTGGCAGGCGGTACACATCGGCGTCAACCCGGAAAAAGCGGAAATCGTCAAGGAGAAATGGCACGATCGCATTGGCGAAGGCGAGCTGATCATTATCCCTCGCCCTATCGCCTGCTGGCGGAACCGATCAAGGAATACATCGAGCAAATCCAGCACGAAGAACCGGGCTGTTTCGTCCATGTGATCATGGGGCATCTGGTCATGGATACGTTCTGGGAGCAGGCGCTCCACCAGAACAGCGCCTTATCTTTAATCTGGCGCTGGGACGCATGGAGCGGGTCGTCGTCACGAGCGTGCCCTATCAAATCCGCCGTAAGAATGGGTCCATGGACGAGGCGTTGGAAGCGGAAGAACCAACTGACGCCTTTGACGAACTGACACGTCGGAAACCGCTCGCGCCGACGAAGGGTCTTGAAGTTAGTATAAACCGGCGCTCGTTGCAGAGAACCGAGTCAGCAGCGCTTGGCAATTGGGTCTCGAAATCGGTTTTGCGCTCGTCGGGGCGTTATGCTTACACCACAAGCACAACACCCCGACTTTCTTATCGTGTGTCGATTTACCGCTCCGCTTTATACCATGATGGATACCGGCTCCTCGACATCGAGAGTCCCAACTTCCTCGAGCGTATAGAGACGACAGCAACCAAGCTGACGCTTCATATTCCAGCGCTGGAAGCGTCCCAAACACACAGATCGCGCTTTTCATAGCGATCGGTGCAAATAGGGCGAAAGCATTCAGCAGCTCTGCCGCTTGGATCAGCGCGTCCGAGGGCATGGTGTACTGCATCGGCTGGACGCAGAACCCGACGCCATAATCTTCCGCTACGGCAGCGCATTCTTCGATCAGGCAATCACCACCCTCAGGTCAGCGACGGCAATACCCCACCCAATCAATCCGGGATTGCGTGCCAGCGACAAATGCAGCAGAACGACCCGACCTCCACTGCGGCGAGCCAGCGCACTGGAAGGTGCATGGCTTCCAATGTCCACCGCGCATCCGACATCTGTACCATGATCAGTTTCATCGAACGACAACCTCAAGATTCACATTCCAGAATCAGGATAATTCTTAAGGCGTCAAGAATGGGAAAATGGCTCAGCCGTTCGCCGTAAATAATCTATTAGGATGTGATTTCGGGGCTGATGAAGCGATAGCCTACGCCGGGTTCGTTGAGGATGTAGCGGACGTTACGCGAAGGATTCTCGCGCAGTTTCTTCCGTAGTTGATTGACGAATACACGCACGTAATGCGACATTTCGCCATATTCGTTGCCCCAGACTTCGATCAGGATAGTGTGATGGGTCAGCACCTTGCCGGGATGAGTTGCCAGCAGACGCAACAGATTGTACTCGGTCGGCGTCAAGTGAACCTCTTCCCCTGCGACCTTGACTACACGCTTTGCCAGATTGATGTAGAGATCGCCCACCCGAATTTCGGCCTGCGAATTCGTCGTCGGCTCGACGGTGACCCGCCGAAATACTGCCTGAATTCGCGCTTCCAGCTCCGCCATGCTGAAAGGCTTCGTCATATAATCATCCGCTCCGGTCTGGAGTGCCTCGACCTTCATCTTGTCCTCGCCATGAACGGACAACACGATAATCGGCGTCTTCGTCCACTCGCGCAGCCGACGACAAACCTCGATTCCATCAGGTTCTGCCCCAAGCGAAATGTCGAGGATAATCATGTCGGGCTGTTGGTGCGCGGTCTGGAGAATTGCATCTTCTCCGTTCGATGCGGTGAGCACCTCAAAGCCGTAGCCCTCCAAACCGATCTTGAGTTGCCGCCGGATTTGCGGCTCGTCATCCACGACTAATATTCTGAGTTTCATTGACCAGACCCCCCTTCTCTTGCGCGGCAGGGCAAGCACGAAGGTCGCGCCGCCGCCGGGTGTATCTTCCAGACGCAGAGATCCATGATGGACTTCGACGATCCCTTTGGCAATCGGCAGCCCTAAACCGATATGCCCATCCTTGCCATGATAAAACGGCTCCATCAGATGCTCTCGATCTTCCGGAGCGATCATCTTCCCCGTGATTGATCACCTTGAGCAGAACCTCAGACTCGGTAGCGCGACGCCCTGAATCACAATCTGCGATCTGCATGGCTCATAGCGCAAGCGCATTCTCCACCAGATTGGTCAGCGCCTGCAGCATCAGCCCATAGTCGAACTCGACCAGCGGCAGGTCTTCGGGCAAGCGCATCTGGATCCGCTCCTGACCGGTCGTCTGCCAGATGCGCGCGGCGACATCGCCGGCGACTTCTTCCAGTGAATTGAGTTCCTTGTTCAGGGTCAGCGCTCCCGCTTGAAGCCGTGACAAATCGAGTAAGTTGCCGACAAGCTTGTCGAGGTGATCAGCTTCGGTTTCGATCGTCTCGGCGAGTTCGTGCTGCTCTGAAACGGGTAGCCGTTCGCCCAGCATCCGCAGATTGTTTGCCGACGTCTTGATGATGGTGATCGGCGTGCGCAGATCGTGCGACACCGCGCGCAAAATCGCCGTCTTGAGCCGATCCGCTTCTTCATAGCGCTGGCTGGCGCGGGCGCGCTCTGCCAACTCAATGCGCTGGAGCGCCATTGCTGCTTGTGCCGCACAGGTTCGCAGCAGCCGTATCTGTTGTCCGGTGAGCGCCGCCGTGAAGCCGACACAGAGCGTACCGTAAACCTGTGCGCCCGCCTCAACAGAATAAGTGCGTCGCGTCCTCGGTCGGGCGGGTTCATGTTCCCTTCCGGCATGATGCAAGCATCACGGGCGCCGAGGTCTTCGCGCATGACCTGTATCAACGCTACATGAACCGCCTGCGGATCGGTCGCCTGATTCATCGATCCGGTCAAGCGGTAGAGAATTTCCTGTTCGTGGGCGCGTCGCTGCGCTTCCTCGGTTTTATGCCGCGCCTGCGCACCGACCTGACCGGAGAGCGCGGCGACGACGATGAACACCCCGAGTTCAATGACGTCGCGCGAGTCGGCGACGAGGAAGGTATAATACGGCTGAGTGAGAAAAAAGTTGATGAACGAAACGCTGACGAATGCGGCACTCATCGCTGCGAACGTGCCCAGCCGAATGGCGACGACGAGCACGAACAGGATGTAAATCATGGCGAAATTTGCCAGCGTGAGCCGGTCGCGCAGCAGCCCGGCGAGCAGGGTAATTGCAATCAGGCTAACACCAGCGACGAGGTACTTTCTCAACGCGATCACTCTCTGAACCGCTTTGAGTCTAATTCTATATCACCCGGGATAGTCTTTCGATGGTACTGATAGAATTCTTTACGCCACCACGGGGAATATGGCGATCAAGTTGCTGAGGAGTGATGTTATGCGCGAGAGGTTGCTTACCGCAGACTTTGCGGATCGAACGCGTCACGCAGACCATCGCCCAAGAACGAGACGACCAGCACGATCAGCATCAGCGCGGCGCTGGGCAAGAAGACCTGCACGGCATTGCCTTCAAGAAATGGGATCGCATCGGTGATCATTTTGCCGATGCTCGGATCAGGCGGTTGGATGCCTAACCCCAACAGACTCAGCACCGCCTCGTTGACGACCACGCCCGCGATGTCGAGCGTGCCGCCCACGATGATCAGCCCCGCTACGTTCGGCAGAATATGGCGCACGATGATGTGGCGGTCAGTTGCGCCGAGCGAGCGCGCTGCGAGGACGAAGTCGCCTTCGCGCAGGACGAGGGTTTGACTGCGGACAAACCGCGCCATCAGGGGCCAACTGACGAGGCTTAACGATCCGGCTACGAGGAGTAACCGCCCAAAACCGCCGAACTGCTCGGTGACAGCGGGACCAAATGTCGCCGCGATCAAGATCGCCAGCAGGAGACCGGGGAAGGCAAATAATACGTCGGCGAGCCGGGTCACCAATATGTCGAAGATGCCGCCGTAGTAACCGGCGAGCAGCCCCAGCGTCGCACCGAGCGAGATATTGAGCGTTTCGACGTAGAAGGCGACCAGCAGCGAAACCCGCAGCCCTACCATCAAGCGGGCGAGAGTGTCGCGCCCAAGGTTGTCGGTGCCAAAGAGGTGCGCGCCGCCCGGTATGGCGTTGATGGCGGCGTAGTCGGACTTAATCGCGCTTTGCGCATAGAGCGTGGGACCAAACGCCGCAATCAGCGTGAGGGCGATCAATCCGAACAGGCTGATGACGGCGAGCTTGTTGGTCGCAAAGCGATCCCAGAAGCCTTGCAATGGGAAGGTGCGCGGGGCGGTGTGCAGGTGCGGCGCGGTTGAATCCACCGCTCAGGCTTTGAGCTGGACGCGCGGATCGAGCACGCCATACAGCAGGTCGATGATGAGGTTCATCGCTACCACTGCCAGCGCGAGAATGACCGTCGTGCTCTGGATTACCGGGTAGTCACGCTGGGTGATCGCCTGCACCGAAAGAAAACCGATCCCCGGTATGGCGAACAGTGTTTCGACCACGAACGCGCCGGTCACGAGGAAGGCGATTGACGGTCCGATCACGGTAATGATCGGCAGCATGGCATTGCGGAAAGCGTGTACCCAGTGAATCCGGGAGTTCGCGCAGCCCCTTCGAGGCGGCGGTGCGAATGAAATCTTGGCGCAAGATTTCGAGCATACTGGTGCGCGTCAGCCGCGCGATGAAGCCCATACTCGCGGCAGCCAGCACGATCACGGGGAGAATCCAGTGTTCAGGTCGCCCCCAGCCCGCGACCGGCAGCGACGGTAGCCCGCGCAAATAAAACTGATAGTTGATCCAGCGCAGCACCGGGATTAGCACAAAGCTAGGCACGGCGTAGAGCGTCAGCATCAACGTCATGCTCACGCGGTCAAAGGCGGTATTCTGCCGGAGCGATGCCGCTAGCCCGACCGGAATGCCGATAATCATGCTCAAACTGAGCGAGACGATCCCCAGCCCGAAGGAGACCGGCACGCCGGTGCTGATCATGTCCCACACCGGGCGTCCCTGATAGCGAAAAGAGAGTCCGAGATTGCCTTGCAACAGTCCGGACAAATAATTCCCATATTGCAAATACCACGGGAGATCCAACCCGTAGAGATGGCGCAGTCGATCATAGGTTGCCGGGTCGGTGCGGCTGCCCATCATGGCAAGGATCGGGTCGCCGGGGGCGAGGTAGCCGACCAGAAAGGTGACGAACGTGATGCTGAAGATGATGAACGGCAAGCTGATCAGTCGCCGGATGATCAGTTGAGACATGGATGACTTTCTAGTGCATACCAGCATTCCGGGTCAGGCGATGCTAATCGCCTGACCCGGATGATCTGATTTACGACGTGCGTCCGGTGAGTAGTGAATAATCGGGAATGACCAAACCCTGTCCCGTGAAGACGATGCCCTGAACGTAGGGTTTCACCAGCACGTTGAGGCGAGGGTTGTAGATCGGCAGCCAACCAACCTCGTCAACGGCGATCTGCTCTGCTTGATTGTAAAGCTGGAGTCGCGCCCCAAGATCGCCTGTCATGACGTCGGCTTGATCCAGCAGCGCGTCGTACTGCGAATTGGAATAGTGACCGTTGTTGAAGACGCTGCCGCCGTGCAGAAGCTGCAAGAAGTTCTGCGGATCGGGGTAGTCGGCGCCCCAAATGCTGAAGTACATCTGCAAGCCGGTTTCGGGATTTTCGGTCGTTTCGTTGAGCCGCGCGCTGAAGGTCGTCAATTCCAGCGGTTCAAGCTGTACGTCAACGCCGAGGTTGTCGCGCCACATCGACTGCAAGACGGTGACTACGCGCTCGTTATCGCCTTCGGTGCCGTAGGTCAGCTTGATGGTGCCAAGCGAGTCGGCAGTGACGCCCGCCGCTTCGAGTTCAGCTTGCGCGGCAGTGGCGTCGAAATGCAGCCCGTTAATCGGGAGTTCCGAACCGGGGATGCCGTCAGGCAGAATGCGGTCGGTGGCGACCACCGTGCCGCCCAACACTTGATTCGCCAGCGTCTCTTTGTCGAGTGCTAGCGCGAAGGCGCGGCGCACGTGAACGTCGTCGAAGGGCGGAATGGTGACGTTGAAGCCGACGTAGCGCGTAGCGAACGACGCTGTTTGCTGGAAGTCGGGCAGGGATTGCACTTCAGGGATGTGCACCGACGGGACGCCGTTCTGCTGGCTGCCCATGATGTCGAGTTCGCCGGTGCGGTAGAGCTGGTATGCCGTCTCGCTGTCCTGAATAAACGGCATCGTGATTTGGCTGACGGTTGGCGCTTGCCAGTAGTTGGGGTTGGGGACGAGGATCAGGTTCTGGGTGTGGTTCCACTGGTCGACCATGAACGGACCGCTGGATACGGGTTTCTGATCCCAGCCGGTCGGGTCGGCTTCGACGGCGGCTTGGCTGATGATTTTGGCGCTGCCGAAGGTGAGTTGGTCGAGGAAATAAGCCGACGGCTGAACGAGGTTGAGCGTGACCGTATGATCGTCCGGAGCAGTCGCGCCGCTCAATGCCTTGGTTGTGCCGTCGAGAATGTCCTGAGCGCCTTGAATGTTGTAGAGATAATATTCGCCGGTCCAACCGCCGGTTTCGGGATCGAGCG
This sequence comes from uncultured Chloroflexia bacterium, assembly GCA_963848465.1. Lineage (GTDB taxonomy): Bacteria > Chloroflexota > Anaerolineae > Aggregatilineales > Phototrophicaceae > Flexifilum. The sequence continues at coordinate 72,763 of CAWKDY010000030.1, read as the reverse complement.
CGTGTTGAAGCGACCAGATCACATCGGCAGCGGTGACCGGCGTGCCGTCGGAAAACTTGGCATCAGCGCGCAGCGTGAAGGTGTAGGTTAAGGCATCGTCGGAAACCGTCCAGCTTTCCGCGAGATCCGGCACGATGTGCAAATCGCCATCGAGCCGCACCAGCCCGCCGTAAATCAGCCCGATTACCGTGAAGTCTTGACTGTCGCTGGCTTTAGCGGGGTCAAGCGAAGGCAGATCTGGGACGCCTTCAATCGACCAAGTGAGAGTGCCGCCGTCCTGCGCTGCGGCTGGCAGGACGCCGATAACGACGAGTAACAGCAGAAGCAGAATGAGCCATCGTTTGTGCGCAGACATCACTTTTCTCCTTTGTTAGACAAACAAAAAGTCAACCGAAACCGGAGACTCTTACGAAGCGGTGGTGCTACGGATCTCCATCATTCGATTGCCAAACCATTCGACACAAATCTATTGCTAGCTGTGGTCGCAGTTGACCGGTGAGCAGGAACCAAAATTACCATGCTTCAAGCGAATCGGCAATAATTGCGCTACTTTGACGCAATAGCCATGACCTATCCTTAGGGGAGCATTCTTGATGCCGGAGACACGAGCAGGTCTTGTTCAGATCGGCGCTGTTCGGCTGTACGTCCGTGAGTGGGGCGATCCATCTGATCCGCCGCTGGTGCTGCTGCACGGTTTGGCATCGACCAGCCACATGTTTGACCTGATCGCGCCCGCGCTGGCGGAACAGTTTCACGTCATCGCGCCCGATCAGCGCGGGCACGGCTTGAGTGATAAACCGTCAACTGGCTACGACTTCGAGACGATTGCAGCCGATCTGAGATCGGCTGCTGGACGCATACAAGGCGGACAGCGCCCGGTTGGTCGGGCACTCATGGGGGGCGTATACGGTGTTGTACTACGCGGGGACCCGGACGGCGCGCGCAACCAAAGCCGGGCTGATCGACGGCGGGCTGCGTCCGCTGCGCTCCACCTTCCCGACATGGGAGATCGCCGAAGTGGAAATGACCCCGCCGACTTTCGTCAATCAGTCGGTGGACGACATCCAGCGCATGATTGAATTCGACTGGCTGGGATCGGCGTTTCGTCCGGAACTGCTGCCGCTGGCGTTATCGGTTTTCGACACCAGCGATCCGCGAGCCGTCCATGCGCAGCTCAGCCAATCGAATCACATGCAGATCGCGCGGGCGATCTGGGAGATGCAGCCGTCGGATTACTTCTCGAAAATCAGCTGTCCGCTGCTCGCCGTTAATGCGATTGCGACCGGGCAGGCGGCGGATGCTGAAATTCAGGCGATTGTCAGCGAAGCTGAGCGCGTGGTTCCGCAGATGCAGGTCGTCTGGATGCGGGACACGATCCACGATATCCCGTGGCAGCGCCCGCGAGAACTCAGCACCATCCTTGAGCGCTTCTTGCTGCCCGCATAGCTCGTTGCAGGATAGCAGCTAATGGGCTGTTTTCGGTGTGAAGCGGAAACAGCCCATCAGCGGAATTATTCAATCATGATACGCTGCCCGGTCGCGGCGGATTGCAGCCCGGCGTCGAGCACTTTGGATTCGGCGACACCGTCGGTGAAGTTCGGGTGAATCGTGCCGCCGGTTTCGACCGCGTGCAGGAAGTCGACCACGGCGTGCGTGAACTCGTGCTCGTAGCCGATGATGTGTCCGGGGGGCCACCAATGGCTGACGTAAGCGTGCGTTGATTCGGTCGCCAAGATGGTACGGAACCCCTGCGCGTACGGCGGATCGTCCGCCGAGTAGTACTGAAGCTCATTCATGCGCTCAAGATCGAAAAGGATGCTGCCCTTTTCGCCGTAGATTTCAAAGGTGTTGTGGTTGCGGCGTCCGGTGGCAAAACGCGAGGCTTCGAACGAGCCGAGCGCGCCGTTGGCAAATGTCACCAACATGAAGGCGGCATCCTCGACCGTCACTTTGCCGGTTTCACCGCTTGAATTTGACCCGGCGCTGAAGGTCGCCGCGCCAGCGCCCGGCAGCGGGCGTTCGGTGACGAAGTTGGTCGTCATGGCGGTGACGCTGGTGATGTCGCCGACGAGGAAACGCGCCAAGTCGACACTGTGCGAGTTGAGGTCACCCTGCGGTCCTGAACCTGCCGTCTCTTTCCGCAAATGCCATGTCAGCGGGAAGTTCGGGTCGGCGATCCAGTCTTGCAGATACGCGCCGCGCCAGTGATAAATGCGACCAATCTTGCCCTCGTCGATGAGCTGCCGCGCGAGCATCACTGCCGGAGTACGCCGGTAATTGTGATTCAGGTAATGCACCACGCCAGCAGCTTCGGCTGCTGCTAGCATTTCTTTGGCTTGCGCGAGGTTGAGCGCCATCGGCTTCTCGCAGAAGATGTGCTTTCCAGCTTTCGCCGCTGCGACTGCTACGTCGCGGTGCAGGTTCTGCGGCAGTGCAATATCGATCACGTCAACGTCATCGCGCGCGACGACCTTTTCCCAATCGGTCTCGGCATATTCCCAGCCCCAGTTCTCGGCGAAGGCTTGCGTCGCCGCCGCATCACGACCGCACGCCACCTTGAGCACCGGCTTCAACCCCATTTCGAAGAAGCGCGGGGCATTCAGCCACGCATTGCTGTGCGCCTTGCCCATGAACTTGGTGCCAATGATGGCAACATTAATCGATTTAGCCATATTGAGCCTTTCCCTGTGCTAGTTCAGGTTCGCCGAAATTTCGCGCAGCTTGGCGATACTCTGCCGAACCGCCGCCCGTTCATCATAATGATACTCTGGATCTAAATGATCGATTTCAACCGCCAAGAAGCCGGTATAGTTCGCGTCTTTCAACAACTGAGCCAGTTTTTGATTATCGACCAGCCCGTCGCCCACCGGTGTGCTGGAGAAGAAGAACCACTCGTCCACCGGCACACCTTTGCGCGGTTTCAAGTCCTTGATGTGAGTCGCAAAAACATGGCTCGCCAGCTTCTCCATCCCCTTGATCGGATCGTCGAGCAGGCGTAGGAAATTGCCAGTATCGAAGTTTAACCCAAATGACGGCGAATTGACGGCTTCGATCAGCCACAGACATTCGTCGGCGGTGTAGTCGATGTGATTTTCGACGGCAAGCTTGACGCCGTGATCTTCGGCAACCTTGACCGCTTGCTTGAACCAGCTCGCCAGAATTTCAAGCTGGGGGCGATGCGGCTCTTTGCGGAACATCAGGCTGCTGCCGACGACGCGCATGACGTCAGCGCCAATTGCCTTGGCATTCGGGATCTGCGCGATCATGTCGTCCAGCGCAGCATGGTTCTTGCCCGCTTCCAAGCCATCGGGATGCCCCCACGCATAGACGCGGTCGAAACCGTAACCGTCGAGCTTCGCCTTCAAGTCGGCGAACCAAGCCTTATCCATCGACGGGAAGAAGCACGATTCGAGCGACACACCGTCAACGTCGAGTTCGTGCGCGAAATCAAGAAAATCTTCCATCGTCATGAGCTGATTGGGTTGGGGGGTGTCGGGGTAAACTTCGCCGAATAGACGGTGGAAACAATAACTGTCGATGCCAACCTTCATGTTGATCTCCTATTGATATGGCTCGACGGCGGGCACTCGAAGAATTACGAGTGCCCGCCGTCCTCAGGTTTCAGCAGAAAAACTAGTTCTGCCGGAGCTTATCCAGATAACCGGGGATGGTATCGCCGGTCGAGTAGATGTAGTACGTGTCCGGCAGGTCCGGCTGGACGAGCAGGGGGGCATCTTCGTTGGTGATGAACGGCTGCGGCAGGATCCATTCCTTAGGCACTTCCTTGCCTTGCAGGATGTCAACTGCGGCGGCGATGGCGGTACGCCACTGGAACGACGGATAGGTCGGGGCGAACGAATTCAGGTCGTTTGCCACCCAAACCTTCAGCCAGCCGTTGAGGTCTTCACTGGTGATCAGCGCTGGCGGCATACCGGAGTCGACAAATGCTTCATACGCGCCAACGCTGGCGTCACCGGCATCCATCCAAATGCCGTCGATCTGTCCGACGCGCTGGATATAGTCGGTCACGATTTGCTTGGTCTTGGCGGGATCATTGTCGTCGAACTCGACGCCGACCACGTTGATGCCGGGGTTCGCGGCGAAAATTTGCTGCGCTGCCAGCCAACGAGTCTCGAGCACGTCGACGCCGGGGAGAATACGCAGCGCGAGGATGTTGCCTTGCCCGTTCAACTGTTCGACCAGCCAGTCGGCGGTAACCTTACCCCAAGCATAACCGCCGATGGGGTGAACGAAGGTCACGTAATCGGTCGTGTTGACGCCACGGTCGAAGACGACGACCGGAATACCGGTAGCGACAGCTTTCTCGACGGCGGGCGTGAGCTGTTCAGTCGAAGTCGGGGAAATGATGATGATGTCGCAGTCGCGGTTGAGCAGGTCGTCGATGTCGGAGATCTGCTTGTCAGCGCGCTCGCCGGCGTCAGTGACGATGAATTCCTTGACCAAACCCTCAGCGATCAAGGCGTCGACGTCGGCGTTCATGACGCCGAAACCCGCCACGCGCCAGTTATTCGCTACCGATGCGTTCGAGAAGCAGATCGTCCACGGCGGCTCGGTGATGAACTGGGTCGTGTCAACCATCTCGTCGGTGGCAAACATTTGCAGCCACGGGGTGGCGGGGTCGCCGAGCGGCGTTTCGCCGACCAGTTCGACCTGCCGATTGAGGTCGCCCATCGACAAGAAAGGATTGGGTTCCTCGGTCGCGTCTTGCGCGACGGTCACCTGCGCACCCAGCATAATCAGCGCTAAAACCATCGAGAGCAAAACCGAAGTAATCTTCAGATACCGACGCATTAAAATCTCTCCTTGCTCACTCGTAAAAGAACTAAGAAACGATTTGAACTTCCAACTGGCTCAAATTGAGTAAACGTCGCCCTCCTTGCCGCTACTTCGCCAGATCACTAGCCGAAACTCGCCGCATCTCATGAACGGCGGGAACGGAGAGTTCCAATTGCCACAGCGCCCAAAATGATCAGCCCCTGCACCGTCAAGCGGAAAGGCAGCGGCAGCGCCATCAGATTGAGCAAACGGAAAACGGCGGACAGAGTGAGTGCCCCGGCGGTCGCGCTCATCGCGCTGCCTCGCCCGCCGGTCAGCGTGACGCCGCCGAGCACCGCCGCAGAAATCGACTGAAATTCGTAGCCACTCCCGACGCTCAGCGACGCCATGCCGCTGTAACCAACCAGCAGCACGGATGCGACCGACGCCAGCAGACTGCAAATGACGAAAGTGGCGATCTTGATCCGGTTAACCTTGACACCGGACAAGTGGGCGGCGAGGGGATTGCTGCCGACGGCGTAAACGCGCCGACCGAAGGTGGTCATTCGCAGCGTATAGAACCCTACCAGCACCACCAACAGCGTGACGATCAGCGCGATAGGTATCCCTGTGCCCTCAATATTTCCACGACCGAGGCTGCGGAAATTCTCGGTCAAGCCGCCGACCGCCGCGCCGCCGGTGATGATCGAGATGATGCCTTGCGCGACCAGCAGCATCGCCAGCGTTGCCACGAACGAGGGTACATTAAAGCGGGTCACCATGATGCCGTTGATCAAGCCAACCAGTATGGCGATGCCGAAGATCCACAGGAAGGCTTCGCCGACCCGGGTGGGATCGTTGTTGATGACCTTCGAGGCGACCGCCGCGCAGACGGTCATCAGCGAACCGACCGAAAGGTCGAGTTCACCGCTGACCAGCACAAACATCTGGGCAACTGCAACCACGATCAACGGGGCGGCGCCGCGAACAAAAGCGACCAACGGTCCCGCTTGAAAGAAGGACGGCGTTCGCAGGTAGATGATGAGCATCACCAGCAAAAAGACGTAATAGATCAACGGGATTTGGCTGAGAATGCCGGTCACTCGTCGCCGGGCGATGACTGCTGATCCTGCGCTCCTGACTGTTCCTTCCATGAAGCTTCTTCCCTTACCGTGCTACTGCTTTAACGAGAGGAGCGGTACGAATAAATCGCAACGGCGACGATCAGCACGATGCCGCGTAACACGTCTTGCGCGAACGCACCAACGTTCAAGAAATTGAAAACATTCGCCAAAATCGAGACGATCAAGCACCCCCGCGACCGTCCCCCAAACCCCGCCTTTGCCGCCCGCCAGCGGCGCGCCGCCAACCACGACGGCGGAAATCGAGTCGAGGTCGTAGCCTTCGCCGACTAGCGGACCGCCAGCGCGCAGTCGGGCGATCAGGACGATCGCCGCGAATGCCGCGCCTAACCCGGTCAAGATGTGCGCGATAATCACCACGCGGTCGGTCCGTACGCCGGACAAGCGCGATACGTCGGGATTGCCACCTACCGCGTAGACGTGATAGCCGAACTTGGTATAGCGCAGCACCAAGAACGCGATCAGGGCAGTTGCTAGAAACAGATAGACGCCGAGCGGGATGCCCGCGATTTCACCGTAAGCCAGATTTTGAAAAATCTCAGGCACCTTGCCTGCGTAATTGTCGAAGCCGGAAAAGAGGACTCCCTGTAAGATCAGCGAGGTGCCTAGCGTGGCGATAAAGGCGTTGATTTTGAGCTTGGTGATGATTAGCCCGTTGCCCAAGCCGACGACGACGCCGATCAGCAGCGCGACGGCGACCGCCGGGACGATGTTTTCGGTGCGGTTGTTCATCACGATCGCGGTGACAACCGAGATCGTGCTGATGCTGTAGCCGACCGAAAGGTCGAGCGAGCCGCAAATGACGGCAAATGTCTGCCCGATTGAGACCAAGCCGAGCGTCACCGAACGCTGGAAGACGTTGACGATGTTCTCCGGCGTCGCAAACCCGGGGACGAAGAGGCTGGAACCGAGGATCAACAAGCCGAGGATCGGGAAAATCCCCATCCGGCGCATGAGGCTCGTAATCTGCTGCGACGTCTGATGTGATTCAACCTGTGCTGCTGCTGCCATTAAGTCGCCGCCTGTGTTATGGACTGGTTTATGCCGGTCGCCGCTTGCATAATCAGGGTTTCGGTGGCTTCTTCACCGCGAAATTCGCCCACGATCTCGCCTTGCCGCATCACGAGCAGGCGGTCGCTCATGCCCAACACTTCGGGCAGTTCCGATGAGATCATGATCACGCCGACGCCGTCTGCTGCCATTTGGCGCATCAACTGGTGGATGCTGGCTTTCGCGCCGACGTCGATACCGCGCGTCGGCTCGTCGAAGATCAGCAGCTTGGCTTTTGTCGCCAGCCACTTGGCGAGGACGACCTTCTGCTGATTACCGCCGCTGAGGTTCTGGACTTCAGTATCCTCAGTAGCGTGCAGTTCCAGTGATTCGGATAATTCGCTCACCAGCGCGCTTTCTTGGCGGAACTGAATGAAACCGAGTGCTTGGCGTAGGTCGAGGCTGGGTAGCATCATGTTCTTGCGAATCGACATGATCAGCGCCAACCCCTCGCGTTTGCGATCCTCGGTGATGAAGCCGACTCCTGCTTTGATGGCGTCGTAAGGGTTTTTGAAGTGCTGCGCCTGTCCGTTGAGGACGATTTCTCCGTGAGTGACTTTTTCCGCACCGAACAATGTCCGCGCGAGAAACGTCCGCCCCGAACCTTCTAACCCGGAAATGCCGAGAATTTCACCTCGTTTGACCTGAAATGAGACGTCGCGCAGCCAGTTGTTGACGTTGAGACCGCGCACGTCGAGGATGGTCGCGCCGATGTCGGCGGAGTTGGCGCGCGGCGGGTAGTAGCTCGAAATCTCGCGACCGACCATCATGCTCACGAGTTCGGTCTGGCTCACGTCCTTGGTCGGTTGAGTCCCGATCCACCGTCCATCTTTGAGTACGGTCACGCGGTCAGCGATGCGGAAAACTTCTTCCAGCCGGTGCGAGATGTAAACAATCGTGATGCCCCGCTCGCGCAAGCGCCGGACGAGATCGAGCAGGTTATCGACCTCGTGGAGCGACAGCGCTGCTGTCGGTTCGTCCATCAAGACCACGTCGGCATTCAGCGAGAGGGCTTTCGCAATTTCGACCACCTGCTGCTGTGCCAAACGCAAGGTGTTGACTTGCGTGCGGGGATCAATGTCAACGCCTAGATCGTCGAGCAGGGCACGGGTTTCGTCGAGCATCGCGCGGGAATCAACGCGCCAACCTCGCATCGGCTCGCGCCCCAGAAAGATATTCTGGGCGACGGTGCGTTCGGGCAAGAGGTTGAATTCCTGATAAATGATACTGATGCCGTATTTCTGAGCGTCGTGAGGATGACGCAGATGGACTTCACGTCCGCCGATAGCTACGTAACCGCCGTCTGGTCGATACGCCCCGGAGAGGATTTTCAGGAGCGTCGATTTTCCGGCACCATTCTCGCCGACGAGCGCATGAACTTCGCCGCGTATGCAGTCGAAGTTGACGTCCGTGAGCGCCTTGACGCCGGGGAAGACCTTGGTGATGTTATGCAGCTCAAGAATCGGCTGATGCTGCTCCACCGGTTCGCTACCGTTCAACTCCTGATATGCGCTGGTCATCGCAACGCGCAGCTCCGGGCTAACCCGGCGAGTGGTTGAGCGGGAACTGACCGTAGCGAGCAATGTGAATGGTCAAGGAAAAACAAATTGTTTTCGCAAGGTGCTCGTAACATTAATGTTCCTAACTGGCGCCTTTTTTCATGAATGTGTTTAACTTAGATCATTGATTGTACCGGCGCGCGAATTCGGTACAACCGTAACCTGATCAAAAGCATCGCTATGCGGCTCGCTTGGTCAAGTTAGATGGCAAGCAGGTTTGCCGTTAAATCATCCTGTCATCCTATAATTACTTACATAAGGCAATTATAGAGGGAAACCTTCCGACGTGTCAACCTGAAGACGGCTGCCAGCGCGTATCTCAACTTCGGCAGCCAAGCGATCTCGGTAGATCTCAATCAGTGGGAAACCCAAGCAGCGGACAGACTGAAGCGAAAGCGAGTAGGGAAGCGCCCCGCCACGATGAGCGCCCCTAAGTCTGTAACCCCGGTCGTGCAGTGTGAAATCAGGTCTAGCGCGATCTACCGTGCGCCATCGCCAAGCAGCTATTGCGCTACTGACCAGCGTTCGACGGAGACGCCCTCAGCGTGCTGGAAAACGGTAAGCGCCGGTTTTTCGGGGAAATGAACGAGATGAGCTGCACAGGTGCAATCCGATGCGCCAAAACGCAATGCGGGCAGCGCGGCGTTGGGCAGGGTGAGCAGAGTCGCTGCCCAGCGATGCTCATAAGAAGTCTCACTGGCGATATACCAGACTTCACGAACCGGGGTCGCCGCTCGCAGATAATCAATGTGCCAATGGGGGCGCGCCACCGGGCTGAGATGATGTTTCAGCCTGCCGCGCAGTCCGCCCGCGCCGAACGCGCTGCCGACGTAGGCGTACCATCCGTCAGAGAAGACAAACGCGCCCAACTTGCCGACCGTGAGTGCGGCGGGTAGGGCAAGCCTCAACAGCAGGATGTACGTCCCTTTGTCGGTTGGCAATTCCATAGTGGAATGTCCCGATTTCCGGTCGCCAAGGACGCCTCCGTCATTAGCGACCGGGCAGAAGGTGTTAGATAACTGTAGCTATCGAGTTAAATCGCTGCCGCCAGCGCTTGTTCCAGATCGGCAAGGATGTCGTCGATATTCTCGATGCCGACGCAGATGCGGATCATGTCGGGTGTCACCCCGGCAGCTTTCAGCTCCGCCTCGGTCAACTGCCGATGGGTTGTCGAAGCCGGATGAGCGGCTAGCGACTTGGCGTCGCCGATGTTGACCAGCCGCTTGAACAGCTTGAGGGCGTCGTAGAATTTCACGCCCGCGTCGAAACCGCCCTTGATGCCGAATGTCATCAACGCCGAGGGTTTGCCGTCGGTGTACTTCTGCGCCAGCTCGTAGTAGGGCGACTCCGGCAGCCCGGCGAAGTTGACCCACGCCACTTGCTCGTGGTGCGCCTGAGATACTTTGCCACCGTCAGCGCGTTGTCGCAGTGACGCTCCATCCGTAGCGGCAGTGTCTCAATCCCCTGAAGGAACAGGAAGGCATTGAGCGGACTGAGCGCCGACCCCATATTGCGCAGCGGCACCGTCCGGGCGCGCGCGATATAGGCCGCCGGACCCATCGCTTCGGTATAGACCACGCCATGATAGGAGGCTTCGGGCTGGGTCAGCATCGGGAAGCGCGCCGCGTTTTCTGCCCAGGGGAACTTGCCGGAGTCGACGATGATGCCGCCAATCGAAGTGCCGTGACCGCCCATGTACTTGGTCAGCGAATGCACCACGATGTCGGCGCCATAGTTGAAGGGCTTGATCAGTATCGGCGTCGCAACCGTGTTATCGACGATCACCGGCACGCCGTGCCGATGCGCCATCGCGCAGATCGCTTCCAGATCCGGGATATTGCCCGCCGGGTTGCCAATCGACTCGCAGTACACCGCCGAAGTCTTGTCGTCGATCAGGCTTTCCAGACTGGCCGGGCTGTCGTCTTTGGCAAAGCGCACGTCGATGCCGAGCCGGGGAAGCATGTGCGCAAACAGGGTATAGGTGCCGCCGTAGAGCAGGGGCACCGAGACGATGTTGTTACCGGCTTGGGCGATATTCAGAATCGAATAGGTGACGGCCGCGCTGCCCGCGCTGAGCGCCAGCGCGCCGACGCCGCCTTCCAGGGCGGCGACCCGCTGTTCCAGCACGTCGTTGGTCGGGTTCATGATGCGCGTGTAGATATTGCCCGGCACCGCCAGGTTGAACAGATCGGCGCCGTGCTGGGCGTTGTCAAACTCATAGGCGACGGTCTGGTAAATCGGCACGGCGACCGATTTGGTGGTCGGGTCGGTCTGGTAACCGGCGTGAATGGCAATCGTCTCGTCTTTCATTGCTTTTCCTCTCCTCTATGGAATAAGCTTCGCGGCAACGAAAAACGCACAGTAGGGCACGTGTCCGCCCACGGAATGCCGACTTTGGTGGACGCGCCTTATAACAACCCCAGCGGATTTTCAGGATCAACGCCGGGCATAAACAGCTTATCGCGGTCAACATGGGTCAAGCGATACACCAGCCCAACCAGTTATTGAAGATCGCTTTGCCGGTGTCGGTCCAGGTGTTATCGAGCAAGGGGAAGATCGCCTCTTCGGGAAATCCGGGATCGGCTCGCCCGCCTGTTTTGCCTGCTCCGCCTCGCGCGATATAGGCGTCCGCGATCGCCTGAGCCTCCGGCGAAAAGTAATTTTCCGGGTAGGGCGGCAGGTCGCGCTCATCGTTCAGGTAGCGGATGACTTCGCGCTTGTATTCTTTCAGCAGGCTGTTGGTGTGGTACTCCGGATGCCCTTGGAGGTAAATGTTGCGGAATTGGTCGGGACTGACCGCCATATGCACGCCATCCTCCGGGCTGTCGATGAGGATGGTCAGCCCGGCGCTCTCGAACTGCTGGTGGGTGATGGTGTTGTAGCGGGAGTGGGGCACGTCAAAACGCGTGTTGATGTCGCGCAACAGCGGATGCTCGGCTTTAGCGACCCGATACGAATACACGCCCCATTTCTTCTGCGGCAGCAGCTGGCGGTCAATGCTGTACCGAACTTCATCAGTGAATGGGTCGCCAGACAGGAACACAACACGGACGTGACCTGTTCCGCCGCCCATTCCATCACCTTGGTGAGCGGTTCCCAGAACGGTTCCAGTTCGAGCCGAGGATTGGAGACATTCGCGCCGGTCATGATCAGGGCATCCAGACCGTCCTCCTGAAGTTGCTCGAAGGTCGTGTAGTACTCATCGATGTACGCCTGGTTTCCGGGCTGCGGGGAAGACCCGGCACCGAAAAAGGATGCACGTAAATCTGCGCGATCTGGTTTGAATTGCCGACCAGGCGCATGAACTGCTGCTCGGTCACCTGCAGCGCCGCGTCCGGCATCATATTCAGCAAGCCAATATGCAGCTCGCGGATGTCCTGCTTTAAAGCGGCAGATTAGACTCAGTATCTCCTGCCCGGACTCGCGGAGTCGTGCAAAAGTCGGTAAGGGAGTGTGCTCAACTAAAGGCATGGGTTCGCCTCGTGGTCCTTTATGGATTGTCCTAAATCTTGGAATGCACTCCGTAGTATAGAACTGAACCCGAGTAAGCTCCAAACCCGAGTCGGTAAGACCATGGCTAACCACATCAGTGCCGTATTCCCGCGCAGTGTCAGCCGCGTGTGGTCAGCGCAGAAATCGGTACGGGGTGATCAGGCATAATTTGTAAGATATATTAAGGATAGTTTAAAATAAGATGAAGCAGATTAATTTGCGTGGTAAAGAAAGTAACTTTATCTACAGAATAGCTTCGGAGGTTCTTTAAGATTATGAGCAAGCGACTTTTGATTTTGCTGACCTTTCTTCTGCTGACGAATGTCTTTGCATCCTCGGTTGCCGCACAGGAAACCCTGACCGTCCTCTGCACCCCGCAGGAAGACTGGTGCGTGGCGATGACCCAAGCCTTCCAAGAGCAGACCGGCATCGAGACCTCGTATGTTCGCATGTCGTCCGGCGAGTCGCTCGCCCGAATTCGGGCAACTGGGGACAACCCTGAGTTCTCGGTCTGGTGGGGTGGACCTGCTGACGCCTTCATCGCCGCGAAGGAGGAAGGTCTGCTTGAGCAGTATCTATCTCCAACAGCGGCAGCCATTCCGGCAGATTTGAAAGATGCCGATGATTACTGGACCGGTGTCTACGTTGGGGCGCTCGGTTTCTGCTCCAACGTCGAACTGCTGAATGAACTGGGCATCGATCCGCCGACGTCATGGGCAGACCTGCTCAACCCGGAACTGGAAGCGAACGTGGCGATGGCACATCCGGCGACCTCCGGTACCGCCTTTACCGCCTTCTGGACTAATGTAACGTTGGCTGCCGACAAGCTGGAATACCCGGATGGAAAGCCCGCTGATGGTACAGAAGTGGCGGGTACAGGCGAAGGTTACAATGCCGATGGCTCGCCCACGGCGCAGGCGATTGATAACGCTTTTGTGTACTTCTCGGCATTGAACCAGAACATCCTCCAGTACACGCGCTCGGGATCTGCCCCGGGGACGATGGCGGGCAACGGCGAAATCGCTGTCGCGATCATCTTCTCTCACGACTGCGTGAAACTACAGGTCGAAGGCTTCCAAGATGTGCTCGTGACCAGCTTCCCCGAAGAGGGCACCGGTTACGAGATCGGTGGCATGGCGATCATCAAGGGCGCGCCGGAGCTAGAAGCTGCCAAGGCGTGGTACGACTGGGCGCTGACGCCGGAAGCGCAAGCGATCAGCCTGACCGTGAACTCGCTCCAGCTTCCCACCAATCCGGACTCGCCGGTTTCACCGCTGTCGGTGAACCTCAGCGACGTGAACCTCGTGAACTATAACTTTGTCGCTGCCGGGACTAACCGGACCGCCATGGTGGAACGTTTCGACCAAGAGGTCGCGCCCACGCCTAACGACTAGCACCCCTGATCGCTTCGTGTGACCATGGGATCGACCGACCACCCCTGCCTGAGTTTCTGCTTGGGCAGGGGTGTGTTCCAATAGCCGGAGGTGTTGTTCGTGTCGATGTTGATCCGCAGCCGACCTGTTCGTCAACTGCGCCAGATGCTTCAGGATCCGATACTGGCGCTTGCCCTTGTGCTGGTGAGCCTGTTCGTCTTTATCGCTATCATTCTGCCGATCTTGGGGATGGTTGGCACTGCCTTTTCTCCGGAGAGTTTGCCGCTTTTTGATAAATATCTCGCTCAGCCGAATTACCAGACCATCATCTCCAATACTGTCGTCTTGGGGTTGACCGTCGGGCTGCTGGGCACGGTGGTGGGTTTTCTGTTCGCTTATGTACAGGTGAAAGTCAAAGCGCCCGCGCTGGTCAAGCGCGTGATGCACCTGATCGCGCTTGTCCCGATCATTTCGCCGCCGTTCGCGCTCGCCAGCGCCGCGATCCTGATGTTTGGTCGCAACGGCATGATCACCAAAGGTATTTTCGGAGTTCCGCTGCTTTTGGGGGCAGGGGCGCACCTGCAATGACATCTATGGGCTAGATGGGCTAACGGTCGTTCTGGCTCTCTCGCTGTTCACAATCGCCTACCTCAATCTGAAGGGGATGATGCAGGCGCTCGATCCCGCGCTGGAAGAAGCCGCGACCAATCTCGGCGCGAACAAATGGCACATCTTCCGGACGGTGACCGTTCCAATGCTGCTCCCGGGAATTCTCGGCTCATTCCTGCTGCTATTTGTCGAGGCAATCGCCGACCTAGGCAACCCGTTAGTCTTGGGTGGAAACTATGAAGTGCTGGCGACTCGCATCTATATCACGATCATCGGACTGTACGACATTTCGTCAGGCGCGGTGCTCTCGATTATCCTGCTGGTGCCGTCGCTGACTGTGTTTCTGATCCAGCGCTACTGGGTCAACCGTCAATCAGTCGTTTCGGTCACCGGGAAGCCTGCCGGGACGCCGCAGCAAATCTCTCACCCGCTCGTGCGCGTACCGCTGATTGGGCTTGTCCTTGCGGTTTGCCTGCTCGTCATCATCCTGTACCTGACGATCTTCGCGGGTGCCTTTGTCAACATCCTCGGCGTCAATAACGACTTTACGCTGAGTCACTTCGACTTCGTGATCAACGGCTATGGCTCAGCCGCCATGACCGATACGACCATACTCGCTGCGATTGCCACGCCGGTCGCGGGTATTCTCGGCATGATCATCGCCTTCTTGGTGGTGCGTAAAGGGTTCATGGGACGCAGCCTGCTCGACTTTTCGACGATGCTCGGCATCGCGATCCCCGGTACGATTATCGGCATCGGCTACCTGCTGATCTTCAACAATGACATTCAGCTCACGATCCCGCTGGGAGGTGACGCTGCCCCGCTGGTGATCACCTTGATACCGAAGCTGACCGGCGGGCGCGCGATCTTCGGCGGCGCGCTGGCGATTGTCATTGTCTACATTGTCCGTAGTGTCCCGGCGGCGCTGCGTTCAGGCGTCGCGGCGCTGTCACAGATCGACCCGGCGATTGAGGAGGCGTCGATCAGCTTAGGCGCGGATAACGCTTTGACGTTTCGGAAAATCACGCTGCCGCTCATCCGTCCGGCGTTTCTGTCGGGGCTGATCTTTGCCTTCGCCCGGTCGATGACGACGATTTCGGCAATTATATTCTTAACGACGCCCCAGACGAAAATCATGACCGCGCAGATTTTGAATGAAGTCGAGAATGCCCGCTTCGGCAATGCCTTCGCCTACTGCGTAATCTTGATCTTGATCGTGTTGGTGGCAATTGGCGTGCTATACGCCGCGGTCGGCTCAACCACCGGTGCCGAACGTTCGCTGGAAGGAGGAACGTAAATGGCAGCAATCCAGCACAATCACGCGGGCAGCCTTCACCTAGAACGCGTCGCCAAGGTATTCCCGGCACGTGGAGGCGGCGGCGAAGTCACTGCCGTCGACCACGTCTCGCTGGAAATCGAGAAGGGCGAGTTCCTGACCTTGCTGGGTCCCTCCGGTTGCGGCAAGACCACGACGCTCCGCTTGATCGCGGGGTTTGAAATGCCGTCGTCGGGACGGATTCTGCTCGACGACAAGGATATTACGAACGTACCCCCCAATAAACGTGACATGGCGATGGTGTTCCAGAGCTATGCGCTGTTTCCTCACATGACGGTGTTCAACAATATCGCCTACGGTCTTCGCATTCGCAGGCGCTCGAATGCCGAGATCAAAAATCAAGTGGAGCAGACGCTCGACTTGATGGGCTTGCAGGGGCTAGGGGATCGCCGTCCGAACGAGCTGTCCGGCGGTCAGCAGCAGCGGGTCGCGCTGGCGCGGTCGCTGGTTATGGAACCGCTGGTACTCCTGTTCGACGAGCCGCTCTCCAACCTTGACGCGAAACTGCGGGTGCAGATGCGCGCCGAGATTCTACGGTCTCCAGCGGCGGATGAACATCACCAGCGTCTACGTGACCCACGATCAGACCGAAGCGATGGCGCTCTCTGACCGGATCGTGGTGATGAATTGGGGCGCGTCGAGCAGATCGGCACGCCGGATGAGATCTACCGCCGACCGGTTTCGCGCTTCGTCGCTGACTTTATCGGACGGGCGAATTTCGTCGAAACCCAAGTCGAGGCAGCCGATAAGGGCACAGCGACCGTCCGGTTGCTAGGGCAGCGGGTGACGGTGTCGGCGGCGGGTGCGCCGCATCCAGGCGACTCGTTGACTGCCGTACTTCGACCCGAAGCGCTGAAGCTGCGCGCCGACCCGCAGCTTTTGCAGTCGACGGTCGAGCAGGTCATGTATCTCGGCTCCGAAGTGGAATACGTTGTCCGCCTTGAAGACTACACGTTGGTTGCCGTCGAGAACGATCCGCGTGCGAGCCACATCTTCCGCGAGGGCGAAGCCGTCGGCGTGGATTTCATTCCGGAGGCGGTGCATCTGTTGCCGAAGTAAAAAGCGCTATGCCCGCTTGCCGATGACGCCTCATGATTTGAGGGATATAATTCCGCACGCTTAAGCAATTACACTTTTTGTGGTTATGCTTTTGAGGAACAGCGAATTATGAGTTTACCTCTATCATCGGCGAATTTGCATGAAAGCATCGATTTAAACGGGCAGTGGGCGTTCGCGCTCGATCCGCACGATGAAGGGATCAGTGCTGGTTGGCAGACTGACGCGCTCACCGCCGCGATTGTGGTGCCCGGCTCGTGGGAAGAACAGGGTTTTGGCGATCCACCCCGCACTCATCCCCTAGGCGGCTGGAGCAAGCATCATCAGTACGAAGGCGCGGCTTGGTACAGCCGCTTCATCGAAATCCCCGCTGATTGGAGTGGCAAGTCGATCCGGCTGATCCTCAAAGGCGTGCGCTGGCGCAGCGAAGTCTGGCTCGACGGCGCAGCAGCCGGGATGCAGGAGTCGCTTTCGACCGCCCACGTCTACGATCTGACCGCGCTGGTCGACCCCCGGCAGTCGCCGCCGTCTGACGGTTCGCATCGACAACCGGATGATCTATCCGCTTCAAAGAAAGCCACATCAATTCCGACGCATACGGCGACGCGCTGGGGCGGCATCACCGGCGGCGTCGTGCTGGAGGCGCTGCCTAATGTTCGCTTCGACCAGATCATCTGCCGTCCGAACGTAGCTGAACGGCGCTTCGAATTCGACTTCCGGGTGAGCGCTGACGCCGACCTCACTGTCGACGTGACGCTCACCGACCCGCAAAGTGGAAGGCAATATCAGGCGAGTGGGGCGGTGACCGACGGCAGCGCGGCGCTTTCGGTCGAACTGGGCGCGGACGCGCGGCTCTGGTGGGATGATGACCCGTTTCTCTACGAGGTCGAGTTCTCGCTGCTCGGCTGGCGATACAATCGTCGACGGCGTGCAGCAGCGCGTCGGGCTGCGCGAAATCTCGGTGGCAGGGCAAGAATATTCTGCTCAACGGGCAGCCGGTGTTTCTTGCGGGGCTATGTCGACTGCTGCATCTTCCCGCAGACCGGCTATCCCTCGTGGGATGTTGAGCATTATCGCCGCCAGTTCGCAATCGCCAAGAGCTATGGCTTCAATCACGTGCGCCTGCACTCGTGGACGGCGCCGGAACCGTTCTGGCAAGCCGCCGATGAAGCCGGGAATGCTAGTTCAGGCTGAACTGCCGCATTGGTCACGGAGTTACGATGCGGCGGAAACCGAGCCGCCGGGAGCCGTGCATCGTTTCCTTAGCGCGCGAACTTGGAGCGGATCGTCCCGGCGCTCCATTTCCATCCGTCATGGGTGATGTTTTCCAATGGCAACGAACTGCTCGGCGGCGCTGATGGGCATCCTCGCCTGAATGAACTGGTCGCGCGCGGGAAGACAGCTTGACCCGACGCGGATTTATACCGACAACACCGGGTTCGGTCAGCTTCCCGCGCCGAGCCGCCAAGTCGATTTCTACATTCAGTCCTGCAACTGGCATCCGCCCAAGAAAATCTACGATGCCGCCTCCAATGATACGACGCAGGATTTCAGCGCCATCACCGCGCTGGCGGACGCGCCGGTGATCGGACACGAGCATGGGCAGTTCACCATGTACGCCCGCCCGCAGGAAGCTGCCAAGTATAAAGGCGTGATCTATCCCGCGTGGCTCGACTACGTGACCGAGACGCTCGACGCGAAAGGCATGAGCGGGCGCATTGACGAGTATATTCAGGCGTCGGGAACCCATATCGTTCGCACCTACAAGGAAAATATCGAGCGGGCACGGCGCACGCGCGGACTCTCCGGGTTCCAACTGCTCGATATCCGCGACTTTCCCGGTCAAGGGCACGCGACGACCGGCATTCTGGACATGTTCTGGGATAGCAAGGGATTGATCGAGCCGGAGCAGTTCGCCGAGTTCAACGGCGCGGTCACGCTCTTGATGCGCGCGCCCTCGCCGACTTTCTGGAACGGCGACTTGCTGGCGGTCGAAATCGACGTCTCCAACTTCGGCCATGCGACCATTCCGGCTGGTATCTTGCAGTGGGAACTTCGCTCGGCGGAGACGACGCTCAGTGGGCAGCTCGACGCGCCAGCAGCACCGGCTGGCAAATTGACGGCGCTGGGACGGCTCGAAATCCAGCTACCGGCTGATGACGCGGCGCACGCATGGGAACTGAAGGTCGAATTTGGCGGCACGCGCAATCGCTGGCACGTCTGGTCATATCCGCATCCGCAGCTTGATCGACGGCGCTGATCGTATCAGCACCCGCCTGACGCGAGCTGCGTCCCGCGCTTTCCGGCGCGGACTTCAGCGATGATTTTCTCGGCATCGGGATCTTCAGCGAGGGCAGGCTGCCGCCGAGCGAACTGGCGATCTCCGAGCGGCTGACCGGGCGCGTGCTGCAATATCTGTACGATGGCGGCTCGGTGTGGTTGATGCCCGGAGCGAAAGCGCTGTTCGACTCGGTGCCGACCCGCTATCTACCGCCGTTCTGGAGCTATCTGTGGTTTCCCGATAACGTCAGCACGTCATGGGGATGATCATTCACGATCATCCGGCGCTGGCGCGATTCCCCCACGACGGCGCGTCGGATTGGCAGTGGTACAGCCTCGTCAACGATGCGCCGGCGATCTGCTTGGATGCCGTTCCTTTCATCGATCCGATCGTGGAAGTGGTTGACAACTTCTCGCGGGCGAAGCGGCTCTGCTATGCGTTTGAGGCGCGCGTCGGCGCTGGTCGGCTGTTTGTCTCGACGTGGCGGCTGACGGACTCTGCCGTGCTGGTACGCCCGGAAGCGCGCTTCTTGTTGAGCGAGACGGTGCGCTACCTGCTAGGCGAGCAGTTTGCGCCCGCTCGTGCCTTGAGTATCGGTCAGTTGTTGGGGATTTTCAGGCTCTCGAATGGCGCAAAGTTCAATTTTGAGTAAGCCGCGTCAGACGCGGTTTAGCAGCCGGACGAATTCGCGCACGATTAGTTCCAGCGGCAGGATCATCGAGGCGGGACGCGAAACCGGATGTTCGCGCTGCGACAGCAAGAACTGAAAGGCATGTTCGACCATTTCGTGCCGGGGTACGTTGACGGTGGTCAGCGCCGGTCGAATGATCGCAGCGAATCTCGGTATTGTCAATCGAGGCGATGGCGATGTCTTCCGGCACGCGCAATCCGTGATCGTGTAAGGCTGCCATCGCCGCCACTGCTGCCTCGTCATTGGAGGCGAACAGGGCAGTGATGCCCGACTGCTCCTCGATCAAGCTGAGCGTCAACTCGTAGCTCGACGAGGGAACCTTGCCACCATCCAGCATCCGCATGAGCGTCGCATCAAATGGGACGCCGTGCAGCGCGAGCGCGCGTTTGTAGCCATCAATGCGTTCGTCGTTCAGGGCGAGGAAGGCAATCCGTCGATGCCCCAAGTCGATCAGGTGCTCAACCGCCATTTGAGCGGCGGCGGCAAGGTCGACGAGGATGGCGGGCAAGCCGTAAATCGATCTCTCAAGACATAAGATGTTGTCGATCCGCTCGATGATCTGCGGCAAAATGCGCTCGTGCTCCGGCTCGTCAAGGATTACCGCCGGGAGCAGCAGGATGAGCGACGAGATCTCTTCCGGATGAATATACTTGTTGAAAATGATCGGGTCGGTCAGCGCGTCAAAGAAGCTGAAAAAGCGAACATGTTGGTGCAACTGCTGGGCGTGATCAAACAGATTGGCGAGGATTACGCTGTAATAGGGGCGCTCGAGCAGGTTGTAGCCTCTGCCTCCGGCGATAATACCGATCGAGTTCTGGGCGGCGCCCGCACCCATTTTGAGACGCTGAGCATGCTGGTTCGGTCGGTAGCCGAGTTCCTGAATCGCGGTGAGGATGCGCCCACGGGTCTCCGGAGATACATTGCGGGGTCCATTATTCAGCACGTACGACACCATCGCCCGCGAAACGCCCGCGTGCCGGGCGACATCTACCTGCGTGACCATTTCATGATTTTTGCGCATACCGTGATCCTACCGTGGGTTCAAGCACAAATCCTTGTAACAAGCGAAAGGGTGATTTGTTGACTTGCCTTGAATACCGACTCTATAATAGTCTACACGTGTAGTCAACACGAACACAGCGTCATCATTTGAAAGGAGGAAATGAGCAACTTCATCCGGCGCAACAACAAATTGTTGGAAAAAGTATTCTGAATGGAGTTATGGACATGAGCATGAGAAAGTTCAGACTGGTTCTAGTCGTCATGCTGTGCTTGCTGCTGGCAGTCTTCAGCACGATTGCGCAGGCGCAGACGACCGATGTCACCCTCACCGCACGCACGCACGACCAGCTATACATCGACTACTTTACTTCGCGCGAAGCTGATTTCAGCGCGCTGCACCCGGATCTCAACATCACCTACGATTTTCAGGTCGATTCGAGCGTGGCGGACAACGTCATGAATCAACTGGCGGCAGGCGAGCAAATTCCTGACCTCGTCGGCATCGAGCGTGGTTCGTTCGGGCGGTTCATGAAGGATGGCGCGATTGCCTCCTATTTCGTCGACCTGACCCCGCTGATCGGCGACCGTGTTGCCGACTATTCGCCCGGACGTTGGTCGATCTATTCGTATCAGGGCGAGATTTACGGCATCGAGAGTTCGCTGACGCCGTCCGTCCTCTACTATCAGCCGGCGCTGTTCGAAGCGGCGGGCGTTGAAGTTCCCACGACGTGGGAACAGGTACTCAACGACGTTGGACCGAAATTGGCAGCCAATGGCAATGCCTTCACCTTTGCGACCAATGACGGCACTTGGTTCCAGATGTACTACGATCAGCGTGGCGGTCAAATTTTTGACGAGAATGGTAACTTCGTCATGGGTGAAGACGCCAACAAGCAGATCGCAATCGAAGTTGCGACTTACGTTCAGCAAGCTGTGCAAGCGGGTATCTTCCTGCCGGTGCTCGGTGGCGACGTGTGGTCCGGTGCGACCATCCCGACTGCTTACACCGATGGTGCGCTGGCTGCGACCGTGATGCCCGACTGGTGGTCGAGCTGCTGCCTGAAACCCGGTGTCCCCGACATGGCGGGCAAGTGGGCGATGGCGCAAATGCCTTACTGGGAAGGCGGCGGCTTCAAGACCGCGACTTGGGGCGGCACGGGTTGGTCGGTTGCACAGGGACCTAACCAAGACCTTGCTTGGGAATTCCTCGATTTCGTTTATCTGGGCAAAGAAAATCAAATCGCCCGCTTCGAGCAGATCAATATGTTCCCGGTCATGTTCGACGCCATGAACGACCCGGCAGTGACCGGCGTGACCGATCCCTTCTTCGGTGACGAGGCAATTGGTCAGGTTTACGCTGATGCCGGACAGGACATGGTGGTCTGGTACAACAGTGAGTTCTTCAGCGCTTACAACACGGCTGCGGGGACTGACTTGCCTTCGCTCTTCGACGGTTCGATGACTCCGGAGGACTTTGTCAACGACGTGATTACCCAGACGCAGAATACCATCGACTTTGCGTCATAGTCGTTGCTTTCGCCATCAGCCAATGGGCTGATGCGTCATCCGGTAGGATGGATTAGTGTGATGGGGCAGACGTGCAACCTTTGGTTGCTAAGTCTGCCCTTATCAATCCTTAATCCCATCGCAGCTTATGTAGAGCCTAGAGGTTTTGGAGGCGGAATATGATTCAATCAGATGCGTCTGACACGCTCTTGGCACCCGTGCCCAAAAAGCGAGCCATACGCCAAGATAAATATGCACCGTATTTTTTTATCTCACCCTTCTATATTTTGTTTGCGATCTTTTTTCTTTTTCCAACCGTCTTTGCGCTGGTGCTAGGCTTCTACAAGTGGGGTGCGCTCGGCACGCCCTCATTTTTTGGGCTGCGCAACTACGACCACATGTTCAAAGACCCGCTATTTATCAAGGCGTTCTGGAACACCATCTTCTATGCCGCCGCGAGTCTGTTCGTGGTTATGCCGTTGGCACTGCTCGAAGCGATGGCGCTCAATGCCAAGCGCTTGAGGTTCAAGTACCTTTGGCGGACGCTCTACTTCGCGCCGATAGTCACGTCGACCGTTGCGATTTCGCTCGTGTTTCGCCTGCTCTACAACACAAATTACGGGTTCATCAATCAAATTGTCCTCCTGCTGGGCGGCGTTCCCATCCAGTGGATGGAATCCCAGAGCTTGACGAAAGTCGCCGTGATGGGTGTGGTCATTTGGCGTTGGACGGGGCTGCTGGCGATCTATTTTCTGGCAGGGCTGCAATCGATTCCTGAGACATTGTACGAGGCAGCCGCTATCGACGGCGCAACGGGTTGGCAGCGTTTCTTTCACGTCACCCTGCCGCTTGCTGCGTCCGGTCACTCTGTTTGTCGGCATCATCGTGTTGATCGGCTCGTTCCAGATCTTCGACGACCCGCAGATCCTCTTTGGTGGGACAACCCCCGGTGGTCCGGGCAACAGCGCGGTCAGCTTGGTGCAGTATCTCTACAATCAGGGTATGCAGCAGCAGTTATTCGGCTATGCGTCGGCGGTCGGGGTGTTCCTGTTTGCGATCATCTTCGTGCTTTCACTGGTTCAGCTTCGCGCATTTCGTGGCTTTTCGACCGACTGAGGGGGTAAAAGATTATGGTCGAGTTGATTGCTCGACAACGCTTGAGCACACTGCTGCTCAACCTGGCGGTTGCAATAGGCGGGATTATTATTGCGATGCCGCTGGTTTGGATGGTTACGTCATCGTTCAAGCCGCTCAATGAAATTTACGCTTACCCGCCGACATTGTTCCCGGTGGAATTTACCACTCGAAATTACGACCGGTTGTTCACCGACTGGCCCTTCTGGAACTGGTATGGTAACAGCTTGGCGGTGGCGATCATCTCGACCCTTGCGGTGCTGTTCTTCACCTCACTGGCAGGTTTCGCCTTTGCCAAGTACCGTTTTCGGGGGAGCCGGTTCCTATTCGTCATCTTGCTTGCTTCGACGATGATCCCGTTTCAGTTGATTTTGGTGCCCCTGTACATTGTTATGAGCAAATTGAGCTGGACGAACTCGTATTTCTCGTTGGTCATCCCGTTCATGGCTCCGGCGCTCGGCATTTTCCTGATGCGCCAGTTCATGGTGTCGATCCCATCGGAATTGATCGAAGCGGCGCGCATCGACGGCGCGTCGGAGTTTGGAATCTATTGGCGAGTCATGCTGCCGCTGGCACGCCCAATGCTGGCTGCTCTCGCGGTGCTGACGTTTCTCGGCTCTTGGAATAGTTTCTTGTGGCCCCTTGCTGTGCTGCACGACCGGGATTTCTTGACTTTGCCGGTGGGCATGTCCACCATGATCGGCAGTGTTACCGCTGGCAGCGAACCCCCGGTCGGCGCGTCGATGGCGGCGGCGACACTGGTTTCGATCCCGGTCATACTGGTGTTTGTCGCGGTGCAGAAGCAGTACGTCGCGGGGTTAACGGCGGCAAGCGTCAAAGAGTAAGCAGCCGGTTTGGCAATTTGGCGCTGGAAGTGCGCGTTTTGACGTCGGCTTCCGGCAGCAGCGGTTGTCGTTATGAAAATTCGCAAAGGAGCGGGGCGTTCCTTTAGCTTCTCTTTGGCTTGTCTGCAAGGAATAACTGCTTGTCGATTCTCCACGTCAATAAGCTGAACAAACGAGACTTTTTCGTCGCGCTCGCCGTTGCTCTGGTCGGCTTAGCCGTCTATGTTCGCGTGCTTGCGCCCGACGTTCTCTACAGTGACAGCGGCGAATTTCAAACACTGGCGTATACGTGGGGAACGACTTACACCACTGGTTATCCGGTCTATCTGGTGCTTGCTCGCGTCGTTGGTTTCATTCCCATCGGCACGTTGGCATGGCGGATCAACTTGGCGTCCGCCTTGTTTGCAGCGATCACCTTAGGGGTGGTTTATCTGATCACCCGGCGGCTCACCCACTGGGGCGGCGCATTGCTCGCCAGCCTCGTGCTGCTGCTGTCCTACACCTTCTGGTCGCAGAGTATCATCGCCGAAGTCTATACACTGGCGACCGCGTTGATCAGTATCGCGCTGCTGGTGCTGCTGCTCTGGCACGAACAGCCGCTCAAGCGGCGCTGGCTGCTGTTGGTGCTGGGTTTTTTGCTCGGCGCGGGGTTAGGCGTGCATCTGTTCATGCTGCTGATCGCCCCGGCGATCTTTCTGTTTGTGCTCTGGGGTATCCTGTTCGGCGCTGCTGGAGAACGGCGACAGTGGCAGCATTTGCTGCGGCTGATTCTGGGCGGCGTCGCTGGCTTAGCGCTGTTTTATCTGCTGTTCGTCGCTATCGATACCCGCCCGACGCCGACCAACATCTTCGCAACCTCGATCATCCCCTCGCGCGATGCGTGGGGACTGCAAGCGACCGATCTAGACTCCGAGCCGGAGCGCT
Source organism: uncultured Chloroflexia bacterium (assembly GCA_963848465.1). Taxonomy (GTDB): domain Bacteria; phylum Chloroflexota; class Anaerolineae; order Aggregatilineales; family Phototrophicaceae; genus Flexifilum. The sequence continues at coordinate 47,987 of CAWKDY010000030.1, read as the reverse complement.
TCTGGATCAGCGTATCCGGCTATCAGTGGCGTGACCGTATGGCACCGTCGGACGTGGATTATGGGGAAGCGCTCACGTCCTTCTTCAACGACGATCTTGCCAGAGAATATGCCGTACCGACGACTATACTGGCGGGTCTGGGCGTGCTTGCCGTGCTCGTCGTGTCCCGGCGGCTGTTTATGCTGCTCGGCGTGGCACTGCTGACGGCGTTCGCCGCCGGGTTCCTCTACTTTCCCGGAGACAAATTTATCTTTTACCTGCCCTTTTACTTGCTGCTGGCGATTCTCAGTGGCATCGGCGCGGGGTCGTTGATTGCGCTGGTACTCAGGTTAATTCCGTCGTCCATACCCGTGCCGCGTGTTATTCCTGCGCTTATTGTGAGCGTGATCTTGATAGCGCTGTGCGCCGCGCCTTTCGGCAAGAGTTGCTGGCTCTCGATTCAGCGCGGGTATTCGGGATTTATCACTGAAGACTACGTTTATCCGGTCACGCACCCCAATGCAGCGCGCGCCGCTGCCGAATGTGCCGTGTCGAAGATCGCTGAGCCGGAGGCTTTTCTGGTGCTGGATTGGCGGGCGTTGTACTCGATCTACTACGTCGCGCATGTAGAACAAGGGCGCACCGGGCTGATCATTCGTGAGGCACAGCCCTATCCGTCTCAGGTGATCACGCCAACCCTGAGCGCAGAAATTGACGCCCGAATCCGCAGCGGTGAAGCGGTCTATGTCGACGACATGTACACGCCGATCAAGAACTTATACACCGCGACTCCGGTGAGCGGTAGCTGTTCCACCTATCGCCTGTTCAAGCTGTCGCTGCGCGGCTGAGCCGCGTATTCGCTTCGGTCAGTTTGTCACCTACCATACGGGAGCAAAAGCTTATGCCCGTTACCAACCTGCTGCCGGTTTCGCAGACGTTCGACCTTACTGGCGACCCGGCACCCATCATGAGTGGAGAGCTTAACCTCGGCGGCACGAATCCAGCGGGGCATCGCATCGGCTTCACCAATTTCTACATGACGTGGGACGATCAACCCTATATTCCGATCATGGGCGAGTTCCATTTTTCGCGCTACGCCCATGAATATTGGGGCGATGAACTGCTCAAGATCAAGGCGGGTGGCGTCGATATTGTCGCAACCTACATATTTTGGAACCACATCGAAGAAGACGAAGGGCAGTTCGACTGGTCGGGGAACAACAACCTCCGCGAATTTGTCACTCAATGCGGGCGGCAGGGCTTACAGGCGGTTGTGCGCGTTGGTCCCTTCGCTCATGGCGAATGTCGTAATGGCGGCATTCCAGACTGGCTTTACGGGCGTCCGTTCGCGCTGCGCTCCAACGACGAGCGCTATCTGACCTACGTGCGGCGGCTGTACGGAGAAATTGCTCAGCAGATCGACGGCTTGCTGTTCAAAAATGGCGGTCCCGTGATCGGTGTTCAGCTTGAGAATGAGTACATGCACGCGGGCGCGCCTTGGGAAGTCACGTTTCGTCAGGGAACAGAGTATGTTCCCAGCGGCGACGACGGCGCGGAACACATTCTGATCCTCAAGCGGATGGCACAGGACGCCGGACTCGATGTGCCGCTTTACACCTGTACAGGCTGGCTTGGCTCGCCGGTTCCTGAAGGCGAAGTGCTGCCGATGCAGGGCGGCTACGTCTTTACGCCATGGGTTCCCGACCCCGATTTCAAACAGCCGCCGACCCGTGAATTTCTGTTCCGGGATCGGCGTCAGCATCCGGTGATCAACGGCGAGCCGACCTATGATCCCTTCCGATACCCCTACGCTTGCTGCGAAATCGGCGGCGGAACACAAGATACCTATTCTCATCGTAACCCGGTGCCGCCGGAAGCGGTCGAGGGACTCGCTTTCATGAATTTGGCGGGCGGCGCGAACGTGATCGGCTACTACATGTATCACGGCGGGACCAATCCGGTCGGCAAACACGCCTACCTGAACGAACACACGGTGCCGCGCCGTTCCTATGATTTCCAAGCCCCGCTGCGCGAGTTCGGGCAAAGCGCCGCCGTCTTATGGTTCGCTGCGGCTGCTGCACAGCTTCTTGAAGGATTTCGGCGATTTGCTGGCACCGATGCGGGTCGCCTTACCGGATAATGCGCCCACGATCACGCCGGAAAATACGACCGACGTCCGCTGCGCTGTGCGCTCGAATGCGGGCGCGGGATTCCTGTTTCTCAACAACTATCAGGATCACGTCGATATGCATGACCTTGAGGATCTGCGCTTCGAGGTGCGCACAGACAGCGACCCGATCTGGATTCCACAAACGCAGACCCTCACCTTGGCGAAGCACGTCAGCGCGATCTTGCCGTTTGGGTTGTCGCTCAATGGCGTTCGCCTGCGCTCGGCGACGACGCAACTGCTGGCGAAACTCGAAGCGGATGCTATCGTGAACTACTTCTTCTTCGCGCCGCGCGGCATGGTCAGCGAATACGTGCTGGAGACGGGCAGCTTCCGCTCGATCCATGTCGAGGGTGGCACAGTGGTTGACACCGAAGGCGACACCGTGATCACCATGACGCCGGGGCTTGATGCCGTGATCACGCTGACGAACGAGCACGGGCAAACAATCCGCCTGTTGACGCTGACGCGCGAACAAGCGGAACAGACGAGCAAGCAGATGTTGTGGGGGCGCGAGCGACTGGTTATTGCCGAGGCGACGGTTGTCGCGGCGGGCACCGACTGCTGGGTCTACAGCCGCCAAGCCGGAAATCGACTTGCTGATTTATCCGGCGCTCGATGCGCCGCTGCGGAGCGCCCGCGCCCGCATTTCAACGGATAGCGAGGGACTTTTCACGCGCTGCCGAGTGACGCTGCCTCCGAAAATCGTTCCGCTTAGTGTCGAGAGCGCTCAGCTCCTGACCGAGCCGTCGTCACAGATCCCGCCCGATGCACTGGAAGACGTTGACAATATCTACCTCAGCGTGGATTACTCTGGCGATATCGGCAACTGCTTTGCCGACGGGAAGCTGGTGAGCGACAATTTCCACAATGGCACGCGCTGGGAACTGGAACTCAAGCAGATCCGCAAAGAACGGCAAACGGATCAACTCTACTTCCTGATCACGCCAACGCGCCGCAGCGTCCAGCAACCGAGCGAGACGTCAGCGGCGATGGCTTACATTCCCGGCAGTACGGAAACGGGGATGGCGGTTATTCATGCCATTCAAGCAATTCCTGAATATAGATTTGAGCTTGCTTTAGCAACTGATTGAGGAAAGTGATCATGTTATACGGTGTTGCTTACTATCATGAATACCAACCCTATGAGCGCTTGAGCGAAGACATTCGCCTGATGCGCGAGGCTGGATTGACAGTCGTTCGCTTGGGAGAATTGACGTGGACGAGTTGGGAGCCGGAGGACGGACGGTTTGAATTCGACTGGATGGATCGCGTCATTGACGCGATGCACGAAGCCGGGATCAAGGTCATTCTGGGGACGCCCACCTACGCGATTCCGGCTTGGCTTCATCGCAAATACCCCGACCTGATGGCGGAGTACGCGCAAGGCAAGCGCGCCTACTACGGCGCGCGCCAGAACATGAATCACGCGCACGCCGCCTATCGCTTCTACGCCGAGCGGATCATCCGTGAATTGATCCGGCACTATGCCCCGCATCCGGCGATTATCGGCTATCAGGTCGATAACGAAACTGGCAGCGGACTGCTCCACAACCCGGATGTGTTTCAGAAGTTTGTCGAGTATCTACAGCATAAATTCGGCTCGGTTGAGAAGCTGAACGAAGTCTGGGGACTGACCTACTGGTCGCACCGGCTGGGGGATTGGGCTGATCTGTGGACGCCGGACGGTAACACCAACCCCGGCTATGACCTCGAATGGCGGCGCTTTCAGGCATCGCTCGTCACCGACTTCCTCACGTGGCAAAAGCGAATCGTGCGCGAATACGCTCGTTCCGATCAATTCATCACGCAGGATGTAGTCGGGGTACATGGGCGTGCGGAATTGGACGTCTACGATATTGCTCAAGCAATGGACGTACTGGCGATCAATCCCTATCACGTCACGCAGGATGGGCTGAATTTGTCCGCTGCTGGCGACCATGCCTTTGGCGCTCCCGAATGGATGCTTGAGGGTCGCGGCGCTGATCCGGGCGTATGGTCGATCTTCCTGAACGCGGATTTTGCTCGCGGCGTGAAGCAGGCAAATTTCCTGATTACAGAGTTGAACGCCGGGAGCATTGGCAGTTCCCACTGTAACTACCCCAGCTACGATGGACAGTGGCGTTCAGTCGCCTACACCTTCATCGCGCGCGGTGCCAACATGGTCGCTTACTGGCATTGGCATACGCTGCACTACGGTACTGAAACCTACTGGGGGGGCGTGATCAACCACGATTTGGAGCCGGGGCGCTGCTATGCCGAATTTTCCCGCATCGCCCACGAACTCCGCCAGCACGACGCCATTCTCACCGATTTGAAACCGGACGCCGAAGTCGCCTTCCTCTATTCGCAGGATAGCAAATATGCGCTGGAGTTCATGCCCGCATTGGCGCAGCCGCCCACGCTCCAGCCGGATCGCGGCTCCTACCGCAAGACGTTCGACACTTTCTTTCAAGCCTTTTTCGAGGCACGGGCGCAGTCGGTCGTGCTGCATCCGCAGCAGGATTTCGAGGCTTATCCGCTGGTGGTCGTGCCCGCTCTGTATGTCGCTGCTGACGAGCTGCTGCAACGGCTGCTCGACTACGCTGCTCAGGGTGGTCATCTGCTGCTGACCTTCAAAGCCGGCTATGCCGACGAATTCGCCCGGATTCGCAGCGTCCGCGCGCCCGGCGTGCTTGCGTGAGGGAGTTGGCGCAAGTTATCACGAGTATTCAAATCTGGTTGCGGAACTGTCGGTCAGCAGCGCGCGCGACGACTTTATGCTCCCGGCGGACGCGCGGGCGACGGGGTGGGCAGATGGTTTGCTGCTGGAAGGTGCGGAGCCGCTCGCGTATTACCAGCATCCGCATTTCGGTCGCTTCCCTGCGATTGTCTCGCAGGTCTATGGGCAGGGGCGCATTACCTACTGCGGCACGCTGCCCAATCCTGCCTTGGCGAAAGCACTGGCACAGTGGGTTCTGCAACAGGCTCAGATTAGCCCGCTGTTCGCCGATCTTCCCCGCTGCGTTCGCGGGTCATCGGCGACCACCGCGTCCGGAGAAAAACTCTCTTTCTTCACCAACTGGTCGTGGGAGCCGCAGCAGATCGCATTGGCATTGAACGGGCGTGACCTGATGAGCGGGCGGCAGATCAAGCTTGGCGATTCGATTGAGCTTGGTGCTTGGGATACGCAGATCGTTGTGGTCTCGTCGAGTTAGTTGGCGTTGAGTTTGAACCAAGATTGAGGATCCGGCGTGTACGCCGGATCCTCAATCTTGGCAGCGAATCACTCAGGAACCGTCAGGGTTTGCGGTGCTTTCAGCGCTCCGAGCTGTCTGAAAACAGGTCCATCCGCGAAATTCCCCTGATAGGGCGGGAACTTGATGTTGGCGTCGCGGAGCTGTTTGAGCGTTTGAGCCAACCCCAGCGTCCCGTATTCCCGCGCGATCTGGACGCGATCTAGATCAAGGATTTCGGTGAGAATAGTCTCTTGAGTGCCCGCTTGCTGTAGGATGCGCCCATCGGGATCGACGATCAACGATCGTCCACCGCCCCATGGTCCAACGCCGTTGATGTCGACAAAATAACACTGATTCATGATCGCGTTTGACTGGCTCAACACGAGTTCCAGTTCTCGATCCGAAGTCGGAGTCATGGTCGGGTGCAAAATGACTTCGGCTCCCATCCAAGCCAGAGTACGCACCATTTCCGGGAACCACATGTCGTAACAGATACTCACGCCGAAGCGACCAACGTCTGGAATGTCGAACACGCAGAAGCTGTCGCCCGGTGTCGTCTCGGCTTCGAACGGCAGCCACGGGAAAATCTTGCGGTATTTGGCGACGATTTCACCATCCGGCGAGATGACAATCGACGTGTTGTAGACGAGATCCCCCTCGCGCTCGTAGAGCGAACCGGGCAGCAGCCAGCGTCGCTCCCGCCGGGCGAGATCGCATAGACGGTCACTCAAGGGACCGGGAATCGGCTGTAGAAGCTTGTTCCAAGTCTCCGGGTCTGGCGACGACGAAAACTGCACTAGCCCGGATGGGCACAGTTCGTGAAAGACGATCATCTGCACCCACGGGAAACTTCGCCCGATCTTGTGGCTGACCTGCGCCATTTTCGCAATCGTCGCGTCCGCGTCCCACGGGATGACGGACATTTGCACACCAGCAATCCCAAATAGCCGGGTCATAGGCGTAACCTCATTCAGCAAAGTGGCAGGCGGTCCAGTGAGTCGGACCGTAAGACTTTAAAGCGGGTTCTTGATCTCGACAGATTTGCTGTGCTAGCGGGCAGCGGGTGTGGAAGCGACAGCCGCTCGGTGGATTGATCGGGCTGGGAATTGTCCCTTCCAGCGGTGGTGTCGCTTGCCGCTGCCTTTGTCCGGGGATCGACGCCAGCAGCGCCCGCGTATAGGGGTGCTTGGAGCTACCGAAGACTTCATCAGTCCTGCCGATTTCCACCAATTTTCCGAGGTACATCACGCCAATTCGGTCGCTCAGATGCTCGACGACGCCGAGGTCGTGGGAGATGAATAGATAGGTCAGTTTCGCTTGCTCGCGGAGGTCGCCCAACAAGTTGATGATCTGCGCTTGCACCGAGACATCCAGCGCCGAGGTTGGCTCGTCCAGCACAATCAGGCGCGGCTGTAAGCTCAGCGCGCGGGCAATGGCGACGCGCTGGCACTGCCCACCGGAGAGTTCATGAGGATAACGGTCTAGGTGCTGTGCTCCCAGCCCGACCTGCGCCAACAGCGCTTGGAGTCGCTCTCGCCATTCCCCCCTCGGAATTCGATGCGTTCGCAGCGGCTCCTGTAGAATTGTATCGATCCTCATGCGGGGGTCGAGCGACGAGAACGGATTTTGAAAGACGATCTGCATCTGAGCGCGCAGGGTTCGCAAGTTGGTTCCGTTGACCTGCGCGAGATCCTGCTGGTCGAATACAACCCTCCCGCTGGTCAAGTCGATCAAGCGTAGAATGCAGCGTCCCAGCGTCGTTTTCCCGCAGCCCGATTCGCCCACGAGACCGAGGACTTCACCCGCGTTGATCGTCAGGCTGACGTTGTCGAGCGCATGGACGACGTTCCGTTCGCGCCGAAGTCGGCTGCCCGCCACCGGAAAATGCTTGACCAGCTTGTCAGCAACGACGAGAGGTTGGTTAACTGCGCTCATCGACGACTCCTTCGGCGAGGAAACAGGCGCTGCCATGCCCCGATTCCAGCGGGTAGAGTGGTGGCGCGACGTTTCGACAGCGGTCGAAGACGTGCGGACAGCGCGACGCGAAGGTGCAGCCTACGACTGCGCCCGGATTCCGGGGCACGGTGCCGGGGATCGCGGCGAGCGGCTGTCCTTTGCTCGCCGAGCCGGGGATTGCGGCGAGCAAACCCTGTGTGTAGGGATGTCGCGGGCGCGAGAGCAGTTCATCTACGGTGCCGATTTCGACGACTTTCCCGGCGTACATCACCGCAACCCGGTCGCAGAGTTCGGCGACGACGCCCAGATCATGGGTGATCAGCATGATTGAAATCTGGCGCTCGTCGCGCAGCTTGCGCAGCAGCCACAGGATTTGCGCTTGAATGGTGACATCCAGCGCGGTCGTCGGCTCGTCGGCGATCAGCAGGGCAGGGCGGCAGACCAGCGCCATAGCGATCATGACGCGCTGCTGCATCCCGCCGGAAAGCTCGTGCGGGTAGGCGCTGAAGATTCGCTCCGTGTCGGGCAGCCCAACCGACCGCAGCGCTTCGATCACTTGCTCATGGGCGGCTTGGCGGTCGATGTGATGGTGCTGGCGCAGCACGTCGATCAACTGGTTGCCGACTTTGAAGACAGGATTGAGTGACGAGGTGGGATCCTGAAAGATCGCAGCGATGGAAGTTCCGCGCATCCGGCGCATGTCGGCGTCGGACTTCTGGAGCAGGTCTTCGCCGCGAAAATGGATCGCGCCGCCGACGATGCGCCCCGGCGCAGGCACCAGCCGGAGGGTTGCCAGCCCCGTCACCGACTTGCCACAACCCGACTCGCCGACCACGCCGAAGATTTCGCCCTCACGGATATCGAAGCTGACGCCGCACAGCACTTTCAGCCGTTCGCGCGGAGTCTCAAAGGCGACTTCAAGCTCGGTGATGCTTAACAAGCTGCTGCTCATCAACGATTACCTGTATTGGCGCGGGTCAAAGATGTCGCGCAGCGTATCGCCGACCAGATTGAACGCCAGCACGGTCACGAAGATCATCAGCCCCGGAAAGGTGCTGTACCACCAGCTATCGTGCAGAAATTTCCGACCTTCTTCGATCATCAAGCCCCAGTCAGCCCCCGGTGGTCGCGTTCCCAACCCGATGAAGGCAAGCGCGGTCGTCGCCAAAACGACCGTGCCGATGTCGAGCGTCGCCTGCACGAGGATCGGCGTGACGCTGTTGGGCAGAATGTGGCGGGCGATGATGACGAGATCCGGCACGCCGATTGAGCGCGCCGCCTCGACGAAATAATACTGCCGCAGCGTCAGCGCGACCCCGCGAACTAGCCGCGTATACCATGGCCACCACGACACGGTCAGCGCGATCACCGCATTGAGCAGACTCGGACCCAGCAGCGCGACAATCGCCATTGCCAGCAGCAGCGAAGGGAAAGCGAGAAATAAGTCGGTAGTGCGCATGATCAGTTCGTCGATCCAGCCGCCGAAATAGCCTGCAATTGCGCCGAGCGGCGCGCCGACGATCACCGCAATTGAGACGACGACCAACGCCGCCGTCAGCGCTGGTCGCGCAGCGTAGATGATCCGGCTGAGTAGGTCGCGCCCTAGATCATCGGTGCCGAGTACATATTGTGCCGAAGGCGGCAGCAGTCGGTCAGCGGCATTGGTGCGCCCCTCGCCTTGATCGGGGTAGGGCGCAATGATCGGCGCGCCGACGGCAAGGACGATCACGAGCGCAATCCAGCAGAGTCCAAAGAGCGCTAGTGGGTCGCGCCGGATGACGTAAACCGCGTGCTGCCAGCCTCGCCCGACCAGTGCCTCCGGTGCGATTTCACCGTCTTCACCGTCGGCTAAGACTTCGCCTCGCTTCCCCAAAAACAAACGCCTTAGCGACACCCCGGCACTCCTTAACCCAGACTGATACGCGGATCGACCCATGCTTGCAGCAGGTCAACGCCGAGATTGATGAAGACGTACCCGGATGCGCCGAAGAGCGTCATGCCCATGATCGCCGGGTAATCCAAATTGAGAAACGAGCGCGCCGTGAACATGCCCAGCCCGGGCCAGTTGAAGATGATTTCAACGAAGAACGCACCGGTTAAGGAATAAGCGAGGGTCAAACCGATGACCGTGATCGTCGGTCCAAGCGCGTTTTTCAGCGCATAACGGTAGGTGATCATACGTTCGACGATACCGTAAGCGCGGGCGGTGCGGATGTAATTCTGCGCCAAGACTTCGAGCATCGTTGCGCGCGTCATCCGCGCGACCAGCCCGATTGGATAGGCGGCGAGCGTGATCGCGGGGAGGATAATGTGCGCGAGCACGTCCCGAAACGCGACCCAGTTGCCGGTGATCAGCGTGTCGACTAGATAGAAGCCGGTGATCGGGGTGATTGGCGCGATGAAGCGCAAGCCACTGTCAACGCGCCCTGCGACCGGCAGCAGCCCTAAGAAGTTCGAGAAGAGCAGTTGCAGCAGCAGCCCCAACCAGAAGGCAGGGAGCGATACCCCGATGATCGACGTCGTTCTGACCGCGGCGTCGAGTGCTTTGCCCTGCAAGCGAGCGGAGATCACGCCCAGCGGAATGCCGATGATGATCGAGAGCAATGTCGCGACTGACAGCAGTTCAAGCGTCGCGGGCAGCCGGTCGGTGAGTTCCTGAAACACCGGACGTTTGGTCGCAATCGACGTGCCTAGATCGCCCTGCGCCAGATGCCGCATGTAGATCACGTACTGCTCGACCAGCGGCTTATTGAACCCCAACGCCTCGGTCATGCGCTCGATGTCGTCGGCGCGGGCGCGCGGTCCCAGATAAAGCGCCGCCGGATTCGACGGGATGACGTGAGTCAGCGCGAAAGTGATCATGGTGATACCGATCAGCACTCCCAACGAGAGGAAGAAGCGGCGCAGGATATATTCGAGCTTACGCACCGATGATTGCTCCGGCAGCTAGCGCCGGGATACAGGGCTGCCTGTATCCCGGCTTGGTGTGAAGGTTAGGCGGCGTGCAGCGGATAAAGGAAGACAGCGAATGGATAGTTGAGATTGTACTCAAAACCGGCGACCGAAGTTGGCACGGCGTACCAACTGCCGACATCCATGAAGAACAGCCCCGGCGCTTCATCGACCATCAGGGTTTGCGCCTGAGTGTACAACGTCTGTGACTGAGCGCGATCAGTTCCGCTGAGGCTGATCGCCTCGTCGAGCGTTGAGTCAAACTCGTCGTTCTTCCAGTAGCTCAAGTTGAAGAAGGGTTTCTCGCTGCTGTGGAACATCGACCACAGGTTGTCCGAACCCGCATCGCTGTAGGTGGGCCAGTAGAGCAGCAGAAAAATGTCCTGTGCCTGTGTCGGATCAGCTTTCGCCAGTTCCCACTGCTGGTTAAAGAGCATCGGCTCGATGGAAACGTTGATCCCGATTTGTCCCAAAGCGTCGGCGATCAGCGGCGCGAAGCTGGCTTCAATCGTGTTTTCAGCGGCATAGGTCAGCTTCAGGTCGAAGCCGCCGCCTTCATGACCGGCTTGCGTGAGCAGTTCGCGCGCTTTGTCGAGGTCTTGATGATATTGGGGCACGTCTTCCGAGTAGGGCCAGACGCCCGCGGGAACGGCTCCGCGCGCTTGCGTTGCCCGTCCTTCCGCGCCGACGGTGATAATGTCGTCGTAGGGGATGGCATAGGAGATCGCTTGGCGCACTAGCGTGTTGTCGAGCGGCGGGCGAGCCGTATTGAGGAAGCCAACGTAATTGAACAGCGTCTGGACGTCCTGAACGTTGTAGCCGCTGTCATTGGCGAAAGTGTCATAGCTGGTTGGTGGCAGCGAGAGCGCGAGGTCAACTTCATCGCCGGTGAGCAGTTGTTCTTGCGTCACGGCATCGCTGACGATGCTGACGACGATGTTCTCGTAATGATCGGTGTCGCTCCAGCCACCCCAGTAATCGGGGAACGCCTTGAGCACGACTTCGCTGCCGGGCGTATAGTCTGCCAGCATGTAGGGTCCCGTTCCGGCTTCGATACCCGCCTCGAAATAGGTCGAATCATCAGCAGCGGCAGCGAGCGCCTTCGGGCTGACAATCCATGCGTCGTACTGCGACGAGGCGATCAATTCCAATGGTGCCGGATACGCCATGTTGAACTGGACGGTGTAATCGTCAACGACGTCAATCGAAGTGACCGGCGCCCAGATGAACGACGCGCCGCCCATTGCCTTGTGGCGGTCGAGCGAGGCTTTGACGGCTTCAGCCGTGAGCATTTCGCCATCGTGGAACTTGACGCCTTGCCGGATGTGGAACGTCCACGTCATCCCATCGTCCGAGGCGCTCCAATCGGTTGCCAGCGCCGGGCGGAATTCCTCGGCGGAGCCAGGCGCGTTTGCATAGAGCAGGGGTTCATAAATGTTGGTCAGGTAGAGCGCCTCGGTCGAGAACGAGAGACTCGGATCCCACGTCGTCACGCTGGCGGTAGCCGCGACGCGCAAGACGCTGTTGTCCTGCGCGAACACGCCCCCTATAACAACGAACAGCATACACGTTAACACGAACGCTATCAGGTACAGCTTACGTAGCATTTTGTTCCCCTTTGCAACCGATCCGGCTTGAGGGCGATATTGGTAGTTTTCATCTTAGTGTTAGTCGTTCGCAGAATCTTGGCAAATTTCTTTCAAGCGGGTATGTTTGTCATAATCGCGTCCTGAAATCAGACTGCGCGAGCCACTTTTTATGATCAACCCGCTGCATACGAAATTTCTGATCCCGCGATTCACTGCGGAACGCCTGCCTCGACCGCACCTCACGGACAAGATTTACGCGAATTTGCAGCAGCGCCTCATCTTGCTGATCGCGCCGCCGGGGTACGGCAAAACAACGCTGATGGCGGAGGTGGTGGATAACGCGAATATTCCGACCTTGTGGTATCAGTTGGATGAAGGGGATAACGACCCGGCGACCTTCGTCGCGTACCTGATCGAAGGGCTGCGGCGGGTCTTGCCTGATATTGGCAACCGACTAAGCCAACTTCTCGAAGATTCCGGTCCGTACCCGCCTGCGCGCAGCTTGACCATACTATTGAACGATCTGGTTGAAAACGCGGCACAGTCGTGGACGCTCGTGCTGGACGACTATCACCTTATCAATAATCCACAGGTTCACGCCCTCACGACGACACTGCTCGACAGCCCGCCTTTGGGTATGGGTGTGATTATCGCCAGCCGCAGTACGCCGTCGCTCCCGCTGGCGCGCTGGCGCGCGCGCGGCAGGCTGATCGAGATTCGCGCCGAGCACTTGCGTTTCTCGACGGACGAGATGATGGCATGGTTGGCAATGCAGGAGTTGTCACTGCCCGAAGCCATAGTCAATGATTTGGTGCAAAAAACTGAGGGCTGGGGCGCGGGATTACGGCTCGCTTTGAACTTGCTGGCAGAGCAGCGCGCGACCAGTGCAAACAGCGAAGCGTGGCTCGCCGGGTTGGGTGGCGCGCATCCCTACATTTTCAACTACCTGATGGACGAAGTGTTTGACCGCCAGCCCGCCGTCATTCAGCAATTTCTACTGCGCTCGGCGGCGCTGGCGCAGATGAACCGGACGATCTGCCGCGAGGTGCTCGACCTCGATGATGCCGCCCAAATGCTTGACCGGCTGGAACACGAAAATCTGTTTCTGATCAGCCTCGATGATCAGCATGAATGGTTTCGCTACCATCACCTGTTTCGAGAGTTCCTGCTCAACCGGTTCGCGCGGCAGGATCAACCGGCGCTCAACGTCTTGCAGACGAAGATCGGTGATTATTACTACGCCAAGGGCGAGAGCGAAGCCGCCGCCCAACACTATTTCGCGGCGGGCGACGCCCAACGGTCGATCAAGGCGGTTCGCGCCTTCGCCGCCGATTATCTCAATCGCGGGCGCGTCGATATCCTGCATCGCTATTTCATTCAGTTGGGGACAGCGCTCGACGATCAGCCGGATCTGCTGCTGCTGTACGGGCGGGTTCTGCGGCAAATGGGGCGAATTCAGGAGGCAATCGTCCAACTGCAATCGGCGTTGGAGTTTGCCCACGATCAGGACATTGCCTGTCTCGCCCTCACCGAACTAGCCAGTATTGCCCGTTCGCAAGGCGACTACCGGCTGGCGCAGCGCTATGATGCGGATGCTTACCAAAACTATCCCGGTGCGCGTCCGGCTGCTCGTGCGTTTGCCATCATGGAAGCCGCCAAGAGCGAGGGCTATCTCAACGGCATGGATCGGGGACGCGAACTCGCTGAACAAGCGATCACCGCGATGGAGTCCGCCGCGAAGGGGATCAGCACCTATCAGCAGGCTGATTTGTTTCGTGGTCTGTCTCAGATCTGCTGGTGGCAGGGCGATGTGGGGGCAGCAGTGGCGAACTGCAATTCTGCGCTGCGTCGTCTCCCAAACCACCGATCACCACTTGGCGCGGAAATTCTGCTGACATTGGCGATGCCTTGCCTCTATCGGCACGAATATGCCGTCGCCTTGCAACACGCCGAGCAAGCGCTGGCGATCTGTCAGCAGCTCCAACTGCGCGAAATGCTGCCGACGGCGTATACAGCGCTGGGGAATATTCTCACGCGGGTAGGGCAGCTCGCGCAAGCCGAAAACTGTCTGCGCCAAGCCATCGACCTTGCCGCCGATCTTGGGGCTGCCAGTTATGCGCAGGTGATGGCAGCCGGATACCTTGCCTACAACCTCGCTGGGCAGGGACGCACCGACGAGGCGCAGCAGATCGCCGAAGCCGCTTTATGGCCCTACGAAGGGCTGCCCGTCGTCTATGAGATTTTCGTGTGTCGCAGTGTGCTCGCCGACACTTACTTGAACGATGGTCAAATCGGCAGGGCGGAGCAGATCTTCGACGAATTGATCACTATTGGCGAGACGCGACAGTATCGCATTCCACTGGCGATGGCTTATTTTGGCAAAGCTTACATCTGTTTCACGCAGGGCAACCGCGACGGCGGCTTGCACTTTGCACTGCTCTCGTTGGGACTGCTCGAGCCAACCCACTCATGGGAACTGTACGTCGATCAGCAGCAGCGCGCACTGGTCGTCTGTCAGGCGCTGATACAGCGGATTCCGTCCAGCGATTTCGTCAAGCAGGTGTTGCGGGCGTTGAACGCCTCGCCGCTGCCGCTGGTTAGCCTAGCGGATCTGCCGGATCGGATCAGGGTGAAGACACTGGGGTCGCTGCGGGTATTTCTGGGGCAGGACGAGATTGATTCCCGGCTCTGGGTGTCGATCAAAGCGCGCGATCTACTCGCCTATTTTGTGACTTTCCGCCACGAATTGATTCCGCTTGATCGGGTTTTGGAAGCGCTCTGGACGGAGCCGGATCGGGGCAGCAAAACTGCGTTCCATACTGCCTTATACCGGCTGCGCAAAGCGCTGCGAACCTCGCAGGAATCGGCGAAATACGTGCTGGTTGAAGCCGGGGATTATCGCTTGGATCTGGCGCGCTTTGAGGTCGATGTGGATGTCTTCGACAAAGCTTATAAGCAGGCTCAAACCGCTCACGGGCTGGAAGCCGTGCAAAGTTATCAGAGCGCGCTTGACTTGTACGATGGCGAGTATCTGAACAACCTCTACTATGATTGGCTGCTGCCGGAACGGATGCGTCTGAACGAAGCGTATGTCTCCGGCTTAGGCGAATTGGCGCGCCTGACCGCCCGCTTGGGCGATCTGGAAACCGCGATCATGCTGGCGCGCAAGGCGCTGGCAATCAATCCATTTCTCGAGAATACCCACTGCGACATCATGCGCTATCTACATCAACTGGGAGATCGGCAAGGGATGGTGCGTCAATATCACTCATTGTGCGATCTCTTGCACGATGAGCTTGATGCCGACCCTCACCCGAGAACGCGCCAGCTTTTTGTCACCCTAAATGGCTCGTATCCTGACCGTCCGGGCGACCTAAACTCGCCTTGACGCCGCTCCGCGAAGCGTGAACCTGTTTTACGGGACGAGATACTCGATCTTGTAGCTGCCAGCGCCCAGCGTCAATTCCACGTCATCGCCGATCTGCTCGCCTTCGCGCAGCGGCTGACCGTTGATCGCTATCTCGCTCATCTGCGCATTGGGGAGTACGACCTTGGCCGATGCGTTGAACGGAATCGCGATTTCGATGGTGAGATGCCCGGCTTCGTCGATGCGCCAGCCGCTTTCGTAAAAGCCAGCCGCCGAGCGGTAGCGCGCCCTCGCCCATTGGAGCGATTTGTCCGGTTTCGGCGCGATCCGGGCATGGCGGAAGCCGGTAACGCCATCCTCGCCTGAAGACGGATTCAGCCCGCACATATCGCGGTACATCCATTCGACAATCGAGCCGTAGGCGTAGTGGTTGAGCGAGTTCATGCCGGTCGAGCTGATCGAGCCATCGGGGTTGAGCGAGTTCCAGCGCTCCCAGATGGTCGTCGCGCCCAGGTTGACGGCGTACAGCCACGACGGGATAATCCTCGTTGAGCAGCAGTGTGTAAGCGAGGTCGTTGGCGCCGATATTCGAAAGCACCCGGCACAGATAGGGCGTGCCGACAAACCCCGTCCGCAGATGGGTTTTGTCCTTGTTGAGCCGTTGCGATCAGATCATGCTTCACCCGCTCGCGGTGCGCATCCGGCACCAGATCCATGAACAGCGCCAGCACGTAGCCGGTCTGGGTCGGGATCGCCAGCCGTCCGGTTGCGGTGAAATATTCCTCTTGAATCGCCGCCTTGACCTCTGCGGACAGGCGCCCGTAGGCATCGGCTTGCGCCGTCTTGCCGAGCACGGCGGCGGCTCTGCGCCACCAGCCGCGCCGAATAACAATAGAAGGCGGATGCGATGAAGTCTTCCGGCGTGCCGCCCTTGCGCGAATCCGGATCGCTCGGCATCCAGCGCCAGCCAATCGCCAAAGTGATCGCCTTCCGTCCACAAACGCCTGCCGCCGGATGCTTCATCGACGCCCCTGATGTAATCCACCCAGGCGCGCATACTCTCAAACTGCTGCTCCAGAATGTCGATGTCGCCGTAGAACTCGTAGACGTTCCAGGGCAGGATGGTCGCGACATCGCCCCAGGCGCTGGAGCCGCCGCGACTCAGATTGGACATCGGCACGATGTGCGGCACCATCCCGCCGGTCTTCGCCTGCTCTTTTGCCAGATCGTAGGCGTATTTGGAAAAGAAAGCGGCGGCATCCATATTGAAGCAGGCGGTGCCGGAGAAAATCTGCGCATCGCCTGTCCATCCCAGCCGCTCGTCACGCTGCGGGCAGTCGGTCGGGATGTCGAGGAAGTTGCCCTTCTGCCCCCACATCGCATTCTTGAAAAGCTGGTTGACCTTCTCGTTCGATGTCTCGATCTCGCCGATGATGTCCATCTGCGAATAGATCACGCAGCCGGTGAAATCGTCGAGGCTGAGTTCGCCAACCCAGCCGGAGATTTTGACGTAGCGGAAGCCGTAAAAAGTGAAATACGGCTCGACAACCGCGTCCGTGCCGTCGGCGATGTAGATATACTCCGCCTTGGCCGTGCGCAGGTTGTCGCGGAAGAAATTGCCCTCTTGCAGCACCTCGCCGAACTGGAGATGGATGCGCGTCCCTGCCGGCGCGCTCGTTTTGAAACGAAGCCAGCCGGTCATGTTCTGCCCCATGTCCAGCACCGTTTCGCCTGCGGGCGTGTGGATCAGCGCGACGGGCTTGATCTCTTCGTTGATGCAAACCGGCAGCGACCTTCTGGCCTCCAACCGGGTCATGTCGATCTCGATGGGCTTCACAGCGAAGGCTTTGCCTGGCGCGGGCACGACCTTCGCGATCCGCGCATCGTAGGTCTCGCCGTCGAAGATGTCGCTCTCGATGACCGGGGAAGGCTGCGCTTTCCACGATGAATCGGTGACGACGATCAGCTCGTTCCCATTTTCCAGCGTGATATGCATCTCGCAGATCAGCGCAAAGTGATCCCCGTAGAAATCGACGCTGCCGCCGTTCGCGCCATAGCGTCCCTTGTACCAACCGTTGCCCAGCATGACGGAAATCAGATTCGCGCCAACCGTAAGCTGATCGGTGATGTCGAAGGTTTGATACTGAATCCACTGGTCATAGGCGTTGCAGTAGGGCGTGAAGTATTCGTCGCCGACCTTCTGCCCGTTCAGTTCAAAGTGATACAGCCCCAAGCCCGCAGATATACGCCCGCGCCGAAACCGCCCGCGAGGGAAGATCGAAATGCCGGTACAAAATCGGGTGGATCTGGTTGTCCTCGCAATCCGGGGTGATCCACTCCGCCTGCCAGTCTTCGTCCATCTTCGCTGTCTCGAACCAGGCGGCGTCGCTTTCGGCGCTTTCGCGTTTCTCCCCACACCCTGACCTTCCAGAAATAGCGGGTGCGCGGCTGGAGCGTAGATCGGTGGGCGGTAGGCCAGACTGTCGATGCCGGGGCCGTCCACCTTGCCGCTGTCGAAGATGACCTGCTCGAAATCGCCGTCGCGGCTGACCAGGACTTGAGCGGCAGTTTGCACCGTATCGCGAGTATCCTCAACGATCCAGGAAAAGGTCGGTTTTTCGATAGCGAAGCCCAGGGGATTTACGATGTGGTTGGTCTTGAGATGGGTTATTTTCACGATTTACCTCACGGTTACGGTGTAAGCATCCTCAATAGGATAAGCCCGGATTGCTGGTTGACACCCTCAGCTTTTGAAAAGTGAGCCTACAGTCGCACTGAATTATTTAAACACAGCGTCGGGAAAAGAGATAGTCCGGCAACGAGCAATCGGTGGAAATTGAGTATACTCTTCCTCCTGAGCAGTTCGCGCGTGCCTTGACGCACCCACCTTACGGAGCAACTCATGCCGACTAACGCCGATATCCACATCCGTGATCCCTTTGTGCTGCCGAGTCCCAGCGGAGCAGCACTATTACCTCTATGGCACGACCGGCGCCGGAGACGTGGACGGACGCCGCGTCCGGCTTCGACTATTACACCAGCACTGATCTGCAAAATTGGGAAGGACCGTTCCCGGCGTTTCGCCCGCCAGCGGATTTCTGGGCGGATCGCAACTTCTGGGCGCCCGAAGTCCACGCTTTTCGCGGGCGCTATTACCTGTTCGCCAGCTTCAAAGCCGAAGGCGTCTGCCGGGGGACGCAAATCCTCGCCGCCGACTGCCCGCAGGTCCCTTCCTGCCGATCAGCGATGCGCCGGTCACCCCGCGCGACTGGGAATGTCTGGACGGAACGCTGTTTGTGGATGCCGATGATCAGCCATGGATCGTCTTCTGCCACGAGTGGGTACAGGTCGGCGACGGCGAAATCTGCGCGCTGCGCCTGAGCGATGATCTGACATCGGCGGTCGGCGAGCCGCACCTGCTGTTCCGCGCTTCCGAAGCGCCCTGGGCGCAGGAGATCAACTCGAAGGGCAGAAGAGGCTACGTGACCGATGGCCCCTGGCTGCATCGCCTGGCCAGCGGCGATCTGATCATGCTGTGGTCGAGTTTCAGCGAGGGCGGTTATACCGTCGGCGTCGCGCGCTCTGCGTCCGGTGATATCCTTGGCGCGTGGCAGCAGCTTCCGGAACCGCTCTATGCCGGAGACGGCGGTCACTGCATGGTCTTCCGCACTTTCGATGGTCAACTGCGGCTGGCTTTCCATCGCCCCAACCGATCCCCCGACGAGCGCCCCCAGTTCGTCCCCCTGCGCGAGCACGGATCGTCGCTGGAGATCGTCCGGCAGGCGTAGTCGTCAGCCGCAAAGCCGCCCTTCGTCAAACCTCGACCGCCTACTTGACGAAGTCGAAAAGCTGCTTTATAGTTAATTCACACGTGTCAATTGACACGCTACAATTAGTGTATGTGAAAAAGCCTCTTATGAAACGACCTACCCAAAAAGATGTTGCGCGCATGGCAGGAGTTTCTCGCTCGACCGTCTCCTATGTGTTGAACGATCAGATCCACCTGAAAATTCCGATTTCGCCGGAAACCCGGAAGCGTGTGCATGCAGGCGATTGCCGAACTCGGCTACGAACCGGATGCGCGGGCGCAATCGCTGATCCGGGGCAACACGAATATCGTCGGCGTGATCATCCCCGTCATCGACAATCCCTACTTCTGGCAAATGTTCTCCGGCATTTCCGACGCACTGCAAGTCGCCGGATACAGCCTGCATTTGTCCCGTCATCCGCTCGACGCGCAACAGGAAACCAACACTATCCGCGAATTGACGCGCCACCGCGTGGATGGCTTCATCCTGCTGGCGGCGGTCAAGTACCTGCTGCCTCGTTTGATTGATGATCTGCGGCGGTCGGGGCAGCCGGTTGTCGAGATCACGGCGACCAAAGCTGAATTCGATCACGTCATCCACGATTACTCCAGCTGGCACGCAGGCGCTCATGGCGCATCTGCTTGAACTAGGACACCAGCAGATCGGGTTCATTTACGGTGTCGCTCAGGAAGTCGAAGGCTTTGACCGGCTGCTCGTCTACCGTAAGGTGTTGCAAGACGCTGGGCTTTCCGGCAATGGGGTCTACGAGGCGCACTGCGGCGACAAGATGGAAGACGGCTACCGAGCCGCCTATGACACTGCTGAGCCGCCCGGATCGCCCGACGGCGCTGCTGGTGATCAACGACTTGCTGGCGATTGCTGTGATGCGCGCCGCCAATGACCTGGGATTGAGAGTTCCCGGCGACCTTTCGGTCGCTGGTTTCGACGATATCCCCTTTTCCAGTTACACCTCGCCGCGCCTCACGACCGTTTCCGGCAAGGCGGAAGAAAGCGGGCGCGAAGCGGTTCGTCTGCTGCTCAAACGCTTTGAGGAGCCTGATCTTCCTCAGCAGGTGACGAAGGCGAACGTGCAGTTGATCATCCGCGAGTCAACCGGGCGGGCGCCAAAGAAAGGTTAGCTTCCGTAGCTAACGAGAGCCGGAACGCGATTTCGCCGACGGCTTTTGAATGTCAACTTAAACGAGACACTTACACGACGAGACTAAAGGAACTTTCTTTAAATGTCCGGTATCATCAAATTTCTCAGGCGCAACGCCGTCGCCTATATGTTTCTTACGCCGTGGCTCTTGGGGTTCCTCATCCTCACGCTTTACCCGATGATTTATTCGCTGGTGCTCAGTTTCACGAATTATGACTTCACCAAGCCCGATGCGACGCAGTGGATCGGGTTTGGCAATTATGTGAAAATGTTCGGGTCGGTGTTCGGGATGTCCCAGTTCACCACAGCCACGGGTGAAGTCATGCGTGTAGACCCGTACTACATGAAGTCGCTGTCCGTGACCTTAACCTATGTATTCGTGTCCGTGCCGCTCAAGCTGGTTTTCGCGCTCGCCGTGGCGATGCTGTTGAACCAGAAGCTGCGCGGCGTGCCATTCTACCGCGCCGTGTACTATATCCCGACGCTCCTCGGCGGATCGGTTGCCATCGCCGTGCTGTGGCGCAAGCTGTTCGAGAAAGACGGACTGGTCAACGGCGTGCTCGGCGCGCTCGGTTTTACCAATCTCCCCGGTTGGATCACCAACCCGCAGTACGCGCTCGGTACGCTCATCCTGCTGACGGTATGGCAGTTCGGCTCGTCGATGATCATCTTCCTCGCGGGGCTGAAGCAGATCCCAGCCGAATTTTACGAAGCGGCGGACGTGGACGGCGCGAGTAAGATCCGGAAGTTCTTCGCCATAACCATACCTTTGCTCTCGCCGGTTATTCTGTTCAACCTCGTCATCCAGATCATCGGCGCATTCCAAGCGTTCACCCAAGCCTATATCATCGGCGGCGGCAAGGGGGGCGTGCTCAACTCCACTCTGTTCTATACCCTCCACCTGTATATTCAGGGATGGACAATACCACGAGATGGGGTATGCGTCAGCGATGGCATGGGTGCTGCTGCTCATTATCGGGGTGATCACGGCGATTGTCTTCCGATCATCGAGATTGTGGGTGTCCTATGGGGTCGGGGAATAACATGAAAACGCGTATGCTTTTACGCCATAGTTTGACCCATCTGTTCATCATCAGCCTGGGCGTGCTCATGATCTACCCCGTCATCTGGATGATCGTCAGCTCGTTTAAGCCCAACAATATGATCTTCAGCGATCCGGGTCTGATCCCGAAAGCGCTGACCATTGAAAACTACATCTCCGGGTGGCAAGGGTACGCGGGCACGTCCTTCGGGCGTTTCTTCACAAACTCGCTCCTAATGTGCGCCGTGGCGATCGTCGGGAACCTGATCTCCTGCACGATGGCGGCGTACGCCTTCGCGCGGCTCAAATTCACGGGCAAGAGCTTCTGGTTCGGGATCATGATGCTGACGCTGATGCTTCCGGGTCACGTCACGCTGGTGCCGCGCTATATCCTGTTCAACACCTTCGGGTGGGTGGGTACCTACCTGCCGATACTCGTGCCGAAATTCCTCGCGACCGATGCGTTCTTCGTCTTTCTGCTGGTGCAGTTCATACGCGGTCTGCCGAAAGAGATCGAGGAAGCGGCGATCATCGACGGGTGCGGGAAAGTCGGGGTATTCCTGCGTATCGTCATACCGCTCGCCAGCCCCGCGCTCTGGTGACGACCGCGTTATTCACCTTCCTGTGGACGTGGGACGACTTTTTCAACCACCTGCTGTACCTGACAAAGCCGGACACTTTTCACAGTATCGAGGGCATTGCGCACGTTCGTCGGTGACGCGGGCGCGGTATCCAACTGGGGCGGTGCGTTGGCGATGTCCACGCTTTCGATAGTTCCCGCCTTTATCCTGTTCTTCTCCCTTCAGAAATACTTTGTACAGGGTATCTCGACCACAGGCATAAAGGGTTAGCCCAATTGCAGGAGAGAATGCATATGAAATGATGCTCGGTGAAGTAGTTCGGATTTGTCCGCTGAAATTATAAACTGTTACAAAACAGGAGAGTTCAAAGATGAGAAAAATACGCGTAATGACGCTCATGGCGCTGCTCGCGCTGATGCTTGCAGCGTACAGCTTGCCAACGCTGGCACAGTCGGACACCTCCGCACTCCCGCCTTATACGGGCGGACCTGCCGAACTGCGCATGGGTTGGTGGGGCAACGACGACCGTGCCCAGAGAACCCTCGCGGTGATTGACCTGTTCGAAGCGGCATATCCCGACATTACGGTTGCGGGTGAGCCGAATGGCGGCGCGGGCGACCATTTCCAGATTCTCGACACGCAGCTTGCGGCGAGCAACGCCCCCGACATCATCCAGTTCGGCGGCAACTGGCCCGATTACAAGCAGTACCTTGAGCCGCTTAATGATTATCTCGGCAAGCAGCTCATGATCAACACCGCCTGAAGAGTTTGACCAGACGGCGCTGATCCCCGCGACGGATGCCGATGGCAATCTCTATGCCGTCAGCCTCGGCACGAACACGCTCGTCCTCGCCTACAACAAGACGATGATCGAGGCAGCGGGTGGTGATCTCCCGGCGGACAACCTGAGCTGGGATGAGCTGATCGCTTACGGTCAGGCGCTGAAGGCGAAGCTGCCCGAAGGCGTCGCGCCGTTCGTGGACAACAGCACGAACCAAGCGAACTATCTCAGCTATTTCTACACCCAGCAAGGCACTTCACTCTGGACTTCCGACGATGGCGGCAAATCCTACGCGACGGTCGAGAGCGCCCAGAAGTGGCTCCAGATGTGGGCGGATATGCGCGCTGAAGGGCTAATCCCCGACGCCGACACCACCTATACCTATACCGAAGCCGGTCCGGATAGCTCGGCGTTCGTGTCAGGCAAAGCAGCCATCGATCTGATTTGGAGCAACCAAGGCGCAGCCTACCAAGCCGCCATGACCGACGAAATCGGCATGACGACGCTCCCGACGGGTGGCGAACCGGCTTATGCCATTCAGATGAGCCAGTATTTGGCGATGAACGCGGCGAGCGCCAACAAGGAAGCGGCAGCGCTGTTCATCAACTTCTTCGTCACCAGCCCTGAAGCAGGCGCGATCCTCCAAACCAATCGCGGTATTCCTTCCTCGCCGGTTGTGAGTCAGGCTATTGCCGACCAAGCCACCGCGACTGATGCGGCGGTTTACCGGATCTACGACGCCATTGCCGACCGCACCATCCCGCAGGGTCCGAACCTCCCGAACGACCAAGAGTTCGTGAACGAGCTTGACGCTGATCGGTCAGCAGGTCGCCTACGGGCAGTCCACGGTTGATCAAGCGGCGCAAGACTTGCAGGCATTGATCGAGCGGCTGGCGGTCAAGTAACTTCAAGCACAAGTAGTCGGAAGCAGAGGCGCGGGATCGGATGATCCCGCGCTTTTTCATTTCCTGACCTGCATGGGGTAGCAGTTTACCGGGCGCTTGCAAGCCAGCGAAACATAGCCGTTACTCGCGCTGCCTTAGGTTCTATAGTAATTTTATATAGGCAGAGGTAACCTGTGTCTCTGCATGAGAACGAACTCTGATTTCGTGAAGCTGTTCATGGAGTAGTCTGGTGAGAAAAAAGTTTCTGTTAACGTCCATTTCATTGCTCCTGCTGCTGGCGCTGGGCGCATTTTCAACCGCGCTAGCGCAAGATGAGCCGCTGCCCGCGACCATCGTCAACGACGAGGGCGGTCCGGTTGATATCAGCGGCGAGGTGGCTTACACCAACGGATTTTTCACGGCTGGCGTTGCCGAACCGCTGGTCATTCTGGAAGATGAAGCCGGTTTCGTAGACCGTGATCGCGGTTTCCTGATGCCGGAAGAGTCCCAAGTTCTCGGTAAGATCACCTCCGATTTCTTCACATCGCCGTTCACCTATCGCATCAGCCTGCCGATTCAACCGGCTGCCAGCCTGCGCGACGTCGACAACAACGGCGTCGACAATACCGGCGTCATGATTTACGCCATCGCCTACTGGACGAATACGTGGGGCGACCCGTACCTTGAGGCGCGTGATCTGTACGGCGGCGGTTGGTCAACCGCTTACGCTTCGACCCGCATCGATCCGAACCCCTCCGCGAAGGGGAACGTGATCGGTGGCAAGTATCTGGTCTACGCGCCCGACGCGGGCGAAGGTTTCCCCTCTGCCTTTGGGGCGGACGGTGAGCTGTTCACCGCCGACGACCCGATTGTGGTCATCCCGCAGGGCTACACCGTCGTCGATATGGACACCGACCCGTTCACCTTCGACCGCTCCAGCCATCCCGTGATCGACTTGATCGAGGGCGAAGCCTCCCAGCAGGAAGACTTCTCCGCGCTGAGCTACACCGACGCCTTCGACGCCTTGATCGAGATGTTCCGCCAGAAATATGCCTATACCGAACTCAAAGGCATTGACTGGGATGCTAAGAAAGCCGAATTCCGCCCGCGCTTTGTCGAAGCCGACGCGAACGGTGACTCGGCGGCGTATCAGTTGGCGCTGCGCGACTTCATCTGGTCGATCCCGGATGGGCACCTGAGCGCGCCGGTCGATAACGTCGAGTTTGCGACTGAAACGGGCGGCGGTTTGGGTATGGCAATCCGCGAAGTCGACAGCGGCGAGACCATTGTCAACTTCATCCTCGACGGCGGTCCGGCGGCGGAAGCGGGCATCGAACTGCGCGCCCAAATCCTGTCTGTCAACGGCACGCCGATTGATGAGGCGGTCAGCAATACCGTCCCGTGGTCGCTGCCCTTCAGCAGCGAGCACACGCTGCGCTTGCAGCAGCTTCGCTATGTGCTCCGCTTCCCGGTCGGCACGGACGTGGAGATCACCTACCAGAACCCGGACGATACCGAGCCGACCACCATCACGCTGACCACTATCGCCGAGCGTGACAGCTTCGCCTTCTCCTCATTCAATCAAGGCTTGACCGGCGCGGAAGAACCGCTCGATTTCAAACTGCTCGACAACGGCTACGGCTACGTCAAGCTTTACAGCTTCTTCGACAACAGCGTCCTCACGATCCAGATGTGGGAGCACATGATCCAGTCGCTCAACCAGTTGGGCGTGCCCGGACTGATCATCGACATGCGCCAGAATGGCGGTGGCAGCGGCTGGCTCGCCGATCAGATGGCGGCGTATTTCTTCAACGATGCGCTGGATTTGGGCAACACGGAAACTTACGACGAGTTGCTCGGCAAGTTCTATGCTGACCCGGATCTTGAGTCGTACTTCTATCCGCCGCCGGAAGACCTGCGCTATAACGGTCCGATTGCGGTTTTAGTCGGACCAAGCTGCTCCAGTGCTTGTGAATACTTCAGCTACGATATGACTCAGCAAGACCGTGCCGCTATCGTCGGGCAGTACCCGAGCGGTGGTCTCGGCGGTGGGCAGACGACCTACGTCATGCCCGACGGCATTCAGCTTCAATACTCGACCGGGCGCAACGTCGATGCCAGCGGCAACATCATCATCGAGGGCACGGGCGTCGTGCCGACGGTCAAAGTGCCAGTCGATGAAGCGACCCTATTCAGCGAGGGCGACCCGGTGCTCGATGCCGCGTCAAGCTATCTCGACGACGCGACTGCGATTGACGTGGTTGATGGCGGCGTGATTTCGGTTGGCGACACCGTCACGGGCGACGTCGCGGTGCGCCAGCGCGTCCGCTATACGCTGACCTTCGATCAGGATCAGACCATCGACATTCTGCTGACCGATCCCGACCAGACGCTGGATACCTACCTGCGCATCTACGACGAAACCGGTGCTACGCTGCTGATCGACAACGACGACGCCGACGCGGGCACGGGCGTGAATGCGCCGAACTCCGCCTTGACGCAGTTGGATGTTCCCGGCGGGTTGACGGTCGTTCTGGAAGTGGGCACCTATGACGATGCCTCGGCGGGCAGCTATACGCTGCAAGTCATCGCGTCGGGCGCGGTAGCGACCGAATCAGCGACGATGGAAGCGACACCCGAGATGATGGTTGACGTAACTGCTGAGCCGACGATGGAAGCGACACCCGAAGTGATGGTTGACGTGACTGCTGAGCCGACGGCGGAGGCGACTGTAGCGCCCTAAGCTCAAGCAGCAAAGTCAGTTGGTTCAAAGCGGGCTGGTCATGAACCAGTCCGCTTTTTGTTTTGCGACTCTTGCAGCTATGTTAATATGTCCTCATAGATCAGAATCAATTTCGGATCAGGTGGATCTGCCTATTGCCCACCGGAGCAAAACCAGACACCAAGTGATTTTTGATAATGAACTGATTCAAGCTTTTACGCTGCTTACAAAACCTCACCCCCGCCCCGTCCCTGATTATGGGGGGACGGGGAGAAGAGCCGGAAAAAACGCCATTTTGCGTCACTAATTATGAGGGACGGGGACAAGAGCCGGGAAAAGCGTCATTTTGCGTCTCTAACGATGAGGGACGGGGACAAGCGCCGGAAAAAACGCCATTTTGAGGTCAGCAATTCGCAAAATTGAGGGACGAGAGAAAAGCTTGAATTACTTCAGTTAGAAAAGGTGCAATATGCGCAGCAGGAATAGAGCATTCTTACTCATTGGCACTTTGGTAATGGTCCTGTCGATTACGCCACAGGTTGGATTTGCAGGTGCTCCGCTCAGCCTACTAGCAGCCGAAACGAACACTATTCACGTCAATCCAATCGATAATCTGCGACCTGACTTTATCATGGGTGCCGATGTCTCCATGCTCAAGCAGATTGAAGACAACGGCGGGAAATTCTATGACAACGGCGTGGAAACGGACTGCCTGACCATCCTGAAAGAACATGGCGTTAACTGGATCAGGCTTCGCATCTGGAACGACCCGACCGATGCCGACGGGAATTTTCTGGGCGGCGGCAACAATGATCTGGAAAGTACCGTCGCGATGGCGGCGAGAGCCAAAGCGATGGGCTTCAAGTTCCTGCTTGATTTCCACTATAGCGACTGGTGGGCTGATCCAAGTAAGCAAACCATGCCCAAAGCGTGGGTCGGGTTGAATTTGGAGGATTTGGAAGCTGCCGTCTATGCCTACACCGCCGATGTCATGCAGGCGCTTGTTCAGGCGGATGCTATGCCCGACATGGTTCAGATCGGCAACGAGGTCAATGGCGGGATGCTCTGGCCCCTTGGGAAGACTTGGCGAGAGGGCGCAGAGGAAATTGGCGGTTACGACGGTTTTGCCGCCTTGTTGAACATGGGTATTCAAGCCGTCCGGGATACCGATCCCCATAACGATGATCCGCAAGCGAGGGCAAAGATCGTCATCCATCTTGCCAACGGCGGAGATAATGAGCTGTATCGACGGGTATTTGACGCACTGACCGCACGACAAGTGGACTATGACGTCATCGGGCTGTCCTACTACAGCTATTGGCATGGAAGCCTCGACGACCTCAAGCACAATATGAACGATATCAGCGAGCGCTACCAGAAAGATGTTGTCATTGCGGAAACGGCTTATGCCGTGACTTTGAATGACAAAGATGGGTTTGCCAATCTCTTTGGAGGTGAACGCGAACAGAATCTGGGCGGGTACAAAGCCACCGTGCTGGGACAGGCGACTGCCATTCGGGATGTCATGGAGGCGGTCGCACAGGTTCCCGACGGCAGAGGCTTGGGTATTTTCTACTGGGAGCCGGATTGGATCGCGGTGGATGGCGCGGGCTGGAAAACCGGGGAAGGGGATGCTTGGGAAAATCAGGCGATGTTCAATTTCAAGGGCGAAGCCCTGCCGTCCATGGATGTTTTCAATCTGGTCAGACCGGGCAGCGGCAGTGTTTACGTTCCGGCAACCATCGCGCGGACTTATCCGGCAGCCCTCGACCTGACCTTGGGCGAAACACCGTCCCTTCCGGACGAGGTTCAAGCCGCCTACAGCGACGATTCGATCCGCTACGTTCCGGTGACTTGGGAGCCGCCTGATCCAGCCGCGCTCGCGGAAGGGGGAGAGGTTAGGGTACGGGGAACGGTGGACGGCACGGATTTGACGGCGATCCTCACCATCACCGTATCCACGCAGAAAAATTACGTGGCAAACCCCGGCTTTGAAACGGGCGACTTCACTGCTTGGACCGTTGACGGGGATGCGGATGCTGCGGATGTTAGCAAGGAAGCCTCGAATGTCCACGCGGGTACTTATGCGGTGCATTATTGGAAGGGCGAACCGTTTGCCTTCACCCTTTCGCAGACAGTTACGGATTTGCCCAATGGCACCTATAGTTTGAGCGCGTGGATTCACGGTGGCGGCGGCGAAAGAACCTTGCAGTTATCGGTGCGTGATTACGGCGGCGAACCTTTGAGCGTCGATATTGTAAACACTGGATGGCTGGTGTGGAACACGCCGACCATTCCCGAAATCACTGTCACCGAGGGCAAGTGCACCATCGGACTGCACGTTGTTTCGGAGGCTGGCAGTTGGGCGTTCTTTGATGATGTGTCGCTGGTGAAGGTCGAATAACCGCCGTTGACGCCTGGACTGATTCCGTTTCTCGCTCAAGACGTGGCTGAGATTCAGATTAGCGCAGGTCGCTCAGTCGTTGTCTTTGTTCGTGTAGGGGCGCACTGTTGGGCGCTCCTATGCTTCGTCTTCTAAAGTGTGTCCTGTCGGATCGTGCGTCCGACTTGCAGCACAAAATCCGCGCCGAAGGCTTGCGCGGGTGTCAACGCGCCCCGTGGGTGATCGGCAAGTACGCGCTCAACGGCGCTGACCGCTGCGAGTGCGGTGAACTGGTAGGCTTCATCGGTTTCTAGCCATGCTTCGGCTTGCTGCTCGTCACTGCCGGTCACTTTGGCGTAGAGTTGAGTTCTTCCCGTCTGGCGCAGATGCTCGCTGGGACCGGCGATGAACCGGTCGATCAATCGAGCAGCTTGACGGCGCAGCCACTCCACGCGCATCATCCGTTGCAGCAGGGGACCGGTGTAGTGCAGCAGGGTCGCTTGTTGAGATGGGAAGGTCATGTAGGCGGTGATATTGGGAATCGCGGTCGAATGATAGGCGGTGACCACATCGCCCCACGGGACGACCAGCGCTGTATGTTCGCCATCCAGCAAGCGCACGGATTTTATCCCGGAGCCAATCTCAACCGGCATTAGCCTGCCGTTTCGCCGCACGACAAATCCGTTGGCGATCATCTCGACGTTCGTCTTCAGGGTTCCTGCGCTGGCTCCAATTTCGCCGTTTGACGCGCCGGGACCACTGATTACGACTTCAACCCTCTGCGGATCTTCCACCTTTTCGGCAACGTACTTGATCAGGCAGTCGCTCGGTACGATGTCGAAGCCGACGCCGGAAATCAGCACAACACCGCGCTCGCGGGCTGCTGCGTCGTGCGCGAAAGTGTTCTCAAAAACCGGTCAGCTCGCCGGTCAGGTCAAGGTAATGAGCGCCGACTTCAAGACAGGCAGCGAGCATTGGATCGCTGGTGTGGATAAACGGTCCGGCAGCATGCAGTACCAGACGGATGCCGCGACTTCTGAGGTTCTGGGCTGCGTCGGCAAGCTCAAAGGCGACGTAGTCTAGATCTAGCGCCTCGGCAATGGAGCGCAGCTTGGCTGCCGAACGTCCGCCGAGCAGCGGGCGATGTCCACGCTTGACGGCTTCTTCGGCGATCAACTTGCCGGTGTAGCCGGTTGCGCCATAAATTAGCCAAGGATCCATCAGGAAACCCTCACCACCGATTGAACGACGCCGAGACAAATATCAACCGCCTTGATCATGACTTCCAGCGATAGCCCCGGATCGCCATCGCGTTCGGTAAATGCCGGTACGTGGATGAAACCGCACGGAATCGGGCGTCCAAGCGATTCGAGCGTATGGCGCGCGACATAGAAAGTGTGATTACAGACGAACGTGCCCGCGTGGTTCGAAATCTCCACTGGCAGCTCGTGCGCCGCGAGTGCCGTCTGCATTGTCATCAACGGCAGGGTTGACCAGTACGCTGCCGGACCTCCCTGAGCAATGGACTCTCCGGAAGCGATCACGCCGGAGTTGTCTGGCAGTTTGGCGTCGTCGACGTTTACCGCGATCCGTTCGAGCGAGATCGTCGCGCGTCGCTGCGCGACGCCCAGCATGATCACGGCGTCGGGTTGGTCAGCCTGAATCGCGCTGGCGATGCGCTCGCCCGCCGCTTGGTACGCCGTGGGTAAGACTAGCGGGATGATGTCGTCACGTTGCGAAGCTTGCAGGTGCTCAACAATGAGCTGCGATGGGTTGACTTGAAGCTCGCCGAACGGCTGGAATCCGGTGACAAGGATGCGCATGAAGTGGCTCCAAAGTGAACTGAACAGGTTACTTGGTACCAGAGAGCGGCGGAAAATCACGTTAGAGAAGCTGTTTTCTCATAGGTTATTTTACCACGATCATGGGTAGTAAACGGCGAGTGTGCGAAGTGGTGATCGCGACGTTGATTGGCACTGATTCCGCTATGCGCTGTCGATTGTGTGTGCGGCTAGAGCGAATTTCGGTAACGCCTCCGCCCGAACCACGTCAAAATCGGTTTCAGGATATAATAGTCAGTGAAATATAACGCGGACGTCGAATTTTCTAATGGCAGGTCAATTTTGAGAAAAGGGATTTTTCCATGCTCCGAAAAAGACTTCAGGTTAGCCTCTTATTGGCGCTGCTGGTCGTGACGACCTCGCTCGCGGTGGTGGCGCAGACCGATCAGCCAAGCATGGTCGTGATCGCCGGCACGATTCAGAGCGCGCTCGGCTGTACCGGCGATTGGCAGACCGACTGCGAAGCCACCGCCCTGACCTACAGCGACAAGGATCAATTGTGGGAAGGCAGCTTTGACCTTCCGGCGGGAAATTATGAATACAAGGTCGCGCTCAATGGCACTTGGGACGTGAATTATGGTCTGCACGCCGAACCGAATGGCGCGAATTTCGTCGTTGATGCTGGCCCAGGACACCAAGGTCACCTTCTTCTACAGCGACACGACTCATTGGGTTACGGACAGCGTGACCTCGCTGATCGCCAATGTGCCGGGCAGTTTTCAGGACGAGATCGGCTGTCCCGGCGATTGGCAGCCCGATTGTCTGCGGACGCTGTTGCAAGACCCTGACGGCGACGGCACCTACACTTACACCACCAGCGCCATCCCGGCAGGCGACTACGAGGCGAAAGTGGCGGTCGATGGCAGTTGGACGCTCAACTACGGCGAGGACGGCGCGCAAGGCGGCGCGAACTTGCAGTTCACCGTTCCAGCGGACAATACGGAGACGGTGTTCAGCTTTGACTCGGCGACGCACATTATGACGATTGTCGTGGGCGGCGCAGCGCTGCCGAAGGTGGGCAACTTGAAACAAGCACAAGCGCAGTGGGTTTCATTGGATACGATTGCTTGGAAGCATCGCGCGCATCCCCGGCGCGGAGTACCGGCTCTACCACAGCCCGACTGCTGAACTTAAGCTGACCGCCACAGGATCGAAGGCGGTGAGTATATTAGCCTGACGGTGGATCGCGCCGGATTAAGTGACGACATTCTAGCGAAATTCCCGCAGCTTCATGATTACTCCGCCCTCAAACTCTCTCCGTCCGACACGGTTCTGGTTCCCGACCTATCTGCACGAGCAGCTTGCCATTGCTGCCTTCTACAACGGCGACGTGTTTCAGGACGCGACCGGGCTGCAAATCCCCGGCGTGCTGGACGATCTCTATCACTACGACGGCGATCTCGGCGTGACCTTCGCCGACGGCGTGCCGACGATCCGCGTCTGGGCGCCGACGGCGCAGAATGTCCGGCTGCACCTGTTCGACGACTCGAACGACGCAACCGAGCCGACATATCTACGATATGGGCATGGATTGGACGCCGCAACGGGCGTCTGGAGCATCACTGGCGATACAAGCTGGAAGGGCAAATATTACCTGTTCGAGGTGACGGTCTACGCGCCGACGACCCAGAAGATCGAGACCAACCTCGTCACCGATCCCTATTCGGTCAGCCTGTCGATGAACAGCACGCGCAGCCAGATCGTCGACCTGAACGATCCCGCGCTGATGCCGGAAGGCTGGCAGACGCTCGCAAAACCGGAACTCGACGCGCCGGAAGACAGCGTGATCTACGAGCTGCATGTGCGCGACTTCAGCGCCTACGACGACACCGTGACGCCGGAAGATCGGGGCAAGTTCATGGCCTTCACCGAAACCAACTCGGACGGCATGCAGCACCTCGCGGCGCTGGCGCAAGCCGGACTGACGCACATTCATCTGCTGCCGGTCTTCGACTTCGCCACCACCGACGAGAATCCTGCCAACCGCGTAGAGCTCGAATCGCGCGGGGCTGGCAGCGCTGCCGCCGGATTCGAACTCGCAGCAGGCGGCGGTCATGGCGACCGCCAACGACGATGCCTACAACTGGGGCTACGATCCACTGCATTACACCGTCCCCGAAGGCAGCTACAGCACCAATCCCGATGGATCGCAGCGTATCCTCGAATTCCGCGAAATGGTGCAGTCGCTCAACCAGACCGGGCTGCGGGTGGTGATGGACGTGGTCTACAACCACACCAATGCCAGCGGGCAGGACGCCAACTCGGTGCTGGATCGGATCGTGCCGGGCTACTATCAGCGACTGGACGAGAAGGGCAGAGTGGACACGAGCACCTGCTGCTCGAACACCGCCACCGAGCATCGCATGATGGAGAAGCTGATGCTCGACTCGCTGCGGACGTGGGCGACCGAGTACAAGGTCGATGGCTTCCGCTTCGACCTGATGGGGCATCATATGCTCAGCAACATGGAAGACGTGCGCGACATGCTGCACGATCTGACGCCAGCGGCGGACGGCGTGGATGGCTCGTCGATTCTGATCTACGGCGAAGGCTGGGACTTCGGCGAAGTGGCGGACAACGCGCTCGGCGTCAATGCTTCGCAGTTGAATCTCGGCGGGTCAGGCATCGGATCGTTCAATGACCGCGTGCGCGACTCGATTCGCGGCGGCAGTCCGTTTGGCGATTTGCAGGTGCAGGGCTTCATCAATGGTCTGTACTACGATCCCAACGAGCTGGAGACGCGCAGCGCCGACGAACAGCGCCAGTCGCTCAACCTGTTCACCGACCGGATTCGCGTCAATCTCGCGGGCAACCTGCGCGATTACACCTTTGAGAACGCCAACGGCGACACCGTGAGCGGGTCGCAGATCGACTACAACGGCAGTCCGACCGGCTATACGCTCGACCCGCAGGAGAACATCAGCTATGCCTCGGCGCACGACAACGAGACGCTGTTCGACGTGATTCAGGCGAAAGCGCCCGCCAGCGCCACGATTGAGGATCGCGCCCGGATGCAGGAATTGGGCATCAGTCTGGTGATGCTGTCGCAGGGCATGCCGTTCTTCTCGGCGGGCGACGACCTGCTGCGCTCGAAATCGGGCGACAAGAACAGCTACAACTCCGGCGACTGGTTCAACGCGCTCGACTTCAGCTATCAGTCGAATGGATGGGGACATGGGCTGCCACCGGAAGGCGACAACCAAGCCAGTTGGGGCGTGTGGCGTCCGCTGCTCGCCAATCCCGACTCTGATGCCGACGGAGCAGGTGATCACCGACACTGCCGCCACTTTCCGCGACCTGCTGCAAATTCGCCAAAGCTCGCCGCTGTTCCGCCTGCGAACGGCGGACGATGTCATGCAGCGCGTCAGCTTCGCCAATACCGGTGCGGATCAAGTCCCCGGCTTGATCGTGATGTCGCTCGATGATACGGTGGGCGAAAACCTCGACCCGAATTACGCGCAGATCGTGGTGCTGTTCAACGCCAACAACGAGGCGCAGACGTTCACGCTGGATTCGGTCACGGGATTGCCGTTTACGCTGCACCCGGTGCAGGCAACTGGCAGCGACCCGGTGGTGCAAGGATTCTGTCGTTTGACGCCAGTAGCGGAACATTCAGCGTGCCGGGTCGCACGACGGCGGTGTTCGTGCTGAAAGACGCGGGGTGAGCAACGGGGGCGCAGCGCGCTGCGTTCCCTATATCGCATGGTTACTTAAGTAGGATCTCGAAAGAAATCCACGAAGATTGTCGCGCTCCGTAGGGGCGACTTGCCAAGTCGCCCCTACAAAAACATCCGCTAACCTACTTTGGGACAAGCTCACTGTCCTAGAGTTAGCGGGGAACACGCCCCCGCGCTTCTGGGCGATCTGAAGCAAGTCCATGAAAGTGTGCTCTCGAACAGCAGACCAAAGGGCAGACTAGACCAGACTGTTCTGGATACCAGCGAGCAAAATCTACGCGCGTGACGGGAAACAAAAACAACAGAGCCTACACAATTCTTGTGGGCTCTGTTCAGTTGTATTCTTGATCTGTGGAACGAAGACGATGGGAGACTTCTCCCCACGAGATGCCCATGTGGTTCGGCGTGGCATGAAGTGAGAATGCGCGATAGAGCCAGTTCGTCTATGCGCCAGAAGTAGAGATGCCCTGCCGTCTGATTTAATCACATCATGCTTTCTTGAGGAAATCTTTCACTGGCTGGAGGACGAGGTTAGGCTGTTCCTGCATTTTCAGCCCGTGCTCAGCGCCGGGGATGCGGACGACCTGCGCCGATGGGCAGTTCGTCTTGAACATCTCTATATCCTCTGGGCGCATCACCGCACCGGAATCCCAATCGCCATGGATGAGGAGCGTTGGGCAGCTAATCTGCTGCAGGGTTTGAGGCAGATCGATGTCCTGCCAGATCCCATCCCGCAGCATGGTTTCAGGCGCACCCGGCGCGACGCCGGAGATGTAAGTCGCAGTCCCTTTGATCTGCTCGTCCGTCGCATCAGGCAGCGCAGCGCGCAGTCGGACGACTATCGTATCGTAGGAGGGGTCACCCTTCATGGTCGAGGCGACTAGGCTAACCCACTGCGTTCTTTGAGGCTCTAGCTGCTGTATGCTGCCGCTGAACAATGGTGGATCGAGCAGGATAAGCGCGCGCACGCCGTCGGAATACTCCGTCTCAGTGACGATGGCGACCATCGCCCCGAGCGACTGACCCATCAGCACGACGGGCGCGTCAAGATGCTTCAAAAACGTGACCACGTCGCGGGTGTAGTCGGCATTGCGGTACCGGTTGTCCGGCGCACGCCCCGATTTACCATGACCACGCAGGTCAAGTGCATAGACGTGGTAATCCACTTCCAGTTCCGGCAATAACGGCTTCCAAGCAGCTTTATTCGAGGTCAAACCATGCAGCAGCACCAGCGCAGCACCTGAGCCGCCGTCGTAATAATTGAGTGTCAATTCGCCCGTGTCAAACGTCTTCTCGTTCTGCATTCGTTCTTTCCTTGCGCGTAACATGAAAGCCACCGGAAGCCCTTATGATGGCTCAGAAACGATTAACGCGGTGGAGCAAGTATCCGGTGCTGGCTCATAGCGAATTGTGCATTGCCTTGATCATGTCGCGGAAGAGCAGGAGATCCCCACGCGAATCTGCGGCGACGATTTCGGCGGCTGATGCTGCGTCACGTTTTCGTAAAATGCTTGCCATTCCATCACGAACGGGTCGCCCCACTCCGCCGACTGCTTCGTGCTCACAACGTTGTCGCCCATCGCCTCCGTGACCGTCAGAGTGATCGGCAGATTACGTACGTAAGGCGTGGCGTAGTCGACGCGGATAGTGCTCGTCGTCCCGAATACTTCGATGGACGCATCGAAGCGGGCGATCTTGTCGATGCCCGTTTCATAATGGCAGACGTAATCCCCGTAGTCGAACGCGGCGCTCATGTTAATTCCGTCGTTGTACTGTGCCGCGTAGAGGACGCTGCGTGGGATGCCGAGAATTTCCCGCATCGCCGAGAGGTCGTGAGAGCCTAAGCCCAGCAGCAGCCCGTAGGCGTTGTTCAGCGCGGCGGGCACACTGCCGATGGCTTGCTCAAAATTACGCCGGGTGCGTTCGCTGCTCGCGCTCTTGATCTCCGCCGGAATATCGTTGCCGCGAATGACGCGGGACGTTGGCTCGATGAACTGGCGGTTTTCGCCGAGGAAGTCGTGAATACGCGCGAAGCGAATGCTCTCCATTCCGGCGACGCGCTGGCACGCCTCGACGAAAGCAGGCGCGTAGCGGCGCATATAGCCGACCTGAATCGTGCCCCTGGTCTCGCGTTCGGCGGCGATCACGCGGTCGGCTTCTTCCAGCGTGACGCACATCGGCTTTTCGACCAGTACGTGCTTTCCCGCCTGCGCCGCCGCTAAAATCGTCTCGGCGTGATCGACGTTTGGGTTCGCAACCAACACCGCATCGACTTCGGCATCTGTTACGAGCGCGCGATAACCCGAATAGCGCCGCTGTACGCCCCAAACATCGCCGACGCCGTTTAGGACGGTCGGGCTGATGTCGCACAGCGCTGTCACTTCAAACAGATGATTGAGTTGATACAAACTCGGCAGATGCAGGATTTGGGTAACTTCTCCGCAGCCGACAATCCCCACACGTAACCGGCTCATGGTTACTCCTTTTGAGTGAGTCGTTCTTTTTCACGCTGCCAGAGCAGCCGGAAAGCTTCTAGTATCGACCATCCTGAAAATCGACGCGCCGCACGTACCACGGCCATTCCAGCGTGAAGCCGAGCTTGTTCGTGAGCATGGACTGGAAGTCGCGCAGGTGCTGCTGGTCGTTGCGAACTTGACGCGGTGTCAGCTCGTGCGCCAGACAGTAAGCTGCCAGTGCGCCTGCCGCTTCGCCGATATTCCATTCGGTCGGGTGCAGCCGATAGCAGCCGTTGGTGATGTGCGTCGTGCCGATATTTTTGGCGGCAGGCAGCAGATTTTCCACTCGTTTCGGAATCAGCGCGCCGAGCGGAATCTGGAACGGGAAGCTGCTCAAGTCGACGTAATTGCGCAGTCCGGTGCTGGGATGCAAATCGATGCGGTAGTAGCCAATCCCGACCGAGTCATCGAAGACTTCCGCGCCTGCCGTTCCGCCTTTGCCCCGCGCATCTACGACGACGTGCTGTTCCAGCACCGTGAACTCTGCCTGAATTCGGCGCGCCTCGCGGACGTAGGCATACTTCGCCAGCCCGTGTTCGGTGCCGACAACGTCTGGTCGCAGGCGCAGACCAGGATAGCCGACGCCTTTGTCGTCGTGGCGCGGCGCTTCGGTCTGCATCCAGTAAAGCAGCGAATACGCCAACTGCATCGCGCCGCGCAGGTGCTGCTGTTTTTCGTCTTCGGACACGCCGACGATGGGACCGAGCCAGTAGTCAAGCTGGGGCCAGTTGACCAGCGAAATGTCGCTGGGGAACGTCCCCTGCGGGTAATGCCCGGTGTAAAGAATGCGCCGAAAATCCCAGAGAGTCGTATCGTCGCGCCCGTCAGTCGGGCGCTCGACGAAGAAAATTCCCCGGCGGTGTGGTTTCAGGTTATGGGGAAAGGGGTCGCACCAAGCAAGCTGCTTGCCGGGCCAGAAATCCGCCTGATAGCTGCGCCAGAAATCATAGTCTTCTGGTCGCTCAATCGTGTGATCTTCATCCGGAAAGTAATCGAGCGCGAAACACCAGCTAATCGCCTGCTGATCGAGCGGATCAGGCGCGTCGGGCAGCGCGTGTGGTTCGCCGGTCTGCGCTTGACTCTCGGAGCCAGTGACGTGCTCGACGTTGGCGAGTTCCAGCAAATCGCCCAGTTCGGTGGCGTCGAGGATGTAAGGCGCGTGGATGACGGTCTGGTCGCCGATGAACACATCTTCTACGGTGACCGCCAGCACCTTATCGCCGTCAACCTCCGCGCTGACGGGCTTGTGGTTCAGCAGGATGTCAAGGTGACCGCTGGAGCGATAGGGCGCGAGCATGGCTTCCATGACCGCCAGTGAGACGCGTGGCTCGTGGCAGATCCGGCTAACGCGCCCCGCGCCGGGATTGAGATGCAGTTCGTTCCGCGCTTCAGCGAGCAGCGGATAATACTGGCGGTAGTAGTCGCGGATACCACTGCGCAGCCGCCGATACGAGGCGGTGCAGCCCGTATTCTCGACCCACGGATTTTCGTCGGGCGGGACTGCCTGTGCTGTGAACTGCCCCCCGATCCAGTCAGTCTCTTCGGTCAGGATAACATGACTTCCCAAGCGCAGCGCCGCCAGTGCCGCCGCCACGCCGCCGGTACCACCGCCAACTATCAGGATTTCCGTACTCAGTTCCTTCACTATCAACTCTCTTTGGGTAGGGTTCGCTTAGCCGCGAATGCCGGATGAAGCGCCGACGCCAGAAATCACGTAGCGTTGGGCGACAGCAAAAAGTGCAATAATGGGCGCGATCATAACAATCGCCATCGCCATCATCAGATTCATATTACTCTGCTGACCTTCAAGCTGGGTGAATGATTGCAGACCGATGGGCAGTGTCCACAGATCACGATTGCCGCCCAGATAAATCAGCGGGTTCAGGAAGTCGTTCCAAGCGAACTGGAACGAGAAGACAGCAACCGCCGTCAGCACCGGCACGGAGATGGGCAGGGCGATACGTCGCCACAACCCGATTTCGGTACAGCCGTCCAGCCGGGCAGCATCTAGCAAATCTAGGGGGATGCCGCGAAAGAACTGGCGATAGAGAAAGATGTAGAAGGCGTTATGACCGAGCAGACGCGGCACGACCAATGGCAAAAACGTATTCACCCAGCCGAGACGGTCGAACAGCAGAAAAGTGGGGATAAGCTGGACGACAAACGGGATCATCATTGTGATCAGCAGCACGTTGAACAGCAGATCGCGCCCCGGAAAACGGATGAAGGCAAAAGCATAGGCGACCAGCGAGCAAACGAGCAGCCCGCCGATCAAGGACGCGGCGACGACGACCAGCGAGTTACGCATGTACTGGAACATCGGCTGGGTGTTGAATAGGGTCAGGTAATTCTCCCAGACGGCGGGATTGGGGATCAGCTCAATTTGTCGTGCGGTGATGGCATCGGATGACTTCAACGAAGTCGAGAGCGTCCAGAGCAGAGGAAACAGCAAAACGATTGCCCCGCCGATCAAGACGAAATAAGTTGCGCTTTTGCGCAGGTAATGGATCGCAGTGTTTTCGCTCATATCAATCGCTTCCGTAAAAAACCCAACGTCTGGAGGTCTTGACCATAACGAGTGTCAATGCCAGAACAATGACGAACAGCACCACCGTCAACGCCGAAGCATAGCCCAAGTTGAAGTACCGGAAGACATTGTTGTAGATGTGCACCACGTACAGCAGTCCGGATTGCAGCGTGCCACCATCGGGACCGAACAGCACGTACACCAGCGCAAACGACTGAAAACTGTTGATCACGCCGATCACCAGATTGAAGAAGATGACCGGAGTCATCAGCGGGATAGTCACATGCAGCAGTCGCTGCCCTAGACCACCGCCGTCAATTGACACCGCTTCGTATAATTCCTCCGGCACGGATTGTAATCCGGCGAGGAAGATGATCATCTGCGCCCCGAACCCCCACAGGCTGATGATGATCAGCGTCGGCATGATCGTGTTGGGGCTGGTCAGCCAGCGCTGCGGCGCTAGACCGGCTTCAAAGAGGAATTCGTTGATCACCCCGTAGCGCGTATTAAACAGCCAGCTAAACAACACCGCGCTGGCGACAATCGGCACGATGGCTGGGATGTAGTAAATGACGCGGAACACCCCCATCGCCCGGACGCGCATGTTGAGCAGCAGCGCGATGCTGAACGCCAGCAGCAGGCTCAACGGCACGCTCGCGGCAGAGTAGACGATGGTGTTGCCGAGACTTTTCAGGAAAAGTGGATCGTCGTTCAACATATGGGTGTAATTGGCGAACCCGATCCAGTTTAATGTCGACCCGCCCATTTTGAAGTCGGTGAACCCCAGTACGACGTTGGCGACGAAAGGGTACAGGTCGAAAATGATCACCGAAAGCAGCCATGGGGCGATGAAGATGTAGGCAACCCACCAGTTGCGCGACCATTTGGAGGTGAGGGAGCGCGCCCGTGAGCGCGCTCCCTTTTGGCTTGATTTCCCGTGAGCCGCAGCATTCATACTCATTTTGCGTCGACACTTGCCCAGTATTCGTCAAGCAGCGCTTGAGACGCAACGGCGGCATCGTTCAGCGCCTGCTCCGCAGTTTTGGCGTCGAGCAGCGCGGCTTGGATATTCTGCGTGACGAGGTCGGAAATCTGCGACTGTACCGGTGTAATGGTCACGCTGACTTCATGGCTGAAAGCTTCCAACACCGTATCCCAGTAGGGGTTAAGGCTGGCGTAGTCGGGATTTTCGTTACAGGTGCGCACCGGCGAAGGACGCTGCTGTTCAAGCAGGAACTTGCATCCGCCTTCGGGGTCCATCGTCAGGAATTCGACCCACTTAACGGCAGCGGCTTTGACATCATCCGGCAACGCTGCGGGAACGACGTAACCCCATGAGTATGCCAGCCCGCTCACGCCCGCGCTCACCGCATCGGGATGCGCCGAATTGTACGGGCGCAGCCCCACGCCCCAGCGGTCGGTGTCGTTGTACATCTCCGGGTCCCACGTCTTGATGATGTTGAACTGCGACGTGTTACCAAACCAGAGCGCCATCGTGTCTTGATAGAAGGGGAAGTCGGCGCTGTTGTCGTCGGTATCTTGGAAGAAGTCAATCATGTTCTCAAACCCGCCGAAGTAGTTGTTGGTGTAGTCGACGAGCCACTGAAGCGTTTCCAAACCCCGGTCGCTGTTGAACAGCACCTGCCGTCCGTCGTCCGACAGATATTGACCTCCGTCGCTGGAGAGCCACGAGGCGAACGCGCTGTTGATGTCGGGACCAAAGGGGTAGGTGGCGATGACTTCAATACCGCGCGCATCCAGCTTGTTGACGCCTTTCGCCAGTGTGACCATGTCGTCCCACGTTTGCGGTCCTACTTCGGGATCAAGTCCGGCTTGGGCTACGAGGTCTTTGTTGTAGAAGAAGAAGCTGGTATTCCCGCCTGCGGTCGGCATGGGCAGCGCCCAGACTTCGCCGTCCATAATCTGGTTGTTGACTTCGCTGTCGTAGAAGACTTGATGCGCGTCGATGCCGTCCGCCTCTAGATAGGGAGACAGCGACTGGAGACGCCCTCGCTGGCATACTGGAGAGTTTGCACGCGCCCCGACATGATCACTTCCGGCGGGTCACTGCTAAGCAAGCGGGTGGCGATCTGCTGGCATAGCCGTCGAACGGCATGACGTCGTTGACGACATGGATGCAGGGGTTTTGTGTCTCGAACGTTGCGATAATCCCATCCATCAAGGGCTGGCGTTCGGCACCCCAGACGTTCGTGAAATCGACGGGAATGACGGTGCCGTCGCAGGATTGGGCTTGCACCCCTAATGAGGCGGAAAGGAGCGTTAAGCCAGCGAACAATATGATTAAGAGGCGACTTTTATGAACCATCTTGTACTCCTAATTGTTTCTAAGCCGAACAATCTACTGTCAAAAGCAGCTATTTACTGGTGTCCTCCTTCTGTTATTCACGGGCGACCCCCGTTGTTTTTCCGACTGTGAAGATGCACGGAACTAAGATGTGCTGCGCCGACTGACCCGGATGCGCGAGGCGCTCGATCAGGAGCCTGACGGCTTCGGTGCCTACGGAATGTCGGTCAAGCCAGAGGCGCGTCGCTTCGTGAATCCCACCATCCTGATCGATGGAATCAAGCGCGATTACGGAAATATCCTTAGGAACTCGGAAGCCCAATTGGGATAGTGAAAACATAAGCTGCTCGAAGTTGCCCCGATCCGCACTGATGAGCGCGGTCAAGCGCTGATTTTCGATTGCACGGCTGATTGCCTCAGGGTTGAGCATATCCGACGCCATTTCGAACAACTGTGCGTCGTCGAACTTGCTCACCGCCAACCGGCTTCCCCGCAGCATGTCCTGACTATGGATCAATTCAGGATGTCCCTGAACAATACCCATTCGCCGATGACCGAGATCGAGCAGGTGGCGGGTCGCCTCCTCGCTACCGGTGACGTAGTCGTTCACTACCCAATCGAGGTCATAACCGCTGAGGCTGCGTCGCCCGATGAAGATAAACGGGTATCCCTCGTCAAGTAAGCGCTTCAACTCTTCGTAATCGGGATGAACGCCGAGAAGAACGCTTCCGTCCGCCAGTCGAAGCGAATTCGCGCCATTCTCATAAATTTCTTTTACCGTCCCCGGCTGAGAGTGCGTGAACAGCAGGACGTCGTACCCTTGCCTTCCGGCTTCTTCCTGAATGCCTAGTAGATATGGGAAAAAGACATCCGCCTGCTCGGAAGGGAAAGTCGCCTCATAGGTGAAGACGCCAATCAGGTCGTTTTGTCCGCGAGCGAGCATCTGAGCAACCGGGTTGGCGGTGTATCCAATCTGCGCTGCCGCGTCCAGAACACGCTGGCGCGTGTCTTCGCTGATGGGAATCCCTCGACCTGATTTTCCGTTCATCACCCGCGAAACAGTCCCAGTGGAGACTCCCGCGAGTTTGGCGACATCCGCTTGCTTTGGCGTTCTGTTTGACATGAGATCGTCCCATTCAACTTATGCAAGCGCTTTACGTAAAGCGCTTGCATAACCAATATAGGGTGAAATTGGCATATTGTCAACAAAGTATTTGGGCATGTCTGCCAAAACGTCTTTCGGTTGTGACTTCTACTGGGATGCGGTGTCTTCGGTAGTTTTGCGGTTGGAAATCTATGTCTGGTTGCCTAGAAGCGTGATTCGCGACACGGCAAGATCGGAGAACTGGGGCGCTGAAGCTGGGTCGCAGGCTCAGTGATGACCGTCGTTGTGTGCGCTATATTCGCTTGTGATGGGTTAGGGTGAGAGAAAGTGAGACATAAACCGACGGTTATCACTACCGCCGGCTGGTCTATCCCCAATTTAGTGGCTCATCCGCATTTTGATGTTGTTGGCGAATCGACGTAGGAAGGATTGTGAGGGAAAATGGGCTGAAAGAACTTATTGCTCTTGGCTCACTTTCACAAGGAGGTCACATGTCTTTGCATCCCCGGTTTGTTGCGGATGTGCCTGAAGAAACGGTACGCGTAGCGAGAGCTGCCTTTCGCAAAGGCAATCGTGCGATGCAGATGCGTGATGAACTGGGGACAATGTTCACCGACGAGCAGTTTGCCGACCTGTTTCCCAAGGTGGGTCAGCCGGCCGAAAGCCCGTGGCGGTTGGCGTTGGTAACGGTGCTGCAGTTCGCCGAAAACTTGACGGATCGCCAAGCCGCCGATGCCGTGCGCGGACGAATTGACTGGAAGTATGCTCTGAGTCTGGAACTGACGGATGCCGGCTTCGACTTCTCGGTCCTGACTGAATTTCGGTCACGCTTAGTGAGCAGTGATGCAGAAACCC
This sequence comes from uncultured Chloroflexia bacterium, assembly GCA_963848465.1. Lineage (GTDB taxonomy): Bacteria > Chloroflexota > Anaerolineae > Aggregatilineales > Phototrophicaceae > Flexifilum. The sequence goes on along the minus strand of CAWKDY010000030.1, from coordinate 4,572 downwards.
GACTGTTCCAAATTATGCTCACGCAGTTTGAAACGCGTGGATGGCTTAAGGCGCGAGGCAAACAGCGAACCGACTCGACGCACATCCTGGCCGCCATTCATCGGCTCAACCAATTCGAGTTGGTGCATGAGACGCTCCGCCATACCCTGAATGAACTCGCGCTTCAGGCAGCCGCTTGGCTCAAACCGCGGGTGAATGCGGAGTGGTTCGACCGTTACAGTCAGCGAACGAGTAACTATCTGCTCCCAAAAACGGAAAGTGAACGACAAAGGTGGGTTGAGCAGGTGGGGCGCGATGGTTTATGGCTGTTGGAACAGCTTTACGGGGGTGAGCACTATCCTGAGTTGGTCGACATCCCCGCCGTTGACAGCCTCCGGCGCGTCTGGTTGCAAAACTTTTATCAGGAGGACGGACAAGTTCGTTTACGGGAGCCGAAAGACCAACCGCCTTCGGCTCAACGCATCACCTCACCTTACGACCTAGAGGCGCGCTTCAGCACCAAACGCGATGTGTCTTGGACCGGCTACAAAGTCCATCTGACGGAGACTTGCGATAGCGACTGCCCGCATCTCATCGTCAATGTCGAAACACGCGCGAGTACGGAACCGGATCATGCTGTCACGTCCATGGTGCATGACCATCTCGCACAACGCGACTACCTCCCTGCTCAGCATTTCGTTGACCAGGGCTATATGTCGGTCGAGCAGTTGTCCGATGCTCGTGCGCAGCACCAGATTGACCTGATGGGATCGGTTCCCGATGACAATAGTTGGCAGTCACGCCAGTCGGGTTATGACAGTCGTCATTTCAGCATTGACTGGGACACAACCTCTGCGATTTGTCCCCAAGGGAAACGCAGTTGCAGTTGGTCGCTGGCAAAGACACGCTCGGACCGACCGGTGGTGAAAATCAAGTTCCGCCGCGCGGATTGCTCGGTCTGTCCGGTCATCGCCCGCTGCACCGATAATCATGAAAAAAGGCGGACCCTCTCCATCCTCTTTCCCCAATCCCACTTTGAAACCCAGCAGCGTGCACGCCAGCGCCAACGAACCCCTGAGTTTCGAGAACAGTGTGCGACCCGCGCTGGCGTTGAGGGGACGATTTCTCAAGTCGCCTGTGCTCTCGGCGCGCGTCGCGCGCGCTATCGGGGCATGTCAAAAATCCATTTCCAGCATTTAGTCTCGGCGGCAGCCATTAACCTGTTGCGTATCCTGGATTGGCTGCATGAAGTCCCGCGCTTCACCACGCCCAAATCGCATTTCGCTCGGCTCGCAGCTTGATATTGAATTCGCCAACAACATCATTTTGTGTGAGGAATTAAGCGGCATTGACGCTAATCTCAACGACTTCCAGCATATAGTCGTATTCTTCGCTTGTTCCAACAACATCAAAATGCGGATGAGCCACTAAATTGGAGGTAGACCAGTGTCGCCATGTATGCAGTATGTGGACGCAGCAGAATCAGTGGGAGCTGGAAACGAAAAGCGCCAAACTCTGAGAGCTTGACGCCGGGTGGAAGTATTAAGATGGCTATTTCGGGGACGACGGGGTTCGTTACCTACTGTGTATAAAATCTATCTCATTCCGCCACTCAAGATTTGGTGGCAGAAACCTCCTACTGTTTAAGCAACTGAGTTTGATCATCGTCATCGCTGGGTGGGAACCCTGCCCGGTTACATGTCAGTCCTTTACACTAGTGAAGTGTTGAGTTTATTCCGTGCGATTCCGATCGATATCATAAAATTAAGTAGGTTGCGTGATTTGATGCTCTCCTTATGTTGGTTTTGGATGTTTTGGGCAAGGAAGTACAATGTTACCATCATAATCATCCTGTCCAGAACAGGATGTTTCTCGTATTGATTTTGAACTTAGGAGCGTGCAGCAGTGCTTGGCAGGAAATCCTATGTATTTGTTTCCTACACAACGAAAGATGCCGAGTTCGTCAAAACCCTTATAGTCGACTTGCGCGGGGCAGGCGTCGATGTTTGGGTCGACTATGAGGGACTTGAAGTTGGTACTCTCAGTTGGCAACGCGCAATACGTGCCGCCATTCGAAGCGCGTGCGCAATAGTACTAGTTGCGTCCCCGTTTTCAAGTTACTCCAGCTATGTTGAAGCTGAAATTCATATTGCAGGAATGTACCAGGTACCAATATTACCTATCTGGGCACATGGGGATATGTGGGGCGAATGCGTACCAATGGAATTGATCGCGTCGCAGTACGTGGATGCACGAGGGAGTTGTTACAGTACAGCTATTATAAAGCTTATTCATGCCATCGAAGAACAATTAACTACAGTGACCGCAGAAACGATTACAACACATTCCATTTCCTCGCCAGCGAACCAAATCAGACTCCGAAACCCGTATAAAGGTCTCAGGGCGTTTGATGCACGAGATAAAGATGAGTTTTTTGGGCGTGAGACGTTGGTGAGTGAGCTCATAGCAGTTATGGAGAATATATATGCTAGTCCCGTGCGCTTTCTTGCTGTGGTGGGGCCGAGCGGTTCCGGAAAGTCAAGTGCTGTGATGGCCGGGCTAATTCCCAAGCTGATGTCAGGCGCAGTCGCTAATAGTGATGCTTGGATGTATCTAGACCGAATACTGCCGGGTGAACATCCACTGGACGAGCTGGCGGTCGTACTGGCGAATGCGCTGAACTCAAAAATACTTCCCATACGTGAAGAACTGGAAATGAGTGCACGCGCTTTGCATCTTTACATAAGACGGTTAATTAAAGATTTGGACAGACACATTTTACTCTTCGTTGATCAATTTGAAGAGCTGTTCACACTGACCAACGATGAAAATGAGAGAAGAGCGTTCATTGACTAACTAGTATCGGCTGCAACGATTGGGAATGGGAAAGCGATTATTGTTCTCACGTTACGTGCTGACTTCTATGATCGTCCAATGCGTTACCCTGAGCTCGGGAAACTCTTCGAAACAATGAGCAAGTTTGTTTTACCTTTATCAGTTTCAGAACTACGAAGTGTAATTGAATCACCCGCTTCTCTACCAGACGTGCAACTTAAGTTTGAACAGGGATTGGTTGGTGATTTGCTGTATGACGTTGGAAATCAAGTGGGAGCATTGCCGTTACTTCAGTTCACTTTGCATCAATTGGCGAATCTTCATGAGAACAGATTGATGACGATCCGAGCCTATGCCGAAATTGGTGGACTAAAAGGGGCAATTGCCAAACATGCGGAACAAACTTATCAGAATTTAGCCTCGGATACTCATCGTGAATTGAGCCGCTCACTCTTTCTGCGACTAATTGAATTGGGAGAATCAGAGCAAGATATGTCTCGTCGTCGAGCAAATATGCAGGAATTGTTGACCAACGATCCCGATGAGACGCAGATCTTTCAGGAGATTATTCTCGAATTTACTAGCGCACGTCTCTTAACTGCAAATCAGTACGCCGGGATTTCGACACTTGAGGTAAGCCACGAAGCTCTCCTAACAGAATGGCCAAGACTTACAGAGTGGATTCGAACAGCAAGGCATGATATCAGTGTTCAGCGAAGCTTGACACATGATGCGCGCGAATGGTCGAGGCAAGGCAAAAATCGTGATGACTTATATAACCAGTGGTGCAAGTTGAAATCGTCATGAGAACGCCGCACACTTTAGGTGTCGAAGCCAAAGGAGCGCGTTCCCATGACGACCGAAGACATTATCATTCACATCTTTTGTAGTGTCGATGATGAGATGAGCGAAGTGAAGAAAGTCTCGCAAGCTGACTTGTATCCCAGTGAGGTGGTGACGATAGGGATTTTGTTTGCCCTCAAAGGAGGGCACTTTCGCGCTTTCTGTCGTTGGTTGAAACGAGACTACGCTGCGCTCTTCGGCGGCTTGCCTGACCGCACCACCCTTCAGCGCCAACTGCGTGCCCAACAATACCATGCCGACCGACTCTTGGCGGATCCCGATCTGTTGAACGTGATCGACTCGTTCCCGATTGAGCTGCTGTTTCCGCTCCGTGCAGGACGCTCGCCGCAGCAGATAGGCAAGAAGAACCAAGACAAGGGGCGCTGGTCGATTGGCATCAAGCTGTGTTGGATTCTCAATACGCTCGGACAGGTGGTAGGCTGGCATTGGTTGACCATGAATTGCCCCGATCAAGATTTCCTGCCGCTGGTGGACTTGTTGAGCGCAGATGGACTGGTGCTGTCTGACCTTGGGTTCCGCTCTAAAGCGGGTATTCCCGATAACCTGAAGCTCTGTCCCAAAGGCACTTGGAACGACCGTATGCTGGTTGAGACAGCCTTTTCGCTCTTGACAGTGGTCTGTCAGGGGAAAAAGATGTTTCATCGGACAGCGGCTCACTTGGAAGCGCGCTTGGCGTATACCGCCGCCATGTTCAATGTTTTGCTGCATCTTTTCTGGCAGTTGCATCCTGACGACGCCTTCAAACTCAGCATTGCCGAGTTCTCGCTATGACTTGCACCATTGGTTATATAGGGGACAAAAACTCTCTCAAGCGACTGATTGCAGTGGGCAGAATAAGCCCAGTCGTGAGGAGATGGACTTTATCAGTTCGTTTGACCTTACCCCGATTTGACG
>CAWKDY010000029.1:0-8410 GCA_963848465.1 uncultured Chloroflexia bacterium | reverse complement strand
ATGAGGTAAGGATGCTAGAACGGGATCGTGCTGGTGGGGTCGGTTGGCACGTCGAGATAGCGGATTTCGAAGTGCAGGTGCGGACCGGTCGAATTGCCGGTTGAGCCGACCGCGCCGATCACCTGCCCGGCAGAGACGCGACTGCCGCAGCGGGCGCTGATCGAACTCATATGACCGTAGAGCGTCGTGTAGGGACCGTGCGCCAGCACGACCGAATAGCCGTAGCCCCAATTGCTCCAACCGGCGAAGATCACAGTGCCGCCGTTCGCCGCTTTGACCGGAGTCCCGACTGCCGCCGAGAGGTCAACGCCGGAATGGATCGCGCTGAAGCCGCGCACCCAGACGTAGCTGTCCAGCGGCTTGATCCAGCCGCCGCCGCCGCCGGGGTTATCGACCAAACCGCAGCTTCCGGGGTCTCCCGTATCGAACGAGATTTTCGCGCCGCTGGTCGCGCCGCTCGAATTCGTCGTGCCCGCGACACGCTGCACCGGTGGGTTCCAGTTGATCGCCGCATCGACGCCGCCGGGGACGACGACGTGCGTCCCGCTCGGCAGTTCGGTATCCGGCGTCGCGCCGAACAAGTTCGGGTTGAACTCCGAATCGATGATCGTGTAAGGATCGACTTGATAGCGCGTGGCGATGCTGGAAACGGCTTGCTCTGACTGCACTGTGTAGTAAACGCCATCGACCGGCAGAATATTCAGTGTCTTGCCCGGTCGCAGCCCTTCGACGATGGCGCGGTCGTTCGCCCATGCAATCCATCTCGGGCTTCAAGCCGAAGCGCTCGGCGATCTGAAAAATGGTGTCGCCCGACTGGATCGTGTATTCGATCACCTCGCTGCGCGGTCGGTCGGGGATGATGGTGAAGGCGGTGTAGTTATCGCGCGGAATCTCCCAACCGGTCAGTTGATCGATGGGGGCGACCGGAGTCGCCAGCAACTGCGCCATACTGTCGGCGCTCAGGATTGGCGGGACGCCGTTGGGAACGACGGCGCTGTCGGTCGGGCTGTTCTCCTGCGGTGCGGTGGTCGGTGGCAGAGTCGGTCGGCGCTATCGGCGACGGTGGTGCCGCTGATGGCGGTCGCGGGAATGGTATCAGGAGCCGGGGTTTCAGTAGGAGTGAGAATGAGCAGAGCGGTGACAATCGTCAGTCCCGCCGCTGCGATCAAGCTGACCAGTCCGAGCAGTCGCCGCCAGCCGGGGATTTCCTCCACCCGGCGAATTGGTCCGGTGTCCGCCAGATGATCCGGCACAGGCTCGTAAGGATCAAATTGTTGTGACATGCAAAAGCCTCATAAATACGCGGACGGTGTTCCACGTAAACGCCGTGCAATACTAGCGCCGCGATCAAGTTGTGGCAAGGTTGAGTAATAGCGTGTCAGCTGTAACGGAAAAAGATTTCAACGCAAAGGCGCAATCAGGGAAAAGACAAGGCGCATGTCTGTATGAAACCGCCTTTGCGCCTTTGGGTTATGTTTCGTGCTCGTTGATAGCGGTGATCTGCGCTGCTGCAGGATGGCGCGCGCTTGGTCGGGCGTGTCGGCGAACGAGACGTGGCTGACCGCGTTGGCGTCCAGCCCGCGAATGGCAGCGGCGACCGTCTTGATCAGCGGGCTAGCGCCGACCACGACCACCGGACCCGAGCCGCCTTCGCCCATTTTCAACATGCGCTTGGCGTGCTCCAAGCTCGAAGGCGTAAAGAGTCCGCCGGGGATGCTGACCCCTTGCCGCACGTCGAGGATCGCGCCGATCTCGTGGTCGGCGTGGTCGGTGATCTCCTTGACCTTGTCGAGCGTCGCGTACATTTCGTCCCACGTCCACTTGCGCGGGAACTCACAGCGCAGCACGGTCTGATCGTCGTTATCCCAGTACAGTTCGATGCCCATATTTGCTACCTCTTTATCCATTGATCAGCCGAGCGGGCGAAGCTGATTCGCCGCTCAGTGGCGCATGAGTGCTGAATAATCCTTGATACGTCAGCCAGAGGATGGGAGTTGTATTCGTCGGTTGAGAATTGGCGCGGCTTCGTCGAGGAGTTGAAGGCGAAAGGCGTGCAGATCGCGCAGGACGTGACCACCGAGTTTTGGGGTACCTATGCCATCATCCTCGATCACGAGAACAACGCGCTGATTATGAACGACGCGGCTGCGGGGTAGAAGCAAAGAGCGTCAACGCAAAGGCGCAAAGACAATATAGAAAGACGCAAAGAAGGATCGAAATTCTTTGCGTCTTTATGTTGAATCGGTTACGCCAGTTGGACGATCTCGTCCATCATGGCGTGGAATTCGGGGATGGTGAGCTGCTGCTTCGCGTCGCTCATGGCGACCGGCGGGTTCGGATGCACCTCGACCATCAAGCCGTCGGCACCGAGCGCCCGCGCGCCCCGCGCCAGCGGCTTGGCGATGTCGCGGCGTCCCGCGCTGTGCGAGATGTCCACGATCACCGGCAGGTGTGACTCCTGCTTGAGCACGGCAATCGTGCCCATGTCGAGCGTGTTGCGCGTCCACTTCTCGTAGGTGCGAATGCCGCGCATCATCAGCATGACGTTGGGGTTGCCGCTGCTGACGATGTACTCGGCGGCGTAGAGGAATTCCTCCATCGTCGCTGCCAAGCCGTTCTTGAGGATCACCGGGCGGTCGATTTTGCCCAGCGCTTTGAGCAGGAAGCTGTTTTGCATGTTGCGCGCGCCCACCCAGAACACGTCTACGTAATCCAGCATCATCGGAATTTGGCTCAAGTCCATGATCTCGCTGACGACGTAGAGGTTGTACTTGTCCGCCACCTGCCGCGCGATCTGCAAGCCCGGTTCGCCCATGCCCTGATAATCGTAAGGCGACGTGCGCGGCTTGTACGCCATCCCGCGCATGATGCGGACGCCGCGCGCCGAGAGCGCCGCGCCGACTTCGTCCAACTGCTCGAAGCTTTCAACCGCGCACGACCCGGCGATCACGCTGAAGCCGCCCGCGCCGATCTCGTAGCCGTCGGGCATCCGAATGACGGTGCGCTCGTCCGGCGAGTGGCGCTGAACGCGGATTTTGGCGCGCGCTTGCTGTTCTTCCATCGCCAGCGATGCCCGGAAAATCTCGCGGAACAACGCCTTGATCGTCTCGTTGCTAAACGGTCCCTTGTTCGCCTGCTCAAGTGCCGTCAGCATCTCCGCCTCGCGCGACGGGTCGTAGTGCGAGACGCCCAGCTTGGTGTGAGCCTTGCCGATCTCGCTGACCACGTTGGCGCGGCGCGTCAGCAGGTCGAGAATTTGCAGGTTGATCGCGTCAACTTGCGCGCGGAGTTCACTGACGCTGTTTTCGTCGGACATTACCTATCCCTTGATCTTCAAAATTGTGCTTCTTAAGAAGTGACCCATTATACTCCGCGCGCCGCGCTTTGCACCCGCGATTTTACTGCCGACCTGCTGCCGCGTACAACTGATCCAGCGTCCGCATCTGCGCAATGGAGTCCGCAATCGAGAAGCGCGGCGGGCGCTGATTGAGCAGTGCGTCGGCGAAATCCTCCGCCATCAGGGTGTAGGGGTCGGTCGGCGGGATGACGATTTCCTCGTAGTCGCCGCCGTGCCAGTAGCGGATCGTGCTGGCGACGTTGGGGTCGGGGCGGAAGGGCGTGTAGGCGCGTTCCAGCAAAATCCGTCCAGTAGAGCCGCGCACCTCGAAGGTGTTGGCGGTCTCGGCGCGCAGGCTGCAATCGAAGTGCGCCAGCACACCGCCGGGGAAGCGCAGCAGCCCGACCAGTGTTTCATCGACGCCCGACTGCGCGCCGAAATTCGCCATCGCGCTGACCTCGCTCGGTTCTTCGCCGCTGACGTAGCGAATCAGGCTGACGGGGTAGCAGCCAACGTCCATCAACGCGCCGCCGATCAGTTCTTTGTTCAACCGAACGTTGCTCTCGTCGCTGATCGCAAAGCTGAAAACGCCCTGCATCACCTGCATCTGCCCGACCGCGCCGTCGGCGATCATCTGCTTGAGCCGGTCGATTTGTGGGTGAAAGCGATACATGAAGGCTTCCGCCAGCAGGACGTCGCGCTGCTGGAAAGCGTCCACCATCTGCTGCGCTTCGGCGGCGTCGCTGGCGAGTGGTTTCTCGCAGAGCACCGGCTTGCCGCCTTCGGCGCACTGGATGCTCCATGCCGCGTGCAGACCGTTGGGCAGCGGATTGTAGATCGCGTCGATATCCGGGTCGGCGATCAGTTCCTCGTAGCTGCCGTAGGCTTGGGGGATCTGGCAGCGCGCCGCGAACGCCTGCGCTTTGCTCAGGTCGCGGCTGGCGACCGCCGTCACAACGCCGTTGCGCGACTGCTGGATGGCGGGGATGACCTGTCCTTCGGCGATATGCGCGGTGCTGAGCACGCCCCAGCGAATCTTTTGGTTCATCAAAGAATCCTTTTGCTCACTAAGAATGTTGCCGCCGAGTATCCCCAGCCCCGCCCGACCCGCGCAAGCCTTCGCTTGGCGTTTCGCTAGCAGTGGGCTACAATCTGCACCATTGTGAACCGCTAACGACTCATCACGCAAAGGCTCTACCATGCCCGACTTCATTCCCGGTTTAGAACTCTGCCGGTTGTTTTACGAGGAAGCGGTCAAGCCGATCCTCGACGCCGATTTCCCCGACCTACGCTACGACGCCGGGCTGATCGAGACCGGCTCGGAAGTGCTCGGCTTCGACACGGAAATGTCGCGCGATCATCATCTGGGGACCGCGCGTGACGCTCTACGTCAGCGCGGACGATCTGCCGACAGGTCGCCGAAGCGATCAAAGCGGTGCTGCGTGGCAAGCTGCCTTACCAGATTCACGGCTACTCGACCAGCTTCGCGCCGATTCCCGACGAGCCGCACATTTTGCGCTTCGAAGAACGCAGCGAGGGCGAGGTCAATCATCGCGTCTACGTGGTGGTGCTGTGCGACTATATCCGCGACTATCTGAATTTCGACCCGAACGATCCCTCACGTCTGCCGACTGGCTGACGTTTCCGCAGCAAAAGCTGCGCACGCTCACGGCGGGCGCGGTCTATCACAGCGGCTTAGGCGAACTCGACGCGCTGCGGGAGCGGCTAAGTTACTACCCGCGCGACGTGTGGCTCTACTTGATGGCGGCGGGCTGGATGCGGATTTCGCAGGAAGAAGCGTTTGTCGGGCGGACGGGTGACGTTGGCGACGAACTCGGCTCGCGCGTGATTGCCGCCCGCCTGATCCGTGACTTAATGATGCTGTGCTTCCTGATCGAGCGGGTTTACGCGCCCTACTCGAAATGGTTCGGCACGGGTTTCGCGCGGCTGACCTGCGCGCCGACGCTGACGCCGATCTTCCAGCGTGCGCTCTCGGCGGAGACGTGGCACGAGCGCGAACAGCACCTGAGCGCAGCCTACGGCGTCGTCGCCGGGATGCATAACGCGCTGGGCGTTACCGATCCGTTGCCAGCGGAGTGTCGCCGTATTTCGGGCGACCGTATCAGGTGATTTACGGCGGTGCTTTCGCGGATGCACTCCGCGCGCAGATCAGCGATCCCGAAGTCAAGCGGATCGCCGCAGAGACGTGGATTGGCTCGCTTGATCAGTTCAGCGACAGCACCGATCTGCACGAGACCATGAGTTTACGGGCGGCGCTGCGGGCGCTGTATGACTGAGATTGATTAGCGGCTCGGCGTCGGTTCGGGCGTTCCGTGTAACGCTGAGAAATAAACGTCAAACCGGGTCGCCCAAATGATGCTGTTGAAGGCTACTGAGAGATTGTCGATATTGCTAAAATCGGCATAGGTATCACTGAAGGCAGACGCGCTGCCCAGCAGTACGACGTGCGCGCCTGTGTCGGTGTTTTCGGCGGCAGCGGCTACGATGAACGGACCATGCGGATGTTCGTCTGCCTTCTCGATGTCACCCGTAGGTGCTTGCTCAACGTTGATTTTGGTGTAAGAGTTTGTCGTGGATTTCACGAGCCACGTCACTGCGACGTGCTGCGGTGGTTGTTCCGCGCTCGTTATCGTATTTGGCTGTTCCAGAATAAGAATTCCCGCGTTACTGGGGATGCCGTTGGTTGTGATGAAATGCTGATGATTGAAAATTAAGGCGACGGGATTGAATGGCGATTGAAAGTTGTTGCTCTGGTCGATAATCAAATCGTTGTTGAAATGCAGCCCAAAATCCTCATACAACCAAGCGTTCAAGGCGTCGTTTGCCCCTAAAGACGCTTCCGGCGAAGCACTGTCTATGCCTGCGAGGATGACGAGATTGCCGCCTTCGCTCACGTAGGTTTGGATTGCTGCGAGCGCATCGCTGGTGAGTGACTCGTTTCCACCGACGAGGACGAGAACTTGCCCCATCGCCGTCGGATCAACGAGATTGAAATCAGCGTGGGCGAAATCGGCGAGGGTCAGGTCTTCGATGCGCCAACCATAGCGGTCGCCGAGGTTCTGTTTGAGGATCGTGAATTGATCTTGCTCATCATCCCGAAGATTGAGAAAGTAGGCGGTGAACGGAGCCGTTGCGGGCGTTGGCGTTGGCTGAGGCAGATCAGTCGCTGGCTCCGGGAGCAGCCATGCGTAGGGCGCAAAGCAGGAACTGCCGAGCGCGGCGGTGATCAGTACGAGGAGGATAGCTTTGAGCATAATCTCGACCTGTAATTGATTAGGGACACAAATACTCCGGTTGCGCTACCATTAAACATAAATTATCGTCCCCAAAGATGCAAAATGTGCTATAATATTGGTACCCCAAAATGCAGCGAAAAATGGAGATTTGAGCGTGACTGACTTCTCTAAAAACCCCATTGACTTAGAACAAATGTTTCCTCGCGGCATGGATTCGTACCTTGCCGGAGCAGACGATATGCGGCTCGGCGTGGTGGTCGGCGGGTCGCTGAGCAAGGGGCTGATCGTCAAGCTGGACGTGGGCGTGCAGATCGAAGACCTCGCCGTCGGGCGCTACATCGTCGTGCATGGCGAGAGCAAGCGTTTCTTCTGCATGATCACCGACGTCGTGCTCGACAACACCAACCCCGACATCCAGAGTGCGCCGCCCGACATCTCCGATCCGTTTTTGGCGGCGGTCTACACCGGCACGGCGGCTTAGGCAAGATCAATGTCCAGCCGATGCTGACCATCGACGAGGCGAAGCCAAGCCGACGCCCAAGCCGGTCAAGACCATCCCCGGTCACTTCATGCGGTCATGAACGCGACCGTAGCCGACGTGAATGTGGTCTTCGGCCATGAGGACGCGATCACTTCAACGTCGGCGCGCCGCTGGAACTGGAAACTACGCAGATCAACCTTGACCTGGATCGTCTGGTGGAGCGCTCGATTGGCGTCTTTGGCAAGAGCGGCACCGGCAAGAGCTTTTTACCCGCCTGATGCTGGCCGGGATCATCGCGCGCAAGCAGGCGGTCAACCTGATCTTCGACATGCACAACGACTATGGCTGGGCAGTGCCCGACGAGCACGGCACGCCGTCAAGGGCCTCAAGCAGCTTTTCGACGAGGACGTGGCATCTGCACCCTCGACGCGGAATCAGCGCGCCGGCGTGGCGCGAAGGTCGATTTCGTGGTCAAGATCGGCTACGACGATATCAAGCCCGAAGACCTCGAAATGCTGCGGGCACCATGAACCTCTCCGACGCCATGATCGACGCGGCGCACATGTTGGGCAGCGCTGGGGCAAGGCTGGATCAAGCGCTGATCGCTGCCGACGCCGACGACATGGAGGACATCGAGCGAATACGCAGCATCGGGCGGGACGCTGGCGCGCTGCAGCGGCGCTTGGAGCGGTTCGAGCGCTGGGACTTCCTCGCCACCATCGGCGGGCGACAGCGTGCAGCAGATCGTTGGCCTCTTGGAGCAGGGCAAAAGTGTCGTGCTGGAATTTGGGCGCTACGGCAACTCGCTGGAAGCCTATATGCTGGTCGCCAACTACCTGACCCGCCGCATCCACGAGATGTATGTCGAACGCGTCGAGCGGGCCCTGGGCGATTCGGCGATGAGCCGCCGCAGTTGCTGATCACCATCGAAGAGGCGCACAAGTTTCTCGACCCGAAGATCGCCAGCCAGACGATTTTTGGCATCATCGCCCGCGAGCTGCGCAAGTACAACGTGACCCTGCTGATTGTCGATCAGCGCCCCAGCGGCATTGACGAGGAAGTCATGAGCCAGATCGGCACGCGCGTCACGGCGCTGCTCGACAACGAGCGCGACATTACGGCCGTGTTGACCGGGATCAGCGGCGCGGCGGTCTGCGCGAGGTGCTGGCGCGGCTCGACACCAAGCAGCAGGCGATCATCATGGGCCACGCCGTGCCGATGCCGGTGGTCGTCCAGACGCGCAACTACGACGAGGAATTTTACGCCGCCATTCAGGGCGAGATCAGCGGGACGCCGGTCGCGCGCGTCCGCAGCGATGGCGAGGGCAAGCGCGAG
>CAWKDY010000028.1:0-32664 GCA_963848465.1 uncultured Chloroflexia bacterium | reverse complement strand
CAGGCGCGGGATCAGCGCCGACCAGTCGTAGAGCGTGCGGACGATGCGCTGCTCCCCCTGTCCTTGCTTGGCGCGCTGATCGGCGTTTTGCAGCAGGCGGATCACGCCTCGGCGAATCGCTTTCGCTGTCAGTGATTACGAGCGCAGCGCGGGCTTCGGCGTCCAGCCCGGAGACGGCGGCAGAGGTGGCGACGACGGCGCAGCCCGCCGCCATCGCTTCGAGGATTTTCAGGCGCGTCCGCTGCCCATCCTCAGCGGGGCGACGTAGACCTGTGCGGCGTGGAGAAAAGGCTGCACCTGCGCCACCCAGCCTGTTACCTCGATGGCGTCATCTTCGCGCAGCCCTTGCAGGCTGGCGTGGGGCTTTTGCCCGACGACGTAGAGCCGCGCCTCCGGGCAGACGGCGCGAATCTTGGGCAGGATGGCGTTGGTGAACCACTGCATGGCATCGACGTTGGGGCGATAGTCCATTTTTCCGGTGAACCCAGCACCGCGCCGCCGAGTTCGATTCCCTGCTGCGGCGCGGCGTAATCCTCGGTGAAGATGCCGTTCGCCAGCACGTAGACCTGATGGTCGGCGCGGAAATTGCGCAGTGCGGCGGCTCCTCGTCCGAGACGGCGATCACGGCGTCCGCCTGCTGGCAGATCGACCGCTCGAAGCGGGCGATGCGCTGCGCCTGAATCCGCGAGTAGATCGAGGCGAGTAAGCGGCTGCGGCTGTTGCTTTCGACTTCGGCGATCACGTGCTGGAGGGCGAATTCGGCGTTGTGGGCGTCATAGATCAACTTGGCGTGGGTTGAAGCTGGCGAACCAGGGGCAAATAGATCGCCATTTCCAGCCCCTCGAACTGCACGAAGTCGAAACGGTTTGCGCTAGCAGCGCGCGCAGCCGGTCGCGGAAGCCAAATGATTCCAATCGCCGTGCCAAATCGGGCTGGCGCGTTAGGAGCAGATCGCGCAGGCGGCGGATTGGTCTCGCGGTGGCGGCTCGACCGTCTCGATCCCTGGCAGTAGCCGGGTAGGGGCGTGCCGCTGGCATCCCCTCGTTAAAGCTGATTAGGGTGATCTTGTGTCCGGCGTCGTGCAAACCACGGATGATGCCGAAGTTACGCAGCGCGCCGCCCTGATGCGGGGGATAAGGAAAAGCAGGCGTAAGCAGTAAAATCTGCATAGAAACCTATGGGTACGTTCAAAATCGCGCTGCACGATTAGCTGGCGGCGCGTCCTTGATAAACCGATAATGCGATTTCGGCGGTGCGATCCCACTTGAAGGTCGCCGCACGCTCCAGCCCCGCTTGTTCGTTGGCTCTGCGCCACGCCTCGTCGCTGATTGCTCGTTCCAACGCGGCGGTGAGCGTTTCGCGGTCGTCCGGATCGACCTGCAAGCCGACTTCGCCGACGACTTCCGGCAGCGAGGCGCGGTTGCTGACAATCGGCAGCGTGCCGCACGCCATCGCTTCCAGCGCCGGAAAACCGAAGCCTTCGTAATAGGAAGGTGTGACTAGCGCGATAGCAGCGTTGTAGAGGGCGGGCATCGCATCCTGCGGGATCGCCTCGCGCCAGAGTAGTTTTTCGCCGAGGTCGAGCGCCTCGATCTGCTCGCGCAGCGCTTCGAAGTTCCAGCCCTCGTGTCCGGCGAGCACTAAGGGCGGCGCGTCCGGCTGTTTCGCCAGCAGCGCCTTGTAGCTTTCGGCTAAACCCAAGACATTTTTGCGCGGCTCGAACGTGCCGACGAACAGGAAGTAATCTTCAGGCAGTTGGATCGCGCGCCGATAGTGATCGACTGTTTCCGGCGGCAGTGGTTGGAAACTCTCGTCCACGCCCAGCAGATGCACCGTGATCTTTTCGGGCGGCACGTTGAGCAACTTGATCAGGTCGCGCTTGCTGGCTTCGCTGTCGGTCAGGATGTGATCGGCGCGTTCGACGGCGAACTGGATTTGATCGTTGTAGTAGCGGCGGCTCTCGTCGGTGAGGAACTGCGGATAGTGCAGGAAGGTCAAATCATGGACGGTGATGATCTGGCGGCGCGCACCGAACTGCGGCGGGATGAAATCGGTCGTGTGATAAACGTCGAGGTTGTGCGGCAGCAGCTCAACCCCCAGCGCGATCCGCTCCAGTTGATGGTGCGAAGGCGTCCAGAGCGACATGTGCGTGAAGCGCGTCACCAGCGACTCGCGCGCCTTGCGGCTGTGGAAAACGGTGTAGCGGTTGACGGTGTCGAGCCGCTCCAGCGCTTCCACGAGCCGCACGATGTACGTGCTGATCCCGCCGCTGCGATAGTAGGTTAGGCGTGCGTCGATTCCAATGTGCATAGTGTCACGGAGTATAGCCGCCAGCGAGAACGATGTCCAGATAATCCGTCTTAGTCAGGACGAATGACATCTCTGATGCACTTCCGATCGATTACGATGACGACCGATGCCGATAATTGTAGATCAGGATGCCGCCGCCGATCACGAGCATCAGAATGCCGATCAATGTCCATTGAGTCGTATTGCTCATGAAGCTGCCCTGCAACACGCCGATCCCTTGCAGCAGCCAGATCGCGCCGACGAGAGTGATCAAGACGCCGACGACATTTAGTCCGAGTTTCATGCTGGTTATCCCCGCAAGCTGTCGATAGTCTCATTCTACGGCATAAAACAAACAAAAAGGGCACGATTTGCGTGATCGTGCCCTTGGTCAAGTCGGTTAGCTTCGCGCCTAGACCGCTACCTTCTTGCGCGCGGGCGGCGCGACCAGCACGAAATGCTCTTGCGGATGGTGCATTAACGCCTTGAGGTGCGCGGCTTCGTTCGCTTGATTGTTGTCTTCCAGCGTTTGGATGTAGAAGCCGAGCAGGTCGCGCACGTCGTTGATGCCTTCTTCGTCCAGCTCGAAGATGTTGACCGTCGCGCCTTTGGCGACCCGCCGCCGGATGGCATCGACGGTCAGGTTCATTTCGGGCTGGATGCGCTGGTAGAGCGACCCGCCGGACATGCCCGCGCAAATCCACGGACCCGGATCGCCGAGCACGAGGACGCGCCCGGAAGTCATGTACTCGCAGGCATAGCCCTTGAGGTTGGCGCGCGCCGCCAAGCCGCCCAATTCGTCGCGCAGCGGCTCTTTGACTTCGCCGCCGAAGACTACGTCCGCGCCACTCAGACGGATGCATGCGCGCGTGTCGGCATTGCCCTGCACGATGAAGCGCCCGTACTGCGATCCGTAGGCGAAACTCTTGCCGACCGAGCCGTCGAGCCGCTTGCCGTCGTGGTTTAGTCCGCGCAGCACCGCCAGCGTGCCACCTTTGGCGCACTTGGCGACCCCGTCCTGCGCGCCACCCTCGACCAGCACGTCGAGCTTGTCGCTGAGGAAGGCGGCGAGCCCATTGCCGGGGACGGCGGAGTTGCTGAAGCGTAGGTGAACGACATGCACGTTCTCCGCGCCGGGGAAATCTCTGCGTTCAATCGCGCCGGCGAGGTGCGTGCCCAGCGCGCGGTCCATCGCCATGACCTGTTCGTCGTCGTAGGTCATTTCGTGGTCGCCGTAAGCCGCCCACTCCGCGATCAGCGAGGTGATCTGCTTGGTCAGCGTGTTGCGCGGGCGCGAGAGCAAGCGACCGACTCCGGAGGGCAGATCTTCTTTTGCCGGAACCGGGATGAACTGGAACAGCGGGCGCAAGTCGATCTCGTCGCATTTGCCGATCTGATCCAGCAGGTCAGCCCGACCGACCAAATCCTGCGCGCGGGTGAAGCCCATCTTCGCCACCCAGCGGCGGATGTCTTCATCAAGCATGTTGAAGACGTTGACGATCCCTTCGACCGCGTTGTCAAAATCGCGCGGCTCGAAGTGCTTGATGCCTTTGGCTTCGGCTTCCTCGACCGTGCGAACGTGGGTGGTGATGCCGACGTGACAGGTTCCCTCGTGGCACTTGTGGCAGATGGTGCAGCCGATGGCGACCATCGCCAGCGTGCCGAAGCCGACCCGGTTCGCGCCGAGACACAGCATCTTGATCACGTCGCGCCCACTCTTCATGCCACCGTCGCACCACAGTTCGACGTCCTGCCGCAGACCGCTCTCGATCAGCGCGCGATGCGCCAGCCACAAGCCGATCTCGGCGGGCAGACCCGACGTGACGGAGCGAATGTGCTCGCGCCGCGCCCGTGCCTCCCTCGTAGCCGGTGATGTTGATGATGTCCGCGCCCGCTTTGGCGATGCCGACGGCGATGATGCCGACGCCGGGCACGACCGGGATTTTCACCGAGACTTTCGCCAGCGGATTTGCCGTCTTGAGTTCGTCGATCAACTGGGCGAGGTCTTCAATCGAGTACAGGTCGTGATTGTTACTCGGCGAGATCAGGTCGACGCCGGGCGTTGTCCGCCGCGCGATCGCCACCTGCTCGGTGACCTTGTAGCCGGGAAGCTGACCGCCTTCGCCCGGTTTCGCGCCCTGACCGATCTTGATTTCCAGTACCGCGCAGGAGTTCAGGAATTCGATGTTGACGCCGAAGCGCGCCGACGCGATCTGGTTGCCGCGATTCGCCTTGTGCTTGCCCATCATCTCAGGGAGCTCGCCGCCCTCGCCGTTGATGCAGAGGATGTTGAGGCGGCTGGCGGCTTCGGCGTAGGCTTTGTAGGCGAGTTCGCCCTGCGAGCCGAACGACATCGCGCCGATCAGCACCGGCATGTCGTGACCGCCGATGCGGATGTCCACGTCGTCAGGATTGATCGTGCTGTCGGTCGTCTTGAGACCGATCAGGTGGCGCGGCGCGACCGGCATTTCGCCTTCCAGCCGGAGCATGTGATCGGTGTAGTCGTCGAGTGTCAGCTTGCCGAGCGCAATGTCCTCGACCTTCTTCCACATCTTCGGGTAGAGGCGGTCGGGATTTTCCAACTTGTTCTTGATTTCGCCGCGCAGTTCGGCGGCGCGGGCTTCGGCATCCGCTTGTAGCCGATCCCATGTGGTGCCGCGCTCCTCCGAGCCGAAGTAGTTCGCCGTGCCGAAGGTCTGCGCGACCGACGGCGCCAGCCCAATCGAGCTGAACGACAAGCCATAGCCGCGCAGTTCGTGGCAGCCGATGGTCGAGGTGACTTTCTGGATGCCGGTCGTCAGCGCGTTGACCGTGCGGTTCAGGCGGTAAACCACGTCGTCCGACGCCAGCGGTTCGCGCGGGGCACGCGGGGCGATATCCAGCCCGACGGCATAGAGCGCGTAAGGCACGAGCGCGTTCGCGCCCAAGCCGAGGCACATCACCACGTCGTGCAGGTCGCGGATCGCGCCGGAGCGCAGGACGATGCCGACCTGACGGCGTAAATTGGACGGATAGTCGGCGTCGCGCAGGGCACGATCCACCGAGGCGACCGCCAGCAGCGGGTCGATCCATAAACGTTCACCGCCGTAGATTTCGGTGTCGTCGAGCACCAGACAGGCAATCCCATTGGTGGCTGCCGTCACCGCGTCGTGCTTGAGCCGTTCCAGCGCTTCGGGCAGGCTTTCGCCCTGCGCGGCGCTGGTCGAGAGGAAGGCGGCGCGCTCCCCGAACTGGTTGACGAGGTCTTCCAGCGTCAGCGTGCCGTGCATGTCGGCGATAGCGCGCATGTCGGCTTCGCTGCCGAGATCGGGATGTCCGCCGAGCAGCAGCGGCACTTCGATTTGCACGAACAGGTCGTGCGCCGGTGCGCCGATCTCCGGGCGCGATCCAATGATCACCGCTGTCGAGAACTGAGCGCGCTCACGCTCGCGGTCAATCGCCGGATTGGTGACGACCGCGACCGTCTCCTTGAAGTAGTCGGGCAGGTTGACCCGCGTCTGGCTGATCGAGGCGAGCGGACCATCCCAGCCGAGCGAACCGATTTGTTCTTTATTCAGCTCCGCCATCGTCTGGATGACGGTCAGGTGATAGCGTTCCCAGCCGAGCGCTGCCATCGTCGTCGTGTTGAGCGCGGTGGCGGTGGTCAGCCACGGCAGCGGTTGGGCAGTCGCCTGCGCCAGCGCGACCGGCGCTTCGCTGGTCATTACCGGGGCGGGTTGGTTGCTCAGCGGCAAGCCGCCGCCATTCCCGCCGCGCGGAGCCGGTGCCTGCGGCTGGAAGATCGAATCGCTGAGGGACCAAAAATTCTGCTGCTTGGGTGGCGTGCTGCTGGCGCGTTCGCGCCACTTGCGATAGACGTGGCGCTGAATTGCCGGATAATCAAGCACTTCGATGTTGCGCCCCGGCTGGATGTTGATGGCGATTTTCTCGCCGGGAGCCAGCGGCTTCGGGTCGGACGACATCATATCCAGCGGATAGACGCCGCGTTCGGACGAGGCGAAGTATTCCTTTTCGGTCTCGCCGAACCAGAGCGGGCGCAAACCGAGCGCGTCGACGCTGAACACCACCTGATCGCCCACGCGGGCGGCAATCGCCGCCGGACCTTGCGCGAAGGGACCGAAGGCGCGGCGGATGTCTTTGTACATCGCATGGATTTCAGTATCGTTGTCCATCAGGTCGTGATCGTAGGGCGGGAAGACGTATTCCATCGCCTCGACCAAGTCGAGTCCGTACTCCATGCACAGCGCGTCGACCAGATGATCCACGTCCTGCGAGTTGGAGTTGCTGTCGGCGAGGTCGATGCCGAGCATCTGCGCCTCCAGCCGGAAGCGCGAGATCGTGTTGAATTCGCCGTTGTGACCGAGCACGTTGAAGGGCTGGGCGCGCTCGAAGATCGGGTTGGTGTTGGTGCTGTAGCGGGCGTGACCGAGCGTGACCGTCGAAGCGTATTCGGGGTCGCGGATTTCGGGATAGTAGCGGCGGAGGATTTCGACCGTGCCCTGCACTTTGTAGACCACGCTGCGCGACGAGAACGATGGGAAATGCACGCCGAATTCGCGCTCGATCTCCATTTGCAGGCGGTAGATCTTGTTTTCGAGACGGTCAGGGGCGACGCGACCGTTCATCCCGGCGATCTGCCAGAACAGCGGCTCATTCTTCTCGGCGTTCGCGCCGAGGACGTAGGAGTCGACTTTGCCCGCCCGCTCGATCAGGATGTCGAGACCGGCGTTGCGGATGCGCTCGCTGATCTCCACGATCACGCGCTCGTAATCGTGGTGCATCGTGTTCGGGATCATCAAATGGGCGACCCAGAAGCAGGCGCTGGTCGCCAGCGACGAGCGCATCCCTTGGAGGGCAAGCGCTTTCGCCCACAGCTCGCGGGGGATGTCGGTCATAATGCCGACGCCATCGCCTTCGCCATCGACGAAGCCGGTACGGTGTCCCATTCGGGTAAGGGCTTCAATGGTGCGTTTTACGTTGCCGTGAGTGGCTTGACCGCCCTTACGGACGGAACAGATCAGGGCGCAGGCATCGCGTTCGCGGGTATCTTCCCGGTGAAGAACGTCGGCGTGAAAATCGGAGTTAGACATTGCACTCCTCTTACACAGTTCGCTAGATTGATTAAAGGTACGGTCGGGTGAGGATATAATCGCTAGAATAAATTATAGGAAAAAATGTAGGGGAAAACTACAATAAAATTCGGCGGATATTCTGGGCAGATTGCATAACTGGGCTGGCAATCTGCCCTGATTTGCTCTTGTAAACCGAGTGGATCAAGCTTAGCGCACTTGTACAACCACGACAAGTGCCGTTAGTTCAGCGTGAGCAGGCGGCGCACGGTCAGCGCGAGATGCAGCGCCAGCCGAATCTCCGGGCGGTTCAGGTCGATTTGGGCAATTTCGTTAATCCGGTTCATGCGATAAAGCAGCGTGTTCCGGTGAACGATCAGCATGTCCGCCGTCTGCGACAGGTTGCCGTGACAGGTAAAGAAGGCTTCCAGCGTCTTGATCAAGTCGGCGTGCTGGCGCATGTCGTATTCCAGCAGCGGACCGAGCGTGCGCTCGCAGAATGCCAGCAGCTTCTCGCGGTCGGAGAGGCTGAGGATCAGTTGGTAAACGCCGAGGTCGCCGATGTAGAGCGGCGTATCGGTTTGCAGCCGCATCGCTAGGTCAAGCGCCTGCACCGCATCGCGGTAGCTAGTGCGCCATGCGCTGATATCGTGGGCGGCTTGCCCTAAGCCGATAGCGACTTTCGCGCCGGGGTACTGCCGCTGGATTTCCTGCGTGAACAGCTTGGCGAGCCGCATGGCGTTGTTGACCGGTTCTTTGTCGTCGTTGGCGTGAAAGACGAGGACTTCGTTTTCGCGCTCGCGCTGCCAGACCAGCGCCTCGGTGTGCTGCGTCGAGACCACGCTGTTGATAATCGTCTCCAAGCGGCGCAGCGAGGGTGTTTTATCGCCTTGCCACTCCAGCACCACAGCGACGTGGGTCTTGAGCATGTCGTGTTCGAAGCGCTCGCCTTGCCGGATCGCTTCCTGCTGGCTGACGTCGCCGATCAGCAGGCGATCAAGGAACGTCCCACGCAGGCGCTTCTCGGTGTCGCTGATCGCCTTGGCTTTCGCCATTTCCAGCGCGCAGGCGGCAGCGCCATGTTCGGCGACGAGGCTGTCGATGTCGTCGAGGTCGTTATCGCGCCCGATGATTGACAGGTAGCCGCGCCCGATATCCTTGGTGACCACCGGCGAGACCAGCCGCGCCATGCCCGGCGTCGGCAGCGACTGCATCAGCACCGCGTCCTCGATCTCGGTGACGCGATGGCGATCCTGCATCTCGACCGGCAGGTTATCCAGCTTGCGTAGGAAGTTCTCGATCTCTTCCCAGTAAGCGACGAACTGCGGCTGCACCGAACTGTAGAGGATTTGCAGCCGTTTGTCCTGAATGACGACCGCCTTGTTGGTCAGCCGTGCCATCTCGCTGATCAATTCCGCCATGCCTTCGTTGCGTGACGAAATTTGCGTCAACTGGCGATAGATTTGCGTGCCGCGCCGCTCGATCTGCCCTTTGTGATCCACCAGCAAGCTGACGACCGCTTTTTCGACCATGCGAATGCGGCTGCCGACCGGCAGCGCCATTACGGGAATCCCGTAGGCGTTGGCTTCGGCGATGGCGGTCGGGGAGGGCGGGTCGCTCAAGACGACGGCGGACGCCTTCACTTCGCTCGCCCAGCGCACTACGTCGACGTCGCTGGTTTGGCGGGTAGCGCTCTCGCGCGGGGCGACGAGGATCAGTTCGTCGTGCTGGATCGACTTGGAGTTGGTGCTTTCGTTGGGGTAGATCACGCTCGTCCACGTCACGACGCGGCTTAAGAGCAAGCCCTCGCCGGCGACGACGCGCGTGCCCAGCGGGAGCGCGAGTTTACGCACATCTTCTACGGTTAAACGTTGAGCAGCTTCAGTCATGGTTGGGTTCGTTCAACATGCACAAGGTCATGCTGATGAAATAGCGCATTTTAGGAGAAATGTCAAGCAATAGCCTGTGAAATTTGCTAATTTTCACGTTTCGCCGGTGATCAAGCCGAAGATAATCACCACGAAGAAGACAATCAGCACTTCGCCGATGAAATTGTGGTTCGGGTCGAGACTCAAATTATAGTAGGTGAAGAACGCCATAAATGCCCCGGCGATCCACGTCACCGGGCTGACTTGCCAGCCGCGCGTGTATTGATAAAAGCCGGAGCCGAGCAGGATCAGCGCGCCCAAAAACGGGACAAAGAAGTTGGGCATGGCTGCGGTCGATGGAAGTAGTTGCAGCACCGCGAAGACCAGCACCAGCAGTGCCCACGTTATGCGCTCGACGCGCGCTTCGGCATCACTCTTGCGGCGAGAACTCGATGTGCTGGATCGTTTTCGTGCCATTATTTTCTTCCTGTGCGGATATCGGCTGCATTTTAACACATCTGTGCGTATAATGGCAGCAGTTATGAAACCAAAACGTATCGGTATCCTTACCGGTGGCGGCGACGCCCCGGGTCTAAACGCGGTTATCCGCGCCGTCGTGCTGACCGCAGCGCATCGTCGCGGCTGGGAGGTGGTTGGCATCCGTCAGGGCTTCGACGGTTTGCTGGGTGATCCTATGCCGACGATGCCGCTGGACGAGGCGCTCGTGCGCGATCTGTTGACGCGCGGCGGGACGATTCTCGGCGCGGTCAATCGCGGCAATCCGTTTTTGCGGCAGGTTGAGCACGCCGATGGCACGGTCGACTACCGTCGATTCCTCCGAAGAAGCGGTCGCGCAGATGAACCGGCTCGGCATCGACGCGCTGATCGTGGCGGGCGGCGACGGCACGATGGCGATTGCCCAAAAGCTGGTCGATCTCGGCGCGCACGTCGTCGGCGTCCCGAAGACCATCGACAACGACCTCAGCCAGACCGACGTGACCTTTGGCTTCGACACTGCCGTACTGACGGCGACCGAAGCGCTTGACAAGCTCCAGACCACCGCCGCCAGCCATCATCGCGTGATGGTGATGGAGGTGATGGGGCGTAACTCGGGCTGGCTGGCGCTGACCGTCGGCGTGGCGGGCGGCGCGGACGCCATCCTGATCCCGGAGATCCCCTACGACATCGGCGTGGTCTTCGACCGGATTCAGTCGTCGCGCTCGGCGCGCAATTACAGCCTCGTGGTGGTCGCGGAGGGGGCGGCTCCGCTTGGCGGAGCGCAGGAATACTACATTCCGGGCGGCGGCTTGATGCAGGGGCGGCTCGGCGGTGTCGGCTTCGTGATCGGCAACCTGATCGTGGATGCGCTGAGCGTCGAAGTGCGGGTGACGGTGTTGGGTCATCTTCAGCGCGGCGGGCAGCCGACCCCGCGTGATCGCTGGCTGGCGACCCGCTTTGGCTCGGCGGCGGTGCATCTGGTCGAGCAGGAGCAGTGGGGGCAGATGGTCGCGCTGCACGGGAACGACGTGGTCGCCGTGCCGATGCGCGCCGCCGCGCAGATCAAGATGGTCGATCCCGACGGCGAACTGGTGCAGATGGCGCGCGATTTGGGCATCGCGTTTGGGTGATGCAAATTGGCAAAATGCGCGCGATTTCGTGACGCAAGCGAGAAATATGCTGATTTGTGCGTGGTTGAGCGACCGGATTTGCGTGATAAATGCCAGTCCACGCGACCGCTAGTGCTCCATACATGCCGGATCGTGGGCTAACGCGCTTGATTGCCAACAATGTGGACGCTCAACACGTTGACGTCGTCGATCCCAACGGCGAACTGGTGCAGATGGCGCGCGACTTGGGCATCGCGTTTGGGTGAGACCCTCACCCCCGACCCCTCTCCCACGCAAGCGGGGAGAGGGGAGAAACTCATTGTGAGGTCGAACGAAGTGGGCAAAATCGAGTACGACGCGCAAGTTGACATCCTACGCATTCGGCTTTTAGACAAGCCGATTGAGGAAAGCGAAGAAGTCGAACCCGGCGTTATCGTAGATTATGATGAGCGCGGGCAGGTCGTGGGGCTTGAGCTGCTTGGCGCTACGGAACTTGTGCTGACTTTCAGAGCTAGGGCTAACTAATTCGGCTTCACACATCACGAAAACCTCAAGGTCATTTAGTCTCCGCCAAAGAGACGTTGTAACCCTTCTGGGGCTGTACCTACAGTGATTGTTCCCGAGCTCAGATGGATTGGGTTTGTGCAGAATTAAAACCACATAATCCTTTTGCTGGGGCATCCTTTGAGTACTCGCTGTCACCACGCTTCCACCTCCACTGATACTCGGAGCAGCACCTGTTCTGTTGCCGCTGAGAGCAGACGCAATTTTCCACTCTTCACTCAATAGTTCGTCCAGTTCATTTTCAATTCCCTGCAAGCCTTCTGCTTGCAGAGGATCAAACACGAAAATCTTGGTTGCCATTCCAACTTCCTGTAGAATTTACGTTCTAAATAATCCTACGCCTGTATTTGTTCTGAGTCAAACCGTCAACATCATTACTGTTAGTGTTCTGGTAGTTCGTGGAAGAGGCGAACGTGCGCACCCTGCCACGCATGAGTAAGGGCTAGTGTTGGTAACGTTAGGGCACGGCATCGCCGTGCCCCTACAATACGTGATGTGCAGGTGCAATCACCATAATTTTTGTCGGGTAAAACGGGCGAGGCACGCCTCGCCCCTACAAAACGGAGGATTCGAGCGGGATGGGATTAGCTGCCTGATGGGAGTTCGCGGAGCAGGCGGGCGTGCGCGCCCTGCCACAAATCCTCTTTGCGCGTCATCTTGGTGATCTTGATGTCGTTGAAGTAGGGGAACAGCTTGACCATCATGGCGGGCAGGTCGTTCCAGCGGTTTTCCTGAATCAGCGCCGCCAGTTGATCCGCCAAGCGTGCCGTCCAGTCCCAGCGCATCCGCAGTTCGTCGGCTTTCATCCAATAGTCGCGCTTTTCCCACGCCGCTGCCGAGCTATCGATGCCCTCGTCGACTTCGCGCAAGAGGTAGACCAGCATCGCTACCATGTCTTTGGCGTCGTCGTCGATCTCCGGCTTCTGGCTTAGGCGGCGCAAAATTTCAGCACCGGTGCGCATCAGATTATTGCGCTGTTTCCCGGTGCTGTCGGTGTTGATGACACGTCCCATAAAGTCGGTCTCGCTTCCTTAAGCTTCGAAGGGGCGGATGCCTTTGTACACCCGCGCGCCGCTGATGGTCTTGAGGATCGTCGTCGGCGAGCGCCCGATCAAATCGCCAAGTTCCTTGGGCGTCATTGGGGCATTGCCGTTCGCCAGAAAGACGCGGAAGATGCAGTCAACGACCGCCGCTTGCGGATTGATGAAGTCGGGCTGGTGCGCCGCGACTTGCAGCGCGAGCTGAAGCTCATCCATTTGCGTGACTTCGCCCGTATCGGGATTGACGTAATCGACGACGCGCGTCTCGGCGTCGCCGCTGAGGTGCTCGCGCTGTTCCGGCGAGAGGTGGCTCAGTAGATAGATTCGCAGGTCGTCGCCGCCGCGCTCCCACCAACTGTAGTCGATATGGTAGGGCGTATCGAGCGTCGGTTTGACCAGTGCGCTCGGTTTATGCTGCATAAGTCGTACTCCTTATCTGAGCCGAGGCTCAGACGCCGTCGCTCAAACGCCAGTAATGATTGCCGACCGGTTCAAAGTCGAAGCTGGTGTTTAAGGCAGCGAAAATGGGACCGGGCGGGCAGCGCCGCAGCACGTTGACCGCGCTGTAGAGCGTTTTCGCGTGAACCGTCCCCTGCGGTGAATTGTTGCTCAGTTCGGTGATCAGCGTGCGCAGGATGCTGTTGAGATTGGTGCGCTTGTAGTGATCGGCAAGTTTATCCACGTCGGCGAGATCGTCCGTGCCGATGATCATCAGGTCGTCGTACTCCGCGCCAATCGCGCGCTTCTGATCCTCAAAGTCGATCTGGTTGTTCTTCGCCGTGACCAAGCGCACGTATTCGGTGCGCGGGCGATGGGCGTGGAAGTCGACCACGATTTTGCCATCGTCGGCATGACGGCGCACGACGATGTGGGTGCCGACCGGAAGCTTATGCTTGTTGTACAGCTCGCCCAAGCCGAAGACATAGCGACCCTGCCGCACGACCCAGCCCTCGTATTCTTCGCCATCCTGCCCGTCGACCAACGTCACGGCGATCCGCTGGGTGCGGCGCGCCGTCGGGAAGATGTTGCGCATCGAGGCGTTGAGCGGCAGCGTCCCGGCGCGGCGGTGCGGGAAGATCAACGTCAGCGTGACCTGATCGGCGACCTCGCGGTCGTCCTGTGCGGGCGACCACTCGTCGTCAATCTCGGCTTCGAGCGCTTCCTGATCGAGCATGACCTCGTCCGGATCGTAGTCAATCGCGCGGTAGACCAGCACCTCCGGCGGATTTTGAACCTCTTTAGGCTCTTCGCGCTTGAGATACCAGAGGACGGTATTCAGGGGACCGACTTCGTCGAAGCGCTCGTCGCGGTTGAGCGCGTCGTTCATCGAGAAGATCTGCAAGTCGAGCGCCGAACTGCCGAGACCGCCCACCTGCGTGAGGATTTCCTCGGTCGTCAGCGGACCGCCCTCGGCGATGTCGAGCACCGCTTCGGCGAGGTTCAGATAGCCCTCGTTCAGGTCGAGCATCAGCCCGCGCGAGAACCACTTGCCCGCTACGCTGACAAGATCGCCGGTTTCATGGAGTTTGTCAGTCAGCTTTTCGATGATTAAGTCGCGGTTTTCGTGAAGAATTTGCTCGGCGTCGAGATCGGGGATGCCGGGCAGCAGGGCTTCGGCTGGCTCGTCGCCGAGATGGTGCTCGCCTTTGAAATCGGTGGCGAATTCACGGACGGTCTCGTCCTCGAATTCGACTTGAATCACCCTGAAGTCGCCATAATCCGGATTCGCGCCCGCGCGCTGGTCGATCACCTTTGCCATAGCGTGGTCGAATGCCGGGAACATCACGGTCTGTCCAACTTCGTAAGAGTCTGAGGGTCTGTAAACGTGAACGTCTTTGAAGCGTTCCTGGGCTGCGGCTGTTTGTTCTTCCAACCGTTGTTCGATGAGGGTGCGCGCGAGTTCGTCGATACTTAGGGGGATTTCCCGTTCGAGGAGGATACCCGTGAGGGTCTCAACGTCGTCGTCAGTTACAAGGAAATCACGCGCCCATTGATGGCTCGGCATATAGTGTAAACGCCTCCGGTAGCTTTGTGCGGGGATGGTTCGAACGCTAAAGTCAAAATTCATTTTAGATCTAGGGTCATGACTGAAATTATACTTTATATGACGGCGGGATTGCAAGCGTACATTGCCAGACGTTGGGTTGACCCTGTGTTGCGGCTCAGTTATACTTATACCTTGTGTTTCGACCTTTTTAAGCAGGAACAAAGAGCATAATGTCGACAAAACGAACGTATCAGCCGAAAATTCGCCGGCGTGCACGCGTTCATGGTTTCCGCGCTCGTATGGCGACCAAGAATGGGCGGAGAGTTTTGCAGGCGCGTCGCGCTAAGGGACGGCACCAGCTTGCGGTGACGCCGATCCATGTCAAGAAGATCAACTGGAACGCGCATTAATTGATGCGTAACTTGCGGCTGCGCCGGTCTGAGGATTTCCAACGCCTGCGCGAAGTCGGTGTGGTACAGCGCCATCCTTTGATGGTGCTGAGTTTTACGCAGAATGAGTTGTTGCACAACCGATACGGGTTCATCATCGGAAAGCAGCTTGGTAACGCGGTTGCGCGCAACCATACGCGGCGGCGCCTGCGCGAAATCGTGCGTGCGCTTGACCGCCAGCTCAAGCCGGGACACGATATTGTCCTGATCGCCCGCGAAGCCGCTGGCGGAGCAACCGTTCGATAGCTACGTGCGTACAGTAAATGAACTGTTTCGCCGGGCTGAGTTGTTTCAAGAGGGTGTCCTGTGAAAACGATTGTGCTCGCACTCATTCGTTTCTATAAGCGTTTCATCTCGCCCGCTTTGCCCTCGGCATGTCGTTTCGAACCTACCTGTTCGGTGTATACCTATCAGGCGGTCGAGAAATACGGCGTGCTCAAGGGCGGCTGGTTGGGGATCAAGCGCATTTCGCGGTGCCATCCGCTGAACCCCGGTGGCTATGACCCCGTTCCGTAATTGAGGAGTATGGATTATTGTGCCATTGTTTAGGCGTTTGTGGACTTACGGCGCAATCATCGTCATCGGTTTGTTAGCGGGCGCGTGCGTCGGCTTGCCCACAGATTCAACTTGGGGTGATATCAGTCTGATCGGGAATTCGCCCAACATTCTGTTTGCATTTTCGGATCGCATCGTGCAAATCGACCCGACCGATGGTTCGGCGGTTGATCTGCGGGACGCCGAAGGAAAAGTACGGGTGGACGCAGACGGCAACCCGCGCCCGTGGCTGGTGCAGGGGTCGGGCAATCCGGCGCTGCACTTTTACACCCGCCCGATGCAGATCAGCGACACGACGCTGCTGACGGCGGCGTTCGAGAAGAAGTTGTTCGAAGTCGACGTCGCGCGGGCGGAGTATCGACAACCCCAATGGCGTTGACCTGCCGGGGCACGTCGTCGCCAACCCGCTGCTGACCGACAATTTCCTCTATGTCCCCCTCAGCGAAGGCGGCGTGATCGCGCTCGACCCGACCGATTTCCGGAAAAATGGCGGTTTATCCCGGACAAGGCGAAAGGCGTCTATTCGTCGCCGCTGTTGATCGAGGATACGCTCTACGTCTCGGAGATGAATCATCATCTGTACGCGCTGGACGCGCAAACCGGCGACGGTCAAGTGGGATGACGATTTGCAGGGCGCGATTGCCTCGACGCCCACCTACGCCAATGGCGTGCTTTACGTCGGCAGTTTTGCGAGCAAGCTTTTCAAGGTGAACCTGGACGGCACGATTGCCGCCGAGTTCACGACGAACCAGTGGGTGTGGGGTGCTCCGGCGGTCGCGGGGGCATGGTCTACGCGACTGACCTCGGCGGCTCGCTGTATGCCCTGCGTGATGCTGGCAGCAGTTTCGAGGAAGTGTGGAGCCGGAAAGTCGCCGAAGGCGCGATTCGCATGACCCCGCTGGTCACGGCTGATACAATCATCGTTGGTTCGCGCGATCACAACGTGTATTGGTTGAGTTTGGAAACAGGCGAAGAATTGATCAAGCGCCCAATGGCTGGTGAAGTGCTTTCGGACATCCTCTTAATTGAGCCGAATGACACGGTCCGTGAGCCGCTCATTATCGTAAGTACGCTCGCAAACGAAGAACGACTCGTGGCGTTTTCCCTTGACCGGGGCGAACGACGCTGGGTATATGGGGTCTGAGGAGTAACTGGTATGGATTTTATCCTCAATCCGTTCGTCACACTGCTGACATTCCTGTATTCCATCTTCAACCGGGATATGGTGCTGGCGATCATCATCTTTACGATCCTGATCCGCTTGCTGACGTACCCGCTGACGGCACAGCAGTTACGCTCGTCGTCGGCGATGCAGCAGCTTCAGCCAGAGTTGAAGAAGCTGCAAGAGAAGTACAAGAACGACCGCGAGAAGCTGGCGCAAGAACAGATGCGGATGTACAGGGAATACGGTATCAACCCGCTGGGCGGTTGTCTGCCGATGGTGATCCAGTTCCCGATCTTGATCGCGCTGTACGAGTTGATCATCCACTCGCTGGCGTCAACGCCGCTGCAACTGCTCAATCTGTCCGGTCGGTTGTTGGTGCCGGGCTTGAGCAGTGTCCTGCCGATTGAGAATATGTGGCTGGGCATGAACCTGTCGCAAGCGCCCAATCTCGGCGCGATCTCGATCAGCAGCCCGCTGACGATCATTCCGCTGCTGCTGCCGATCTTGGTGGTGGTGACGACGTGGCTTCAGTTCCGGGTGACGATGCCCGCGCCGACGCCGAACGCCGATGGCAAACCGGATCAGTCGGCGGCGATGTCGCAGTCGATGGGCACGATCATGCCGCTGATGTACGGTTTCTTCGCGCTGTCGTTCTCGGTCGGCTTGTCGATTTACTTTATCGCTTCCAATGTGATCGGCATTGTGCAGTACGCGCTGATGGGCAAGGCGGATTTCCGCCGCGTCTTCGGCTTGAGCAAGAAGTCGTCGTTGCCGCCGCTGGAAAAGATCGACGGCAAAGCGACCTCGTCGATCAAGCCAACGCCAAGACCCGCGCCGCCGAAGCTGAGCGCGAAGTCGTCGTCGGCAAAGCCGGGGACAGCCCCGAAGGCAAGACTTCGAACAACGGTACCGAGAAGTCCGCGCCGAAGATCAACAAGGCGAAGTAACGGCGCAAGCAGCGGCGCAGCTTGTGGTTAACCTAAGCTGGTTATACCTGCCTAGGACGCGGCGGAATTGGCGCTGGTCGAGCCGTGCCCTAGGCAGTCATGTGCGCGATCACAGGGTTTATTCGCACGGATCAGCGCATCCGTTTTATTTAAGGAACTGTCGATGAGTCAAAATAGATTTGTAGAGACGACAGGTGACAACGTCGAGGACGCGATTGCAAAAGGATTAGCGGAACTCGGCGTTGGTCCGACGGAAGTGGTGGTTGAAGTTCTGGAGGAACCCAGCCGGGGCGTGTTTGGGTTAGGCTCGCGGTTGGCGAAAGTCCGCTTGCAACTGCTGACCGTTCCCAAGCCGCCGCCGATGCCCGCCGCTCCTGTCGCTCCCGCTGCGTCTTCGCCCGCGCCTTATGTGAAGCCCGTGCCGGTCGAAGCCCCTCAACGCGAAGAAGCACCACCGCCGCGCGAGTTGAAGCCCGCGACTGATTATGGAGTTGGCGAGGACGATGGCAGCGTGCTGGTGGAGCTTGAGGAAACACCTGAAGCCGAGCAGGACGAAGAAGCGCAAATCGCCAAAGTCGTGCTGGGCGAAATATTGGAAAAAATGGAAATTCGCGGGCGAATTGCCGTCCGTCGCGCCCGCAGTGATCAGCCGGACGAGACTGCGCCGTGGGTGCTCGACGTGATCGGCAGCAATCTGACCCGTTTGATCGGACGGCGCGGCGAAACGCTGGCGGCGCTGCAATACATCACGCGCTTGATCACCAGCCGCGAACTGCAACGCCGCTCGGAAGTGGTGGTCGATATTGGCGGCTACAAGGCGCGGCGGGCGCAGTCGCTGCAAGCGCTGGCGCTGCGGATGGCGGACGAAGCCATCGAACGCGAGCAGACGGTTACGCTGGAGCCGATGCCGCCGCACGAACGGCGGATCATCCATCTGGCGCTGCGCGAGCGGACTGACGTGGTGACGCGCAGTGTGGGCGAAGGCACGGGGCGCAAAGTGACCATTGTGCCCAGCTCGCAGGCGTAACACGGCATGACGCCGGATTATTTGCTGATCGGACATATGACCGCTGACCTCACCCCGCAGGGACGCCTGCCGGGAGGGACGGTCTCTTACGCGACCCGTACCGCCGCAGCTTTTGGCTTACGGGTCGCTTTGTTGACCAGCGCCATCGCTGCCGATCCGCTGATCGACGCGCTGACGACTTACGCTGACGTCACGTCAATCCCCGCCGCCGAGACGACAACTTACGAGAATATCTACACCCCAAGCGGACGGGTTCAATACGTGCGCGGCGTCGCCGCGCCGATCACTGCTGCCGACCTGCCGGACAAGTTTCGCGGCGCGCCGCTGGTCCATCTCGCGCCGATTGCGGGGGAGATTGACCCGCAGATCGCGCACGAGTTCAAAGACGCGACGGTGCTGCTGACGCTGCAAGGCTGGCTGCGACGCTGGGATGCCGATGGGCGCGTCCACTTCAAGCGCTGGTTCGACCCGGCGGTGCTCAAGTCGATCAACATCGTGGTTTTCAGCGAGGAAGACATCACCGAATCGCCGCAGATGGAGCAGGAGTTCGCCGCCAACGTCGAGCACCTGATCGTCACGCGGGCGGAACGGGGTGGGACGTATTATCACGCGGGCGAAGCCTTCGACTACGCGACGCCACAAGTCGATCTGGTCGAGGCGACCGGAGCGGGCGACGTATTCGCGTCGTCGCTGCTGGCGAGCCTTCCGGCGCTCAAGCACGACATCAAGGCGGCACTGCAAGTCGCGGCGCGGTTGGGAGCAGGGGCGGTTACGCGCCCGACGCTCGACGGCGCGCCGACGCTCGATGAAGTGCAGTCGGCGCTGGCGGCGGCAAAGTAAAAGCTACCCCACGCCCGACTTCTAACCTCACCCCCCAACCCCCTCTCCATGCAATGGAGAAGGGGCGCAACACCGTAAGGCGGTAAGACGCTCACCTTTTTCTCGTGCCAAGCGCTTCCCATTAGGAGGCATCGTGCCTACTACACTGATCGACACCATTCTTTACAACGGACACATTCGTACATTAAGTGACGCTCAGCCGACGGTTTCGGCGCTGGCGATCAGCGGCGGGCGGATCGTCGCGGCTGGCAGCGACGACGAGGTGCGCGCGCTCGCCGGAGCGAGAACCACACTCACCGATCTGGGTGGACGCTGGGTCGTCCCCGGCATGACCGACGCGCACGTTCACTGGGAGATGACGACCGAGATGCTGCATACGGTGCAGCTTTACAACCTGCCGAGTCGCGCGGCGGCGGTCGAGCGAGTCGCGGCGCGGGCGGCGGCGACTCCGGCGGGAGCGTGGATCACGGGTTACGGCTGGGCGCAGGATGATTGGGACGACCGCCGTTTCCCGACGGCGGCGGATCTCGATGCTATCACGCCGGATAACCCGGTATTTCTGCAATCACGGAGCTGCCATGCCGGATGGGTCAACAGCGTGGCGCTGCGGCTGTGCGGCATTGACGCCAGCACGCCTGATCCCGATGGCGGCGAGATCGCGCACGATGCGTCCGGAGCGCCGACCGGTTTGCTGGTCGAACCTTCGGCGATGGCG
This sequence comes from uncultured Chloroflexia bacterium, assembly GCA_963848465.1. GTDB lineage: Bacteria > Chloroflexota > Anaerolineae > Aggregatilineales > Phototrophicaceae > Flexifilum. The sequence goes on along the minus strand of CAWKDY010000028.1, from coordinate 12,542 downwards.
CTGGTCAAGCAGCGTATCCCAGCGCCGACAGCCGAAACGCTGGCAGGGCAGATGAAGCACACGCAGTCAGTCGCGCACTCGCTGGGCATCACCGGCATCCACGACTTCGATGACCAAGAATGTTTCGCGGCACTCCAAGTCATGCGCGAACGGGGCGATCTCGGCTTGCGGGTGGTCAAGAACTTCAACAAGAAATATCTTGACGCGGTGCTCGAAACCGGATTGCGGCGCGGCTTTGGCGACGACTGGATTCGGTTGGGCGGGCTGAAGATTTTCGCCGACGGCGCGCTTGGTCCGCGCACCGCCGCCATGATCGCGCCCTACGAGGGCGAGCCGGAGAACCTCGGCATTGTCGTCGCCGACAAGGAAGAAATGGTCGAACTGGTCAGCCGCGCGAGCGCGGGCGGCTTCGCCTCGACGATCCACGCCATCGGCGACCGGGCGGTCCACGACGTGCTCGACGTTTACGAGCAGGTACGGCACGAGGAAGCCGCGCGGGGAGAGCCGCGTTCGACGCGGCGTCACCGGATCGAGCACGTTCAGTTGATCCACCCCGACGACGTGAACCGGCTGGCGGAACTCGGCGTGATCGCCTCGATGCAGCCGATCCACGCGACCAGCGACTATCTGATGGCGGATCGCTATTGGGGCGAGCGGGCGGCGTACTCGTACAACCCGCGCTTGCAACTGGATCGCGGGGTGGTGGTGGCGTTCGGGTCGGATACGCCGGTCGAGCCGATGGGGGGGCTGATCGGGATTCACGCGGCGGTCACGCGGCAGCGCGCCGACGGATCGCCCACTGGTGGTTGGAATCCGGCGGCACGGCTGACCATCGACGAGGCGCTGCGCGGCTACACGATTGGCGCGGCTTACGCAGCGGGCATGGACGACCGTCTCGGTAGGCTCACGCCCGGTTTCCTCGCCGATCTGGTCGTGCTGGATCGCGATTTGTACAGCAGCGCGCCCGCCGAAATCCTCGAAACCAAAGTCGTCGCGACGATGGTCGGCGGTCTGTGGCGCTGGGGCGAATTCGCGGGATAGAATACATCAGCATTCAGCCCCTCACCCCCGACCCCTCTCCCACGCGAGCGGGGAGAGGGGAGAAAAACTTTGCTTGACTGGTCGGATGCATGGTGCAAGCTAACAGCCATTTGCTCATTGCTAAAAGCTGAAAGGTAGATCAAATGCGTGATCCTCGGGTTGATAATTTAGCGAACATTCTCGTCAACTACTCGACCAAAGTGCAGCCGGGCGAGTGGGTCGGCGTGCTGGGTGACGTGGCAGCGCTGCCGCTGGTGCGCGCCGTTTATGAGCAGGTGGTCAAGGCGGGCGGTAATCCCTCGCTGATGCTGACCGACGATACGCTCACCCGTGAATTCGCGCGGCTGGCGAATGACGATCAAATGGCGTGGCTTGACCCGGCGCAGTCGCTCTACTACGACAAGGCAGACGTCTACATCCGCTGCACGGCGTCCCCGAACACCCGTGCGATGACCAACGTCGATCCCAAGCGACTGCAAAAGATTCAGTCGGCGCGGAGCGGCTGGCTGGCGACGCGGATGCGGCGCGCGGCTGAAGGCGAGATGAAGTGGGTCGGCACGCTGTTCCCGACCGAGGGCAGCGCCCAAGAAGCAGGCATGAGCCTCGAAGAATACGAAGCGTTCGTCTTCGGCGCGACTTTCGCCGACAAAGCTGATCCGGTGGCGGAGTGGATGAAGCTCGGCGCGATGCAGCAGAAAAAGATCGACTGGCTGAAGGGCAAGAAGAATGTTCGCCTGAAGGGACCGAATATCGACCTCGAATTGTCGATTGAGGGGCGCACCTTCATCAACGCGCAGGGCGAACGTAACATGCCCGACGGCGAAATCTTCACGGGTCCGGTCGAGGATTCGGTCAACGGCTGGTATCAAGCCAGTTTCCCGTCGATTGTGCAGGGGCGGGCGGTCGAGAACATCGAACTCAAGTTTCAGGATGGCAAGGTGATCAACGCGCAGGCGGGCAAGAACGAGGAACTGTTGTACTCGATGCTCGACGCCGACGATCGCTCGCGCTATTTGGGCGAGTTCGCTTTCGGCACCAACTTCGGCATCGACCGCTTCACCGGCAGCATCCTGTTCGACGAGAAGATCGGCGGGACGGTGCACATCGCGCTGGGCGCGGGCTATCCCGATACCGGCAGCGTCAATAAGAGCAGCATCCACTGGGACATGATCTGTGACATGCGCCACGACAGCGAAATCTACGTCGATGGCGAGTTGTTCTACAAAGACGGTCAGTTCATGGTGTAGGGATGACCCCACCCCCGACCCCTCCCCGAATTCAGGGAGGGGAGAGTGCCTTCGTCCGCTTCTAGAGTAAGTGGTCAGACTTTGACCCATGCTCAACGCAGCAGCGATGGTTGAACACCCTCATGTTGCGCCAGAAGATGTCGTGATGATGCATTCCCTAGCGTGAAGGAACCCCCTTCGCGCTTTTTCGTGCTGGCGGTCGGTGCATCGTCACGCTGGCGGCAGGATAGGGCATATAGTCAGTCATAAGCCAAGAATAGTTGGGTGGATCAATGATTTTTAGCCCTGTCCGCGATCCTCGATTGATTACTGTGCGGCGTGGCGGCACGCTAGCGGACGCCGATCATCGCCTGCTGGCGGTGTGGGCGGCGGATTGCGCGCAGCACGTTCTGCCTTACTTCGAGGAAGCTCAGCCCGACGACGACCGTCCGCGCAACGCGATTGAGCGGGCGCGAGCTTGGGTTCGGGGAGAGACACCGATGATGCAAGCTCGCGCTGCGGGCGGGCACGCGATGGGCGCTGCCAGAAATTTGAAGGGTGCGGCGAGGGAAGCGGCTTACGCGGCGGGACAAGCGGCGGCGGTGGCGCACGTAGCCGCTCACGAACTGGGAGCAGCCGCTTACGCGATCCGGGCGGCACGGGCGGCGGCTCCTGACGCTGAACGGATGGAGGCGGGTCGGCTGGAGTGTCAGTGGCAGCGGGAGCAGCTTCCTGACGAAATCCGCGAACTGGTGCTCGACGACCAGCGGTTGCGCAATCAATATTGCTGGTTCGTCTTCGAATAACCTCACCCCCCAGCCCCCTCTCCATTGCATGGAGAGGGGGAGACAAACCAAGTAATCAGGCAGGCATGAGGGGACGGCGACGTCCCTTTTTGCTGCTTTGCAATCACAGATGACGTGCCGATGACATTATAGGACTGCCATTTTATGAATTTCCAGAGGAGAGTCTTATGAACCAACACGAGGTCGAAGCATTCGTCGCGGCGCTGGAGGATGTTCAGCGCGAGGACAGTTACGGCTACGCGATGTATTTCGTCGGCGACGATCACATGGTGCCGTTCGTGTCGATTGCCGACTCGGATAACGAGTACGACGCGTGTCGAATTTGAGCCGGGAAGGGGTGTATCGCATCAATATTGGCGTCGGTCGCAAGACGTTCGATGCGCTGTTTGGTGACAGGGAAATTGAGGGGATCGACTTCACGGCGATCAACGTGTTTCTGCCGCATCCACATTATGCCAAGCAGAATTTCATCTGCATCCTGAATCCGGCAGGCGAGAACGAGGAACGGACGAAGCAGTACATCCGCGAAGCGCACGATCTCGCGGCAGGGCGGGCGGAAAGGAAAGGGAATGTGTAGAAGCACATGTCGACTTTCAGGATGCAAATTGTAATCTGCTATATTCGAATTGGCGTCTGTCACGTATTTATGGGTCGTATTGCAAGGGCTTTCCAAAATGCTGGATGGATATAGAAGATTGTGTTTTTGTCAATGTCGGCAATGGGTAGTTTCCGCCCGAGATAAGACCAGCTCGTATCTTTGTACTGCAGGAAATTTTGCACCTACAATTCCAACGCGGAATAGAATTTCATGACGTGGCTAATCGATCATTCGCGGTTCAGCGTGAGTGACCGCTCTGCTTGCGCCAAACCCCGACGGCTCGGTCGAATTTACCTCAGACAACTGTCGCTTCCGTATTAGGTCATGAATGGGAATCTGGCTGCCCGCGCCTCAGATGATTTCGATCCTGGCTGCGCGTGTTTCTGCCCAGTACAGCCTTTTCTTGACGGGCAAGTACGAGGTAACACACGCGTACCATTGTTGCTCTGGATGTGAGATGATTAATACGAACAGTTTTACTGAATATTCGGTGGAGTTCGTGTGCGATATGGTTTCGTTGCCATTCTAACTTCGGCCAGAATTGCTTCGGTACGCTGTTCAATCGAGCGATCCTCGTGAAGGTTAAGGATTCCGATCATTACGCTCTATACGGAACCTGAAGCGCTGTTTGCCGATCCCCGTTCACGCGCCCGCTTCGCTCCAAAAGTGGCGACCTCTGGCGTGAACCACGATACACTCCTTACGGTCGGCGTGTTTGACCTCTCGAAGTGGAGCGCAAATAACTTGACATCGTGCTGGACATGGCTAGTCACTACTACACTCATTTCATGATCCGTCGTAATACAATTTTGCCTACAGTGCAAATTCGACAACTGCCAACAGCGCGGGTGACTAAGGACGATAACCGGCATTATGTGACAGCAGAAATCATGACGATTAGGATTCGGTGCCGTCAATCGGGTTATGGAGATTGCAAGAGCTACTATACGCAGTCAAATCCAGCCTCAGTTGCGCAACGCTTTGCCTGAATTGGTCAGCTATAGCCGTTTTCTGACGTTGTTCGCCGCGTATTTTCATGCTGTTGTGGAAAAGCATATGGCGAAGCTCGTCTGAGGACGTTGCTCCTTGATCGCCTTCGTCGATTTAACCCCACTGCGAGTCTTCCACAAACGACGGATTAGTCGGCAACAAAGTCTTCCTTAAACTGGCATCTCGGGGTCAATGTTCAGCTCGGTTGGTTCTGTGGCTTCAAGCTCCACCTAATCGTCATCGATTATGGCAAGGTCATTGTGCTTTCACACTCATTGTCTCAGGTTAGGATGAGCGGCCGTCAGTTAGCAATTGCCGCCGCTGCTTAAACGAGCTGAGCTGTCTGTTGGCATATCTTTAATTGTCTATCACGCCGAAATGCTGACAGACCCAGATCCGATAGATCAACTTGTGAGCGATCCACCATATTGTAGACATGACGGAGGCAGAACCCGCGATGACCTCTAGCATTGGTGTATCGCAGCATCGGCAAATTTCTGGTTCGCCCGGAAACCTATCTCATCGAATTGCTCTTGCAGATCATGTTTCAACTGTACGCCTTACTTTGGAGCTTCTAGGAGATTGCTATCTCTACAGGCTCATCTTTTGCTGACTCCCAATGTCGTAATTGTCTGCCAACCCCGTGCACTAAAAGTACTGGCGAATTTTCTGCTTATCATCGTCACGTAAAAACACTATGCTTCGATAATGTTGCTTTTCCCGGAGAGTTCGCGCCGATGAGCACCGTGATCGGAGTGGTGAAGCAATTGCCTCTTCTTTGATACTGCGCCAGTTCTTGATCCGCAGACGGGTGAGCATCGCTTATGCCTTTGCTAGAAATCCAGGTGGGGCGAACTTCATAGGTTCGCCCCATTTGTCATACCGCCATTTACCCCATCAACATGCCAGCGGGATCTTTCTCCGCTAGCACGCCTTTGAGTTCGATGACCTGGTCGCGGAGCATGGCGGCTTTCTCGAATTCGAGCGACTTCGCCGCTGACTTCATCTCGTTTTCCAGCTCCTTGATCAGCCGGTGCAGTTCGTCCTTCGGCAGCGAGGCGGCGGTGATCTCGCCGTCCGCCGGGACGTACTCCGGCGCGATCTGCCCCTTGACCCGGTCGGTCAGGTCGCGCACCTGCTTGACGATGCTGGTCGGCGTGATGCCGTGCTCGGTGTTATAGGCTTCCTGAATCGCGCGGCGGCGGTCGGTCTCGTCAATCGCCCGCTTCATCGAGTCGGTCATATGGTCGGCGTACATGATCACCTGCCCCTCGACGTGGCGCGCCGCTCGCCCGATGATTCTGGATCAGCGCCTGTTCGGAGCGCAGGAAGCCTTCCTTGTCGGCGTCAAGGATCACCACCAGCGAGACTTCGGGCAGGTCGATGCCCTCGCGCAGCAGGTTGATGCCGACGACCACGTCGTAGATGCCCAGGCGCAGGTCGCGCAGGATTTCGATGCGCTCGATGGTCTGAATCTCGGCGTGGAGGTGATGCGCCTTGATGCCCATCTCGTTGATGTAGCCGGCGAGTTCTTCCGCCATCCGCTGGGTGAAGGTCGTCACCAGCACGCGCTGACCGTTCTTGACGCGCCGCGCAATCTCTTGCAGCATGTCGTCGATTTGCCCGGTCGTCGGGCGCACACTGACCTGCGGATCGACTACTCCGGTCGGGCGGATGATCTGCTGGACGATCTGGTCGGCGATCTCGCGCTCGTAGGGTCCGGGCGTGGCGGTGGTGTAAATGGTCTGTCCCATGCGTTCCCGAAACTCGTCGAAGCGCAGCGGGCGGTTGTCGATGGCGCTGGGCAGCCGGAAACCGTAATCGACCAGCGTCTCTTTGCGCGAGCGGTCGCCGTTGTACATGCCGCGCAGTTGGGGCAGTGTCATGTGGCTCTCGTCGATGACGAGCAGGAAGTCCTTGGGGAAGTAATCGACCATCGTCCAAGGGGGCGTTCCCGGCGCGCGCTGGTCGAGGTGGCGCGAATAGTTCTCGATGCCGGAGGTATAACCCATCTCGCGCAGCATTTCGAGGTCGTAGCGCGTGCGCTGCTCGATGCGCTGAGCTTCGAGGTACTTATCCTCGCGCTTGAAGAAGGCGATCTGCTGGTCGAGTTCTTGCTCGATGTCGTGGATTGCCTGCTTGAGTTTGGCGTCGTCCGCCATGAACTGCGCTGCGGGAAGATCACGACGCTCTCGTGATGCGCCAGCAGCTCGCCGGTCAGCGGGTCGAAGGCGACGATCTTCTCGATGGTGTCGCCGAACAGCGTGATCCGGTAGGCGCTGTTCTCGTAGGGCGGGTAGACTTCGAGCACATCGCCGCGCACCCGGAACGTCCCCGGCGCGAGGTCGATGTCATTGCGGGCGTACTGAATCTGCACCAGACGGCGCAGCATGGTCTCGCGCCGGACTTCACCGCCGACGTGGACTTCGAGGATCGAGTTCGCCCACGTCTGGGGATCGCCCGTTCCGTAAATGCACGAGACCGAGGCGACGATAATCACGTCCTTGCGCGAGAGCAGGGCGGCTTTCGCGGCGATGCGCAGCCGCTCGATCTGCTCGTTGATGTCGGTCTGTTTCTCGATGTAAAGGTCGTGGCGCGGCACATACGATTCCGGCTGATAATAGTCGTAGTAGCTCACGTAGTATTCGACCGCGTTGCGCGGGAAGAACTCCTTGAACTCGGAGTAAAGCTGCGCCGCGAGCGTCTTGTTGTGGGCGAGGATCAGCGTCGGGCGCTGAGCCTGCTGGATGACCTCGGCGATGGCGAAGGTCTTGCCGGTGCCGGTCGCGCCGAGCAGAATTTGGTCGTGATAACCCTTGTTCAGCCCCTCGACCAACTCGGCAATCGCGGTGGGCTGATCGCCCGTCGGCTGGAACTCGGATACCAGTTCAAACGGTGGCATATGAGTTTGCGCTTTCTGATCGAACGTCAGTTCGTATATTATAGCGGAATCTTGCCCGTAATTCACGGCTTGATCGGCAGATCTTGAGGAAGTTACCCCTCTAAATGCGGCTGGCGGGTGATCTGTGAAATGCCGATCATAGATAGGGAAAAGCTGACCCCACCCCCATCCCCTCCCCGACTTCAGGGAGGGGAGAGCGCAAATGCTGAGAGATACTCGATATGACGGCGTTCTTTTCAACAGGCTGCCTAAACCGAGTAAACTCACCGTTGACACTCAGGGGAGTGGCTGATATTATTCATGACATGATGCGGGGTAGAGCAGTGGCAGCTCGTCGGGCTCATAACCCGGAGGTCGTAGGTTCGAATCCTACCCCCGCTACTTTCTATTTGGCGACGTAGCTCAGTCGGTCAGAGCGATGCACTCATAACGCATAGGTCGTTGGTTCAAGTCCAACCGTCGCCATCAAAAGACCCATCCGGGTCTTTTTTGTTGCCTAGCGTGTGAGCAGCAGACTGCCGAAGAAGACAGCGACGATCAGCAGGTTGAAGCCGATCTCGGTGAGCATCCCCAGAAGGAACGACTTGAGCGCGACGCCACCCGCTTGCAGGGCGCGGCGCATTTCGCCGACGTTGAGCAGTTCCAGCAAGACCGCGCCAACAATCGCCCCGATCAGCGTGCCGACGATTGGCACGGGGATCGCAAAGGTGCCGATCACGCCGCCGAGCATCATGCCGAGCGCGGTGCTGCACGATACGCCGTAAGTCTTCATCCCCAGAATTGGCATCCAGATGTCTTTGGTCGTGCCGACCAGCATCAGCAGCGTGATGACGACCATCGATAGGGGCGTCAAGTGCTGGAAGTTGGTCAGGATGCCGTAGACGAGGCTGATCGCCCACAAAACGAATGGACCGGGCAGGAAGGGCAGCACCGACAGCAGCAGCGCCGCGACCATCAAGATTCCGGCGATCAGCGTTAAACCCGATTCAGCAAACGTCATTTCCGTCCCTCATCCGACCCAAACTGCATGACTTGGTACTCTCTATACACTCTCAAGTCGCATAGGTGTCAGGCAGATCGTTGAGGAACATGACCGTGTCGCCGGAATGCAGATTTTGCCGGTACCACGCGACCGACTCCGCTAGCGTAGCGACGACTTGCAAGCGGTCTTCGGGGAATCCGGCTGCCAGCAATCCCGCCTTGATCGGTGCGGTCTGCTGCGCGCCGACGAGGATGACGTCGGTGGCGTGCTGCGCGGCAATCTCGCCGAGCTTGTGATTCTCGCTCGCCATCAGGTCGCCGAGTTCGACCATCCCCGGCGTGATCAGCAGGCGGCGTCCGCTTTGGTGCAGCGAGAGCACGCGCAAGGCGTGAACGACGCCGACCGGGTTAGCGCTGTAGGCGTCATTGATGATGGTGATCCCCTGCGTTGAGACCTGTCGGGTCAAGCGGCTTTCGGCGGGCTGGAGTGTGCGCACGCGCAGCGCGATCTCTTTGAGGGACATGCCCTCGTGGACGGCGACAGCGGTCGCCAGCAGAATGTTGGTCACGTTGTGCTGACCGAGCAGCGGCGTCGTGAACGCCTCGCTCTGGTTGCTTTCGCGGTCGGTGACGGTGAAGCGCAGCCCTTCCAGCGACTCGCTCACATCAGAGGCGACGAAGCGCGCGTCGCTCGCGGAGTCGAGGCTGATAGTCAGGCGCGTCTGCGGATAGTTCCGCTCGACCATCGCGCGGATGTGGGGGTTATCGAGGTTGAACACGCCGACGCCATCGGGCGGCAGCGCCTTGATCAATTCGTACTTGGCGGTGGCAATCGCTTCGAGCGAGCCGAAGCGCTCCAAGTGCTGCGGACCGACCTCGACCAGAATGCCAATCGAAGGCTGGACGAGGTCGCAAATCTGCTCGATTTCGCCGGGGACGTAAGCGCCCATCTCGGCGATGAAGTAGTCGATGCTGTGGTCGTCGGCGAGGTTGTTGTTGATGGCGAGGCAAACGCCCATCAGCGTGTTGTAGCTCTTGGGTGTGGGGTAAGCGTGATAACGCCCGTTGAGGATGTGGGCGAGATAGCTTTTGGTGCTGGTCTTGCCGTAACTGCCGGTGATGCCGATCACGACCGGATTGACGGCTTGGAGCGTGCGCCGTGCTCGATTGACGAAACTGCGCCGGAAGGCGGCTTCGACCGGAGCCATCAGCAGGTTGCCGACCACCAGCGCCAGTGGGGCGATCAAGAACAGCAGCAAGCCGAGCGCGCCGACCAGCGCGGGCTGCAAGCTGCCCAAGTCGATCTGGTTGGCGAGCCAGCAGCGGAGCACGCCGACGACAATCAGCGACGCGAAGGACGCGCCCAGCAGCCGTTTCGCGCGCGGAGTGGCGCGGAACCTCTTCTTGATCTCGCCCTCGTCAGGCGGGTAGACGGCAATCAATGCGGCGGCGATGGCGATCACTGTCGGGACGGTCGCGCCGCCTTCGGAGAGCACGACCGCGAGCGCCACGCCGATCACGCCGGCGAGGGCAGGGCGGCTCGGCAGCCAGCGGGATCGATCTGCCAGCAGCCAGCGCAGATAGCGCCCGCTCATGTATTCCTCGATCTGGTAGAAGCGCGCCTGCCGATAGACCCGCAAGCACGCGCCGATCAGCCAGATGAAGGCGATGATAAAGAGAAGTAAGTTGGTCATGGTAGTAAGCTATCAGCTTTCAGCGGTCAGCAATGAGCTAAAACCGAAGTGCATATTTCTTTTGCTTCACCCGAAACCTCACCCCCCAACCCCCTCTCCATTGCATGGAGAGGGGGAGCCAAGCGATGGGCAGCGGGGTGAGGTCAGATAACTTGCGCATTCGGTTCGCTAAAGCTAATGGCTAGGAGCTAATCGCTATTCTCCCTGCTTTAAGAAATAATCGAGCGTTTTGGCGGTGTCGGCGAGGCGTTCGAGATAGCTGTAATGCCCCGCGCCCGCGTAGACGATCAGCCCGGCGTCGGGGATCAGCGCTTCGAGTTCACGCCCCTGCCAGAGCGGCGTATCTTCGTCTTTGTCGCCCCAAAAGAGCAAGGTTGACACCTGCACCCGCGCCGCATAAGGGCGCAAGTCCTCGTTGACGACCTTGACGAAGGTTTCGCGCAGGACGCCGCTGGCGGCGTTGAAATCCGCCGAGCCGTAGCGCCGGTTGTACCAGCCGCGCAGCTTGTCGGCGACGGCTTTTGCGCCGATGCCGTACAGCCCATCGCGGATCGCTTTGTAGGTTTTGAGGCGAACGTCGGCTGAGCCTGACTTTTTCTCCGGCACGCCCGCCGCATCCGCTAAAGCGATCTTGTCGATCCGTGTCGCGTAGTCCGCGCCGAGGATCAAGCTGACACGCCCGCCGAACGAATGCCCGAAGAGCGAAACCCGATCCAGCCCGTGCGCGTCCAGGTAGGCGATTACGAACTTCGCGTAGTCAGCGACGCTCCATGCCGTCGGCGGCGGATCGCTCTCACCAAAGCCGGGGAAGTCGAAACTGTAGACCTCATAGCCGAGCGCGTTGAGCCGTTCAGCGAGCGGCTGCATCAGCTTGAGGCTCGCGCCCCAGCCGTGCAGCATGAGAATAGCGTTGGTAGGGGCTTGGCGCGGTGCAACCGCAGGTTGCCTTCCCCTACCATCGTCCGACGATAGAATCAGTTCCGCCGTGCGAATGCCCGCGATCTCGGTGAAACTTACTTCCGCTGGCTTCATTCAATCGTGATCTTCGCGTTGAGCGCTTGCAGCTTGCCGAGCACGCCCTCGAAGGTGTGTTCGATGGCTTGGGCGTTGTCGATGACCGACTCGCCGTCGGCGGTGAGGGCAGCCGCCAGCATGCCCAACCCGGCGCGCACATCGGGCGTGTCCATGTAGATGCCGTGTAACGGCGTCGAGCCGATCACAATCGCCCGGTGCGGATCGCAGAGCACGATCTGCGCGCCCATCGCCTTGAGCTTGTCCACGAACAGCAAGCGGTTGGCGAACAGCTTCTCGTGAATGAGCGACGTGCCGCGCGCTTGTGTCGCAATCACGGTGGCGATGGCGACCAGATCGGACGGGAAGCCGGGCCACGGCGCGGTCTCAATCGAGGAGTCCACATCTTCTTCACGGCTGGAGATGCTCAGGGTACCCTGCTTGGGGACGAAGATCGCGGCTTCGTCCACGTCAAGCTGAATGCCGAGCCGCCAGTAAATCTTAGCGATCACGCGCATGTCCGCCGCGCGAATGCCCTCGATCTGGATGCGCCCGCCTGACAACGCGCCAATCGCGGCGACGCTGGCGGCTTCGACATGATCGGGTCCAATGGTCACGTCCGCGCCGCCGAGTTCATCCACGCCGCTGATGCGCAGCACGTTCGAGCCGATGCCGTCGATCTGGGCGCCCATCGCCGTCAGCAGATGTCCCAATTCCTGAATGTGCGGCTCGCAGGCGGCATTGTGGATGGTGGTCGTCTTGCCCAAGCGCGCCGCCAGCATCATGACCAGCGCGGTCGCGGTGACGCTCGCTTGGGTGAGCACCACGTCTTTGCTATCCCATGAAGATGTTTTGAACTCGACCGCGCCGCTGCTGCTGACGGTGTCGATGCCGAGATCGCGCAGCGCTTCTAGATGGGTGCGGATGCGGTTGAGCGGAAAGTCGATTTCGAGGCGGACGTGCTGCCGCTGGATCAGCATGGGGGCGATGAACATCAGCGCGCCGACGGTCGCGTCGGTGTCGGCTTGCGCCAGCGTGCGCCGGGTGATCTGCGCGCCACTGATGGTTAGAGCATCGCCGTCCCAATCTAGCGCCGCGCCCAAGCTCCCGGCGATGGCGATCATGGCGGTCGTGCTGAGCGTGCGCGGCATATTGCGCAGCGTGACCGGTGCTTCGGTGAGCAGGGCGGCTGCGAGCAGCGCTTGAGCGGCTTCGCGTTGCCGGAGGGCTTGTAGATGCCGCTTAACGGGCTGCGACCGGCAACCCGGAGAGTCATCGACATAGACGTTTCCT
>CAWKDY010000027.1:0-95048 GCA_963848465.1 uncultured Chloroflexia bacterium | reverse complement strand
GGGTTCAGCGCAGGCATAAAATTGAGCAGAGAGCGAAACGATCTTGGTTTCATCTCATGCCTACAAGAAGAAGCAAGTGACTCCCCTTCTCCCCGCTTGCGTGAGAGAAGGGGTTGAGGGTTGAGGGGTTCTGTGGCATTCTTCTGCTTCTGCTGCTTGCTGCCTGCTCCGGCGAGAACCCGCAGCAAGCGCCGACCTCCACGCCAATCCCGACCGCGCCCGCCGTCGCCGCGCCGACCTACGTCGTCCAGCGCGGCGACGTGGAGGACATTTTCGACTTCAGCGGGCGCTGGGAGCCGCGCGATCAGGAGCAGCTTGCCTTCGAGGTCGGCGGCGCGGTGCGGCGCGTCAACGTGCGGCGGGGCGATACCGTCTCGGCGGGCGACCTGATGGCGGATCTCCAGATCAGCGATCTCGAAAATCAGTTGGCTTCGGCGCAGCTTTCGCTGCAATCGGCGCTGGCGAGCGAGCAGTCGAGCGCCGATACCAGCGTCGGCTCGGTCGCCGATGCCGAGATCGCGCTGGCGAACGCCCACCTCAGCCTGCAAAACGCGCAGAACAACCTGCCATGGACGTCGGTGTCGTCGGCGCAGCTTCAAATCCAGTCGGCGCAGCAGTCGGTCGACAACGCGCAGCGCGCTTACGACAACGCCGTCAGCCACCCCGAAGCGGCGGGCGCCGCCTCGGCCGTCGATGGGGCGTATCAGCAGCTTCTCTCGGCGCAGAACAGCCTGCGGTCGGCGCAGAACAGTTATTACGCCGCCGCGCAGAGCTACAACAACGCGCAGGCGCAGATCAAGACGCAGCAGAACAGCGTGATTCAGGCGGAACTCAATTTGCAGAAGGCGCAGCAGAACGCCGCCAGCGGCGGCACGTCCGACGCGGTGCAGTCGGCGCAGTTGAACATCGATCAGATCAACGCCAAGATCGCCCAGTCGTCGCTCTATGCGCCCGACCGACGGCGTAGTGCTGGACGTGACCATCGCGCCGGGCGACTCGGTGACCGCCTACAAGACCGTGATCACCATCGGGCGACCCGACCCGAAGGAGGCGATTGCCAGCCTCGCCTTCGCCGACGCCCAGCGCCTCAGCGTGAGCATGATCGGAGTCTGTCAGGTCGTTAACCAGCCGGATACCGCCGTGCAGTGTATCGTCCGCCGCCTGCCGCTCAGCGCTCAGGACGCCGACCAGACCACCCGCATCGCCGCGACCCTGCCGGACGTCACCGAGGGGCAGTTGATCGACGTGCAGATGCCGCTGGAAGTCAGCCACGACGTGCTCTGGCTGCCGCCCGCCGCGATCCGCACCTTCCAGAGCCGGACGTTCGTCGTCTTGCAGACGCCCGACGGCCCGCGCCGCGTCGACGTCGAGATCGGCTTGCAGACCGACGACCGCGTCGAGATCGTCAGCGGCTTGAACGAAGGCGACGTGGTGATCGGGCAATGAGCGCTTACATATCGCTGTCACCGGATCGTCAAGGTCTACCGCGTTGGCGGGCACGAACTGGTCGCGCTGCGCGGAATCGACTTCGAGATGGACGAGGGCGAGTTCGTCGCCATCATCGGACCGAGCGGCGCGGGCAAAAGCTCGCTGCTCAACCTGCTCGGCGGGCTGGATACGCCGACCGCCGGACAGTTGATCGTCGACGGGCGCAACCTGCTCGAACTCAAGGGGCGGGCGCTGGCGGATTATCGCCTGCACCGGGTCGGCTTCCTGTGGCAGTCGGTCAGCAGGAATTTGCTGGCGCACCGCTCGGCGCTCCGCAACGTCGCGCTGCCGATGATGCTGGCGGGCGTCCCGTTCTGGCGAGCGGGGCAAACAGGCGCGCGAACTGCTGGAAGCGGTCGGGCTTGAGCGATCACCTGCACAAGCAGCCGGAGGCGCTCTCCGGCGGGCAGCAGCAGCGCGTCGCTATCGCCGTCGCGCTGGCGAACAATCCGCCGCTCCTGCTGGCGGACGAACCGACCGGCGCGCTGGATCGCGCCAGCGGGGTGCAGGTGCTCGACCTGCTGGCGATCGCTGCGCCAGCGCTATGGGCTGACGATCCTGATGGTCACGCACGACCTCGCAATCGCCCGCTACGCCGACCGCGTGCTGACGCTGCGTGACGGCGCGCTCGGTCAAGATTTGTCGCACGCCGACGAAGAAGCGCCCGCGCTAGACGATGTCGGGCGGATCCGCCTACCCGACGCGGTGCGCGCGCAGCTTGCCGATGCGCGACGCATCGCCGTCGAAATCCGCCCTGAAGGTGTGCTGCTGCGTCCCGAAACCGACGCCGACGAGGACGCCGGATTCGGCGATCTCGTGCCGCAGGATGCGCCGCCGGAACGAAAGCACCGCTTGCGTCTGCCGCTGCGCCGCCGGGTGAAATCGTGAGCAGCAACGGCAAAGCGCCGCATCCGCGCGTCGTCGTGCAGGGCGTCGAGCGCTCGTTCGGCTCCGGCGAGGGGATCGTGCGCGTGCTGCGCGGTGTCGATCTGGCGGTCGCGGCGGGCGAGCGGGTCGCGCTCTACGGACCGTCCGGCAGCGGCAAGACGACGCTGCTCAACCTGATCGGCGCGCTGGATCGCCCCGACGCCGGGTCGATCCGCATCGACGACGCCGACATCCTGCGCATGAGCGACCGCCAGCGCGCCAAGCTGCGCCGCAAGCAGATCGGCTTCATCTTCCAGAGCTACACGCTGATGCCGACCTACAGCGCCTACGAAAACGTCGATCTGGCGCTGCGGCTGCCGGGGATCGGCTATTTCGAGCGGCGCAAACGAGCGACCGCCGCGCTCGCCGCCGTCGGCTTGACGGCGTGGGCGGATCACGTCCCCGACGAGTTGAGCGGCGGTCAGCGCCAGCGAGTCGCCATCGCCCGCGCGCTGGCGCTTCAGCCCGCGCTGATCCTCGCCGACGAGCCGACCAGCGGACTCGACTCGCGCACCGCCCGCCGGATTCTGGCGCTGTTCGAGGCGGTCGCCAGCGCGCAGGGCACGACCTTTTTGATCGTCTCGCACGACCCGATGGTCGCCGCATTACGTCGATACCGCCTACGACCTGCTCGACGGGCGGCTTGCCCCGCACGAGACGCAAAAGGAAATCATGCCATGAAAAGAATATTGTCACGTAGGGGCACGGCGTGCCGCGCCCCTACAAAACGCATCGTGATTGTGCGTCCTCGCCCTGCTGGCGAGCGCCTGCACGCTTCAGGCGAACCACCCGCAGTCCGAGCCGATCCTGTTCCAGAACGCCGCGACCGCCACCGAGACCATCCCGCCCTCGACGCCGCTGCCCTCGCTGACACCCTCGCGCACGCTGCTGCCGCCGCCGACCTTCGAGCCGCCCACGCTGACGCCGCTGCCTTCGCCGACGCCGACCGTCACGCCGACGACCGACGCTCGACCTGTCGGTCTCGATCCCCGGCTTGAATGGGCTGGAGATCGCCCACGCCGACCGGCACGCCCGGCTGCGAACCGCGCAAGGATTGGAAGCTGACCTATACCGTCCAGCCCAACGACGCGCTCGCTCGCATCGCCGAGCGCTACGGCACCTATGCCAATACGCTGGCGCAGGCGAACTGCATCGCCGACCCGAACGTCATCAGCGTCGGGCAGGTCTTGCGCGTCCCCGGCGACGTTCAGCCCGCCGATCAGGTTTACGACTGCAACTGGACACTGCTCACGCCGCAAAATGGCACGCTGGCGATCTCCGGCAGCGGCACGCTGACCTTCGACTGGCGCGGACCGCGCGCGCCGCGCAACCTGATCCGCATTTACAAGCCGGACGGCAGCACCTATGAGGACGTGATCGAGCTGCGTCAGAACGAGACCATCGACCTGAGCGTGATCCCCAACGCCGGAACCTATACGTGGTACGTCTATCCGCTGGATCAGAATTTCGTAGCAGATTGCCTGTCACGAGGGCGGACCGTGGACGTTTACTAAGGCGCAGATGCCCACGCCAATGCCCGCCATGCCCTAAGTGCAGGCAAAAGGGTGAATTGGAGTGTAAGTGGTGACCGGAGGGAAGCAATGAAGTCGATCCGCTTGCCAGCATTGACCGACGAGTAGCTGCATGAATTGAACGAACTCTAGCGCAAAACACGCGATCCTCGTTTGAGGACACGCGCCCAAATTATCCTGTTTCGACGACGCAGGTGCCCCGCGCAGATGGCGGAGAGCTTGCTCCGCCATCTGCGCGCGCGACGATCCATCTCACGCTGGACAGACCGTCACGACCTGCCCTTTGCTTTCTACCGAGTAGCACGCACTTTGCTCAGCGGCGGCAAGCCTCGCGCCGTACTGAAGCAAGCGCTGCCCTGCCCGTTAAGTCAGGGAAATCTGCGAAGCCGCCGCCTGACGCGCGAGTCGCTGCTGCTCCGCTTGCCGCAGCATGTCTTTGCGGTATTCATTGACTTGATATTCGTTCGGATACACTGCCCTGCCCTCCACATAGTCTGATTCACTGTGGCTTGTACGCCATAATCCGCGCGCTGAAGATGCGCGGCATCCCGGCTTGCCGTTCGACAATCCCCTCGGCGTCCGACTTGTCGATGACTTGGATGTCGACGAACCCCGCCGCGCGCATCATGCCGGTGTAGACCTCGGTGTCAATCGCGCCGGTGACGCATTCCGCCCATTTCGCGGCGTCGGCGCGCATTTCCGCGCTGAACTCGCCTTCGGTCACGATGTCGCTGATGCTGACGCGACCACCCGGCTTGAGCGCGCGCAGCGCCTCCTTAAATACGGCGGGCTTGTCCGGCGACAGGTTGATCACGCAGTTGGACATAATCACGTCGATGCTGTCGTCCTGCACCGGCAGCGCTTCGATCTGCCCGCGCCGGAATTCGACGTTGTTCGCGCCCATCTTGACCTTGTTGGCGTTGGCTTTCATGAGCATTTCCGGCGTCATATCCACGCCGATCACGTAGCCCGACTCCCCCACCTGTCGCGCCGCCAAGAAGCAGTCGATCCCACCACCGCTGCCCAAGTCGAGCACCGTCTCGCCCATTTGAAGCGAGGCAATCGATACCGGATCGCCGCAACCGATTGGCGATCCGGTATTGCCGCCTCATCATTGACCTAATCCCGGATGTCATGAGCTGGTCCGCGGGACTAAAGCGGATGGATGTTTGGCTGGATGAAGTGACCGAATCAGTTCGCTGATCGAGCATTCTGCCAGTGCGACACTATCGTCGGCAGCGCCGTAATATAGCCGCAGAACGTCACCGTTGACGGCTGCGCCGCAGGTAAAAACAACGTTGCCGAAGAATCCCTTCGTTTCGTAGGACTGTTCGGCGGCGAGAATCGGTTGGGAACTCCGAGCGATGATCTGATCCGGCATGTCAAGTGGGTCAGAAAGGTGCCGAGCGAATAACGATTCTGGGCATCGGCGGAGTGATAGATCGAGAGCCAGCCGTGCTCTATTTTAATGGGGGGAGCGCCACCGCCAACACGACTCCCGCCAGCTCCAGATTCAAGGACGAGGTTGAACTCGCTCCAATGGATCAAATCGGGCGATATGGTGATCCAGATATTGAGGCCGGCAAACGAACCCGGCATGGGGGCGCTGATAGCAAACGTACTGTCCCTTGATCTTTTCCGGGAAGAGCGTGACATCGCGGTTGGACGGCGCAAAAATCAACCCATGGCGTTGGATGCTGACAAAGTCTGCGGTCGATACGAGCGCGGTGGCAATGCCCGCGCGGCTGAGCGCTGTATAGTTGACGTAGTAACGCTGATCAATTGCCGTGATGCGCGCATCTTCGATACCAACAGATTCGTAGGGCGGTTCCGCTTTTAGCCACAGCTGATCGGCGACGGTGAAGTGGATGCCATCCGCGCTGCGGGCAAGTCGGAGATGACTAATACCCGTCAGCCAAACTTCGCCGTTGCGCTTGTCGAAGATATGACGTGGATCGCTGGTGTTGAAGTTGGGATCATCCCGCTGGATACATTCGACGGCAAAAACCCTATTGATTAGGACTTACGCAATTGAGGGAAGAACCATATCGCGGCAGCCGATAGCGAATCGTCGTCAGATGCTGCTCGCTTCACCATACCAGCCCCCACCTCAGCGAAACCTTCCACTTGATAATCAGCTTTCCTCCATCTTGCAGCGAACAGCCCAAGCAATCTCCTGCTGCCAGCCAACTCCTCAATTGAGTCACGTCTCTATTGAATCTGAGTTGACATTATAGTATCATATGATTATAAGCGGACAGGTGAGGTAAGGAGCGGGCAGCCAAATTCGGGGCAGCGCCATCAACCGTCACCAGAGACAGCGGCGCGCTCCATGCCGAACAGGAGGAGGTCACCAACTTGATCGACTTTGATAGCCACATCCCCTACTACGTGCAGGTCAAAGACGTCATCCGTGAGCGCATCAGCAATGGCACGTGGAACGTTGGTGATCGCCTCCCCAGTGAAGCCGAGCTATGCGCTTTCTTCGGCGTCAGCCGCACGGTCATCCGGCAGGCGCTACAAGACCTAATCCGCGAGGGGCTGATCAAACGGCGCAAGGGTAAAGGCAGCTTTGTCTCCGCCAGCAAAATCAGCGAGCAGCTCGTCCAAAAGCTCACCGGATTCTACCAAGACATGGTCGAGCAAGGCTTTGAGCCGGTTACGGTGGTGATGCGGCTGCAGGTGATCCCCGCCAGCGAAGAGGTCGCCGGATACTTCGGCATTGAGGTCGGTAGCCGGGTGATCGAAATTGTGCGTCTCCGCTCGGTGCAGAACGTCCCGATTGTCCTCGTCACGACCTATATTCCTTATTCGTTCTGCCCAACGTTGATCGACGACGACCTGACGAATCAGTCGCTCTACGCGCTGATGGAAACGCGCTACAAACTCTCGATTGCACGCGGACGCCGGACGATCCATTCGGTGGTGGCGGACGAGCGGGTGGCAAGACTGCTCAAGGTCAACAAAGGCGCGCCCTTGTTCCAACTGGACAGCATCAGCTACTTGAGCGACGGCACGCCGGTCGAGTATTTCGTCGCGTATCATCGTGGGGATCGCTCGCAGTTTGAGGTCGAGTTGATCCGCTCGCACGACCCCAACGATCTGGCGGCGCTGGCTGATTTACCGCCGAGTAACCACATCGCCGCCGAACAACTCACCTGACGCTAACCCGTTGTACGATGCGCGATCCGGAGTATAATTGTGACAGCATGTAATTATATGACGATAGGTCGTTAACTGTTCGGAATTGATAGAGCAGCGAGATTGGATGGTTGGCACAGACGCAAAATGAGCGACAATCGGTTACGCGCTAGGGCACACCGATGTCCTTGCTAGCAGACGGAGATTCGCGCAGTCAGCGCAGGATTCGTTTGAAAAACACAGAGAATTTTTGAGACAAAAGGATACAGATCATGAAACAGGCGGTGATGACTGCCCCCGGCAAAATTGAGTTTTATAACGTCGAAAAACCAGTTCCCAGAGCTAACGAGGTGATTCTGCAAACGCGCCGCATCGGTGTCTGTGGTTCGGACATCCACGTCTATCACGGGCTGCACCCGTATACCGGTTATCCGGTCGTACAGGGGCATGAGATTGGCGGTATCGTGGCGGGCGTTGGCGCGGACGTGACCAGCGTCAAAGTCGGGGACAAGATCACGTTTCTGCCTCAAGTGACCTGCGGCGTGTGCTATCCCTGCACGCACGGGATGTCTCACATCTGCGAGTCGCTCAAAGTGATGGGTTTCCAAACCGGCGGCGCGGCGCAGGAATATTTCGCCCTTCCGGAAGAAAACGTCGTCAAGCTGCCCGATAACATGTCGCTGGATCGCGCCGCCATGATCGAGCCGATTGCGGTGGTCGTGCACGCGCTCCAGCGCGGCGGCGGTGCTGAAGGCAAGCGCGTGATCATTCTCGGTGCGGGTCCCATCGGCAACTTGGCGGCGCAGGTCGCTCAAGCGTCGGGCGCAATAGCGGTGATGATCACTGACCTCAGTCCCTATAAGCTGGACAAAGCGCGCGAGTGCGGCATCGACCTCGCCATCAATACCGGGGAGGTCAATCTCGGTGACGCAATTGCCGAGCACTTCGGAGCCGACAAAGCCGACCTGATCCTCGAATGTGTCGGCGTCGAGCCAACCATGACCAGCGCCATCCAGTATGCTCGTAAAGGCTCGACGATTGTCGTGGTTGGCGTCTTCGGCAAGAAGCCGCAAGTTGATCTCGGATTAGTGCAGGATCGCGAACTTACCTTGACCGGCACGCTGATGTACCAGCGCCCCGATTACGAGCGTGCGGTCGAATTGGTCGCCGGCGACAAACTGAAGCTGGACGAGATGATCACGCATCGGTTCACGTTTGAGCGCTACCTCGACGCCTATCACGCCATCGAGGAGTCGCACGGGGAATATCTGAAGGTGATGATCGAACTCGATTAGCACCTGAGCACCAGCTACACCCCAAGATTACATCTACGGCTTGAGCTACCGCTGTTTCGTCAAACAGCAGCGGTGGTTCAGCAACTTCTTTGCATAGAATGGCAGACAGCATGAAAAACTACATTATTGCGCATGATTTGGGGACGACCGGCAACAAAGCGACCCTGTTTGATGGCGAAGGCAAGCTAATCGGCAGCGCATTTTACGGCTACGGCACCGATTTTCTCGACACCGGTTGGGCGGAGCAAAATCCGGAAGATTGGTGGCAGGCGGTTTGCACTTCGACCCGGCAACTGCTCCACGAAACCGGCGTGCGTGGCGACGATATCGCCTGCGTGACCTTCAGTGGGCAGATGATGGGCTGCGTGCCGCTCGATCAGCAGGCGCGTCCGCTGCGCCAAGCGATCATCTGGGCAGACCAGCGCTCGGTCGACCAAGAGCGCTGGCTCGGCGAGCGGATCGACCGCGCGACAATCTATCACATCACCGGGCACCGGCTGAGCGCCTCGTACTCACTCTGCAAAATGCTCTGGCTGCGCGATCATCAGCCGGAGATCTTCGCCCAGACCTACAAGTTCGTCCACGCCAAAGATGCGATTGTCGCCCGGCTGACCGGCGTCTTTGTCACCGACCCGTCCGACGCCTCCGGCATGAACCTCTACGATCTGGAGCAGGGTGTGTGGTCGGAGCCGATCCTCAACGCCGCCGGCGTCGATCCGGCGAAGCTGCCCGACCTCAAGCACTCGACAGCGGTCGTCGGTCAGGTGCTGCCGCAGGTCGCCGCCGAAGTCGGCGTCGCCAGCGGGACGCCGGTCGTGATCGGTGGCGGCGACGGCTCGTGTGCCGCTGCCGGAGCGGGCTGCGTGCGCGAAGGCATCGCCTACAACTACGTCGGCTCGTCGTCGTGGATCGGGCTGGCGAATCATCAGCCAATCTACGACCCGGACTTCAAGACGTTCACGTGGGGGCACATTCTACCGGGGCGACAGTTCGCACCGACCGGTACGATGCAAGCCGCTGGCGCCTCGTACCAGTGGACGCGCGACCAGCTTGGCGCACTCGAACTACAGGCAGCGGCGGCAGCGGGCACCAGCGCCTACGAACTGCTGAACCAAGCGGCGAGCACATCGACGGCGGGCGCGCATAAACTGCTGTTCCTGCCCTACCTGCTCGGCGAGCGAAGCCCACGTTGGAACACCCGCGCACGCGGCGCGTTCATCGGCTTGACCATGCGCCACACCCGCGCCGACATGATCCGCGCCGTGCTCGAAGGAGTAACCATGAACTTGCGCATCATCTTGGAAGCCTTCACGACGCAGGGCGCGCAGATCGAAGCCATGCGCGTGATCGGGGGTGGCGCGCGCGGGCGCTTCTGGAACCAACTGATGGCGAATATCTACGGGATTCCGGTACACCGCCTTGCTTTCCTCGAAGAAGCGACCTCGCTGGGCGCTGCACTCGCGGGGGGGATTGGCGTCGGGCTGTACAAAGATTTCTCGCTGATCGAGACGATGAACCCGGTCACCGAGGTCATCGATCCGGAGCCGCAGCAGGTGGCAGCGTACCAATCAATCTTCCCGGTGTTCGAATCCGCCTATCAAGCGCTGCTGCCGGTCTACGACCAACTAGCTGAACTACCCTAGCCCGGCTGAAGATCAAGCAGCGTAGAATCATGCGGGGGCGATTTGATCCGCCCCCGGTGTTCTTTGACATGAATAATCGGAATCAGCGCGAAGCGGCTATGCCTGCGGATAGCGGAGCAGCGTCTTAATTGGCACGCCGGTCTTGGAATTCTCGAACGCCGCGCTGATCTCGGCGATCGGGTACTCGTCCGAGATGAACTCTGTGTAGCTCAGCTTCCCGGCGGTGATCCACTCGATCAGTGGTTCCTGCGCCGCGCGTTCGCGGGCACGAGTGGGCCACTGGTGGATCAGCAGGTTGAAGTTGTAAGGTCCGGTATCTTTGTCTACCCGGATCGACGGTGTGTCGATCACGCCGTAGACGCAGACCGACCCGCCGAGCTTGACCAGCGGCAGCGCGCCGTTGATGATGCTCTCCTTCCCCACCGCATCGATCACCGCGTCGAAGCTGCGCTCGCGCCCTTGTAGGAATTCGCGCATTTCCGGCGAATTCGGCGCGAAGGCGGCGGTCGCGCCCATTTCCAGCGCTTTTTGATGCTTGGCAGGCAGCAGATCGACGCTGTAAATCTCATTCAAGCCGAGCAGTCGGGCGAACTTGACGAAGCTTAAGCCAACCGGTCCCGCACCGTAGATCAGGATATTGTCGCCCGGCTTCAGGTTGAAGTCGTCAAACGCGCCGTAGACTTCACGCCACGTGCAAAGCATCACCGCGTCTTCGACCGCGATCGTCTTGGGGACGGCACGCATGATCTCGTAGACTTCGACCCAACCGTGTTCAGGCGTCGCCCTGCCGTCCTCGACCATCGCCAAGTGGTCGTTGGCGATGGTGTACTGCGAGAAGCCGCCCCATCCGCTGGCGTAGGTCGGATCGGTCGAATTGAGCACCAACCCGCCGATCACCCGGTCGCCCACTTTGAAATTGCGAACTTTCTCGCCCACCACATCGACGATGCCGACGGTCTCGTGCCCCAGCAGCAGCGGGTAATCCTCGACGCCGGGGAAATGCCCCTCGATCAGCTTGCGATCCGTCATATTACACAGGCAGGCAGCCTCAGTCTTGACGCGCGCTTGATACGATCCCGGCGTCGGCGCGGGAACCTCGACCAGTTCGAGCTGATTAGGTTGCGTGACCGCAACGGCTAACATGGTCTTCTCCTCTATTCAGCCTAGCATCTGATAGATCAGACGCTGCGCTTCAACGGCATCCATTTCCTGCTGCGCATGGCGCAGCGCAGCGCGATTCAGCTTGGACATCAATTTCTGGTAGACGTCGAGCGCGTTGATGCTCTGCGTGCAGGCAGCGACCACACTTTCGCGGGTCGGGACGAGATCGAGCGAGAGCCAACCGTCGTAACCTACGTCGTCGAGCGCCAGCAGAAATTCCAGCATGTCCCAGAAATGCACCGACCCGACCATGATGTCGTCGTCGCCCGCACCGTAGTTATCGTTAACGTGGACGCCGACCAGCCGGTCGAGCCGGGAGAGCAGCACGACCGACTCGGCGGGATTCTCCTTCGACATGATGGCGTGACCGAAATCGAGGTAAGCGCCGACGTTCGGCAGCCCCAGCGAGCAGCCGAGCAAGGCGGCTTTGGCGGCGGTGCTGACGAGCATGTGCGTGCGCGGCTCGTGCAGCTTGTACTCGATGCCGATCCGCGTTTCGGGATCGAACTCGGCAAGCTCGCGCACCGCTTCGGCGGTGAAATCCCACAGCCGCCGGTAATCCGCTTGGAAGTTATAGTCCCAGCCATCCTCGCCGGGCCACAGACACATCTGGCGCGTGCCCAACACGTGCCCGATCTCGATAGCACGCTTGCCGGTGTCGATGGCACTGCGCCGCACGGCGGGATCAGGCGACGTGAACGCGCCGCGCTGCCAGATCGCCTCCGTCCAGACGTAGGGGTTGACCGAGACAGGAGTGATTTCCGCGTCTTCAAGCCAGCCTTTGACTTCATGCGCGTTCTCGACGGTCACGTGCAGCGGCGCGATCAGCTCCAAGCCCTTGAGACCCGGCACCGAAGCCGCCGCCTTGATCTGTTCCTTCACAGTGTAAGTGCCGGTATAGCCGCCGAACTTCTCGGCGGACTGGGCAAAGACCCATAACCCGGCGGAATAGCGAGCGTTCATTCTGCGTCCTTATTTCGATCAGTTGACCAAGTTCAGTTGACCACCTTGAGCCAGCCGCCATCGACGTAGTAGCTGGAGCCGACGCAGTAGCTGGCGCGCGGCGAACACAGGAAAACGAAGAAACTCGCCAGTTCTTCCGGCGTGCCAAACCGACCAATCGGCGTATTGTCTTTAGCGATCTTATCGAGATACTGCTCCCACGTGATGTCCTTGCCTTGGGTCAGCAGCCTCGCGGTTTTTTCCCAGTCGGGCGTCTGGATCAGTCCGGGGTTAATCAGGTTGACCCGGACGTTGTACTGGATCATCTCGTTGGCGAGGCACTTGGAGAACATCGCCAACGCGGCTTTGGACGTATTGTAGATCGGCTCGTAGCCGAGCGGTTGAGTCGCGCAGATCGAGCCGTTGTTGAGGATCACGCCGCCGCCCTGCTTCTGCATCAGCGGGAACAGACTGCGCGACAGCCGGATCGCCGCCATGACGTGCAAATCCCAGTAATACTGCCAGCGCTCGTCAGAGGCGTTGAGGATCGTTTCTTCGCTGCCCGTCCCGGCGTTGTTGATTAGGATATCGACCGCGCCGAATTCCTGCTCGACCGCACTGACAAACGCGGCGATGTCATCCGCCTTGCTGACGTCGGCGCGGACGCCCAGCGCTCGGACGCCGTAACGTTCGCTGATGGCGCGCGCCTTCTCGACAACGCGGGCTTCGTCACGGGCGCACAACGCCACGTGAACGCCTTCCTGCGCCAAGCCCTCAGCGACCGCCAACCCGATGCCGACGCTGCCGCCGGTAATCACCGCAATCTTGTCTTTCAGTCCTAGATCCATCGAGAACTGCCCCTTTATTTGACAATCGGTATCTTGCTGCGATCAATGGTAATGGCAACGGCGAGCACCAGCATGACGCCAAAGACGATCTGCTGCGCGAACACGTCTACGCCGATGAACTGCATCCCAACGCGCACTACCGAGATGATCAGCGCGCCGATCACCGTGCGCCACACGCTGCCCACGCCGCCGGTGATGGCGGTTCCGCCGACGATCACGGCGGCGATAGTCGGCAGCAGCAGGTTATCCGCCATACGCGCGGAGCCGCCCGACATGATGCCGGAGAGCATCACGCCCGCCAAACCTGCCATTGCACCGGATATCACGAAAGCGATGATCTTGTAGCGATCCACGTTCACGCCGGAGGCGCGCGTCGCTTCTTCGCCAGCGCCAATCGCCGAGCTGAACCGCCCGAACGGGGTGTAACGCTGGATGAACAAGCAGACCAGCAGAACAACCACGCCAATCAGCACCGTGTTGGGGATGGCGAAAGTCTTGCCGGAGATCCACGTCAGATAAGCAGCGTTTTTCATCTCAATTTGGATCGGCTTGACGTCGGTAATCACCAGCGCCAACCCGCTCCAAACGCCCAGCGCCGCCAGCGTCGCAATGAACGATGGAATTTTTAGCTTGGTGTGGATCAGCCCATTGGTCAACCCGATTCCCGCGCCCGCCAACGCGCCCAGCCCGAAGCTCAAGAAGCCCACCGAGGGCAGCGTCATCGCCACCACGACGCTGCTGAAGGAAGCAATCGCCTCAATCGACAGGTCGATGCCGCCCAGCATGATGACGAAGGTCACGCCCGCCGCCAGCACGAACAGCGTCGAGGTGTCGCCCGCGAGGGTTAGCAAAGTATTGAGCGCCAGAAATTCTGGCGTAATGATCCCCACCAGAATGACCAGAATCACCAGTGTGGCAATCGGCGCAATCTGCCTGAGCGTTTCAGCCCCTCCGCGATTCAGCCAAGACTGGAGGTCATGCCAAACGGTTGAACGGCTGACGCTTTCAGGGGCGGGGGTTTTACTGGAAAATTGCTGCATTTTGCTGCCCTTCCCCTAAACCATATACTTGATCAGTTGAATCTGCTGCGGCTTTTGCCCTTGCGCCGCATCAAACTGTTGGGTAATGATGCCGTCACGCATCACCAAAATCGTCTGGCTTAAGCCAATCGTCTCTTCGAGCGTGTCGGCGGTCAAGATGATCGATACGCCGTCGTTCGAAAGCTGCCGCACTAGTGTGTACACTTCCTCTTTAGCGCCTACGTCCAACCCGCGCGTCGGGTGATCGAGGATCAAAATCTTCGACTCGGCGTTCAACCACTTCGCCAAGACGACTTTCTGCTGGTTGCCGCCGCTCAGGTTGAGACACATCGCCCGGATGCTCGGCGTCTTGATTGACAGGGTATCGACCCACCGCCGCGCCAACCCACCTTCTAGAGCGTAATTGATCATGCCATTCTTCATCACCTTGCCGAGACTGGCGAGCGTCAGGTTCGAGGCGACGCTGAGGTAGAGCACCAGCCCTTCCGTCCGGCGCTCGCGCGGGATGTAGCCGATCCCGTGCGCGACCGCATCCGTGGGGCTTTTGAAATGAACGGACTTACCAGCGACTCGCAGTTGACCGCTGTCCGGCGCAATGAAGCCGAACAACGTCCGGCAAAGTTCCTCACGACCGGAGCCAATCACGCCAGCAATGCCCAGAATTTCCCCTTTGTGCAGTTCGAAGCTGATATCTTGGTAGGCGTCCTTTAGCGAAATCTGGTCCGCCGCCAAGACGATCTCGTCAGCGTAAGGTTTCTGCTCGGATTCGCGGTAGTATTCCGCCTGCAAGCCGCGCCCCACCATGAGCTGATGCAGTTCGTCCACTTTCAGATCGGCGGAGTTGGTGAGGCTGGTCACGACCTGACCGTCTTTCATCACGCAAATGCGGTCGCTGATTTTCAGCACTTCGTCCAAGCGGTGCGAGACGAAGACGAACGACGCCCGCGCCTTCAAAGCGCGAACACGCTCAAACAACACGTCGATCTCGGCTTGTTCCAGCACCGAGGTCGGCTCGTCCAGCAGAATAACCAATTGACGGTCGGTGCGTTCTTCGAGCGTCAGCGCCTTTGCCAATTCGACCATCTGGCGCTCGGCAAAACTAAGGTTCGAGGTGCGCGTCGACGGGTCAATGTCAAGCTGAACTTTGTCAAGCTGGCGGCGCGCAGCGGCATTGAGTTTACCCCACTGCAATAGACCAAAAC
This sequence comes from uncultured Chloroflexia bacterium, assembly GCA_963848465.1. GTDB lineage: Bacteria > Chloroflexota > Anaerolineae > Aggregatilineales > Phototrophicaceae > Flexifilum. Next base: position 79,829 of record CAWKDY010000027.1, on the reverse strand, counting down.
GGATGAATTCGTTCTCGTAACCGAGGTAGATATTCTCGCTGACGGAGAGGTTGGGCAGCAGCGACTGTTCCTGAAAGACCATGCCGATGCCGTAATGCGCCGCGTCGTCGGGTCCGCGCAAACGAACCGACTCGCCTTGCAGTTGAATTTCGCCGCTATCGGGCGCATAGACCCCGGCGAGGACGCGCATCAGCGTGGATTTGCCCGCGCCGTTCTCGCCGACCAAGCCGAGGACTTCCCCCAGATAAACTTCAACGCTGACGTCTTGGAGCGCCTGCACACCGGGGAACGATTTGTCAATGTGGTGCGCCCGCAAAACCGGATTTGCTTGAGTGGTAGTGGTCTGATTCATCGGATTTCACTCACTTGATAATCTTGAGGCGACCGCGATTAATCGTCAGAGCAACGGCGACGACGATGATCACGCCTTGAATCGCCTGCTGCACGTAGGAATTGACTCCCAACAGGATCATGCCGTTGTGCAGCACCGTCACGATCAAGACGCCGACGAGCGTGTTGACCACCCCGCCTTCCCCGCCGGACAGCGCCGTTCCCCCGACGACCACTCCCGTGATCGACGTGAACAGCATCCCGGCTCCAATTGCAGGCTGCGCGATGCCGAGTTGCGCCGCGCGAACGAGGCTCCCGATACCGGCAAATAAGCCAGCCAGCGTGAAGATGATCAGCTTATAGCGGTTGATATGCACGCCGGAGAGCGCCGCGAGGTCTTCGCCGCCGCCGATAGCGTACATGTAACGTCCAATCTTGGTGTAGCGCTGAATGATGTAAGCGGCGATAAACGCAAAAATCGTCAGCCACGTGCCGTAAGGCAGCCCGCCGGAATCTGGCGGGAAACGATTGAGCACCAGCCCGCGAATCTGCGGGTCTTTCATCTGGGCGAAGTTCCCGGCGAGCAACAGCGTCGCCAGTCCCAAGCCGACGTACTGCATGGCGAGCGTCGCCATGAAGGACGGTATCCGCAAACGAGTATGAATCAACCCATTGAGGAAACCCATCACCCCGGCGATCAGGATCGCCACCAGCACGCCCAACCAGCCATAATCGTTGCTGTTGAAATCGTTCCGGGCGAGCAGGACAACCAGCACGCCGCTGACGGCGACGATCCCTTCAACCGATAGGTCGATGCCGCCAAGGATAATGACGAAGGTTGTACCCAGCGCGATCACGAGGATCGGCGCGGCTTCGTTGGCAATGCCGACGAAATTCCTCAGCGTAAGGAATCGCGGGCTGAGCAGGCTCATTAGCAAGCACAACGCAATTAAGGAGATGAGCGGTGCCCACTGACCGAGGCGCTTGCCGAAGCGAACGATGTTGTCAAGTTCACGGCGAGAACTTGGGCGGAGCTCCGTCGGGGTAGCGCCCTGCGGGGTTGTCATGATGGAGAAACACCCTTCAAAATCTTATCTGGTAAGTATTCTTCACCTAAATTGAAAATTTGAGTTGCCCGGCGTCAAAACCGGGCAACTCCGACGCGGCGGATCGCCGCATTTGCCGCTATTTATTGGTTATGAGCTGGCTTCCGGGTACATAATCTGCCCGGTAACGCGACCCCACAGGTCTTCCCAGTCCACGCGCGGCACGTCGAGGACGTTGGTGTTGTAATATTCTTCGACGTTGTCAGCCGTGATCAACAGACCGGTACCGTAGAATTCGCGGTGCTCTTCCGGTTCGGTCGCGGGGTCGAACGTGCCTATCTTGGCATGATAACCGATGGACAAGCCCATGCCACCCTGCCAGAACGGATCGTGAGCGACGGTAGCGGCGAAGGTGCCGTCGAGCACATTCTGAACCGCTTGGCTGGTGCCGTCGATGCCGGTCACCGGAACGGTGCCAGAGAGACCCGCTGCTTCCAGCGCGGACAGCGCGCCGAATGCCATCGAGTCGTTGGCAGCCCAAATGCCTTTGATCTCGTCGCCGAAGCGGGTCAGCCACGTGTTGGTGATGTCGAGCGCTTTGCCCGTATCCCAGTCCGCAACTTGGAAGTCCAGCAGTTCCACGTCGGAATTGGCTTCCAGCGCAGCGTCGAGACCCTGTTTGCGCTCAATCGCTGGGATGTTGGCAGCCAAGCCACCCAACGCGACGATGCCACCCTTGCCGCCCATCGCGGAGAACAGCGCCTCAGCGGTGCCCTGCCCTGACTGCGTGCCAAGGAACGAAATGTGGGCGGCGTAGTAGGGATTGAAGTCCCACGGGTGGAGGTCATCCGGCTTATTCCACTGAGTGACAACGTAAGCGCCCGCATCGAAGCAAGCGCGCACGATCGGGGAGGCGTCCGGCGACTGATTCGGGTCGACGTTGAGAACCATATTGCCGCTCGTCCGGGCAAGCAGCGCGTTGATGTCGGCAAGACCCTTCTGGCTGTCGCCTTCGGTCAGCAACGTGACGTAGTTCGCCCCAACCGACTCGGCAAAAATGCGTCCGCCCAGATTCCAAGTGCCGTGATACGGATTTTTCAGAGAGCGGATGGAGTTGACGACGGTAACCTTGTCTTGAGCAAGGACAAGCTTAGGGACCATCCCAGCTCCAGCCACGATGAGTCCACCGGCTGCTACAGCGCTGGAACGTAAAAAGGTGCGGCGGCTGAACTTGTTCATAATTCTTAGCTCCATAATAGAAATCTAATCCAAGGTCTTGCAAACTCATTTGGACACAGACGAGCTTGGCGCGAAAATTAAGTGAGCCTCCCCCTTTCTAGAATTTGTTGCAGCCAGCGTGGACGTTCACTCGCCCAAATGAAAAGACCTACTCGCGCGTTGAAGCAGCCGTAGGTCTTCTAGGTTTCAATAATGCACCCATCTAAAAGGTCTGGGTAAATGCATCGCGTTAGCTTTCCACACAATAATTTGCTTTCGCGCTCTTTGGTAGAAAGCGGAAATTCCGCTGACGTCTGCGCAGATCACGCTCGTATCGATACAGGAAGACTGTGACATCATCCTGTTATAACAGGATAGCAACAACTCGCAATACTGTCAAGCGATGTGTATTGACATTGCTGACCAGTTGATCAAAAAAGTCCAGCGACGTCGCTGGCTTTGGTCTGCTTGATGCTCATAAAGGCGCACACGCAGGTGCGCCTCTACATTGACGTGGTTACTGCTCCGGGAGGGTGGCGGGGCGGCGTCGAGACGTTGCTGCCATTGGTGTTGACTTGCCCCCATGATCTATGAGTGAGAGTTCGAGCCTGCTCTGCAAAGGCAGCCGGAGGCAAGTAGCCCAAGCTGCTGTGCGGACGACGATTATCAGCTGGTCGAGGCATTCCTGACGGACGGACCGTATCCAGCCTTCCGCGTAGGCTTTGGCGTTCGGAGCGCGAATCGGCGTAGAGACTCGATTTTTACACGGTACGGGCTTCGTTCCGGCGCTATAGACTTCGATCCGATCTCCAGCGAGATGGCAGAGGGCTTGCTCCGCCATCTGCGCGCACGACGATCCTTTTCACGCTGGACAGACCGTCACGACCTGCCCATTGCCTTCCACCGAGTAGCACGCACTTTGCTCAGCGGCGGCAAGCCTCGCGCCGTACTGAAGCAAGCGCTGCCCTGCCCATTAAGTCAGGGAAATCTGCGAAGCCGCCGCCTGACGCGCGAGTCGCTGCTGCTCCGCTTGCCGCAGCATGTCTTTGCGGTATTCATTGACTTGATATTCGTTCGGATACACTGCCCTGCCCTCCACATAGTCTGATTTACTGTGGCTTGTACGCCACAATCCGCGCGCTGAAGATGCGCGGCATCCCGGCTTGCCGCTCGACAATCCCTTCGGCGTTCGTCTTGTCGACGATCTGGATGTCGACGAAACCAGCGTCGCGCATCATGCCGGTGTAGACCTCGGCGTCAATCGCGCCGGTGACGCATTCCGCCCATTTCGCGGCGTCGGCGCGCATTTCCTCGCTGAACTCGCCTTCGGTCACGATGTCGCTGATGCTGACGCGACCGCCCGGCTTGAGCGCGCGGATCGCTTCCTTGAAGACGGCGGGCTTGTCCGGCGACAGGTTGATCACGCAGTTGGACATGATCACGTCGATGCTGTTGTCCTGCACCGGCAGCGCTTCGATCTGCCCGCGCCGGAATTCGACGTTGTTCGCGCCCATCTTGACCTTGTTGGCGTTGGCTTTCATGAGCATTTCCGGCGTCATATCCACGCCGATCACGTAGCCCGCTCCCGCCGACCTGTCGCGCCGCCAAGAAGCAGTCGATCCCGCCGCCGCTGCCCAAGTCGAGCACCGTTTCGCCCAGTTGAAGCGAGGCAATCGATACCGGATCGCCGCAACCGAGCGACAACCCGGTCACGTCGACCGGCAGCCCTTCGAGCAGCGCCGCGTCGTAAAGCGTCGTATTACAGCCACAGTCGGCGCTGTCGCCACAGCATGAGGCTTGCGTGCCGCTGGCGATTCCGCCATAACGCTGCTTAACCACTTCGTGAACATCCATTGCCTCTCCTCCATTATATCGACAATCGTCGATGCGATGAGCCAAATAAAAAGCGCTGCGCGGGCAGCGCCCCCTAACCTTTGATCTCGATGCTTTCCGCGCGAATCAGCCGTTCGGCGTAATCCGGCGCGAACTGGCGCACCAGCGCGCCGCAGCAAACGGTCATCCGCTCCTGATTGAGCGTGTAGTAACGGAAACGCCCCTCCTGCCGCACCTGCACCAAATCGGCATCTTCCAGCTTCTTCAGATGGTGGCTGATCGTCGGCTGGTTGACCTTGCCTTCGAGCTTCACCTCGATCTCCGAAACGTTCAGCCAGACACAGCACAGGTGCGCCATGATCTCCTGCCGCGTTTCGTCGGCGAGTGCTTTTGCGAAAATCACCGGATCGTAGTTCATAATCATCATCATATCGATGATTATCGATTTGTCAAGCCATGAATCTTCAGTTGGTTTCTTCCGGACGCAGCCGCTGCGAAATCAGCAGCGCGAACAGCGCCATGCCGACCAGCAAAACGCCCGCCCAGATCGCCGCGTCGAGATTGCGCTCCAGCACGTTGTAGATCAGCAGCGGCATCGTTTGTGTGCGCCCTTGAATGCTGCCCGCGAACAGGATGGTCGCCCCGAATTCGCCCAACGCCCGCGCCCAACTGAGCATCAACCCGGCAGCCAGCGCACGGCTCGCCATCGGCAGCGTCACGAAACGAAAGACGCCCCAGCCCGACGCCCCATCGACCCGCGCCGCGTCCTCGATCTCGCGCGGCACGCCCTGAAAACCGACCTGCGCGGCGCGGATGTAAAACGGCGCTGAGACAAAGATCTGCGCGACGACCACCGCCGCCGTCGTGAACGGCAGGCTAATCCCCAACGCCGCCAGCGCGCCACCGAGCGCACCGCGCCGACCGAAGGTCACCAGCAGCGCCAAGCCCGCGACGGCGGGCGGCAGCACGATCGGCAGTTCCAGCAGCAGATTCAACCAACGCCGCAGCGGGAAGTTTCCGCGCGCGAAGCTGTACGCCAGCGGCGTCCCGAACAGCAGCGTCAAGCCCGACGTGATTAGCGTCGTGAACAGGCTGAGGAGGATCGCCTGCACGATGCCCACGTCGGGCATTTCGTTCCAATCCTGCCCCACCAGCGCGCGCCCGATCAGCACGACCACTGGCAGCAGCAGAAAGAGCAGCGCACAGCCGCTCAAAATCAGCGTGATGGCACGTCCAGTACTGACGATTCCGCAAAGCTGTGCGCATTCCGATGCTTATGACGGTTGGGTCGCTTCAGCCGTCGCCGACGGCTCGACGGTTGCTTGCGGTTCAGGTGTGCGGATCGAGATGAACCCCCACTTGACCAGAATATCCTGCCCGGCGTCCGCGAGCACAAAATCGACGAACGACTGCGCCAGTTCCGGCTCGGCGCTGTCGTCGAGCACCGCAATCGGGTACGACGCAAGCGTGTTCACCGCGTCCGGGATCGGCAGGACGATCACGTGAGTGGCGATGTCCGGCGTCACGTCGGAGCTGTAGACAATTCCGGCGTCGGCTTCACCGAGCGCGACTTTCGCCGCAACTTGGCGCACGTTGTCTTCTTCCGAAACGAAATTCGCCACGACCGCACTGCGATAATCCTCACCATAAGCGGGATCAGCAGCCAGCGCATCAAGCATTGCATCGGTGTAGACCCGCACCGGGACGGCGGGCGCGGCGACCACCAGCTTGATGCCAGTCTTCGCCAAGTCGTCCAGCGACTCGATCTCCGCCGGGTTATCGGCAGGAACAATCAGGACGAGCCGATTATGTGCGAACGTCTGCGGCTCGTTCGTGATCAGCCCGGCGTCCAGCACCACCTTCATCTGCGTCTTGTTGGCGCTGGCGAACACGTCGGCGGGCGCGCCCTGCCCGATCTGCGTCGAGAGGGTCGAAGACCCGGCGAAATTGAACACAACCTCCACGCCCGGGTTCGCTTCACTGAACGCCGCACCGATTTCAGTAAAAGCATCGGTCAGCGACGAGGCGGCAAAAACAATGATTTCATGATGTTCTTCAGCGACGGCTGGCATCAACCCGACCACCAACCCCAACAACAAAACGACGACCAACAATCTAAACTTCATCAATCTTCCTCACGAGGCATTACTTCGCAGCGATCAATCCAGTCGAGAATTGCATCCAACTGGGCAATCTCCAATTCCAGAGTCAGCCGCCCGACGCCGGGTTCAGCCCGGTCGCGCTCGCCGATCAAGGCGAGGCGGCGCTCGCGGCAGGTCGCTTTCTGCCGCCGCACGATCTCCAACGTCGGCAGATTGAGCAGCCGGGCGATGTAGAGGCGGCTCAAAAATTCGACCCGCACGCCAGCGAACACTCGGCGACGGCGAGGTTTCGTCCAGCCAAGCCGCCAGTCGCACGACGCCGGCCGGCGTCAGCGTGTATTCGATCCGCGTTGGCGCGTCCGGCGATTCGACGGCGCAGCCCGCTGATCAAGCCTTGCGCGTCTCAGCCGCTTGAGCACGGCGTAAAGCTGGCTCGTGCTCAAGTGCCAGACGTTACCCAATTGCGCCGGGTCGCGAAAGCAGGCGATCAACTGATAGCCGTGCCGCGCCTCCGCCGCCAGCAAGCCGAGCAGTGTTTCGTCAGGCGTAAGTACACTCATACCCCTATTCTATGCTGGAATAGCCTATCGCGTCAAGTAGCATCCAGTGAGATTGCCGCTATAATGTTGGTTCGTGTGACCAGTAAGCTAGAATCGGACTGTTGTTGCGGGGTAGGGTACACACCCTGCCTTCGAAACCGGAGCCATCAAGCCACCATCCTTGGCTGAGGGCAGGTGCTCATCTTCTTATTCAGCGACACATCTCGACCATAGGTTCTCATAATGGCACAGCTTATCTTGGTCGTCGATGACGATCAAATGAACCGCGAACTGCTCGAAACCGTCTTTCAGCGCGCGGGCTATCGGGTCGCTCATGCGAACAGCGGCGGGCAAGCGCTGCGAGCAGTCGCCGCCGAACTGCCCGACTTGATCCTGCTTGACGTGCGGCTCGGCGAGATCAGCGGCTATGACGTCTGCGCCCAGATCAAGCACGAGCCAGCGACGCAGGCGATGCCGATCATCATGCTGAGCGCCGCCGACAGCCCGGAAGAATACCAAAGCGCGGTCAGCGCCGGAGCCGACGCCTTTTTCCCGAAGATGCACGGCTGGCAGCGCCTGCTGGATCTGGTGCAGTCCAAGCTGCCGAGCGCCTGAGCCACGCCGCCCGCCGCCCGTCGAACGTTTCGCCTACGCCAATCGAATCTGCTGGCACAAACGTTTAAGCTCTGGTAAAACATGCTCCGCGAACGTGACAATTAGGCGAGCCAGAAGGAGCAGTGATGCGGCGCTCATCGCGCAGTGGTCCCCCGGCGCTGCTCGTGTTTTTGCTGGCAGCGGCGCTGGTTTTCGGGGCTTTTTACATCTGGCAAGGCGTGCAAAACTTTCTGCGTACCGGCGGATTAGGTGTCGTCGAAGCGACGCAGCGCGCTGAAGTCGTCGATACCGCGACCGCTCAGCGAGTCACGCGTATGGCGACTTCCCTCGTGACCCCGCGTCCGACGGCGACCACGATCCCGTCCTGTACCGATTTCCGCGTTGACGTTCCGGCAGGGATTGTGCGCGACGGTCCCAGCACCTCGGCGGCGATCGTTACACAGTTCAACGAGGGTGCGATCGTCTGCGTGCTCCAGCGCGAGCCGGGGACGGAGTGGTACGCCATCGACACCAATCCGAGCACCCGCCGCATCGACCTCGGCTACATGCACGAGAGCATTATCGAAGCCGTCAACCCGACGCTGACGCCCAGCCTCACCTTCACGCCCTCAAATACCGTCTCGCCCGCGCCGACCGTCACGCTCGTGCCGACGACACGCCCCACCCGCACGCCCAGCCCGCTGCCATCCTACACGCGCGATCCCCACTGGACGAACACACCGCTGCCGACGCTGACGCCGACACCCACGCCGACAGATACGCCGCATGCTATTTCAGAGCGCGTAAGCCCTATAAACAAGCAGAGGCGGACGCTCAATTGAACGCCCGCCTCTGCTTGTTGATTAATAACGTGAGTTTACGCGGCGTGCCGGATTGTCCGCCGGTGCGCACGACCGCGCCACGTCAGCAGCGAAACTCGACCAACGGTCCGGCGATCAGCCGCAGCAGCGCGCCCAGCCCCATCACCAGTAGAAGATTGACACCATTGTTCGCCAGCGTGCTGCCGAGCATCGGTCCGAGAAAGACCGCCAAGCCGATCACCTGATTGTAGGCGACGGAATAGGTGGTCACTTCGTCGGCGGGCGTGTTCTCGACGAAGAAGGTGAACAAGCCGACACCCGCGGCCGCCGTCCAGCCGCCACCCGGAAAAGATCGCCGCCAGCAGCGTCAGTTGGAGCGTCGGTGCCAGCACAATGATCAGCGCCGAAATCGCCGTGGCGATCATCGCCACTCGCGATCATCGGGCGCGTGCCAATTTTGCGGGCGACGCGCGCTGCGAAGATCGAGGCGAGCGCTCCTGAAGTTAGCTCAATCATGCCGAACAACGCCATATAACCCTCGCTCGCCCCCATCTGGTTGACCAAATAGAGCGGCGTCACCGGGATGATGACGAAGAAGGCGAAGTGGATCACGGCAGCGACGAAGCCGACGCGCAGAAATCGGCGCGAGCGCCACGGGTTGGTTGTCTGCTTGGGCGCGCTACCGGCGACAAGCGGCAGTTCGCACGGTTCATCAATGCGGATGCGCATACAATGCCACAGGCTCGCCAGCGCGAAGACGAACGCCAGCACGAACATCACCTGATAGTTCAGCGGAAACGGCGCTTTTTCGAGCCACAGCCCAAAAGCGAGCGCGCCCACGCCAACCGTGATGTTGAGCGCCAACTGGCGTCGGCTCAGTAGGCTGGTCATCTTCGCCGGATCAATCAATTCACGCATGCACCACCGTGAAGGCGACGTTAGCGACTCCCTGCGGAATCGCCGGGATAGCGACCGACAGGATCAACCACAACGGCTGCCAGCGCACCGGCAAGAACGGCGCCAGCGCCGGGAGCAGGAACAAGAAGCGCATCAGCAGTCCGGGCCAGAACATCGCCCGCACCGCGTCGCCGTAACGCCGCCGCCACCACGCGCTCGCAGAAGCGGAGCCGAGCAAAATCAAGGCGGGCAGCGATGAAATCCAGCCGAGATCGGCAGGAGTCGCACCGAGGCGGATAGCATAGACGGAAAGGAACCGCGAGGTCGCTGCCGCCGCGAGACCAAACCACGCAATATCCATGACGAAATGATGAAAATTCGCCTGTTCGGATGATTTTATCTGTGTTTGTGCCGCCATACTGGGGGAGTTTGAACTCACTTTCCGCGAAGCAACTAACCGTCAACTCAAAGCTATAGCGAGGTTCAGCCAAACGCAATCAGTCCGCTGTTGATGGACATAACTTCATGCGTGGTGATCCGTTCGCATGTTGCCTTTGAACTCAGGAAATCGTTTACAGCTCATTGTGAAGCATAGCACAGAAGCAATACTTGTCTAGTGGGTTTTTCCCTACGAATGAGCAACTCTAAGCGTATGATTTGACCAAAATCCCCGGCTGAGGTGGGCAATTTCGGAACATCCGGTGGGGCATGGGGTTAAATAGAGCATTGAGACTGAAAAAAGCGCCTGAATTGGAGCGTCTGCATTCATTTTTCAGCCCGAATCGTTTATAATCATTACAAATCACCATACAGAGGGAGGACGCGATGTCGATTTTCGGCAATCGTCGCCAAGCAGAAACACCACCGGCTCCAACGCCGAAGCAACCGCAGGTCGTCACACCGCAGTCACCCGTCGGTTTCGAGACGGTGCTCGGTACCAACAGCACACTGGAAGGGCATCTCAACAGCAACGCCAACGTCCGGCTCGACGGAACCTTTACCGGCACGCTTGAAATTGGTGGCAACGTCTTGGTCGGGGAAACGGCGCAGATCAATGCCGATATCAACGCCAAGAACATCTCAATTGCGGGCGCGGTTCGCGGCAACGTCAATGGCAAGAAAGTGCAGTTGCTGCGCACCGGGCGCATCTGGGGTGATATTCGCGCCACCGCCTTGACCACTGAAGAAGGCGCCTTTATCGACGGCAAGATCACCATGGTCAGCCCGCAGACGGTCACCTCGGAACCAGAAGTCGAAGACACCGCCACCAGCATCGGCGCGACCGAGGATCAGCCGGTTGACGAACCAGCCACCAGCATCGAGGATTTAGTCGAAAACATCTCTGAAGGTCACGAGGCGGAGTTAAGCGTCGGCGGCGACTGGACTGAAGGTCAGACCAGCGACGATGATCCCGAAACGGCTGACGCCGAAGACGAGCCGCGCCAATCGACCTAAGCACCTCTTAAGGAAATACTAGCGCTAGTCACAGCGACATTGGTCATACTATAATGTCAAAAGAGTGTCGCTGCGACGCAGCGTTGCTCTGCCTATTTGTGACTCGACGTCGAGGAATAGCGCCGCATGATCAAAGTCTTATTCGTCTGTATGGGCAACATCTGTCGTTCGCCGATGGCGGAAGCCGTATTTCAGCACATGGTCGACCAAGCGGGCTTAGGTACCGAATTTCTCATTGATTCCGCTGGCACCGGCGGCTGGCATGTTGGCGAACCCGCCCACCCCGGCACCCTCGACGTGCTGAAACGGCATGGCATCCCCTACGATGGGCGAGCGCGCCAGATCGAACGCAGTGATCTCGACCACTTCGACTACGTGTTAACGATGGATCGTGATAATTTGTCGTTCATTTCGCGAAATTCCAGCGGCGTGAGTGCCGAGGTGGGGTTATTCCTAGCCTTTGCGCGCGCGCGGGGTTTAGTTCACACCAATGAAGTCCCCGATCCGTATTTCGACAACAAGTTTGACCAGACCTACGAGTTGATCCTGCGCGGCTGCACTGCCCTGCTGGATCACATTCGTCTCGCCGAAAGCGTCTAGCTCCGCTGCTGCCGATCTTCGGCGCGCTGATCGAGCAGTTCTTCAAGCGACGCGGTTAAATCGCGTTTCACCTTGCCTTCGCGTTCGTCCAGACGACTCTGCAAATAAGCGGCTTCGTCGTCATCCAAATCCTCGACCATCCGGTCGATCATCGTATACATATCCAGCCCATCCAAGCCGCGCTTGCCTTTCGCCGTCGTCGGCGGCGTCAGCCGCAGCATCAACAGCCATACCACCGAGACAGCGATCATTAGGACGGGCAGCGCCGCGATTAAGCCGATCACGCGGGCATTCCCAACTATCGGATTAACCATCATGACAACACCGATGGCAAACATACTGGCGACGCCAGCCGCCAACAATTTCAACGCCCGCAGGCGCGGCGAACGGACTGAATCGGAATTCTCTAAAATCACGGGAAACATGGGCTTCGCCTTTCTGTGCTGCAAACGTACTTCCTAACCTACCTATACGCAGATTACGCGTACGGTGTTGCGCTTAATCGTTGAACAGCGCTTGATCCTCAGGGGGCGGCTTAGGTAGCGCGGACGGGCGCGCCGAGGTCGTTCGGGCGACAGGCGGCTTGCTCGGCTTGCTTTCGCTCGGCTTCTTGGGTGGCTTCGGCTTCGCCTTGAGCGTCTTTTGCACCTCGTCGATTAGGATCTCGCTGTTGAGCAGATCGCCGCGCATGGGGATATACAGGTACGCCGCAACCGGAATCAGCATTACAGCGAACAAGGCGTTGCCGTTCGCAAACATGGTCGCCGCGACCAGCGCCAGCCCACCGAACACGATCAACTGCCCCTGTTTCGAGCTGCCGTTCGGCACACTGCCCCGGATGATCGTCACGCCGCTCTGCCGCTCGACTTTCGCCTTTAACGTGGTGCGCCGCGCGAACTTGCCGATCACCTTGGTCGAAATGCTGAGACTGAACGCACCGCTTTTCTCGACCCAGCCCTCAAGCACCGGGTGCGTGCTCGTCCCTTTCGCGTGCATCCGCGCATTGATCGCCGTCATACACTGCGCGACCGTTTTTTCGCTGTAAAGCACAAAGCGCACGAACTTATCCTTCTCGTTTCACCATCCGCGTCGATTATACTCAGCATTCAGCGGCGAACCAACGCGGCAAAACCCGCGTCAGAATTCACTCGCTCCCCCTAAAAGCAGGGCTTTAAAAGTCGCAAACCGCCTCTAAAATCAGGCAGGCGTTGAGTACGCTGGCGTTTGAATGGCTTTCTGCTTGGCGATCTTGGCAACTTGGCACTTAATCCATTATCTTCTTGGAACTAGCTGCGTTTGTCCTGAATCTGGACAAATCTCACCAAGCGTTCAGACAAACTTCTGCTAGACTAGAGTCAAAGTGAGGAACATTGATGAAACGAGTAGCGCTGTTTATTCTCCCTATACTCCTGTTCGTGGCGTGCAGTTCGACCGGGGGCACGCAAACGCAATCGGTCGACCTCCCCTACCCGGACGCCGACCCCGCGACCCTGAACCTCGACACAACCGCCGGAAGCATCACCGTCAGCGCCGCCGATTCGTCGGGCATCAACGGCACACTCTCGACCAACGTCGGGTCGTGGGTCGCGCAGACCAGCACCAGCGGCAGCACGATCTCCATCCGGCAGGGACGCGCCTCTGCCGACGTGATCCCCGAAGCCGAGAATACGTGGGACTTGCAGCTCGGGCGCGGCAAGCCCTTGATCCTCAACCAGACCAACACCGCCGCTAACGCGACCTTCAATCTGGGCGGCTTGACGCTCTCGGCAGTCAACGTCACAGCGACTACCGGCAATTACACCGTCAGCTACGGCACGCCCAACCCGACAGACGATGGCGGCACCGCCTCATTCGGCATGACCAATGGGGATTTCACCGCGTCCGGCTTGTCCAACAGCCACCTCAGCAGCCTAACCGTGACGACCACTGGCGGCGATGTTCAGCTTGCCTTCGACGGCGCGGCGATCACTCAGAACATGAACGTCCGCATCGAAACCACGTCCGGTAACGTGCTTCTGAAGATCCCTCCGAACGCTGTGGCGCAGGTCATCTACCGGACGAGCAGCGGTGCGCTGCTGGAAACCGACCCGCAGTACCAGAAGGTCAACGACATCACCTATACCGTCGGCGACTACGCGACCAGCACTGCGCCGCGCATCACTATCGAGATTCGCACCGTCGTCGGCGACCTTCGCCTCGCCGGAGCGTAAAAACTCAGGAGCCGAAATTCATGCTATACGACATCACCCGCACCGTTTCCGACCAGACTGCCGTCTTCCCCGGCGACACGCCCTACAGCGCCGAACTGAAGTGGAAGTTGAGCGACGGCGCACCGGTCAACCTGACGACGATTACGACGACGCCGCACGTCGGCACCCACGCCGATGCCTACTATCACTACGTCGCCGACGGCGCGCATCCCGCCACGATGCCGCTGGAGCCGTATTTCGGGCGCGCGCGCGTCGTCACTATCGCCAAACGCAGCGGCGAGCTTACGCTGGCGGACTTCCGCCCCGCCGATCTCGAAGGCGTCGAGCGCCTGCTGATCCACTCATGGGTCAGCGACGTGCCGGACGATCAGTGGACGACCGATTTTCCATACCTGAGCGTGCCGTTGATCGAGGCATTAGCAGAGCGCGGCGTCGTACTGATCGGCGTAGACGTATCATCGGTCGATCACATCAGCAGTGGGACACTGCCCGGTCATCAGGCTTTTTATCGTCTTGGGCTGGTCAATTTGGAAAACTTGATGCTGCGCGGCGTCCCTGACGGCGACTACGACCTCGCCGCCCTGCCGCTCAAACTGGATGCCGCCTGCGGTTCGCCCGTTCGAGCAGTGCTGCGCACGCTGTAAGTGAAGCCGATTTAGAAAGAAGGTGGACGATGCAAAACCCGGTGGCGATGCTGCTGTTCCTGCTTTTCGGCATGATCCTATTGATCACCTACGTGGCAATCCGCCGCCGTTGGGCGTCGCCGGTCTTGGTCGCCGCGTTCGGAATCCTCGGCAGCGTGATCGTCATGACGCTGACCGGGCTGGCGCAGAACACCACCTTCTATCAGGCGCTGTTCACCGGGCTGGTGGTCGGCGGCCTGTTCAGCATCGGCATTCTGGCGATGGCGTGGTACTTCAGCAGTAACGAGCGCCGCCAGCAAGCGGGGCAATCCTTCACCGACGAAGGCTAACGCGAGAATGTAGGGGCTGCTCCTATCGCTGTCATCGCGGTTTAGTCCGTGCTGACGATCACGATGCTGTAGCGTCCGGCGCCCTCGTAGCGTTCTGCTTCGACGGTATACAATCCATCAGCGGGCAGCCGCACCTGCCGGATCTGCGCATTCACGTCCAATTCGGGATCGTAGGCGTCGTCGTTGTAGGCGAGCAAGCTGCCATCCGGCTTGAGCAGCCGCAGCGCCGGGTCGAGCGTGCCGGTCTCGGTCATCATCGTCAGCGTGAGCACGTCGCCCTGTTTGCCCCGCGAACGTCCAGCGCTGCACCGGAAATACGTCCTGCAAGCGCCCTTCGATGTGGGTCACCCCGTCGGCGCTCAGCGTGATCGCCTGATCGCCGCTGATGCCGAGCGTATAGGTTCCGCTGCCCTGCCGCCACTCGGCGCTGATGGTGTAAATTCCGGTTTGCGGCAGCGTCACGTCGGCGATCTGCGCGTCGTAGACGCCGAACAAATCGGCGCCCAACTGGTCATCGTTGTAATCGACTTCGCTGCCATCGGGCGCAGTCAGGCGCAGCGCCATATCCAGCCCAACCGAGTATTCGTTCGCCCGCGCCAGATCGACCGCCGAGAGCGTCACCGTCTCGCCCGCCGTGCCCGCATAAGTCCACGTCTGCTGCGGCGCGGCTTCGCTGAGCGTGCCCTGCACCGGAACGCCGAGCGCCAGCGCCTCGCTGCCCAACCGATCCGGCGCGACGTGGATGCTGCGCGCCGCGATTGCGCCTTCGCCGCGCGCCACGTAGAGCGTGCCGTCCGCGCCGAACGCCAGCGCACGCGGATCGGCGTCTTCGCGCGAACTGGTCGATAACCTCGCCGGCCGAGTCGATCACCAGACTGCCCTGATCGCGCGTCGCCAGCACCAGATCGCCGTCGGGGTCGGTCGTCGACGCCGCTGACGTTCTCCGGCGCGAGCGTCTCCAGCCAGAACTGCAAGTCCGCCGTCAGGCTTCTCTCTCGACCACCTGCGACACCGCCGCGCTGACGCTGCCGTCGATCAGCGACTTCAGCCACTCGACCACCCAAACGCGCCCCGCGCCGACCGCCACCAGCGGCGGCGCGCTGCCGTTGAAGTTCAAGCCGACGGTGCGGTTGCGCGGCGCGCCGAGAATGCGCAGCACGTAGCCGGAGTCGGTCTTGTCGGTGGCGTAGATCGTGCCGTCGGCACTCACGGCGAGGTCGAACGGCGCGCCGCCGCCGAAGCTGCCCACCGGGTCGAGCCACGTCCCGTCCGGGTTCATCCGCCGCACGCAGCGGCAGACGCTGTCGCCGACGTAGACCATGCCCCGCGCCATCGACGGCGATCCCGGTCGGCTGCGCCGGGTTGCTCGAAGTCGTAGTGGGCGATATCGGAGCCGTCGCGCGCGTCTGAGCACGTAAATGCCGTTCGAGGCGTCCAGCGCGTACAGCCGCTCCGCCGACGCCGCCAAGCCGACGATCACGCGGTCGCTCGGCTCGGTGCGCCAGACCGTGCCATAGGTCGGCAGCACCGGCGGCAGCTCAGCGCTGAAGACGAGGCTGTTGAGCATCGCGTCGAGATCATCGGCGAAGCTCGCCTGATCCGCCTGCGACGACGCGCCCGACCACGACCAGCGCCCGGTTGTCCGGCAGCCGCCCAGACTCGCCCAATCCCAACCTGCTGGCGGTTGGCGCTGACGGCATCAGCGCGCAGGCCGCTGCGCCCATAGAGCGGATCCGCCGCGTAATCGAGCGCGGTCAGCAGATCGCCGCTGTCAGTTGTCGCTCCAGCGCGGGACGCAGCGCCTCGTCGGTGGTCGAGGCGGGCAGCACGACCAGCGTGACACCGCCGCATCGCCGCCGCTGAGCGTCAGTGTCAGCGCCGATATCGTCGCCGCCGGGAACGGGCAGTTCCCAGCCCGCCGGGTAGATCAGCGCGAGGTCGGCGTCCGTCCACGCATAGGGCGTAAATCCCTGCCCCTGCGCGAAAATAGGCGACGGCACAGAGCAGCAAGAGGGCAATCAGACAGGCAGGAACAGGCAACCACTTGCACCTTGCCATACCGCTACGGAAACGTGATCTATGTGTCGATGCCATACGTCAATGATCGTCACGATACTCCCGCCTCACTTGCGCGGGATTGCGCCGACGACCGGCAAGCCGAGCGCCTCGACATCTTCGCGGCGGCGCAGCACCGGGTCGAGGTAGTGCGCCAGAAACGCCAGCCCGATCCCGGCGAGCAGCCCCAAGCCGACCTGATCAGCGCGCCGAAGCGGTCGGTCAGCGGCGGCGGCGCGGGCGTGACCGGCGTGATGCCGAGGATGGTCACGGTAGCGGGTTCGCCGCCCAACTGCGGGAAATAGGCTTGGCTGCGCGTTTGCAAGCACCTTCACCGCCGCATCGCCGATCGCTTGCAGTCCGTCGGCAGTCGGGATAGCTCAGGTAGATTTGTCCGACGCTGTGGGCGTTGTCCGCCGCGATGCCGAGCGCGTCCGGGTTCAGCGTCGGGCACCAGTTCGCCGATCTCCTGCTTGAAAGCGCTGCCTCGCACCCAGTCGGTGAAGGCGTTGACCGTCAGTTCCGACGACAGCCAGATGTCCTGATAATCGCCTTCGCTGCGCGGGATGGCGTCGAGCTGCTGCATCGCGCTGTAGGTGATGGTCTGGGTGAAGCCGCCGCTCGCCGCGCCCCGGTTGAGCAGGCTGGGCAGCGCCAGCGCCGCCGTGATCAGCACCGGGATGGCGACCAGCCACCACCAGCGCCGCAGGATTCGCAAAATCAGCAGTAATTCCAAGCTCACCTCCCAAAATCGGGGCTATTATAATGTCTACCAAAGGAGAAACGCACATGATTCAGCGAGCAAATGGCGACGGTGCCGAGAGCGGCGCGCGCCGAGGGTTCCGCCAGCGCATCTTTCGCGTGGGCGCAAGCGCGGACGCACGACGCCCGCCAGCGATTACGATGCCGTCGTCAACCAGCACAAACGGCGGCTGTTTGCCGAACTGAGCGGGACGGTGCTGGAAATCGGCGCGGGTACGGGCGAGAACTTCCCCTTTTACCCATCCGGCATCCACTGGATCGGCGTCGAGCCAAATCTTTACATGCAGAATCGGCCTGCTGGAAGCGGCGAAAGGCTATTCGCTCGTGGGCGAACTCCGCACCGGCGTCGCCGAGCACCTGCCGGTCGAAGACGCCAGCGTCGATGCAGTCATCAGCACGCTGGTGCTCTGCTCGGTCAGCGATCAGGCGCAAGCGCTCAGCGAAATCTTGCGCGTGCTGCGTCCCGGCGGGCGCTACGTCTTCATCGAGCACGTCGCCGCCGATCAGGACAGCGGGTTATACCGGACGCAAAACTTGATCAAGCCGATATGGACGTTTGTCGGCGATGGCTGCCAACCCAACCGCGACACCGCCGCCGCTATCGAGCAAGCGGGCTTTTCGCAGGTCGAGATCACGCCGTTCCGCGCGCCAGTGCCCTTCGCCAGTCCCGCACATCGCCGGGTACGCGATCAAGTAGGCGAAAAAAAACAGTTGAACCGCCAAGAGCACAGCGAAAACACCGAAGACAATCAACTGCTTGGCGTCTTGGCGGTGAATCATCTTTCTTTCGGAACTCGTCCCACGCGCGATCGAGGTAGGCGGCGATCTGCTGGTTGAACAGCGCCGTGTCGAACTGCTCGGCGTGGGCGCGGATCGACGCCGGTATCGTACTTCGCGGCGTCGAAGTCGCGCATGACCGCCATCAGGCTCTCGACCGTCATCTCGCCGAACAACTCGCCGGTCACGCCGGGGATCACGGTGTCGAGCGCGCCGCCGCCCCCGTAGGCGATCACCGGACGTCCGGCGGCTTCCGCCTGCACCGGCGTGATGCCGAAGTCCTCCAAGCCGGGGAACAGAAACGCTTTGCAGCGCGCCATCAGGTCGGGCAAGTCGTCGTCCGCCACGTAGCCGAGAAACTCGACGGTTGGTCCCGCCAGCGCTTGCAGCCGCTCCAGATCGCGCCCCTTGCCGCCGACCTTGAGCGGCACGCCCAGCCGCGTCGCCGCCTGCACCGCCAAATCGATCCGCTTGTAGGGGATCAGCCTTGAGACGACCAGATAGTAATCCTCGACCGTGCTCGACGGCTGAAAGCGGGTCGTATCGACCGGCGGGAAGATGATCTCCGAGTCGCGGTCGTAATAAGTCTGAATGCGCTGCTGAATTTCGGTCGAGATGGCGATGAAGTGATCCACTCGCTGCGCCGCCGCGTAATCCCAGCGCCGCAGCCCGGCGATCAGCGGGCGCAGTCCCGCTTCGACCACGCCGCCCAAGTCCCTCGCGGGCGATGTAGGCGTCCAACTGCCAGACGTAGCGCGTCGGCGCGAGGCAGTAGCAGACGTGCAGCGTCTTGGCGTCGTGCTGCAAGCCGTGACAGAAGCCGCTCTTGTTGCTGAGGATCACGTCATACGCCGAGAGATCAAGCCCGCCCCACGCCAGCGGATAGATCGGCAGGTAGGCTGGTGATGCGTGTGAATCCCCGGCAGACTGGTCGCTCCACAACGTGCGGATGTCCCAGTCGCGGTAGAAGGCGGGCATCATGTCTGGCGCGTAGAGGCTGGTGTAAACCGGGCTGTCCGGGTACTGCGCAACCAGCGTTTCGAGCACATCTTCCGCGCCGCCGCGCTGGTTCAGCCAGTCATGAACCAGCGCGATCAAACCTCACCCCTTACTCCCTCTCCATGAGGAGAGAGGGGGGAACAGGGCGTGACGGCTTCAAGTCCCCTCTCCCTAGGGAGAGGGGATTTAGGGGTGAGGTTTCTCATTGCGTTTCCTCGAACGGCAGCGCCATCTGAGCGAGTGGGCGATAGCTCATGCGGTGCAGCGGCGACGCCCCGTGATCGCGCAGCGCCACCCGATGCTGCGGCACGCCGTACCCCTTGTGCGCCGCGAAGCCATACTGCGGATACTCGGCGTCGTAGGCGACCATCCACGGATCGCGCGTCACTTTCGCCAGTACGCTAGCGGCGGCGATGCTCAGCGATAACTGGTCGCCTTTGACGATTGCCTGATAAGGCACGTCGCGGTCGGGAAGTCCGCGCCACTTGATCGAGTCGATCAGCAGGAATTCAGGGTCAACTTGCGGGAAGTCAGCGATCATGTTGGCAACGGCGCGCTGCATCGCCAACCGCGTCGCCGGGACGATGCCGCTGCTATCGATCTCGCCCGCTTCGGCGCGCCCGACGCCCCAGCCGCACGCCGTCGTCTTGATCGCGTCGATCAGCCGTTCGCGTGCGTGGGCGGTCAGCAGCTTGCTATCGCGCACGCCTTCAAGCGTCTGCATCAAGTCGTCGCGTTCCAGCGGCAAGCAGACCGCCCCGGCAGCGACCGGTCCCGCCCACGCGCCCCGCCCCGCCTCGTCAATGCCGACGATCCAGCGGTAGCCGCGCGCCAGCAGATCGTACTCAAACGCTAGGCTGGCGGTCTTGTCGTGCATAGACTGCCCTTGCGCCAGTTCCGCCGGATGTCCCAGATTTCACGCAGGATGTTAAGCGAATCTTGCACCAAACGCATCCGGCTGTCGGCGTCGAAATACCACGTGATCGGCACTTCGCGGATGCTGTAGCCACGCCGCTTGGCGACAAACAGCAGCTCCACGTCGTAGCCGATGCCGTTCATCTGCTGGACGCTGAACAAATCCTCGGCGACGGCGCCCTTGAACATCTTGAAGCCACACTGCGTATCTTCGAAATCCGGCAGCGCCATCAGCTTGATGATCCAGTTGTTGATGCGCCCCATGACGTGCCGGTATTCCGGCTCGTCGATACGCTGCGCCCCTTTGCCCTCGCGCGTGGCGATGCTGACGTCGCAGTCACCCGCGAACGGCGGCAGAAACTTGACGATCTCGTCAATTGGCATGGATAAATCCACGTCGCAGATGAAGCGATACTCGCCAGTCGCCGCCAGCATCCCCGCCTTGAGCGCCCGCCCTTTGCCCCGTTCCGGCAGCGTGATCAGGTGAACGTAGGGATGGGCTTCTGCGAAGCTTCGCGTGATCTCGGCTGTGCGGTCGGTGCTGCCGTTCTCGACGACGAACACTTCGGCGTCGTAGGCTTGTGTTTGCAGGAAAGCGTCGATCTTTGCCAGACACGGCGGTAAGCGCAGCTCTTCGTTCAGCGCCGGAATGATGATCGACAGGTGAGGCTGTGTAGACAAGTTCAAGGACACTTCTCCAGCGCGAGTCGCCCCGCGCAACCGTTAGCGCGTCAGTAACGCTTCGATCTCGGCATCGGTCAGCCGTCGCGCTTGCTGAATCGCGCGGCGCTTGGGCAGCGATTCGCGGAATACCCAGTATCCCGGCGACCATGCCGCGCAGTCGAGCACGCGCCGCCGCGCCGCGCCACGCCCGCAGCGCTTCCCATGCCAGACCGATCTGCGCCCGCACGACGCGCCCGCCGTACTTGCGCCACAACGGGTAATCCTTGACCAGGACGAAGATCAAGTTGCGACCGTCGTAAAAGCTGGCGGTCACGCCGCCCCCGGTTGCCGACAGATGATGGTACACGATAGCGGCGGGCGTGTAAAGACAGCGCCAACCCGCCAGCTGCGCCCGCCAGCCGAGGTCAACATCTTCCAGCGAGAAGAAGAAATCGTCGTCCAGCAGCCCCACTTGATCGAGCAGCGCCTTCCGGTACACCGACGATCCGCCGCACGCGCTGAAGACGTATTCCTCCTGATCGAACTGCGCCGCCGTCCACCTGCCAGACGCCGCGATTCCCCGCCCGTCCGTCGATGGTGAAGTAGTCGCCCGCCGTGTGGATGTGGTCGCGCCGGTCGAACAGCAGCATCTTGCTGGCGACGCTGCCGACTTCGGGGTGACGCGCGAAGGCGTCGATCACCGCCGCCGCCCAGCCTTCATCGACTTCGGTGTCGTTGTTCAGCAAGCGCGACGTAGTCGCCCGACGCCGCCCGCATCCCGGCATTGCACGCCCCGGTGAAGCCGCGATTCTCCGGCAGTTCGATCAGCACCACTTCGGGATAGTCGCGCTTGATCAGCTCGCGCGACTCGTCGTGCGAGTCGTTGTCCGCGATGATGACTTCGATCTGCGGATAGGTCTGCCGCCGCAGCGCGTCGAGGCAGGTCGGCAGAAAGCGCGCGCCGTTCCAGTTGGGAATGACAATCGAGAAAAGCAGGACCGAGGATTGAGGACTGAGGACTGAGTTTTTCCGTGTTTGCGTTTTCATTGTCGGAAGCGCTAACGTCGCCAAACGCAGGGACTGGATTGTAGGGGCGAGGCATGTTGTGCCCTTACGCGAACAATGCGATCAACATTGCCGTTTTCGCTCAGTCCCCGTCGCTCGATCTGCAGAACTGCTTTTCCCGTGAGTCCCCGTCGCTCAGTCTGCTGAACTGCTTTACGCCTCATCGCACAGCCCCTCTTTGACGAGAAACTCGTCGACCGCTTCGCGCCAGTCGCGCAGCGTGATGCCGATGCTCGCTCCGGCGAGGTTGGCCAGCGGCGCGTACTCCGGCGGCGTCGAGGCGCGCTGCCACATCTGGCTGGTGATCGGCTCAATCGGCGTCGACTTCGTAGCCTACGCGGTCGAGCACGTAGCGCGCGAGGTCATAGCGCGAGCAGCCGCCCGCATTGACGAAATGGTAAATGCCGTAGCGCTCCGTCTCGACCAGCTTGGCGATGGCGTCGGCGAGGTCATCGTTGTAAGTCGGGTTAGCGACCTCGTTGACAACCACGCGCAGTGGCTTGCCCACCAGCGCCGCGCTCAAAATCGACTGGAGAAAATTCTTGCCGCCATGCGCGAACAACCACGCCGTCCGCACGATGTAATGACGCGGATTGACGCGCATGACCGCCTGTTCGCCCACCCACTTACTGTAGCCATAGGCGTTGATCGGCGCAGTCGGGTCGTACTCGCGATAAGGTCGGTCGGTCTTGCCGCTGAAGACCTCGTTGCTGCTGATCAGCAGGATCGCCGCGCCGACTTCCGCCGCCGCCAGCGCGACGTTTTGCGCGCCGAAGCCGTTGACGCGAATCGCCAGTTCCGGGTCGCGGGCGCAGCCGTCTACGTCCGTCCACGCCGCCGGGTGCACGACCAGATCGGGCTTCGCCGAGTTGATGAAGGCGCGTGTCGCCGCAAAGTCCGCGATGTCGAACTCGGCAACATCTACCGGGACGAGACTGTGCCGCTTCAATGCCACCGTCAACTGTCCGCCTAAGCGCCCCGCCGCCCCTGTAATCAGAATCCGCATAACTGCTCCTTGCTCAGTCCATCGTTCTATCATCGTAGGGGCTGCCCATCTTGTGAACAGCCGATCTTGCTGATAGCTGACCGCTGAAAGCTTTTAGTACGCCGTCATCAGAATCTTGTCGTTGCTGGCGTCGCCGCCCCAGACCGGGCTGAAGAAGCGGTTGTGCAAATCGACCACCTCGGCGACTTCGGTCACTGGCTCGATCACCTCACGCCCCAAAGCCGCCTTACGCCAGCCGAAATCCGTCATGTTCGCCGACCCCTTGAACGCCAACAGCCCATCGATCACGATGATCTTCTGGTGCGGGAAGTACTGGCTTTCGTTGGGAAACACGCGCAGGTTCAAGCGCGGCGCTTCTTCGGCGTAGTCGGTCAGTTCGCGCGCCATCGCCTCGGTTTTGACGCCGGAGACGACGCCGCGCACGTCGACCCGCTGCGCCGTCAGCTTGAGCGCACCCAGCAGCAGCGCGCTGATCCCGTAGGTCGTGAAGTGGACGAAGCGTTCAGCGGCTTGCAGCGCCGCGAACAGCGCTCGCATCGGAGGGTAATACGCCTGCGGTGCCGCCAGCGATTCGCGCGTGCTGCGGGCGATCTGCGCTAGCCCCCGGCAGTGATCGAATAGGTCGTCAAAACCGATGCCCAGCCCTTTGTAGGCTAGATAGCGGCTGATGGTCGGAAATTCGTCGGTGGCGAGGTAGCGCACCCCGCAGACCGGGCAGCAGCCTTCCGCTGCCCCGATCAACCCGTAGCAGCGTTCGCACAAGAACTGCGGCGGCGTGAACCGCAGCAGCGCGTCGAGGTCGAAGTTGTACATCTAAGCGCCGCTCCAGCGCGCCCAGACGCGCTCGACTTCGGCATGCCAATAATTCTGGAAATCGCTCACGTCGATGCCCTGCTCCGCCATACCGCGAAAGAAGCCAGCGCCGGGGACACCCGTCGCCTTCGAGACGACCAGCGTGCACAGCGATCCTTCATCCGCAGCATCGGCAGCCGCGCAGACTTGGCTCAGCAGCCGGGTGAAGGCATACGAGCCGGGATGGATGTAGATCGGCAGCAGCAGCGCCAGATCGCCGTAAGTGATGATCCGCCGCTGCTTCGCCACCTCGATCAGCTCGACACGCATCGCCTCGCGCATGACTTCCCATTCCGCCTCAGTGAGCGTGAAGCGCGGCGTCGGCTTGATCGATCGCGTCGGCTCAGCCATGACCGCTCTCGAAGGTCATGCGCATGGCATGCTCGCGCGGGAAGAGGAAGCGCAGAACAAAGACGACCGGGATCATCAACGCCCACGAGAGTTCGGCGAACTGGGTATAGGTCAGGGCGACGGGGATTGAGAGCAGGAAGATCATCGGTGGAACCAGCATTCGCAGCGCGATGTAGAGGCATACGTTCCGGGTGATGGCAGGCTTGATCATGTGCCGCGACCAAGCGTACAGCCACAGTGCCAGTTCCGAAAACCCCATCAGCGCCAGCGACACCGCATACATGATGATCACCAGCGGCTGTTCGGGGTAGGTGCCCAAGGCGTTCGTCGCCACCGGCACGAAGGCGGCGAACATCAGGAAGATCAGATTGAACCAAATCATGCCGCTGTTGTAGCGAACGATCATGCGGAATAGCCGATGATGCAGCAACCAGTACATGCCGATCACCATGAAGCTGAGGATATAAACGAAAATGTGCGGCGCTAACCCAAGCAGCGCGGCGCCGACCTGCGCCGAAACCATGTCCGGTTCGAGTTCCGGTAGGCGAATTTCGAGCGCCATCAGCGTGATCGCAATCGCCATCACCGCGTCGCTGAAGAAGACAATCCGCTCAAAGCCAAGCTCGTCATGCGGTATTTCAGCCGTAGTTTCGCGTTGTTCCGCCATAGAACCCCGGTTTGCTGTTCGTATGCTCCCTCAAGGTGCGCCGCTTATCATAAATCGCGTCCAAGGCTAACGCAATATCAGGGTCAGCGTCGAATCGTCGGCGCGCGCCTCCGCGAGCGTATAGACACCGCCGCCCGCCGACACCGAAAGCTGCTGAACCAAGTTGTTCGCCATTTGCTCGACCTGGCTGACCGTGTCGCTCAATGCCTGCTGCGATGGGCTGTAGAGCGTGCCACCATAATCAATGCCCGCCGCGACCACCCGCCGCGCCGTCGCATCCCAGCGCAGCACGATACCTACCGTCTGCTCGAAGCCGCCCAACTGTGGAATCGACACATCGGCGTAGACGACTGCTCCGCCGGGACGCAGGTCGATTCGAGCATTGCGAAAGCGCGGATCAGTCGAGTCGGCGCTGCAAATCGTCGTGCGCTGGCGACAGAGATCGTTCAGCCCGGCTTCGGTGAAGCTGGCGACCGCCAGCGACTCACCAATGGTGCTCGACCCCATCGTGAAGTTGTAAAGTTGGGGATTATCGTTGCTGAAGGTCTGCGGACCATAGTCGCCGAGGTTGACGGTCACCTGCGCCGGTACGGTCGGGTTTTGCAGTTGGATCGTCGGCTGCGGCGTGGCGACGAACACCTGCGCCGTATCACCTTCAGGAACCATGCCCGCCAGCCGCGCACCGATCTGCGGGAGGAAGAACAAAAGCGCGACGATCACCACCGCGCTGAGGAGCGCTACGCCGCCCAAGCAGCCGCAGGTCAGCGGCAGCAGCGACGACCGTCGGCGCGGGCGCACGATTTGGGTCTGATTCATCAACGGATACCACCTCGTATCGGATTCATCCCAGCATTGTACGCGATCTGCCATTTGCAATGAAGGGCGTAACAAAATCGTAGGTGAACAGCCCGCTGGCGATCCGCTCAAGCCGGACCGCTAACCGTTGTATGCTGGTATCAGTCGTGTTCGAGTTGGAAGAAGCCGTCGTCCAGTGGATCGTTGCTCGCCGCCGATACCGGCGTGAGTTCGTATTCCGGTTGATCGTTCCAGAGCAGCGTCAGTTCGCGCGGCAGGATCAGGTCACCCAGCAGCGCCAAGCCCCCGGCGAGCCGGATCGTGAACGTCTCCGCTTTGCCGTTGGCGGGATTGATACAGTCGGTCGAGACCGAGGCTAAACTGTAATCTTGGTTGAGTTGAAGTCGGGCGGTCACCCCGGCTTCGGTGTTAATCGCGTCAAAGCTGAAGTCATCAATCATGTGCAGTTCGACGAACGCCTCGCTCAGCGGAATCAGCAGCACGGCGCAGCCCGCCCACAGCAACGCCCGCGCCGCTTCGACCAGCGCCGCGTCGGTGACGACCTGATCGCGGCGACGCCGCCGCACCAACGCAGCGTCGAACGAGCCGCTGTCACGGTGCAGTATCAAGCCAGCCCGCCGAGCCGTATAATCCCAGCGCATGGTCAGGGGAAACTTGAAAGAGGCGGTTCCGTCGAGCGCCGCCCACAGCGCTATCGGTCCCACATGCGCGCGCTGGCGACCTCTCAGCCGCAGAGTCAGTGTCTCCAGCGCAGGCGGACCTAACCCATAACGCGCTTCAATAGCGTTACGGAGGAGCGTTCGACTGGCTTGATCGCCTTGAGCAAGAAGTAAGACCGGCATTGAAAAATCTCGTATAATTTAGGTTAAAGCAAGTCTAGCAAAAACACCAAGCAAAAGACAATCTTTTTTACGGATTCAGGTACCGGGTATTTATTCATGCTTTGGAGCGACCTTCATGCAGACTTCTGACCGCGCTGCTTTCACCCCGTACATCGACGAGACCGGCGTCACCTTCATCTGGCACGGCAGCGGCGACATCCCGCAGCTTTCCGGCGATTTCAACGGCTGGCAGGCGGGCATCCCGCTGATTGAGACCGAGCCGAACGTCTGGACGCACCGGCTGGCGCTCCCCCGTGACGCCTACGTCGAGTACATCTTTTCCACCGCGCACGACGTCGAGGAGCGCTTCCTCGACCCGCTCAACCCGCGCTCGGTCTACAACGGCGTCGAGGCGGTCAACAATTATTTCACCATGCCCGCTTACCAACCCAACCCGCTGATCGAGCGGCAGCCCGGCGTCAAACGCGGCGCGATCAGCCAGCATTGGCTCGAAACCGACGGCTTCACCGGCGATACGCACCGCAAGCTCTATCTATATCACCCGCCCGTTGACGAGCCGACGCCGCTGGTCGTCGTCTGGGACGGCGCGGATTATCTCCAGCGCGGGCGGCTCAACGTCATCGTTGATAACTTGATCGCCCAGCAGCGGATTCGCCCGATTTCAATGGCGCTGATCGCCAACGGCGGCTCGTCGCGCTTCGTCGAGTACATGCAGAATGAGGGGACGGTCGGCTTCTTGATGCAGGCGATTTTGCCCTTCGTCAGCCAGCACCTCAACCTGATCGACTTCAGCACCGAGCGCGGCGTTCACGGCGTGCTCGGTTCGTCGATGGGCGGGCTGATGGCGCTCTATACCGGGCTGCGCGCTGCTGACGTGTTTGGGCACGTCATTTGTCAATCCGGGGCATTCTGGTTCGGCAATCCGCGCTTCGACATGCTGGTGGTCGAGTACCTCAAGACCCATCCGACCGAGCCACTCAAAATCTGGCAGGACGTCGGCACGCTCGAAACCCTGCTCGACGGCAACCGCAAGGTCAACACCATCCTCAAGGACAAGGCTTACGACGTCATTTACCGCGAGTTCAGCGGCGGGCATAACCAAACCATGTGGGCGGATAACACGTGGCGCGCGCTCGAAGCGCTTTACGGCTGCTAACCGTTTTCTACTCTGCTCTCACAAAAACAGAGGCGAGTCTCCTTCCATCATGGGGACTCGCCTCTCTTTCTCACTCAGTCCGCAGTCGTCGTGCCGCAGACCTGTTTTTGACTCGGTACTCAGCACTCGGTACTTTGTTTAGTACACCGGCATCGAGCGATCCACGTTTTTCGCCCACGCGAGGATGCCGCCCGCCATGTTGACCAGCTTGTCCGGGTCGTAGCCGACGTCGCGCAGCATGTTGATCACGTCGGTGCTGCGCATCCCCGGACCGGCAGTGAACGATCACCTCGCGGTCGCGCGGGATGCGCCCGATCACGGTGTTTTCCGCCTGTTTGCGACCCGACAGCACGTCGTCCAGCGCGATCTGGAACTGCGGCTTCGGGATTTTTACCGTGTCGATCACGCTGTCCAGCGACGAGATTTCCCACTCTTCAGGATTACGCACGTCGAGCACGAACAGATCGTCGCCCCGGTCAATCCGCTGCTTGAGTTCCTGCGCCGTGATCTGCGGGATCGGCTGCTCCTCGTCCAATTCGTCGGCTTCCGGCTTATGATCGTGCGCCGGGACGCCGCAGAACTGCTCGTAGTCGATCAATTCGACCTGATCCGCCGGGATGCCGCAGACCGGGCAGTTCGGGTTCTTGCGCACGCGGATGGTGGTGAAGCTCATTTCCAGCGCGTCGTAGAGCAGCATCCGCCCGACCATCGAGTCGCCGATGCCGGTGATCAGCTTGATTGCCTCGGTCGCCTGCATCGTGCCAATCGTCCCCGGCAGCACGCCGAGCACGCCCGCTTCGGCGCAGTTGGGCACCAAGCCGGGCGGCGGCGGTTCCGGGAACATGCAGCGATAGCACGGACCCTCTTTGGCGTAAAAGACGCTCAACTGCCCCTCGAAGCGCAGGATACTGCCGTAGACGTTGGGCTTGCCCAGCTTGACGCAGGCATCGTTGACGAGATAGCGCGTCGGGAAATTGTCCGTCCCGTCAATGATCACGTCGTAGGGTTCGAGGATTTCCAGCGCGTTCTCCGACGTCAGCGGCACTTCGTACTTGTCGATCTGCACGTCCGGGTTCAAATCGCGGATGCGCCGCGCGGCGCTCTCGATCTTGCTGACGCCCAGCGTGCTGTAGCCGTGAATGATCTGGCGCTGGAGATTACTCTCGTCGACCGTGTCGTAATCGACCAAGCCGAGCCGCCCGACTCCCGCCGCCGCCAGATACAGCGCCAGCGGGCTGCCCAAGCCGCCTGTGCCGATCAGCAGCACGCTCGACGCCTTCAAGCGGCGCTGCCCTTCCATCCCGAACTCCGGCATGATCAAATGACGCCCGTAGCGCCGGATTTCGTCGTTGCTCAGTTCACCGAGTTCTTGCACGACCGGTTCCATCATTTACCCTTCTCGACATTCGGTTTGCAGCTTAAATTGGCATCTGTCGGTTTTGTAAGGGCACGGCGCGCCGTGCCCCTACGGGTTTACCACGTCGAATATTCTTTGCAGGGGCGTAATATATTACGCCCCTACGGAGTCACGCGATCTAGACACTCCACTTTAGCGTCGAATACCCGTCCTAAGCAATATTCGCCACGCCCAGTTGATGCCGCAGCGTCTCCGCTTCGGCGACGCCGTGATTCACCGCCAGCGTGGTTCCGCGCCCGTCGATCACGAAGGTCGTCGGCGCGCAGAAGACGCCCCAGCGCTTGGCGGCGTCGGGCTGCTCGGTCGCATCGACTCTGACGACCTGTAGCGCCGCGCCGAGTTCGCTTTGCAGCCGCGAGATCGCGGGCGCTTGCTGCGTCTTGCAGGGGATGCACATCGGCGTCGTGAAGTAGAGGATGGTCGGCACGCCGGGCGCGATCCCGCTCAACAGCGGATCGGTCGGCGCGAGCGCCGTCGTCTGCCGAATCTGGCGCGCGATCATCCAGCGATAAGCCATCAACCCCAACGCGATCAGCACGACCGCCGCAGCAAGACGCTCGATCATGGTTTAGCTCCCCTTCACCGAAGCATAGCGGAAGCCGGGCACGCCAAAGCGGTTGAGTTGATAATACACCCAGCAGCCGAGGCAGAAGTTGATCCAGAAGTTCAGGTTCGCCAGCGCGATCACGATCCACACCAGCACCCACGCCGCCAACGGCACGCCCGCCAGCAGCAGAACGAACGCCGCACCGTTGAAGATCGCCCCGACCAGCATCGCAAAGCGGTGCGGCTCTGGATTATCCACGATCACGTGCGGCTTAACCCACCCGCTCGGCTTGATTACGCGCTGATAGATCAGCTTATAGGGCGCGAACGGCGCGTTAGCCGCGCCGAGCAACTGCGCCAACCCCACGATCCCTACCAGCAGCGGGCTGTCGAGCACGAACGCCGCCAGCAGCAGCAGGATTGTCAGCGCTTGCCCGGTCTTCAACCCGTTGTGATCGACTTTACGTAGACTTGTGGCTGCCATCGCTATCCCTCGCCTCACCCACCGGCGATGCTGGGGATGATCCGCAGCGCGTCGCCGGTCTCGATCTCGGTATCCAAGCCGTTCATGAAGCGAATGTCTTCTTCGCCGAGGAACACGTTGACGAAATTCCGCAGTTCCGCGTCCTTGAACAGATGTTGGCGCAGTTCGGGATACTGCGTCGTCAGGTCGTTGAGCGCCGCGCCGACCGTCGCCCCGCTGACGCTGATCTGCGCCTGATTGCCGGTGTAAGCGCGCAGCGGCGTCGGAATCTTGATACTTGCCATGATTTCACCACTCTCCTGAATTCGCCGGTTTAACCACTGACGCGGGCGCTGCTCCAACCCACGCTTCGAGCACGTTCCAAGGCACGGATGGGATTCGAACCCATGTGCGCGCATTTGCAGTGCGCTGCCTAGCCACTCGACCACCGCGCCACATAAAGAAGTACTGAGTACCGAGTGCTGAGTACTGAGAAAAACCAGTGCCTCACAAGCGGTCTTGATTTTGAACTCGGTACTCATTACTCGGTACTTTCGTTGCTACGCTTCCGCACCCTTGCGGATCGGCGCGCCCACCAGATTACCCCACTCCGTCCACGATCCGTCGTAGTTGCGGACATTGGGCAGCCCGATGACGTACTTGAGCACGAACCACGTATGCGACGAACGCTCGCCGATGCGGCAGTAGGCGACCACGTCGCTCTGATCGCTGATGCCCTTCGCGCCGTACAGTGCTTGCAGGTCGGCTTTGCTCTTGAAGGTGCCGTCTTCCGCTACCGCCTGCGACCATGGAATGTTCGCCGCGCCGGGGATGTGCCCCGCGCGCTGAGCGGTCTCGCTCATGCCGGGCGGCGCGATGATCTTGCCGGTGTACTCGTCGTTCGAGCGCACATCCACCAACCCGAAACCGGGCTGTTCCAGCCGCGCCTTGACGTAATCGCGGTCGGCGCGCAGGTCGGCGTTGACCGTACCCACCCTGTAATTGGTCGCCGGATAGCTCGGCGCGTCGGTCGTGACCTCGCGCTCCTCGGCGACCCACTTCTTGCGCCCGCCGTCCATCAAGCTGACGTTGTCGTGACCATAGTATTTGAACAGCCAGAAAGCGTAAGCAGCAAACCAGTTGTTGTTATCGCCGTAAAGGACGACGTGGGTCTCCGGCGTGACGCTGGCGCCGCTCAAAAGCTGCTCGAACTCCGCTTGCGTGGCGATATCGCGCAGCGTCTGGTTCTGAAGCTGAGTCTGCCAGTTCAACGCCACCGCGCCGGGGATGTGCCCCGACTCGTACTGCGTCGTATCGACGTCCACCTCGATCAGCCGAACTTGGTCCTTATGATCGGCGACCCACTGGGTACTTACGAGTGCTTCGGTCATATTCCCGCTCTCCTTATGATCCTAAGAATTTTGCTCAACAATCAACGTGGCGGCGTCGAATTGTTCCCGGTCGGAACGCAAACGCCAGCCGCGCATGTCAACGGCTTTAGATGCTTGCACGGACGTGATGATGTAGGTGAAATTCGGCAGCGCGTGATCGCGGTCGAAGATCGACGGGATCGCCGGGTGATCCGGGTGGCTGTGGTAGTAGCCGACCAGCGTCAAGCCGCGCGCATCCGCCTCGTCTTCGAGCTTCGCCCAGTCCAGCGGCGTCATCGCGTAGCGGTGATACTGCTCGTCCGCCTCGAATTGGTTGGCGACGTGCACCGTAGCGACCACCTCGACGGTCTCCGCGCCCGCGCTGCCCAGCAGGAAACCGCCGCCCTCGTTAGGATAAGCCGCTTCCATCTCGGCGAAAATCTGCTGTTGGAGCGCCGCGCTCAAAATCACGTTCATCACTATCCCTATTGCGGAAAATAAAAAGAGCCGACCTTGTGGGGTCGGCTCTCGCTCAGCACGTTGGTACGGCAAAAATCACCGCAGAGTCACACGTCCCCGGTTTGGTCGGCATTCGCACATACAACACATCGCCACGCACATCAGGTGAGGATGGTCATTAAAAGTCGGGACGGATGTCAGTTCTGTTCTCATGCCGAATAGAGTATCACGCTCTCATACGGATTGCAAGCATTTAATTGCCCGGAATGCTTTTTCATCCGCTGATGTTCATTGAAGCTGAAGCTTCACCGCCGGGCGCACGCCGTCGCCAGTCTGATTGACTCGGGCGTAGTGGCGAATGCTGGCGCGCGTGCCGATAAATACGGCGCGCGACGGGTCGTTCCCTTTGTCTTTCAGGCCGCCTTGAGTTCTCAGCCACCACCACGAGCAGCCATAGATTTTGACCCCCTCAGTGAGGTAATCACTGGGGACATTTTTGTCCATCACGTATAAATGGCAGCCATCGGCTTTCTTCATTTTGGCAAATTCCGTGCCTCGCGCCCGCCGCCAATCCTTGCCCAGCGTGTCCGTCAGCTTCTCCACTTCGGCGACGCTCAGCAGAAACACCCGATCCTCGGTATCCGGGCTGCCCACGCCGTTGTCGGTGCAGCGCGTCGTCGTGACAACTTCCTGCTCAGCAGCATTGAACGCCGTCTGATAAAACTCGCCGTTGAGCCACCGCCGCAGATCGCAGTCCCGCCAAGTAATATCCACGAATTCAGCGTGATACCGCTTGCAGTCCAAAATGTATTCGCTCAAAATGAACAACTCGCTGCCGGAATTTTGCAGCACCCGCCACTTGATCGGCGTGCGGTCGGTGCCGCCCGCCGTCTGCGGATAAGCACCGAACGTGATGATGTCGCCGGGTTGGGCGCTTGCCCAGACGGTCGTTTGGATTTTCGGACTGCTCATTGGCTCGGCTCTCACTGATAGCGGGTCGGCATCGGCTGCTGCTGCACGTCGTAGACCTCGAAGCCGCGCTTGCGATAATTGTCGAGCGCGTAGGGACCGTCGAGATTGCAGGTGTGCAGCCATAGCCGCTGAATGTCAGCTTCCCACGCGCGTGTGATGCCGGTAGCTGAGCAGGTGCTTGCCTAATCCCAGCCCCGTGTAAGCCGGACGCAGCCCGAAATAGGCGATCTCGGTTTCCTCATCACGCCGCACCAGTTCGACGTAGCCCGCCGGGACCCCGCGCAGATAGAGCACATCGACGCTCGTCCCCGGCGCTGCCAGCACCGCTTGCAGTTCCTCGACCGGCATGATCAGCCGGTCGCGCCAGCGCCAGACCTCGCCCACGCCGCGATATAGGAAGCGGTAGAACTCCACATCCGGCGCCTCCATTGGCATGATCTGCACGCCGTCGACTTCCGCATACGCCGGGCGAAACTGATCGCGGCGAGTCATCTGTAGATAGGTCGTGATCAGCAGGTTGGGCGTGGTAGTCGGCACGGCAATTCCTCCGGCGATCAGGTATAATTCGCACCCATATTGGCATAAAAATGCCCGACTGACTAGATCGTCAATCAACCAACTGATAAGGTTTGAATAATGGATTTTGCACTCACGGAAGAACACTTACAAGCACAGAAGATGGTGCGCGATTTCGCCGCCAAAGAGGTCATGCCGACCATCGGCGAGTGGGATCGCCAGCAGGCGATGAACCCGGCGACGCTCCCGCGCATGGGCGAACTCGGCATCCTCGGCATCTGCATCCCGGTGCGCTACGGCGGGCAGGGTTTCGACTACGTAACGCTCGGCTTGGTCTGCGAGGAACTCGAACGCGCCGACACCACTCTGCGCGTCGTCATGTCGGTTCACGTCGGCTTGAACAGCCTCTCCCTGCTCCAGTGGGGAACGGAAGACCAGAAACAGCGCTTTCTCGTGCCGCAGGCGCGCGGCGAGAAGTACGCCGCCTTCGGCTTGACCGAATCCGGCGTCGGCAGCGACGTCGTCAACATGACTTCGACGGCGCGGCGCGTCGGCGACAAGTACATCCTCAACGGCGAGAAGATGTGGATTAGCCTTGCCACCAAAGCTGATCACTTCCTCGTGGTCGCCAAGACTGACCCCGATGCCGGACATCGCGGCATGTCGGCGTTCATCGTCACCAGCGATATGCCGGGTGTGACCACCGGCGACATTCACGGCAAGCTCGGCGTCCGTGCCGGATCAACCGGCTGGGTCGCCATGCAGGATGTCGAAGTCCCGGTCGAAAATCGCTTGGGCGAGGAAGGCGAAGGCTTCAAGATTGCGATGGCGTCGCTCGATAACGGGCGCTACACCGTCGCCACCGGCGCAGTCGGCTTGATCCGCGCCTGTCTTGAGGAGAGCATCAAGTACGCCAAAGAGCGCAAGACCTTCGGGCAGCCGATTGCCGAGCACCAGTTGATCAAGCAGAAGATCGCCTACATGACCCAGTGGTACGAAGCGGCGCGCCTGCTCTGTCTTGCAAGCGGGCTGGCTGAAAAATCAGGGCGTCCGCAACACCCGCGAAACCGGTCTCGCCAAGTGGTACGCCACCGATCACAGCGTCAAGGCGGCGCTCGAAGCAGTGCAGGTTCACGGCGCATATGGCTTCAGCGACGAATACCCGGTCGAGCGCTATCTGCGTAACAGCAAGGGCGCGGTCATCTACGAAGGCACTAGCGAGATTCACCAGCTCATGCAGGCGGATTACGCCTTCGGCTTCCGCGAGGATCGCCCGCTGCGCTGCGAACTCCCCGCCTACGACGCCGATTTCTGGCAGAATGAAAAATAAGCGTGACAGTAAGCAGAGTTATGGTATGATAGGACTTTACATTCTTCGCTAATGTGAAGAAGTTGTTGGGGAATCATTAGGGGCACTCATGACGACAATGCTTGAGCGCCCCTTTGCGTTACGCTATCCGGTCGGGTGACCGAACATTACTCAACGTCGAGCAGTTCGACCTCGAACATCAGCGTCGCGTTCGGCGGGATCACGTTGCCCGCGCCTTTTTTGCCATAAGCCAACTCCGGCGGGATGCGGAACAAGTACTTCGCGCCAATCGACATCAACTGCAAGCCTTCCGTCCACCCGGCGATCACGCCGTTGAGCGGAAAGCCAATCGGCTGGTTGCGCTTGTAGGAGCTGTCGAACTCCTTGCCGTCAAGAAACGTACCGCGATAATGCACCAGCACGGTATCCGTTGCCTTCGGCTTCTTGCCTTCGCCTGCCTCGATCACCTGATACTCTAGCCCGCTGGCGGTCTTCTGAAATTCGTCAGCCACAATCTAGCCTTTCTGCTTAGCCGGGAAAAGTCGCGCGCTTATCGAGCGCACGGCAATGCGCCCCCAAGATAGCACGATTTACCCCATTTTACTTGATCGACAGCAGTTCCACGTCAAAGACCAGCGTCGAGTTTGCCGGAATCGGTCCATTCGCCTGACACTCCCGTAGCCTAATTCCGGCGGGACGTAGAGCGTGTACTTCGAGCCGACCGGCATCAACTGCAAAGCTTCCGTCCACCCGGCGATCACACCGGTCAGGGCGAAGGTCGCGGGCTGGTTACGGGCATACGAACTGTCAAAGACCGTGCCATCGAGCAGCCGACCCTCGTAATTGACGGTGACCGTGTCGCTGACGGTCGGCTTCGCGCCGCTGCCCTCGGTGATCACCTTGTACATCAAGCCGCTGGCGGTCGTCTGCACCGCAGTGTCGGCGGTGATGGTCGCCATGTAATCGACGGCGGGGGTCGGGTTAGCGCTCGCGGCGGCGATGGTCGGCGCAGCGGTGGGTACGAGTAGACGGAACGTTCGGCGGCTGGCGGAATCGCCAGCGCCGCGATAACCATGATGATAAACGCGACAATCCCTACGTAGACGACCATTGCCGTCGGTCTATTTTTGAACACGATCTTTCCTTTTCGCTTCAGAGTTTACGCTTCTGCGGCTACAGAATACCACTTTTTGCAAGGCGGGGGGTGGGGTCGATCCAGCGTATTTGCCGTGCGTTACAATAGCAGCAGCTTTCGACGGCAGAACGAGGTGAACGGACGTGAAAATTGTGTGCTTTGGCGATAGCATGACGTGGGGTGGCTACGGCGGAAGCTACGTTGACGAACTGGTCAAGCTGCTGCCGGAACACCAGATCATCAACGCCGGAGTCGGCGGGAACACAGTGATCAATCTGCTGCGCCGCGTCGATGACGACGTGCTCAGCCAGCAGCCAGACGGCGTGTTGGTGATGGTCGGCGGCAACGACTCGATCAGCTACAGCCAACCAGCGACGCGATCCTATTACCGCCAAGCGATGAGTATCCCGGAGGGGGTCGTCCCGCCGGATCAGTTCGAGACGGCGTACCGCGACCTGCTCACCCAACTGCATCTCGCGCACACGCTCGTCTGGATCGGCTTAGAGCCGTGCGAGTACAACCCGCAGACCGTCGCCAGCCTGCGCGATTACAACGACCGCGTGAAAAATGTCGCCCGCGCGCTTAACGTCCCGATCCTCGACTTGATGGACGCCTTCCCGCCCGCCAACCTGAAAGACCGCCCGCCGCTCAGCGTCAGCGACATCCTGACCATCGGCGCGCGCGAGAAGCGCGGCTGGCACGATTACGAGGGCGCGCAGTCGAAAGCGGGCTACGCCTTCACTTTCGACGGCATCCATTTCACGCCCGCCGCCGCCCAACGCGCCGCCGAGTTGATCGCGGAATTCATCAAAGCGAACTAATGATCAAGCCAGCTTGGCGTCTTAGCGGTGCGATCTCTGTTTCTGTCAGCGCTCATTGCCGTGCTTGAAATTCCCGGTGACCTTCGCCAGCGCCAACTGAACGGCTTTTGCATCCGCGCCTTCGACCCGGCTCAGCAGCTTCGCCGCCGCTTTGCCCGCCACCGTCGTGACGTGCTTGTCGTGCCAGTAGACCAGCACCTTGCCGTCCTTGAGCACGCGATAGCTGAACGGCTCA
The DNA here is from genome assembly GCA_963848465.1 of uncultured Chloroflexia bacterium. Classification (GTDB taxonomy): domain Bacteria; phylum Chloroflexota; class Anaerolineae; order Aggregatilineales; family Phototrophicaceae; genus Flexifilum. The sequence goes on along the minus strand of CAWKDY010000027.1, from coordinate 43,042 downwards.
TCGTCGAGGATACCGCGTTTGTCGATCTCGCCCATTTCCAGATACCTACTCCACGCCAAGCAGCAACTTCTACCGCACCAACCACGTATAACACAATATGAGTTGGCAATCGAGGAGTAACGTTCATGGGCTGTGGTCGTGCCATTATCTGCATCATCTTTCCGCCGCTCGCGGTGATTGACCGGGGCTGCGGCACCGTTTTGATCGTCCTGCTGCTGACAATAGCGGGCTGGGTTCCCGGCGTGATCGCCGCACTGCTGCTCAACTACATGGCGGCGAACTAAGCTGCCGGGCTGCTCAGATTAGCACTGTCGAAGACCTTCCCAATTGGAAGGTTTTTGATTCCTGAATTGTGCTATCGTACCAGTGAGGATGATGCTTAGCGGGAGAAATGCACGATGATCAGGAAGCGGCTGATGCAGATGGGACGCGGTGACTGGATCACCTCCCAGCGTGTCGGGGTGATTCTGCTGACCGCCGCTGTGATCATGGGCGTCGCGGGCTACCGTTCGCTGCATTCGAGCGCGTTCGATCTCAGCGCTTTTCTGGCGGATTACTACGCCAACGCCAGCACGGAACTGACAAGCATCGCCATTACCGTGCTGCTGATCGACACCCTCAACCGCCGCCGCGAGGCGCGCACCTCACGCCAGCACGAACTGGAGCGACTGCGACGTCAGTTGGGCAGCCGCGTCAACGAGGTTGCCAGCCACGCCGCCGAGGAATTGCGCGCCGAAGGCTGGCTGACCGATGGGACGCTTCAGGGCGACGACCTGCGCTTCGCTTCTCTCGAACAGGCGGAGTTGTGGGACGCCGATCTGCAAGGCGTAAATCTACAATGGGCACGGCTGCGTCGCACCAACCTGACCGATGCCAATCTCGTCGGGGCAAACTTGATGCAGACGACGCTTCAGGATGCCCGCCTCGCCGGGGCGGATTTGATGCAGGCGAATCTGGTCGATGCCCGCCTCAGCCACGCTAATCTTCAGGGCGCGCGGCTCAATCACGCCGACCTCACCGGGGCGCACCTCGAAGGTGCTCGCTTGCAAGACGCCGATCTGAACGGCGCAACCTTGACCCGCGCGATCTTCGACGAGCGAACGACGCTCCCCGACGACTCGAAATGGTCGGCGGCGGTCGATCTCACCCGTTTCACCGATCCGCAGCACCTCGATTTCTGGCAGCATGAGGCGGTCGAGCCGTTCGTGCTCGACGGCGAAGATGAGGGCGACGAATAAGCGCTTCGCGCTACCATTTACACGCCATTTGTGCAATCATCCACGATCAAGCCGTGAAATCTATGCGGGGAGAGGCTTCGCCGCCGCTGTAGCATCGTGTTGGCGTGGCTCTTGCCGTCCTTCTAGACCCATGTAGAATCACCCTGCTTTACTGCGCCTGCACAAAGACAGACGGAACATGACCCCAATCGACGCACCAGTCCTTTCCCCAGCCGGTCGTGAGCGAGTTTACCGCCGCAACTTCTTCTTCTTCCTCACTGATGGCATCCTCTTCATGGTGGGCATGGGCGTGATCGGCAGCACGACCGTGATCCCCGACTTCGTCCGCCACCTGACCAACTCCGAAGTGCTGATCGGGCTGTCGAGCAGCCTGTTCGACATCGGCTGGACGCTGCCGCAGTTGTTCATCGCCCGCTACATCGTCCGCGCGGCGCGTAAAAAATGGTGGTTCGCCGGTCCCAATATCCCCGTGCGCTTCGTGATCCTGATCTTCGCGGCGGTGACGGTGCTGCTCGGCAAAGATCATCCGGAGGCGATCCTGCTGGCGTTCTTCATCTGCTACGGGATTGCCGGAGTTCGGCGATGGGATCGTCGGCGTGCCATGGGCAGACCTCACCGGGACGAGTCTGGATGATCGCTGGCGCGCGCGCATGTTCGGCTTCATGACCGCCAGCACCGGGCGTGATCATGCTGGGCGTCGCGCCGCTGATCGCCTTAATCCTCGCCGCCGGGCAGTTCCCGGATAATTACGCGCTGCTGTTTGGCATCTCCGGGATCCTGTTCGCCCTGTCGATTGTGCCCGTCCTGTTCCTGCACGAACTGCCGGGCGGCAAAGCCGTCGAAAAAGTGCCCTCACTGAAAGAATTCTTGCCCGACTTAGGGCGCGTGCTGCGCACCGACGCCCCCTTCCGCGCGATCTTGGGCACGCGGATGCTCACCAGCCTATTCATGATGTCCAGCCCGTTTTACATCGGCTTTGCGACCATCACGCTGGGGCTGTCGAGCGACGTCGCCGTGCCGACGCTGCTGGCGATGCAGACCATCGGCAGCGTGGTCGGGTCGCTGGGCTATACGTGGCTGGGCGCGCGCAGCAACCTGCTCTACATGCGGCTGGCATTGGCTGCGGCAGCCCTCCTACCCATCAGCGCGCTGATGGCGAGCGTAGTCGGTCCGGTGCCGCTCTACTTCGGCTTTCTGATCTCCGGGCTGGCGCTGAGCAACCTCAACTTCAGCTACCAGAACTGGGTGGTCGGCTATGCGACGTCCGACAATCGCCCGATTTACGTTGGGTTGTTCAACACTATCGCGGCGGTGATCTCGATGGCGTCGCCGATCATCGCGGGCACTATCGCCCAGTTTTTCGGCTACCTGCCCCTATTCGTGATCTCGCTAGTGATGGCGCTGTGTGCGCTGTTCGTGACGCTGCGTTTTCTGCGCGAAACGACCACCGCCGCCGAACCCGTCGCGGCGGCGTGAGCACAGAAATTGCCGGGGCATCTCTTGTAGAGGCACGGTGTACCGTGCTCCTACGCTTCGATCTTCACCAGACCGTAATCGAATCGCCCTTTGATTAATTTACGTGCCCTGCGGTACAATCTTCGTAACTATTGTTTGTGACAAGTGGAGGTCTTCATCTTGACGATAGTCGTTTTTACGCGCAGCACGCCCGACACCGCCGCTAAAGTCGAGGTGGACGCGAGCGGCAGCGTCACGTGGGGAGACGCCGCCACCGTCGTCAACCCGTGGGACGAGTACGCGCTCGAAGAAGCGATCCTTCAGGCGAAAGCCAGCGGCAGCAAAGCCGTCGTCGTCGCCATTGGCGCGGAGATGCACAACGAGGCGCTCAAGACCAGCTTGGCGATGGGCATCGACGAAGCCGTCCGCGTTTGGGACTCGGCGCTGCAACCCGCCGACTCGCTCGCCTACGCGACCGCCGCTGCTGCCGCCGTGACCAAGATCGGCGCCGTCGATCTGGTGATCTGCGGCAAGGAAAGCATCGACGTCAGCATGGATCAGCACATCTACCAGATCGCGCGCAAGCTCGGCTGGACGCTGCTCAGCTACGTCTCCAAGATCGTCGCCATCGACCACGACGCCGGGACGATCACGGTCGAGCGCCTGCTCGAACAGGGCAAGCAGGTCGTCACCAGCAGCCTGCCCGCCGTGATCACGGTGATGAAGGACATCAACGAGCCGCGCTACCCGTCGTTCATCGGCATTCGCAAGGCGGCGAAAGCAGTCATCCCCGAATGGTCGCTGGCGGATCTCGGCATCGAGCCGCCCGCGCCGCTCACGCGCGTCACCGCCTACAAGAATCTGCCCCCGCGCGATACCAAATCCGAACGCATCGAAGGCACGCCGGAGGAAATGGCAGCGCAGCTTGGTAGATCGCCTGCTAGAGGAGAAAGTGCTATGAGCGCCGTCTTTACGTGGATCGAGACCTTCAACGGCGCCGCCGTCGCCGCGAGTTGGGAAGCGCTGGCAGCCGGGCGAGACGCTGGCGGATGCCTTCGGCGTGCCGCTGATCGCGCTGGTCTTTGGCGAGAACGCGCGACGCGATCGCCGCCGAAGCGGGACATTACGGCGCGGATCAAGCGCTCGTCTGCGCCGACGCGACCCTGAACGCTATCCGGCTGGAGCCTTACGCCGCCCTGCTGACCAAGCTGGTGCAGGATCAGCAGCCGAAAGCGGTTGTCGCCGCCGCGACCGGTCGCGGGCGCGAACTGCTGGCAGCTTCCGCCGCCGACACCGACAGTCCGCTGCTCGGCGACGTGCTGTCGCTCGCGGTGAGCGACGGCATGATCAGCGCCGAGCGCGCCGTCTATGCCGGGCAAAGTCCTGAGCGACAATCGAAGTCATCTCCGGCGCGACCCAGTTCGTGACCGTGCGCTCGCGCGCCTTCAAAGCCGCCGAGCCGGACGCGGCAAGAGCGCCGCGATCACGGCGGTCGATCCGGCGCTGAGCGAAGACCAGATCGCCACCAAAGTCCAGAGCTTTGAAGCAGAGACCGGGCAGGTCAACCTGACCGACGCCGCGATCATCGTCTCCGGCGGGCGCGGCATGGCGAACAATCCCGAAAGACGCCCCCGCCGACGCGGGCGATCCGGCGGTCTGGAAGGCGAAGGACGGCTTCGCCAACGTGATCCAGCCGCTGGCGGACGCGCTCGGCGCGGCGGTCGGCGCCAGCCGCGCGGCGGTCGATGCGGGCTATATCCCCTATGCGCATCAAGTCGGGCAGACGGGCAAGGTCGTCTCGCCCGATCTGTACATCGCCTGCGGCATCTCCGGCGCGATCCAGCATCAAGCCGGGATGCGCACCAGCCAGATCATCGTCGCCATCAACAAAGACGCCGAAGCGCCGATCTTCAAGTTGGCGCGCTACGGCTTGGTCGGCGACCTGTACCAGATCGTCCCGGCGCTGACGGCCGAAGTCAAGAAGCGGCTGGGTAAATAGCCCTCGCCCACACGGTGCACCAGCGGGGCGCACGTCTGTGCGCCCCGCTTTATTTCTCCAAGAAGCTGCAATCGCCATGCAAGCTGGCACTGACTGCGTAGATCCAGCCGGTATCGGGCAGCACGAGATCGACGATCTTAGCTACGACATCTGGCTGCGACAGGTCGATTTTCCACCAGCGGAAACCCTCGGCATCGTCGAGCTGTTCCAGCACCGGGGCGTAATCGTTGAGATAGCCAAGAATTTGATAGGCGCCGGAATTGGGCGGATTATCGAAGACTTCCGGCGATCCGCTGTTTCCGATACCCGCTGCCGAGCAAATTCCGGGCGGCGGCGCCTTCCCGCTGCCGTATTCCAGCGGTTAAGATCGACGTGATGGTGTGACCATCGGCGTAAACCGCCAGCGCGAATGGTCTGCCGTAGAGATATTCCGGCGGCGTCCACTGTACGACTGACACCATCGAGCAACGTCGGTGTCGATCGCCAAGCAGTAGCGGCGGCTGATCGTCTGTCAGCGATAGCCAGATGAAGATGTAGAGCAGCGCATCGGGCGGCGGATCGTTCCACGTCACGGGAAGCGGCTCGCCCGCCTGAATCGCAACCATGCCAGCTTCGCCCGCTGTCGTAGGGATCGATACTATACCGACGCCCTCGCGCGTGCTCTGCGCCATTGGCATCAGCCATGACAATCAGCATAAGCAGCAGAATGACAATGCTGTGCATAATGTGATCCTCGCGTTAATTTCAGCCTTCATTGTAGGCAAGGCTGAGCAGAGTGCGCCGCGCGCCTACCCTGCGGATCGCCATTTACACCCCCCGCGATTCCGACTATAATGCAAGTATACACGGGGGTGAACTAGATTCGACGTTGAAGGCTGAGACCGTGTTGCAGGTCGTGGCGCCTAACCACGTTAAAATGGGCAAGGCTATAAATGCCAATAACAACCAACCTGCTTTCGCTTACGCAGCCTAAAACTGCTTGAGTGAGGGTGCTGGGTCATAGTAACCCAGCCGTCCGCCCCGTCCGTCTTCGCCCGGATGGATTGGTGGGCGTCACCAATGGCGGAGTGCTGCTGCCGTCACGCCGATAAGCGACAGCCTAAGATCCATCGGCTAGCCGAGCGCGTACCGAGTTGGCTGGGGCTACGCTCTGCGAAACTTAACAGCCGACTACACCTGTAGACGCATTGTTTCGAGTTCAGCGGACGGCGATGGCAGTGTCGCCCACCTCCACTGGAACACCCCGAGCCACGACCTCGCTTAAGAGCGAGGTCGTTGTGTTTTTCGGCCAGCCATCTACCGCAGACGCTCATGCTCGAACCCTCTCTTGCCGATTTTCGATCGCTCTGGTACACTGGAACGGCTTTATCGAAGGCTAGAGATCGTCGTTTATGAAACATCTGAACATCTTGCTGCTGGTGAGCCAGCAGACCCTCCTCAGCGCCTGCAACTTCTTCTCCCAACCCGCCGACCTGCAAACGGAAAATCTGCAAAACGAGGTCGCGCAGACGCAGATCGCCGCCGTGCGCGCGACCGCGACCGTCAACGCGGATCGCCTGATGATCACGCTCGAAAACGCGCAGACCGCCGTCGGCAATGCCGACCTGCAAAGCACGCGGATCGTCGCCACGCTGATGGCGCAGGGCACGCTGTTCGTCGATGCCAGCGGGATCACGCCGGTCGCGCCGACGCGCAGCGCCGCAGAGATGCGAAGCCCCAGTCGGCGATCCCGCAGGTCGCCAATCCGCTGCTCACGCCGCAGGTGAGCGGAGACGGCAGCGCGCGCGGCGACAGCTCGCTCGTCCCGATCACGCCGACGGCGCTCGTCCAGCAGCAACAACAGCAGCCAGCCGATACCAGCGGCGCGCAGCCTGACCAACATCCAGGTCACCGAGCAGGTCGGCAGCGACGACTGCCCGATCAACCCGACGCAACTCGTTCGACGCTGAGCGCGACCGACATCTACGTCGACGGCGACGGCGAACAACACGCCAGCGGGCACGACCTTCAGTTCGACGTGGTTCTACGAGGGCACGCAGGTCGCCTACTACGATTGGACGCCCGACTTCAGCATCACTGAGCGCGTGCATCTGGTTTCACATGCCCGCCTCGGAGGTCGACTACAGCGCCGGGAACTACAGTGTTCAGTTGGCGGTCAACGGGACGAACGTCGGCGCGGCAGTCGCCGTTCTCCATCACCAGCAGCGCGCCCGACCGAATTCAACATGGACCAATTCGGGCGGCTGACCTATCCGCTTGATCTTCCAGTACCGCCTCGCTGCAAAGACAGGTGAGTGATAGGTACGGGCATGACCTATCCCTATTTCCAGTACCGCCAGCAGCGTCACGGATCGTACGATAGCTCTGGCTATCTGATCCCAAGAGAAGAGCACCTATGCGAGGTGGTGGCAGAATGTGGCGCTATGCCTACCCGGACGACGACGAGCGCAAAAACACGAAAATCACGTGGGCGCTGGTGCGGCGGGTGCTGGCGTATGCCCACCCCTACCGCGCCCACATCGTCGTCGTCCTGATCCTGATCCTGATCCAGTCGGGGCTGGGCTTGCTCACGCCGCTGATCGTCCGCGACCTGCTCGACCACACGCTGAACGCGCCAGCATCGCCAGCGACGTCGCCGCCGCCGCTTCGCGGCTCAACCTGCTGGCGTTCGGGCTTGGTCCTGATCCCGGTCTTTTCCAGCGCCGTCGGCATCATCATCCGCCAAGTCAACTCGCGCGTCGGCGAGGGCGTGATCTACGACCTGCGCGTCAGCCTGTACAGCCACCTTCAGCGCATGTCGCTGCGCTTCTTCACCAACACCAAATCGGGCGAATTGATGAGCCGCCTGAACAACGACGTGGTCAACGCGCAGACCGCGATCAGCGACACGATTGTCGGCATCATCACCAACGCGGTCAAGCTGATCGCCACGCTGGCGGTGATGTTCGCGCTCGAATGGCGGCTGACGATCCTCGGCTTGATCGTCTTCCCGCTGTTCATCTTCAGCGCCCGCGCGATCGGCAGAAAGCTGCGCGACATCGCCCGCGAAGCGATGGACAACAACGCCGAGATGAACGCCATGATCGCCGAGACGCTCAACATCAGCGGCGCGCTGCTGGTCAAGCTGTTCGGGCGGCGCGACCTTGAAGTGGATCGCTTCGCGCAGCGGGCGGCGCGCGTCCGCGACATCGGCGTCAGGCGCGCGGTCATGGGCAGCCAATTCTGGGCGCTGCTGGGCGGCGCGACCGTGATCGGGACGGCGCTGGTCTACTGGGTCGGCGGACATCTGGTGCTGGGCGGCGCGTTCACCATTGGCCGATCTGGTCGCCTTCTCCGCCTATCTTGGGGCAGCTTTACGGCCCGATGCAGTATCTGGTCGACGTGCCGGTCGAGTTCATCGACCTCGATGGTCAGCTTCGAGCGCGTCTTCGAGATCATCGACCTGCCGCTGGAAATCGACGAAAAGCCGGACGCGGTCGCAGCTTGCACGATGTGCAGGGCGCGCTGGTCTTCGACGACGTGACCTTCCGCTACAGCAGTTCGGACGACGGGCTGCTGAGCGAAGTGCAGCGCCATGGGCGGATCGACGAACGTGCGCGCCGTCCTCTCCGGCGGCGACGAAAGCCCGCCGACGGCAACGGCAGACGGCGACGGCGAAGTCAAGCCGACGCAGGCGCGCGATCATCGGCGCTGGAAAACGTCTCGTTCGCGATCGAGCCGGGGCAGTTGGTCGCGCTGGTCGGACCCAGCGGCGCGGGCAAAACCACCATGACCTACCTGATCCCGCGCCTGTACGATCCGACCGACGGGCGCATCCTGCTCGACGGGCACGATCTGCGCGACGTGCGCTCGACTCGCTGACCGACGCGGTCGGCATGGTGACGCAGGAAACCTACCTGTTCCACGACACGATCCTGACCAACCTGCTCTACGCGCGCATGGACGCGACCCAAGCGCAGATCGAAGCCGCCTGCAACGCCGCCAACATCCACGACTTCATCACCGGCCTGCCCGACGGCTATCACACCATCGTCGGCGAGCGCGGCTACCGCCTGAGCGGCGGCGAGAAGCAGCGCCTCGCCATCGCCCGCGTGATCCTCAAAGACCCGCGCGTGCTGGTGCTCGACGAAGCGACCAGCAGCCTCGACAGCCAATCCGAGGCGCTGATTCAGGACGCGCTCGAAAAGATCATGTCCAACCGCACCAGCATCGTGATCGCGCACCGCCTGAGCACGATCCTCGCCGCCGACCTGATCCTGGTGATGGATCGCGGGCAGATCATCGAGCGCGGCACGCACGCCGATCTGCTCGACCAGGGCGGCTGTACGCGCAGCTTTACGAAACCCAGTTCCGCAGCCAGCGCGAAACCACTGTAACCTCATCCCTGCCACCTCCGCTTCACAAGGCGCTAGAGCGACTGTAGGAACTTAGCTCGAATGTCGCCTCCGCTGATGAGCGAGGATTGCGTAACGCGCTAAAAGCTGCTCTTTAAGTCCAGACGGACTCATCACAAGCGCCGTGCATCGATGGTAAAATCGTGACGGTCTACAAAGGGTCTGCATTTTGCGCGAAGAAATTCAGAAAAATGTCCGCTTCAACTTCACCGTCAACGTGCTTGACGGTGCTTTTTTTGGTTTCGGCTTGGGTGTCGCCTCTTACGTCACGGTGATCCCGCTGTTCGTCTCCACGCTGACCGACTCCAGCGCGCTGATCGGCTTGATCGCCGCCATGCACATGATTGGCTGGCAGCTTCCGCAACTGCTCACGGCGAACCGGGTGGCGCGGCTGCGGCGCTACAAGCCGATGGTCATGTTGATGACGCTCAACGAGCGCTTTCCCTTCTTTGCGCTGGCGCTGGTCGCGCTGGCGCTGCCCGTCATCGGCAAGCGAACTCGGCTTGATCTGACCTTCCTGTTCGTCATCTGGCAGGCGATGGGCGGCGGGTTGACCGGCACGGCGTGGCAAAGCATGATCGGCAAGATCATGCCCGCCGACTGGCGCGGCACTTTCTACGGCGCGCAGTCGTCCGCGCGCGAACCTGCTCGGCAGCCTCGGCGCGGTTATCGCCGGGGCGATCCTCGCCGGGATCGCTGCGCCGCAAAGCTTCGCCCTCTGCTTCTTGATCACCGGTATCGCCATGATGATCTCGCTGGGCTTTCTCGGCGCGACCCGCGAGCCGGAAGTCGCCCGCCCGCCCGCGAAACGTCGCGCACGACGCGCGAATTCTGGCGCGGCATCCGCGACATCCTGCGCGGCGACCATAATCTGCGCCTGTTCATCGTCGCGCGCATCACCGCGCAGATCGCGTCGGTTGGTTTCGCCTTCTTCACGGTCTACGCGGTCGCAGTTCACGGGATGGACGTCGGCACCGCCGGTGTCATGACGGGCGTGCTCATGCTGACGCAGACCGTCGCCAACCCGATTGTCGGCTGGCTGGGCGACCGCACCAGCCACCGCTTGATCTTCGCGCTCGGCGCGGTGCTGGCGGGCGGAAGCGCGCTGTTGGCATTGCCGCGCCGTCGATTGAATGGTTCTACGTTGTCTTCGCGATGGCAGGCGCGGCGGGTGCGGCGCTCTGGACCACCGTCAACGCGCTGACTTATGAATTCGGACCGCCGGAAGATCGCCCCTACTACATCGGCTTGATCAACACGATGGTCTCTCCAGCAGCGCTGCTCGCTCCACTGATCGGCGGTTGGCTGGCGGATCAATTCGGCTACAGTTCGACCTTCCTAATCGCAGCGGCGTGCGGCATTATCACGGCGCTGGTGATGATCAGCGTTCGCGAGCCGCGCCAGCACTATGCTGGCATCGCCGCCGCTGCCGCTGCCGCCCACTCCATCAAGTAAATCAGCATTCCGCTTGGGGCGCACGGCGTGCGCCCCTGATAACGTCGCTAGGCTCCCGCCATCAACGCGATAGCGATGCTGACCAATTGCTCGTTGCTCTCGGCGATGTCGCCATCGGGCAGCATCAGCGTATCCTCCAGCCCAACCCGCGCCTGATAGCCGCGCCGCGCCGCTTCGCGGATCAGCGCCCATGCCGTCGCCGCATCGCCATGCAGCAGTCGCGGGACAGCCCCGCTGATCCCGCTGAGGATGCTCTCAATCGCGCTGGTCGTCGCCAGCGCCATCTCGACATCCGCATCCTCCGGCTCGATCAAAATCCGCACGCAGCGATCCGCCCAGCCGGTGCTGAGCGCCTTATGCAGCAGCTTCGACGGTCGCCAAGCCGACTTCCACGCCGATCCCGCGCTCCGCCAGTAAGCTCGCCACGCTGCTGCCGCGCCCTCCTCGTGAAAGTTGACCGACGCGAAATCCGGCAGCACCCGCCACGCGCTGATCTGGCGCAGCCGTTCGTCCACGTCCGGCACAATCCACGCCCCCGTGCTCACGCCCAGCGGCGCCGACGCAATCGCGCGGCGGCACGCCTCCACACAGCGATCCACATCCTCCGGCGGCAAGGCTTTCCTTCCCGGCGCTGTCGCGGACGTGGAAATGCACCGCCGCCGCGCCCGCCGCGACCGCTGCCCGTGCGTCCAGCGCGATGTTGTCGAAAGTCACGGGCAGCGCCGGATGTGCCCCCGCCGCCCGCGAGCCATTCAGCGCCGCCTGCAAGAAAATATTCGCCGCCATTTTCACTTTGTCCTTTGTGCGCTTGGTGGTTCAAATTAATCTTAGAAATCCGCGATTGATCGCTTTAGGTCTCGTGTTATAATACATCTAACCGTAAGAACCATTCTACGATTCTCCCCCGAAATCACTTTCCTGCGTAAAGCAGGATTTTCGCTGTTTTTAAGGAGCAGTATGGCAAACGTTTTTGAAAGTCTGCGCCCTGAACTGGTGCGGGCTGTTACAGAACTGGGGTATGAAACACCGACCCCAATTCAGGAACGCGCGATCCCGGCATTGATCGAAGGACGCGACGTGCTGGGTCAAGCGCAAACGGGCACGGGCAAAACCGCAGCTTTTGCCTTTCCCCTTCTGGAAAAGCTCGATTTCTCGCAGCGCAGCGTGCAGGGCTTCGTCCTTGCGCCGACGCGCGAACTCGCCAATCAGGTTGCCGAAGCGATCTTCCAGTACGGCAAGCACCTCGGTGCGCGCGTGCTGGCGATCTACGGCGGCTCGTCCTACGCCCGCCAGATCAAGCGGCTGAATGCGGGCGTTCACATCGTCGTCGGCACGCCGGGGCGCGTGATCGACCTGATCGAGAAGGGCGCGCTCGACCTGAGCAGCAGTGCGCTATCTCGTGCTCGACGAAGCCGACGAAATGCTCAAGATGGGCTTCGTCGATGACGTGGAAACGATCCTCAGCCGCACGCCCAGCGAACGGCAGACCGCGCTCTTTTCCGCCACGCTCTCGGCGGACATCCGGCGGCTGGCGGGCAAGTACATGCACGACCCGCTGACGCTGACCATCGAACACAAGACGATGACCGTGCCGCAGATCGAGCAGCGCTACTATCTGGTGGACGACAGCGCCAAACTCGCCGCCGTCTCGCGCCTGCTCGAAGTCGAAGACATCACCAGCGCGCTGATCTTCGTCCGCACCAAACTGGGTGCGGCACAGCTTGCCGACAACGCTGATTAGCCGCAATTTCGCGGTCGAAGCCCTGCACGGCGACATGGCGCAGGACGCGCGTGAAACCGTCATGCGCCGTTTCCGGCGAGGACAGGTCAACATCCTCGTGGCGACCGACGTCGCCGCGCGCGGCTTGGACATCGAAGACATGTCGCACGTCATCAACTACGACGTGCCCTACGATGCCGAGGACTACGTGCATCGCATCGGGCGGACGGGACGCGCCGGAAAGCGGGCATCGCCATCATGCTGGTGACGCCGCGCGAGCGCCGCTGGCTGCGGACGATTGAGAGCTTCACCGGGCAGCGCATCGAGCGCGCCCAACTGCCCAGCCGCGCCGACGTCTACGCGCGCCGCGACGGGCGTTTCTCCGCCGAACTGGAAACCCTGCTGGCGGAAACCGACCTCGGACGCGAACTATCGGTTGTCAACTCGCTGCTGGAAGCGGGCTACGACGCGACCGAAGTCGCCGCCGCCGCCATCCGCTTCGCCCGCGCGGGCGAGGCGCAGCGCCCGGTCGAGGACATCCGCGAACCGAGCGAGCGTCCTGATCGCGACCGCGAACGCAGCAGCGAACGCTCGCGCAAGGCGCACGCCGCCGCGAAGAGCCGGGCATGGTGCGCCTGATGCTCAACGCCGGACGCCAGCACGGGATTCAGCCGGGCGACGTGGTCGGCGCGATTGCGGGCGAAGCCGGAATTCCCGGTCGCGCCATTGGCGCGATCGACATCCAAGCCGATGAAACTTTCGTTGACGTGAAAGACATTCACGTCGACCGCGTGCTCAAGCCAGATGCAAAAAGGCACGCGTGCGCGGTCGCACGGTTACGCTCAAGCGGGCGTAGAAAAGCAGCCTTCAGCGATTAGCTGTTAGCTATCAGCAAAAACCAAAGGACGCCTTGATCGAGGCGTCTTTGGTTTTTTACTCAGCTTTCAACACTCAATCCTGTTTTTCTCAGCACTCAGCACTCGTTGCTCAGCACTTCTTTTCTCGTCCTCAGTCCTCGAACCTCAGTCCTGCTTTTCGAGCACCAGAAAATGCGACAGCCCGAAGCGTGTCCAGCGGCGTGCCCTCGACGCCTTGCAGCACGGCGCGCAGTACCCGCCCTGCCCCGCCGAAGCGCGCGATCAGGTTGTCGTAAGCGCCGTAGATCCGCTGGTGCGTGATCACCCGCACCGGCAGTCGTCGAACAGGCGCAGCAGCCCGCGTTTGGTATAGGCGCGCACGTGCGGCGCGAGTTGATTGCGCCAGCGCATCCGGCAGATAGTTGATCAGCGGCGTGTTGCCGAAGTGATACGTCGCCGCGCCAGTAATGCCCGTGCGTCTCGAAGAAGTACCAGCGATTCGGCACGAAGATCACCAGCCGACCGCCCGGCTTGAGCACGCGCACCAGTTCGCGCGCCGAGGCCCGATCGTCGGCGACGTGTTCGAGCGTCTCGTGCGAGAGGATCGCGTCGAAATAGTCCGTCGGGTACGGCAGATGCTCGTTGGCGGCGACGACCGCGTGCGGCGTGGTCGTTTGCGCTTCCAGCGCGCGCTCGAACTCGTACTCGATGCCCTCGACGTGGGGCGTGTAGCGCTCGCGGAACTTCGCCGTGTACATGCCAACGCCGCAGCCCGCGTCGAGCACGCGCGCGTCGTCCAGCTTCGCCCACGCCGCGATCATCTGCAAGCGGCGTTCTTGTCCCGCGCGCCAGACGTAGCTTGGTTCACCGCGCAGCGCGGCAAGGTCGGATGGGGGCATTCGACAAGGCTCCATAGGGAAAGTGAGTAATAGTACCGAGTATGAGTGATGAGTAAAAGTCAAGAACAGACACTCGCTACGCGAGCGAAGTGCTACCTTACGCAACTCATGAGTCGACAGTTTTAACTCAGTACTCGGTACTCAGCACTCGGTACTAGAGATACGGTTGGCGGTTTTCGGCGCCCTCGACGCGGGCAGCGGCGGCGAGCGCCAGTTTGGTCTTGCGGTCGGCTGAAGCCGTTCGCCGCGTTGACCGCCTCCGGCGCTTGAGCGGCAGCACCAGCGTGATCGTCGTGCCTTTGCCGATGACGCTGTCCATGCTCAGCGTGCCGTCGAGCAGTTCGGCGCGCTCGCGCATGTTGACCATGCCCAGGCTGGATTCGCGCGCGACTCGTAGCCTCGCTTGATCTTTGGCGATGTCGAAGCCGACGCCGTTGTCGGCGATCTGGATGATTGCCATGTCGTTCTGCTGCATCGCCGAGACGCTGATCAGCTTGGCTTTGGCGTGCTTGCGGGCGTTGTTGACCGCTTCCTCGACGATGTAGAAGATCACGCCCTGCTGCTGATAGTCGAGCCGGTCCTCGACGCCGCGCTCGACGCGCACGGCCACCGCCTGCTGGTACATCTCGTACATTTTGTCGGCAAGCTGGTTGAGCGCCGCCGACAAGCCCTGCGATTTCCAGCACCAGCGGGCGCAGCGTGAACAGCATGTGGCGGATTTCGGTCGTCGTGCGCCGCGCCAGTTCCTCGACCTTCTTGATCTCGTCCGGCACCTGCTGCGGCGATTTCTTGAACAGCTTCTGGATGTAGCTCATGCGCATGGCGATCGCGGCGACGCTCTGCGTCGGTCCGTCGTGCAGGTCGCGCGCGAGCTTCTTGCGCGCTTCCTCGTCCACGTCGACGATCCGCTCTTTTTCCTCGAATCAGGTTGTGGTAGAGCACGGCGTTTTGCAGCGCCAGCGTCGCCTGAACGCCGAGCGCGGTCAGCAGTTCGCTGTGATCCTGCGGTGAAGGCGTTGGGCGTATCGCTGCCGTAGAGCAGCACGCCGAAATTGTCGAACCCGGCGCGCAGCGGGATGCACAGCAGCGATTTGCAGCCCTGAAACGCGACGAAATTCTGCAGTTCGGGGTCGTGCATCGGCGTCGGTGCCGAACACCGGCATCGGCTTCGTGCAGCGCCCGCCCGACGATCCCTTCCGTGCCGGAAAGCGATCCGCGCGTCGTCGGCGCGGGTGAAGCGGCGCGACGAGACGACGTGCAGCCTGTTGTCATCGACGTGAAACAGGAATACCCCGGCGAACAGCTTCGACTGCTCGCGCTCCGGCATCCGCAAGCCGATCCGCCCGGCTTCCAGCATGGCGTCGAGCACTTTCTGGTAATTGAGCGTCGCGCTCATGGTGTAGGTCAGTTCGGCGATGGCGCGGGTGCGCTGGCGGCTGTCCTCGATGTAAGCTGTCTGCGCGCCGTCGAGCGTCTCGACCTGCTGCCGCAGCTGCCCCATTTCCGAGTCGTAGGCGTAAGCTGACGAAGATCGTCGCCAACGCCAATCGGGACGAGTGCCAGCAGCGCGGAGATATTCAGCGGGCTGTCGGGCAGCACCAGCGGCGAGCGCCATCACCACGCCCACGCCGATCACCTGCGCGACGTTCCAGCGAACGCTGGCGCAGCAGACTGGCGACCATCAGCGCCCCGCCGCCGCCCACGATCACAAAAGCGCTGCCGCCGCTGAGCCACGTCAGCACTGCCGCCAGCAGCAGATCAACCAGAGATGGCAACTGGCGCGGCGCGTTTCAGCGCCGCCGACCGCAGAAACGGAAAGAGCAGGATGGTTGCCACCACGCTGGCGACAACGCCGCCGCGAGATTGCCGGCATTGAATGCTTCAACCTGATTGCGAAACAGGAGTAGGAGACCATAGAGCAGGAGCAGCAGCGCCCAACGCGAGCCGTAGAGAATACGATCTCGGTGAGCAATTCCCCCGCTGTGCATAAATCCTCCGCCAATCGCGTGCGTCCCCCGGCGGACAAGCGGAAGGGCAAATCAACGCATTAGTGCGCTGATGAGCCGATGCATCTTGATGACGAAGCACGCAGCGATCCCCACTAACATTGTATTATAAGGTGCAGTCCGGCGGCGTCCAATTACGAAATAGATGCTGCGTCTCAGTCGAACGTCACCAATCCCACCAAATGCTCGACCGTCCGATCCCCGATGCCGCTGACTCCGGTCAGCGATTCCAGCGTCGTGAACGGACCGTTCGCCGCCCGGTAGTCGATGATCCGCTGCGCCAGCGCCGGACCGATCCCCGGCAGCGACTCCAATTCTTCCAGCGTCGCCGTGTTGACGTGGACGATCGCGCTGCTGCTGGCAGTCGTCGCGTCGCCGGGGTTTGGCGGCAGCGCCGCCGCGCTTTCGCCCTGTTCGTAAACGCGCACCTGATCGCCGTCGTGGAGCAGCGCCGCCAGATTGATCCGCTCAAGGTCGGCGTTAGGAGCAGCACCGCCCGCCGCGCTGATCGCATCGGCGACTCGGCTGCCAGCGGGCAAGCTGACCAGCGTCTCCGGCTGATTGACCGCTCCGGTCACGTAGACTTCGAGCGGTGCGGGACGGCGGTTGGGCTAGGCATAGGAGTCGGTGCGGGCGGGTTGATCGTGATCTGGACGGGCGCGGGGCGCGTCGCCAGCAGGATCGTGCCGCCGCCCACAATGGCGACGGCGATCACCAGTAACGCCGTAAGCGTAGCAAAGCGCTGACCGACCATCGCTCAGCCGCGATCCTTCAACCGGTAGACGAATTTTAAGCCCGACCATGCCGCATCGACCGCCGCGACTTTCACGTCCACCAACCCCTGCGCTAACCCGATCTCGCGGACGATGTTGCCGTCGAGATCGGTCGGGATTTTCGCCACCTGCTTCAACCACGAAATCCACAGCACCCCGTCGGGCGCGAGCGCGTCCTTCAGGCTTGGAAACTGCGCTTCGAGGTCAGTCTTTTGCTTGAAAAATGCTTGGATGAAGTCAAGCGGTTGCCCAAGGTCGTCCACCCACTCGACGCCATCAGGAGCCGCAAGCACCGACTTGTAGCCCTCCGGCGGGTTGATCAGCAGCGCTCGCATCCCGGCTTTTAAGCCGAGCTTAGCTGCCAACGGGCGCTGCGAGTATCCGGCGCTCATGTCAGCCCTTAGTAGCGGCGCACAATCGAGCGGTAGACGGTCGGCTGGCGGTTCTGGATCAGTTGGTATTCTTCGCGGTTGCGCCGCACTTCGTCGAGGTCGATCCGCGCGACGGTGAAGCCTTCCAGCGGCGCGCCGGTCTCCTCGTCGGTCTCGCCCGCCAGCGAAGCGTGAATCTCGCCGCGCGGTCCGACGATCATGCTTTCGCCGCCGAAGGTCAGCGTCACGTCCTCGCCGATGCGGTTCGCGCCCACCATGAAGACCGCAGTTCTCGTAGGCGCGGGCGCGCATGTAGGTCTTCCACTCGTCGATAGCGGACGGCTTCCCAGTTCGCCAGCACGCAGACGATCTCCGCGCCGTCGAGCACGAGGCTGCGCGCCACTTCCGGGAATGCCAGAGTCGTAGCCGATCATCAAGCCGAGCGTGCCGATCTCGGTCTCGATCACCGGGATCTTGAAGCCCTCGCGGAACGCCATCCGCTCCTCGCCGCGCAGGTGAACCTTGTTGTAGACCTCGACCAGATCGCCTTCCGGTCCGATCAGGATGGCGGAATTGTAGAGCACCGACTTCGACGCGCTCTTTCGTCACCATGCCGAAGGCGACGTAGACGCCGTACTCGTTGGCGCGCTGGGCGATCAGGTTGACCGTCGGACCGGGCACGCGCTGCGCCAGTTCGGTGAAGCGCAAGCCGAGTTCGTAGCCGCTCGTCACCAGCTCCGGAAAGACGATCAGATCGACTTTCTGCTGCGACGCGATCTTGGCGATCATTTCCGAAATCTTGACCAGATTATCCTCAGCTTCGCCGAGCCGGGGCTTCATTTGCACGACCGCAACCGTAATTTCTCGCATGGGTTGTCCTTTATTGGATGTGCATCATCGGTAGGGGCGCAGCGCACTGCGCCCCTACGGGCGACACAATCTTGCCTGATCGGATTACCTGCTCATTGTAGCGAAAATTAGGCGAATTCATCGACCTTTGCGCAGGTAGCCAGCACCGCTTCCAGGCGCTGCCGGCAGCGGCGATTCGAAAGCACAGGCGCTCGCCCGTGCGCGGATGGTCGAAGCACAGCCGCCACGCGTGGAGAAACTGCCGGTGCAGCAGCGATCTGCCGGTGATAGCCGTACAGCGTGTCGCCGACAATCGGGCAGCCGATGAACGCCATATGGACGCGAATTTGATGCGTCCGCCCGGTCAGCAGCTTGACCTGCACCAGCGCCTTGCCCATCCTCGAAGCGCTCGACGACCGTGAACTCGCTGATGGCGGGACGCCCATCCGCGCAGCAGGCGCCATCTTGCGGCGGTTGTTGGGGTCGCGCCCGATCGGGACTTCGATCCGCCCGGTTGGTGTCTTGGGCGTGCGCTCCAGCAGCGCGATGTAGACCTTCTCGACCGTGCGCTGCTGGAACTGCGCCATCAAGCGATGCAGCGCCGGAGCGCGCTTGGCGACCAGGATCAAGCCGCTGGTGTCCTTGTCGAGCCGGTGGACGATGCCGCGCCGCCGGGGCGCGTAATTCATCTCGGCGATCTGCGGGTAGCGCGCCAGAATCGCGTTGACCAGCGTGCCGCTCTGGTTGCCCGTGCCGGGATGAACGACCAGTCCGGCAGGCTTGTCGATCACGGCGAGGTCGTCGTCCTCGTAGACGACGTTGAGCGGGATCGGCTCCGGCTCGACGCTGTGATCTTCAGGCGCTGGCGGCACGGTCACGACGATCCGCTCGCCGCCCTTGAGCTTGACGCCCGCCTTGACCACCGCGCCGTCGACCGTCACCAGCCCGTCGCGGATCAACGCCTGCACCTGCGTGCGTGTCAGTTGATCGCCGACGCGCGCCGCGACGACCTTGTCCAGCCGCTCGCCAGCAGCTTTCCGTCGTAAACGCGATATGTTTGTCCATCCGATCTCCGTTAGAGTCGTATTTGAACTAAATTGACCATCAACCAGATTGTGCTAGAATGAAGCGAAACGTTACTACGTGAACAATCAGGAGGAATTTTCTGGACTCTTTAGACTTAGCCCATGATATTGTCGATGCTGTCGAGGACAAAAAAGCCGAGAATATCGTCCTGCTCGACCTCCGCCCCGACGCGATCATCGCCGATTTTTTCGTCATCTGCACCGGTAACAGCGACCGTCAGATCAAA
Organism: uncultured Chloroflexia bacterium; assembly: GCA_963848465.1. Lineage (GTDB taxonomy): Bacteria > Chloroflexota > Anaerolineae > Aggregatilineales > Phototrophicaceae > Flexifilum. Next base: position 23,714 of record CAWKDY010000027.1, on the reverse strand, counting down.
GCCATCGCCGAAGGCGTGCGCGAGAAGATCAAAGAACAGGCACAACCGCCTGCCCGTCTGGGATCGAAGGCAAAAACGAAAGCGGTTGGATGCTGATGGACTACGGTGACGTGCTCGTCCACGTCTTCGGCGCCGAGGAACGCGCCTTCTACGACCTTGAAGGCTTCTGGAAACAGGCGAACGTGCTGGTTAACATCCAGTAAGCCCACCACAAATCGTCACATTGTCGTAGGGGCGGGTTTGAAACCTGCCCCTACACACCCGCATTTACTCGTAAATCCACGGGTCGGTCACGCGCGCCCAACTGATCAGTTCTGCAGTCGCTGAAGAAATTGGCGACTTCAATCGCGCCGTTCTCCGGGCTGTCCGAGCCATGCACCAGATTGCGCCCGATCTCCAGCGCGAAGTCCGCCCGGATCGTCCCGGCAGCGGCTTTGGACGGGATTGGTCGCGCCAATCGTGCCGCGCGCCGCTTCGACCGCGTTCGTGCCTTCCAGCGCGATCACCACCACCGGCGCGGACGTGATGTAATTGACCAACCCCTCGTAAAACGGCTTGCCCGCGTGAATGGCGTAATGCTTCTCCGCCAGTTCGCGCGAGACCTGCATGAACTTCATGCCGACGATCCGCAGCCCGCGCTGCTCGAAGCGGCGCAGAATTTCGCCCGCCAGCCCGCGCTGCACGGCGTCCGGCTTGATGATGATCAATGTGCGTTCCACAACCGACTCCTCAAAGTAGCAACGTCCGCATATCACACGTAGGGGCGGGTTAAAACCCGCCCCTACAGGATCTCAAACGTTTAAAAACCAATGTGCGACGATTATAGCTGATTAAGCGCCTCGCGGTAAGTGTTGAGCGCGGCTTGCAGCTTGCCCTGCCGCATCAAGCCGTCGCCGAGCACGCGATAAACGGCGGGCGTCGTCTTGTAGGACTTGACCAACTGCGTCAGGTCGGTGACCACCGCTTCGAGGTCGGCGCTGATGCGGATCATGCTTTCGTATTCCGCCAGCGCGCCTTCGAGGTCGCCGCTTTGTTCCTTGTCGCGCGCCATTCTCAGGACTTCCGGCGCGTCCACCGCTGCGGCACGGATCGGCTCCGGCGGCGGTGCTTTGGGCGCAGGCTGAGCTGGTGCTTGAACCGGCTGCGGTGCAGCGACCGGGGCTTGCGCGACCGGCGGCGTGATCACCTCCGGCTCGGCTTCGACCGGCGCCGAGATCGTCTCGACCAGCCAGTCGGGGATGTCGTCCGGCGAGACCGACGACTCGACCTCGCGCAGCCAATCCGGCATCTCGGCGAACACTTCATCGTCCGCCGTTTCGGCTGGCGGAGCGGCGAACTCCGCCGCCCACGCGGGCACGGCTTCCGCCTGTCCGACCGGTAGTTCGCGTTCGTCAGGCAGCGCAGCATCTTCGAGCATCATTTGCGTTTCGGCTTCGACCTGCCCCTCGACGGCGGCAATCCGATCCGGATCGCTCACATTCTCGGTGTACCATTCGGGGATGTCATCGACATCCGGCACGCCCTGCTCGTATTCGAGATCGAACGCCTCGACCCAAGGATCGTTCGGATCGACTTCGAACTCGTAGTCCGCTTCGTCCGGCGCGATCACGACCGCTGCCGACTCGTCAGTATCGCCCTCATCGTCAGCGGCGGCGAAAATGCTCTCCAGGTTGGACGAGTCTTCGTCCATCATGTCGTCGAGCAACCAGTCGGGCATTCCGGCGTTGGTCGGCGGCAGGTTCGCTTCGGACTCGAACAGCGCGTCAATCGAGGTCGTCGGCTCCGGAGCAGCTTCCGGCGGTGGCGGCTTCAGTTCCGACAACCAGTCGGGCAGTTCGGCGGGAGCTATCGGCGCGTCAACTTCGACGTCTTCGAGTTCGAACAATTCCGGCTCGTCCGCCACTTGCTCCGCCTGTTGGTCGAGGAAATACTGCATCTGCTCGCGGGTGACCGTCCCCGCATTGATCGCGTCCTGAATTTCGTCCAGCGACATTTCTGGTTCGGCGGCGTTTTCGCTAGCAGTCGGCTGCGTCGCGCGCACCCCCGATTCACTGTAACCTTCCTCACCCGCCAGCGACGTCAGCCAGTCGGCGGGATTTTCCAGACCCTGCACCTCCGGGGCTGCGGCGGGTCGTCGGCGGCATGTCGAACGAGAACGGTTGATAATCCTCGGCTTCGACTTCCGCCTCATCCGCCAGCGGGATATTCAGTTCCGCGCGGGTGGTCAATTCTTCGGTTTTCGCCCCCTGCCGTTTGGCGAGCGTCTCGATCCACTCCATCGAGTTGACGCCCTCGGCAAACGGGTCGAGCTTCTCCGACTCTTCCTGATCGTCCTCATCAGCGCCCAACTGCTCCAGCGACGGCTCGGCGACCTGCGAGCGGGCGAGGTCTTCCAGCCACGTCATCGGGTTGATCGGCTGAGTCGCCTCACTGATAGCCGTTTCCTCCGGCAGATCGGTCAGGTCGAGGTTGAACAATTTCTCGCTCTCGTCCGCCGCGAGGCTCTCCAACCACGCCAGCGCGCCCTCATCTACCGGCGGCTGGGCAGCGACCGGCTCCGGCGCACGCGCGGGCGGTGCTTGAGGCGGCGTCGGACGGACGGGTTCTTGCACCGGACGCGCTTGAGCGGCGGGTTGTGCCGGAGCTTGCGGCGCTGGATGACTTGGCGTTGGTGGCATCGACGGGAAGGTGCGCGGCATCGGGGTCGGCGGCGGTGTTTGCGCAGCCGGGCGCTCGACTGGCGCAGGCGGAGTCGGTAGCGGCGACTGCACGCGCGGTGGCGCTTGAACGGGCGGCGTCGCGGGCGGTTGCACTTCGGCTGGTTTCTTGTCTTCTTGACCGTAAGGCACATAACCCGGCTCGTCGATGACGACGGTGTCGGGATCGACCTCATCGATCTGCATGTCCGCTGCGGTCGTGAAACCCTCGGATGCGCCCTGACGCTTCGCCAGAGTCTCCATCCAAGCCATGATATCTTCCGGCGTCATATTGTCAAAATCGGGCGTGTTGTCGGACATACCTCGTACCTCTTCGGGAAATCACCGCACCCATCCGGGCGCGTAATCGCGCAGGCAATCGAGCGCTCCGTCAGCCCACAGACTTAGGACTGACGGAGCGAAGCCGGCTAGCGCAACCACTCCGGCATGTCATCATCGCCGTCTTCGGCGGGCCAATCGGGAAAATCATCGTCGGCAGCGTCAGACGCCGCGCTGGGATTCGCGCTCGCTAACCACATCGGCGGGTGCGAGAAGGCGAAACTCGCCGGCTCGACTGCTGCCGTTTCTTCGTCAACGAGATCCACCAACCACGCGATCTCGCCTTCCGGTTCTTCTTCAACCATGTCCGCTTCGTCGTCGCTCTGGTCGTCGGCAACATCGTACTCGACGTCCAAACCCGGCACCATCGCGTTCAACCAATCCGGCGCGTTGTGAGCAGGCTCCGGTTCCAGTTCTTCGCCATCGGCGCCGGTCTCGATCTCCGTTTGATTGTCGTCGAATTCGCCGTAGTCGTCAAACGCGACGGCTTCGGTAGACGGTTCCAGTTCTGGCTCGGCTTCGATTTCTGCCTCGAAATCTTCGTCGGCGAGTTCGGCTTCGCTCACGCCGTCGTTGAGCCACTCAAAATCGTCAACGACCGCGGGCGCTAGCTCGCCTTCGTCTTCGACCAGCCAGCTCGGAACTTCTTCCGCCGCTGCTGCCGCTTCTTCCTCAGCTTCAGCCGACGGCTCGTTGAGCCAACCGTAGGTCTCCGCCATCGCGTCGTCCTCGGACGGCTCAGCCTCTTCTGCTTCCAGTTCAGCTTCCGCCGCGCTCGGTTCGAGTTCGCTCAACCAATCCGGCACTTCCTCGGCGACAGCGGCTTCTTCTTCCTCGTCCAGCGCAAGTTCGCCCGCCCATTCCAGTTCTGGCTCGGCGTCGATCTCGCTGACCGCTGCTTCCGGCTCGGCTTCCGCTTCGTCCGGTTCGAGTTCGCTCAACCAGTCCGGCACGTCCTCGGCGACGGCGGCTTCTTCTTCCTCGTCCAGCGCAAGTTCACCCGTCCATTCCAGTTCTGGCTCGGCGTCGATCTCGCTGACCGCTGCTTCCGGCTCCGCTTCCGCTTCGGTCGGTTCGAGTTCGCTCAACCAGTCCGGCACGTCCATTGCGATGGTTGCTTCTTCTTCCTCATCTATCGTCTCAAGTTCGCCCGCCCATTCCAGTTCTGGCTCGGCGTCGATCATGCTGACCGCTGCTTCCGGCTCCGCTTCCGCTTCCGTCGGTTCGAGTTCGCTCAACCAGTCCGGCACGTCCTCGGCGACGGCGGCTTCTTCTTCCTCTTCCGCCATCGAAAGCTCGCTTGACCAGTCCAATACCGGCTCGGCGTCGGTCTCGCTCACAGCCGCTTCCGGCTCGGCATCCGCTTCCGTCGGTTCGAGTTCGCTCATCCAGTCGGGGATTTCGGCTGCTGCCACTTCATCAGCATCGTCCGCTTCGGAAGCAGTCAGCCACGCGAATTCGTCCTCATAGGTCGATTCAGGTGACGCTGCCGGTTCAGCAGACTCGGCTTCGGGCTGCGGTTGATCTTCGTCCGGTTCGAGTTCGCTCAACCAGTCCGGCACGTCGCCAGCGACCGCTTCTGCGTCCACCTCCGGCATCAACGACTCGCCACTCCATTCGAGTTCGGTTTCCGCTTCCGGCTCCGGTTCGGCAGTGCTATCTCCGGGCGCGAGTTCGCTCATCCAGTCGGGGATCTCCGCCGCTACCACTGCCTCGGCGTGATCCGTGTCGTCGAGCCAACCAAACTCATCTTCCAGCGGGATCGGTTCGGCATCAGCCTCAGCCTGATCATCCGGCTCTTCTGCCGCCGCACCCGTCGGATCGAGTTCGTTCAGCCAGTCCGGAATATCCGACGCAAGCTCGCCCTGATCATCTGCTTCAGAGTCTGGTTTGTTCAGCCAATTGAATTCGTTATCACTCATCATCTTTCCCGTGACGTCCTCTGGCTTACTCGCTTCCGGCACAAGACCCGGCGCCTGATCAGAGTCTTCCTCCGCAGCCACCGTAGCATTCACTGCAACCGCCTCGTCCTCAGCATCCCCAGATGCCGCCAGCGGTTCGGCGAACTCATACTCGTCAATCGGTTCGTCGTTGACCCATGCTGATCCATCCTCCGAGGCAGGCTCAGCCGCCCAGCCGCCGGTATCGTCATCTGCACCATTCAACCCTTGATCGCTGCTTGCCCAGTCCGGCATGGCGACCGCTTCCGCCGCTCCCACCGCTTCGTCGTCGCCGAGGTCGATCTGCCCCAACCAGTCGCCATCATCAGCTTCTTCCTCGATGACGGCTTCTTCTTCATCGGCGGTTTCAACCTGATCATCCTCGATCTGCGTCAGCCAATCGGGAACGTCGGTGACCGCGGCGCGCGGCTCGCTCGAGCCGCCAAACTGGTTGAGCCAATCGTCCATCTCGTCGTCGCTGACGACTTCCTCCGGCGACCGATCCACCCAGTCGAAGTTGGCATCCTGCAAAATCGCCGTCAAGCCCCGGCGCTCCGGAGCGGGCGCGTCGAGAGTCACCGCCGTGACCGCCTCGGCAGGGCTGGAATCAGCCTCGTCGTCAACGCGGTCGTCGAGATCGTCGCTGTCGCCGAAATCGAGCGCCGCCCAAGGATCGGCTTCCGCCTCGTCAGTCGGCTCGGCATGAGGATCCCCGGTCAGCGTCTCCGCGAACAGCGATTCATCAGCATAGGCAAAACCGAGTTCGTCGTCCGCTGCCGTCTGGAACATTGGCAGATCGTCTTCGTCGTCCGGCTGAGCATCCGCCTCGCGCATCCACGCGAACGGATCTTCGTCCTCGGCGTCCTCATCCTCATCGATGACGTTGGCTGGTTCCAGCCATGCCATCGGATTCGTCTCCGGCTCTGGCAGCGAGTCCGACTCATCCACGCCAAACAGTTGGTCGTAATCCGGCAGTTCGTCGTCCTCGACGATCTCGACATGGCTGGCGCGCAGCCACGCCATCGGATCACTCTCGTCGTCGCTGTCGCCGCCCTCGAACAACGCCGCCAGTTCGGCGGGTTCGGCGTCATCCGGGCTGCCAAAGAGATCGGTTAAACCGCCGGTGGTCACCACCTTGTCGGCGGTCCCTGTCGACGGCGGGTTCGAACGGGCATCGGCGGATTGAGCCGATGATTGGACGGGTAGCTGAGCAGGCGCATTTTCCGCTGCGGGTTGGGGCGCTTGGCTGTTGAGCATCGCGCTCGCCCAATTCGACCATTCTTCGTCGTTGCTGCTCGCCCCGGCACTCGACTGCGCATCGGCTGGCGCGCCATTGTCAACCATGACCGACGCGGGCGCTTCGCTTGAGATTTCTTGCAGCCAATCGGGGCGGGCGCGCGCCATTTCGCTCTGCGACGAGCGCTGGTAGTCCAGTTCCTCGATCCGGAAAGCGTCGTCGTCCGGCGCCGAACCCTGCACCAGTTCAACCGCGAGATACGGATCGACCGACTCCAGCCGGTTGACGTAGCGCTGCGCGTCCGATGGACGTTCAAACGAGAGCCACAACGCCGCCATAATCCGGTTCGCTTCGAGGCAGTCCGGCAGCACCTTGAGCACGTCCAGCGCGATTTCGGCGGCTTCTTCCTCTGATCCCTGCTGCCAGAGGATTTGCGCCAGCAGCAGCTTGAGGTCGATCCGGTCGGTCAGCCGCGACGAGGCGCTGCGCAGCGTATCGACCGCTTTGGCATACGCGCCGCTGCGTAGGTGCTGCCGCGCGACCGTGCCGCGAAGTCAGTTGAATTTTCAGGTTTTCGACCTGGCGATGGCGGCGGTATAAGCCGCGCAGCGCGTCGATCAGTTCTTTGTCGTTGGGAGCGCTGTTCCAGCGCGCGTTCCAGATGCCAGATCGCCTCGTCCGGGCGATTCAGGCGCTCATTCGCCTCGCTCAAGCTGAGGTGCGCCGCGTAATCGTCCGGGATCACGCTGAGCACGCGCCGCAACACCTCACGCCCTTCGTCCCAGCGTCCATTGCTGACCAGCGCCCGCCCTAACAGGCGGTAGGCGGTCACGTTTTTGGGGAAATATTGCAGAATGTGGCGGCAGTGATGGATCACTTCGTCGGCGGCGTGAGCGCTCAACAAAGCGTCAAGCTTGGTGAAATACGCTTTCAGACTAATTTCAGGCATTTTCTTTCCAGTTGGGTATCCAGTGGACGGCATCCACGGATGCGGCATCTGGATGCTTGTGCCTTTGTATTTTTCACAACTTGTCCGATCATAGGATAACATACTTCGGCAAAAACAGCCTTGATGTCTCTCGCGCACGTACCGGGAGCCAGACCGGATGCTTACGGCGCTCCACACCCTTCATGCTAGGGCAACTCGCCAGATTTTGCAATCGCCGCCCCGTTTTGCGATACTCTAGCGCTAACCGGGAGCACATGCACGCCACGTCTGTCACGCGCTGACAATTGGGCGGAGTGTTCATAGATCGCTCCATTTTTCATTCAGATTGCACGATCATCGCGTGACATGGCTACGGCGCTACACTGCACATCGCTTTTTTAACGCTGAGGAGGCGACAACGTAATGAATAAGAAGCTTTTCTCGTTTCTCTCGTGCTGATGTTGGTCGCCCTGGCGGTCGGCACCGGCGCTGGCGCAGGACGGTGACTTCGTCTTCGGGCTGGTGCTCGTCGGTCCGGAAAACGATCACGGCTGGAGTCAGGCGCACTACGAAGCAGGTCAGTACGTCGAGGCAAACGTCCCCGGCACGAAAGATGATCTTCTTCCCCAGCCTGAACCCTGCCGACTCTCCGGAGACGACACTGAAGGATGTCGTCACCGAAATGGTCGATCAGGGCGCGAAGTTGATCTTCACGACGTCCGACGACTTCCAGAACGACACCGATCCGGTCGCGCAGGCATTCCCGGACGTTACGTTCATCAACATCTCCGGCGACCACGTTCTCGGCGGCACCGCGCCGCGATAACGTCGGCAACGTGATGGGCAAGATGGAATGGGGCAAGCTGATCGCGGGCTGCGCAGCAGGTCTGGCGACCAAGACCGGCAGCATCGGCTATCTGGGACCGCTGATCAACGACGAAACCCGTCGTCTGTCCTCGTCGGCGTACCTCGGCGCGAAATACTGCTACGAGCACTACAACGGCGGCAACCCCGGCGACCTGACGCTTCACGGTGACGTGGATCGGCTTCTGGTTCAACATCCCCGGCGTCACGCTCGACCCGACCGAAGAAACCAACACCTTCTTCGACAGCGGCGCCGACGTGGTCATCTCCGGCATCGACACCACCGAAGCGATTGTCGTCGCCGGGCAGCGTGCCGCAGCAAGGCGACAATGTTTTCGCTGTCCCCTACGACTACAAGGGCGCGTGCAGCGAAGCCGAAGCGGTCTGCCTCGGCGTGCCTTATTTCAACTGGGGTCCCTCTTACGCAGTCGTCAAGTCAGGTGATGGACGGTTCGTGGGCGTCAAGTTGGGAATGGACTGACCCCGACTGGAGCGACATCAACAATCCGGACACGTCGGCGGTCGGCTTCGTCAAGGGTCCCGCGCTGAGCGAAGAACAGTCCGCCAACCTCGACGACTTTATCGCCAACCTCGCGTCGTTTGCGACCAACCCGTTCGTGCCCGCGGGCAGCTTCGCCCTCTGGGCAGGTCCGCTCAACCTGCAAGACGGGACGGAACTCGCGCCCGCCGGTGAGTTGGTGCAGCCGCTGGACGTGTGGTATCTCAAGCAACTGCTGGAAGGCATGTCCGGCGCCAGCCAGTAATATCACCTGAAGTTATCCGTAGGGGCACGGCGCGCCGTGCCCCTACCCACCGAATAATCTTTCACCCCCAATTATTTCCAAAGCTTCTGACATTCGTTATCATACGTCAAGAATTCGGCGTACCCGGTGGTGCAATCACCCATAACCAATGGACATAGAACTCAAGCACATCCACAAGCGCTTCGGCGCGGTTCACGCCAACAATGACATCAGCTTCACCGTCAAGAGCGGGCGGATCGTCGGCGTGCTCGGCGAGAACGGCGCGGGCAAATCGACGCTGATGAAAATCCTCTCCGGCTACCAGCCCGCCGACAGCGGCGACATCCTCTTGAATGGACGGCGCGCCGACTATCACAAGCCGGAAGCCGCCATCGCCAGCGGGATCGGCATGTTGCAGCAAGACCCGCTCGACGTGCCCGCTTTCACCGTCCTTGAAAACTTCATCTACGGGCAGCCGGGCGGCTGGCTCTATTCGGCGCGGCGCGCGGAGAAGCAGCTCGCGGAGCTGTGCCAGCGCTTCGGCTTCGAACTCAAGCCGGACGCGACCATCGCCTCGCTGAGCATCGGTCAGCGGCAAGAACTCGAAATCATTCGCCTGCTGGCGCTGGGCGTCAAAACGCTGATCCTCGACGAGCCGACGACCGGCATCTCCGCCGAGCAGAAAGACGCTGCTGTTCGACGCGCTGCGCGCGCTCGCCGCCGAGGGGATGAGCGTGCTGCTGGTCTCGCACAAGCTCGAAGACGTGATCGCCCTCTGCGACGAGGTGGTCGTGCTGCGCGCCGGTAAGCTGGTCGGCGCTGCCGAGATGCCCGTCACCAAAGCCGATCTCGTCCGCTTGATGTTCGGGCAGGAACTCGCGCCGCAGCCGCGCCAGCGAGCCGCATTGGGCGAAACCGCGCTCACGCTCGACGAGGTCACGCTGCGCGGCAAGCGCGTGACCGTCGACGCGCTCGACCTGAACATGCGCGCCGGTGAGGTCGTCGGCTTGGCGGGACTCGACGGCAGCGGGCAAGAATTGATCGTCCGCGCCTGCGTCGGCTTGGTCAAGCCGCAGCACGGGACGATCCAGATCGGCGGCAGCAGACCTGACCGGCAAGCTCTACCGCGACTTCCGGCGCGCGGGGTCGCCTTTGGCGCGGCGGGACGGCTCGAAGAAGGCTTGATCGCCGGGCTGACGCTGACCGAGCACGTCGCCCTGACCAGCAGCAGCGACGCGCTGGTCAACTGGACGGCGGCGCGGCAGGCGACGGCGGCGCAGCTTCAGCTTTACAACGTGCGCGGAACGCCGGAAAGCCAGATCGAGACGCTGTCGGGCGGCAATCAGCAGCGGCTGTTGATGGCGCTGATGCCGCAGCGACCCGATCCTGCTGGCGCTTGAACAGCCGACACGCGGCTTGGACGTCGACTCCGCCCGCTGGATTTGGCAGCAGCTTGCTCGCGCGCCGCGCCAGCGGCACGGCGATCCTGTTCACCTCGCCCGACCTCGACGAACTGGTCACCTACAGCGACCGGATTCTGGTGGTCTACGCCGGGCAGGTCCACGAAATCGCCGACGCCGCCGCCACCACGATTGACGAACTCGGACGCTTGATCGGCGGCGATTTCCAAAGGGCAACGGCATGAGCAACCGATCGCTAAACCGCCGCACCGCATCCAGATCGCCTTCGCCGTCGTGCCGATCCTGATCTCGCTGCTGGTGACCGCGCTGCTGATCATCGCCGTCGACAGCGATCCGATTGAAGTCTTCCAGACGGTGATGCAGGGCGCGTTCCGCAACACCAACTCGTTCGCCGGAGTCGTCAACTTCTGGATTCCGCTGGCGCTGTGCAGCATGGGCTTGATCGTCACCTTCACGGCGGGCTTGTGGAACATCGGCGTCGAGGGGCAGATGATGATGGGCGCGGTCTTCGCCAGCGGCGCGGCGCTCTACTGGACGCTGCCTTCGCCCCTGCTGATCGCGCTCGAAATCGTGCTGGCGATGCTCGGCGGCGCGCTCTGGGCGCCGCTGGTCGGCGTCCTCAAGACGCGCTTGGGCGTTCACGAGATTTTCGGCGGCGTCGCCCTCAACTCGCTGGCGAGCGTCGTCGCCATCTACCTGATCGCTGGACCGTGGGCACCCGCCGAAGGCGGCACGGCGCAGTCAACCACGCCCTTCTCGACCGATGCCCTGCTCCCGCCCGTGCTTGGGCGAGTTTCCGGTCAGCCTGCTGCTGCTGATCCTCGTCTTCGTCGCCATCGTCGCCGTGATCCTGATCCTGCGCGGCACGCGCTGGGGCTTGCAGTTGAAGGCGACCGGCAAGAACGCCCGCTCGGCCCTGCTGCTCGGCGTCCCGACCAACCGCAGCGCCCTCAGCGCCTTCATGGTCTGCGGCGCGCTGGCGGGCTTGGCGGGATCGTACCGCGTCCTGTTCACCTATAACGCCCTGCGCCCGCTGGTCTCCGGCGGGATCGGCTTTCTGGCGCTGCTGGTCGTCCTGCTGGTCGGCATTCGCGCGCTCTGGGCGCCGTTCGTCGCCTTCGCCTTCGCCGTGATCCTCGCGGGCAGCACGCGCTTGAAAGTCGCGCTCCAGCTCGATCAATCGCTGGCGGGCGTGCTGCAAGGCATGATCGTGCTGCTGGTGCTGCTGGCGAGCGGCTTGCGCCAGCGCGTGCTCGAACGCGACTCAGTCGCAAACAGACCTACACCGTAGGGGCGGGTTTGAAACCCGCCCCTACCGCCAACGCACCCGAGATGGCATCCCCGGAGGCCGCAAGCCATGAATGACAGCCTGATCAACATCCTCAACAGCATCATCTCCAACGCGACGCCGCTGGTGATCGCCGGGTTAGGCGAGACTATCACCGAGCGCGCCGGGGTCGTCAACCTCTCGCTCGACGGCAGCTTGCAGTTGGCGGCGATGCTCGGCTTCGTCGCCGCGCTCGCCTCCGGCAGCGTGCTGGTCGGCTTGGCAGCCGCCATGATCGCCGGGGCGCTGGTCGCGCTGATCGTCGCCATCGCCGGGATCGAACTGCGGCAGGATCAGGTCGCCGTCGGCTTCGTGCTGACGCTGCTGGCTGCCGACCTCGCCAGTTTTCTCGGTCAGGACTACACCCGCATCCCCGGACCGAAAATCCTCAGCGCGCCGATCCCGGTGCTGGCGAACATCCCGGTCATCGGCACGATCTTCTTCGATCAATCGCCGCTGGTCTATTTCAGCTACGTGCTGATCTTCGTGGTCTGGTACGTCTTCTTCCACACCCGCACCGGCTTGTCGCTGCGCGCCGTCGGCGAGCGCCCCGAAGCCGCCTTCGCGCGCGGCACCAACGTCAACCGCCAGCGCTACCTGTTCACCGCCATCGGCGGCGCGTTGGTCGGCTTGGCGGGCGCGGGCTACTCGCTGGCGATCAAGCCCGGTTGGGCGACGCCGCCCGTCATGCAGGGCGACGGCTGGATCGCGCTGGCAATCGTGATCTTCGGCGGCTGGCATCCCTTCCGCGTCGTGCTCGGCGCGTACCTGTTCGCTGGACTGCGGGCACTATCGTCGGCGATCCAGCGCAGCCCGGACATCAACATCCCGCTGGTGCTGCTCAACGGCTTGCCGTGGCTGCTGATGATCATCACGCTGGTGCTGGTCAGCAGCGGCGCCATCGAGCGCTTGCTCAGCATCCTGCCGCGCCCGCTGCAAAAGTGGTCGCGCAACTTCCTGCGCAGCGATCCGCCCGCCGCGCTCGGCACCCGCTTCGACCCGGACTAATACCTGATCTCACAATCTCGTAGGGGCGACCTGACAGGTCGCCCTTCTCTTTGCGACTTCTTCATCTCTTTGCGCCTTTGCGTTAGATCTTTGTCTCATGACTCGAACCCGAACGACTTGATTCACTATTCGGTCATCGTCCTTGATCCTCGCCGCGCTGATCGCCAGCTTGATCGCGCAAAGCTGGATCGCCGCCGCGCTGCTGATCGCGCCGCTGATCTACCTGTGGCTGAAGTCGCCCATCAGCGAGCGCTGACGCCAGTCGCGCATTCCGGCGACGCGCCGCGAAGAACCCGACACTTACCGCGAACTGCTCTGGAAAAACTTGATTTTTCGCTCCAACAGCGAGATCAAGATCGCCAAGGCGCTCGACCACCGCGACATCTTCTTCATCCCGCCGGGGCGCGTCCGCATGAGCGCCGGGAAAGATGGTCGCCAGAGCCGCGAACTCGACTTCGTGATCTGCTACGCGGGCAAGTGGGGCGTGCTGGAGGTCGATGGACCGTATCACCGCGCCAAGCTCGACGCCGAACGCGACGCGCTGCTGCGCGGTCATGGCATCGGCAACATTCAGCGTTTCCCGGCGAATCGCTGTTACAATGATCCCAACGGGGTCATCGACGAGTTCATCCACAATTTAAGCTGAACTGAAACGATTCGGGGGCAGATTTGTGCTATGCTGTTCGAAACAAATGTTCTCTACGAGGGATAACGGATGAACTTTGACGACGTTCGGCAGATCGCCTCGACCTTTCCCGGCGTCGAGGAACAGCTCGTCTTTCATGCGCCGACGCTTAAGGTCGGCAAGCGCTTTCTAGCCTGCATCGCCAAAATCGACCCGGACACGCTCTGCCTCAAAGTGCCTGATCAACGCGAACGCGAGTACCTGCTGGCGACTCAGCCGGACATCTACTACCTGACCGACCATTACGCCAACTTCCAGTGCGTGCTGGTGCGGATGCCTCACGCCGATCCCGCCGAAATCCGCGATCTGTTGGAGCAGGCGTGGCGCGCCTACGCCCCCAAGTGATCGCCAGCTACGACGAAGAGCTTAAGAAACGCCATTTGCTTGCGGCGATCTATTCAACGTGAATCATGGTTAGGAACTACGGGGAGATTTTCACCGTAGGGGCACGGAAAGGCACTTTCGAAGTCGCTTATCCGTACCTGACGTTATTCAGGCACATAGTGTACTCGCCCCTCCCTGAAGTCGGGAGGAGTTGGGGGTGGGGAAGGACACGATTTTAGCCCCGCAGCGCTTCCAGCCGATCCTGCGCGTCGGCGCGGAACGGATACGAGTAGATTTCGCTCCACGCGATCACCCATTCGTAATCGCGCTGCGCCAGTTCCGACTCGCCCGCCGCCTCGCGGATTTGACCGCGCAGGTAATGGCGGCTGCCGGTCTCCTCGACCGCCAGCGCCGCGTTGATCGCCGTCAGCGCCGCTTCGGTATCGCCTAAACCCAACTGCGCCCGCGCCAAATATTCGTTCGCCGTCCCCGCGAGATCCGTCCCGGCGACCCCGGCGCTGATGGTCGCCTGCGCCAAAAGCTGCGCCGCTTGCTGATAGGCGCTGCGGTCGCTGGCAGCCGCCTGCCCGACCAGCGATCCACCCTGCATCAGTTCGATCACCCCGACGGCACGACGCCGCTGCCGGACAGCGTATCGGCGTCGGCGCTCGCCTGCGCGTACTCGCCCGCCGCAAAGGCGGTCCTGCATCCGCAGCCCTTGCACACGCGGATCGTTGTTGATCTGGTAGAGGCGGTTGTAATCCGCCAGCGCGAGAGCATAGCGCCCCTGCCGGTCGTAGATTTTCGCCCGCGCTTCCAGCATCGCCAGCGCTGCCGCGTCGGTGCCGTTTCCGGCTAAGCCCTGATTATAGGCTGCCAGCGCGAGATCGTCCTTGTTCTCCGCCTCGCGCGCCTCGCCCAACAACCGGAAGGCTTCGGTGCTGCCGGGATAGTAGTAGAGATAATCCTGAGCCGCGAGCACGGCGTCACCGGGGCGGCTGCGCGCCAGCGCGATCTTGACTTTCATCTGGTAGGCTGGCTCGATGGACGGGTCGATGTACAGCGCGAGGAACGCCTGGTACTGCGCGCGATCATAGTTGCGCTGCTCGAAATAGACCTGCGCCTTCGCCATGATCAGTTCGGTGTTGCTCGTCAGTTCGTAGACGTTCAAGCCCTGATTCAGCACCTCGATAGCATCGCTGTACTGCCGGTTCGCGCTGTGGATCTGCGCCAGCACGAGGTATGCCGCCGTCAGCCGACCATCGCCGTCGATGGCGGACTGTGCTTTGTCCGCTGCTTCCGTCTGCAAGTTGCGCGCGACCGTCGGATTACCGTCGGCGGTGGCGGCTTGCGCCTGCATCCAGTAGACCTGCGCGTAGCCGGAGTCGAGGAACGGCGCGATCCACAGGTCGCTGGGGCGCTCGTCCAACCGATCCACCGCCTCGTCCAGCGTCTGGATAGCGTCCTCGTAGAAGCCCTGCCCCGCCAGCGCCAGCGCTTCGTAGTAATACGGGTTCGGGTTCAACCGCGAGTCGAAGGTCAGCTTGCGCTCGTGATCGAGGGTCGGCACGACGCGGTCGTAATCTCCCGCGTTCAAGCAGCAGCACCGAATCGTAAACGCTGCGTTCCAGAATTTGCGGGTAGATTTCGGTCGCGCGCGGCAGCGCCGGTGGGCTGGCCGCCAAGAATGTTGGGCGGCACGGTGACGCTCGGCGTCGGCGTGAAGCGCGGCGTCATCGAGGCGGTCGGCGTCAGCCCCGGCGTATTGGTCGGCGTGATCGTCGGCGAGGGGGTTGGCGTCGCGCTCGGACCGAGCACGATCTCGCGCACGTCGTCGTTGGTCTGCACCAGATCACCCCGCCGACCACCAGCACCAGCAGCACCGCCAGAATCCCGACGGCGACGTAAGTACGGTAGACCAGGATGTCGCCCTCGCCTGCCCGCTGGCGCGTCTTATGCACCCATTTGGTATTGCTCGGCAGCGGCGTCAAGTAGCGATGGATAACCGGCTCCGCCTGCTTCTGCGCCTCGGCGATACGATCCGGCATCGGGACGGGGACGCCCGGCTGCTGCGCCGTGATATCCGGCACCGCCGCACTCGTCACCGGCGCGTTGGGCAGCCGCTTGATCGTCGGCTCCGGCGTTTGATTGGCGGCTTCGAGCGCCTTGCGCGCCGTCTCGTTCTCCGGGTTGATCTCCAGCAGTTTTTGCAGACAAAAGACGCGTTCGCGGTTATCGCGCGAAACGCTGGCAAGCCACAGCCATGCCGCCTCGTTGTCCGGCTCTAGCCGGATCGAAAGCTGGAGCAGCTGGCGAGCCTCGTCCTTATTGCCCTCTTTCGCTGCTCGAATGCCTCGTTGTCGTAGATCGCGCGCGTCTTCCAACGTCGGAACCCTTTGCGTGCTCTGCTGCCGTATACGTATTTTATGTTGAAGCATTCGTAATAAACGTAAAGAGCCGCAAAGATTCACGGCTCTCAATCGACGTGGCGAAGAATTACACGGGGGGCCAAGGGTAATTTGGACCGGCTCCCGGCATCGGATAGTGCCGCTGCTTGAGCAGATGGCGCATCCGCGATTGAAACGCCTTGATCTCCTGCGCCGCCAGCAATTCACGCAAGCGCTCGCTGTAGTCACAATCGGGGTTTTCGAGCGTCGCATATAACCGCGCGATGTCTTCCAGCAGCGAATCAGGGATCGGCTGACCGGCGTAGTCCCAGATCACCGTCCGCAGCTTGTGGGCGGCGTTGAAGGCGATCCCGTGATCGATCCCCCAGATATGCCCCTCCTGATCGAGCAGGCAGTGACCGCCCTTGCGGTCGGCGTTATTGATCAGGTAGTCGAACGCGGCGATCCGCATCAACTGCGGCGCGTAAGCTCTCGTCGAACGAGAAGTAATTGATCTCCGGGTCGTGGTCGATGTAGAACTGCATCGAGCCCAGCCCGCGCGCGCCTTCGCGCAGCACCGTCGGCGGCACGATCTGCCAACCCAACTCGTGCGAGGTCAAGTAGGCAGCCGTTTCCCGATAGCACAGTGTCCCGTCGGGGAAATCCCACAGCGGGCGCTCGCCGCGCTGCGGCTTATAGACCGCCGTCAGCTTCACGTCGTCCAGCTCGACCGAAATCAGAAAGGCGTAATTCGAACTCCAGCGCAGCAGCCCATATTCCTCGTCGAGCGTGCCCTTCTGTAGAACTTCAAGCACGCGTCCCATTGAAACCGGGACGCTGCGGTCATTCTCGCTCATAGCGATCAAGTCCAGTAGTAGACTAGTCGTCCGTTTTGTTTGGGGTCGGGGCGTCCCGCTTGAACCGTCGCCGTCGCGTGGGCGCTCAGGGCGCGCATCTGGCTGCGACTGCACCACATCCGCACGATCCCCGGCTGCGGCGCTTCGATTTCTTCCTCGTCGCTCAGCGGCAGCAGTTCCTGCGCCACCAGCACGACCATGTTGCGCTCTTCGTCGTAGCCCAACCCCATCTGCGCCACCCGGAACAACGGTTCAATCGGGTCGTGCAAATCCATGAGGGTTTCGTCCTCCCCGTCGTCGCCAATCGGGAAGCGCTGCTCAAGGTCGTCAACCAGTTCGCGGATCGCTTCGCTCAGCGCCCACGCCTGCTCTTTTTCGATGATCAGCGATACGATCTGTTCGTCTTTGCCCGCTTGCAGGTGAAACACGCGCTGTCCTTTCGGACCCACCGTGCCCACCGTGATGAAGTCAACCGGGTTCAAATCAATTTCCATATTTGGCATAGTTTACTCTTAGGTCGCTGCCGCGTTCGCCTTGGTAGCCGTTTCCGCTTCCTTCGTTTTTTCCACTGCCCCAGCGTTAGCCGCCGCCTTGCGCTCTCGTTCCATTTGCGCAACGTGAGCCACGTCGTTGATCGTCGCCACGTAGGGACGACCAAAGCCCAGCATCAGCGTGTTGATCGACGCGGGCGAGATGACGATTCGCTGGAAGTTGTCGAGATGCATCCCCAAAAAGTGCGCCATGACCATCTTGATCAAGTCGGCATGACTGACCACGACCACTAAATCGCGCGGGTGCGCCTCTGCCAGCCGCTCGATCTCGTTGACCGCTCGCATCTGCACGCCGCGCATGGTTTCGCCGTTCGGGAAATACGCCCGTGACGGATATTCCTGCACGATCTGCCACATTTTGCGGCTCTGCAGCGCCTTGATCTCCATCCCTTCCCAATCACCGTAGCGCACCTCACCGATCTCAGGGTTCGGGATGATGCTTAGGTGGGGATGATACTGGCGGATCGCCTCGGCGGTTTCCATCGTGCGTTCCAGCGGGCTGGCGTAAATGTAGTTGATCGGCACATCTGCCAGGCGCCGCCCCAGAGCAGCCGCCTGCGCCTGCCCATCCTCGTTCAGATGCACTTCGGGCGTCCATCCGGCAAGCTTGCCCGTCTTCACAAAGTCATTTACAGCGTGTCGAATTAGCAGAAATTGAGTCATTGGCGCTCGTTGGGCGTGAAATTCACTTTTGCAGTGTAGCACATCCAGCGCGAATCCGCACAGTTTCCGGCGTAAGTTTTTCGTGAGAACTAGCCTCCCAAACGGCGATAGAACCTCGCCTCGAACCTGATATAATAGGGGCACTTTGACACGGTTAGGATGGCAGGATGAATGTTGGCATTATCTCGGACGTCCACGGGGATTATTCAGCGTTAGAAACAGCCCTTCACCGGCTGGAAACTTACCACCATGTCGATCAAATCCTGTGCGCCGGTGATTTGGTCGGGCGGGGACCGCAACCCGATAACGTGGTGCAGCTCGTCCGCGAGCGAGGAATTACGACCGTTCGCGGTAATCACGACGAATGGAGCTATGGCTTATCAACCGAGAACAAGAACTATCTGAAAGACCTGCCGCTCGAATGGCGCGGTGAAATGGGCGGATGCAGCGTTTTCATGTGTCACGGCAAACCCGGCAACAATCTGTGGGGTCTGTACCGCGATCACATCTCGAATACGCTGCTCAACATGATGTTGGTCTCGCTCGGCGTGGACGTACTGATCACGGGTCACACCCACGTCCCGCTCTACGTGCGCGTCAAGAATGGCTGCGTGGTCAATCCGGGGTCGCTCTACACCTTTCACAACGTCCGCTCGACCTCGCATACCTACGGCGTGCTCCACCTGCCTGACTTGACCTTCGACTTGTTCGACATCAGCGAGGAACGCAAGCTCAACGCGGGGTGATTTGTGTAGGTCAAGGAAGAGGTATGGCGTAGGGACGCAGCGTGCTGCGCCCTTTCACAACTCGCCCGCCAGCCAGCGCGCGATCAGCGCCTCGGTGGTCGCCAACGCAGTCTCCGGCAGATCGTCGCGCGCGAACCACGCCGCATCGTCAGCATCGTCGTCCGCCGCCAGCGACCCGCCGACCGCCTGCGCCCGGTAAGCGATCACGATGTCCGCGAAGCCCATCGGCGTCCGGGCGATGCAGCAGGTCGATCAGCCGCTCTACCGCCACGATCAGCCCGGTTTCTTCCTGCGTCTCACGGATCGCGGCGGCTTTTGGGTCTTCGTCCGCATCGATGAATCCCGCCGGGAGCGCCCAGCGTCCGCTGCCCGGGATCGTTGCGCCGCTTGACCAGCAGCAGCCTATCACCATCCGTGACGAAGACCACGACTGCCACTTTCGGATCGTAAAACACGACGCGCCCGCAAGCCGGGCACACCGGGCGCAATCTACCGAAGCGCTCCTCGTTGATCAATTTCGATCCACAAGAGGCGCAATACTGATCAATTCGTTCTCGCAAGATTGATCCTGTTGATCACCCACGCCGACGCAGCATGGTGGTCACGACCGCCGCGCCCAACAGCAGCACCGCCACCGCGATCAGCCCAATGCCGACCGTCGCCGAGTCCGGAACCGGAGCGGTTTTAGCCAGTGTTGGCGGGGTCAGTGTCGGCTCCGGCGTCATCGACGGCGTGGCGCTCGGCTTGAGCGTCGAACTCGGCGTCGGGGAGAGCGTCATCACGGGAGGATTGATCGTCGCTTGCGGTAGTGGCGCGCTCGCCGCCACGACCGCTGTTCGCCGTATCGGCTTGATCGCTGGCGCGCATCTGCGCGTCGGACACGACTCCGCTTCCTCCCTGCGCGCTTTGGGTTTCCGGTATGGCGAAACGCAGCACCGACGTTCCAGCGGGCAGCGGCGAAGCGCTCGGCTGCGCTACAGCAGCAGGCGCAACCGGTAGCGCACCCGCTGGCGCTTCAAAAAACTGATCGTTCGGGGCGCTCTCTGACTTTAGCGCCAGCGACTCCGCTACGCTCGCGTCAGGTGCCGCCTCCTCTTGCGCGTAACCCAACGGCTCGCTAGTCGAGGTTGGCGCCGCTTGCATATCGCTTAACATGCCCGCCTGTGGCGCGATCTCGGTCGGCAGCCCCGCGATCTGGTTGAATACTGCCGCACTAGGCTCCGGCTGCTGCCCGCTCAGCGTGAACAGTCGCACGCCGATCACCAACAGAATCACGGCGGCTGCCGCGCTCAAGCCGCTGAAAAGCGGGCTGGTCAGCACGCGCTGACGGCGGCGCGGAACGCCCACCATTGCCCGCGTCAGCCGCAAATCACGCGGCGGACTGAGCGTCGGCAGTGACGCGATCAGCGCTTTGGTCGCTTGCAGGCGTTCCAATTCGCGCCGCAGAGAAGCGTCCGCTTGCAGCCGAGCTTCGAGGTCGGCGCGTTCGGTGACGTTCAACGCCTCGTCGAGATATGCCGACAGCAGTTCGAGATCATTTTCGTTAAGCATGAGACTTCATCGTACTAATCATCGCTTATAAGACGATAAGCGGCGGGTAAAAGTTCCCTGACCCCTTGCAGACAGTCGCGGACGGCAGCGCGGGCACGGCTCAGGCGCGATTTGACCGTGCCAACCTGCGCGCCGACGCTCTCGGCGATCTCCTGATAGTTCAGCCCTTCCACGTCGCAGAGCACCAGTACCACCCGCTGATCGTCGTTCAAAGCGTTGATGCAGTCCTGAATCGCGCGCTGGAGTTCGTGCTGCTGGGCGACTTCTTCGGGGGTGTCGCTGCCGTCGGGGATCGGCGGGTCATCGCCCATCTCGTCTACCGACACGGCGGGGCGGCGCTGACGGCGGCGCAGTTCGTCGTAACACTGGTTGGTCGTGATCCGCAGCAGCCACGCGCGAAAACTCCCGCCGTGATAGGTTTCAAGGCGGCGAAACGCCGTGATAAACGCTTCTTGCGCGGCGTCGGCGGCGCTGTGGGCTTCGCCCATGATCCGATACGCGACCGTATAGGCGTTGTCCTGATACGCCAGCACCAGCGCGTTAAAGGCGTCGAGATCGCCGCGCCGCGCCCGACGGATCAAGTTCTGTTCAGCTTCAGCGTTGCCGACCATTGACATTCCGAGTATTGATAGCTAAGATTTTGCAACGTAAATGATATTCTTGAGCCGGAATATCAGGCTCATAGTATCACACTTACGCCGGTGTGGTGAAATTGGCAAACACTCGCGACTCAAAATCGCGCGCCCTTATCAGGCTTGTGGGTTCGAGTCCCACCACCGGCACAAAACCGAGGAAAATGCTCGGTTTTTTATTGCTTCGCACTATAATAGCAAATGAGTCATAATCGCTGATTTACGCCATTCACCTTAAGGCCACGCTGATGCGAAGCTACGACGAGTATAAACAAATCCTTGAGCTATGGGAACTCGGAATCAATAAGAAAGCAATCGCTCGCTATACAGGCATTTCCCGCGCGACGGTTCGCGACTGTATCAATCGTTACGGAACCGTTGCAGAGCTTGACTCAGCAGAGTACGAAAAGAATCCAGCCAGCTTCTTGCTGAAGATACTCAAGAACGGATACGCATGTCGATCATGCGCGCGATTCTCGACAGCCTACAGCTATTTACTTGGGGCTTTATCTTGGCGATGGCAATATCGTCAAAGCACGCAAGATTTACCGACTGCGGATTATCCTTGATGCCAAGTATCCGCAGATTATCGAGCATGTGTCGGGCAGACAATGCAACACTTATCTTCCTGGACAACCAGATTGGCATTGTCGAAACAATGTATCAAGGACACTTAAGCTATGTCAATGTCAGCCTCTACCATAAAGATTACCCCAATTTTTCCCGCAGCACGGCGCTAGGTCAAAACATGAACGCTAAATAAGCTAGAAGCGTGGCAACAGCGTATCGTCGATGCGTACCCGCTTGAGTTCTTTCGCGGTCTCTACCACAGCGATGGCGCACGCTTGCCGCAACATCGTCAACGGCAAAGATTATCCTCGCTACCAATTTACCAACACGTCAGCACGACATTCGCCAACTTTTTTGCGACACTTGTGACCGCTTGGTATTCACTTGACGGTCAAACACCGCAGCGGCTACGCAAATCGTAAACCGACGTCTACATCGCCAAGCGTAAGGATGTTGAATTCCTCGACAGCGTGGATCGGGGCGAAAACGTAACCGCTCTTTGCGGAAAATCCCCCGCGCGATTAAGATAACGACAGCAGCATCCATTGCCAGATGCGAAGTTTGAGCCGCATCGCCAACTGAGGATCACATGGTTCGATTTCTCCTGTCCTTCTTCGCCGCGCTGATCGTCGGAACTTCTGCTTGGCTTATACTTCGGCTGGGTGCAGTTCCCGGTCAAGTACACCGACAGCAGCGCCGACCGGCTGGCGCAGCGTTACAAAGACGAATACACCGTCATGGTCGCCAATGCCTATCTGGACGACGGCGACCTGACCGCCGCGCTGGAGCGAATGCGGTTCCTCGGCGTCGAGAACGTCCCCGCCTACATTCAGGACACGACCGAGCGCTACATCACCAATTCGACGCAAGTGACCGAGATTCGCTCGCTGGTGACGCTCTCGGCGGGCTTGGGGCGGCTGACGCCGATCATGCAGCCCTATCAGATCGTTACGCTGCCGGGGCAAAGCTGATGAGTGCCCCACAGCCCGA
The DNA here is from genome assembly GCA_963848465.1 of uncultured Chloroflexia bacterium. Classification (GTDB taxonomy): domain Bacteria; phylum Chloroflexota; class Anaerolineae; order Aggregatilineales; family Phototrophicaceae; genus Flexifilum. Next base: position 1,255 of record CAWKDY010000027.1, on the reverse strand, counting down.
TCTGCCCAGCCGCTACCGGCGACCGCGCCGCCTGTTTTCGTCCGATCGGCATCCTCATTGGGCTTGGTACTCGGCATCGCGGCGGGGCTGTTCTATACGCCTGGAATCTCGCGCCGGTGCAGGAGTTCGACACCGAGCCGTGGCAGTTGACCACCGAGGCGAAGGATCAATACATCGTCGTGATCGCCCTGAACTACGGTCATGACGGCGACCTCGGCAGCGCGATCAACCGGCTCGCGGCTTTGCAGCTCCCCGGCGACCCGATTCAGGCGGTCGCGGATACGGCTTGCCGCCTCGCTACGACCGGCTACGTCAACAGCAGCAGCGGCTTGCACACCGTCCGCGCCATGATGAAGCTTTACCAGCCGCAGGGGCGCTCCGGCTGCGCCGATTCGCTGATCTCGACCGACGAGGGCGATTTCGAGCGGAGTCATCACGATCGACCTGCCGACGGCAACCGTCGACGCTGACGCCGCCGCCGAGCAAAACGCCGACGCCCGCCGCCAATTTCGCCACCGCGACGCCCGTGCTGGTGATCGTGCCGACCACGCCACCTCAAAATGATTTCGACTTGATCGGCGTGCGTACGCTTATCTGCGACGTGAACCATTCCGGTCTGATCATCGTGGAAGTCTACGAATCCGACGGCTCGACCGGGATGCCCGCGCAGGAGATTCGCGCGCGCTGGGATACTGGCGAAAGCCGCTTCTTCACCGGGCTGAAGCCGGAGAAAGGCGCATTTTACGCCGATTTCCAGATGGAAGCGGGCAAGGATTACATTATCGACATGCCGGGTCACGCTGATCCGCTGCCGCAACCGCTGTCAGCGTCGCCCTGCGTCACGGCGGACGGCGCGCGCGCGCTAATCTCCTACCGCGTCGTCTTTCGTTCCGCCTTCTAGAACGCACTAACTCGCGTAGAGGTGGGACTGAGTCCCGCCTCTACCGATTTGACTTCCCCTGCGGTATGCTTTGCCTAGCCCTAGACGGAGCAAATCTATGTCTCTCCAAGTAAACCAGCCAGCGCTGGACTTCGCCAAGCACCTGATCGACGAAGGCGAGTACGCCATTAACACGCAGTGGAGCACCAACGAACCCTCGCCCGAACAGGCGAGCCGCTATCTCGACGCGCACGGCGCTGACGACTTCGGCAAGTGGTATCTCGCCGTCGATCCGGACGCCGACGAGACCGGGATGCGCTACCAACTCCCCTACGGCGACTTCAAGCGTATTCACCGCAGCGGCGTGATCGCCGC
>CAWKDY010000026.1:0-47083 GCA_963848465.1 uncultured Chloroflexia bacterium | reverse complement strand
AGTTCACGAGAAAAAGCGCCCTAGCGGCGCTTTTTTGTTCCCTCAGAAGGGTTCGAATCCGATCAGGTTCACAAACTCAGAAGACGGAAGAATTTTTACAAGAACTGACTTGCGCCAAGTCAATTCTTGTTTTGTTTGATGCCAAACTGTTCATTATGAATTGCGAGACACTTTTCAGGTTCGATCTCGTCAAGATGACTCTACATGGTGTTCAAGAGCCAGCCTCCGTCGGCAGCGATTTCTGAGCCGACGACAAAGGACGAGTCGTCAGAAGCGAGAAACAGCGCGACTTTGGCGACTTCTTCAGGTTGCCCCAGTCGCTTGACGGGTGAGTGGCTGATCCGCGCGACATCTTGAGCGTCCAGGATCGCTTGTGAAGTTCCCGAACGAGTAAGGAGACTGGTCGCGGTGGGACCAATCGTGATCGTGTTCACGCGAATGTTCCGACCAATCAGTTCAGCGGCGAGCGCGCGTGCCAGCGCGTGAATCGCCCCTTTACCCGCCGTGTAGAGTGAACTATTGGCGATACCTGTCAGGGCATTGACTGAGCCGTTGAAGATGATCGACGCGGGCTGATTGAGGAAAGGGAGCGCCTTCTGGACGGTGAAATACGACCCCTTAAAATTCGCGTTCATCATCTCATCGAAAGCCGCTTCATCGACCGCTTCGAGTGCAGCGCCTTTGTAAATGCCCGCATTCACAAACAGAATATCGAGTTTGCCGAACCTCTCAAACGCGCGAGCCATCAATTGGTCAATCTCGCTGAGCTTCGTCATATCGGCTTGGACTGCCAGCACATTGGAACCCAGTTGTCGAGCGACCTCCTCAAGTGATTGAGAATTGCGCCCTGAAATGATGACTTTGGCTCCGTTGGCATGAAATTCTCTAGCCGTCGCCAGACCGATCCCGCTGTTACCCCCGGTCACGAGTGCAACTTTACCCTTAAGCGAACGCATAGTGAACCTTTCTGTCTGGTCGTCGAGTGATAGATTGATGGTCTGATCAGGACGAATTAGCGCGGATTCATCCCCTCGTTGGTTTGTCGCTTCCCAAGCGCGTCAACGCTCAGCGGATCTGCTTTTAGGATGCTGAGAAGCCCTCGCGCAACCAAGCAATGGCGAGCGCGATTGCACCACGACACGCCGCCGTGTTCGCCAGCGCATTCAGCATCATGAAGTCGTGAATGGTTCCCGCAAAGCGAACGGCAGTGACCCGCACGCCTGCCGCGCGCAGCTTCGTCGCATAGGCTTCGCCTTCATCCCGCAGCACATCGGCTTCCGCAGTGATAATCAGCGCCTCCGGCAGCCCCTTGAGCTGTTGTAGGCTTGCCCGCAGCGGCGAGGCGGTGATCTGATGGCGTTCGCCCGGATCGGTGGTGTACTGATCCCAGAACCAAGTCATCGCCTCCCGCCGTAGATGGAAGCCCTCGGCGAACTGGTCATATGAGTCAGTGTCGAACGCGGCATCCGTCACCGGATAGAACAGAAGCTGCCGCTGGATGAGCGGACCACCACGCTCTTTGGCAAGCAAGGTCACCGCTGCCGCCATGTTGCCGCCGACGTTATCGCCCGCCACCACGACGCGCTCCGCGTCGAAACCGTGTTCCGCCGCGTGCTCCGCAATCCACTTCAAGACCGAGTAGCTTTCTTCGAGCGCGGTTGGATACTTGGCTTTTGGGGAAAGACTGTAATTCGGGAACACGACCACCGCTTCAGCGCCCACTGCCAGTTCGCGGATCAGGCGGTCGTGCGTGATCTCGTCGCCGAATACCCACCCCCCGCCGTGAATGTAGAGGATGACCGGCAGTATCACCGGGGCGTTCTTGGGGCGCAGAATGCGAATGGAAACGCGATCGCTGGGACCATCCTTGATAGTCAAATTTTCAATATCCACCGGCTGCTTGGCGATAGGCGCAGACTGGATTTCGGCGAAGGCGACACGTCCTTTTTGAGGCTCGCGTTCATCCAAGAATGAGGGTTTAGCGTCGATGAAGGCTTGCGCTTCTGCTTCGAGGTGGATAGGGACGCTCATGGATTTATCTCCGTACGGTTCATTTGGGATGATGAGAAGTCAAGTCAGTAGCGGTCGGGGCTGCTGTGAGAAGCCCTGACCGCCTCCATGAGCATGCGTCGGATTATTTTCCGGCGGAGACGGATTCCGCTGCCGTCTCGATGAGGGCGGCGACGTCATCGGGGTGCGAAACCATCACGACGTGGCTGGCAGCGACTTCCACGACGGTCGCGCCCATCCGCTGGGCGAAGAAGCGCTCGGCGTCGGAGGGAATAGCCTCGTCGTTCGTGGCGACCATGTACCACGACGGCAGCGACTTCCACGCCGGGACGCCCATGACATACCCTAAGGCGCTTGCATTGAGTGGCTGCTGCGCCGCATACATGACGCTCGCCTGCACAGGATCGACATCTGCCGCGAAGTGATTCACGAAATCGTCCTGCGGCAGCCAGGCGAAGCCTTGCGCGTCGATGTCTAGGTGTGCCAGCGCGGGAGTCGGATCACCTTGTCCCAGCAGCGCCCCAATCGATTCACCTTCGTCCAGTCCAAACGCCGCGATATAGACCAAACCAACGACGTTCGGCGCGTCGTCGCCCAGCGCGGTCATAATCTCGCCGCCGTAGGAATGTCCGGCGACGATCGTCGGTCCGGTTTGACGTGCCAGCACTTCACGAAGACGAGCAACATCATCCTCGACCGACGTCTCAGGAAACTGGGGCGCGGTCACGGTGTAGCCCGCCGCCTGAAGGCGCTCGATCACGCCGCTCCAGCTAGAGCCATCCGCCCAAGCCCCATGCACGAGCACGACGTTCGGCAGCATTTGTGCGGCAGCCGTTTCGTCTTGCGCGAAAACCGGCAGGCTCAAAACGGACAACGCGGCGATAGCGATGGCAGTGCCAACGAAGCGACCGAAAGCCGCACCGCGCCCCAACTTGAATAGGTTCAACTTGATGCTATTCATGCTTCTCACTCCTGAATTCTGCTGGCTCTCGAAACGAGACCCTTAGCGAACTTCTCTAGAATAGGTGTGCTCGACCAGCGCGTCGTCAGAATATCTACTTACTTGTGAGTGCGGGTCACGGTCACGGGTCAAGATGTAAAGTGCTGCTTCCGTTCTGCTTGAAACATCCAACTTATCGAAGACGCGGTAGAGATGCGTTTCCACCGTTCTGGGGCTGATAAAGAGTTCGCGAGCGATCTTGGTGTTGCTCCAGCCTTTAGCGACGAGGGTTAGTACCCGATGTTCTTGGGGGGTTAGCTTGCCGAGCTGATACATGGCATTCCTCTCAAGTAACAAACGATCGACTGACGAAAAAGGGCTTCTGCAAATCACGCTCCGCTCGCGATGCGTGCGGAAACTGGATATATTCAACAGTATAGAAGCCGTGACCGTGCAGGTCAGCCGACATCAGATACCATAAAAGTTCCCATCCGGTTCCAATAGTGAAGTCGGAATGCTCTACTTCACGGAGTGCACCCATGAAACGATCCACGTATCGTGATCGGGACTACCCGTTCGGGCAGACGATGCTCACCCTGCGCAGCGCAATGGGGTTGAGCCAAGCGGGATTGGCGGATTTTCTAGGGATCTCACGCCGCGCGGTGGGCGAGTGGGAAGCGGGCAGCAAGTACCCTAGAGTTGAGCACTTGAAGCAGTTCATTACCCTTGCCGTCCAACAACAGGTGTTCCCAACGGGACGCGAGTCCGAGTCGATTCGGGCGCTGTGGTCAGCGGCGCGTCAGAAAGTGCTGCTCGACGAAACTTGGTTGGCGGCGCTGCTCGAACTACCGCCGAATGAGGACGATGCTGGCGAGATTCAAACGGCGGTGCAGAGCGCTAGTCCGCGTCTAGAGTGGGGTGACGCGCTCACGGTTCCCGCCTATTATGGGCGCGAGTGGGAGCTGAGCCTGCTGACCGAATGGGTGGTCGAGGAACACTGCCGTGCCGTGAGCATTTTGGGATTGGGCGGCATCGGCAAGTCGGCGCTGGCAGTGACGCTGATGCACCGGGTGGCAGATCATTTCGATTACGTGATCTGGCGCTCTTTGCGCGATACGCCGACTTGCGAAGCCTTTTTCGCCGACCTGCTCCAAATCCTTGCACCCCGAGCGCTGACCGAAGAATCGACCGCCGTCGAACAGTATCTCAAGATGCTGATGGAACAGATGCGCCAGAGCCGGGTGCTGCTGGTTTTGGACAATTTAGAGTCGATTCTGACGGAAGGTGAAGGCTCCGGGCAGATGCTGCCCGAATACGAAGCGCTCGAACGCTTTTTGCAGCAAACGGCTGCAAGTGACCATCAAAGCTGTGTGCTGCTCACCAGCCGCGAGAAACCAAGCGTGCTGATCGCGCTAGAGGGCAATCAATCGCCGGTGCGCGCCTTGCGCCTTGCGCGATTAGACGCACAGGCTTGCGAAGCGCTGCTGGCGGAAAAAGGCGTGACCGGTACGATGGAAGAACGCGTGCGGCTGATTGAATCCTATACTGGCAACCCGCTCGCTTTAAAAATCGTCGCGCAGACGATAGTCGATCTTTTTGACGGCGACCCAGCTCTTTTTTTAGAGCAGGGAGAGGTGATCTTTGGTGGGGTTCGCGATCTCCTCAGCCAGCAGTTTGCTCGGCTTTCTGCCCTAGAACAAAGCATCTTGCTGTGGCTGGCGATCCTGCGCGAATCGATCTACCCTGGATGAACTGGCGGTGCTGTTCGTCATACCGGTACCGCGCACCCGGCTTCTAAGTGCGATGGACAGACTACATCGCTGCTCGCTCATTGAGCGCGGGCAAAAAAGGGGCAGTTTCACCCTGCAATCGGTCGTACAGGAGTATTTGACCGAGCGGCTGATTACAGACTCGTTCGACGAACTCCGGCAAGGCAGGTTCGCTCGCCTGATTGAGCATAGGCTTGTGCTTGCTTCCGCTAAAGACTATCTGCGACAAACTCAAGAACGACTGTTGGTAGCACCTCTGCTCACCTTGCTGGCACAGGGGCAGATCGACCTCGCGTCTCAGATACGAACCCGGCTAGATGACCTGCGCAACTTGCCAGCTCATGCTCAGGGATACGCACCCGCGAACCTGATCACGTTGCTGCGTCTGCATCAGGGGCACCTGCGTGCGCTTGATTTGTCGGGGCTTGCGCTGAGGAGTATTTATCTACAAGGCGTGGAAATGCAAGATACGACATTATCCAACGCGCTGATGCAGGACAACGTCTATGCCCAGCCCTTTAGCGCAGTCTTGGCGGTTGATGTTAGCAAGGCTGGTGACATTGGGCAGCGTCCACCAGTCACGGCGACGTGATGGTGTGGTCGGCAACGGGCTTGACGTTACAGCGTGCCTGGCGCGCGCATAGTGACATGATTTGGGCACTCAAGTTCAGCCCGAATGGACAGCTTCTGGCAACCGGAAATTGGGATGGCATCGTTAAAGTATGGGATATCAGCGCGGATCGGCTGCTGTGGTCAGGCTGGCATGTCGTTCAGGTCAACGGCGTCGCGTTTTCGCCGGACGGTCGTTTGCTTGCCAGCGGCAGCAGTGACTCGACCGTTGCGCTTTGGGATGTAGAGAGTGGTACACAGCTTCAGACCCTTCGCCATCCGGTCGGAGTATCGGGATGCGCGCTCGACTGGAGTCCGGATGGGAGCCTGCTGGTCAGTGGGGATCGGGCAGGGCACCATTCGATTATGGGCAATTTCCCAGTCCGGTAACGCTCAATGTGTGCAGACACTCAAAGGGCATTCCACCTTTGTGGATATGCTTGCCTTTTCTCCAGACGGACAAATGCTCGCCAGCGCCAGCTTTGATGGCACGGTGAAGTTGTGGGATGTCGTCGCTGATCAGTTGCGCCCACGACAGACATTGATCGGGCATATCGAGCGCATCGGGCGGGTGGCGTGGAGTCCGGATGGCAGCACGCTCGCCTGTGGGGGCATCGACATGAAGGTTTGGTTGTATGACCTTGAAGCGGGCAGCTACCGTGCAGCGCTGCAGGGACACACCAGCGGTATAACGGGGCCTGCCTTTATGCCAGATGGCATCAACTTACTCACTGGCGGAGATTATTCCCTGCGTCTCTGGGAGACCTTCAATGGGCACTGCACGCGCATTATCGAGGGATACTCGAATTTTCTTTACTACGGTCGATTGGAGTCCGGATGGTCAGCATCTGGTCAGCGGCGGTATGGATATGCTCGTGACGATTTGGGATTTGGAGGATGGGACGCCGTCTCAGGTATTGCATGGGCACAGCGGAGCCGTGCTGGGAATCGGATGGAGTCCGGATGGGCAATGGATTGCGAGCAGCGAATGGGATAATGTGATCCGGCTGTGGAACCCGCTTTCCGGTGATTGCGTCCAAGTTCTTCAGCATCCTGACGATCCCGCCAATTTTTTCGGCGGTCTAGCCTGGAGTCCCGATGGGACGCGACTCGCGCTCGGAACGAACCAGCATGGAATACTGGCGCTCGATCTCACTGCACGGCAGCCTCGCTGGGATGAGCGCCTGTTTCCAACCTCGACCTTCCCCGTGCTTGGAGTCCCGACGGATGCAGGTGGCAGGTGGGGGCGGTGACGGCACCGTGTATGTATGGGATGCCGGAGAAGAAACGGTGTTCAAGAGGCTGTCAGGACATCAAATACGATCACTGGTGTCGCCTGGAGCCCCGGCGGGACACCTCGCTTCAGTGAGTAGAGCCGGCGTGGGCGGGGAACTGTTCGTCTGGGACGTATTTCGTGGCGAACGCGTGCCGCCACTTGCAGATCAACCGGGATTGTCAATGCCGTAACTTGGGGGGCGAGTGAAGAAATCCTCATCAGCGGCGATAGTGATGGCATTTTGAGCTGGTGGGATGTTTCAAAGTGGCGAATGTCTACTGGTGCGCCAGGCTCATCAGGGAATGATTCGACGCTCGGCGAAGCCCGGACGGGACAATATTGGCAAGCTGTGGCGATGATGGCGTGATCATGATTTGGGATGTGCAAACACTGAGTATCTGCGGACTATGCGCCGTGATCGCCCTTATGAGCGGTTGGACATCACGGGTATTCGCGGCTTGAACGAGGCGCAAACCGCGACCCTGCGCGCGCTGGGGGCAGTGGACGATCAATAAAAGGTTTGATATCGTTCGTACGTGGAAACACTGACGACGAGCCAGAGAACATGTACTACTCTATCGCTAACAAATCGACCGCAAAAGCACTTTGGGATAGAGGAAAACAAATCTCATGACGATGCTCACGGCTCACGAACAGCAGCAGATTGATCAAGCCAATAACTCCGGATTGCAACCCGTCGTGTTCGTACACGGGCTGTGGCTTCTCGCCAGCAGTTGGGACAACTGGTGTCACTTTTTCGAGGAGCAGGGCTACACGACCATCGCGCCGGGCTGGCCCGACGACCCCGAGACCGTCGAGGAGGCAATCCAAGACCCGGAGGTTTTCGCTCACAAAAGGCTCAAGCAGGTGACGGGTTACTACGTCGATGCCATCAGCCAACTACGGATCAAGCCAGTTGTCATCGGTCATTCTTTCGGCGGACTGATCGCGCAGCAGCTCGCCGGAGAGGGAATCGCCGCCGCGACCGTCGCCATTGATCCGGCTCCATTTCGCGGGGTACTGCCCCTGCCGCTCTCAGCGCTGAAGTCGTCGGCGGCAGTCCTCTCCAATCCACTCAACTACACCCGCGCCGTCCCGCTGACCTTCGAGCAGTTCCGCTATGCTTTCGCCAACGTCGTCGACGAGAGCGAAGCCCACGAATTGTATGAGAAGTACTCCGTGCCGGGACCGGGCAGACCGATCTTCCAAGCAGCGACTGCCAATTTCAACCCTTGGACGGATGCTCAAGTCGATACGAAAAATCCTGAGCGCGGTCCGCTGCTGATCATCTCCGGCGAGTATGACCACACGGTGCCTTGGGCAATCGCTCACGCTTCCTTCAAGCAACAGGAGAAGAATCCCGGCGTGACCGAGATTCAAGAAATCGCCGACCGGGGACACTCGCTGACCATCGATCACGGCTGGCGTGAAGTCGCCGAGGCAGCGCTCGCGTTCGTTGGTAAGTTTGTCCCGGTGCGCCAGTAGCCGCATGTGCAGGTCGTTGTCCCACCTGCTGGCGACGATGCAGTCTGCCAGCACCTCCCCAGTTCAAACGGAAAAAGCGTTTCTGAATGGTTCAGAAGCGCTTTTTTCTTGCCTGACGATGGTCGAATGCTGATTCTACCGCTCCTCGGAGCGGATTGGACGGCACTTCAGCCCTCGTATGATTTTCTCTCAGGCAGCGGCGCGGTCAACTTTGCCATGATCCGCGCTGGCAAGCGCGTCGCGCTCGCTTGAGCCAGCCCCAGCGTCAGCCCAAAGACAAGCAGGGTATTGGTCACCAGAAAGAAGACGACTTCTTCAATCGGCAGCACGCCGCCGATGAGGATGTTGACGGAGTATTCCGGGCTGATCGCCCATGTTCCGCTGTGAATGGCAAGCGTATCAACCACGCTCAGATAGAGCGTTGCCGTGACGATGGACGGGATGACGATGCGCCGGTAATGCCAGAGGATGTCCGCCCCTAGCGCCAGTTGCAAGCCGATTGGCGGCAGCGCCCACGCCAATTCCAGCGACAGATACCTGCCGGGGTTCCAGCCGACGAGCAGCAGCGCGACCGAGATCAGCCAAACGATGCCGATCACCAGCGCCGACACGAGCCGGATGTCGGCTTCGGGGCGAAACGGCGCGGCGATGCGCACCCGCCGCGCCAGCAGCAAAAATCCGAGTCCGGTCAGCAGCGGCTGGAGGATAAAGAACAGGTATTCCTCCAGCGGCACCCAGCCGAGCGTGATGCCGGTCACTAACGCCGGGTCGTAGCGCCAAACGCCCGTAGCAACCAAGTGGTTATCCCAAGGCGTCGTATAGAGTAACGGCGATCACGACCAGAGCAGCCAACGCAAGCCGGGGCGAGAGCAGCCCGTGAGCGAACGCCTCCGTGAGCAGTCTGCGGCGGTCACGATAGACCAGCACGCCGAGGATCACGATTGGCACCACCAGAAATTGCAGCAGGAAAGCGGCGTAAGTCATCGACTCACGCCCTCGCCGGAGTCAACACAGGCGCAGGATAGGGCAGCGGGTCGCCGATCAAGTTTTCGGCGATGATGGCGGACGAGAGCACGCCCGGCAGCCCCGCGCCGGGATGCGTGCCCGCGCCGACGAAATAGAGGTTGTCGAAATCCTCCGAGCGGTTGTGCGGTCGGAACCACGCCGACTGTGTCAGTGTCGGCTGGAACGAGAACGCCGCCCCGTTATGGCTGTTGAGGACGTTCTGGAAGTGCAGCGGGTCGATGTAATGCTCGGCGACGATGTTCGCCTGCAAGGTCAGGCAGATAATTGTCTTCGAGGAACTGCATGATTGCGTCCCGGTAGGGCTTGGCGGCTGTCGTCCAGTCGATGCCGGAGCCGAGATGCGGCACGGGCGAGAGGACGTAGAAGCTCTCGCCGCCGGGCGGCGCGACCGATGGATCGGTCAGGCTGGGCATGTGCAGATAGAGCGAAAAATCATCCGAAAGCTGCTGGCGGTTGAAAATGTCGTTCAGCAGCGCTTTATAGCGCTCGCCGAGGATGATGTTGTGGTGCGCCAACCCTTGATCGCGGTACTGCCGCTTGGTGCCGAAATAGATCACGAACAGCGACATGCTGTACTTCATGTTGTCGATCTTGCGGTCGCTGTACTTGCGCCGGTAGCGCGCCGGGATCAGGTTGCGGTAGGTGAAGGCGACGTCGGCGTTGGAGACGATCTGGTCGGCGCGATGCACCGTCCCATCGGCGAGGCGGATGCCGGTCACGCGGCGGTCGCCGTCATCGACCAGAATCTCGGCGACGTCGGCGTTGAGATGCAGCTTGCCGCCCAGTTCGGCGAACAGCTTGCCCATCGCCGCGACAATCGCGCCGGTGCCGCCCATGGCGTAGTGGATGCCCCACTCGCGCTCAAGATAGTGGATCATGGCGTAGATCGAGGGCGCGTCGAACGGGTTGCCGCCGATCAGCAGGGGATGAAAAGTGAAGCATTGGCGCAGGAAGTCATCTTTGACGAACTGCGACAGGTAGCCATAGACGCTGCGGTATGACTGCATCTTGATCAGGTCGGGCGCGACCTTCAGCATGTCGGTAAAGTGCAGAAACGGCTTGTCCGCCAGTTCGACGAAGCCCTTCTGGAAGATCGCCTTGGTGGTCGCCATGAACTGCTGATAGCCGGCTTTGTCGGCGGGATTCCACTGGTCGATCTGGCTGAGGATGAAGTCCTCGTCGCCGTTGTAATCGAAGCTGCGCCCGCTGGGGTCGAAGATGCGATAGTAGGGGTCGCACGGGACGAGGTCGAAGTAATCCTCGCGGCGCTTGCCCGCCGCCGCCCACAGATCGTCGAACATGAACGGCGCGGTGATCACGGTCGGACCGCCGTCGAACTTGAAGCCGTCGATTTCATAGACGTAAGCCCTGCCGCCGAGCTTGTCGCGCTTCTCGAACAGTTCGACGTCGTGCCCTTTGGCGGCGAGGCGAATCGCGGCGGCGAGACCGCCGAAACCGCTGCCGATGACGATGATTCTAGACATGCGTATTTCCTTTATGACACCTAAGAATAGCAACCGCGAACGCCTGATTAGGCGGCGAGTTTTCGTCTGATGAAACCGGTTCCGCCGGTGATGCTGACGCGCCTGTTGCGCGCTCTTGCAAACGCTAACGATACGGTTTATCCAAAGTACGGCTCAGCCACCAGATGCGCGGCAAGCGGCTGAGCTTGCCCAGCCCCCCGACGTGCGCCCGACGATGGAATACGTCGTAATCGTGGGCTTCGATGTCTCTCAGAATCGCGCGGTACAACTCGGCTGCCGCGCTGGTCGCAAAGCGCCCGTCGGCGTGCAGCAGGGCGATCCCCGGCTCGGATTCCCCGTAAAGGCGCTCGACCCGCTCGATCTGGTAGCGCATGAAGGCGCGCCAGCGGTCATCGACGCGCCCGGCGGCGATATCGCTTTCGGCTAACCCAAATTCGGCAAGCTCGTCGAGCGGCAGGTACAAACGACCCGCGCGCCAGTCCTCGCCGACATCGCGCAGGATGTTGGTCAATTGAAGCGCGATGCCGAGTTTGACGGCGTATGCCAGCGCGTCGTGACCCTGAAAGCCGATGATGTGCATTGCCATCAGCCCGACGGTCGAGGCGACGCCGTAGCAGTATTCGGTCAGTTCGGCGAAGGTCTGATAACGGCGCTGCGTCCGGTCGCGCCCGACCCCCGCGATCAACTGTTCGGCATAGCCACGCGGGATGCGAAACCTCGCCTGAGCATCTGCCCATGCCAGCGGCACGGGATCGTTGGCTGCGGGATGCGGATTGCTCAGGCGGGCGCGCCAGCTCTCGAAGATCTGCTCGGCGTGGTCTAGCCCGCGAGTTTCGTCGACCAGATCATCAGTCGAGCGGCAGAAGGCGTAAAGGGCACGCGCGGCGCGGCGCTTGTCCTGTGGGAGCAGGGCTGAAGCCATCGTGAATGTTCGGCTGTTGGTTCGGGTGATGCGGGCGCAGTAGGTATACGCGCTGTCCAGTTCGTTCGCCCCGGTCTCGATCCGGCTGTCAATCGTCGGGCTGGTGAGCGCTTCGTATGCCCACGACAGCAGCCGGTGCTCCCATGCAGCCAACTCCATGACCATCGTTTCACCCCACCTTGTACAGGAAATTTAGACAAACATTAGCATGGATCAGGATTTATGTCAAGGTATTGTCCATATAACTGTCGAAGATATCTGGACAAGGCAGGCGAAACGATGTAGACTGATGCGGAACGACGACGCTAATGACAAGGCAGAACCATGAGCCAACCCCGCGACGAACTGAATGCGAACGACGAACCGTTATTCAACATCGGCGCAGTGTCGCGGATGACCGATATTTCCGAAACCACGCTGCGAGTGTGGGAACGCCGCTACGACTTCCCGCAATCGACGCGGACGGCGGGCGGACACCGACTGTATTCGCAGCAGGACGTGCTGCGGCTGCAATGGGTCAAGCTGCGCATCGACGAAGGGATGCAGACCAGTCAGGCGATCCGGGCGCTTCAGCATATGCAGCGCGAGGGCGAGGGACTCATCACGGCGCGCACTGCCAACGGCTCCATCCAGCAGACCGGCAGCACCGACTGCGTTGACGCTCCTCCATCAGCGCTTGCTGGACAGCCTGCTGGCGCACGACGCCGAAGGATCGAGTCAGGTGTTGAGCGACGCGCTGGCGCTTTACCCGATGGAAAATCTGATCTTCGGCATGATTCTGCCCGTCCTCACCGACATTGGTGAAGCGTGGAGCAGCGGGCAGATCGACATAGCGACCGAACATTTCGCCACCAATCATCTGCGCCAACACCTGATCATGTGGACGCGAACCGGTCCGCCCAGTTATCACGTCAACCCGGTCGTGCTGGCGTGCGCGCCGGGCGAACTCCACGAGGGCAGTCTGTTGATCCTGTCGGTGCTGCTGCGGCGTCTGCGCTGGCCCGTCATCTATCTGGGACAGACCATGCCGCTGAACGATCTGGTCACGTTCGTGAACGAGGTAAGCGCGCCCATTCTGGTATTCGTCGCCATGACCGAAGAAACTGCGATCACGCTGTCGGAGTGGACTCGCTGGCTGCCCGACGCCGCCGAATCGGGACGCCCGATAGTCGGATATGGGGGACACATCTTCACCGAGCGACCGGATCTGGTTGAACGAATGCCGGGTATCTTTCTGGGCAATACGCTGCAAGAGGGCGTCGCCCTGATCGACCGGATGCTCCACGAACTCAACCCGCTGCTGCGTTGACGACCATGCTCGCCTTTCCTGCCCTGCTCATCGCCGCCTACCTTTCGGGCGCGCTGCCTTGGTCGGTGTGGCTGGGCAAGTTGTTTTTCCGGGTCGACCCGCGCCGCCAAAGCGACGGTAATCCCGGCGCTGCCAACGCTTTCCGCTCCGGTGGCTGGCGACTAGGCGTCGCCGTGCTGATCCTCGACTTCCTAAAGGGCTTCGTGCCCGTTTTCATCGCCAAATGGGGCTTGCAGCTCCCCGACAGTCAGTTGTTCTGGGTGGCGTTGATGCCGACGCTCGGTCATGCCTTCTCGATCTTTCTGGGCGGGCGCGGCGGGCGGGCGCTGGACACATTGTTCGGCGTCTGGGCGGGGTTGACGCTCTACGAGCTGCCGCTGGTGATGGGCGGCACGGCGATTGTGGCGATGCTCGTGTTCAAAGACGATGCCCGGCGCGCACTCGCCATTCCCATCGTGCTGATCATCGCCTTGCTGGTCGGCGGGAAGCCGGTCTGGATGATCGCGCTGGCAGTCGCGCAGCTTGTCATCCTCGCCAGCAAAATCGTCGCCTTCTATCGCGACGTCCAACCGGCGCGTCGCGTCGCACAACCACCCCTCCGCGCTTAAATCATGATCCGATCCTTCAGGCGTGCCGCCGATGGGACGGCGCTGCTGGTGCTGGCGTTCCTCAGCTATCGCCTGTGGCGCAACCTGCGCTTCTTGCGCCGGGCGCGATCTGCCGCGCCTCAGCCCGACGCCCACCCCCGCGTGAGCGTTCTCGTCCCTGCCCGTGACGAAGCAGGGACGATTGTCGCCTGCATCGACTCGTTGGCGAACCAGAACTACCCCAACTTCGAGATCATCGCGCTCGACGACCAGTCTGGCGACGGGACGGGTGCGCTGCTGGACGATCTGGCGGCGCGCTATCCGCACCTCACGGTCATCCACGGCTGCGAAAATCCGCCCGCCGGATGGAACGGCAAGAGCTACGCCTGTCAGCGGTTGGCAGCCCGCGCGACCGGCGACTGGCTGCTGTTCACCGACGCCGACACGCGCCATCTGCCGGACAGCATCGCTCTGGGAGTCGCGCAGGCAGAAGTCTTTGCAAGTTGATCTATTGAGCGCTTTCCCCAGGCAGATCACGGAAAGCTGGAGCGAACGGATCGTCGTCTCGTTCATCGTCGATTTTCTGCCACTGGTGGGCATCGACTTGACGAGCCTTTGGCGTGGGCGTTCCGAAGCCGTCGCCGCGAACGGTCAATATCTGCTGGTACGCGCCGAAGCCTATCGCGCGGTCGGCGGGCATGAGGCGATTGCGGCGGCGCTGGTGGACGACTTTGCGCTGGCGCAGCGTTTCCGTTCCTGCGGGCACGCCGTCGCGCTGGTCGATGGCACGTCGATGGTGAGCTGCCGGATGTATCGCAGCGCTAGCGAAGTTTGGGCGGGATTCTCGAAGAACATCCTGCTCGGCATGGCGACGACCTCCGGCGACCGGCGCTCGCGCGGCTGGAGTGTGGTTTTCGCGTGGGGGTACGCCTGCATCTTTGTGCTGCCGTTCGCGCGACTGCTGCTGCCCGGTCGTCGCTGGCTGCCGCTGGTCGAAATCGGTTGGCTGCTGGCGCTGCGCGGAGTCGTCAACCGTCGCTTCGCGCGCCCGCTGTCCGAAATCGCTGCAACGCCGCTGGCGGCGTGGAGCGTGATGGCGCTAGGCTTAACTGCCTTGATCCGCCGCCGACGTGGAGCGCGTATCCGCTGGAAAGGACGAGACTACGCGCTCTCGCGCTAGCTGCGTCGCCGAATGGTCACGCGCACACCGGGACTCGGCTCTAGCGTCGCGCCCATGTGCGGACGCACGCTGCCCCCGGCGAAAGTCAGGTCATATTTCTGCAAAATTCGGGCGAGGATGACCTTCACTTCGACCTGCGCGAACGCCGTGCCGATGCAGTTGCGCGCGCCGCCGCCGAAGGGCAGAAACGTGTACGGCGCGCGCTGGCGCGTCGGCTCCGGGGCGAAGCGGTCGGGATCGAAAACCGCTGGATGACGCCAGTAGCGCGGATCGCGGTGGGTGAGATAGATCGAGTACAGAACGCGCTGCCCGGCAGGGATCGGATAGCCCTGGAATTCGAGATCGGCAGCCGCGACCCGCGACCCGAGATGGATCGGCGGGTAGAGGCGGAGCGTCTCATTGACGATCTGATCCAGATAGCGCAGCTCGCCCAACTGCTCGAAACCGGGCGGCTGTCCGCCAAGCACGGCAGCGATTTCCGCCTGCGCCGCTTTCTGCACGTCCCTGTGAGTCGAGAGCAGATAGAGCGACCAAGCCAGCAGCGCCGTGCTGGTATCGTGCCCGGCGATGATCAACGTCAAGAGTTGGTCGCGGATCAGCGCATCCGGCATCCCCGACGCGATCAGCGAGCCGAGCAAGTCGTCAGGATGCGCACCGCTGCGCCGTCGAAGGGCGATAATCTGATTCAGATAGTCGTCCAACTGTCGCAGCGCAGCCCGATAGCCGGGACGCGGCACCCCCCGCCACACGATCCACAGACCGGGAGAGATATAGCGCAGCGTCCGCAGGATCGCGCGCCACAGGCGGCTCAGCTCCGGTTCAAAATCGATGTGGAACAGCGTTTTCATCAGCACCAGCAGGGCGACCCGGCGCATCTCGACCAGCATATCCACCGGCGCATCGACCTTCCAACCATCGACGACCGCATCGGCAGACTGCCACATGCTGTTGACGTAGCCTCCGAGCATTTGCCGGTGCAGCGCCGGGTTGATCTGACGGCGCAATTGGTCGTGAGCTTCGCCGTCTTCGACGAGGACGCCATGCCGCAGCAGTCGGGTAATCGGGTCATCTTCGACGCGCCAACGCAGGTTCTGCCGCTCATCGACCAGCAGGAAATGGTTCGCTTCCGCGCCAACCAGCATGATCGGGTTAAAGCCCGGCAGCGGGATCTGAAAAATGTCGCCGAGTTCGGCATGGAAAACCTCTAGCGCCGCCAGCAGGCTGCGCTGACGCACTAAAACCCGGAGCGCTTGAAACGACACCGCTCCGTTCGGTTGGGGAATCGTCGTTGTGCTGATTTTGGATTCGGGCGCAGCTTGCATAGAACTAGACTCATCATCAGTCGGGAATTGCATAGTTATATTATACAATACATGGACAGAATATCTACATACTCAAATATTCTGGAGAAATCCGGTCTGGGGTTTGCAGGTGATCGGGAAACTGCCGGGAAAATGTTTGAATACCGCGCGCCGACCGGCGACGGCGCTGAGCGTGTAGGTCTCGCCGCTCAGCGCCCTGCGTGGTCGCTGGGTGATCCTCAACTTCTGGGCGGCGATGGTCGCGCCGTTTGTCGCCGAACACGGCGGCATAGATCAGACCCGCGTAGGGCTTGCTCCGGTGACCATTGCCGCCCCTCGGTTCGTCGCTTACGACAGCGGCGGGAAGAAGGTCAAGCTGTCGTACATCTGCTGGATGATCGCGGTCGCTTGGTCAAGCTGCGCTTCCGGCGCATCGACGTCGAAGGTGTAGGTCGCGTTGTTCTCCTCCGACCACACCACGATCACCGCGCCGTCACGCAGGCTGCCGTCGTCACCCGTATAGGTGTAGGTGATCCACTGTCCCGCCTGCGGATCGTCTTCCAGCGGCACCGGGTCATCGACCTGCGCATCGGGCAGCGAGCTTTCCAGATCGACCATCTGCCTGAACCGCTGTGTCGATGTCCTCGTCACGCTTGGCGACGTAAATCGACATTGCGCCCTCAGGATCGCTGATGACCAGTTGATCGACCTGCCCGGTTTCGTCGGCAAGTTGAGTCGGGTCGCTCCAGCCCCACGGATAGAGGAAGTTGATGCCGCGCTCGACGTCCTTGAAGCCGCGCCAGTTGGGATCGAGATCGGTATTATCGACCTGCAAATCCGCCGACGAGACGGACGTATTGCCCGCCAAATCCTGAAGGATCATGGTCAGGGTGTAGCTGCCGGACGCCGCCGGGACGTAGCTGTAGCTGAACGGGTCTAGCCCATAAGCCAGAAAATCGGTCGCGCGGTTGGGAGTCAGTCCGTCGCTGGTGATGGTATACCAGTTCGGGAAGAACTTATCGCCGGGCTGAGTCTGGATTTCGTAAGGCGCGCCTTGATCAGTCGCGCCGAAGGTGCTGATCGCCAGTTGGGTATCGGTGTTGACGACCACGCTCGCCGGAACTTCCTGCCCGTTCTGCTGCGAAACGTAGGTTCCGCTGATCACGCCCTGCGGTGTGCCGGGATTATTGATGAACAGCACCGATGGGATCTGTGTCGTGCCGTCGCTGAACATCAGCGTCTCGACGTTCCACGCGAAATTGTTGCCCGTGCTTTCGCCGCTGGGGAAGGTATTGACGGCGCGTCCGTCCGGCTGGATCGATTTCGAAGACCAGCGGCGAATAATCGACCATGATCTTGCGTGCCGTCGTCGAGGTTCAGCACCGCCGTGAAGACGAGGTTGGCGATGCCTTGTCCGTCGGTGTCGAAGATGGCGACCGGCGGATCGTAGATGCTGGCGGATTGGCTGTCCGGCAGCACCTGCGTGATGGTGATCTTCAGCTTGTCCGGCGTCAGCGCGGTATCGATGGTGCTGTGGAAGGTCGTCAGGAACGTGTTCCAAGCGCTCATGTCCGGCAGCGCGTCGGAGTAGGGGGTCAAGTTGTCGGCAAAAGCGGAGATGGCGTTAGCAATTCCCGTGTTGGTCGGGAAGTAGATCGCCATACCATGCGCGTCGGGCAGGTACGAATCCGCCGCGCCGTAAACGACCGCCGCCTGCGCCGCATCGGAGACGGCATAGGCGGCGTCCGCCAGAGCGGGATCGACGTCCGGCTGCCCGCCGATCAGTTCCATCAAGCTGGTGAGATCGACCGACGCGATCACGGTTGAACTGCTGATACTGCTGAGCGCATCGCCCGCTTCAGCGCCGAAAGTCTGCGCATTGATCCGGGCGACGCCCAACGCCGAGAGCTTGTCGAGCACGTCCTGATCGGCGGCGGCGGCGAAGCTGTCGAGCGCGTCGAGCACCGCCGGAATCTGGCTGGTATCGACCAGATGCAGGTCAACTTTGGTGCGCGCGCCCGGTCCGGCATAATACGCCATGTAAGGCGTCGATGATGTTGCTGCCCAACTGCTCGGCGCTCATGGTCGGGTCGGCGACCAGCTGGCTGAACGGGGTGGTGTATTCCCAACCGTTGCCGGGGATGATTTCCTCGGCGGCGAGGACGTATTGGGTATAGGGCGCGAGCGCTTGGTAAACCTCAAGCTGCCCCATCAAACAGGCGTCGAAGCCGATCAAGTCAAGCTGATCGACGCCGGTCGCTGCCTGAACTTGCTGGAGCGCCGCTGTGATCTCCGGCAGTTGAAGCTGATCGTTGCTGTCGGTTTCGTCGGGACCGTTGCCGATCCAGCCCGCGCCGTGCGAACTGATCGTCAGCGCGTAATGCTGCGCCGGATAATTCTCGATTGCCCACGTGACGAAATCGGCGAGGGTCTGCGGAGTCGCCCATGTCGAGTTCGCCCATGTCCTCCACCGGCGCGGTATCGAATTGCAGTCCCAATCCTCTCGACGAAATGATTTTGTCGATCAGCGCCGTATTGTCCGGGTTGAAGCCCGCGTCGCTGATCAGGCTGGCGTAGGCTGCCGGATCGGTATCATGGATTTGGCGAAGCTGCTGGCGCAGGTCTTCGGGGTCGGTGTTGGGCTGCGCGTAAACCAGCATCAGGATTTCTTCGATTTTCTGGTCTTGGGTCAACTGCGGCTGCTCTTGATGCTGAAGCAGAAAGCGGCGCGTATCCGTCCAGTCGCCGAAGCGCGTTTCGTAGCCGGGGATGCGATCCACCTGCGCGACGATGTTCACCTGATCGGTGCTGCCGACCGCCTGAAGTTCGGTCAGGTCGTTGTAGAGGGCGGATTCGAGGTTGTTGTCCATCGCGAAGTACTGCATGTAAGTCCAGTCGGCGATGCCGTCCTGTCCCTGCACCGGTGCAATCAACAGTAGCGCCAACAGACACAGCGAAATGAGCGCGAGCAATCGGCGCATGAAATCTATCCCTTCAAAAGTTATGATTGAAAAAATTATTATTGGCGCAATCATCATACGCTCGAATTATCAACGCTTTCATTAGAAAGCGACTGACTCAACTTTGTCGTCTCTGTAGTACAAACGTTAAGAACTAAAATCACGATTTCAGCTTACAATCGACTAGGACATTAGTCCTAACTAAATCGATTTAACAGATCGACCGGGAAAGCTCGACCGTGACATATTCACGTGGATGTTGGGGATTACGATGGACAAGCGAATTTCGGAATATACAGCGGCTGCCGAGCAGCTTAAGCAAGGGCATTACGGCATTGAACTATCGCTCTCACCGGCGGATGAACTCAGCGAGCTGGGGCGAGCGCTGCGCGAACTAGCGGAAACATTGGAAGCGCGTTATCAGGAGACGCACCAGCTCAGCGAGATCACGTCGCAAATCAACGCAGGGCTGATGCTCGACGAGATTCTGGAGGCGGTTTATCACGAGTTCCGCGCCTTCATCCCCTACAACCGAATTGGCTTCTCGCTCATCGACCACAACGGCGAGCGGGTGCGGGCGCGCTGGGCAAAAACCGATCAACCGAACACCACGCTGCAAGTCGGCTACAGCGCGCCTTTGAAAGGCAGCAGCCTAGAAACGATCATGCGAACCGGACAGCCGCGTATCATCAACGACCTTGTCGCCTACCTCAAGGACAAACCCGGCTCCGAGCCGACGCGCTTGATCGTGGCTGAAGGCATTCGCTCGTCACTGACCTGTCCGCTGATCGCCAACGGCGTGCCGGTGGGTTTCATGTTTTTCTCCAGCATTCACGTCAATACTTACGCCAACGCGCACGTGGAGATTTTTCAGCGCATCGCCAATCAGCTCTCCGTCATTGTCGAAAAAGGGCGGCTGGTTTCGCAGTTGGCGGTTCAGAATAAATCCATCGAGCAGCAGAACGAAGAACTACGTCACCTCAACGACCAGAAGAACACTTTTCTGGGCATAGCGACCCATGACTTGCGCAATCCGCTCAGCAATATCCAGATGGCGCTCTCTTTGCTAAGCGAGACTGATGGCGGCTGGACGGAAGAAACCCGGCAACTGCTGCTGAATCAATCGCTGAAGCAGGCTGAGTACATGCTCCAACTGCTCAATGATTTGCTCGACGTTTCCCACATCGAAGCGGGGAATCTTACGATTAACCCGGTTCCGACCGACGTCGCGGCGTTCCTGCAAGAGATCGTGCGCTGGCATCAACAGCTCGCCCAGAGCAAAGCGATCCGCGTCGTGCTCGACGTGCAGCCGGTCGGCGTCATCCAAGTCGATCCGATCCGGCTGCGTCAGGTGATCGACAACTTGATCTCGAACGCGGTTAAATTCTCGCCGCCGGGGACGACGGTCTATGTCCGGGCGAAGCCGGTCGATACGGGCTGGTACTTGGAAGTCCAAGACGAAGGTCCCGGACTTTCGGATGAGGACAAAGCGCATTTATTCCAACATTTCGCGCGCTTGTCGGCGATCCCGACCGGCGGAGAACGGAGCACGGGGCTTGGTCTGGCGATCACGCGCCAGATTGTCGCCGCTCACGGTGGCGAAATCGGGGTCAACTCATCGCTGGGAGGCGGCGCGACCTTCTGGGTGAAACTGCCGATCCAAAACGACCCGGCGCAGCCATAGAACCGGCTCGCGGCGCTGAGTTGGCGCGCAGATCAGCCAGCTCAACCGCTAGCGAATCGGAAAAGTGACGACGAAGGTCGTGCCGAGTCCTTCGGCGCTTTCGAAATTGATCGTGCCCTTATGGGCTTCGGCGGAGCGCTTGGTAATTGCTAAACCGAGACCCGTGCCTGACACCAAACCGACGTTCCCCGCTCGGTGGAAGGCTTCAAAGAGGCGCGGTTGGTCTTTTTCGGGAATGCCGATGCCTTCATCGCGGACGTATAGAACCGCCTCGTCAGGCTCGCAGCGCAAGCCGATATAGACCTTGCTGCCCGTCGGTGAATACTTGACGGCATTGGTGAGCAGGTTCATGAGGATGTGGCGCAGCAGTTTCTCGTCGGCAGATACGATACCGCATTCTCCCTCGATTGACAGGAGCAGTGCGTGTGAAACCCCGGTTGTCTCCTGCACTTGCTTGATGCAGGTCTGGCAAAACGCCATCAGGTCGAGCGGGGCAGGGTTGAAAGCAAAGCCAACATTCTCCGCCTTCCCGATCAGCAGAACGTCGTTCATCAGTTCGGTCAGGTGCTGAACCTGCTCCTGAATGGCTTCTAGGTGCTCTCGCTTGCGCTCGTCGGTCATGCGATCCGCATAGTTCGCCATGAGATCTGCCGCCGAGAGAATGGCTGCCAGCGGATTGCGAAATTCGTGCGAGACAATGGAAACAAAGCGCGACTTCAATTCGCCTAGATCCCGTTCCTTTTCCAGCGCCAATCGTAGATCGTCCTGCAACCGCTTGCTTTCCGTGATGTCGTGGAGCGCGCACACGACGCCGGAAAGGCTGCCTTCCTCGCGCAGCACGGGCGACAAGACCATCTCGGCGTCAAAGGTGCTGCCATCGCCGCGTTGAATCGTGATGTCGAGCCGCTGGGGAAGCTTGCTTTCGAGCACCGCTTGGAAGGCTTGCTCCTCGCTGGCAGCGTGTTCGGGGATTACTAGGCTCGCGAGGGTGCGTTCAGCCGCGTAGCTGGCGCTTTCGAGCAGCGCATCGAATGCCCGGTTCGCCTGATTGATGGTGCCATCAATTCGGCACAAAATGATCACATCGCTGCTGCTGTTGAGGATCGCCTCGACCCGATCCTTAGCGGTTACGTACTGCGTCGTCCGCTCGATCACCCGTTGTTCCAGATCCGCATTGAGCGCGCTAATCGCTTCCTCTGCCAGCCGACGTTCCGTCACATCGACGTGGGCGACGCACCACGCGACGGGGCGCGGGTTCGGGGAAGGGCGTGACGCGGAGCATGAACCACCGTTTTTCCGATGGACTGTCGCAGGGGTACTCAACCGAGAAAATTCCTCTCGTGTTCCGGCGATCACCGTCCGAATCCCGGCAGCCGCAGCCGGAGCTTCGTCTGACCATTGCCCGACCGCCCTGTCACACACGGTCAGATAATTCGCGCCCAGATAATACGATGGAGATTGCGAACCATTCTCGTCGGCAAACTGCTTCCAAGCAGCATTCGCGTTAATGATGATCCCGGTCGGGATCAAGCACCGCTGTATTGGCCGGGAAGGCATCGAGCGTGGTTTGCAGGAAGAGGTGCATTTCTTCCACTGCCTGCATGTGCCGTTTTAGCTCCAGTTCGGCTTTGACGCGCTGCGCTTCCTGCTCGGCGAATTCGATGGCGAAGGAGATGTCGGCTGCCATTTCTTCGAGAAGCTGAATTTCTTGGTCGTCGAAGAAATCCGGCTCGCTTGGCATACAGGTTGAGTACGCCCCGCGTTTCGCCGGCTACCCGCAGCGGGAAGCCCGCCGATGCGCGGTAGCCTCGCCGCAAAGCGTCCTCGCGCCAAGCCGTCATCCGCGCATCGTGTTCAATGTCGTTGACGATGACCGCTTCACCCGTCCGCATGGCGGTGCGCAGTCGGTCCGTGCCCACGCGCCTCATCATTCAACACGATTTCCAGTTTTTCGAGGTACTCCTCGGTAGTGCCCGCACTGGCGACCGGATTCACCCGCAAAGTTTCCGGGTCGAACAGCCCGATCCACGCCATGCGAAAGCCGCCGACGTCAACGGCAATCCGACACGCCTCATCGAATAATTCCGCTGGCTGGCGAATGCGGACAATCGCCTGATTCACGTCGCTGAGCACGGCTAGGACGCGGTTCAGCCTGGCGAGCCGCTGTTCAGCTTGCTTGCGTTCGGTGATGTCAATCGCCACCCCGATCACCCCGATCTGCGCGCCGTTTTCGTCGATGATCGGGGTCGTCATGACCAGCGCCGGGAACATCTCGCCCGCCCGGTTCTTCACCATCAGCTCGCCGCTCCAGCTTTCGCTAGCTTGCAAGCGAACCATAATCTCCGCTGCCTGTTCCGGCGATATATCTGTCATCGCCAAGTCCGCGACATTACTGCCTAACGCTTCCTCGGCTGACCAGCCATAGAGCGTTTCAGCGAAGCGATTCCAATAGGTGATCGTGCCATCCAGATCAGTAGCGACCACCGCCTCGGCGATGGTATCGAGCATTTTGGCTTGGAACGCGATGGCGTCCTGAGCCTGCTTCTGCTCGGTGATGTCATGCCCGACGCCCACCAGCCCGATCACGCTGCCGGTTGAATCGCGCAGCGGCACTTTGTTCGTCAGCAGCCAGTGGACAGCGCCAGCGGCATCCGTAGTCTTTTCTTCGTGGTTGATCAGGGGCTGACCGGACTGGATGACCTGCTGATCGTGCAAGTGATAGTCTGCCGCCACCTCTGATGAATAGAAGTCAAAATCGGTCTTGCCGAGCGCCTCTTTCTCTGCCGCCAATCCCATTGCGCGGATCCACGAGTCGTTTCTGAGCAGAAACCGACCTTCGCGGTCTTTAGCGTAGATGAAATCCGGAATGGTGTTGACAACCAGATTGAGCAGGTTGCGTTCGCGAGCAAGTTCTTGTTCGGCTCGCTTCCGTTCGGTGACGTCCGTTCCATAGAGGTTCAAATACCCCTCATCTACAATCGGGACGACGTAGAATGACCAGATTTTGTCGTGGTGGGGAAACTCAACGCTTGTACCGGATGGATGCGTCCAGGCGCGGCTGACGATATCGCGCCAGTTCAACGGGGCTGTCTTGCCTATCGCGCCGCCCGCATCCACCAACAGCGATCGACCCGCCTCATTGGCAAACAAAACGAGACCATCGACGCTCAGGCGTATGACCGGGTTCGGGTTCTCGGCAGGGAACTTCGCCAAGCTTTTGATTTCTTCCTCGGCGTGTTTCCGCTCGCTGATGTCGCGAATGTTGCATTGAATCACGCTGATACTGTCCGCCAGATAGCGGTTGGAGACGAACTCCACCGCGACAACTCTCCCGTCGCTGGTCTCCAGCGGCAGGTCGTCATAGCGGGCATAACCAGTCTCGACCAGCCCTCGAAAAGCAGCCTGTGAGGCGATCACATCGTGGAAAGCCCCAATCTCCCAGACTTTCTTGCTGAGCAAGTCCTGATGCGAATAGCCGAGCAAGTCGCTCAGGAAGGGATTGATGTCGATAATTTGCCCGGTCTCCGCGTCAAGAATCAAGATGCCATCCAGCGCCGCTTCAAACAGCCGCCGGTAGCGCAGCTCGGAGTCGCGCTGTGCCGCTTGCATCTGCTGACTTTCCCGCTTGAGGCGCTGGTCGTCCAGCGCCTTTGTCACCGCCTGCCCTAAACGCGCCAGCCGATCCTTGAGTAAATAGTCGGCGGCTCCCTGCCGCATACACGCGACCGCCAGCTCTTCACCGACCGTGCCGCTGACCATGATGAACGGGATGTCCCAGCC
The DNA here is from genome assembly GCA_963848465.1 of uncultured Chloroflexia bacterium. Taxonomy (GTDB): domain Bacteria; phylum Chloroflexota; class Anaerolineae; order Aggregatilineales; family Phototrophicaceae; genus Flexifilum. Next base: position 22,761 of record CAWKDY010000026.1, on the reverse strand, counting down.
GCGCGCTTGCAGCGCGCGCAAAGCGCGGGGCGCATCCCACTGGGGCAGGCTGTAATCGGAGATGATGATGTCCAGCGCGGGGTCGAGGCTGGCAAGATAGTCGGCTTCATTGTCTACCACCGTCCACTCTATCTCGAACTCTGCTTGGCGCAGCTCATCCACCAGCAATTCGGCATCGATGGGATTGTCTTCGAGGATCAGAAGTCGGAGCGGTATAGGGGTAGGCATGGCGCCTCGGTTCACTCTTTCTGGTACGCTAGATTTTGGGGGGTTCGTTCAGCAGCAGCCAGTAATAGCCAATTTCACGTACCGCTGCCGTGAACTGTTCGAAATCGACCGGCTTGACGATGTAACTGTTGACGTGCAGCCGGTAACCCTCGACAATATCGCGCTCCTCGCGCGACGAGGTCAAGATCGTAACCGGAATCGCTTTGGTCGCTTCATTACCGCGAATCCGGGCTAATACTTCCAGCCCATTGATTTTGGGCAGCTTCAAGTCGAGCAGAATCAGCTTAGGTTGTTGATTGGGGCGGTTGGCGTAAGCGCCCTCACGAAAAATGAAGTCGAGCGCCTCAGCACCATCGCTCACGACGTGGATGTAGTTTGTCAGCTTGGCTTCACGCAAGGCATCGAGCGCTAATTCGGCGTCGTTCGGATTATCCTCGACCAGCAGGATTTCGATATTATTCACCATCATGTTCAACCTCCTTGCCCAAGGTAAAGTAGAACGTCGCGCCTTTGTCTACTTCAGCCTCAGCCCAGACGCGCCCCGTGTGTCGGTGGATGATGCGCTGTACAATCGCCAGACCAACCCCGGTGCCTTCAAATTCGTCGGCGCGGTGCAGCCGCTGGAACACCCCGAACAGCTTGTCGACGTAGCGCATGTCAAAACCAGCACCGTTGTCTTTGACGAAATAAATAATCTCGTCATTGTCTTCATGATACCCGATTTTAATGCTGGCTGCCTCACACTTGCGCGTGAATTTCATGGCGTTGGACAGCAAATTGACCATGACCTGCTTGAGCAGGGCGGGGTCAGCCTGAGCGGGCGGCAGCGGTTCGATGATCAGTTCGACCGGATGGCTTTTCTCTTGACTGCGTAAATCGACCATGATACGGTTCGCCAGTTCCGTCAGATCAACCGGCTGTCGGGTGAGCGGCTGCCGGTTCAGGCGCGAAAACGTCAAGAGGTCGTCGATCAACTGCCCCATTTGCTGCGCATTCTCGCGCACGATGCCCAGCCGTCGCTGTCCCTCGTCGGGCAGCAGCGCTTGATAGTCGCGCAGGATCATCCGCGAAAAGCCGTCGATGGCGCGCAGGGGGGCGCGCAGGTCGTGCGAAACCGAATAGGTGAAGGCTTCCAACTCTTTGTTGGCGGCTTCCAATTCGGCGGTACGCATCCGCACGTGCTGCTCCAGTTCGGCGGCGTGGCGCTGCACCTGTTCGTATAAGTCGGCTTTCTGGATGGCGATGCTCAGTTGGTCGGCGATAGTCATCAAAATCGACTGCATCTCTTCGGAAAAGGTATTAGGCTTTTGGCTGGCAACGGCGAGCACCCCTAAGACCCGCTCCTGGACGATCAGCGGGAGCAGCAGCTGTGACCGGATGCCTGCCTGCTTGAGTTTCTCCGTCTCCTGCCAGATCCCGCGTTCGCCCAGTTCCGCTTCCATCAGGGGCGCGCGATTGACCGCCAGCCATTCGAGCACCGAACCCTGAACTGGACCTTTTCGTCCGCGCGGGCTTGAGGGTTCATTCTGGTTCCACTCGCGGGTTACCCTCCATTGATCGCCCGCGTCGTTAAGCCGAATGAGCGAGATGAGGTCGACCGGTATCAGCATTCGCAGTTCTGCTACGAAATTGTCGTACACCTTGATGATGTCGATGTTGGACGCGATGATCCGGTCAAGATGATTGATCGCCGCCAGTCGTTCGGCGTAGCGCCACTGGGCTTCTTCGGCTTGCTTGCGTTCGGTGATGTCGCGGACGATTTTGGAAGCCGCGACGATTTGCCCTTGCGGATCGGTGATCGGCGACAGGGTGATCGACACGTCGATCCGGTTGCCGTCTTTCTTCACGCGAATGGTGTCAAAATTTCGCACCGTCTGACCCGCCGCAATCGCTTGCAGGAAGCGCTCCTCCTCGTCGAGCAATTCGGACGGGATCAAACGGGTGATCGGCTGCCCGATCATCTCGTCAGCGCTATAGCCGAAGATCCGCTCTGACGCCGGATTCCAACTGGTGACAATTCCCCCCAGTGACTTCGAGATGATCGCATCGTCGGAGGACTGGACTAAGGCGGCGAAATGCGCCTGTTCTGCTTGGATCTGCTTTCGCTGCGAGATGTCGTGGAAATAGACGCCCAACCCGCTTTCGGTCGGGTAAGCCTCGACTTCGATCCAAATCCCTAAAATCTGGGAGTAGGTCTCAAAGCGAAGGGTACGCTGCTCAGCCAGCGCACGATGAAGCTCGGCATATGCTGGCGTCTCAACGCTTTGCGGAAATTCTTCCCAGATGTTCTTGCCGATCAGTTGATCGCGCGTTCTTCCCCACAGCGTTTCGGCTCTCCGGTTGAGATAGGTGAAACGCCACTCACGGTCGAGACCATAAAAGACATCGTTACTGTTTTCCAGCAGTTCCAACACGCGGGTGGGCTGGCGCGGCAGTTCACCGGTTTGATCCGGCGGAATGGCTGAATCTAGGTGGATTTCTGAGGCGGGGCGACCCTCATTTTTCAAGGTAGTTCACTCCGTATGGCGTTGATTGGTCGAATGGATTACGGAAAGCCGTCGCCCCATGGCGTTTAGCGTGATCGAGGTTCGATCTTCATCAACGTGGTGGGCAAGGGGGCAAAATAGGGATGCCGACAAGCTCAACATCGACGCCGCAGTCGGTTCAAGCGTGAGTATCGGATCTCAGTTGTAACCTAACACTGCCAAGGATCAGCTTCGGTGATTGACTGTCACCTACTGCTCAGTCCGGTTTCTGCCCGGACATATTATGATTATATGTTTAATTCTCTCAGAAAAGCATAATGGTTGCAAAACCCTCCGTAATAATTCACATCGAACTGATTCAAGCTTTTACGCTGCTTACAAAACCTCACTCCCGCCCCGTCCCTGATTATGGGGGGACGGGGAGAAGAGCCGGAAAAAACGCCATTTTGCGTCACTAATTATGAGGGACGGGGACAAGAGCCGAAAAAAGCGTCATTTTGCGTCACTAACTATGAGGGACGGGGACAAGAGCCGAAAAAAACGCCATTTTGAGGTCAGCAATTCGCAAAATAGAGGGACGAGAGAAAAGCTTAAATCACTTCATCTTTAGCTAACTTACTTTGCTTGTTTGCTGCTGGGCTGCTCGCTCGATATGGCGGGGAGCACAAAGGCGAAACAAACACCGTCAGACGCGGCTTCCACCCACATCCTGCCCCCATGCAATTCAACCAGTTGCTTGCAGATCGCCAGCCCTAACCCGCTGCCGCCGCTGTCGCGTTCGCGGGCGACGTCGGCGCGCCAGAAGGGTTGAAAGACATGTGCCACCTCGACTTGGCTTAAGTCGCTCCCGGTGTTGGTTACACTGAAGCGCACACCTTCGTTCACAGCGACAATCTGAACCCTGATCTCGCCATCGACCGGCGTATGGCGCAGCGCGTTGGTCAAGAGGTTAGACAGGACTTGGCGAATCCGGGTGGTATCGGCGCTGATCAGCGGCAGATTGGGCGCGATCTCGCGGACGAGTTGTATCTGGGCATCGAGCATCAGCGGCTCGAACGCTTCCAGCATCTGCGTGACTAAGGCGGCTGGCTCAAGCGCCGCGCGTTCGAGCGGCAGGCGTTTGGCTTCCGCCAGCGTCAAGACGCGCAGGTCTTCGACCAGCCGCGCGAGGTGAAGCGTTTGGTCATGGGCGACGGCAACGTGGGCGCTGTCGAGCGGGTAAACGCCGTCGAGCATCGCTTCAAGCTGACCGCGCAGCACGCTCACCGGGGTACGCAGTTCGTGGGCGACGTCGGCTGCCATCCGTTGGCGCAGGGTTTCCGCATCCGCCAGCGCGGTGGACATGGTGTTGAACTCGGAGGCGAGGGCGTCAATTTCGACCATGCCATCGACGCTGACCTGTCGCCCTAACTGCCCGACCGTCAGGTCGCGGGCGGCTCGGCTCAACTCGCGCAGCGGGCGCGCGAGCGTCCACGCCAGCGCCACGCCGACGACCACCGCCAGCGCCGTCGCGCCCAACCCGGCGAGCGTCAGCCAGCGGTTGGCTTCGTCGAGAAAGGCGACTTCCGCCGCGCCTAACGCCTGTATCCCCGGCGATTGGCGCGACAGCCAACCAACTTGCGCGCCAGCCGCGCTGATCGGCTGGGCGGCTGCCAGTAAGTCGGCAGTCAGCGCCGTGCCGATCAGCGTCGAATCGGTCGAAGCCTCAACGACCCCGTTCAGGTCGGCAATCGAGATGATCGCGCCGCGCCCGCTGCCGCTGCTGCCCGCACCACTGCTAGCGCCGCCCGCTCCCGAATTGCGCCCGCCGATAGCCGTCTCCGCGCCGTCCCACGATCCGTTAGCGACGTAATAGTCCGCCAACCGCGCCACTTGCTCCGGGTTGGTCTCGCTGTCGCGCAGGATGACGTAGTTGCGGAAACCGGTATCGAGCGTGCGCTGAACCACCAGCGCCATCGCCCCGATCCCGATCCATGCCGAGATCAGAAACGCCAGCGAAAGCCGTACCGAGAGCCGATTCACTATTCCTCCCGCATCCGGTAGCCGACGCCGAAGACCGTTTCGATGTACTGCGGGTCGTGGGGGTCGGGTTCGAGCTTGGCGCGTAAATTCTTGACGTGGACGTCAATCGCCCGCTCAAAGGCGGCGAAGCTCTGCCCCTGTAGGCGGTCGAGCAGTTCGAGCCGGGTGAAGACCCGCCCCGGTCGCGCGATCAGCGTTGCCAGCAGTTCAAACTCGGTCGGCGTCAGCTCGATCTTGGTCTCGGCGCGGGTGACGGTGTGTGTCTCGCTGTTGACTTCCAAGTCGCCGATGCGCCACACGGGGGTGACCGTCCCCAATTCGCCATAAGTTCGGCGCAGCAGCGCCCGGACGTGCGCCACCAGCACGCGCGGGCTGAAGGGCTTGGTCAGGTACTCGTCCGCGCCGATTTCCAGTCCGGTCACGTGGTCGATGTCGTCGACGCGGGCGGTCAGGAACAGCAGCGGCACTTGGCTCTCTTTGCGGATCAAGCGGGCGGCTTCCCAGCCGTCCATTTCCGGCATCATCACGTCGAGGATCACCAGCGCGGGCTGTTCGTGGCGGAAAGCGTAGACCGCCTCCTGCCCGTTGCGCGCCGTGACCACCTGCATCCCCGCCTCGATCAAATAGGCTCGCACCGTGTCAACGATGGCTTGTTCGTCGTCCGCGACCAGAATTTTATGCGCCATGTTACCGCCCTTCTTTGCTTCTGATTATAGTGCCACTAGGGTTGAGCCGGTGCGACGATCGGCGCGGTCGCTTCTAGGCTGCGCAGATATGCCGTGATTGCGCGCGATGTCGGCGTCGGTCAGGTAGCCGCCCCATGAGGGCATGACGGTTCCGGTCACGCCGCCCGCGATGATCTGCTGGATGGCAGCATCGGGCGTCTGGCTCAGGAAGGTCTGGTTGTTGAGCGCGGGCGCGATCTTCGAGCCGTAGCCGTCGATTCCGTGACACTGGGTGCAGAGCAGGCTGAACAAGTGCTGTCCATTGGCGACCGCCTCCGGACTGGTATCCAACGGCGCGCTCTCGATCACCGGCAGCGAGATTCCGGCGCTGCTGAGTTCGCCCCAACGGCTGATCATCGCGGCGACGCTGGTCTTTTCCCCCGCATCGAGCGCGTTCGCCCACGACGCCATCAGCGTCCCCGGCACGCCCTGTTCGACGATGCGGAGGATGTCGCTCTCGTTCAGGCGGACGCGCAATTCGTCGGTGTTGAGCGCCGGGGCGAGGGTCGAGCCTTCGCCGTTGGCACCGTGACAGGCGACGCAGTTTTCAGCAAAGACGGTCAACCCGGCGGACAGCACCGCGCCGTCCGGCAGCGATTCGACCAGCAGCAGCGTCTCGGCGGGAATTTCGGCGACGACGATCTCCGGTGGCGTCAAGCCGAGCGTTGCCACCCGCGCCGCAACCGTATCCCACGTATCGGCTTGCAGCATGACGACGAGGCTTTCGATCTGCATCCCGGTGAGGATGCCGCCATCGTTCACGCCAAAGGCTGCCATCGCCGTGTTGTAGCGCCCGCGTTCGATGGTGTTGAACACCGTTTGCGTGTCCATCGCGGCGGCGAGGTTCAGCGGCGGGTAGGCTGCTATCCCTTCGCCGCTCGCGCCGTGACAGGCGACGCAGTTCTGGGCGTACAAATCTGTACCTTCGGTCACCATCAACGTGTTCAGGCTGGCGGTGGCGTTTGCCTGCCGCGCCGATTCGCCGGTCACGGCGATGCCGAAGGCTGCCACGATCATGAATGTCCCCAACAGGGCAAGCCAACTCATTTGTCGGGTCATAAGGTTCCCTCCGCGTAGACTAAATCATCGGCGCTGGCGCGATCTCGCTGGATCGGCGTGCCGGTATCGACCGTGACGATCCCATCTGTGATGGTCACGGCAAAGCGATCCAGCGGTCGCGGCGCGGGCGGATTGACCAACTCACCATCGATTTGGAAGGCGGAAGCGTGACACGGGCAGATGAACTGCTGCTCCGCCGGATTCCACGGCACCGCGCAGCCGAGATGCGTGCATTTGCGATACAGCGCGATCAAGCCGCCGTCGGGCATCCGCACTAAATAGAAGCGCCCCTGCGTGAACGGAGTCACGCTGCCGGGGGCGAACGAGTCGACCGCACCCGCCTCGATCAGCCCGCCGAATTCGCCTTCGACCACGCGCGGCGAGAAGAAACTCAGCACCACGCCCCCGGTCTCGACCAGCGCCAGCGCGCCCGCCGCCCCCCACGCGACCTTGAGAAAATCGCGCCGTGTAGTTTTCGTTTCAGCCATTAAATTGCCTCCCAAGGCAGCACCAGCGCCATACCCTCGCCGCGAAATGCCACGCCGACGATGGTCAGGACGACGAAAGCGGTCACCAGCAAGACAAACACGCTCTGGCGCGTCTCACAGGCGGACGCTTTGAACAGGCGCTTGATCCCCTCGTAGAAACCGATCAGCAGCAGCAGCAGCGCCGCCAGCGGGATCCAGCCGTTGCTGATGATTGTCGGCAGGCTCGGCATCATGCCGGGTAAGTCGATCACGTATTCGTCGAGCACGATCAGCAGCGGCACGGCGATCAAGGCGCTCAGCATGGCGACCAGCGCCATCCAGCGCCCTTTCGCCGAACGGAACCAGACGCCTTCCGCGCTCAGGTCAAAGCGTTGATAAGGCAGCAGCACCAGCGCGCCCAGCGCCAGCGCCGGGATGATGATCGCCCCGAAGACAGGATGAAAATGCATCAGCAGTTCTTGCAAGCCCATGAAATACCACGCGGCTTTCGCCGGGTTCGGGCTGAGATCAGGGTTGGCGGCGGCTTCGAGCGGCGCGTTGACCCAGACCGACCACAGCAGGATCGCCCCGGTCATCACCAGCGCGAACACCAGCTCGCGCGAGACCAGATGCGGCAGGGTGGTGACTTTCTCGATTTGCGTGCCGTTGCCGCCGTCGATCGAACCATCCAGCTTGTGCGGGATGGTCAGGCTGTCTTTGCGGACGCGCCAGATATGGAACGAGATAATCCCCATCAGTACCAGCGGGATGATGGCGACGTGCATCCCGTAGAAGTTGGTCAGCGTCGCCGCGCCGACTTCCGGACCGCCGAGCAGGAAATTGCGCAGCGGCTCGCCGATTAGCGGAAGGTAGCTCAACAAGCTCGACCCGACCGTCACCGCCCAGTACGCCAGTTGATCCCACGGCAGCAGATAGCCGGTGAAATTCGCGCCGACGACCAGCAGCAGCAGCCCCAAACCGAGCACCCAGTTGAACTCGCGCGGGGTGCGAAAGCCGCCGGTGAAGAATACGCGCAGCAGATGCAGGAAGGCGACGATCACCAGCAGATTGCCGCTCCAGTGGTGCAGGTTGCGGATCAACTGCCCGAACGAGACCTCGGTTTGCAGGCTGAGCATGTTGAGATAGGCGGTTTCGGGGGTCGGCGTGTAGACGAACATCAGCATGACCCCGGTCACCACCAGCAGCGCGACCAACAGCAGCGCCAGCCCGCCTAACCCCCACGTATAGGTGAATTTGAGCGTCGGCTTGGCGACTTTGCTGGGATGCAGGTGCAGCACGAGGTTGTTCATCACCACCCGCATTCGCCCGCGATCATCACGCGGCGGGAGTTCATCCCGCTGGATGGACTCCACCACGCGCTGTTTTAGGTCTTCAGGTCGGGGATCATGTTCACTGGTCATTCGGTTTGGCTCCTAACTGGATACGGATGGGCTGCTCGGCTATTGATTGGCTTGAGCGGTCGGCGTCGGGGTCTGCGTGCCATATTGTCCTTGACCGCCATTGCCATTGCCCCGGTTGCCGTTGCTGTTGCCCTGACCGCCATTGCCATTGCCCTGACCTTGCCGTTGCCATTGCCCTGACCACCATTGCCGTTGCCCTGACCGCCATTGCCGTTACCTTGACCGCTGTTGCCGTTGCCTTGACCGCCGCTGCTATTGCCTTGTTTGCCGCTGCCTTGACTGTTGCTGGCGGTCGCCAGCTTGCCGCTGCCGCTGGCGTTCGCCTGATTGGTCGTGCTGCTCGTCTGACCGCTGGTGCCGTTGGTGCCACTGGTTCCGCTGCCGCCGTTCCCTTGTCCCCGACCCGCCCACAGCGGACGCCCGTTCGGGTCGCGCAGCAGGATGCGCTCGTCGGTGGCGGTCTTGGTCACCTGTCCGGCGCTGAATTGATCGCCTTGCCAGAAGCCGAGCATCGAAATCTCGTCGTTGGTCGCAAAAGTGACTGCCTGCGACTGCCAGAAGTCAGCGCGACCGAAGGAAACGGTCAGTGTTTGCGCGTCGGTGGTGCGGATGACTAAGCCGTTGTTGGTCAACGCCGTGACGCTGCCGTCGATGGTCACCCACTGATCCGCCGGGATTTGCACTTCGCCTTGACCGCCATTCGTGCCCGCACTGGCGTTGTTGCCACCTGACCACAACGGCTGACCATTTTCGTCGCGCACGGCGAGGGTCGCGCCATTGGCGGTAACGGTTCGCGCATGGTAATTGTCGCCGTTGAAGAAGCCCTCGATGGCGACGCTGTCACCGGCATTGAGGGTCAGCCCCTGCGTCTGCCAGTAGTCCTGCGGACCGAGTTCGACGTAGACCTCGCTGCCGTCGTCTAGCATCAGCGTCATCCCGACCGTGCTCAGTTCGAGGATGGTGCCGCTGCCGCTCCACGGGTCGCCGACGCTGCTGACCGACGCCTGCACTTGCTGCGTGCCCTGAGCCGCCGGAGTTGATTGGGCGTTAGCTTGTCCGTTGCCGCCGTTCCCATTGCCGTTGCCTTGCTGATTCGTGATCGCCGTCGGTGTTGCCGCCACTTCTGCCGCTGGCGCGTTCTGATTGTCGGTGAGGGCGAATACCGCGCCGCCGATGACGGTGATCAACAGCAGCCCGATGATAAGTTTATTCAACATGAGATTGACTCCTACAACATACGCTTTGAACTTGTGCCTATAGTGCCGGGAAGTTGTGTAGGAAGGATGTAGATGCTGTTTTGGGGTGATGTAGGAGCAGCGGCGCGGCATAGCGCTCGGATTGATTAAGTCCATGCCCGCACAACCCGGCGAGTGCTGGTTGCAGGATCAGGCGACCTCTATGTATAGTCACTGCTCCAAGGGCAGCGGGATTCAGCGGCTGCCCGCTCATGAGGGAAAGGCAGCGATTGACCATGAAAACTATTCAAATTAGGGATACCGACCTCAACGTGGCGGAGATCGCCTTAGGCTGTATGCGCATTGCCTCGATGACCAATCAGGACATCGCGCATTTGATCCACACGGCGCTGGACGTGGGCATGAATTTCTTCGACCATGCCGACGTGTACGGGGGCGGGCAGTCCGAAGCCAAGTTTGCCGAAGCGCTGGGCATGACCCCGGCGCTGCGTGAGACGATGATCCTTCAGACTAAATGCGGTATCCGCCAAGGGTCGTTCGACTTCTCCAAGCAGCACATCCTCGAAGCGGTCGATGGCAGCCTGAAGCGGCTGCAAACCGATTACCTCGACGTGCTGCTGCTGCATCGACCGGATACGCTGGTCGAGCCGGAAGAAGTCGCCGAAGCCTTCACCATTCTGCAAACCAGCGGCAAGGTCAAGCATTTCGGCGTCAGCAACCAGAACCCGATGCAGATCGAACTGCTGACCAAATTCGTCAAGCAGCCGATCCTGTTCAACCAGCTTCAACTTAGCATCACCAACACCACCATGATCGACGCCGGGATCAACGTCAACATGGAAGACAATTTCGCCGTCAACCGGGATGGCAGCATCTTGGATTACTGCCGCCTCAAAGAGATCACCATTCAGCCTTGGTCGCCGTTCCAGTATGGCTTCTTCGAGGGTGTGTTCTTGGATAACGATAAGTTCCCGGAACTCAACCAAGTCATCGACAAACTGGCAGCCGCTAAGGGCGTCGCCAACACCGCCATCGCCATCGCGTGGCTCCTGCGCCATCCCGCCCGGATGCAGCCGATCATCGGCACGACCAACGCGAGACGGGTGCGCGACATCGCTAAGGCGTCGGATATTACCCTCTCGCGGGAGGAGTGGTACGAAATCTATCTCGCGGCGGGCAACCGGCTGCCGTGATGAGGGTGTTTAACCCCCCCTCGCTGTGTCGAGCCATCGCTAAACCTCACCACCAAGCCCCGAAACCGACGCGGCACGCTCCCCTCCCTGAAGTCGGGGAGGGGTCGGGGGTAGGGTCGAAAAGCGACTTTTTAGACAGGCTCATTAACTGATTCCGAGTGTGACCTTCCAACCTGCTCGAATAGCGAATTTCGCGGGTGGTTCCGGTATCGACCCATAAGGATGCAACCATGAATCGCTCTTCGTTAACGCGGTTTGCTTGGCTGTCGATTGCGGCGGCAGTGGCGACGATTGGTCTAAAAGCCACCGCCTATTTCTTGACCGGTTCGGTCGGGCTGCTGTCCGACGCCCTTGAGTCGGGGGCGAACCTGATCTCCGCCGTCGTGGCGCTGGTCGTCCTGACGCTGGTGGCACGCTCGCCCGACGAAGAACATCCCTACGGCTATGACAAAGCCGAGTACTTTTCCAGCGGGGTCGAAGGCGCGCTGATCCTCGTAGCCGCCTTCAGCATTATCGCCACCGCAATTCCGCGCCTGCTCGACCCGCAGCCGATTGAACAGGCGGGGATTGGTCTCGGCGTCTCGGTTTTTGCCTCGGTGATCAATTTCGGCGTGGCGCGCGTTTTGCGGCAAGCGGGCAAGGCGCATAACTCGATCACGCTGGATGCCGACTCACGCCATCTGATGACCGACGTCTGGACGTCGGTCGGGGTGGTCGGTGGGGTGATCGCCGTCGTCCTGACCGGCTGGCTCTGGCTCGACCCGGTGATCGCGCTGCTGGTCGCGCTCAACATTGTCTGGGCGGGTGGTGGTCTGCTCCGGCGCTCATTACTTGGGCTGATCGACACGGCGCTGCCCGCGACCGACCGGGCGCAAATTCAGACCATCTTTGACCAGTATCGTCAGCAAGGCGTCGAGATGCATGCGCTCCGCACCCGGCAAGCCGGATCGCGCCGCTTTCTGACCGTTCACGTGCTGGTTCCCGGTGAGTGGACGGTGCAGGACGCGCACAATCTGGTCGAGCAGCTAGAGCGCGACTTGCATCAGGTGCTGCCGCAGCTCACCCTAACCACCCATCTCGAACCGCTCGGCGATCCGCAATCGCAGCAAGACACATCACTGGATCGAGACTATCCCACCCCCTGAAGGCGATCACTTAGCGCCAGTTATGGATAAGCTGATGGAGAGAAATCAACCTCACCTGCCAACCCCCTCTCCATTGCATGGAGAGGGGGAGTCACGCGAAGCGTGGCGGGGGTGAGGTAAGATCACGAATCGCGGGTCAGGCGATAGATTCCGCCTTTGTAGTCGAGCAGATAGAGTTCGCCGTCCGGGTCTTCGGCAAAGGCGGACATGTTGAACCCGCTGCTGCCCATGAAGACGTGATTTTGCCACTGACCGGAGTCGTCGCGCTCCAGAATCCAGACCTTGCCGTAGATGTAATCGCCGTAGATGTACTTGCCGTCCAGTTCCGGCAGCGCTTTGCCGCGATAGACGTAGCCGCCGATGATGCACTGTCCGACGTCGTGCGGGTATTCGACGATCGGCCACGTCGGTGCGCCCAGCACGGGCTGATCGGTCAGGTAGGTATGCAAGCCCTCGAAGCTGCTCCAGCCGTAATTTTCGCCGCCGTGACTGCTGGCGGGTTGGTAGTCGAGTTCCTCGTAGAGCCACTGACCGACGTCGCCGATGAACAAATCGCCCGTCTGCCCGGTCAAAGCCGAAGCGCCAGGGATTGCGTAAACCGAGCGCCCAGATTTCCGGCAGATACGCCGGGTTGCCGACGTACGGGTTATCGGGCGGGATGGCGTAGGTCGGCGCATCCACGTCGCTGACGTCCAGCCGCAGCAGCTTACCCAGATAACTCTGCGGATTTTGCGAGCGGTAGTTGGGGATCGCCGGGTCGCCGCCGTCGCCAAAACCGGCATACAGGTAGCCGTCCGCTCCAAACGTGATCTGCCCGCCTTTGTGATCCTGATAGGGCTGGGCGAATTTGAGCAGGATCACGCCGCTGTTCGGGTCAGCGCGATCCGGCTGATCGGGCAGTACGCGGTAGCGGGCGATGACGCTGTTCATGTCCACGTCGTTGTAGGAGACGAAGAAAACGCCGTTCTCGGCGAAATTGGGGTCGAACGCCAGCCCCAGCAAGCCCTGTTCGGTGTACATGCCGCTGTAGACCCGCTGCGGCAGCAGTTCGGAGATGTCCAAGAACGGCGTCTCGTCGATCTGCCCGTTCTTGATGATGTAAATCAGCCCGACCTGCTCGACCACGAATAGCCGCCCCGTGTCGTCCGGCGAAAACGTCATGTAGATCGGGCTGTCGAAATGCTCGGCGGCGATCTGCTCCCAGCGATAGCTGACGCCGTTGAATTCGCCCGCCGGGCTTTGCCCCGCGTCGGACTGCGCGCCCACGTTGAGGTTGACCGTGCCCTTGTTGAGTTCGCGCAAGTAGGCGATCACGTTGCGCAGATCGTCGTCGGTCAGGTTGGCATTGCCGCCGCGCGCGGGCATGGCGTAGCCGGTCACGTTGACCGGATCGGTCGCCGTGCGTCCGGCTTTCAAAAATGCCAGCAGTTGATCGTCCGTCGACTGCTGGATAAAGGCGTTATCGACCAGATTTTTGCCGATGGCGTGGCTGGTCGCGCCGGTCGCGCTCAAGGTGTGGCAGGAGATACAGGTGCTGCGGAAGATGTCCCAGCCCGCGCTGACCGTCTCCAGCGGCGCTGACAGCGCGGCGACGTCGAACTGCTGATCGACTGGCGGCACGTCGGTCGGGATCAGGTTTTGCGCCGCCAGCGACGTTTGCACGCCCCGCCACGATCCCTGCTGGATCAGCGTCACCAAGTCGTCGATTTCCGGGCTGCTCAGCGCGCCGCCTTCGCTCGTCGCCGTAGCCGATCATGGCGGTGTTGAGCCTGCCGCGCTCAATCGTCTTGAACAGATCGTCGTAAGCCTGCTCGCGCACCGCCGCCGTGTTGAGCGCGCCGTTCTGGTTCAGCCCCTCGCCGAACGCGCCGTGACATTCGACGCAGTTCGTCGCGTAAAGCTGAATCGCCCGGTCGATGGCGGCGCTGCGCTGATCGTCTTGAGCAGCCCGCTCGCGCAGCGGCTCGCGCAGGATGCCGAACGACAGGATCGCCACGATCACGACCGCCGCCGCCATGCCGATCAGCGTCAGCCGGGATATTCCGGTTCTTGAGGATGAAGTCATACCAGTGCCATTTCCCTAGCGCATCTTCACAACTGATCCAGTCACAAGCGTTGCCTTTGCTGCGCTTATTTCCCCTCACCCTGCTTGCTGGCGCAAGCCGTCCCTCTCCCACGTAAACGAGGAGAGGGACAAAAACCAGCGATCTTCCCCCTCTCCCCGCCTGCGTGGGAGAGGGGGTCAGGGGGTGAGGGGTCGCCCAACATCTCCCGCGAGCTTCCCTAGCTGCCCGCCATCGGCTCGGCAGTCGATTGTGCCGCTTGCTCGGCTTTTTCGGATGGATAGACCAACTCGCTGCCATCGACCGCATCGCGCACAATCGCTTTGCGCGTATCGACCAGCACTCGACCGTCATCCTCGATGGTAATTTGGAACATGTCGAGCGGGCGCGGCGCGGGCGGGTTGATCACGCTGCCGTCCTCGGCGAAGACCGAGCCGTGACAGGGGCAGGCGTATTCGTGCTTGTCCGCTTCCCAACCGACGATGCACGCCAGATGCGTGCATCGGCTGTAGAGGGCGAGAAAGCCGCCCGCCTCGGCGCGCAGCAAGAAGAAACGTGCCTCGCTGAAGGGCGTGACCGTCCCCGGCTGAAAGTCGCTCACGAGACCGGCGGTCACGATCTCGCCTGTGCTGCTGGCGGGCTTCCGCGACGCCAGCAAGCTCAAGCCGAGGTAAGCGCCTTCCCCGGCGATCAAGATCGCCAGCCCGCGCCAGCCCAGCCGCAGGAAATTGCGCCGCGATACTTCTTGCTCGGCTGCTTCGACTTGATCGGTCACTTGATCGGACATCTTGCTGCCTATACTTCGCCGAGGATTTTAACCCTCGGCTAGAGAATTCGTCGCCCACTGAAGGGGCGACTCAAAGCGAGATACGCTGTTGCGACCCCTTCAGTGGGTCGCGGTTTCGGGTAGCGACGGGTTTAAACCCGTCGCGGCGCTTGAAAAACCACTCGTTTGGGCGCCCCTACCACGGCAGGGTGAGCGCCATATTCTCACCGCGAAACAAGTTGCCGATCACGGTCAGCGTCAGGAAAACGGTGAACAAGAGCGTGAACAGCGCCAGATTGCGCTCGCTGGTGGTGCAGCCGCGCGCCCGCAAGATCAGCCAGTAGCCGACCAGTGCCAGCAGGATCAGCGTCATGGGCAGCAGCCCGCTGCTGATCAACGGTGGCAGCGACGGCAGCAGCGGCGCATGGCGCAGCGTTTCGTCGACCACGACCCAGATCGCCGTGACGACGATCCCGACGATGGCGTTCACCAGCGCCAAGCGCCGTCCCCGGCGCGAGCGGAACCAGATGCCGACCGTATCCGGCTCGTGGCGTTCGTCGAAATCCAGATAAGGCAGCAGCAGCAGCGCCAGCACCACCAAGCCGGGGATGATCACGGTCACGACCACCGGGTGGAAGTGCAGCAGCAGTTCTTGAAAGCCGAGGAAGTACCACGCTGCTTTCGCCGGGTTGGGCGGATGCACTGCGTTGGCGGCCTCGCCGAGCGGCGCGTTGACCCCGGTCGCCCACGCGATCAGCAGCGCCAGCACCACCAGCCCGACCACTAGTTCCAGATCGACCAGATGCGGGATCGTGGTGACGCGCACCAGCTTCTTCGGGTTGGCGGGCGGATCGTCAAGGTCGCGCGGGATCGTGAAGGTATCCTTGCGAATCCGCCATGCATGATAGGACAGCAGAACGCCCATCAGCAGCGGAAAAACGACCACGTGAAAGGCGAAGAACGTCCGCAGCGTCACCGCGCCGATCTCCGGTCCGCCCAGCAGCCACGTTTGCAGACCCTCGCCGATCACCGGGATGTAGCCCAACATCCCGGTGACAATCGTCGTCGCCCAGTAAGCCAGTTGATCCCATGGCATCAGATAGCCGGTGAAGTTGGACAGCGCCACCAGCAGCAGCATCCCCCAGCCGATCAGCCAGTTGAATTCGCGCGGGGTGTGAAAGGCTGCCGTGTAATAGACCCGCAGCATGTGCAGCACCGCCAGAATCAGCAGCAGATTGGCGCTCCAGTGGTGCAGGTTGCGCACGAACTGCCCCATCCAAATGTCGCTTTGCAGCCGCTGGATGCTCAGGTAGGCGTCGGCGGGCGTCGGCGTGTAGACGAACATCAGCAGCACGCCGGTCGTGATCAGCACGAGGAACGCCAAGACGCTCAGCCCGCCTAACCCGAAGCCGTAGGTCAGCTTGAGCGTGCGTTCCGGCACTTTGGGCGGGTGCAGATGCAGCACGAGATCGTTCAACACCTGCCGGACGTGCGAGCGGTCGTCGTCGGTCACGGGTTCGCGCCAGATCGAGCGGCGCACGCGCGCCAAGAATGACGGACGCTGGACGGGTGGTGGAGTCACAGGTTCTTTAGCCAACTAACTGTTATCTTTCGCGCAGCGGAAACCGACGAACCAGTCGCGCGCGGACGGATCATTGCGGAAGCGCTTGGCGGCGCTGGTTCCCTCGCTGATGTAGCTGCCCATGCCGCCGCGATAGACGCGCCGCTCGGTCGTATTGGCGGAGTCTTCTCTGCCGTCGTTTGCTTGATAGGGGTAGGGACGGTACAAACTGCTGACCCACTCCCACGCATTCCCCGCCAGATCATCCGCGCCCACCCACGAGACGCCGTCCGGTCGGCTGCCGACGTCGGATAGCTGACCGTTGAAATTAGCGTCGTAGACCAGATTATCGGCGTTGAACTGATCTCCCCACGGATAGATCAGGCTGTCGGGACCGCGCGCCGCGTATTCCCACTCGGCTTCGGTCGGCAGCCGCGCCTCACGGCTCGCGCAGTAGTCGCGCGCCTCGAACCACGTCACGTTGGTGCGCGGCTTATCCGCCCCGGCGAACGGACCGTCGGAACCGTACTGAGCATTGAACACCTCATAGCGGTCAATCCAGAACGGTTGATCGAAGCAGACCTGCGTAACCGGCAGTTCGTCGCGGCGTCCGTTGACGCTCCCCATCGTGAAACACCCGGTCGGCACTTCCACCATCTCGACGGCGTTGAACGTCTTCGTGACCGGCTGCCAGGCGGTGTTTCCCGGCACGAAAGTGGGTTTTTCCAAGTCGGCGTAGAGCGAACTGCAACCGGAAATCAGCAGGGCGATCCCGAACCAGAGGGCAATCTCAAGGCGAATGATCATGGTTGTGCTTGGCGCGCGTCGGTCACGATTTGCCCGAAATTGAGGCGACCAACGCCCATCTCGACGAACGACATTATAACCTAACCTTCGAATCGAGTCGGAAAACCGCCCGGACTCGGTATACTCGGCACATTCTACTAGCGAGACTTATGGGGTCTTACCTCACCCTCGCCGTGTTTCGCATTCTAACGCAGTCGAGCGGCTCCCCCTCTCTATGGAATGGAGAGGGGGTTGGGGGGTGAGGTTGCTTTTTCTCAATCGGCTTATCCATAACTGACGCTATACTTGGACGAATAATACCTCAACCTATCCACCAGAATGAAGATGCCCAAACATCGCTTTCGCTTATTCTTGCTCGGACTTTTGACACTGGTGATCGCCGTCAACGCGACCACCGCGCCGCTGCTCGCCCAAACCGACAGCGCCTTGCCCGCTGATCTGATCGTTTCGACCGGGCAGACGACTCCCGGCGGATTGCCTCAGGCGCATAACGTCCTCGCCCGCCTCGACGCCGAAACCGGACAGGTCAGCCCATTCTACACCGACGACTCGGCGGTTTTCCTTAAAGCGCTCAGTTGGTCGCCCGCTGGTGATCGCTTGGCTTACTTGCGCGTCCAGTTTGACGGCAGAAGTTACTCCAGCCAGCTTTGTCTGCTTGACCAAGCTGGCGCGCCGCAGGGCTGCTTCGCCGATCCGCCGGTCGGCTACACCTCGGTCTTCGACGACAACGCCATCTCGTGGTCGGCGGATGCGAGTCGGCTGGTTTACGTCGGCGGCGACTCGACCGCGCGGCGGCTGCTCGAAGCCGACGTTCAGACCCTCGAAACCGTGCGAAGCGTCTACGAATATGCGCTGCCGCCGCGCGAGTTGGATCACCCGCCGGTGCTGGCGTGGACCGACGATCTCGCCTACCTGACGCTGGGGCTAGGCGACCAAACTCGCGTGCAGCAGGGGATGCCGGTGCTGCTGGTTGACCTGAACAGCGGCGAAGCGGTCGATTTAACCCACATCCCCGGCGCGCAAGGGGCGAGTCTGTTTGTCGTTTGCCCGTACTTCTCGCCGCAGGGGACTTATTTGACCGCCTATAACTTCGACGTGCCCGAAACGCCGAGCCAGCCGCAGTTCCTGATCTTGAACCCGCAGGGCGCGATTGTCGCGACCATCGAAGCCGCGCCGCCGCTCAACGCCCTGCCGACCGGCTGTCCTGCATGGCAGGCGGACGAAGCCGCCTTTTACTTCCCGGTCACGCAGGGGACGCAGCAGTCGAGCACGCTGAGCATCCTCAAGTATTCGTTGGCTGACGGTCAGTTCTCGACCGCCTTTGCCTCCGGTCAGTTGGCTGATCTTGCCGAGGCGACCGTCATCTCGCGGCTGAGTTTGTCGCCCGACGGGCAGGCTTTGGCGTTCAACTCGCCCTTCGATCCGGCGCTGAATCCGGGGACTCAGGTCACCGTCATCGCGCTGACATCCCCCTCGCCAACCCTGCAACGCTACAGCGCACCGTTTCAGTTCTCCTCCGACCCGCTGTGGACTTCCGAGCCAGTAACGCCTCACCGGGGCGAACCATCGCCAAACCTCATCATCAAATCTCGAAACGGACGAGGCACTCTCCCCTCCCTGAAGTCGGGGAGGGGCTGGGGGTGGGGTAAAAAGCGCGACTTCTTCAACCTGCTCCTTCATCCCCCTATCTCACCCCAACTTCAAACCAAGCCAACAGCTTCTGAACCCTGCCTGAACAAGTTCTCTCTAAGCTTGTCCCTATGAATTGGAAGCTAAGAGAACTCTGGGAGCAGTCGATGAATGTGAGACGAAGCATAGCCGCCTTAGGCGTTGCGCTGATCGCCGTACCGCTCATTGCGATGGGGTCGCAGGTGATCGGTCAATCGGCGGCGGAAACGACCCCCGCGCCCGCCCAAGCGCTTGAGCAGATCCTTCCGGCGACGGCGTCGATCCGCTCGGCAAGTCAATCTGCGTCTCCAACGTGATCTTCGAAGTCATCTGGATGTTTGCGGCGAAGAATCTTCAACAGTCAGCGCCGCGCTGTTCTTCGCATCCTCCCTCGTTGGACCGCCGAAATACAGTCGAAAAGTCCCAAAACTGAGTAGGATTTTCCTGCTTGGCTGGTGCGATCTCCGTTATACTCTCCCGTGATGTCAATATATCGTGCATAGATCGCGTGGATATTATGTATAGACAAGTCGAACTCACAGACCTTGCATTACCTGAATTTGGACTGCCGACCGTCCAACCGATCATCCCCGCCAACCTCTACCGCGAGCGCCTGAGCCGCCTCGTCGCCCGTGCGCGCGCTGAGGGCGACGACGTCTTCGTCGTCTACGGCGACCGCGAACACTTCCCCAACCTCGCCTACCTCACCGGCTACGATCCGCGCTTCGAGGAATCGCTGCTGGTGATCGACCTCGCGCGCTTCGGCGAGCAGAAGCCGCTGCTCTTGGTCGGCAACGAGGGCATCGGTTATGCCAACGTCAGCCCCATCAAAGACGATCTGCAATTCACGCTCTATCAGAACATGAGCCTGCCCGGTCAGCCGCGCGACGCCAGTCAATCGCTGGCGGACATCCTGCGTTCGGGCGGCGTCGCTGAAGGTAAGCAAGTCGGCGTTGCTGGCTGGAAATACTTCGGCGCGGACGCCACCGCCAATCCGAGCGCGTGGATCGAAATCCCGAGCTACATGGTCGATACCCTGCGCCAACTGGTCGGCGGCAGCGGCAGTGTCCGCAATGCCGGACACCTGTTCATGGACGCGACCACCGGCATGCGCGCGATCAACGAGGTCGAGCAGCTTGCCGCCTTCGAGTTCGCGGCGACTTTCGCCTCGCAGTCCGTTCGTAACGTCGTCTTCGGCGTGCGTCCGGGCATGACCGAACTCGAAGTCGGCGAGTTGATGCACATCAACGGGCTGCCGCTCGCGGCGCACGTCTTTCTGGCGGCGGGACCGCGCGCCTTCTTGGGCATGGCGAGTCCGGGTCTCAATCGCGTCCAGCAAGGCGATCCCTTCACCGTCTGCTACGCGCCGTGGGGCGGGCTGACCAGCCGCGCGGGCTTCGTCGTTGAAGCCGCCGATCAGCTTCCAGCGGACATTCAGGATTACGTCGAGCAAGTCGTCGCGCCCTACTATCAGGCGATTGTCGCATGGTACGAGACGATCGGCATCGGCGTCACCGGCGGCGAGTTGTACTCCGCCATTCACGACCGCCTTGGCGACCCGTTCTTCGGCGTCAAGCTCAATCCCGGTCACCTGATCCACCTCGACGAGTGGCTGAATTCGCCCGTTTACAAGGACTCGACCGAGCAGTTGAAGTCGGGTATGGCGTTTCAGGTGGACGTGATCCCGGCGACTGGCACGAACTACTACACCAGCAATATTGAGGATGGCATCGCGCTGGCGGACGAAGCCCTGCGCGCCGCCTTCGCCGCCCAGTACCCCGAAGCGTGGGGGCGGATTCAGGCGCGCCGCGCCTTCATGCACGACGCGCTCGGCATCACGCTCAAGCCGGAAGTGCTGCCCTTCTCGAATATCCCCGCTTATCTGCCGCCGTTCTTGCTCGCGCCGCAGCGGGCGATGCGCGCCCTGTAAGTGACCGTCATGCGCATTGCGATTGGCGGTCTGCATATTGAATGCTGCTCGTTCTCGCCGCTGCCCACCAGCAGCGGCGACGTGACCCAACTGCGCGGCGAATCGCTGCGCGAGCTTTACCCGTTCCTGCCTGACTTTCCGGATGTGGAGTTCGTGCCGATCATTCGCGGGCGGGCAACTCCCGGCGGACCGCTCGAAACGGCGGTCTACCAGCAGATCAAAGGCGAATTCCTCGATGGGCTGCGCGGGCAATCATTGGGATGGTGTCTATCTGGATATGCACGGCGCGCTCTACGTCCTCGGCAGCGAAGACGCCGAAGGCGACTGGACGGCTGCCGTCCGTGCAGTTGTTGGCGACGACTGTCTGATCGCCGCCAGCTACGATCTGCATGGCAACGTCTCCCCGCGTGTGATGGCGAATGTCGATCTGCTGACCGCCTACCGCACCGCGCCGCACGTCGACGTGACCGAGACCCGCCAGCGCGCCGTTCGCCTGCTGGTGGACTGTCTCACGCGCGGCGTCCGTCCGGCGCAGGCGTTCATCCCCGTGCCGGTGCTCTACCCCGGCGAGAAGTCGATGACCACTGCCGAGCCTGCGGGCAGCCTCTACGCTCGCATCCCCGGCGTGATCGAGCAGTACGGTTTGCTTGACCTATCGATCCTGATCGGCTACGTCTGGGTCGATGAGCCGCGTGCCAGCGCCAGCGTGATCGCCATCGGCGAAGATGCGGACAAGGCGCAAGCGGCGGCAGCCGACCTCGCCCGCGATTTCTGGTCGCGGCGCGCCGGTTTCCGCTTCGGCATGCCGACCGGTACGGTCGATGAGTGTATCGAGCAGAGCCGCGACCCTGCCGGAAAAGCCGGTCTTCATCAGCGACGCGGGCGACAACATCACCGGCGGCGGCATCGGCGACGTGCCTTACGTGCTCGGTCGGCTGATCGCATACGGGGTGACCAAGGCGCTCTACGCGGCGCTGGTCGATGCGGCGGCGGTAGCAGACTGCTTCGATGCCGGAGTCGGCGCGGCGCTCGATCTGTCGCTCGGCGGCAAGCTCGACTCGCTGCACGGGACGCCGCTCGCGGTCCACGCGACCGTCGTCACGCTAGAGGCAGCCAACCCGGCAAATCGTCAGGCGGTGATCGAGGTGCTCGGCATTCAGGTGATCCTCACCGAGCGGCGCACGGCGTTCACGACCGTCGCCCAATTCGCCGCGCTCGGCATCGACCCGACGACTTACGATTTGGTTGTCATTAAATTGGGCTATCTGTTTCCGGAGATCGCGCCGCTGGCGCAGCACGCCATCCTCGCCCTCAGTCCCGGCGCGATTGATCCGGCAGTCGAGAATTTGCCCTACCAGCGCATCCAGCGCCCGAAATATCCGCTCGATCCCGATATGGTCTGGGAGCCATAACGAAACCCCATTCCTCTGTTTTTCTCCCCCTCTCTACGCAGTGGCTGAGGGGGAGACACCTCGTTTGAAGGCTATCGT
Source organism: uncultured Chloroflexia bacterium (assembly GCA_963848465.1). GTDB lineage: Bacteria > Chloroflexota > Anaerolineae > Aggregatilineales > Phototrophicaceae > Flexifilum. The sequence continues at coordinate 534 of CAWKDY010000026.1, read as the reverse complement.
GATGAACGCGAAAATCCGGTGTAGGGGCGGGTCTCAGACCCGCCCTTCTAGGAAAAACCCGTCGATGTATTTTTTACTATCGCCCCTTCAGCTACGCAGTGGAGAGGGGGTCGGGGGGTGAGGTCAGGTGGTCAAATCTTCCCGCTGCCCACCGTCAAATCGAGCACCCAGCGCTGCTGCTCGCCCGGCGGTAGGGTCATGACGCGCTGATTCTGCCACGCCCGCGCGAGGCTGTCGTAGTAGCCGGTCGAGGGTTCAAGCGCGGCGGTCGAAGCCGGGTTATAGCTGCCCTCATCGACCCAGATCCCCAGATACGGGATCGCGCTCGGATCCCACGAGAGCCGCAGCCACGCGCCATCCTCGTCTTGCTGCAAGCCCGCCCATGCTGCCGGTTGATCCGGCGGCAGATACAGTTTGCGCTGCGCCTGCGTACTGGCGGGGCGCACCCGGTCGAGCTGGAGCGGGTCCGGCAGGCGTCGTCGCCGCCGCCCAGTCGAGCTGCTGTCCGATCAGCGAGGTGCAGGCTCACGATGA
>CAWKDY010000025.1:0-226019 GCA_963848465.1 uncultured Chloroflexia bacterium | reverse complement strand
GTCCACTTCTCGTAGGTGCGAATGCCGCGCATCATCAGCATGACATTGGGGTTGCCGCTGCTGACGATGTACTCGGCGGCGTAGAGGAATTCCTCCATCGTCGCCGCCAAGCCGTTCTTGAGGATCACCGGGCGGTCGATTTTGCCCAGCGCTTTGAGCAGGAAGCTGTTTTGCATGTTGCGCGCGCCCACCCAGAACACGTCCACGTAGTCCAGCATCATCGGAATTTGGCTCAAGCCCATGATCTCGCTGACGACGTAGAGGTTGTATTTGTCCGCCACCTGCCGCGCGATCTGCAAGCCCGGTTCGCCCATGCCCTGATAATCGTAAGGCGACGTGCGCGGCTTGTATGCCATCCCGCGCATGATGCGGACGCCGCGCGCCGAGAGCGCCGCGCCGACTTCGTCCAACTGCTCGAAGCTTTCGACCGCGCACGACCCGGCGATCACGCTGAAGCCGCCCGCGCCGATCTCGTAGCCGTCGGGCATCCGAATGACGGTGCGCTCGTCGGGCGAGTGGCGCTGAACGCGGATTTTGGCGCGCGCTTGCTGTTCTTCCATCGCCAGCGATGCCCGGAAAATCTCGCGGAACAGCGCCTTGATCGTCTCGTTGCTGAACGGTCCCTTGTTCGCCTGCTCAAGTGCCGTCAGCATTTCCGCCTCGCGCGACGGGTCGTAGTGCGAGACGCCCAGCTTGGTGTGCAGCCTTGCCGATCTCGCTGACCACGTTGGCGCGGCGCGTCAGCAGGTCGAGAATTTGCAGGTTGATCGCGTCAACTTGCGCGCGGAGTTCACTGACGCTGTTTTCGTCGGACATTACCTATCCCTTGATCTTCAAAATTGTGCTTCTTAAGAAGTGACCCATTATACTCCGCGCGCCGCGCTTTGCACCCGCGATTTTATTGCCGCCCTGCTGCCGCGTACAACTGATCCAGCGTCCGCATCTGCGCAATGGAGTCCGCAATCGAGAAGCGCGGCGGGCGCTGATTGAGCAGTGCGTCGGCGAAATCCTCCGCCATCAGGGTGTAGGGGTCGGTCGGCGGGATGACGATTTCCTCGTAGTCGCCGCCGTGCCAGTAGCGGATCGTGCTGGCGACGTTGGGGTCGGGGCGGAAGGGCGTGTAGGCGCGTTCCAGCAAAATCCGTCCAGTAGAGCCGCGCACCTCGAAGGTGTTGGCGGTCTCGGCGCGCAGGCTGCAATCGAAGTGCGCCAGCACACCGCCGGGGAAGCGCAGCAGCCCGACCAGTGTTTCATCGACGCCCGACTGCGCGCCGAAATTCGCCATCGCGCTGACCTCGCTCGGTTCTTCGCCGCTGACGTAGCGAATCAGGCTGACGGGGTAGCAGCCAACGTCCATCAACGCGCCGCCGATCAGTTCTTTGTTCAACCGAACGTTGGTCTCGTCGCTGATCGCAAAGCTGAAAACGCCCTGCATCACCTGCATCTGCCCGACCGCGCCGTCGGCGATCATCTGCTTGAGCCGGTCGATCTGTGGGTGAAAGCGATACATGAAGGCTTCCGCCAGCAGGACGTCGCGCTGCTGGAAAGCGTCCACCATCTGCTGAGCTTCGGCGGCGTCGCTGGCGAGTGGTTTCTCGCAGAGCACCGGCTTGCCGCCCTCAGCGCACTGGATGCTCCATGCGCGTGCAGACCGTTGGGCAGCGGGTTGTAAATCGCGTCGATATCCGGGTCGGCGATCAGTTCCTCGTAGCTGCCGTAGGCTTGGGGGATCTGGCAGCGCGCCGCGAACGCCTGCGCTTTGCTCAGGTCGCGGCTGGCGACCGCCGTCACAACGCCGTTGCGCGACTGCTGGATGGCGGGGATGACCTGTCCTTCGGCGATATGCGCGGTGCTGAGCACGCCCCAGCGAATCTTTTGGTCCATCAAAAAGTCCTTTTGCTCAAGAAGAATGTTGCCGCCGAGTATCCCCAGCCCCGACCAACGGCGCAAGCCTTCGCTTGGCGATTACGCTGCTTTGGGTTACAATCTGCGCCATTGTGAACCGCTAACGACTCATCACGCAATAGGCTTTACCATGCCCGACTTTATCCCCGGTTTAGAACTCTCCCGCCTGTTTTACGAGGAAGCTGTCAAGCCGATCCTCGACGCCGATTTCCCCGATCTGCGCTACGACGCCGCGCTGATTGGCTTCGGCTCGGAGGTGCTCGGCTTCGACACGCGCCATGTCGCGCGATCACAGTTGGGGACCGCGCCTGCGCCTGTTTCTGTCAGCGCGACGATCTGGCGCGTACGGTCGCCGCCGTCGATCAAAGCGCTGCGGCGCGGGCTGCCCTACCAGTTTCGCGGCTACCCGACCAGCTTCGTGCCGATTCCCGGCGAGAACAGCCGCGCGCTCGAAGAACGCAGCGAGGGCGAGGTCGATCACTTCGTCACGATTGTCGACCGCTTGCTGACGCCATGCGCGGCTATCTGGATTTCGACGCTGACGCCGAGATCACGCCCGCCGACTGGCTGACCTTTCCGCAGCAAAAACTACGGACGCTGACCGAGGGCGCGGTCTATCACAGCGGCTTAGGCGACCTCGACGCGCTGCGTGAGCGGCTGAGCTACTACCCGCGCGACGTGTGGCTTTATCTGCTGGCGGCGGGCTGGATGCGGATTTCGCAGGAAGAGCCGTTCGTCGGGCGGACGGGCGACGTGGGCGACGAACTCGGCTCGCGCGTGATCGCCGCGCGGCTGATCCGCGACCTGATGATGCTCTGTTTCCTGATCGAGCGGGTTTACGCGCCCTATCCGAAATGGTTCGGCACGGGTTTCGCGCGGTTGGCGTGCGCGCCGGCCTGACGCCGATTTTTCAGCGGGCGCTTTCGGCGGAGACGTGGCGCGAGCGTGAAACAGCGCTGAGCGAAGCCTACGGCATCGTCGCCGGGATGCATAACGCGCTCGGCATTACCGATCCGCTGCCGACGGCGGTGTCGCCGTTTCACGGACGACCGTATCAGGTGATTCACGGCGATGCTTTCGCGGATGCACTCCGCGCGCAGATCAGCGATCCCGAAGTCAAGCGGATCGCCGAGCAGACGTGGATCGGCTCGATTGACCAGTTCAGCGACAGCACCGATCTGCACGAGACCATGAGTCTACGGGCGGCGCTGCGGGCGCTGTATGACTGAGATCGATTAGCGGCTCGGCGTCGGTTCGGGCGTTCCGTGTAACGCTGAGAAATAAACGTCAAACCGGGTCGCCCAAATGATGCTGTTGAAGGCTACTGAGAGATTGTCGATATTGCTAAAATCGGCATAGGTATCACTGAAGGCAGACGCGCTGCCCAGCAGTACGACGTGCGCGCCTGTGTCGGTGTTTTCGGCGGCAGCGGCTACGATGAACGGACCATGCGGATGTTCGTCTGCCTTCTCGATGTCACCCGTAGGTGCTTGCTCAACGTTGATTTTGGTGTAAGAGTTTGTCGTGGATTTCACGAGCCACGTCACTGCGACGTGCTGCGGTGGTTGTTCCGCGCTCGTTATCGTATTTGGCTGTTCCAGAATAAGAATTCCCGCGTTACTGGGGATGGCGTTGGTTGTGATGAAATGCTGATGATTGAAAATTAAGGCGACGGGATTGAATGGCGATTGAAAGTTGTTGCTCTGGTCGATAATCAAATCGTTGTTGAAATGCAGCCCAAAATCCTCATACAACCAAGCGTTCAAGGCGTCGTTTGCCCCTAAAGACGCTTCCGGCGAAGCACTGTCTATGCCTGCGAGGATGACGAGATTGCCGCCTTCGCTCACGTAGGTTTGGATTGCTGCGAGCGCATCGCTGGTGAGTGACTGTGTTCCACCGACGAGGACGAGAACTTGCCCCATCGCCGTCGGATCAACGAGATTGAAATCAGCGTGGGCGAAATCGGCGAGGGTCAGGTCTTCGATGCGCCAACCATAGCGGTTGCCGAGGTTCTGTTTGAGGATCGTGAATTGATCTTGCTCATCATCCCGAAGATTGAGAAAGTAGGCGGTGAACGGAGCCGTTGCGGGCGTTGGCGTTGGCTGAGGCAGATCAGTCGCTGGCTCCGGGAGCAGCCATGCGTAGGGCGCAAAGCAGGAACTGCCGAGCGCGGCGGTGATCAGTACGAGGAGGATAGCTTTGAGCATAATCTCGACCTGTAATTGATTAGGGACACAAATACTCCGGTTGCGCTACCATTAAACATAAATTATCGTCCCCAAAGATGCAAAATGTGCTATAATATTGGTACCCCAAAATGCAGCGAAAAATGGAGATTTGAGCGTGACTGACTTCTCTAAAAACCCCATCGACTTAGAACAAATGTTTCCTCGCGGCATGAATTCGTACCTCGCCGGAGCAGACGACATGCGGCTCGGCGTGGTGGTCGGCGGGTCGCTGAGCAAGGGGCTGATCGTCAAGCTGGACGTGGGCGTGCAGATCGAAGACCTCGCCGTCGGGCGCTACATCGTCGTGCATGGCGAGAGCAAGCGTTTCTTCTGCATGATCACCGACATCGTGCTCGACAACACCAACCCCGACATCCAGAGCGCGCCGCCCGACATCTCCGATCCGTTCTTGGCGGCGGTCTACACCGGCACGGCGGCTTACGGCAAGATCAACGCCCAGCCGATGCTGACCATCGACGACGGCGAAGCCAAGCCGACGCCCAAGCCGGTCAAGACGATCCCCGGTCACTTCATGCCGGTCATGAACGCGACCGTCGCCGACGTGAACGCGGTCTTCGGCGATGAGGACGCGACTCACTTCAACGTCGGCGCGCCGCTCGAACTGGAGACCACCCAGATCAACCTTGACCTGCAGCGTCTGGTCGAGCGCTCGATTGGCGTCTTCGGCAAGAGCGGCACCGGCAAGAGCTTTTTGACGCGCCTGATCATCGCGGGGATCATCGCGCGCAAGCAGGCGGTCAACCTGATCTTCGACATGCACAACGACTACGGCTGGTCAGTCCCCGACGAGCGCGGCACGCCGTCGAAGGGACTCGAAGCAGTTGTTTAACGAGGCCGTGTGCATCTGCACGCTCGACGCTGACTCGTCGCGCAAGCGTGGCGCGAAGGTCGATTTCGAGGTCAAGATCGGCTACGACGAGATCACGCCCGAAGACATCGACATGCTGCGGGCGACCATGAACCTCTCCGACGCCATGATCGACGCGGCGCACATGTTAGGGCAGCGCTGGGGCAAGGCGTGGGTCAAGCGGCTGATCGCTGCCGACGCCGACGACATGGAGGACATCGAGTCGAATACGCCGCACCGCGCCGGGACGCTGGCAGCGCTCCAGCGGCGTTTGCAGCGGTTCGAGCGCTGGGACTTCCTTGCCACCGAGTCGGCGGGCGACAGCGTGCAGCAGATCGTTGGCTTGTTCGAGCGTGGTAAAAGCGTCGTGCTGGAGTTCGGGCGCTACGGCAACTCGCTGGAAGCCTATATGCTGGTCGCCAACTACCTGACGCGCCGCATCCACGAAATGTACGTGGATCGCGTCGAGCGGGCGCTGGGCGATTCGTCGATGGAGCCGCCGCAGTTGGTGATCACCATCGAGGAGGCGCACAAGTTCCTCGACCCGAAGATCGCCAACCAGACGACTTTCGGCATCATCGCCCGCGAACTGCGCAAGTACAACGTGACCATGCTGATCGTCGATCAGCGACCGAGCGGCATCGACGAAGAAGTCATGAGCCAGATCGGGACGCGGGTCACGGCGCTGCTCGACAACGAGCGCGACATCGCCGCCGTGCTCACCGGGATCAGCGGGGCGGCGGGCTTGCGCGAGGTGCTGGCGCGGCTCGACACCAAGCAGCAGGCGATCATCATGGGGCACGCCGTGCCGATGCCGGTGGTCGTTCGGACGCGCAACTACGACGAGGAATTCTACGCCGCCATTCAGGGCGAGATCAGCGGGACGCCGGTCGCGCGCGTCCGCAGCGATGGCGAGGGCAAGCGCGAGCGTCGCCTGCGCTGAGGCGATCCCCAATTAAATTCTTCGAATACGGAAGTGTTAAACGTCATGAGGATGCGCGCGCATCCTCATGACGTTTTTTGCACTGGATTTTATGTTTATGAATTAGATACATATATTCATGAAATGGGCGTGAAAACGAGCGTAAATAGCTCCTATATTAGTTTCTAAAATGCTATACTAACCAGCGACGTTTGTGCACGATTTCACAGATGTGGCTTAGTTTCTACCTAGCAGTCTACGATGCAGATTATGAGGAGTTCCAATGTTATCGCTTCGTCGCTCCACCGCTCTTATTATGCCCGTTTTCATCGCGGCGCTGATCACTGGTTGCAATCCGGCTCCGCAAGCAACCCCGACGCCGACGGCAGTACCCGCAAGAACTGTCCTCACAATTTCCGGCTCCGGCACCACCACCTCGGTGTTAGCAGCACTCCAAGCTGACTTTGAGTCAGCACAAACCGATTATACGCTGCAAGTCCTGCCCGGAACGGGCACTGGCGGCGGCGTCACGGGTGTCATGGATGGCACGCTGGACATCGCGGCGATGGCACGCACCCCAAAGGCGGATGAAACCGCGCAGGGACTTCAGTATGCGACGCTCGGACAGGCTGGGGTTGCCTTCATCGTGCATCCTGAAGTTACCGTCACCGACCTAACGCCGGATCAAGTCAAGGCGATTTTCTTCGGCGAGATTACGAATTGGCAAGAAGTCGGTGGGGCTGATCTACCGATTGCGGTCTATGTGCGGGACGAAGGCGACACCGCCACCGGTGCGCTGCGCGCCGATCTCTTTGGCGATACCGCGTTCCCGGAAAGCGCGGCGGCGGTTCTCACAAGCGCGCGTGACATGATTACCTCGGTTGAAGGCACGGTCGGCGCGATTGGCTTCGGGACATGGCCCGGCATTAAGGCGGCAGGGACGAGCGCGAAGCCGGTGTCCATCAGCGGTGTCAATCCTGATGAAGCTAGCTACCCGTATCTCACTGAGCTTGGCATTGGCTATGTAGCAAACCGCGCCGACCTCGTGAAGCCGTTTGTTGACTGGCTCGCGTCTCAACCGGGACAGGTCTCACTACAGAATTTGGGACTCATCACAGCCAAATAGCCGATGCTTGTACGAGGGAAAGTGGTATGCGCCTCCTAAATTCGTTCCAAAATCTGAAATTAGGCACCAAGCTGAATGCGATCCTGCTGATGGTGCTCGCCAGCATTCTATTGATCGTGTTAGTCGTGGTCGTCGTCAACATTGAAAACGTGATTGTTGAAGTGGGGCGGCAGCGGCTTGAGCAGGAAACCCACGTGATCGGCAGCCATCTCACCGAGCTGGAGCAGCAGGTTATCGACGCCGCGCGTTCAATGGCAAAATCGACCGCTCTGATCGATGCCGCCGCGCAAGGCAATCTCGCCCGGTTGCGTTCAGTGGCGATTGTCGAAGCCTCTTCGTTTGGACTTAGCGATTTCGACATCGTGAACGCTGCTGGCGAACGTCTGCTCCGCGTTTCGAGCGAGGACGTCAACCTTGCACTCTGAGGCAGCGGATCGCCTATCCGCGCTCGGACTGCTGGGCGCTGAGGTCACCGGGTTGACGATTAACCAGACTGAACTCCAGGCTCTAACAACCGGCTCTTCCTATCTTCTGCCGTCCCCCTGAAAAACTCGGCGGGTGAGGTCGTTGGTTCGCTGCTCGTCGCCCGCGAAATGAATGAAGCATTCCTCGACGGACTTGACTTTGAGCGATCCGACGTCCATATCGGGCTTGATCTACAATGGTCAAGTGGTAGCTACCGACGTATCCGGGCAGCACGACTTTGGGCTTGATCAGTGGTTCCTCGGCGGGCATCCAAGCGGCGCTGTCAAACCAAGTTTGGATTTCCGATGGGCTAGAGCGTGATGCCGGTAATACGCCCGAACTTGCTGCCTACATGCCGCTTACGCTGATGGGCAGCACGGATGCAGTGATCGTTATCCGCAGCGAATATGGGCGGCTTTTTGACATGCGTGACCAACTGGTTCGCACGCTGCCGCCGATCATCATCGCATTGGGAGGTCTGGCTCTGCTGCTGATCGGTTTCCTTGCACGGCAAACCGTGACCGTTCCACTGGCAAAACTGCGCGAAGTCGCAGCGCAGATGTCAGCGGGCGATTACTCGCAGCGCACGATGGTCACGACGCACGACGAGATCGGCGAACTGGCGACTGCCTTCAACACCATGGCGGACACTATCGAGAAGCGTGACGCCGACCTGCAAACCGCCAACCAAGTCTTGGAAAAGCGCGTCGACGAGCGCACCAAAGAACTGCGCATCGCCACCCGTGAAGCGCAGGAAGCCAGCCGCCTCAAAGACGAGTTCCTCTCGATCATGAGCCACGAACTGCGCACGCCGCTCAACGCGATCATCGGCTTTCAGGGCATCATGCTGATGACCGCGCAGCTTGACGAGCGCGGCAGGCACATGATCACGCGGGCGCAAGCGAACGCCAACCGCCTCCTAACGCTGATCAACGACATTCTCGACGTCAGCCGGATCGAGTCCGGACGTATGCAGTTGGTCCCGGTCGAAGTCGCGCCGGTAATGCTGGTCGAGCGGCTGCACGGACAGATGAGTGTGCTCGCTGAGGAGAAACATCTGGACTTCGAAGCGCAACATCGACCCGTCGGTTCCGCCGCAAATTCTCGTCGACGAGGACGCCATCACCAAGATCATCACCAACCTGCTGGGCAACGCTTTCAAATTCACCGATCAGGGCAGCGTCACCTTGAAGCTGACCCAAATCGGCACCAATCTCGTGATCGCCGTGAAGGATACGGGGATCGGCATTCCCATGCACATGCACCAGATGATTTTCGAGCGCTTCCGACAGGTGGATGGCTCGTCGAAGCGCGTTCACGGCGGCAGCGGTCTCGGTTTGGCAATCGTGCAGAAGCTGTGCATGGCGATGAATGGAACCGTGCAGGTGCAGAGTGTTGTCGGCGAAGGCAGTACCTTTACGGTGACGCTGCCAATGGAAGCCGTCACTGAAAAGGTGGCCTCATGACCAATATCGATGCGTTCAAGCTGCTGCAAGGGCAGAAAATCCTCGTCGTCGAGGACGAGCCGGATAGCTTGGAAGTCGCTGCGATCTTGCTGGAAATGTACGGCGCTGTGGTGCTGACGGCGGCGAACGGGCGTGAAGGGCTGGAGCAGGCGCGCAAGCACCGCCCCAAGTTCATCATCTCTGACCTATCGATGCCGGAAATGAGCGGCTGGGAGATGGTTCACATGCTCAAGAATGACCGCAGGACGATCGACATCCCGGTCATCGCGCTGACGGCACACGCCATGACCGGCGACCGCGAGCGTGCGCTGGCGGCAGGCTTTCACAATTACTTGAGCAAGCCGCTGCGTCCGGAAACCTTTATCAACGATTTGCTGAAACTGATTGCCGATACGCCCGCGGTGGCGAGCGTATTGAGCGAAATGCGCTAGGCGCACTGCAGGAGCCAATTGAATGTCGAATATGAAAAGCTGGAATGTGCTGATCGTCGAAGATGAACTCGATGGTCAGGAAGTCGTGCAAGAAATCCTCGGTTACTTCAATATCGCTACCAACGTCGTCGGGACGGCAGAGGAAGCGATTGAACTGCTCGGCAAGCGCAGCTACACCGCCGCCGTGATCGACTTGGGCTTGCCGGGGATCGACGGCTTGGAGCTGGTTCGCTACATCCGCGATCAGAACGGCGCTGCGGAATTTGCCCTGCGTGGCGATCACAGCGTATCACTCGTCGCAGTTGAAGCAGGAAGCCTTCGAGGCGGGCTTTGACGCCTACTTCCCCAAGCCGCTGGACGATACCAGCTTTGCGCGCGAACTCGACCGCGTGATCGCCAACAGCTAACGCAGCAGATCAACTCAATGAACGCCGTCGCGGCGTTCGCGTCATCGTCGACGCGGACGCCGCGATTTTTGATTCTGGGCATATTCCGTAGGTTGGGCGGTGTGCGCAAGTCCGCGAATCTCTTTATAGTAGTAGAAGACCTGAATGCAGAGAGGATCAAGCGATGCCATTACGACGCCTAGCTATTCTGCTGTTCGCGCTGCTGGTGACGGCGGTGCCTGCCTTCGCCCAACAAACTGACCCGAACGTCAGCATCATCTATCCGCCGCCGATTTACGCCCTCAGCGGCAGCGTGAATATCGTCGGGACGGCGAACGCGCCGGGGATGACCAGCTACTTTCTGGAATTTCGCCAATTGATCGATGCGCGCACTCCGGCGGATATCAGCGTGCCGTGGCAGCCCGCGACGCTGCCCTCGCCCGCGCCGGTGTTCAACAACCTGTTGGGGACGTGGAATACGGCGCTTTCGCGCGACGGCTTGTACGAGCTGCGCTTGACGGTTTTCGTGAACGGCGGTCAAGTGATCTACGCGCGCGTGGCGCCGCTGCGCGTCATCAACAACCCGCCGCCCTTCGTCGCCACGCCGACGACCGCCGCGCCGGTCGTGATTATCGTGACCGCGACGCCGTCGGGCGCTGTCTCAGCCCCAGCCGACCGCTGTCTCCCAGAATCCGCAGGTCACCGCCGTGCTCGACGCCAACGTCCGCGCAGGTGACAGCACCCTCTACGCGCCCATCGGCGCTCTGCTGCAAGGGCAGAGCGCGCCAATTCTCGGCGTGAGCAGCACCGGGTCGGGCTGGTGGTTGATCCAACTGTCGAATGGGCGGCAGGGGTGGGTCGCGCCGAGCACCGTGATGGTGACCGGAAACCTCGCCAACATCCCGGTGATGACGCCGCCGCAGCCGACCGCCACGCCGACGCCGGTCGCCACCTCGACGCCGACCCTGCCCGACGCGACGATCACGAACGTGCGCTTCGACCGCACGCCGAAACAGGGCGAAGCCTTCAAGTGATCGTGACGGTCGTCAATCAGAGCGGTGTGCCGCTGCCGGGCGTCGCGGTCGCCTGCAACTTCACGCCGATGAACATCTTCGTCAACCAGTTCATCAGTGGCTTGATCCCGTTCGGGCAACTAGACGTCTCGATCCCGGTGCTGCTCAATACCGGCGGCGGCGGGAACGTCACGGCGAACTGCGCGGTTGACGTCAACAGCCTCGTGCCGGAGATCAGCGACAACAACAACTTCTTCAACCTGACCTTCGTCCTCGCCGCGCCGTAAGCACGTCTGTAGGGGCGCACGCCGTGCGCCCCTACGAATTCGCCAGAATGGTCTTCACCAGCGCGGCGATCTCGTCGTGCACGTCGGGCGAGTAGGGGAAGCCGAAGCCGCTCGCCGTTTCTGCCCCCAGCCAGCCCGTGAGGTCGAGCAGCGCCAGCAGCGCCGCCATCAGGCTCTTGCGCTCGAACTGCGGGAAGACCCCCGGCAGCGCGGCGACCGCACGCTGATCCGCCCACTCGGTCATGAAGCGCCCGCTGAACCACGTATCGCGCCCCGGTGACGCAGCTTGCGCCTGCCACTCGATCAACTTGAGCAGATGCGGGTGCAGGTCGTTGGCGAACCAGTGCTGCGCGCGCCAGAAGTCGCCGCGCGCGATGAATTTCGCCGTCGTGGCCGCCGCCAACCGCACGCCGCTGACGACGTTGGCGAACTCGGCGGCGGTGGGCGCGGGGCGGGGCTTCGGCGGCTCTGGGCGCGAACTGGCGCGGCGATCCATCGCGGTCGTAGAGCACGGTCGCGCCGCGCCGGAAGGCGTCCCAATGCTCGAAGGCTTGCACCATCGTCTCCAGATCGAGCGTCGTCGTCCGCGACCGGCATGATCACGGCGTCGATCTTCAGCCCGCCCTCGTAGAGCACGTACCATTCCGGATCCCCGGCTGAGGTCGGCTCCATGTAGGTCAGCAGCGTCCGCCCGAAATTGCTCGTCCAGCTCGGATCGCTCGCATAGCGCGCTTGATCGGTCGTGAAGATCAGCAGGTCTAAATCCGACCATTGATCGGCGTTGCCCCGCGCCCGTGATCCGATCACGATCATCGCGCGAATTGCGGGCTGATCCGCCGCCCACGTGCTGATTCGCGCCTCAAGTTCCTCGTAAGTCATCGTTGCTCCTCAAACTGGGCTGGTCGGCGTGGACGAAGCCGACGTTTTAAGTTAAGATGATGCATATCTGTGTTTGCGCCAGTTCACCATTATACGGAAAAACTCATGCCAACCATCAACTTGATCACCGAAGTGCCGGGACCCAAAAGCCGCGAGATCGCCGCGCGCCGGGAAGCCGCCACCCCGCGCGGCGCGGCGAAAGCCTCGTCGATCGCCGTGACCGAAGCGCAGGGCGCTGCCGTCACCGACGCCGACGGCAACACGCTGCTCGACTTCGCCGGGCGGGATCGGCGTGCTGGCGGTCGGTCACTGCCCGCCGACCGTCGTCGCCGCAATTCAGGAGCAGGCGGCAAAGCTGATCCACCTGTGCGCCATCGTCGGCACCTACGAACCCTACGTCGAGGCGGCGGAACTGATGAACGAGATCACGCCGGGTGATTTTCCCAAGAAGACCGTCTTCATGAACAGCGGCGCGGAAGCGGTCGAGACCGCCATCAACATCGCCCGCGCCCACACCGGGCGCGCCGCGATCATCGTCTTCGAGGGCGCGTATCACGGGCGGACCAACCTGACGCTCTCGATGACCAGCAAGTACGGCTTGTTCAAGAAGGGGTTTCGGTCCCTTCGCGCCGGAAATCTACCGCCTGCCGTTCCCCAACCTCTACCGCCGACCCGCCAGCATGACCGAGGAGGAGTATCTCGACGACTGCATCGCCCGGCTCGACAACGCCTTGATCGCGCAGGTCGATCCCAGCGCCGTCGCCGCGATTGTGGTCGAGACGGTGCAGGGCGAGGGCGGCTTTATCCCCGTACCGCAGCGCTTCTTGGAGCGCATCCGCGAGATTTGCACCGAGCACGGCATCGTCATGATCAGCGACGAGATCCAATGCGGCTTCGGGCGCACCGGCAAGCTGTTCGCCGTCGAGCATTACGGCATCGTGCCTGACCTGATCACGACGGCGAAATCGCTGGCTGCCGGGATGCCGCTCTCGGCGGTGACCGGGCGCGCCGAGATCATGGACGCGCCGCATCCGGGCGGACTGGGCGGCACCTACAGCGGCAACCCGATTGCCTGCGCCGCCGCTATCGAGACCATCAAGCTGATCCGCCAGCCGGAGTTTCTGGAGCGGGCTGAGGCGGTCGGCGCGCGGATGCGCCAGCATTTGGTCGGCATCGACCGCGAATCCACGCTGGTGGACAACGTGCGCGGCTTGGGTCCCATGCTGCTGATCGAGTTGGTCACCAACCCGCTGAGCAAGCAGCCCGCCGCCGCAGCAGACGGTCGAGATCGTCAACGAGGCGCTGCGACGCGGCGTGATCACCATCCGCGCCGGGTTGTACAGCAACTGCATCCGCTTCCTGCCGCCGCTCAACATCACCGACGAGCAGATCGACGAAGGCATGAGCGTGATCGCCGACGCGGTGCGCGCGGTCGAGGACAAGCGCCAGCCGGTCGTGTAGCCGGTAACGGTTGCTGTCATAAAATGATCGGGTGTAGACTGTGTTCAGGGGGATTTAGCGAAATCGAGGTTCTCGTGACCGACCGGGTGCTGTTAAGCGCAAGTCCGAAAAACGTCGAAACCTGCGTTGATCTCGCCGTGCGCTTCGGTCTGGGGATCGAGGTGATGGCGTTCGCCTATGCCGATACGCTCGACGGCGACTGGCGCGGCGTGCTGGCGCGCTATCAGCGCTTGCTCGAACCTGTGCCGGGGCTGATCACGATGCACGGTCCCTTCATGGACATGGCGGCGGGCAGCCCGGACGCGCAGATCAACGCGGTCTGCAAGGGACGCTTCCGCCACTCGATCCGCATCGCCGCCGAACTCGGCGCCAAGATCGTCGTGCTGCACGCCAACTTCATCGCCGCCATTCACACCGACGACTACCGCAAGGGTTGGCAGCAGCGCAACGTCGCCTTCTGGGGCGAGATCGCCGACTACGCCGAGACGCTGGGCGTGACCGTCGCCGTCGAGAATATGTGGGAGTTCGACCCCGACATCATCGGCGACGTGCTCAAGACCCTCGATCACCCGAATTTGCGCGCCTGTCTCGACGTGGGACACGCGCATCTGTATTCCGACGTGCCGTTCACGACGTGGCTCGAAACCATGAAGCCCTACCTCGTCCACGTCCACACCAACAACAACGACGGCGTGCTCGACATTCACGGCGGTCTGGGCGGCGGCGTGCTCGATTACGCCGCGCTGCTGCCGCTGCTGCGCGCCCTGCCGCACCCGCCGTCGATGACGATGGAAATGGATAAGACCGACGATATGGAAGCCAGCCTTTCCTTCTTCCAGCTTGCCGAGCAGGATCATGCCGGCAGCGATTAACCTTCTCACCCAATGGAGTACCTTGATGCGCCGAATCACCCTCGCCCTTGCCCTGATTCTGATGCTGACCTCGGTCATGTTCGTTCTGGGGCAGAACGATCCCGTACCACCGCTGCAAATTACCGTCGATAACGAGACCTGCCGGATGGCGCTGGCGGAAAACGCCGCCGCGACGCCCGAATTTCCCCGGTGGCGACCGCCGAGGCTGAAGCGACCGCCGAAGCGCGACGCTGACCGACTGTACCCGGTGCTGACGCTCGGCGACGGCTGCATCGCCTGACCTCGCTGCTGCACGTGCCCAGCAACGGCACGCTCTGGGTCGCCTTGTCGATCCCGAACGAGTTCCCGTGGCAGCAGTTCAGCACCGTCCCCGACGACCCGAACCCGCCCAAGCTCGACAAGCGCGGGCGCTTCGTCGGCTGCGCCAACCCGGAGCAGGGCGAGCAGACCTGCTACGTCCTCTGGGATTATCTGAGCAGCGACCTATCTGGTCGAAATTCCGATCACGGTGCGCAGCGCTTACGTCGCGCCGCCGTACCAATACGCCGGTCAGCCGATCTCGACGCCCGCGCCGCAGAACAGCGGCGTCTGGGGCGAGTGCGGAAGCTGCACCACCTGCGGCGGTCCCGTCGAACACTGCGTGCTCGCGCCGGACAATCAATGCCTGTGGGACGCCGAGCGCTGCGAGACCGAAGCGGCACCGCGACGACCGATTCCGCAGACGTCCGAGACGTGAACGAAGCCGGTCGAGGTCGTTTGAATTCGTGTAGACCTGCTTGAATCGTTTGAGATTCGGAGCTAGCAACTCACCTCGCTTCAGCTGCGAGGGGGTGAGGTCAGATCGTGCAAAGCCCCCGTCACCTGCAGCAGTGTATGAATTGTCTTTGAAGTTCCGCTCGCTTTCACCCCGCTTTGAAGAAACTCCGCTACAATCGTCTAGACACGTTTGAATTTTTTACAAGGAGCAGCCGTGAGCAGCGTTACGAGACACGTCCTCAGCAACGGCATGGTCGTCTTGCTGAAAGAAGTCCACAGCGCGCCCATCATGAGCTGGTGGGTGCTTTACCGCATCGGCAGCCGTAACGAGCGCACCGGCACGACCGGCATTTCGCATTGGGTCGAGCACATGATGTTCAAGGGAACCGATCAATTCCCGGCGGGGATGCTCGACAAGGCGATTGACCGCGTCGGCGGCTCGTGGAACGCGCAGACCTTCCTCGACTACACCGCCTATTACGAGACGCTGCCCGCCGCCGAGATCGACCTCGCGCTGCGGCTTGGAAGCCGACCGCATGATCAACGCCAAGTTCGACCCCGAAGAAGTCGAATCCGAGCGGACGGTGATCATCTCCGAGCGGCAGGGGTCGGAAAACTCGCCGATGTTCTGGCTGGGCGAGGAAGTGCAGGCGGCGGCCTTCCGCGTGCATGGCTATCACCACGAGATCATCGGCGACATGACCGACCTGCACACCATGACCCGCGACGACCTCTACAGCCACTACAAGCAGCACTACGCGCCCAACAACGCGATTGCCGTCGCGGTCGGCGATTTCGACAGCGCCGAGACTGCTGGCGCGGATCAAGGAACTCTACGAGCCGATCCCGGCGGCGGAGCCGAAACCGCTGTTCATGCGCCCCGAACCGGAGCAGATGGGCGAGCGCCGCGTGCGCGTCGAGCGCCCCGGCGCGACCCCCTTCATCCAGATCGGCTATCGCGTCCCGGCAGCCACCGACCCCGACTGGTTCAAGCTCGAATTGATCAACAGCCTGCTGTGCGGACCGGACGGCATGGGCGGCGGCGGCATCGACAACAAGACCAGTCCGCCTCTACAAAGCGCTGGTCGAGACCGAACTGGCGGCGTCGGTCGATGGCAGCATGACCCAGACGATTGACCCGTTCATGTACATCGATCAACGTGGTCGTCCGCGACGACCAGTCGCCCGAAGCGGTCGAGGCGGCGCTCGACCACGAGATCGACCGGCTGCGCAACGGCGACGTGACCGAAGCCGAACTCGTCCGCGCCAAGAAGCAGGCGCGCGCGTCTGTTCGCCTACAGCAGCGAGCGCGTGACCATGCAGGCGTTCTGGCTGGCGTTCACCGAGAACATCACCAGCTATACGTGGTTCGAGAATTACGTCGCCAACCTCGAAGCGGTGACGCTCGACGACGTGAAAGCCGCCGCCGCGCACTATCTGCGCCCGCAGAACCGCACCGTCGGCATCTTCATCCCGACCGGCGACGAAGGCGAATTCGACGAAGACGAAGACTGGGGAGGAATACGCATGAGCGACCTACAGAGTGGGCATTCGCTGCCAAGTTCGCAGAATATCACGCGCGTGACGCTGGCGAACGGCATCGTCGTGCTGGTGTACGAAAAGTTTGACGCGCAGTCGGTCGTGATCGCCGGGTCGCTGCGGGCGGGCAGCATTTACGAATCCGCCGAGCAAAACGGGCTGGCGGCGCTGACGGCGTCGGCGCTGATGCGCGGCGCTCAGACAGCGCGACTTCGACGCCATCAACGAAGCGCTGGAAAGCATCGGCGCGGACGTCGACGTGAGCGCCGGCACCAATACGACCGGCTTTTCCGGGAAGTCGCTGGCGGAAGACCTGCCCACGCTGATCGACGTGCTGGCGGACGTGCTGCGCCACGCCGACTTTCCCGCCGGAGCAGGTCGAGCGGCTGCGCGGCGAAATGCTGACCGGGCTGCAAATTCGCGCGCAAGACACGCGCTACCGCGCCAACCGCGCCTTTCACGAGGCGCTTTACCCGGCGGACCATCCCTATCACTACAGCATGCGCGGCACGCCGCAGACCGTCGCCAAGCTGACGGTCGCCGATCTCAAGGCGTTCCACGCCAAGCACTATGGACCGCAGCGGCATGATCATCGTGATCGTCGGGGCGGTCAAGGCGGCGGACGCCGTCGAGATCGTGCGCGCCCGCTTCGCCGACTGGACGAATCCCGACCAGCCCGCCGAACCCGCCATGCCCGCCGTGCCGCCGATCACGCGAAGGGCGGCGCGAGGTCGTCGCGCTGCCGGGCAAAACCCAGTCCGACATCGTGCTCGGCTTGCCGGGTCCGTCGCGCTTCAGCCCCGATTATCACGCGGCGACGCTGGTCAACAGCGTGCTCGGTCAGTTCGGCATGATGGGGCGCATCGGCAAGAGCGTGCGCGAGGAACTTGGCTTGGCGTATTACGCCTACAGCCAAGTTGACGGCGGCTTCGGCGCGGGACCGTGGAGCGTGGTCGCGGGCGTCAACCCGGCGAACGTCGAACTGGCCATCGAGCGCATCCGCGACGAGGTGCGGCGGCTGGTCAGCGAGCCGGTCGACGAAAGCGATCTGGCGGACAACCAAGCCTATTTCGTCGGGCATCTGCCGCTGCAACTGGAGAGCAACGAGGGCATCGCCTACACGCTGCGCAATATCGAAACCTACAACCTCGGTCTGGATTATCTGGTCAACTACCGCGACATGATCTACGGCATGACGCAGCGCTGATCTGCTGGCGGCGGCACGCCACTACCTGAACCCCGACGCGCTGGTGATCGGCGTCGCCGGACCGGAAATGCGGTAGAATAACAATTCGGGTTAAGCTGCTGGTGTGTCGTCGACGGCACCAGCGCTGCGCCTGATGACTGTAAAGCAAGCCGTAGAGGGTACGATGGCTAAATTGAAGGTGTTGATGGTTGTACTCGTGTGCTTGGCAGCCGGGGTGCTCCAGGCGCAGGAGTCTACGACGGCAGCCGGGCGCAGCACGCCGCCCGAACCGGCGGGTATCCAGCTTGGTGCCGGTCGCCAGCGGCTTCGACCGCCCGCTGTTTCTAGACCCACGCGGGCGATGGCAGCGGGCGGCTGTTCGTCGTCACGCAGCCGGGCAAAATCTGGATCATCGGCGACAGTACCGGGGTATACGCTGGCGAGCAGACCGTTCCTCGACATCTCCGACCTGATCAGCCCGGAGGTCTTCAACGGCGGCTACAGCGAGCGCGGGCTGCTTGGCTTGGCGTTCGCGCCAGATTACGCCACCAGCGGCGTTTTCTACGTCGATTACACCGACCTACGCGGCAATACCGTTCTCGCCAGCTATCACGTCTCGGCGGATAACCCCGACGCCGCCGACCCCAACAGCGCGACCATCATCCTGACGCAGAGCAGCCCTATGCCAATCACAACGGCGGCGATCTGGCATTCGGCGCGGACGGCGTATCTGTACGTCGGCTTTGGCGATGGCGGCTCGGCGGGCGACCCGCAGGGCAACGGGCAGAACCTCGATACGTGGCTCGGCAGTATCCTGCGCATCGACGTGAGCGCTGACGGCTATACCGTCCCGACCGACAACCCGTTCGTGAATACGCCGGACGCGCAGCCGGAAATCTGGGCGTATGGGCTGCGCAATCCATGGCGCTTCAGCTTCGACGCGCTTGACCGGCGACCTCTACATCGGCGACGTGGGACAGGCGGCGTGGGAAGAAATCGACTTCCAGCCCGCTGGCGATCCCGGCGGCGAGAACTACGGCTGGAACGCCTACGAGGCGACTCATCCCTACAGCGGCGCGCCCGCTCCGGCGAATATGACGCTGCCGATTGCCGAATACTCGCATTTTGACGGCAGCGGTATCGCCGTGACCGGCGGCTACGTCTATCGCGGGTCGGCGCTGCCGCAGTTGGATGGCGTCTACTTCTACGGCGACTTACGGCACGGGCAACATCTGGTATCGCCTACCGCGACGATTCCGGTACGTGGCAGAGTGATTTCTTCATGCGCGGCACCGGCAACTTGATCAGCGCGTTCGGGCAGGACGAGCGCGAACGAACTCTACGTCGTCGATATCGGCGGCGGCACGATCAAGCGCTTTGAACCCGCCAGTTGAGTTTCTCCTGAACAGCGGCGGCATCACCGCCGCTGCTCAGCTCCCCGTAACGTTACAAATCTGAAAAATCTGTAAATTTTCCCGCACTATTTCCCGATTCTCATGTATCCTTAATCTGTGGTTGTAGTGGATCTGCTTAGGGCTATGTAATCTGATAGATCCTCTATGCTGTCATCCTTACAGTTATAGTTGAGACCTGCTCACAATCTCATCTTTACGTGGTGTTCTCGCCGCTGAGCCTTTCCGGCAGCAGCGCTGATGTTTGCCCGCGCATTTTCAACCCAGACCCGGCATTGACGCTGCCTTCGCTCTGACTTCGCTCTCTTGCACGCCTTCGCCGCACTTTCGTGCTGATGTCACCTTTCGCCCGCTTACCTGCTGCGAGTAGATCAACGATGCGAAGCGACGACTACCTCAGACAACACCCTGAAGACTACACCCTCTACGACGATCTCCAAGAGATTGCGGATTTGGCGAGCGTCCCGGCTTGGCTGGCGCAGAACAACGCCTTCGTCCAGCGCACGCTGATTCTAGCGCTGCCGGTTCAGCCGCTCTTCGACGCGACCGTCAAAGCGATCATGGAAGTGCTGGTCGCCGTCTTGCTGGACTCAACTCATGCCGAGTGGTTCAAGGCGGTTGCGGACGCCAGCCGTGACGTCCCGTATCCTGCCGACAATCTCTTTCGGGGCTTCTTCCGCCGCGCCCTGCTGCGCTTGAGCGATCTCGCCGGTGCTCAAGCTGCCGTCATGACCGCAGCGCCCGCTGAGGTTCAGAACCTGCTCGAAGCCTACATTCAGTTGATCGAGGCGTTCAACTACAACCCGAACGTCCAGATCCCGGATGTGCTGTTCACCCACATGTGCCAGACCGGGCTGATCGCCCGCAAACACGGCATGAACGAATTGTCGGCGAAGCTGAATCGCCAGTGTGCTCACTATTACATTCGGCAGGGGGATACCGTCTACGCGCTCCACTATGCCAAGCAAGCCTTGAGCGAATATGGCTGGGTCGATGATGCCTCTGGCATGGCTGACGCCCATAGTACGCTGGCGATTGCCTACCGCGAGGAATCGGATCTGAACAAGCAGAGCGATGCCCATCTCCAACTCGCCCGCAAGTACGTGCAGCCGGATCACTTAACTGGACGCGATTACACCTTGCTCTATGAGGAAGGCGTGCGCGCCTACGTCGGCGACCTGTTTGACTTGGCACTGAGCTACTTGGGCGATGCGCTCGCCGGTTTCGAGAAGCTGAAATTGCCGCATCACATTGCCATGACCAACACGATGCTGGCGATGACCTACATCTACATGCGACGCTTTGCCGACGCCGAGGCGAAAATTGCGGTCGCGCGGCAGGGCTGGGAGTCGCTCGAAAACGAATTCGAGCTGGTGAACCTCCACTTCGTCATAGCTGACTTGGAACTCCAGCGCGGCAACCACCCTTTAGGACTTGATCTTCTCGCGGAGACTCAGCGCATGGTGGAAAACCTGCCCCCAAGCGATGCCCGTGTCCAGTTGATCGCCCGCATCGAACAGCATCGGCGGCGCTTCAGCTAGCGTCAAATCAGCACAATCGAGCACGCCGGGCGCGGAAACGACCCGGCGTTTTGATTCCGGCGGCTGAGCATAGGCTTAACGTGGGTTGAAATAACGTAAAGCATCCTGTAATCTTCGCTGTAGATGAAACGCGAAAGAGGAGATGCAAACTGTGAGACTTAAAACTTGGATCTACGCGCTGCTGATTGCGCTGCTCGCACTGCCGGTGCTGGCGCAGGACAGCACCAGCCATACCGTCGCTTTTGACGGCTTCAGCTTCAATTTCCCGTCAACGCTCGCCACTGGCGTGAGCATCACCCGGTATCCCGGCGACCCGACTACGCTTGATCAACCCGGCGGTCCTGAAGTCCAGCATACCCAGTTCGTCCTTTACAACAATGCGCCCGCCCCGGAAACCTTCTTCGAGGGTGCGGGCGGCGTTCGTGTCTACAACACGGCGGATTTCGCAGGTTACGATTACGCACAGCAGCAGCTTCAGCTCCTGCAAACGTTGATCGCCCAGCGCCCGGATCTGGCGCAGTACATGACGACTGACCAGACTTCTAACGTCAATAATCTGCCCTTCTTGCCGGTCGCACCCGCCGCGCAGGTGATCCGCGCCCGCGCCCAGTACGTCGATACCGGCGCGTTCAGCGGCGTCAGCTACGTGACCGTCTACCGCCAGGACGTGTCGCCCTTCGTCGGCAGCGAATTCCGCTACGTCTTCGCGGGGATCAGCGCCGACGGCAGCACGCTCGTCTCCGCCAATTTCCCGCTGACGACGACTCTGTTCCCGGCGGAAGTCCCGGCAGATTTCAACATGGAAAGCTTCGCGGCGACCTTCAACGACTACTTAACGCAGAGCGTGACGACCCTCAACAGCGCGGCTCCGACCGACTTCATGCCGTCGCTGACGACGCTCGACTCGATCATCCAGTCGTTCGCCTTCGATCCGATGAGCGCGCCGATAGTATCCCCGGCGACGCCCGCACCGACGGCGACCTTGGTCAATACTGATCCGACGCTCGGCGGGCTGGCGAATACCACTTGGGTGTTGACTTCCTACGGCAGCCTCGACAATCCGCAGGCTGCGCTCGATAACCCGGCGGTGCTGCTCACCTTTACGCAGGACGGCATCGGCGGCAACGCGGGTTGCAACAGCTACGGTGGTGCGTTCCAGTACAGCGGTACATCCTTGACCGTTGGCAACCTGCATTCGACGCTGATGGCGTGCGAGCAGCCGGTTCAGGATCAAGAAAACGCTTACTTCACGGCGCTGGTGGCGGCGACTGGCTATCAGATCAACGGCAGCCAGCTTCAAATCAGCTATGACGGCGGCGTGCTCAACTTCGTGGCGGCGGATGCGCTCAACGGCGCTGAGGCGACCGTCGAGCCGACCACCGCGGGGTGATCGCTGCGCTTATAGGGGCGTTCACTTGAATGCTCCTACAGCGTAGTCGCTGTGAGCAAGCAAACAAAAACGGGACACACAACAGTGTCCCGTTTTTGTTTCGCTCGCTCCCACCACCTGAAGTGCTGGGAGCGACGATTTAGTAGGCGCCCTGACGGAGCAGCACGCGCGGGATCGTCATCATCAGGATTTGCGCGTCGAGCTGCATCGACCAGTTTTCGATGTAGTAGATGTCGAGCAGGCACATTTCGTCGAAGGGGACTTCGCTGCGCCCGCTGACCTGCCACAAGCCGGTCAAGCCCGGCTTGACTTGAAGCCGCTGCATGTGCCAGGGTTCGTACAGATCGACTTCGTCGGGCGTGGGTGGGCGCGGACCGACGATGCTCATGTGCCCCATCAGCACGTTGACGAGATTGGGCAGTTCGTCGAGGCTGGTCGTGCGGATGAAGCGTCCGACGCGGGTGATGCGCGGGTCGTTCTTGATCTTAGGGTGGCGCGGATCGACTTCCTGCGTCCGGATCAGTTCCTCGCGCAGCTTATCGGCGTCGCGGATCATGCTGCGGAACTTGATCATTTGGAACTCACGACCGTTTTCGCCCACGCGCGGCGCGCTGTAGAAGATCGGTCCCGGCCCTTCGAGCCGGATCGCCAGCGCGACCAGCCCGCCGAGCAGCAGCAGCACCGGCGAAGCGATCAGGATCAGCGCGAGGTCGAGCGCGCGCTTGAACAGGCGGCTGCTCGCGCGGAAGGGGACGTGCCCGTTGACGCGCAGAGCGGGATGCCGTCGAGATTTTCGACCAGCACCTGCCGCAAATTCAACTGGAAGACGTCGGGGACGACGCTGACGTCGACGTTCGGCGCGCTGGCAGATTTCGATCAGGTCGACGATCTGGTCGTGGTACGCCCAAGGCAGCGTGATGACGACGTGATCGACCTGCTGTTCGTCGAGGACGACTTCAAGGTTGTCGATGCCGCCTAAGCCCTTGACGCGCCCCAGATCGACGCGCGCCTGTTCCGGGTCGTGGTCGAGATAGCCGACCGGCACGTAGCCCTGATCCTTGCGCGCGATCATGGTGCGCAGGACCGAGCGCCCGACGTCGCCCGCGCCGACGACCAGCACGCGCTGAACGCCGATGCCGCGCTCGCGCAGCCGCGCGTAAATGATACCGCCGGACGATGCGCGCCGACGCCAGCAGCACGATCGTGATCGCGGCGACGTAGACCATCATCAAGCGGCTGAAGACCAGCGGCTGAAAGACGAAGCTGATCGCCAGCAGGATGACGGTCGCGCTGGTGACGCCGTTGATGATCGTGTAGACCTCTTCGAGCCACGTCCGCCCGCGCACGACCTTGTACAAGCCGCTGCCGCGATAGTTGAATTGGAGCCAGATGACGAAGATGACGGCGTAGGGGATGTAGGGTTCGAAGGGCGCGCGGTTGATCTCCAGCAGCGGGGCGATCAATTGCAGTTCGATAGCGGACGAAATACGCCAACCCGAACGCGACAAAGCCAAGAGCACGTCGACGAACGGCATCAGCCAAACCGGTTCTTTGAAATTGCGGCGCTGCTTTGCCTGAGCGCTCGCCGCCGTCGTCGCAGCGTCAACCGCCTCGCGGGGTTCAACCATCATCCCAGTGCCTTGCGATAACTCTCGACCGTTTGCTCCGCCGTGCGCGCCCACGTAAACCGCGCGGCTTCGACTCTGCCGCGCTCGCGCGCTGCCTGCCGCCAATCCGGATCATCCCATGCGCGTTGGAGCGCCGCCGTCCACGCGCCGACGTCGTCGGGCG
Source organism: uncultured Chloroflexia bacterium (assembly GCA_963848465.1). Classification (GTDB taxonomy): domain Bacteria; phylum Chloroflexota; class Anaerolineae; order Aggregatilineales; family Phototrophicaceae; genus Flexifilum. Next base: position 202,095 of record CAWKDY010000025.1, on the reverse strand, counting down.
GTACACAGAGTCCGGCATCGCCGGCGACTTCCGGCAGCGACGACGCATCCGACACGATCACGGGCGTGCCGCACGCCATCGCTTCGAGAACGGGCAGACCGAATCCCTCGAACACCGAGGGATAAACGAACACTTCCGCGCAATTGTACCAGATCGGCAAATCTTCCGATGGGATAAATCCGACAAACCGCACCGAGTCTTCCAGCTGATAGCGGGCGACCGTCGCGAAGATGGCGTCGTAGTCCCAGCCTTTGCCGCCCCCGATGATCAGCGGCGGGCGGTCGCGCAGGGCGGCGTAGGCTTCCAGCAGCACCGGCAGATTTTTGCGCGGCTCCAGCGTGCCGACGAACAGCCAGAAGCGTTCCGGCAGATCGTTTTTACGCCGGAACGCCGCGATCTGCTCGGCGGGCAGCGGGTGATAGACCGCCGGATCGCAGCCGGGAGCAGCCACGTCGATTTTGTCGGCAGGGATGCCCAAAGTCGCCGTCAGGTCGCGGGCGGTGCTGTGCGAGATGGCGATCACGCGGCGGGCGCGGCGGCAGGTCAGGCCGGTGAACAGCCGCAGATATAGGCGGCGGGCGGCGGGCAGCCGCTGCGGATAGTGGATGAAGCTCAGGTCGTAGATCGTCACGACCGACGGCACGGTGATCGCCAGCGGCGCGACGAACGCCAGCGCGTGATACAAGTCCAGCCCGCCCAGCGCGAACGGCTGCGCCACCTGCTCCCAGACGATCCGGCGCAGCGGCGCTTCGGTATCGATGCGCGAGCGGCGCAGGGTCACGCCGTCGATTTGCATGATGTTCGCCGCGCCGACTAAGGCGGTCAAACGCCAGTCGTCGGGCACGGCGGCGGGCAAATGGCGCAGCAAACCGTCGATGTAGCCGTGAATTCCGGCGCTGCGGTAGCCCGCTCGCCCGGAGAGTAGGTGCGCGTTCAATCCGATCTGCATAAGGCGGCTATTATACCCGCCCGCTTCATAGCGATGCGACGGTCAGATTCAGCGCCAAGCCGTGTTTCGCCGATCCTAATAATGTATAAATCGCAATTTTGAAGATGAGAGAATCCTAATCTCAATTATTCCTCAATTATTCCTACGGGGAAATCGACCGTGAAGCGCGTCCAGCCGTCGCTAGCGGACCAAAATCACTCTTCACAAATGGAACGGACTGTGTCACACTGAAAGAATGAATATCAGTAAAGGCATTAAGCAATGCTAAAGCGTATCTTAATTATCGGCATCGTCATTTTCACCGGACTGAACGTCGTCGCTGCGCAGCAGTCGCAGTACTCTCCGGTAGACAGTTGCGATCCCTATGGGATCGGTGAGTCGCCGGTAAATATCGAAGTTACCGACTTGACCGCAGCTTCGCAGGCGCCCAACGCCAACATCCAGCAGCGACTTGGCGTTAACCCGGACGTGTTCGTGCTGCTTGCCGACAATATCACCGAAATTTCCCTCCCGACAGCAACTTTCGCCGACCCGACCAGCGCGCTTACGCCAGCGGCGTCTGCCAACGTCACCAAGGCGGGTAATCACTTGCAGGTCTACGTCGGAATTTGCGCGAGCGGAGAAGTGCTCGGCGAACTATGGGCGGGTCAACGTGTTACTGTGCTCGATGGACCGCTTGCCTCTGAAGGTTATGCTTGGTGGCGCGTGCGCCGCAATGGACTCACCGGCTGGGTCATGGAAGGTGACGGCGACGAACTCTGGTTGCATGGCTGATTAGCATTGCGATAACGTAAACAAAAAGGCGACCTAGCTGGTCGCCTTTTTTGCTGTTTAAGGCTTAATCGCCCATTTCTCTTCGGAGATGCCTGCCTGCTGATTTTCCCAACGTGCCAGCGTGAACAGGTAGTCGGACAGCCGGTTGAGGTAGGGGAGCACCTGCTCGCCTAGTGCTTCCTGCTCCTGAAGCTGAGCGGTCAGGCGTTCGGCGCGACGGCAGACCGTCCGCGCGATGTGGAGCGTCGCTGCGCTTGGCGATCCACCGGGCAAGATGAAGTAGCTCAAGGCGGGCAGTGCCGCCGTCATCCGGTCGATTGCCGCTTCCAGCCACGCGACCGACTCAGCATCCATGCGGACGACATAGCTGGTCGGCGCCGCCAGCGGGGTTGCCAAATCCGCCCCTAGATTGAACAGTTGATGCTGAATCCGCGCCAGTTCGGCGTCGGCGGGCGCAGAGACCTGTTGCGCGCGCGCCAGCCCGATCACCGAGTTGAGTTCGTCAACCGTGCCGTAGCTCTCGACGCGCAGATGATGCTTGGGGACTCGTCCCCCCGAAAAGAGGCTGGTCGTCCCGTCGTCACCGGTACGGGTATAAATTCTCATTGCATTTGCCTGTCATTTGCCATTCGCCAGATAGTAGGATATCAGATAAACTGATGAGCATCATTATAATGTTGATCATTGATCTAATGGAGTCTTTTAATCATGGATGAACCGGCAGCAGTCAAGGAGGTTCGCCAAGTCTTGCGGCGCGTTCAGGATCATCTGAATCACGCTCATTTGGGCTTGGGCGTCCAGCAGCAGACCGTCGGTTTCGTGGAAGTGGTGCATCATCCCGATTTGCGCCTCGCCGACCTCAACTACGTGACTCCCCGGCGCAATACGGCGTGGGTTTCCGGACAGTTCATTCAGCAGGGACTTGAACGTCTGAAGCAGTACGAGCGCCGCCCGCGCGTGCGCTACATCGAGAGCTTGTTTCCGCCGCAGTTCGGCAAAACGCTGACCGACCTCGGTCTCGAACTGGAACGGAAAACACCCTTCATGGTCTATAACCCGGCAGGCATGAAGGATGTCGTGCCGCCTGCGCCGCCCAAACCGCGCGCTCCGGCGGGCGTTCGCCTCGAAATGATCACCGACAAGCGCGGCAGCGACCTGTGGCGCGACGTGTGGAGCAGCACCTGTTACGACGTCAGCATCCTCGGCTTCGAGCCGCTGGCGGTGCAGCCGGACGCGGTCGCGCTCAAGCTGGGCGAGCAGACCGACGTGCTGATCTATCACCAAAATCTGCCCGTAGGAGCCGTCCGGCTCGGTTTGCAGCCGGTGACGAAAACCGCCCATGTGATCGCGCTGGCGGTCATGAGCGAGATCAACACGCCGCGCCTCGTCAAGCTGGCGTTGTCGGCGGCGCTGCGGATGGCGCTGGCGCATGGTTGCGACCTCGTGTTCGCGGCGGACGACGGTGACGCCGAACAGCATCGCCTATTGACCGAAGAATTGGGCTTTGTGGACGTCAGCACCATGCTGTGTTATGCTGCTCGTTCGGAGAACGCGGACGAGGTGAAAGCCTATGACCTGTTGGCACAGCCTGTACTTGCCCTACACCGGTAACGTCGTTGATCCGCTGGTGGATGCGCTCGCCGCGCTTGGTTATGAACCTTATGCGCCCTTCGGCTTGACCCCCGGCAAAGCTTATCCGCAGTCGGTCAAGCTGTTCGCTGCCCCTCCGCGCGGCGGCTGGACCCGGATCATCGGCTCGCCCGATCCGGCGCTGCTGCCCGCGCTTTCCCGGCTCGCCCCCTGTTTGCTGATCGAACTTGACGGTGCGGACGCTGACATCAGCGCCTGCGCTGAGGGCGCGCCCGCGTCCGTGAGCAGGACTTTCGCGCCTTACACTCAAACATCCGGCTGCCTCGACCGCGCGCTCGACGGCGCAGTGCTGCCCGGTTCCGGTGAAGCGGTCGGCAGCGTCGCGCTCGATGCGCTGCCCGCCGACGTGCAGGCGCTGGCGGGGCAGGTTGATCTGCAACAGGCGGGCAAGCTGTTCGAGCGCATGAGCGCCACCCTCGCCCGCAAGACTAACGCTAATCCGGCAGCCGATGCTCTGCTCAAACAGCCGGATTGGTCGAGCGCGGGCGGTCAGCGCATTCGCGCGCTGATGAACTGCCTCGGCATCCCCGACTGGCAAGCGCCCGATTTCGTCACCCTGCGCGATGCTTACGCCTTGCACCAACGCCGCCAGCGCAGCCCGCAGGCGCGGCTGTATCCCGGCGATGCCGAAGCGTTGGCTGCCGTCCCGGATGCGCTCGCGTATACACCCGTCTATGGGGGAAAGCTGAATGATGTCCGCCCGTGATCGTCTCAAGTGGGACGCGCGTTACCGCGAGCACGCGGATGACTACCCGCATCCCGACCCGCTCTTGTTCCAGTTCACGCCGCCGCTGCGCGAACCCGGCACTGCCTCCGCGCTCGACCTCGCCTCGGGCGTCGGGCAGAACGGCTTGTGGCTAGCGGAGCAGGGTTATACCGTCGATTTGGTGGACGTGAGCCGCGTGGCGCTGACGCGCGCGCGTGACGCCGCCTTCAATCGTCATCTGCGCAGCGTCAATTTCTTCCAGCTTGACCTCGATGACGGCGGGCTAGAGACCGAGAACTATGATCTCGTCGCGGTCTTTCGCTTCCTCAACCGCGCCCTGATGCCCCAGATTCGGATGGCGGTCAAACCGGGCGGGCGCGTCCTCTACCAGACCTTCAATACCCGCTACTTGGCGATCAAGCCGGAGGTTGACCCTGATTTTTTGCTCGGCTTGGGCGAGCTAGCGGGCTTCTTCGGCGATTGGCGCGTGCTGCATAACCGCGAGCACGATCACGTCTCTCAGATCGTCGCCATCAAGCCGAGTCGCTGAAATTATGCTGCGCCGTCTGCTGATCTTCATCCTGCTGCTGCTGTTTGTGCCCGGCGCGAGCGCTCGCGCGCAGGATCAGGATACGACGACGCTGCTGCCGATCAGCTACGGTCAAGAAGTCAGCGGCGACATCACCGATCAGCAGTTTTTCGCGCATTGGCAGTTTGTCACCGGCGCGGGCGATCACGTCGTTGTCCGCATGACCGGCGCGGGCGGGCTGCGCCCGTTGATCGGCATTCTCGGTCCCGATGGGAGCTTGGTCGTGCGCAGCGATGACGGCGAGGTCGATGGCACCGTCGAGTTGGATTTCACCGCACCCGCCGTTGATGCCTATCGGATTGTGGCGACGCGCGTCGGCAACCAAGATGGTACGACTGCGGGTTCCTACGTCCTGCGCGTGGATCGGGTCAACCCGTCGCCGACCCGTGACCCGGCTTACCAAGACGTGACTTTCCTCTGCGGCGCGGTCGAGGCGACCGCGCTGGTGAGCTTCCGCTTCGCTCGCGAACCGGCGGATAACGGCGCTTACTCGCTGCGCGTCTACGGCTTGGATGGCTTCCAGCCCGCTATTCGCGTGCAGTCCGGCGGTCAGGATACCTGCACCAGCGACCCGGCGGATGCGGTGGGCGACGTGATCACGCTGCCCGGCGAGCGTCCGGTCACCCTGACTGACGCCAGCGCGACGACGCAGGTCATCCTCACGGGCGAGAATGCCGATCCCAGCGCCATGCTGATCACCATCGGCAGCACGAACGATCAGCCGGGGCGTTACCTCGCCGTGATCGGCGGCTTCAACATCGAGCCGAGTACCGATACCGACGATTACGCCATCCGGCTCGCGCCGCGACCGGCGCAGGGGGGCGCGCCCTTGCTGGTCTATGCCCTTGGCTTGAACAACCGGCTCGACCCCGGCATCAGCGGCGATCTGGGGATGTGTGATGACGCCGGGCGTCGTGGCTGCGAGGCGATTCCCTCGTTCGATGGCGCGGGCGTGATCTTCAGTGGCGGCGTGCGCGTCATGGGCGACCGCTTCGACGCTGGGCTGCGGATCGACGACACCGACCAGCATTACCTACAGGTGCTCAGCTTCAGCGGCATGACTCATGGTGCTTATGCCCTGATCCTGATCGGCAGTCTACCCCCGCGTCCGGCACCGTAAATTCCCCCTCGCGGAGGTCATGGCGAGGGGAACGCGATGCTATTCGGGTGCGGTAAGCCCCCTCGCCGGGTCGTGGCGGGGAACGCGATCCGGTTCGCGGGTGTTAACCCCGCTCACGCTAGGTCGTGGCGAGGGGAACGCGATCCGGTTCGCGGGCGTTAACCCCGCTCGCGGAGGTCATGGAGAAATTCGGTTCGCGGGCGTTAACCCCGCTCACGCACGTCATGAAGAGGGGGGTGGAGTGTGAGGCTGTTCTTAGGGTGCGAACAACGTCATGCCTTCGAGCGCAATTGGCAGCGCGAAGTGGGTGTGCCAGCCCGCCGCTTGCTCTGCCAAGCGCCCGAAGCAGCAGACGCGCAGCTTGCTCACCAGCGCGTCCTGCGCCAGCGTCAGCGCGGCGCTGTCCTCGAAGGCGACCCACGTCGTCACCGTCTCGTCGATGGCGTCCTCGATGGCGTCATAAAAGTCGGGCACCGGGTAGGGAACGCCGCCGCCGCGCCGCGCGATCCGGATACGGCTTCACCCCCGGCTTGAGCGGCTGCCCGCCGACGCTCAGGACGACAATCGGCGCGGGCAGCCCTCGATCTCGGTGATGTGCATCGAGTCGATGAAGCCGCCCAGCGCGCCGCTCCCGTCCCAGTCCGAGCAAATCGACCTGCCAGCGCAATTGCTTCAGCGCCGGACCTGCCGCGCCGCCCCAGCGCAGTGTCAGCACGGAGGCGGGCGCAGCCAGCGTGAATAAGCCCGCCGCGCCCTCGACCGGCACCGCCCCCGATTCGCTCTCCAGCCACAGCAGGTCGCGCGCGTAAGCCGGGATCGTCCAGCCCAACTGCCCCGCCAATTGATCGTTCATAGCTAACTAACCCTTCAAGCTCTGTTAATATGTTCGCGTGGGGAATATGTTAAACTAAAAGCATTGTTATGGCAGTGGTGAGGAACGCAATTTGCTGCGACGTCCCCACATATCGTGGGCACGCTTGATCTCCGACGTGTTGAGTCCTCCGGTGATTTGGGGTGTCCTTGCCTTTCCGATTGCTTTCCGCGAAGCCGATTCGCGCGATCAAGCGCTGCTGTGGGCATTCACCTACACCATTATGGTCTGTATCCTCCCGGCGATCTACATCGGCTGGATGGTCTGGCGCGGGCACATCAGCGACATTCATCTGAAAGAGCGCAAGGAACGAATTCGCCCGTTCATCGTCTCGCTGATCGGCACCGGGTTGGCGTGGGCAATGCTGAACTTGATGGGCGCGCCGCCGCTGCTGCCGGTGTTCGCGTTGGTCAGCCTCGTGCTGCTGCTGACCATGACGCTCGTCACCCTTGTGTGGCAGATCAGTATGCACTCGATGAGTATCGCCTGCGCGGTCGTGGCGACCGGCGCGCTCTACGGTCTTGGTCCCGCCTTGCTGATCAGCCCGCTGATCCCGGTGGTCGGCGTGGCGCGCATCAAGCTCCGCCGCCACACTATCGCCGAAGTGATCGCGGGGGGCTTGCTCGGCGGCTGCTTGACGCTGATCATGCTGCTGGTGCTTCACCCCTAACACCTGCACCACGGTGACACCGCCCGGCGTCGCAGCGATTTTCCCATCCCAATAACTGCAAAATCTACAGCGAGGCGTTTGCGCCTCGCCTTTTGGTATGGGCTGCCGGTGATACGTAATTGGTAAAGTATTGATTTAATCTTCGAATCCATATATTCTTACGTTTAAAACAATTATTTTGGCACTATGCTTGATTCACTGGGGACAAATTGAATAATGATCACGACAACTCTAGCTCAAGAAGCGGAAGCGATTCTCCTCGAACTTTTGAACGCCAACCTGTGCTCGATCTGCTCAATCGAGACGCTGCGGAAATTGCATCACGGCATCGGCGATCTCGCACCGCTGATTAATTGGCTGCTGGATTTCGGTTATCTCTGTCGCTGCGGTGACGAATTCGAATTGTCGTTTGCGGGGACGCAGTTGGCGCGCCAGCTTCAAGCCGAGGCACAGGGCAGTCAGTTTCAGCAACCCACCACGCATCTAGCACCGACCGCCTACGACTCGTATCTCGCTGAATGTGTCCCGCTGCTCGACACGCACCCGCTGCGGAGCGGTACGCTGCATTCGGGAGGGGCTTCGGCATCGTCATCACAAACCATGCTGCATTACATCCTCGCCTTTGACACGCCGAAGAACGCGCTTCCAGCACCCGTGCTCGACGGCGATGTGCTTGGTCGGCTGGTCGAAGCCGACATCTGCTTGCGTTACGACGAATTTATCAGCGGGCGTCACTGTCGCTTTCAGACCGAACAGTACGGGGATCGCCTGCTGCTCTACGTCGAAGACCTCGGCAGCCGCAATGGGACGTATCTCAATAGCGAGCGGCTGGAACCACGCAAACTCTACTTACTCGATCACGGCAGCCGGATCAAGGTTGGCGGGACAGTCATGATCGTGATGCAGATCCCCTACTGAATACCCGGCGTTACATGCCGATCAGTTTCTTGATCCGCTGCCACAGCGACGGCGGCGTGGTCGATTCGACATCGCTCTGCGCAGCGGGAATGTGCCCGCTGTTCGCCTCGCCCTGTTCCAGACCAAGAGTCTCCATCGTGGAGTAAGTCGCTTGTTGTTGGCGCTCGTGCTGCTGATTCTGCTCGGCTTGGCGGCGGTAAAATTCTTCGTTCATGACCTCTTCCCTTCTGAAACTAAACCCGAACTTTGTTCGATCACATAACGGTCGCGCCGGTCGCTGTCTTCAGGACTATTCATCATTCTGCACAGGTTGTGATTAGCTGCTATTTTAGTCGATTTTCGCCCGCAAGCACACAAATCGGATTTTGGCAAAAGACGAGGATGCGTAGGGGCACGGCGCGCCGTGCCTCTACAAAAGAAGCTCAAGCACAGCCGAACCGCGATTTGGTGCCTCGGATCGGCGAGTTTGGCGGCGGTGGGAACGAAACCAACCTCACCGGCGTCTTATCGATAGAAAAGTGGAGGTGACACCATGAAGAAGTTCAGCTTACTTGCCCTATTGCTCACAATTTTACTGGTTTCCGTGAGCAGCGCTTCGGCGCAAACTGTGCCCTGCGGACCTTGTCCGGCTGGCGCGGAATGCATCCTGCCGCGCTGTACCGTGCCGCCGCGCGGCGTCGTGACTAACCCGGACTGGCTCAAGATCGACTTTCACCGCGTCAAGGTCGAGATCGACAACCAGATCGCCCACACCAGCATCGACATGAAGTTCGTCAACGAGGGCGAAGGCTTGGCGGAAGGGACGTTCGTCTTCCCGCTGCCGCTCGGCGCTTCGGTCGACAGCCTGACCATGTACATCAACGACCAGCCCATCGAGGCGCAAATCCTCCCCGCCGACGAAGCGCGCAGCGTCTACGATGCCATCGTCCGCCAGTACCGCGACCCGGCGCTGCTCGAATACGTCGGCACGCAGGCGGTGCAGGCGAACATCTTCCCGATCCCGCCCGGCGAGTCGCGCCGCATCGAACTTTCCTACTCGCAGGCGCTCGAAGTCGATAACGGCCTGATCCACTACGTCTATCCCTTCGACGTGACCAGCCTGATCTCCAGCCGCCCGGTCGAGGACGCCAGCATCAGCATTCAGCGTCGACAGCAACGACCCGGTCAGCACCATCTACTCGCCCAGCCACGCCATCGTCATCAACCGGGCGAGCGACACGGCGAATCACTTCCGCGTCGGCTGGGAGTCAGTCGGCTTACGTGCCCGATCAGGACTTCAGCCTGTACTACGGCATCGCCAGCGAGCACGATCAACGTCAACCTGCTGACCTACCGCGAAAGCGCCGACGACGACGGCTTCTTCATGCTGCTGGTGCAGCCGCCGCTGGTCGCGCCAGCAAGCCGCCGATCATCCCGCGCGACCTGATCGTCGTGCTCGACCAATCCGGCAGCATGGACGGCGACAAGTGGAATCAGGCGCGCGAAGCCGCCGCCTACGTGCTCGACCACCTCAACGACGACGACCGCTTCAACGTCGTCCTGTTCAGCACCGGCTGGCGCATCTTCAGCAACAACCTTGAAGCCGCCCAGCGCGGCGCGCGGAAGCGATTGACTGGATCAACGGGATGTATGCCGAAGGCGGCACCGACATCAACGGCGCGCTGACGACCGCGCTCGACATGGCGGACGCCGAGCGCCCGACGACCATCCTGTTCCTGACCGACGGCTTGGCGACCGAAGGCGAAACCGACACCAGCACCATCCTCGACAACGTGAACGCCGCGCCCGCAGCAACGTCCGCCTGTTCACCTTCGGCGTCGGCGACGACGTGGACACCTTCCTGCTCGACTCGCTGGTGCGCGATCATCGCGGCGCGTCGTCCTACGTCCGCCCGACCGAACGGATCGACGAAGAAGTCGCCAGCCTGTACAACAAGATCGGCGCGCCGGTGCTGACCGACGTCCAGTTGAACGTCGGCGGCGTCATGCTCGACTCGGTCTACCCGGCGCAGCCGCTGCCCGACCTGTTCGCGGGCAACCAACTGACCCTCGTCGGGCGCTATCGCGGCTCGGCGGATAACATCGACGTCACCCTGACCGGCAAAGTCGGCGGCGAGAAGCAGACCTTCATCTACAGCAACCTGAACTTCCGCGAGCGCGCGGGCGGCGAGCCGTTCATCGCGCGGCTTGTGGGCGACCCGGCGCATCGGCGACCTGCTCAACACCATCCGGCTCAACGGCGAAAACCGCGAGCTGGTCGACAGCATCGTCAGCTTGAGCGTGCGCTACGGCATCATCACGCCCTACACCAGCTTCCTGATCGACGAGAACGACATCCTCTCGCAGAGCGGGCGCGATCAAGCCGCCAACAGCCTCGACCGACGCGGCGCGCAGCCTGTCGATGCAGTCGTCGGGATCGGTAGCGGTCGGGGCGGCGGACACTTTCGGCGAGTTGGAAGCAGCACAAGCACCCATGCCGATGGCGATGCCGACCATGACCGCCGCCGGGACGCTCGCGCCGGGGGTAATGCGCCAATATCGCCATGGGTGGCGGTGGCAACGAGGGTTACGCGCAAGAGCAGGTCAACCCGATCCAGTCGGTCGGCGACAAGACCTTCCTGCTGCAAGACGGCGTCTGGACGGACACGACCTTCGACCCCGACACGATGGAAACGCAGAAAGTCGCCTTCCTCAGCGACGAGTACTTCGCGCTGCTGGACGACAAGCCGGAGATCGCGCAGTATTTGGCGGTCGGCGATCAGGTGATCGTCGTGCTCGACGATACGGCTTACCAGATCACGGTGGACGAGACCCAGCAGTAACAAATCATTCGCTCTGTAGGGGCACGGCACGCCGTGCCCCTACTTTAACCCCACCCCCGTCCCCTCCCCGAATTCAGGGAGGGGAGAGTGCCTACGTCTGTTTGGAGTTTCCGGCGTCAAATTTGATTAGACTCTCGACCCAGTCGAAGTGTTCCTCAACATTCCTGAGCCACTCTACTACAACCACACCCCAAATTGCCCCCAAACCATTTCTCCACATAGTTGTAAGTTCCAAGTGAAAAGATTAAAGTGATGCGGTGCTCGAAACGAGTTCGCTTTTATCTTTAGACTTTTAACTTTTACCTGAGGTCTTCATGCAGCAAATCATCCCAATTGGTGGGGCGGGCTTGTCGGCGGAGCCGGACAATTACTTATTGGAACGTTACATCATCGCGCAGACGCGGCAAAGAGCAGCCGAAAGTCGCCTTTCTGCCTCAAGCGAGCGGCGAAAACCAGGATTACATCATCCAGTTTTACCGCGCCTTTCTCAACCTCGGCTGCCGACCGTCGCATCTGTCGCTGTTTCAGCCGCACACCGCCCAAATCGCCGACTATCTGCTCAGTCAGGACGTGATCTACGTCGGCGGCGGCAACACGAAATCGCTGCTCGCCTTGTGGCGCGAGTGGGGTATCGACGTGATCCTGCGCCAAGCGCTCGATGCCGGAATCGTGCTGACGGGGGTCAGCGCCGGGGCGATCTGCTGGTTCGAGCGCGGCACGACCGACTCGATCCCCGGCGCGCTGACCGCGCTGCCGTGCCTCGGCTTCTTGAACGGCAGTCTCTCGCCGCATTACGACAGCGAACCGAAGCGCCGTCCGACTTATCAGCGCATGATCGGCGGCGGCGACATCCCGGCGGGCTATGCCTTCGACGACGGCTCGGCGGGGCATTTCGTCGATGGCGTGCTCAAGCAAGTCGTCGGCTCGCGCCCGAACGCCAAGGGCTATCGCGTCGAGCGGGTCGGCGATCAGGCGCAGGAGACGATTTTGGATACCCGCTATTTGGGTTAGCGTTTAACTTTGCTTTCTTTTTACTTTGGACAAGGTGTTTTCTCATGCCTGACATGCTGGTTAAACTCTATACGCTGCCGGATGTGCAACCGCTGATCGACGCGCTGGGCGCTGAGGGCATCGACGTGCGCCGCAGCCTCGCGCCGGAGAAGGGGATTGTCGTCGATTGGGTGCGCGATCATTTTGGCGGCGGCTGGGCGAGCGAAACCGACGTCGCTTACTCGAACCACCCGATCACCTGCTGGGTGGCGACTCACAACGGCGGCTGTATCGGCTTCGCCTGCACCGACTCGACCACCCGCAATTTCTTCGGTCCCACCGGGGTTGACGAGACCTATCGCGGCAAAGGGATCGGCAAGGCGCTGCTGATCGTGGCGCTCGCCGACATGCGCGCACAGGGCTACGGCTACGCCATCGTCGGCGCGGCGGGTCCCACCGGGTTTTACGAGAAAGCGGTCGGCGCGGTCGCCATCCCCGACTCGTCGCCCGGCGTCTATCGCGGCTTGCTGCGCTATCCCAGCGACGACGACGACGAATAGCGGTTAGCCGTAACCTGAATTACGGTTAAGGAAGCTGAGAAGCCATTTGAATATTCGGGGTTGTCCCGTCGGGGCGTTCAGATGGTTTCTGAGGGAAGATTTTTGCCGTAGGGGCAGGACTTAGTCCTGCCCCTACACGAGAAAACCGACTTGCAGAGCTAGCTTATCCAAACTAACAGCTAACAGCGAACTGCTACTTTATCCCCCAGATCAGCACCAAGCCGAGCAGCAGCATCGCCAGCGTGACCAGCGTCATGCCGACGCCGACTTTGGTGAAGTCGCTCGGCTGATAGCCGCCGGGACCCATCATCAACACGTTGACCGGGTGAGCAATCGGCGTCAGAAAGGCGGTTGACGTGGCGATGGCGACCGCGACCGCCATCGCGCGCGGCTCGATGCCGACCTGAATCGCCGCGCTGATAGCAATCGGTCCAATGATCAGCGCCGTGACCTGCGCGCCGATCACCTGCGTCACCAGTACCGCCGCCAAGCACAACCCGCCAATCGTCGCCAGCGCCCCGAATGGCTCTAGCACGCCCAGCAGCCCCATGCTGACCCGCGCTGCCAAGCCGGTGTTCACCAGCGCGATGCTGACCGGCATCATCCCGGCGATCAGGAAGACGGCGCGCCACTCGACCGAGCGATACGCCTCGTCCATGCTGATACAGCCCGTCAGCGCCATCGCTACCGCGCCCGCCAGCATGGCTTCGGCAATCGGGATCAGCGAGGAAATCGCCAAGAACAGCACCGCCGCCAAAACCACCAGCGCGAAGGGCGCTTTCTGCGGCAGCGGCGGGCGGACAGCGTGACTGCTCTGCATGACCATGTAATCGCGCTCGTGCGCCAACTGCTTGATGTTGAGCGCGGATCCCACCATCAGCAGCGCGTCGCCAACTTGCAGCGGAAACTTGCCGACGTCGGTGCGATAGCTGCGTCCTTCGCGCCACAGCGCGACCGTCGTCAAACCATACTTGTTGCGGAAGCGCAGGTCGGTCAGCGTCTTGCCGATCACGTTGGCGCGCGGCGTGATGATGACCTCGGTCAGATCGACGGCGTAATCGTGGCGGGGTGCAGCGTCGTTATCGCGCCCCGGGTTTAAACCCAGTTCGCTCAGCGGCTTGACCCGCTCCTCGCGCCCCAGCACCAGCAGATAATCACCCACGCTGATCGTCTGTTCGGGGGTGGGCGACAAAATGGCGTGGTGCCCGCGCCAGATCGCCATGATGGTGATGCCCCAGCGCGTGCCGATCCGGGTATCACGCAGTGAACTGCCCGCCAGCGGCGAATCGGGCGGCACTTGAAATTCCCACAGCCGTTCCTCAAGCTGATACGTCTCGTACAGGCTGCGCGAGAGCGCCCGCGAACTCGACTTTAAGCCGACCGACTCGCGTTCCGGCAGCAGCCGCCGCCCGATCAGCGCCATGTAGATCAGCGCGGCAATGACGATCAAGCCGCCGGTCGGCAGGAAGTCGAGCATATTCAGCGGCGCTTGTCCTTGATCTTGCAATACGCCGCTGATGATGATGTTGGCGCTGGTGAAGTAGGTCGCCATGCCGCCGACCAGCGTCCCGAACGCCAGCGGAATCAGCAGCTTGGATGGGCGCACGTTGGAGTCGCGCCCGACTTGGACGGCGGCGGGCAGCAGCACCGCGCCCGCCGCAATCGTGCTCATGATGGTGGACAGCACCGCGCCCGCCGCCATGAACGTGATCACCAAGCGTGATTCGCTTCCTCTGCCAATCGTGCGCAGGCGGTCGGCGAGCCATTGGACCACGCCCGTGTCTTCTAAACCTCGGGTGATGATGAACAGGCTGATAATCGTGATCACGGCGGGGCGGCTGAAACCGGAAAGGGCTTCATCGGGAGTGACCACGCCGGTGATGCCGAGAGTCAGCAGCACCAGCAGGGCGATTACGTCGGCGCGCAGGCGATTCGTGAGAATCAGGACCAGTGCCGCGACAATCACGCCGATTAAAATGGTTTCGTGAGTCATGAGCGCTTCGTTGAGTTCGGCAAAAGTTACGATCCGGAGTATAGGAAGCTTTGCGCCGTCGCGCAACGCGGATTTTTGACGTATTTTTCGTTTTTATTCGCTTAAAGTCACTTGTATACCCCCTAATCCCCCGTTAAGATTAGAAGTGTGATCAATTAAGGAGATTTTGTCGATGGCTGAGACCGACCAGTCCCGCGATCCTTTTGCTGACTTTATCAATTCCACCCTCGACCTTGATGGTATCGATGGGTTAGATCAAATGGCGATTGCCGAAAAGATGCGTCGCCTGTTATTTGCGCTGCCCGGTAATGTCACGACCGACCTGTGGAACGAACAGCTCGACAGCCTCCAAGCTGTGATTCGCGTTTGCCTTGACCTTGATATGGTGCTGGGCGCGTTCGAAGAACGGCTCGAACCGAACGAATTCAACCGCGACGACCTCGAAATCCTGATCATGCTGGCGGTGACGTTCTCGTTTGTCTCTTACAATCGCCTGCGCGCGTCCTACAACGTCGATCAGCAGCAGCCCGTCAGCGATGACACCCTGCTGGCGCGCCGCCTGCGCGATTCGCTGCAAGCGTCGTTGGGCTGGGTCAAGCAAGCCGCCAGCGAAGGTGACGACACTGCCACTACGTTCCTGCAGGAAGTCAGCGCGCTGCTCGATACGACCCATCGGCTCGAATAACGCGATCCTCGCCTACGATCCAGACTCGCAAGGGCGACACTTAGGTGTCGTCTTTTTGTTTGGATGCGACAACCGCAGCCCCTTACATTTCCGTAATGTATTTCATCGATACCGTTGTAGAATTACAAACGTCGTCAACATGGGGATTTGCCATGAACTACGTGGAATGCCGCACTTTATACAACCAGACGAAACTCGTGCCCACTGAATCGCTGATCCAGCGCCCGTCGGTCTATGGGCTGGTGTTCAACGATGGGCAGGTGTTGCTGGCGAAAGCCCGGTCAACCCAGAAGTACGTGCTGCCGGGTGGCGGGATCGAACCCGGAGAGGAGATCGACGCCGCGTTGAAGCGCGAAGTTTGGGAAGAAACCGGCGTCGAGGTTGAGGTCGGTGCTTTCCTGCACTTTCACACTGACCTGTTCTATTACGATCCGACGGAACTGGCGTTACAGGGTTTCCTGTTTTACTACCGCTGCCACCCCTTGACGACGCGCCTCGATCCGCCACCGTACCCGCCGGAAGAAGACCTTGATCAGCCTATGTGGGTGGATGCCGCGTCGCTTTGTGCTGACGATTTTCAGGCGCACGGCGACGTCTTTATGGACTTGATCGCTGTCTGCCAACCCTAAGCCGGAATTCGAAAGTTGTGTCAATCGGAACATTTAGATCATGCCCCCGCAGCGGGCAGTGCGTAGGGGCGAGGCACGCCTCGCCCGTTTTGCCGCTGATTGGTCTAGTATGCCTTCAACGCTTCACGGGTATACGGCATTCCCTCGAATAACTGCAAACGAGGATACGTCCACAGATTATCATCGTCGAGTAGGCGCAGATCGTCGCCGTGCTTGAGCAGCACCAGCTTGCGATTTCCGTCGAACCACAAAGCACCATCGGCTCCGGTCTGGCGCATGAATTCCAGCGATCCCTTGATGATGGTGGTGCGCGGCGCGGATCGATCCCGGCAGAAGTTGAGTTCGAAGCCGATTTCGAGCGTCGGCGCGATGCCGAACAACTCCTGCATGTATTCGCGGGCGCGTTGGCTGGTCTCCGCCGCGTAGAGGATCATGCCGGGACCCTCGGCATAGTAGACGGTACGGTCACCGGCTTCAGTCTTGATCGGCGCTTCGACGCCCAATCCCGCCAGCCAGCGCGTGATCGCGTCTTCCGGACTCAAATCGGTGACGACGCGCAGCGTTTCTTCGGATGCCATTGGCGACTCCTTCTAGTCATTAGTGGTTAGTTTTTGGTGATTATCCCTTCATATCACGGGCACGGCACGCCGTGCCCCTACAATACGTGACATGCGGGTACAATCGCCTAGTTTTTAGCTAAGGACTAAAAACCAATAACTAACACCTTATGTCGTTTTCGTGTTGGCGCTACGGTTATTTTAGTCGCGGAAATTCGCCGTTGTGAAGCGTGGCGTGGCAGAATCTATACCGATGGACAGGTGGGGTTAGGACAGGTGGCTCAATGGCGGGCAGTGGCGTTTGACCGCCGACGCCTTAGCGGTTGGCGAAGCGGTAGCCGACCCCGCGCGAGGTGAGGATGTAATCCGGTCGCTCCGGGTCGCGCTCGATCTTCTGGCGCAAGTAGTGGATGTAAAGCTTCAGACTGTCGATGGCGTCGCCGTATTCCTCGCCCCACGCTTCGGTGACCAGCTCGTTGCGCGGCACGACTCGCCCGGCGTTGCGAACGAGCACGCCCAACAGGTTGAACTCTTTGGGCGTCAGGTGCTTGAGTTCGTTACGGACGCGCACTTCGCGGTTCATGAAGTTGATGCGGAACTCGCCGCCGTTGAAAATCAGTTCTTCGCTCATGTTGGGCTTGGGCGCGCGGCGCAGGTGCGCCCGGATGCGAGCGACCAGTTCGTCGTTATCGAACGGCTTGGGGACGTAATCGTCCGCGCCCATTTCCAGCCCGCGTACCACGTCGCGGACTTCATCGCGCGCGCTCAGGAAGATGATCGGCACGTCGGACATATCGCGCAGACGCTTGCAGACTTCCCAGCCGTCCATTTCCGGCATCATGATGTCCAACAGCACCAAGTCGGGCTGATGGCGATAGGCGCGGCGCAAACCCTCTTCCGCCCCAAACGCTTTGATTACCTCGAAGCCTTTTCGCTCCAAGACCATGCTGATCAAATTGACGGTTGTTTCCTCATCGTCGATGATCAGGATTTTTTCGCTCATGCTGCGCTCTCGTCAGATGAATTTAACCGTTGTTGCAACTTTCTAACCTTAGCTTAGCATGAGGTCTGAATCAGCGCAACACCAGATTGCCCAACTGGATCTTAATTCGTAGGGGAATCGTCATTTGTGAGGGCAGTCAAGTTGCGGTAACATCATTCTTTATGATTCTGCATCAAGACGAGGATAGCGTATGCCTCATGCGTTGATTACCGGAGGGGCGGGCTTTATCGGCAGCCACCTCAGCGAATATTTGCTCGATGCCGGTTATGAAGTGACCATTATCGACAACCTGAGCACGGGGCGGATCGAAAATCTCGCGGCAGTAGACCAGCATCCGCTGTTCCACAGCGCCATCGAGGATATTCGTAACATTCATGTGATGGATCGCCTCGTCAGCGAGTGCGACTTGATCTTTCACCTCGCCGCCGCCGTCGGCGTCCAGCGCATCATCAGCGAGCCGATTGAGACCATCGAGACCAACATCGGCGGCACCGAAGTCGTGCTCAAGACCGCGCGCCGCTATCGCAAAAAGGTGCTGATCGCCTCGACTTCCGAAGTCTATGGCAAGGGCATCCGCTTCCCGTTCAGCGAGGATGATGACACGGTGATGGGACCGACCTCCCGCAACCGCTGGAGCTACGCCGCTTCCAAAGCCATCGACGAGTTTTTGGCGCTGGCATATCACAAAGAGACCGACCTGCCGGTCGTGATCTTCCGGCTGTTCAATACCGTTGGTCCGCGTCAAAGTGGACAGTACGGGATGGTGCTGCCGCGTTTCATCAACTGGGCGATCCGCGACGAGCCGATCCTCGTCTATGGCGACGGTGATCAGCAGCGCTGCTTCTGCAACGTCCACGACGTGGTGCGGGGGATTCACGGCTTGAGTGAAAGCCCGGTGGCGATTGGCAAAGTCTTCAACATCGGCAGCACCGAAGAAGTGAGTATCAATGAGCTGTCGGAACGCGCGCGTGACCGTGCGGGCAGCCATTCCGAAATTCGCCACGTCCCTTACGAAGAAGCCTATGAGGTCGGTTTTGAGGATTTTCGCCGCCGGGTACCCTCACTAGACAAAATTCGGCATACAATCGAATGGGAGCCGACCATCACGTTGGACGACACGATTGACCAGATAATCGACTATCAGCGCAAGGAGATGAACGATGGCAGGAGAAATTAGTCGTAAAGAATTGATCTTGGCTTTGATTCCCGCCGGGGCGAATCCGCGTCTCGCCGGAGTGAATCTGAGCGTGCTCGACTTGACTCGGCTTGACCTGAGCGGTGCCAACATGCGCGCCGCGAACCTGCAAGCCGCCACGCTGCGCGAAGCGATGCTGCGCGCGGTCAACCTGTCTTACGCCAACCTGATCACGGTTAACGGTGTCGGCGTCGATTTTGACAGCGCTAACCTGACCGGCGGGAATCTGTCCAGCTCGAACCTGCAAAGCGCTCGCCTGACCAACGCCAACCTGACCAACGCCATCGTCAACGGCGCGAATCTGCAAGGCGCGAACATGAAGGGCGCGGTCGTCAATGGGCTGAAGTTCGACGAAAGCACCACTTGGCCCGACGGCAAGAAGGGCAGTCAGGGCAACCCGATCAGCTACACGCTGTAAGGGATCGCCCGAAACGACGCAGCACCAGCCGTCTAAGACGGCTGGTTTGAGTTTGCGAAGATTCTTCATTCGTAGGGGCAGGTTTCAAACCTGCCCCTACTATTTTGTGCTCGCGGTTGGGCAGGCGGCGGCTCTAGAGCCGCCGCCTTGTTGTCTGGTACAATCCCCGGCGAATGGTCGGCTTGTGGGGGATGATCGGCGTGGACAAGCTGAACAACCGGATTCTGGCGTGGCCCACCGATTGGACGGCGTTATTCGGCGCTGACCGTCCGCTGATCCTAGAGATCGGCTTCGGCAGCGGCGAGTATTTGCTCCATCTGGCGCGCAGTTATCCTAACGCCAACGTGATCGGCGTCGAGGTCGCTAACCGCTCGCTGCTCCACGCCGAGCGCAAGATCGACCGCTCCGGGCTGCTCAACGTTCGCGCCATCCACTCGACCGCTGAGACGGCGCTGCATCACTTGTTCGCGCCCGCCTCGCTCTGGCAAGTTCACGTCAACTTCCCTGATCCTTGGTTCAAAACCGATCAGCAGCACCGCCGCTTGATGCAGCGCGATACGCTCGACGCCATCGTCAGCCGCTTGCAGCCCGGCGGCGAGTTTTACCTCGCCACCGATATCCGCGAGTACGCCGAGATGGTTCACGATCTACTCAGCGCCACCCCCGGTTTGACCAATCGGCTGCCCGACGCGTGGGCGGCGTCGATGCCGGGGCGGATCACGACCAAGTACGAAGCGAATGCTCAGCGGGCGGGACGGGCTTGCTATTACTTCGCCTACGCCCGCAATGATACGCCTGCCCCCGATGTGCCGGTGATAAAGGATGTCCCGATGCCGCACCTTGTTTTCGCCAGCCCGCTCGCGCTCGCCGAGCTTGCCGAGCGCTTCCAGCCGATCCAAGCCAACGACGACGGCATCAACGTCCACTTGATGAGCGCCTTCGCCGGACGTGGCGCGATTTTGGTCGAAGCGCACGTCGGCGAGCCGACCATCACCCAGCATGTCGCGCTCGTGATCGTCCGCCGCCCGCATCCGGATCAGTCGGAATCCGGCATCAGCGAGTACACCATCCAGTTGAGCACGATTGGTCAGTCGCGCCCGACCGAAGGCATTCATCGCGCCGTCAAGCTGCTGGGCGATTGGGCGCTGAGCTTGCATCCTGAGAACCGAATCGTCAAAGAAAAGGTCAACCCGAAATGATGATCGACACCGAACTCATCACCCATTGGCTGCGCGAACTGGTGCAGACCAACTCGATCAACCCGATCTTGGCGGAAGGGGGTGTCGGCGAAAGCCTCGTCGCCGAGTGGCTGGCGGAAGTCTGCGCGGACATCGGCTTTGAGGTGCAGATGCAGGAGAGCGCTCCCGGTCGCCCCAACGTGATCGCGCATCGCCGGGGCAGCGGCGGTGGGCGCAGCTTGCTGCTGACCGGGCATACCGATACGGTCGGCATCGAAAACATGGACGAGGCGTTCGAGGCGCGCATCAGCGAGGGCAAGCTTTATGGACGTGGCGCTTATGACATGAAAGGCGGCTTGGCGGCGATCCTCGGCGCGGCGGTCGCGCTGCGCGATACCGAACTGGCGGGCGATTTGTGGCTCGGCTTCGTCACCGACGAGGAGTACGCCAGCGTCGGCACTGACGCTCTCGTCCGGTTGATCCATCCCGACGCCGCGATCTTGACCGAGCCGACCAACGACGAGATCGTCATCGCCCACAAGGGTTTCGCGTGGGTGACGCTGACCACGCAGGGCAGAGCCGCGCACGGCAGCCTCTACGACAGCGGCGTCGATGCGATTGCGCACATGGGGCGGCTGCTGCGGACGCTCGAACAGCTTGAGCGCGAGGACTTCCCGCAGCGCGATCATCCGCTGCTCGGTCGCGCTTCGGTTCATGCCAGCATGATCATGGGCGGCTTGGGCTTGAGCACTTATCCTGATCACTGCCATCTGGAGATCGAACATCGCCTGCTGCCTGACCAGACCGGCGAGGACGCGCTGACCCTCTGGGAGAACACCATCGGCAAGTTGAATCACGACGATCCTGACTTCAACGCCTCGGTCAGTATCGATTTCACTCGCCCTGGCTATGAGATCGAGGCGAACGCGCCTATCGTTCAGACGCTCGACGCCGCCTATCGCCAAGTGGTGGGCGTCAAGCCGAGCCACGCCGGGATGTACGCTTGGCTGGACTCGGCGATTTTGGGGCGTGCCGGGATTCCGACGGTGATCTACGGACCGACCGGCGACGGGGCGCACGCCGCCGTCGAATACGTCGAACTCGACAGCGTGTTTCGCTGCGCCGCCGTGATCAGCACCGCCGTCAAGCGCTGGATGCAGTTCTAGACATTACACGGAATTCATGATTTTTTAACGCCTGCTGCCAGCATTCTATGGCATATTGATCTGTATAAGGTGAGTTATTTCTAACACCTGAGGGTTTTATAATGAATCACAAGCGCGACGTGATCCGCGAATTTCTGGCGCACATGGGGATCGACGCCGAGGTTCGTGTTGACAAGTTCGATGGCGAGTTGATCGTCATTGAAACGGTCGAATACCAGCGTCAGCGCAGTAAAATCGAGTCGTGGTTTACCCTGATCGATCAGGATCAGCGGTACAGCTACTTTCGCCAGCGCCCGCGCGGAACTGGCACGACGATGCTTTAAATCAAAAGAGCGCTGTGCTTAAAGCTCCCAAGTGACGTTCTCTTTGAGAATTTTCGCCGGTACGCCGCCGACGAGACAGCCCGCAGGCACATCTTTTGTGACTACGCTGCCTGCTGCGATGACCGCGTTGTCGCCAATTCGGACGTTCTTCAGGATGGTGCTTCTCGCTCCAACCCAGACGTGATTGCCAATCTGGATTGTGCCCGTTGGCTGAACCGGCACGGAATTTTGAATCAGGGTGTGTGAATCGGTATCGGTGATTAAGCAGTCCCAAGAAATGATGCAATCTTCGCCAATCCGCACGTCTCGATCAGCAATGATGATGGTGTTCGCGTTGATGTAAGTTCCATTACTGATCGTTAGGCTGCCGCTAATGTAAACTTTGCAAGTTCGCGCCAAACGAACCCCTCCGTGAATATTGAGAACCCCAGCTTGAAACACATAGAGTACTCCATGCCCATGAGGGTCTAGCCCTACAATATGGGTTTGGAAGCCCATATTGAGCGTGCCATCCAGCCTGATTTCACCCTGTCGAATGAACGATACCTTAGGCGACCGCAGGAACCGAAAGTGTTCTCTGGTGAATAAGCAGCGGAATAAGGTTCGAGCGTCATCGAATTTATAGTATGACCTACGCCAAGCCTTGTACAGACTATGGGCGCGCATCTATATCTCCTGAATCAAATGGATTACGAACGGCATTCGCACTCGTTGCTGAGCCATAAACCGTAGGGAGATGAGAACTTAACTGTGATCAGCACCTATGACTTTGCTGTCCAGAGCGTTGACCGGAGGACGCCAGAACAGCACGAACACCGGGTTCTTGCCCGATTGCAGGTGATCGAGCAGGCTGACCAGCAGGAAGCCGATTACTAACAGCGCCAGTGCGACCACGATCTCGGCGGGCGTGCGCTCGAAGACGAGGTTCATCCCCTGAATCGGCGTCGTCCCTTCGGGCGCGCCTTCCCAGATTTTCCGCAGCGAGCCGACCATGAAGCCGACGAGCGCCGCCACCGTCACCTGCTCGTAATGCTTGAGCAGCCAGCTCAAAACCCGCGAAAAGCCGACGATCCCGACGACACAGCCGATCCCCAACGAGGCGATGCTGACCACGTCCAGCCCGCGCACGGCGTCCAGCACGAACTTGTACTGACCGAGCAGCAGCAGGATGAACGATCCCGAAATCCCCGGCAGGATCATCGCCATGATCGCCACCATACCGCTGAAGAACAACACCAGCGGCGTGTGTTCCGCGTCTTGCAGCGGGTTCGCCCCGACGATCACGAAGGCGAGTACCGCGAAGATGATCATCGTCGCCAGTGTTGCGCCGTTCCAGCGAATTTTCGAGCCGATGGCGAGGATCGACGCCAATACCAACCCGGCAAAGAAGGCGAAAACGAAATCGGAATGGGTTTCCAGCAGCGTCCCCAGCGCGTTCGAGAGCAGGAAGATCGCGCTCAAGATGCCTAAGCCGACCGCGATCAGAAAGCCGAACGGGATTGCTTCAAATAGCTGCTTGAATTTGAAGCCGAGCGCCAGCTTGATCGCGTCGAGGTTGAACGACTTGATCGCGTCGAGTAGTGTCTCGTAAATGCCGAGGATGAATGCCATCGTCCCGCCGGAGACGCCCGGTACGATGTCGGACGCGCCCATGGCGAAACCCGTCAGCAAAAGGCGGATGAATTGGCGCGGTGTGCGCGGGCGGCTGAGGTCAACGTGTTCCATCGAATCGATCAACTCCACATCAGCGAACAGGGGCTAGGTAAACAAAACCCGTTGTTTTGATGCAACGGGTTTTCGTGATCATGCCCGACAAGTTGCCGAGCGTCAATAGTGAGTCAGATCAGGGAATACGGATTTTAGGTAGGGGCATGGCGCGCCATGCCCCTACGGATTGCGCTCGATAAGTGCGGCTTTCAGCGCCCGCACTTTGGCGACCTCGACCGCGTCGTTCGTCCGCGCCGCCGAGCCGAAGTGATATTCCTGCGCCTTGACAGCCAGCATTAAGGGGACGTGCTCGATTTTCAGCCCGCCTGATACGACGAAGTGCAGCTTATCGCCGTAATTGTGCACCCATTCGGTTAAGGCGAAGCGCCCCGACCACGCATCCGGCGCGGGACCTGACGTCAGTACGCGGCGCACTCCAATGCGGGGGATCATCCCAACCAATTCGTCGAGCGCCTGCTCCGGCTCAAGGCTCTCGTCGAGCGCGCGATGCACCGTCAGCGCCAGCGGCGCGCACTCGCCCGCCACCTGCTCGATCAGCGCGAGGTCGAGGCGGCGCTCCGGTGTCAGCGCGCCGAAGACCACGCCATTGACGCCGAGGTGCGCCAGCGAGCAGGCATCGTCGAGGATTTGGGCGATGTCGCTCTCGGAGTAAACGTAAGTCTCCGCGTGCGGGCGGATCATGACGTTGATGCCGATCTGCACGGCATCGCGGACGCGGCGCACGAGGTCGAAGTCCGGCGTCAGCCCGCCGACGCTCAGGTCGCGCGAGATTTCGATGCTGTCCGCGCCGCCGTCCTGCGCGGCGACCGCGTCGGCGACGGTTAAAGCGGCAATTTCAAGTTTGGGCATGGATTACACTCATGGTTACGTGTAGGGGCACGGCGCGCCGTGCCCCTACGGGCGAACAATTCTTGGTTGTTTACTCCCACTCAATCGTGCCCGGCGGCTTGCTGGTCACGTCGTAGACGACCCGGTTGACGCCGCGCACGTTGTTGACGATCCGGCTGCTGGCGCGGGCGATCAGGTCGTAGGGCAGCCGCGCCCAGTCCGCCGTCATGAAGTCGTCGGTCGTCACCGCGCGCAGGGCGATCACTTCCTCGTAGGTGCGCTCGTCGCCCATCACGCCGACGCTCTTGACCGGCAGCAGCACCGCGAACGCTTGCGCCGTGCCATTGTGTGGTGTTCCACCACCTAGCATCCCGGCGCGGTCGAGTTCCTCGCGGAAGATGGCGTCGGCGGCGCGCAGCGTCTCCAGCCGCTCCCACGTGATCTCGCCCAAGCAGCGCACCGCCAAGCCGGGACCGGGGAAGGGCTGCCGCCAGACGATGCTGTCCGGCAAGCCCAGTTCGGTGCCGACGGCGCGCACCTCGTCCTTGAACAGGTCGCGCAGCGGCTCGATCAGCTCGAAGTGCAGATCGGGCGGCAGCCCGCCGACGTTGTGGTGACTCTTGATCACGCGTGACTTGTTACTGCTGGCGGCGCTCTCGATCACGTCGGGGTAGATCGTCCCCTGCGCCAGAAAGCGGACGCCCTCGGCTTCGAGGCGACGCGCCTGTGCCGAGAACGTGTCGATGAACAGCTTGCCGATCACTTTGCGCTTGGCTTCCGGCTCGGTGACGCCGTGCAGCGCGTCGAGGAATTCCTCGGTCGCGTCGGCGGCGATCAGGTTCATGCCTTCTTGATCGCGGAAGACCTGCACGACTTGCTCCGGCTCATCTTGGCGCAGCAGCCCGGTGTTGACGAACACCGACACCAGTTGATCGCCAATCGCGCGGTGGAGCAGCGCCCCGGCGACTGCCGAATCGACGCCGCCGCTCAGCGCCAGCAGCACCCGCTCAGTGCCGACGCGCTCCTGAATGCGGGCTGATCGAGTCGGTGATGAAGGCGGCGGGCGTCCATTTCGCCGCGCAGCCGCAAATGTCGAAGATGAAGTTGCGCAAAATCTGCGCGCCCTGCGGCGTATGGTTGACTTCGGGGTGAAACTGGACGGCGTACAGCCCGCGCGAAGTGTCGCCCATCGCCGCGTAAGGCGAGTTGTCCGAATGCGCCAGCGGCTCGAAGCCCTGCGGCGGGCGCTCGATCCGGTCGCCGTGCGACATCCAGACGTCGATCAGGTCGGGGATGCCGTTGAACAGCGGATTATCGCGGCTGCGGTGCTCGATCTGGGCGAAGCCGTACTCGCGGTGCGGTGCATTGGCGACCGCGCCGCCGAGCGCGTAGGTCAGCGCCTGCATCCCGTAGCAGATGCCGAGCACGGGCAGCCCGCTGTCGAGCAGGTGGGCGGGGAGCTGCGGCGCGCCGTCCTCGTAAATGCTGTTCGGTCCGCCGGAGAGGATGTAGCCCTGCGGTTGGTGTGTGTTGACGTGATCGGCGCTGGCGTCGCAGGCGAAGACTTCGGCATAGACGCCTTGCTCGCGGACACGGCGGGCGATCAACTGCGTGTACTGCGAGCCGAAATCGAGGATGGCGATCCCGCCCTGACGAAGTACCGAGGACTGAGTACCGGGTACCGAGGCTTGTACGTCTGGGGACATGTGTGTCTCCTGAGCCATCAAAAAGAGTTGGGTTGTCTGGTTAGGTGAAAACCGTAGGGGCGGGTTTCAAACCCGCCCCTACAATTTACAATGTTTCGCTATTCGTAGGGGCATGGCGCGCCATGCCCCTACCCAAATCCGCCAATATTTGCCGGATCATCGTCATCACGCTTACTCCGCGAAGATGATTTTGCCGTCGTCCATGCTGATGATGGTGGCGAGCGCTTCAATCGGCATGTTGTAGCCCTTCTCGTGCATGAAGTTGCGCCCGCCTTCGAAGGTCTTCTCGACCACGACGCCGACGCCGACCAGATTCGACTGGGCGCTCTCGAC
The DNA here is from genome assembly GCA_963848465.1 of uncultured Chloroflexia bacterium. Classification (GTDB taxonomy): domain Bacteria; phylum Chloroflexota; class Anaerolineae; order Aggregatilineales; family Phototrophicaceae; genus Flexifilum. The sequence goes on along the minus strand of CAWKDY010000025.1, from coordinate 175,735 downwards.
AATGCGCGCCAGCGCGCGCAGCGTCTTGCCGGTCGCCAGAAAGTCGTCGATGATCAGCACGTCTTGATTGGCGGGCAGGAACTCCGCCGAGACCAGCAGATTGACTTCGCTGCCTTTGGTGTGGCTCGGCGCGGTTTCGAGGAAGACCGGACCAAACATCGTGATCGGCTTGAGCTTGCGCGCGTAGACAATCGGCACGCCCAGCGCTAAGCCGGTCATCAGCGCGGGCGCGATGCCCGAAATCTCGGCGGTCAGGATGCGATCCACATGCACCCCGGCGAAGCGGTTCGCCATCTCCTCGCCCATCTGGTGCATCAGTTCCGGGTAAATCTGGTGATTGAGTAGGCTGTCGATCTTGAGGATACCGCTGCCGAGATTGCGCCCTTCGGCAAGAATCCGCTGCTTGAGAGCTTCCATTTAACTGCTGACCTCCGTCTGTTCGGTTCGGGCGCCATTTTCTTCAAAAACTTCAGCGAAATACATGTCGACGACCCCGCTTTCAAAGCGCGTGAGTTCGCCACCTGCTGCCTGCCCGGCAGGGGAATTGAGCGCTTCGTTCAGGGTGTCGTAGTCGTCGAAATAGACTTCCAACGCGCGGTAGAGGGTCGTCTGCCCCAGCGGGCTGCCCAATATCGCGTTGACCTGTCGCCGCCGGATCTGCGGCATGCGCTCGATTGCGGCGAGGAAGCGGTTATAAGCGTCCTCGAAACGGTCGAGATCGGCAGGATCGTGAAAAAGGATGACAAATTTGACCATCGGTTTATCCAGAGGTGAACGAAGAATCGGGCGCGCAGCCCGAAGCAGGATTGTAACCAGTGAGTTTGGGAGTTGGCGAATCTTCCGGCGCTGGCTGTGGCGAACAATGACATCCGTAGGGGCACGATCGATCGTGCCCCTACCGCCTGTCGCCCTCTGTTAGCGGCTGATGCCTGCCAAGTTGTAGTACAGACGAATCGCCGCATCAATCGCCATGTGAAACTCATCGACCCGGACGAACTCGTTGGGCGAATGGATATTTTCCCCTGCGGACAAGCCGAAACTCGTCATCGGAATGCCCAGTTCGCGCTGAAACATCCCGCCAATCGGGATCGAGCCGCCGGTGCGAACCATCAGCGCTCGCTTGCCGGTCGTTGCCACCAGCGCTTGCTGCATCGCTTCGATGGCGGAACCCTCGAACAAGGCGGTGAAGGGGTAGCCTTCTTCCGACACGCTCACCTCAATCGCGGCGGTGTCGCTGGCGAAGCCCAGCACGTACTGCTTGAACAGCGCGCCAATCACGGCGGGGTCTTGATCGTGAACCAGTCGCATCGTCACCTTAAACCCCGCTTGCGACGGGATCACGGTTTTCACGCCCGGTCCCTGATAGCCGCCCCAGACGCCGTTGACTTCGACGGTCGGGAGCGCCGTCTCGCGCACCGGGATCGGGGCGATCCCCTCGCCCCAGTAGTGGGTCACGCCGGACTTGGCGAGGTAGCGTTCTTTCACCAGCGCCCACGCCTTTTGCAGATTGCCCATTTCGTCGTCGCTCAAGGGTTGGACGGCGTCGTAGAAGCCGGGGATCGTCACGCGCCCGCTGTCGTCGTGGAATGAGCCGATGATTTTGCCGACGACGTGCAGCGGATTTTGGACGACGCCGCCGTAGCCGCCGGAATGCAGGTCGTGATCCGGTCCCGTGACGGTGACTTCCGCGCCGACGATGCCGCGCGCGCTGTACATAATCGTCGGCTGATCCTGATCAAAACCGCCGTCGCACAGGATCAAAAGATCGGCTTGGAGCAGGTCTTTATGGGCGGCGACGAAGGGGTGCATACTGGGTGAGCCGGACTCTTCCTCGCCCTCGAAAAACAGCTTGACGTTGACCGGGAGCTTGCCATCGACGGCAAGGATCGATTCCAGCGCCTTCAAATTAACGAAGACACCGCTCTTGTCGTCGTCCGCGCCGCGCGCGTACAGGTTGCCGTCGCGCAGCGTAGGTTCGAACGGCGGTGACGTCCACAGATTGAGCGGATCGACGGGCTGCACGTCGTAATGGGCGTAAATCACCACCGTCGGCTGGTCGTCTCCGGCGTGAAGCCATTCGCCGTAGATCACCGGATGCCCGGCAGTCGGCATTTTGCGGCAGTTGTCCAAGCCGATGCGCGTCATCTCCGCGACGATCCAATCCGCGCAGTGTTCCAGATCGCCCTTATGCGCCGGGTCGGTGCTGATCGAGGGGATACGCAGTAGTTCCAGAAAACGCTCCATGTAGGCGTCTCGCTCTGCATGAGCGTGGGAGATCGCGTTTTCAGCTGATGTCATGGGTTTGTTCCTCCATCCGGGTGTGTTGTCAGCACTTGAGGGTGAGCATCATTGCGACGATTGGCAATGATACCCGGTTTGGAGGGCATTCAAAATCAGTCCGGCAATGGTGCTATCGGCGAATGGGGGCGGGAGTGCGGAATGTTGGGGCGAAATATTGCAGCCTCAGTATTGATGACCAACCTCACCCTAAAGTCCCTCTCTATGTAATGGAGAGGGACTTTAAACACCTTTTGTAACCTGTTTTTACCCCCTCGCCACGCGGTGGAGAGCGGGCAGGCGGTGAGGTTTCAGCGTCTTACTGCGCTAGTCGTCGTTGCTGCCGCGCAGGATCAAGCCGATGATCACGCCGATCACGAGGATGACCGCCATCACTTGCAGCGGGTAGCGCTGCACCGTTTTCACGGCATCCTCGCCGATGTCGCCGTAGTCGTTGTGCTTGAGATAGCTGGCGGCTTTCTCGAAACCGTCGGCTACGTCGTCGATGCGCTCGCGCGCTTCGTGGCTCGCGCCCGCGTCACGCGCCTGCTTGCGCAGGTTCTTGGCGGTGTCGTAGAGCGTCTTGACCATATCGGACTTAGCGGTTTCGGCTTTCTGATGCGCCTCACGTCCCAGTTCGTGAATGCTCTTACCCGCCTCGTCGACGAGCTGTTCGGCTTTGTCAGCAACGTGATCGTTGTTTTTGTTAGGCATGAACGCTACTCCTTGTGCTGTCTTCATAGCCTTTATTATATCCGAAATTAATGGCAAGTGGTGAGGGTGATTATTTTCTAGGCTGCTGTCTAGCATAACACCTGATCGATTGACCAGTATCAAAGCGCGCCATTTGGATGAAGCAGCCGTTCAAAATGATCCTATACTGTGAATATATTCACAAAACGATCAATCAGCGCCCGAATTGGCAGTAAAGGAACGCAGCGATGACCATGCTGCATGCGGAATACTCTGAGGTGATTTACGCGCGCCCGGAGGCGATTTACGCGGTCTTATCCGATTACGAACAGGGACACCCGGCGATCCTGCCGAAGCAGTATTTCACCGAACTGGAAGTCGAGCAGGGCGGTCACGGCGCGGGCACGATCCTCCGGGGCGCGCTCAAGGTCTGGGGGACGGAATATCGCTTTCACCAGATCGTCAGCGAGCCGGAACCGGGGCGCGTCCTCATGGAAACCGATCTCGACAACGGACAGGTGACCAAGTTCATCGTCGAGCCGCTCGACAACGGGCAGCGCACCCGCGTGACCATCGCCAGCGACTTCCCACCCAGCCCCGGCTTGATCGGGTTGACCGAGCGTTGGATCAAGCCCGCTGTCACCCGCCGCATCTACGCCGCCGAGCTGGCTCAGCTTGCCGCTTACGTCAAAGGGCGCTAATTCACCGCTGGTGGGTCGGGCAGGCTCAACCCTGCACCATGCGCACCAACTTAAGCCTTTCCCCGTGCACCGCCGGATGCTCGAAGCATCCGGCTATGAAGAACAAGCCACCTGAAGGTGGCTCTCGAGCCTGCTTCTAGCAGGCTTTTTGTGCTAGCCCGACGCTTTGAGCGTCGGGTGCAGACACCATCATTCGTATCTTGGTGTCTATAGCGCATGTTTCAAACCTGCCCGACGGCAAAATCGCAAATTGGCATAAATAATTGCTGTTCTCCGCGCCAAGCTGCGTTATATTACGCTGACTTTGACCTATACTGGCACCGCCGTTTTTGAGGAATAACTTTTATGGCTGTAATTACCATCCGCGACGTACAGATCATTTTGACGCAACCCTTGGGACAGCGCTTGGCGGTCGTCAAGGTGATCACCTCCGAACCCGGACTCTACGGCTTAGGCTGCGCGACCTTCACCCAGCGCTTTCATGCTGTCCAAGCCGCGCTTGAGCAGCACCTGAAACCACTCCTGATCGGGCGCGACGTTAGCCGCATCGAGGACATCTGGCAGCAGTCGATGGTCAATGGCTACTGGCGCAACGGACCGGTGCTCAACAACGCCATCTCCGGCGTGGACATCGCCCTGTGGGACATCAAGGGCAAGCTGGCGAACATGCCGGTCTACGACCTGCTCGGCGGCAAGTGCCGCGAAGCCGCCGCCGTCTACACCCATGCCGACGGCAGCGACCCGCAGGAAGTGGTCGAGAACGCTCAGCGCTTCATCGACGAGGGCTACCGCTACATTCGCGTGCAGATGGGCGGCTATGGCGGCAAGGGTGCCCGCGATGCCCGTCCTGACGGCGCGCTCGACGGCGCGTATTACGATCCGCGCGCCTATACCCGCAGCATGGTGCAGATGCTTGAAACTGTGCGCGTGGCGCTCGGCAGCGAAATCGAACTGCTCCACGACATTCACGAGCGCCTGACGCCGGTTGATGCGCTCGGCTTCGCCAAAGCGGTCGAGCAGTTCAATCTGTTTTTCTTGGAGGATGCGCTCGCGCCGGAGGATATCGACTGGTTCGCCCACATCCGCGCCCAGTGCGCGACCCCGCTGGCGATGGGCGAGTTGTTCAATAATCCGCACGAGTGGCGCTCGCTGATCGAACGCCGCCTGATCGACTTCATCCGGATGCACATCAGCCAGATGGGCGGGCTGACCCCGGCGCGCAACGCGGCGATCCACGCGAACCTCTACGGCATTCGCACCGCGTGGCATGGACCGGGCGACGTCTCGCCGGTCGGTCACGCCGCCAACCTGCACCTCGACCTGTGGGCGCCCAATTTCGGCATTCAGGAGTGGTGCCGCTTCCCCGAACTGATCTATGAGATGTTCCCCGGCACGCCCGAAGTCCGCGACGGCTACATGTATCCCAATGATCGCCCCGGCTTCGGCATCGAAATCGACGAGCGGCTCGCAGCCCAGTATCCCTGCACCGACGAGATCCTCGAATGGACGCAGACACGCTTGCCCGACGGCAGCCCGGTGCGCCCCTGATGACGAACCTATCGACTGCACTACAGACCGTGTACGTGGGTTGTTACACCCATTCCGGCGTCGACACGTTCGGGCGGGTAGACGGCATTTACGTCTACGATTTCGATCCTTCGGCGGGTGAACTGCGTTTCCGGCACGCCACCGCCGGGATCGTGAATCCTTCTTATCTCGCGCTCTCGGCGGATCGCCGCACGCTCTACGCGGTCAACGAGTTGGAGGGCGCTCCCGGCGGTATCAGCGCGCTGGCGCTGGACTCGGCAGCCGGAGCGCCGCTGCTGCTCAACACGCAGCCGGTTCACGGGACTGCCCCCTGTTATATCTGTCTCGATCCGTCGGGCAAATGGGCGCTGGTCGCCAACTACGGCAGCGGCAACGTGACCGTCCTGCCGATCTTGGCAGACGGGCAGTTGGGCGCGGCGGCGAGCATTTACCAGAGTCGCGGCTGCGGGGCGGATCCCAAGCGTCAAGCCACCCCTCACGCGCACTGCGCCGTCTTCGATCCGGCGGGTCGCCATCTATTCGTGGCGGATCTCGGCGTCGATTGCCTTCTGAGCTTTCACTTCGACGACGCCACCGGGCAGTTGATCCCCGCCGATCCGTCGGGCGTGGCGTCCGCGCCGGGAGCGGGTCCACGTCATCTCGTGTTCAGCGCTGATGCTCGCTATCTCTACGCCGTCAACGAACTCGATTCGACCGTCGCCGTTTACGCCTACGCCGCCGCAACCGGGACGCTCACCCCGGTGCAGGTGATCTCGACCCTGCCGGACGGTTTCTCCGGCGAGAGTTGGGCAGGTGGGATTCAGATCGCGCCCTCCGGTCGCTTTCTTTACGCCTCCAACCGCGGCGACGACAGTATCGCCGTCTTCGCCATCGACGCGCCGAGCGGGCGGCTGGCGCGCGTCGAGATCGCGCCGTGTGGTGGACGCTGGCCCCGGCACATCGCTTTCGACCGCACCGGCGACTATCTGCTGGTCGCCAATCAACGCAGCGAACAAGTGGTCATCCTGCGAGCCGATCCGGACGCCGGGACGCTGACGCCCGCCGGAGAAGTCGCCGTGTCCAATCCGGCGTTTGTCATAGCGATCTAGAGCAGTGTTTAAGTCCACGACTAAGGCGAGATTATGGATATTCTTCATAACTTATCTACACTTTGGGCGTGGACTTAGGCTATTATTGAGAAAATGTATTCTGGTTGTCTGCTTCCGGTACCAACTCAAAGAAGCGAAGTATGTCTGAACTGCCTGTCTATCTGCGCATACCCACCGAAAACGATCAACCCTACTTCGAGCGGCATAGCTGCTCCGAAGTCGTCATCAGCGCCGTGATTATGGCGCAGCAGTCCAGTTGGATGCGTCTGCACGGGTTCGTCGTCGTGCCCGAAGCGTTGGAACTGGTGATTACGCCGATCAAATTCAGCTTGAGCACGCTCGTCGGTCAGCTTGAATTGGAGACGATTCCGCTGCTCAGCATTTTGGTGCCACAGGGCGACCTGATCTGGAGTCCCTATTTTCTCCACACGCCGCTGGAGACGCAGCGCGCGCTGGACGCTCGCCTGAATATGCTGCTGCTCTCGCCCGTCGCCGCCGGCTTAGCCGAGTCCGCCTCGAGTTACGCTTACAGTTCCGCCAACCCGCGCTATATGGGTGCGGTGACGACTTTCGCCGGTTACCAGACCCCGGCGGTAGCTCGCACGCAATAAAAAAGCGGAGCGCTGATTGCCGCTCCGCTTTTACGTCCTGCTGATTGCTGATCTTGTGCTAGTACCTCATCAAGAAGGTTTCTTGTAGTTTACAGACACCTCACCCCGACCTAACGGTCGTGCCCTCTCCACTTAGTGGAGAGGGCGGCTGAGCGGAGCGAAGCGGGTGAGGTCAATCGATAACTCACCTTATTTTCTTGATGGACTACTAGTTATTGCGCGCCATCGACCAGTAGTTGCCCGTCGAAGGTGCCGGTGACGGTGATCGTCTGGATGGCGTTCGGGTCCGTGCCCATGCGATCGGTCCCTGATGCCGTGAACTCAAACTGACCGCGCACCGGGTCGCCCTGCGCCGCGCCCAGCGCGTCGATAGTGATCGTCCCGCTGACGGTTTCGCCGTAATCGACCGCGCCTTTGGACGCCAGCTTACCGGGTTCGCGGGCAATCGAGACGTCCACCGCCGGTTGCTCCAGCATATCCGCCGCGCTCGTCAAAGCATACGTCCCCGGAGCGGTATCGGCGGGCAGCGTGAAGTGAACCATGTAATCCAACCCCTCGTAGAAGGTCAGCTCATAGCCCGCGTCGCTGGTTAGCATGAACTGCCCCCGGTTGGAGATCGTCTTGGTGACGTCCCCCGTGATCGCGACGCCACTGCTCGCGTCGGCGTTGCTGTTGGCGCTGCTGTCGGCGTTGCTGTCGGCAGCGCTAGCGGTCGTCGGCGGGATCACCGTTGCGGTTGCTTGCTCGTTCGTGCCGCCACACGCCGCCAACAGCAGCATGAGTGCAAAACTGAGGAGTAAGCGGAAATTCACTGGTCTTTCCTTTCCATGCATCTGAGATAAAAACGCATCAGTTGATCAACTCACCTGATGCCCGGAGCCAACTTTGCCCCTTCCCTGAGTCGTCGCCGAGCCGGGGAAAGGGTCGCACAGCTTGCCGGATGAACTCGGCGAAAACGCCGCCGCCAGCTCTGCCCGAGCACCGCCGAACATCGGCGGCGGGCGTTCACATCCAATAGTTGTTAAGAGTTGTTAAAGTTTCCATACCTTTAGCATCCGCTTAGGCGACGACTACTCAACCGTCGGCTTTTCAGACGCCTAGAGTTCTGCTACTATGTGAAAATACTATAAAAGTATGTAGTGTCTGCACAGGTAAATATATGCTGCGCTTGACAATGCTTCGAGGACCTACACCGGGGATGACCTACGATCTCGAATCAGATGAGGTCTCAATTGGGCGCGGGAGCAAGAACAGCATTGTCATCCGCGACAACGAAGTCAGCCGCGACCACTGCCGCCTGGTGCGCTTTTCCGAAAGCTACGAAATCCAGGATCTCGATTCGAGCAATGGCACCTTCGTGAATGGTCAGCGGGTAGCCAGCCCATGGCTGCTCCAGTTCGGCGCGCTGATCGAGCTAGGCGACACCATTACGCTGGAATTTGAACAAGGTTCTTTCGAGGATCATCCCGACGCCATCCCTCGTGTGGCGCCGATCGCCGTTGCCGAGGGTCTGCATTACAGCATGGTCATGCTGCGCGGTCCGAACATCGGGCGAATTTTCCCGCTCAGCGGCGATGGTTTCACGCTGGGGCGCGACCTCGACAATCAGGTCATCATCCAGGACCCGGAGATCAGCCGCAATCATTTGCGCTTCAGCGCCGTTGATGGGGGTTACTGCGTCGAAGACCTCAACACGACCAACGGCACCTTTGTCAACGGCGAGCGGCTGACGGGCGTGCTCGGTCTAGCCCACGACGATGTGATCCGGCTGGGCACGATGGTGCAGCTTCAATACGTCGTCAGCCAGACGGCGCTCAACCCGGATGACGTCATCACGCCGCGAGTTCCCGCCGAAAATGGCGACAAATACCAGACAACCCTGCACGATTTTCTCAGCGTCGAACTGCCGCGTCATGGCGTATCGTCCGCCCGCGCGACCGGGCTTGATCCCGGCTCGCTGCACGATCACCTGCTGATCGTCTATGCTCGTGAGAATTGGGAGACTGTCGTTGCGCCGCTGCTGGTGCGCTTGCAGGATACGCGCCTGAACGCATGGGTCGATCAATACCTCGCGCTCGGCAGCGAGAACTGGCGCACCGCCCTCGACCAAGCGCTGGACGAATGCTGGCTGATGGTGCTGATCGTCTCGCCGGAGTCGCTCCACACGGATCACGTGAAGCTGATTTATCGCCACTTCCTCGCCGAAGGCAAGCCGGTCATCCCGCTGCTGATCAATCCGACGATGACCATCCCCAGCGAACTCGCGCGCTTGCGCAGCATCATCTACGACACTAAGAACACGCAGCGCAGCTTTCACAAGCTGATCTTCGAGATCATGCAACTGCGCCAGCAGCTTCAGCAGCAGCCCTAGAGGTTCGCTTGTGGGGATTTGCATGTAGAAGGGCACGGCTCGCGCGTGCCTATGTGTGTTCTCTACTGCGGCGACTGCTATGCGCTTGGCTGCTCCGGCTTGAGCGCGATCAGCATCGTCCATTCGCCCGACTGCACCGTTTTGCCCTCTTGGTTGACGATCTTCACGTCCAGCGTGACCCAACCGCCGCCCATCCGCCGCGACTTCTCTCTTTTCGCGCACTTTCAGTTCGGTATGCAGTGTGTCGCCGATGAATACCGGCAGGCTGAATTTCATCTCCAGCCCGCGAAAGGCGATCACGGTTTGTTCCATAAAGCCCAGTTGATAAGCTTGCCCGACCGCGTAGCTCAGCGTCAGCATCCCGTGCGCGATCCGCTGCCCGAAGACTGATCCCTTCATGTACTCGGCGTTGGTGTGCATCGGGTTGTAGTCGCCCGTCAGCCCGGCGAAGCTGACCAGATCGGCTTCGGTGATCGTCCGCCCGCGCGTGATCATCTCCGCGCCGATTTCGATTTCCTCGTAATAAAGCCCAATCGGAGCCATTTATTTTTGTCCTTCACGTTGCCAAAACCCTATCTTACCCAAACCCCAAAATCCTGTAAACGTCACGCCTTGGCGGCAAAGGCGTGTAACTTTTTTTGCGCGCCCGCGTATTATAAAATGTACACGATAAGCAATTGGTGAGGCGGGGGTTCAATCATGTATTCAAAATCCTACGAGGATCGCGTTTCCGGTGCGGTATTCTTGATCGGCTTGGGGCTGCTGTTCACCCCGATTGGCGGGATTGTCGGCGGCTTCTTCCCCGGCATCCTGTTCGTGATCGGCGCGTCGGCGTTCGCGCGCGGCTTGGCAGAGGGGCAGGAGTGGTACAACGTCTCCGGCGGTGTGGCGATGGTCGGTATCGGCTTGTTCTTCCTGCTCGGTTTCAACCTGCCGCTGCTGCTGATCCTACTCGGTCTGGCGACGCTGTTCGGCTACACGTCGCATTCCAGCGACAAGCACAGCCGTCGTCATAACTATGCTAGCCCCGATGGCAAGCTCAAGAACAGCGACTTCGACAATTTTGCGGACGAGACCTTCGTCGACGAAAAACCGAAACACGACAGTTACGTCTAGCTTGCCTGAAACGAACGACTCTGAAACGAGGCGACCATGACTCAGCAGCGCGCAAATCAAATCTTCGGCGGCACCTTCTTGATCGGCTTGGCAGTCCTATTCCTGATCAACTGGTGGTGGCCCGGCATCATGTACGTGATCGGCATCTCGCTGATCGCGCGCAGCAGTGCCGAGGGCAAGCAGTGGACGCAGGAACGCGGCGGACTGATCGCGTTGGGGATCGGCGTCGTCTTCACGCTGACCAGTGTGCTCCACGTCCTCGACTTCAACTGGTGGCCCCTGATTCTGATCTTGATTGGGGTGTACCTGCTCTTTGGCAACCGCGTCAACGGCGGCGGCAAATCCAAGAACGACGTGGTGTAAGCTGCTCACGGCGAAGTGAAGGGCGCAGCCATCGCTGCGCCCCTTTGATTCCGCTTTCCCCGTAGGGTAACCGTATCTGGACGCTTCCCCACGCTGCCGCTATAGTAGACCGCGAACCACTAATGCTGGATATGTGAGTTGCAAAGTCGGTGACAGTTTCTTACCCAATTCACAAGATCGCGCGCTGCGTTCTCATCGCCTTGAGCTTTGCTGCGCTTGGCGGGTGCAGCGGACTCAACCTCACTGCCGATTCCTCTGGCGGCGCCGCGCCGCTCATCCAATCCGCTCAATCGCCCGCCGATGCCGTTCGCGCCTTCCTCGATGCGTGGGGACAGCACGACTATCAGGCGATGTACGCCCGGCTGAGCGCCAACAGCCAAGCCCTTTACGCCCTCCCGGTCTTCCAGACGATCTATCAGGATGCCGACAAAACCCTCGGCACGCAGGGCGTCGATTACACCATCCATCAGACGCAGGAGCAGGGCGAGACCGTCGCCGTCCTCTACGATGCCAATATCCAATCGTCGATCTTCGGCTCGGTCGCCGATCCCGGTCGCACCATGCGTCTCGTCCGCGCGCCCGACAATACGTGGCGGGTCGCGTGGTCGAGCATGGACATCATCAACGGCTATGCCAGCGGCACGCGCCTTCAGGTCGATTCGCAGCGCCCGCCACGCGGGAACATCTACGACCACAGCGGGCAGTTGATGGTCGAGCAGGGCGGCGAAGTGACTGAACTCTACGTCGCCCGCCAAGACATCCCCGACGAGTCGCGCTGTGTTGACCTGCTGTCGGTGATCCTGCGTCGTACCCGCGCCGACCTGCTCGACCTGCTCGGCACCTATAATCCCGAAACGGTCATCCCGCTTGGCGACGTCGATCCATCGATTTACAACGCCCGCGCCGCCGACTTGGAAGCTACCTGCAAGATTCGCACCAACACCCGCACGACCCGCCGCTACGTCGGGCACGGCATTGCCACGCACTTGATCGGCTACATCGGCGATATTCCGTCGGAAGAAGAGCAGAACTATCTCGACAACGGCTACTCGACCGGCGATCTGGTCGGCTTGGCGGGCATCGAGCAGGCGTACGAGACTGACCTCGCCGGGAAGTCCGAGCGCGTCCTCCGCGTGATCGAGCCGGGCGGCATGATCGTCCGCGAACTCGCCGGGACATCCGGACAGCCAGCGCACGACGTGACGCTGACACTCGACCTCAACTTGCAGTGGGCGACCGCGCAAGCCCTCTCTGACGCCTACAACGCCGCCGCCAACAACTGGGCTTCGCCGCAGCACTCACCGGGCGGCGCGGCGGTCGTCATCGACGTCAACACCGGCGCGATCCTCGCGCTCGCCAGCTACCCGACCTTCGACCCCGGCATCTTCAACGGCAATGACACGCCGATCTTTCAAGTGGGCAATTACATCGCCGACCTGCACAACTCGCCTGCCAGCCCCTTCTCCAACCGGGCGACGCAGGAGCAGTATTCGCCCGGCTCGACCTTCAAGATCGTCACCCTTGCTGCCGCCGCCGAAGAGGGCAGCGACATCTTCAACCCCGCCGACCTGTTCGACTGTACGATGGTCTGGGATGGTCAGCCCTATGGTGATACTTTCCCGCAGCGCTATGACTGGCGCAATTCTGAGGAAGGCGACGCCCATTTTTCGACCGGGCAGGTCACGATGGCGCAGGCGTTGACCGCTTCCTGCAACCCCTTCTTCTACCAGATGGGCGCGGAACTCTACAACAAGCGCACCGCGACCACGCTCTCCGGCTACGCCCGGCAGATGGGCTTAGGTACGGCGACTGGCTTAGCCCCCATCGTCCCCGAAGCCAACGGCAACATCCCGGTGCCGCGCGCCGCCGACGAGGCGATCTCGCTGGCGGTCGGGCAGGGCAACACGCAGGTCACCGCTATCCAGATGGCGCGGATGGTCGCCGGGATCGCCAACGGCGGCACGCTCTACAAACCTTACGTCGTCCAGCAGGTCGGCGGCGAGGACGGCAGCGACCCGATCATGATGGCGACGCCGACCGTCGCCGGGGACATGGGCTTGAGCGCCGAAACGCTCGACTTGATCCACGAGGGCATGTGCGCCGTCACCAACACGCGGGCAGTCAATCGCACCAACGGCGAACCGTTAGGCACGGCGTGGTTCGTCTTCGACCAGCCGACCGAAGACGGCGGCACTGGCGTCGCGCCGTACTCGGTTTGCGGCAAGACCGGCACCGCGCAGACTGCGCGCTCCGAACCGAACGGCTGGTTCGTCGCCTACGCGCCCGCCGACCAGCCGACTGTCGCCGTCGTCGTCGTGACCGAGTATTCGCGCGAAGGGTCGGAAACTTCCGCGCCGATTGCTCGCCGCATCCTCGACGCCTATTTCGGCGCGCCAGCAGGCTCCGTGGCCCGCGTGGTGGACGCAGAATCCTTACTACGAACTCAGCATCCCTGAAGGCAGCACGGGCGGCTAAAAAAAGTACCGAGTACTGAGTGCGAGTAAAAGTACCTGATAGCTTAGTGAGAAGCGAGCCCCTCGCGAGCGTAGATGTTGCTCTGCGATTCTTGACTCGGTACTCGGTACTCGGCATTCGGTACTATTGTTGAGAGGAATTGACTCCATGCAAATTGTCCGCTGCGCCGCTTGTGATGGCTACGGTTGGCTCGACGACGAAGACGAGGGCGAAATCGAGTGTCGCTGGTGCGGCGGGATCGGCTACGTCTACCGTGACGAGCGCGGCATCGACCGTCGCATCCCGGAGTCCGACTACGAGCAGCACGCCGCCGAACTCGAACGGCTTGAATTGGAACGTCTGCGCGAAATCGGCTACACTGGAATAGCAAAGAAGCCGTGGGAGCAGGCGATTCGCCAGCAGCGGAGGCGCCTAAACTCGTAACGGCGGCACCAGACTAATAAGGATCCCCATGACGCCCAAAGCCCGCGCAATCCTGCTTCTTCTCGGCGGTGTGGCGCTCATTTTCGTCATTTTAGGCGTGCAGTTAATCACTTCCACCCCGACGGTGCTCGACGAAACGCTGAACGGAGCGCCCGCTGGAGCATCCGCCGCCGAACAATCCCCCGCGCCTACTGCGCACATCATCTTCAGCGCTGACCACAAGTTGTTGGTCGCGCCCGGCGCGTGTGTGACCGTACGCTGGACAGTCACCGACATCGCCGCGGTTTACATTAACGGTGCGCCGACGGTCGGTTCCGGCGCGCAGGTCGTCTGTGTCGATCCGCTGACGCCGCCGACGCTGCGCGTCACCCTGCTTGACGGCAGGGACGTCGATTTTCACCTCACGCTCGACTTTTTGATCAATCTGGCTTCGACGTGGTTGTTGGTCGTCGCCCTGCTGGTGCTGCTGCTTGCCGTCGTGGTTGTCGCCGTCAGCCGACCAGCCGCGCCTGCCGTTTCGCCCTCGTCCCACGATCAGCGCGCGCCGCGCGTGGTCAACCTCTTTGCCGGGATCGGCTTGGTCTGCGTGACTATCCTGATCCTCGGGCTGCTGCTTGAGCTGGGGCTGCGCTTCTATTTTGCCAATTTCGGCACGGCGAATGAACAGATCGCCTATCTCTATACCCGCGATCAGATCAACGCGCTCAATCAAGGTACGATTCCGCTGCCGGAAGTCGATTACGGCTTATCGCCCAGCAACCCGGAGCACGACGCGCTCGGTTATCGCGGCGGTGAAGTCCAAATCCCCAAACCGGCGGGGACGTTTCGCATCGTCGCCATGGGCGGCTCGACCACCTACGGCACCAGCGTCACCACCGCCGAAAGTTATCCGGCGCAGTTACAGCAGGTATTCCGCGACGATTACGGCGATGCCAACGTCGAGGTCGTCAATGCGGGCGTGGCGGGCTACACCACGTTTCAGACCTTCGCCAACCTCGCTTTCCGCGTGACCGAACTTCAGCCTGACCTCGTGATCATCTACCACGCTGGGAACGACGTACTCCCGCGCGAAGTTGATCCCGACTGTTACGCCGGACAAAACCCCCTGCGCGGACTTGATCCGCGCGGGCGCATCGGCATCTCGACGCTGAATATCCCCTTAAGCTCGAGCGCACTGTACCGCTTCGTCGCGCTCAACCTTGGCTGGATGACCAACCCGGCGACGCTCGCCGGACTGTTTGTCGAAAGCCCGGTGGACTGTGGTGGCAGTCAAGACGGGGCGAACGTTGCTCACAATGTGGCGGTCAACCGCCCGATCTACTTCGAGCGCAACGAGCGCAACATGATCGCTATCGCCCGTGAATATGGCTTCAAGATCATGTTCGCGTCGTGGGCGTACCACGCTGATGATCCCTCCGCGCTGCCGTACTGGCGAACGGCAGTCGCCGAGCACAACGCCATCACCGCGCGGGTGGCACAGAGTGAAGGCGCGCTCTACTTCGATTACGCAGCGGTCGCGCCGACCACCGATGCGAGTAGCTGGGCGGACTACGTTCACATGAGCGCGTCCGGCAACTTGTCGCGCGCTCAAGCCTTCGCCCAATTCATCGACGCGCAAGGCATCATCCCCCGTTAAGGGTCAAAACCGTCCGGTCATCGCCTCGGCGTAACCCGTGAGTTCGGCATAGCCGTAGCCGCTCGCGTCGCCGCTGATTTGCACCGTCCCCTCCCAGTAAGCGATCCCGCCGCCGTTCAGTTCCTGATCCGCCACCTGCGGCGTGAGCGTCAGCCGCAGCGGATCGCTGTCCGGTGGCGTGACCGTGATCGTCCAGCCTGCCGGGTAAGTCGCGCCGGTCTGCGGACTCGTCCACGTCGCGGTCGAGTCGATGCGGATCGCGCTCGCGTCCAGATAGACGGTCGAACCGTCCGCTTGCACCAGCAGCCCGCCGAAATACGGATCTGTCCCGCCCGCCGTCAGCCGAATCTGCCCGACCATCAACTCGCGGTCATCGTCCAACTGCAAGCCGAACCAGTCCCAGCCCTGCGCGTCCGTGCTCAATGCGCTGGTGCTGAACTCGTGATCCATCCACGTCGCGCCGCTCACGTCGAACGCCTGATCGCCGATGGTGATCGTCCCGCTGGTGTCCAAGCGCGTCAGCGAGTAGTAGTAGCTGGCGTTGCCCGGCTCTGATCCCTTCGCGCTCAAGCCGTGATCGCCTTGCAGGGCGGGCGGCTTGGTCTGCGTCAGCGCCAGATCGACGCTCGCCTGATCGGTCGCCGCCGTGATCCGGGTTTGCGAGTCGTCGGCGTTGGTGCCGATCACCTGCCAGTTGTCCAGCCACACCCGGTAATCGGGGTCGATCTCCGCGCCCGCCAGGTTCGCGCCGCCGCTGCTGAAGCGCTCGTCGTGATAAAAGGCGTCGCCGCTCACGTCGGTGAGGGCGAAGTGCGCCATGTAGGTTTGGTTCGAGCGCCATTCCGAGCTGCTGTCCACTGCCTGCGGCGTTAGCCCGCGCCGGAAGATCGTGAACTGGTAGCCGAAGCGCCGCCCGTCAGCCGCGCTGACGTTGCCGGTGTAGTACCACCACTCGGTTTGAAAAGCGGGGTGCGCGCCGAAATCCTGCGGGAACTGCCAGTCGCGCGGGGCGACGGCGCGGGTGAAGCCGCTGCTGTCGCCGCCCACGTCGCTGAGAATGGCGCTGGCGGTCACGTCACTGCTCCCTCCCACGTTGATCAGGCTGAAGCCGACGATCACGACCACGAAGACGAGGAGTAAAAGGAGGATCATCCGCCGCATCGAAATACCTGCCGTTTTTTGCATCAATTCGCACGATGATACCAGCTCGCCGTGAGTGGTAGGTTAGTTTATGTACTCTTCTCGCCGTGCCCCGCTTGCGTGGGTGCGGGGCGGGGGTGAGGTAAATAAAAAAATCGCCCCTGACAGGTCGTGGGGTGAGGTGCGGTTCGTCTGCATTGCTAAAAATACGTTAAAGCCTCATGTTCTAATTCATTTCTTAAAAGTCGGTGTGTTATGATAGCCGCAGGAGGGACAATGAAATGTCAGACTTAATTGAGGCTCTAACCCCCGAGAACGGGCGTGAGCCATTAATCGTGATCGCGTCGAATCGCGGTCCCTATTCGTTTCGCAAGAAGAAGGACGGCACGTTCTTAACCCGGCGCGGCGAAGGCGGGCTGGTCACGGCGCTGGCGGCGCTGGTGCAGCGCAACGACGTCTTGTGGATTGCTACAGCGCTGAGCAAAGACGATCAGGAATGGGCGCGGCAGCAGGGTGAGAAGACCACGCGCATCGACGATATCGACCTGCGTTTGATCATCTCTAGCGCTCAGCGCTACCGCATGTACTACAATGTGATCTCCAACCCGCTGCTCTGGTTCATCCAGCATGAACTCTGGGATACGCCGCGCAAGCCGGTGATCACCAAAGAGACGTGGGACGCGTGGCGTAATGGTTACGTCGCCGTCAATCGCCAGTTCGCCGACGCGATTGCCGCCTCGATCCCGGAGGACGACGACCGCCCGGTGATCGTCTTCCCGCAGGATTATCACCTCTATCTGGTGCCGCACTTCTTGCGCAAGCGCATGGGTGATCGCGTGCAGATTCAGCCGTTTATCCACATCCCGTGGCCCGGTCCCGAACTCGTGGCGCGTTTTGCCCGCCGAGATGCGCTCGATGCTGCTGACCAGCCTGCTCGAAAGCGACCGCGTCGGCTTCCAGACCCAAATCGACGCCTTCAACTTCGTCCAGACCTGCCGCATCTACCTTGAGGAAGCGCATTCCTACGGCAGCCGCAACTCGATTGAACTGAACGGTCACAAGACGCATGCCAAAGCCTACCCGATCTCGATTGACGTCGAGAAGGTCGAAGCGCTCAAAGAGGATCGGCAAACGCGGCTGCTGAAGAAGCAGTTGCTCACCACCATCGGCGATAACCGCCTGATCCTGCGCATCGACCGCATCGAGCCGAGCAAAAACATCCTGCGCGGCTTCATGGCGTTCCGCGCCCTGCTCGAAGCGCACCCGGAGCATCGCGGCAAGGTGCAGATGATGGCGCTGCTGGTGCCTTCGCGGATGGAAGTCACCGAGTATCAGACTTATCTACAGGAGATCATGGCGGTCGCCGGGCTGATCAATGCCGATTTCAGCGACGGTTTCTGGGAGCCGACCCGCATTATCATCGGCAACAACTATCACCGTGCCATCGCCGCCATGCAGCTTTGCGACGTGCTGCTGGTCAACCCGATTGCCGACGGCATGAATCTGGTCGCCAAAGAGGGCGCGCTGGTCAACGAGCGCGGCGGCGTGCTCGTCCTCTCGGAATTGGCGGGCGCGTTCTACGAACTCGGCGATCACGCCCTGACGATCTCGCCTTACGACGTCTACAGCACCGCCGAGGCGCTCCATCAAGCGCTGACCATGCCTATCGACGAGCGGACAGAACGCGCCGAGGCGCTGCGCGATCAAGTGCGCGGCGCGGGCGTCAAGGAGTGGTTCTACAATCAGGTGCGCGACGCGCTCAAGGCGTTCGAGAGCCAAGCCAAGCAGGATTCGACGCCGGAGACGCC
This sequence comes from uncultured Chloroflexia bacterium, assembly GCA_963848465.1. Lineage (GTDB taxonomy): Bacteria > Chloroflexota > Anaerolineae > Aggregatilineales > Phototrophicaceae > Flexifilum. The sequence continues at coordinate 157,485 of CAWKDY010000025.1, read as the reverse complement.
AGCGACCAGCAAATCGGCGCTTTCCTGAACGACTGACGGCGTGTCTTCGGACTCGACGCCGACGCCGACCGCCCAGCACGACCCGGCGGCGCGCAGGTCGCGCGCTTTGCGCAGCGCGTCGGCGTCGGTCACGTCGTCGCCCAAGTAGATCGCCGCGTCCAGCCCGTAATCGGCGATCAATTGGGCGAAGGCGGTGCCTTTGTCCACGTCGAGCAGCGGGCGCACCTCGAAGATCATCTTGCCCTGAAAGAATTGAAGACCGTTCTCGCGGCTGACCTGCTCGATCAGCGGCGCGAATTCGGCTTGCACCTGCGCGGGATTTGCCGCCAGCCGGTAGTGGATCGAGAGCGTCACCCGCTTGTCTTCAAGGATCATCCCCGGCACCAGCCGCCCGCTGATGGCGGCGATCACGTTTTGCACCGCCGGGCGGGCGACGCTGGCGGCGGGCAGTTCTTCGACCTGCCCATCGTGCCAGCGTTCCATGCCGTGATTGCCGACGTAGATCAGTTCCGGCAGGTTCACCCGGTCGTGCAGATCGTCCGCCGCCCGCCCGCTGATCGCCGCCACCAGCGTGATCTGTCCGGCGAGCGTCCGCAACAGTTCGCGGTTGCGCGGCGTCACCTGTGCGGCGGTCGGCGTCGGCGCAATCGGGCTGATCGTGCCGTCCACGTCCGTGACCAGCCCCAAGCGTTCGCCCGCGCGTCCCCGCTCGACCCACGCGCGCAGCAGTTCATTCGCCGCAAAATCCATCCAAATTGCTCCTTAATCTTGGCGATCTTAGCGTCTTGGCGGTTTAATTCACCTTTTTTCACGGTTTGAAGGTACCACATGATCGATCAATCCGCGCTATCCGGCGTCCGCGTGCTCGACTTCACCCGCGTGTTGGCGGGACCGTTCTGCACCATGCTGCTCGCCGACATGGGCGCGGACGTGATCAAGGTCGAAAGCCGCGCCGGAGACGACACCCGCCAGTGGGGACCGCCCTTCGACGCGCGCGGGCGCAGCGCCTACTACCTCAGCGTCAACCGCAACAAGCGCAGCCTCGTGCTTGACCTCAAAAGCGCCGCCGGTCAGCAGATCGCGCGGCGGTTGGCTGCCGACAGCCACGTCGTCGTCGAGAATTTTAAGCCCCCCGTGAATACGGGCGGTGGCATGGCTGCCTTCGGTCTGGGCTATGACGACCTGCACGCCCTTAATCCGGCGTTAGTCTACGCCAGCATTACCGGCTTCGGGCAGACCGGACCCTACCGCGACCGTCCCGGCTACGATTTCGTCATTCAAGCCATGAGCGGGCTGATGTCGATCACGGGCGAGGTCGATGGCGCACCGGCTAAAGTCGGCGTCGCCATCAGCGACGTGATCGCCGGGTTGTTCGCCGTGTCCTCGATTCTGGCGGCGCTCCGCCACGCCGAGCAGACCGGGCAGGGGCAGCAGCTTGACATATCGCTGCTCGATACGACCCTTGCCGCGCTGGTCAACGTCGCCAGCAGCGCACTCGTCAGCGGGCAGCCGCCCGCCCGCTACGGCAATGCTCACGCCAGTATCGTCCCCTACCAGTCCTTTCGCGCCGCTGACGCCGAGTTCGCCTTAGCCGTCGGCAATGATCGCCAGTTCGCTGCCCTCTGCGACCTGATCGACCAGCCCGAACTCGCCGCCGATCCGCGTTTTGCCACCAATCCCGCGCGCGTCGCCAACCGTGATCAACTGGTCGATCTGCTCGACACCGCTTTCGCGGATCATCCAGCGTCGTTTTGGATTGCCGGGGCGCTGGATCGCGGCATTCCGGCGGGGGCGGTCAACACCGTTAGCGACGCGCTCGCCGATCCGCAGGTGCGGGCGCGCGGCTTGATCCAGCAGATCGACGGTATCCCGATGGTGGGATCGCCGGTTGGCTTCTCGCAGACGCCGCTGGAAATCCGCCTACCGCCGCCTGATCTCGGCGAGCATACCGATGCCATCCTGCGCGAGCGCCTCGCCCTCACCGACGCCGAAATCACCGAACTGCGCGCCGCCAACGTTATCTAACCGCTGACTGTGATTGCGGGGTAACGGGGAATCAAAATCCCCTCTCCATTGCATGAAGAGGGGACATAGGGGTGAGGTTACCGTAATCGATTTCAGGCTGCCGACTAAAGCAGCGGTGCTTTTTCCATCTCGGCGTAATCGCAGGCGAGTTCGCGCCACGCCCGCCCCAGACGGCGGAAGCCTTCCTCAATGTCAGCGGGTTTCTGCGAGGCGAAGTTGACCCGCATATTGTACGTTCCGTGACCGTTGGTGTAGAACACGTTGCCGATGGCGTAGCCGACGCCCATCTGAATCGCCGAGATGAACAATTCGGCAGCGGTCGGACCGGATTTCGGCAGTTCGATCCACAGGTACAGCCCGCCTTGCGGCACGTTCCAGCGCGACCCCGGCGGCAGATGGCGCGCGGCGGCGTTCAGCGCGACGTCCCGGCGGCGGCGCAGTTCGCGGTTGTTGCGCTCAAGCTGCTGCGCCAGCGCCCCGCGTTCGAGCAGCAGGTGAATCGCCCGCTGGTTCAGCCCCGGCGTCGAGATGTCGGCGGCTTGCTTGACCCGCAGAATCCGCTCGTAATGCGGACCGTCGGCGATCACGTAGCCGATGCGCATCCCCGGCAGCAGATTCTTGGTGAAGCCGCTGGCGTGAATGACGATTCCGCTGTCGTCCAGCGCCTTGAGCGGCGGCAGGCTCTCGCCCTCGTAGCGGAACTCGTGATAAACGCCGTCTTCCAGAATCGGGATGTTGTACTCCTGCGCCAAATTGATCAATTGGCGGCGGCGGTGCAGCGGCATCACCCGCCCGGTCGGATTTTGGAAGGTCGGCATGACGTAGATCAGCTTAGGGTGGTGGTCGATGATGAAATTTTCCAGCGAATCGAGCCGGATGCCATCGTCGTCCATGCAGATGCCGCGCAGTTGGACGCGCCGCGTCCGCGCGATGTCGATCATGCCCAGATAAGTCGGGCTTTCGGTGACCAGCAAGTCGCCCTCGGACAGCACCGACTGCACGATCATGTCGATGGCTTGCTGCGTCCCCCCGGTGATCAGCACGTGATCGGTGCTGCAACGGATGCCCAACGCGCTCACGTAGTCGCGCACGCTGCTGCGCAGCGGGGCGTAACCTTCCGGCACTTCGTAGCCCAGCGCCCGCGCGCCGTCCCGGTCAAGGATCGTGTTGATCGCATCGCGCAGGTGCGCCACCGGGAAGAAGTCCGACGGCGGCAGCCCGTTGCTGAAGTTGATCACGCCGGGTTTGCGCGCCAGCCGCATCATCTCGCGGATCGACCGATCCGGCAGCGAGTTGGGTTCATTGGTCGGTGCGATGGGCTGGGGGATCGAGGCGGCGGGCGCTGCTGCCGAGTCCCGGTCTCCGGCGACGAACGTCCCCCGTCCGGCATGCGCGCTCAGGTAGCCCTCGGCGCGCAGTTCGGCGTAAGCGTTGACGACGCTAATCCGACTGATGTTCAACTGCCGCGCGAGGTCACGGCTCGCTGGCAGACGACTCCCGGCGGAGAGTGATCCGCTTTCGACCTGCACCCGAATGTGGCGGATGAGTTGGCGGTAGATGGGTTCTTCGCTGTCACGATCCACAGGGATCGTCATGTTGGCGCTTAACATGAAAGGCGCTCCGGGGTGCGTAGCAGTCTAGGGAGTTTAATCAACCGTATCATTGGCTTATGACCCAATGATAAGTCCAATCAGTCCAATATGGTATTGACGACTATTGTCCCACAGCTCTTACTTTCGCGCACGGGTCAGATGCCGTATATTTAGGTGAGAAATCTTCTACTCCCGGAGCGAGTTGCAATGGATGATGCGCCACCGAATGTCTTTGAAGCCGAAATCGAGAAGATGATCGGGCAGCTTGGCTCGAAAAGCGCGGCGAAACGACGCGAAGCCGCCTATTTTTTGGGCGAGGTCGCCTCCGATCAATCGGTGCCCGTCTTGGTCGAAGTCTACGAAAAGGATCAAGGACGCCAGCGTCCGAGCGGCGGCAGCCTACTCGCTAGGCATGTACAAAGCCGTCGAGCGCGCGCTCGACCAAGGCGAAGAAGATCACGTCAAGGATCTGTTACGCCAAATCGAAGAAGACGGCAAATTGGGGCGGCGCGCCTCGAACGGCAGCACGATCAAGCTGATCGTTGGCGCTGATCGTGGCATTGGTGCTCATGGGTGGAATTTACTATTTCAGCGCCGACGTCAAAGGGCTGCTGTTCGGCAGTACCAAGACGCGCGCCGAAATCGTCAGCGATGTGCGCGCCGAGTTCACGCTGGTGCGCAACGACACGCGCACGCTGCAAGGCGAACTGCTGAACGTGATTTCCAACCGCTCGCTGTCGTGCATCGCCTACTTCAACAACCCGCCGCGCTACGAACTCGACCCGGTTGACGCCCGCAGCTTCCGCGACGTGGCTGCCGTCAACGACCAACTGCTGAGCGTCTATGACAGCCTCGCCGCCGCCAAAGCGCGCTACGACGACGCTTGCGACAACGGCACCGAGTTCGGCGCGACCCAGGCGCAGGAGACGTTCCAAATGCTGCTGCCGGGGCTGCAAGCGCTCGATCCGCTGGACATTGAACTGACGCAGCTTGAAGCCGGGTTTGCGCCGACGGTGACCGCCGCCGCGCCGGTCAGCGCGCCGCCCACGTCAGCGGCTGAGGTCGCGCCGACCTCGCCCTTGGTGGGCGTGCCCGGCGCTGCGACCGCCGAAGCCCTGCCGACGGCTGCACCGATTGTGCTGGCGACTTCCGCGCCACTCCCGGCGGACATCAAGCAGCATTTGGCTGCGCTCTACAACATCGTCGACGACGTGCTCGATTCGCGTGGTGCCAGCACGCTGCTGGTGCAGTATTGGCAGGACGTTCAGGCGACCGGCTCGACCGGCGGCTGCCAGATCACCAATCCTCCGGCGATCCCGGACGACGACGTGTTCATCGTCGAATCCGATTTTGAGGCGTCGCCCGATCTGCGGCAGGCGGTGCAGTTGATCGACAGTGGCTTGGCATCGCTGCACGACGGCTGGACGCGCTTCCAGTTCGCCTGCAATGCGACCGACTTGAGCAATCAGTGGTCGTTGCGTTTACCGGAAGCGCAAGTTGCGCAGAACGCCTTCATGGCGGCGCGCGTCCTGCTCGATCAAGTAAAAGCGGCGGCGAGTTAGCGTCACTCCTGAAGTGCAATCCTGATCGGTAGGGGCAGGTTTCAAACCTGCGCTGACCTCACCCCTAAATCCCCTCTCCATTGCATAGAGAGGACTTAAAAGTTCCGCGAGCTGTCTTTACCCCTGCTACGCAGTGGCTGATGGGGCGACAGTAAAAAATACAGCGATGGGTTTTTCCCTAGAAGGGCGGTTCCAGACCCGCCCCTACGATCCTCGCGCTCATCACGATAGCCTGCAAACGAGGTGTCGCCCCCTCAGCTACGTAGTGGAGAGGGGGCAGGGGAGTGAGGTCAAATAATCCGCCGCCGCCGGATGTGGCTGAAGTAGACCGCCGCAGCAGCAGCACGACGGCGATCACCGCCCACAGCGCCGCCCAGACGAACGCCGGAATGAGTGGTGCGACGTTGCGCGTGAAGGCAGCGGCATCGTTGACCACATCCCCCATTGCCGCGCCGCTGTTGCTCACCAGCGCGAACAGGTCGAGCACGACGTTCAAGCCGGTCAGGATCGCCAGAACATCCAGCACCAGCAGGTTGACGCTCCGGTCAGCGAAGCGCCACAGCGCCAGCAAGACCAGTGCCATCCCCAGACCGACCAGCCACGCCGTCGCAAGGAAAGACGTGAACATCAGCGTGACCGCCGCCACGAAGATCGCCAGCAGCAGGGAGATCGTGCGCGGGAAAGGCACGGTGTTGGCGATGTAGAACAGCAGCGACCCGAACAGCGCCGTGCCCAGATAACCCGCTGGCAGGATGATCATCTGGTTGCCGCCGAGCGTGTAGGTCACGCCCGACGTGTCCGGCGAGACGATCAAGCGCGCGACGTGCCCGCCAGTCAGGATGGCGGCTAAGGCGTGTCCGGCTTCGTGGACGAAAGTCACGAACAGCCGGATCGGGTAGAGGATGAAGTCCAACTGCGGCACGTTCCAGAGGATCAGCGCGACGACGAAGGCGATCAGCGCGACGACCAGCGCGCGTTGGCGAAAGAAGGCTAGATGTGTCAGCATGAAAATCCGCCCCAATGTGCTAAACTCAACAAGATAGTGCTAAGTACTGAGTGCTGAGTGCTGAGTCAAGAACGTTTCAGAGCATTGCTTTGATCTAGCAAAGACATAGCTTACCCACGTCAATGCAGTACAGTGTTTTTAACTCAGTACTCGGTACTCAGCACTTCTTTTCAACTATACGCTAGAGAAGGGATTCGCGTTTCGTGGATAAAAACACCGAAGAACGACTGCGCTTCGGGACGGTCGGGTCCCCGCAAACCTCGCGCGAGAGCGGCACCGCTGGCGCGATCCGGCACATCCGCGAGTTGGGGCTGGAACACCTCGAAATCGCGTGGGTGCAGAGCGTCCGCGTCACCGATGACACCTGCGCCGACATCAAGGCGAACGGCGAAGCCTGCGGCATCACGCTCAGCGTTCACGCGCCCTACTTCATCAACCTGAACAGCCAGACCGCCGAATTGATGGAAAAGAGCGACGCTCGCCTGCTGGCGGCGGCGCGCAAGGGCTTCCTCGCCGGGGCGAAAGACATCATTTTTCATCCCGGCAGCTATCACAGCCAGCCGCCGGAGCAGGTCTACGAGCGCGCCAAGCAGAAGCTGATCGAGATCACCGGCATTCTGCGCGAGGAAGGCGTCGACGGTTAACCTGCGCCCGGAGACGATGGGCAAGTCCGCCATGTTCGGCACGCTCGACGAGGTGGTGCAGTTGAGCAAGGAAGTCCCCGGCATCCTGCCCTGCATCGATTGGGCGCACCTGCACGCGCGCGCTGGCGACGGCACGTTCAACAGCTACGACGAGTTCGCCGACGCGCTCAAGCGGGTGCAGGCGGCGCTCGGCGACGAGGGGATGAAGAAGCTTCACTTCCACCTCAGCGGCATCGACTACACGCCCAAGGGCGAGAAGGCGCATCTGCCGCTCAACGAAGCCGATTTGCACTACCGCGAACTGCTGCAAGCCTTCGTCGATTTCAAGGTCGGCGGGACGGCGGCGGTCGAAGCGCCGATGCCCTTCCACACCGCCGACGCGCTCACCTTTCAGGCGACCTACCGCCGCTTGGTCGATCTCACCTATCCGCTCGAAAAAGCGGGGTGACCCACTTCACCCCACCCCCGTTCGCTGCGCTCACTTCCCCTCCCCGAATTCAGGGAGGGGAGAGTGCAAAAGCAGATCGGTTGCTCATTTTATGGGTGGAGCACAATATGTTTGCAACAAAGCAGCTGAAGCGGGCTGCAAGACAAGTGGAAATGCTTTTTAGCCCGTTTCAACGGGCTTGATTTGGTAGCCGGGGGATTTGATCCCCCGGCGGCGCAAGCAAAAATGTCGGTCAAATCGCTTAAGTTGGTACGTATGGGGGCACGGCGCGCCGTGCCCCTACGAGCAAAAACTCTATCCCCGGTCAAATCTTCAACTGCTGGTTGTACAAATTCGCATACGTCCCCTCCAGCGCGATCAGCGCCTCGTGCGTGCCTTGCTCCTCAATCCCGTGATCGGTCAGCACGACGATCCGCTGCGCGTTGCGGACGGTCGAGAGCCGGTGCGCGATCACGAGGGTGGTGCGGTTGTCCGCCAGCTTCTCCAGCAACTCGCTGCACCGCTCGCTCGCTCTCGTTGTCGAGCGAGCTGGTCGCCTCGTCGAAAATCAGCACCGGCGGATCTTTGAGGAACACCCGCGCGATGCTCAAGCGCTGCTTTTGCCCGCCTGACAACTTGACCCCGCGCTGACCAATGTCGGTATCGTAGCCGTTCGGCAGCGCCATGATGAAGTCGTGGGCGTTCGCCCGTTTCGCCGCCGCGACGATCTCGTCCTGAGTCGCGCCCAGCTTGCCGTAGCGGATGTTGTCGGCGACGTTCCCGGCGAACAGGTAGACGTCCTGCTGCACGATGCCGATATTCCGGCGCAGCGAGCTTAAGCTGAGGTCGCGGATATTGATGCCGTCGAACCGGATTTCGCCCGCGCTCACCTCGTAGAAGCGCGGGATCAGCGAGCAGAGCGTCGTCTTGCCAACCCCCGAAAACCCGACCAGCGCGACGTATTCGCCCACTTTGATGTCCAGCGAGATGTGCTTGATGACTTCGTTGTAGCCCTCTTTGTACTTGAAGCTGACGTCCCGGAACTCGATGTCCCCCCGCGCCTGCGTCAGTTCAATCGCGTCCGGCGAGTCCTGAATCTCCGGCTCGACTTCCATTATTTCCATGAAGCGGTTGAACCCGGTGATCCCTTCCTGATACAGCCGCGCGATGTTGACCACCCGCTGCACCGGCTCGATCAGGATGCCGACGCACAGCAGATAGGTCACCAAGTTGCCCAAACTGAGCGCCCCGTGAATAATCGCTACGCTGCCCAAGACCACAATCGCGATCGTGATCAGTTGGATAAAGGCGTCCATGCCGCTCGAAAAGAGCATCTCGCTCTTGTAGCCCGCGAACCGGCTCTCGACGAAGCGGCGATTGGCGTAAGCGAATTTCTCTTCCTCGACTGCCTCGTTGGTGAACGACTTGACCACCCGAATGCCTGCCAGCGTGTCTTCGACCTGCGCGTTGATGTCGCCGATGCGGTCCTTCGTGATGCGCAGCGCGGCGTTCATGCGTTTGTTGTAGTAAAAGGCGTAGACCGCCATCAACGGCAAAAAGAGCAGCAGGATCAGGCTCAGTTGCAGGTTGAGGTTCAGCAGGATGATCAGCACCCCGATGAACTTCAGCACGGCGATGGCGAAGTCTTCCGGTCCGTGATGGAACAGTTCGGACAGCCAAAAGACGTCGTTGGTGATGCGGGTCATCAACTGACCGGTGCGTTGCTCGTCGTAAAAGCCGAACGACAGCTTTTGAAAGTGCTCGAATAAATCGCGCCGCATGTCGCCTTCCATCAGCGCGCCCATCGAGTGCCCGCGATAATCCACGAACATGCTGCCGCCGGTATGGACGATCAGCAGCACCAGCAGGATCGCGCCCATCAGGTAGATTTGATTGAGCGTGTCCGGTGTGGTGCCTGCTTGTAACAGGTTGGTGATGTAGCTCGCGCCGAGCGGCAGCGCCAGCGTCGTCCCGGCGACGATCAAGGCGCAGGCGAGGTCGGCAAGGAACAAGCCCAGATGGGGACGGTAATACGAGATAAATTTCTTGCTGCGGGAATTCACAAAGTGCTCCTCAAAGAGATCGACAAGTTCGGTAGCGTTGGATCAAAAAATCAGATCGCGCTGATCTGCTGAGTTGGTTGGGCGATCTTCAGTTGATGAGGAGCGGGTCTTGCGGAGAATTGAGCGGGTCGCGGCACGTTAGCGCGCGGCGGCTGCCATCAGTTCTGGGTCTGCTCATCAACCTGTCGTTGTAGGGTTAACTGTGCCACCGTATGCCTTCCTTTCGCGCTGCGCCGACAATGCAGACAGCGTAACACTCCCTATTTTAAATGTCAATAAGGGCGGTTAGGGTTCACAGAGCTATCGCATCAAATTTCCAAATACGACAATTAACCGCCAAAGCAGATTCGAGTCTATCGTTTGAAAACGCAGCACCGATCTACGAGCGAGTTTGTAGGGGCACGGCGCGCCGTGCCCCTACGCGCCTATCACTTGGCGTTCTTGGCGGTTCAAGTTGATTTTGATGCGACAGCCCTGTTAGGGTTCAAATGATCGGATTGGCAAAATTGGATCGAACAGGCTAATCTGTATGTGACCTGTCCTTTGCCCACATCGCTCCGCCTGATCCAAGGAATCGGAATGTCACCCCACATCCGCGCCCTGATTTTCGACCTCGACGGTGTGATCACCGACACTGTTGAGTATCATTATCGCTCGTGGAAACGGCTCGCCGACGAGGAAGGGCTGCCCTTCACCCGCACCGATAACGCGGCGCTGCGCAGCGTTTCGCGCCGCGAGAGCCTCAACCGGCTGCTCAAGGGGCGGGCGGTGGACGAGGCGACCGCTCAGGCGTGGATGGCGCGCAAGCAGGAATACTTTATCACTTATTTGCAGGCGATGACGCCAGCGGACGTGCTCCCCGGCGTCCGCGACTTGATCGACGACGCGCATGCCAACGGCATCAAGACGGGCATCGCCTCGTCCAGCCGCAACGCGCGCGTGGTGCTGGCGAAACTTGAACTCACCGATCAATTCGAAGTCATTTGCGATGCTCACTGCGTCGTCCATACCAAGCCCGCGCCCGACCTGTTTTTGTGGGCGGCGGGGCGGCTCGACGTTTACCCGCAGCACGCACTGGTGATCGAGGATGCCGAGGCGGGCGTCACGGCGGCGCGTGCGGGCGGTTTCTGGGTCGTCGGTGTAGGCGATGAAGGCGTCGAACGGGCACACATCCGCCTGCCGGATCTGGCGGGCACACGCTTCACCGATTTAGTGGCGCAGCTTCATTGAAGAATGGATAAACAATGTCGAACGGTCTCAACCTGAATTTGGGCAATCTCTCGCTGCTTTCGAACGCGCTCACCCGCTCGATTAGCCCGGAGAATTTCACCGGCGAGCCGGGCAAAGCGGGCATGGCGACTGAAGGGACGGGCGCGCGTCCCGCCCGCGAACTGGGGCAGGGCTGGAAAGTCTCGCCCTCGATCAACATTCCGGCGCACACCACCGTCACCCTCGCCGACATCGACGGTTCCGGCGCGATCCAGCACATCTGGCTGACCGTCGCTCCGGAGTGGTGGCGCAAGCTGGTGTTGCGCTGCTACTGGGATGGCGAAGCTGCGCCCTCGATTGAGGTGCCGCTCGGCGATTTCTTCTGCAACGGCTGGAGCGAGCGCTGTAATGTCAGTTCGCTGGCGGTGGCGGTCAATCCGGCGGGCGGCTTCAATTGTTACTGGGAGATGCCCTTTCGCCGTCATGCCCGCATCACCATCGAGAACCTGACCGACGCCGACACCAGCGGCTTCTACTATCAGGTCACCTACGCGCTGACCGATGTGCCGGACGATGCCGCCTATTTTCACGCTCAGTGGCGGCGCAGCAATCCGCTGCCCTACATGCAGGATCACGTGCTGCTCGACGGCGTGCGCGGTCAGGGACATTACGTCGGCACCTACATCGCGTGGGGTGTCAATAACAATGGCTGGTGGGGCGAGGGCGAGATCAAGTTCTTCATGGATGCCGATCAACAGTTCCCGACCATCTGCGGCACCGGCACCGAAGATTATTTCGGCGGCGCGTGGGATTTCCTGAACCCCGAAGGACGAGTACGGTGTGTTTTCGTCACCCTATTCGGGACTGCCGCAGGTGATCACGCCGGACGGACATTTCCGCAGCCAGCAGCGTTTCGGCATGTATCGTTGGCACATCATGGACCCGATCCGCTTCCGCGACGCGCTCCGCGTGACCATTCAGGCGCTCGGCTGGCGCTCGGATCAGCGCTATCTACCGCTGCAAGACGACATCGCCTCGACCGCCTTCTGGTATCAGACCGAGCCGCACGCGCCCTTCCCGGCGCTGCCCGACCGCAACGCTCTCGAAGTCATTTAAAGTCGGCTGACGAGACCAATCGATTTTTGTGGGGGCACGGCACGCTGTGCCCTCGTCGAAACCATTCGCTGCCTAACCTAAACAACAGATGAAATTTGCCGTTTAGGGCTTGTCAAACAATTTGAGCAATGCTATATTATGGGCAGTTGCGGGTGTAATTCAGTGGTAGAATGCTTCCTTGCCAAGGAAGATGTCGTGGGTTCGAATCCCATCGCCCGCTCAAGCAAACGCCGGTCATATGACCGGCGTTTTTTGTTGCCAGAATGCTGCCATGACATAGAGGCACGATCTATCGTGCCCCGACACGGCATCCATTAATCTATTGACGTGCCTTGGGCGTGAAATTGCGTCGTTTCGGCGTGATCTTCCCGCGCACCACCCGCGCCGGATCGTAATCGGGGTTGTCCCAGACGATCACCACGCCCCAGCCGCGCGTTTCCGGGTCGGGCAGGTAGTCGGGGATCGGCGCGACCGCCCGAAAGCCTTTGCGGATCTGCTTGCTCAGGTTGCGGTCGAAGTAGCGCCCATCGATGACGCCGCTGAGGTAATCCGCAACCGGCACTTGATCGGCGACTTTGTAGTAGTCGATGATCGCGCTCCCGGCGACCATCCCGCGCAGATTCAGCGCCCGCGCCACCTCGAAACGCGCCTCCATCAGCTTGCCGCCGATGCCCATCCCCTGATACGCCGGATGGACGCAGCTTTCGACGCCGTACATCCATGCGCCATCGGGATCGTGGCGATTCAGCCAGCCGTCGCTGATCGTCTCGTACCACAACTCGATGAACGGATGCGCCGGATCGAACGGGATGCGCATACTCGCGGTCAAGCCGACCACGCGCCCGGCTGTCCGCGCGACGAACTGCCCCTCAGGGAACAACTCGACGTGGCGGCGGAAGTGCTCCGCCAGCAGCGTACCGTCGGGGTTCTCGTGCGTACTGCCGTAGACCGCGTGCGAGAGGCTTTCCATCTGTTCGGCGTCGCCTGCGGAACTCGGCGCAATCGTGATTCGCTGTCTGCGAGTCTGATCAAGGGTCATGGTGTTCGCGTGCGCGTGCGCTGCTCCGGTTACTGAATTGGGCACAACTGACCTCACCCCTAAATCCCCTCTCCATTGCATGGAGAGGGGACTTTAAAAACCCTTTGCAACCTGTTTTTACCCCCTCTCTACAACGTGGAGAGGGGGCAGGGGGTGAGGTTGCTTTCATTCCACAGGGATTCAGCATCCCTGACTAATCGCTATCCGAGCGGCGACCCGCCCGCTTGCATTCGCGCCGAGGGCTGCGTCTGCTTGGCGGCGAAGGGGCTTTTGCGCGGTCGATACTCCGGGTTGAGCCAGAGGATCGCTGCTGCCCAATCGCGCGTGCGTGGGTCTTCCGTGTAATTGGGGATCAGGTTCTTGACCTTGAACCCCTTGCGCAGTTGTTTGCTCAGGTTCGAGTCGAAGCGCTTGCCCGCGACCACCTCCTGAACGTACTGCTCTGCTGTCAATTGGTCGGCGACATCGCCGTAACCGACGAACAAGCTCCCGGCGACCAAGCCGCGCAAGTTCAGGCGGCGCAGCACGTCGAACCGGGCGTTCATCAGCTTGCTGCCGACGCCGCGACTCTGATAATCGGGATGCACGAACGTCTCGACGCCATACATCCAGTCGGCTTTGGGGTTGTGCGTCGTCAGTCAGCCGTAGCCGGTGGTGCGATCCCAATTTTCAAGGAACGTCGCTTCCGGGTTGAACTGGAAACGCATACTGGAGGTCATGCCGACAACTCTGCCGTTGGAGTTGTCCAGCGCGATGACCTGACCTTCGGGGAAGTGTGCCGTTCGGCTGTGATACTGTTCGAGGGGAAACCACTCGTTCGCCAGTGCGGGCGCGATGTTATAAGCGGCGCAGGCGAGGGCTTGAATTTGTTCGACATATTTTGCTGCTGCCGGGACGAGGGTGATCGTCTCCGGCGTCGGACTTGCTTTGTATTGGTGCTTATAGGCGATCATAGCTCAGGAATCCTTTGCTTGCTGATGGAGTGCGCTTGCGTTCACGGTTGATACTCGTCTTGCCAACGGTTGTAGCTGGTGTGGTGACTGCACGCGCAACTCCAGAACGGAGCCGTCGTGCACCGGGCTGACTCACTTATCGGGTTTTGATCGTCCGCTGGGATTCGCGGCGAGTGTCTGGATACTTGCTGCTTGCTGCCAGCGCAAAGCCGACCGCTTGATTGTCAGTCAGGTGGGCGCTTCGTCTCCGTAAAGACGTTCTTTTCCGCTTTTGGCAGAGCAAGAGGATGACAGTTTGTCAGAGGACTTGCGACTTACATCAAGGCGCTCATGCGCTTTCACAGCGCTGTGGATGAGGCTGGTCATAAAACACCTGCTTATGCGAAATCGACTTTCGCTTCTGCGTTGCCTCAGGATAGCCGAGGTCAGAAGAAAAGTCAACTAGGGCAAACCAGTGTTTAGACGAATCTAATACCGATGCATAAAATTCTGTAAATGGCGCTGACGGTTTAAACCGTCAGCTACCGAAAATGCGACCCACTGAAGGGGTCGCAACAGCAGAGGTCATTTTGAGTCGCCCCTTTAGTGGGCGACGAATTCTCTAGCCGGGGGATTAATCCCCCGGCGGGAATGCGGATCAAAGCTACCCAATCGCCGCGACTTCGCTATAATTCCCCGCCATGAGGAAACCGTCGAAATTCTCCCAACGGCGCGACCTACTGATTGTGGTCGCCGTCGTCGTGATCGTCTTGGGCGCGTTCTGGCGCGCTCGATCTCGCCAATCACGGGCTGGCGTGGCGCACCATGTGGTCGCTGACCGGCGAAGAAGCGCCGCTCGCCCAGTTGCGCGGCATGGTCGAATGGCTCGGCAACGTCACCCGCGAGCAGCCGAACACCGCCCCCGACGTGCCGATCCAGCACACCGACGTCAACCCCTACGGCATCAACACCTTCTTGGAGCAGGAAGTCGAACCCGCCAAGCGCGAGCAGCAGGTCAAGATGATCGCCGAGGCGGGCTTTCACTGGCTTCGCCAGCAGTTCCCGTGGCAGGACATCGAGATCGCCGGGCGCGGCGACTTCACCGACGCCCGCAACGCCGATTCGGGCGTGATCAGCGCGTGGGACAAGTACGACAACATCGTCGATCTGGCGCGAGCAGTACGGGCTGGAAATTCAAGCGCGCATCGATACGCCGCCCGCGTGGACGCACGCCGATCCGGAGATCGGCACGCTCGCCCCGCCCGACAATCTGGACGATTACGTCAACTTCCTGACGACCTTCGCCGAGCGCTACAAGGGGCGCATCCACTCCTATCAAATCTGGAACGAGCCGAACATCTACCCGGAGTGGGGCAATCGTCCGGTCGATCCCGAAGGCTATACGCAGATGCTTTGCCGCGCCTACGACGCGCTCAAGGCGGTCGATCCGGCGAACGTGGTCATCAGCGCGGCGCTCTCGCCGACCATCTCGCTTGACCCCGAGCAACCTGAACGAGTACATCTTCTTGCAGCGGATGTATCAACGCGGGCGCGGGGCGCTGCTTCGACATCATGGCGACGCAGGGCTACGGCTTCTTCAGCGGACCGACCGATCAGCGGATGCGCCCGACGACGCTGACCTTCGCCCGCAACCTCTACCTGCGCGACTTGATGGTCGCTAACGGCGACGCCGCGAAGCCGATCTGGATCAGCGAGGCGGCGTGGAATCCGGTTGACGACCCCGCCGTGCCCGACATCCCTAACAAGGAGCAGTTCGGCAGCGTCACGCTCGATCAAGCGGCGCGCTACATGCCGCTGGCCTACCAGCGCGCCCAGCAGGAATGGTCGTGGGTCGGCGTGATCGACTACTGGTTCTTCAAGCGCGCCGACGATCACGAAATCGATCAGCCGCTACTACTATTTCCGCATGGTCGAGCCGGATTTCACGCCGCTGCCGATCTACGACGCGATGAAGACCTACATCGCCAGACGACGCCGCCGACGCTCTATCGCGGCGTGCATCAAGCCGAAGACTGGGCGATCCAGACGGATGACGACGCGCTGCTGGTTTCGCAGCAAGACGCGCAGTTCGATGAGGCGCTGCAGACCTCGCACGCGACCTTCACGTTTCAGCGGCACCGACTTGATCGTGCGCTGGACGGGTGCGTTCGAGCACAACCTGACCATCAGCATCGACGGCAGCACGCGCGCAAACCATGAGCGCTCCGGCGCGGCTGATTTCAGGCTATGTCGCCACAGCCGGATGATTGGCAGGAAGTTGTCGCCTACCAGTCGTTCACGGCGGAGACGCACACGGTCGAACTCGCGGCGGACGCGCCATTCTTGCTCGACAGCGTGACCGTCTACGACCGCAGCGCCGCTCACCTGACGCCGTTGTTGGCGGTGGTTGGTGTGCTGGGCGTGCTGGCGCTGCTCGGCATCGTCGTCACGCTGTGGCAGCGGTACTCCTGAATGAACCGCCAGCTTTTCCGCCCGGTCGGATTTTACGAACTACGCCTTATTCGAGACGCCGAATATCGTGCCTTTCCGTCGCGCTTGCCGCATCAGCCAATTTTCTATCCGGTTCTCAACGAAGCCTATGCCGTCCAAATCGCACGGGACTGGAATACGAAAGATGCGGCATCCGGTTATATGGGGGCTGTGACTGCCTTTGATCTTGCTGTGGATTATCTGGCGCAGTTCAAAGTGCAAATCGTTGGATCGTCGGAACATCAAGAACTGTGGATACCCGCCGAACAACTCGACGAATTCAACCAGCAGATCATCGGTCAGATTCGCGTCTTAGCTGCGTTCTACGGTGAGCAATTCACCGGCGAAAAAGCATGGTAAAGCGTAATCCTTTTCCCACTGTTAGCCATCACGGTGCTGATTTTGCTGGCGGCGGCGCTGCGATTTCATCTGCTCGGCGCGCAGTCGCTCTGGAACGACGAGGGCAGCAGCTACGTTCAGGCGATCCGCCCGCTTCGGCGAGATCGCCGCCAACGCCGCCCGCGACATCCATCCGCCGGGCTACTACTGGCTGCTGGCGGGCTGGCGCTTGCTGACCGGCACGAGCGAGTTCGCGCTGCGCTCGCTCTCGGTCTTCGCCAGCCTCTTGAGCATCGCCTTCGCCTACGCGCTCGGTCGGCGGCTGTATGGGACGGTCGCCGCGATCACGCGCCGCGCTGCTGATCGCGCTGAACAGCTTCAGCATCTACTACGCGCAGGAAGCGCGCATGTACGCGCTGCTGGCGCTGTGGTCAGCGGCGAGCTTCTGGGCGCTGGCGGGCTTTCTTGCAGCAAAAGACGTGGCGTTGGGCGCTGGCGCTGGCGCTGTTCAACGCGGCGGGCTTGTGGACGCAGTACGCCTATCCCTTCGTCATGCTGGCGCAGGGCGGGGTGGCTGTCGTTTGGATGGTGTCGATGTGGCGTAGGGGCGGAACTCAGTTCCGCCCCTACCTACGCGTCCTGCTGCTTTACGTCCTCGCCAACCTGCTGACCATCCTGCTCTATGCGGCGTGGCTGCCGACCGCGATCCATCAGGTGACGAACTGGCCCAACACCGGCGACGCGACGCCGTTCGCCGAGGCGCTCAACACCGTGTTTCAATGGCTGACCTTCGGCAGCGCGTCCCCCGGCGCGGCGCTGGCGATCCCCGGCTTGCTGCTGCTGTTCGGGCTGCTGACCTTCAGCCGCAGGACGCTGTGGGCGCTGTTGATCCCGCCGCTGTGGGTGATCGTCCCGGTCGGGCTGTTTCTGGCGCTGGGCATGTTCCGCCCGGATAACGTCAAGCTGCTGCTGCCCGCCCAGATCGGCTTGGCGCTCTGGCTCGGGCGCGGCGTCTGGGTGCTGTGGACGCTCAAGCTGAATTACGGCAGGCAGCGCGACGTGGCGACGCGCTTGGCGCTGATCGTCCCGCCAGCGACGGCGATCTTGAGCGTCGCGTGGCTGGCGCTGATCGCTTGGGATGGTGTCGCGCCGCTCTACGCCGATCCGGCTTTCCAGCGCGCCGATTACCGCGCTATCGTCCAGACGATCGACGGCGAACCTGCGCCCCGACGACGCGATCATCCTCGACGCGCCCAATCAGGCGGAAGTTTTTCGCTACTACTACCACCTGTGGCGCTGATGCGCCGGTCTATCCGCTGCCCGCAGGCTTGGGCGGCGACGACGACGCCACCGCCAACGCGACCTTCGCCATCGTCCAGTCGCACCCGCGTATCTATGCGGTTTTCTGGGGTGAAGCCGAGCGCGACCCGAACCGCGTCGTCGAGCGCGTGCTCGACAACCAAGCCTACGAGATCGACGAAGCGTGGTACGGGGACGTGCGGCTCGCGCGCTACGTCGCGCCCGACAGCGCGATCATGATGCAGGGATCAGGGGTGCAGTTTGGCGATCACATCGAGTTGGTCGGTTACGGGATCGGGCACGAGACGCTGCAAACGGGCGATGCGCTGCAAGTCGCCTTCGACTGGCGCACCGACGCGTCGCTGACTACGCGCTACAAAGTCTTCTTGCAACTGCTCGACGCCAACGGCGCGCTGGTGGCGCAGCGCGACAGCGAACCGCGCGGCGGACTCGCGCCGACGACGACGTGGACGCCCGGCGACGAGGTGAACGACCGTCACGCCCTGCTGATCGACCTGCCGCCGGGCGACTATAGGCTGATCGCCGGGCTGTACGACATCGACGATCCCGCCGAGCGCTTGCCCGCTAGCACGGGCGGCGACTATCTCGAACTCGGCACTATCACGGTGAACGGTGCGTCGTAGGGGCGTTATCTATAACGCCGCTACAAACCCGCTCGATAAAATGCGCTTCGCTAATAATTAATCACAATGCGCTATTCATCCCTTGTTCATTTCACTCCGATAAACTATCAGTTATATCAATCTCGATAAAATGTGAGGGCAACAGCATGACGATTTTCGTGACCGGCGCAGCCGGGTATGTCGGCAACAATACGGTGCGGCGGCTGGTCGAGCAGGGCAAGCCGGTGCGCGCGATGGTGCGGAATGTCGACAAAGCACAGCAGCGTCTCGGCGACTTGGGCGCCAAAATCGAGACTGGTGCCCGGCGATGTGACCGATCCCGCCAGCCTCAAGCCCGCGTTGGACGGCGTGACGGCGGTGATCCATCTCGTCGCCATCCCGATGGAAAAGGGCAGCGCGACTTACGAGGAGATCAACTATCAGGGCACGGTCAATGTGGTCGATGCCGCGCAAAGACGCCGGAGTCCGACGGTTCATCAACATGTGCCAGAACGGGGCGACGCCGGATCACTTCTCGCGCTTTCTGCGCAGCAAGGGGCGCGCCCAGCAGTACGTCGCTCAATCTGGCTTGCAGTGGACAGCGGTGCGCCCGTCGGTGATCTTCGGCGCGCAGGACGAGTTTTTCAACGCCTTTGCCCGCTTGATCCGCCTGACGCCGCTGGTCTTTCCGCTGATCGGTGGCGGCACGGCGCTGTTTCAGCCGGTGTCGGTGCATGACGTGGTCGAGGCGATGGTGCTTTCGCTCGACGACGAGGGCACTATCGGGCGCGAGTTCGAACTGGGCGGACCGGAAGTCCTGACCATGGCGGAAATTGAAAAGCGTGTGCTTAAAGCGATGGACACCAGCCGCATCATGATCAACGCGCCGGTCGGTCTGCTGCGCCCCGCCGTCTGGGTGATGGAGAAGACGCTCCCCGGCGCGCCGGTCAACTCGACGCTGCTCGACCTGCTCAAAGCAGCCGAACGTCGTCAGCGACAACGCGCTGGTCAGCTATTTCAAGCTCGATCCGCGACCCTTCTGCCGGGACAAACATCGACTATCTTAAGGACGCGACGGCGAGTGCCGCGCTCAAGCGCTTCTTTACCGGAGCAGCCGTGAATTAAACTCGGCTTGAAAGGATTGTTTTTATGTCCAGACGCATGCTATTGATCGCGCTGGTGCTGCTGATCGCCGTCGCCGGTTCGCTGCTCAAGCGCAGGACGATCCGCCGCTGACCGACCCGACCGTTCAAGCAGCGGTGAGCACCCTGCTGGCGCAAACTCAGGTTGCCGCCGAGCAGCAGGCGACCTCGATGGCAGCCACGCAAACCGTCGGCGCGGCGCTGAACGTCGCCCTGACCGCGACGGCACAGGCGCAGATCACACCCACGCCGGTGCCAGTCAGCTTCAACGTATCCGGTCTGCACGTCGCCGGGACGACCGCGTTTGAGATGCCGTCGGGTGCTGCCGGAACGGCGGGTTTTCTCGCGCCGGATGGTCAGCACTTTGCCCACCTTGAAGGAAAAGCGTTCTGTTTGTACGCCGAAGCCGGGCAGCAGAACTGCATCGATCTGTCGAATATGGGCGGGCTCGACCGCGAGTCGCCGCGCTGGTCGCCGGACAGCCGCTACCTCGCCTTCAACGAGAATTTCTTCCAGTATTTCCTCGAGCCGGATATCTGGGTCTGGGATACGGTCGAAAACACCCTGACTGATGTGACCGACGACGGGCTGGAAAAGGTTACTTTTCTCACCACCCCGGACGAGGGCATGACCACGCTCGACATTCTGCCGCACTGGTTGCCTGATGGTCGAATCGTCTTTCTGCGCTATGCCCATGAGGATGGCGATACGCTGCCTCCCGACATCTACGCCATCAACCCGGACGGCAGCGGTTTGGAGCAGTTCGGCACAATTAACGCAGTCGATGCCTTCGCTATCTACACCTTCGACGTCTCGGCAGACCGCCTCGTCTACATCTACTATCCGGCGGGCGATTCGCCGTTCGCGGGCGTCTGGATCAGCGACTTGAGCGGCGCGAATGCGCGGATGCTGTATAAGGCTGATCGGCAGTCCGGCGTCCTGCCGACGAGCGTCGATTTCTCGGCAGATGCGCGCTCCGTGCTGGTGACCTTTCAGTCGAACCTTCAGCCGAGCTACCAGCCGGACGACAGCAACGCCCGCGTGATCGACGTGGAAACTGGCGACCTGACGCTGATCGATCCAGATCACTTCGTCGGTGGGGCGGGTTGGTCGCCGCAGGGATCGGCGCTGGTCTACGCCGTCACTTCGCGGGGCGATAACATCGACGCCAACGGCTTGTATCTCACTGCCGCGCCGGGCGAACCGGGGGCGCTGCTGCTGGCGGGCGACTACGCGCCGACCAGCAGCCAGTGGCGGCAGCCGATTGGCTGGGGTGCGAACAACAGCGTGCTAGTGGCAACCAATCTTCAGACGCAAACGGTCTTAGCGCATCTGGAATAGGCGCGCATTTGCAGTACAATGGCGCGCGATGGTCGTGATGAGTGAGAAGTCTCCAATGACTAACCGCAGGTTTCGCTTGATTTTGGTCGTCATGGCGCTGCTGCTGGCGAGTATCGGCAGCGCCAGCGCGCAAGATGCGACCTCGGAGCCGGTAGCCCCGCCACCGAGGTCGCCGCCTACAGCCCGCCGGAGACGCTGCCGTCGTCGGCTCGGCTGGAAGGGCTGAAGCCGGTCTATCAACTGCTCAACCGCTGCTCGGCGGCGGCGCTGACGATTGAACTGTCCTACTATCAGTGGTCGGGCACTTACGACGATACGATCCATTTCCTCAACCCCAACTCGGAAGACGTCGCCGTCCGCCTCGACGAGATGATCACCTTTGCTAATTTGCAGGGCTTGGATGCCGTCGAGCGCGTCGGCGGCACGCTTGATCTACTCAAGGCGTTGGTCGCCAACGGCTTCCCGGTGCTGGTCGAGAACGTCTACTACGATGGTCCCGGCGTGTTCAAGGACTGGATGAGCCACAACCGCGTGATCATGGGTTACGACGACGCGGCGCAGGAACTCTATTCGTTCGACTCGCTGCTCGGCAACGGTCCCGGCAATAGCGGACGCCCGATCCCGTACGCCGATATGGACTCGCGTTGGCGCGACTTCAACCGCGACTTTCTGGTCGTCTATCGCCCCGACGAGGAGGAAAAACTCCAGCAGGTGATGGGCAGCTACTGGGACGCGACCAATGCCGCCGAGATCGCGCTTCAGCAGTCGCAAGCTGAACTTGCTAGCGGCTATGCCGATTCGTTCAGCCTGTTCAACGAGGGATCGTCGCTGGTGCTGCTCGGTCGCTACGAGGAAGCCGCCGATGCTTTTGATCAGGCGCGCAACGCCGGGTTGCCGTGGCGGATGCTGTGGTATCAATATGGACCGTTTGAAGCCTACTTGCAGGTCGGGCGTTCTCAGGACGTGATCGACCTCGCCCGCGCCGTGATCGCTACGACGCCCGGTGTCGAGGAGATGTATTATTACGTCGGCTTGGCGGCTGAGCAGTTGGGCGACTTGGAGCGCGCGAAGTCGAACTTCGAGGCGGCGGTCTGGCGCAACCAGAATTTCGCGGCGGCGAAAGATGCGCTCGCTCGCGTCGGCGGGTGATGATGCCCATGCAGCGTGCCAGCTTTGACCCCACCCCCAACCCCTCCCCGACTTCAGGGAGGGGAGAGTGCAAAAGCAGATCGGTTGCTCATTTTACGGGCGGAGCACACTATGTTTGCAGCAAAGCAGATTCAGCAGGCTTGAATGTCTAGCCAGATACTTCGAGCATCTGGCGGCGCAGCCCCTTCAAAGCCAAGTGAAAGCGTAACTTGTTGAGACGGTTTATTCTGTTAATCGTTGTGCTGATCGTTGTGCTGATCGTTGCGCTTGGCGCAATCACCGTCAGCGCCCAAACCAATCCGCTGAGCGTGGACGACGTCGAGATCAGCAGCGGCGTCGGCGATTTCGGTCAGCCGGTGATGCGCGCGGTCGGCAGGCTGACCAATCACAGCGACAGCAGCGCCTACACCGACATTACCCTCAACGCCGAAGCCTATGATGCCGACGACACCCTGATCGGTGACGGGATCGGCGTGCTTAACACTGCCTGTGGGGTGGGGCTGCTGCCCGATTTTGTCCTTCAACCGGGGATGGCGCAGACGTTCAGCGCGCCGCTTGAATTGTTCGATCTGGAGGCGACCGTCGCCCGCGTCGTCGTCACCGCCGAGGCGCAGTCTGCCCTCGCGACTCCGCCCGCGCCGCTCGCCGATGGTATCGAGCAAGTGACGAATGCTGAAGCCGTCGCCGTCGAGTGGATCGACGATCACAGCTTTCGCTATGCCACTGGCTGCGCGACTGATCCGTTTTTGGACTGGACGTGGCAGGTCTACGACTTGGGGACGGGGAGCGCCGCCGAGATCGCGCCGCCGCACGCCGAAGACGTGACCGCATCGCTGCGCCAGCGCTTGCAGCTTGAAGACGACCAGACCTTTGCACCATTCGCTGCTGCGTTACGCGCCAGATGGTCAGCGGCTGGTCTACCAAAACGTCCGTAATGACTTCCAGACGGCTTCCCTCGACGGCACGTTCCGCCGCACCTTGTACAGTGGGCTGCACAACCAGAGCTTGCAGGGCGTTTACTGGCTGCCGGAGGAGCGGTTTCTCGCTTACTACTACGGCGCGATTGGCGACCCGGTGAGCTACTTCACCGCTGACGCCGAAGCGCGCATCATCAGCCCGCCGCTCGCCCAGAACCCGCCGTCGCTGATCGTGCCGGGTGTCTCGCGGGATGGGCGCCGCGTCGTCATCGCCGGGGATTTTGAGGATGGCTTGGGGTATTACCTCTACGTCGTCACCAACGGCTTTTTCGAGAAGCTGTTCGAGCCAAACGACATCCCCGGTAACAATTATCCCGCGCCGCTGCTGATCTCCGGCGGCGAGGACGACCTGATCACCCGCGTTTATGCCGCGATTCCGGTCGATGGCGCGCCGCGTCTGCAATGCTTCAACCGCGACGACGGCGTGCTCCATGATCTCGCGCCGCTGCCGCTCGATCTCGGCGATGGGGAGCGCGCCTGGTGGTGGCTGTCGCCGGACGACAACACGATCGCGCTGGCTGCCAACGGCGTACAACGGCGGGCTGTGGCGCATCGACTTGACCGCGCTGCCCGCTTGCGGAGGCGAATAGGGCTGATCTGCAACGCTGCCGTCCCTTTTCGCGTACAATGAGATATACCGTTGATTTCCGCAGGCGGCATTACTCATGAACAACTACTCGTGGCTTGACGCGCTCACTGACGGCAAGATGTTTCGCAGTTGGCTGGCGTTGTTCGCCAATTTCTGGTTCGGGTTGGCGTATATCACGTTTGTCATCGGCGGGTTTTCGCTGGCGCTGAGCCTCTCGGTCGTGCTGATCGGCATTCCGCTGCTGCTGTTCATGCTGGCGGCAACGCGGACGCTGGCGCAGATCGACCGGCGGGTGATGGCGACGATCCTTGGTGCCGATGCGCCGGAAGATTTCGACGACGCGGATCTGCGCGGCGCGAACCTCGGCGAGCGGCTGGGGATGCTGCTCGGCAGCGGCGCGACGTGGCGCAGCGCGCTTTACCTGTTGGTGAAATTCCCGCTCGGCATCGTCTCGCTGCTGATGTCGATCTTCATTTTGCTGCCGCTGGCGGTCGAAGTGCTGCTGCTCGCGCCGCTGACGATTGACCTGCACCTGATCACCGTTCGGCTGATGCGCTGGTCGGCGGTCGGGCTGTTCCGCATCAACAACTGGCTGCTGCCGAAAGGCAAGTCGAAGCGGGCGAACCGGACGCGCAACCGGCTTGAGATTATCGAGGATGAGCCGGAAGCCGAGCCGCGCTACTACATCGACGACGAGGGCGAGATCGCCGTCGCCAAGCGCGGACGATGATTCAGTGCGGCGAGTTGTTAGTCGTTAGTTTTTAGTTCTTGGTCGTCTACGGTATGATTCGGCGGCTTTGACTAACGAGTAATCACTAAAAACTAAGAACTCTGCCTTCATGTCCCCGACCCGTATCACCAAATCCGAACTGATTGCGCTGCTGGCGATTTTGCTGCTGGCGGCGGGGCTGCGTTTCGCTTATCCCGGCGTCAGTTCGTTCGCGATGGATGAGGCGCACATCAGCCTTGACGCGCTGCGGATGGCGCGCGGTGGCGAGTTCGTCATGGCAGGGCAGCCCTCCTCGGTGGACATTCCCTTCTTCCCGGCGAGCGTCTGGCTGTTCGCGCTGCCTTACGCCGTCTCGCCCGATCCGCTGGTGGCGACGTGGCTTCGTCAGCCTGATCAGCCTGAGCGCCGTCGCGGGGGTGTGGGCGCTGGCGCGGCGCTGGGGCGCTTGGGTCGGGGCTGATCGCCGCGCTGTACATGGCGTCGTCGCCCTATGCTGTCTTCTACGGACGGAGTATCTGGCAGCCGAACCTGCTCGCGCCGCTGGCGCTGGCATGGGCGATCTGCGCGTACCCTCGGCGCGACCCGGCGTGACCGTGTGGGCAGCCTTGCCGTCGGCGGGGCGGTCTTTCTGGGCGGTTTCGTGGTACAGGTGCATTTCGCCGGGGTCGCGCTGATCCCGGCGACGGCTTATCTGTTCCTGCGCTTTCGCTGGTGGCGTCGGATCGTCCCGGTGCTGATCGGCGCGGCGTTCGCGGTCGCCGCCATGATCCCCTACGTCTACACCATCACCGTCGTCGATCCGTCGATCCTCGAGCCGCTATGGGCAGGTGATCGGCGGCGGATCGGCGAGCATCGACGGGCAGGGCTTCGCCAACCTGATCCGCCTCGGCGTTGGCTGGGACTGGGGTTTCCTCGGCATGGGCGACGCCGACACCTTCAGCCGCGCGCTGCCGACCGCCATCACGGCGGGGGTGCTGCTGGTGCTGGGGTTGATTGCCGTGATTCTGGTAAAACCTCACCCCCCAACCTCCTCTCCATTGCATGGAGAGGAGGCGCTAAGCGCGAACCGCAGGCTCGCAGCGCAGCGGGAGTCAGGTCGCGCATCCTCGCTGAAATCCTGCTGCTCTGGCTGATCATGTCGCCGCTGTTTTTCCTGCGCCACGGGACGCCCGTGCTGATCCACTATCAACTGGTCGCGCTGCCCGCGCTGGCGATCCTCGTCGGGGCGAGCACGCTGCTGTTCCGCTCGCGCGTTTGGCGCTTGATCGTCGCGACGGCGGTGATCGCGCTGGCGGCGGTCTGGTCGGCGCAGATCGTCCTGACGCTCGACAACGCCGCCGTCAATCGCCCGCCCAACAGTGCGCTGTCGAGCATCCTGCGCGAATCGCGCGACGCTGCCAACGCCGCCGCCGATCCGGTGCTGTTCTTCACGCATGGCGACGATCCGATGACCGATGGCGAGGTCGCCGTCTTCAAGACGCTGCTCTGGACGCGCGAAAGCCGCATCCTCAACGGCGACAATCTGCTGATCCTGCCGCCGTACCCGGCAACCCTCTTAGCGACCCTTGCTCCGTTTCAGGCGTGGGAAGAAATCGAGGCGTCGGGCTTGGCGACCGACGTGCAGACCTATCCGCGTCGGGAAGGTGCCGAGCCATTCGTGGCGACGCGCTACGATGGCATCAGCGATCCGCAGGGCTTTACTGCCGTCGAGCCGATCCCCTTCGCCGACGGATCGACGCTGGTCGGCTGGCGCGTCCGCCGCGTCGGCGAACGCTTGCGCGTTTCGACGCTGTGGCGCGTCGACGGTGATGCCGTGCCGGGCGTTGTCTACCAGCAGTTCCACCACCTGCGCGACGCCGCGCACGCCGACGGTGATCCGCTGGCGATCTCCGACGTGGCGCTCTCGCGGGCGACGTGGCGCGTCGGCGACCGCGTGATCGTCATGGCGGACTTCTTCGACATCGCGCCGGGAACGGAAGAGCTGTCGCTCGACATCGGGCACTACACGCTGCCCGACCTGACGCGCATCCCGCGCACCGACGCCGACGACTCCGTTGTCCACTTGGGCAGCTTCAGCGCGCCTTAAGCGGGCAGGGTACGCCACCGGTTTGGCGCTAATACACAAACTAACCCCTTGTTTGGATTGTGCAAATTGTGCTACTGTGAGAATGAATTCAAATTACTCTCACGTCAGAGGAAATTATTATGCGTCAAGACTGCTGGCAGGTCTGGGATGATCGCGGTTTTTTGATGAATCCCGATCCGGTCTTTGTTCTAAAAGATGCTTTAGAAAATTCCCCAATTTCCCCGGCTGAACTTGCTCACACGGCTGCTCTCGCCGCCGACCTCCCGCATCTGCTCGAAAGCCGCCACATCCGCGCCGCGCTGGAAGAACTCCCGGCGGTCGATTTGTGGGCGCTGCACCAACAGCTCGACCAGATCGACTTTCGACTGGTGGAGCGGCTGATGCAGATTTACGCTTACTTCGCCAGCGCTTTCGTCTACGCGACCGGCGAAGCGCCGGAGCACCGTATCCCCGCCGGGGTTGCCGTGCCGCTGGTGCAGCTTGCCGACATGGTCGAGCGCCCGCCGATCCTCTCCTACGCGGGCTACGTGCTCGGCAACTGGCAGTTGATCGACCCGGCGGGCGGGATCACCGTCGATAACACGCGCCTAGTGCAGAATTTCCTCGGCAGCGGCGACGAGTTGTGGTTCATCCGCATCCACGTAGACATCGAAGCCCGCGCCGCCGGAGCGCTGCGCGGTATCCAACAGGCAGCCCGAGCCGCCGCCGATGACGACGTCGGCGCGCTCGCCGACGCGCTGCTAACGGTCGCTACCGGGGTGTGCGGGATGATCACCAGCTTTCGCCGGATGCCCGAAGGCTGTGACTCCGACGTGTACTACTTCAAGGTGCGTCCCTACATTTTTGGCTTCAACGACGTGATTTACGAAGGGGCGTTCGGGAATCAGCCGCAGACGCTGCGCGGGCAAACCGGCGCGCAGAGTTCGGTAATCCCGGCGCTGGTCGCGGCGCTGGGGTTGGAGCACGAGACGACCGGACTTACGCAGCACTTAGCGATCATGCAAGCCTACATGCCCAAACCGCATCGGGAGTTTGTCGAGCAGCAGCACGCCGCGCCGATCCGCGCTGCCGTGCTCCGTCATAGCGATCAGCGCACACTGGCGGAAGCTTACAACGAGTGTCTGCGGCAGGTGAGCGAGTTTCGCGGCTTGCACTATCGCTACGCGACCAACTACATCGCCGAGAAGGTCACCAATCCGTTGGGCACCGGCGGCACGATCTTCATGGACTGGCTCAAACAGTTGATCGATGAGACGGAACAGCAGTTCGTCTAGCGGGCGGCTGAAAACCCACTATCGCGGGATCGAAGAGGCGTTCAATTGAACGCCTCTACTTTATTCTGAGAACCTGATTAAAGTTAGGTGGTGTGGTCGGCGGGGAGCATTGGCTCACGCTGGAGCCAGTTTACAGTTATTTTGCAATTGTCTCATTCTGTGTTCAGCCGTTGGCGTTATCTTCAACGTGATTTGATAACTCAATTAAGTCGTTTGCTCGGTTAGGTGACGGAAAGGCAATGCCATGAATACAAAATTTCGCAGCTTGTTGATCGCTGCGCTGGTGCTGGCGCTGAGTGTGATGGTGTGGAGTATCGCCGCCGCGCAAGACGCGACGACTACGCAAGAACCGACGGCGGAAAGCACCGCCGAACCGATGATGCCCGCGGTGCAGGAAACGATGCCCAGCCCGCGCCCGTTCCTCGGCGTGGCGCTACAGGATTTGGCTGACGGCGTGCTGATCGCACAGGTCTCCGCTGGTTCGGCGGCGGATGACGCCGGTTTGAAGGTTGGCGACATCATCACCGCCATCAATGGCGAAGCGGTGAGCACTTCGCAGGATACGGCTGCTAAGGTCGGCGCGCTGAATCCCGGCGACCAAGTCAGCATTGACTTTACGCGCGGCAGCGACAAGATGAGCGTCACCGCGACGCTCGGCTCGCAGACCACTGAAGAAGCTATGCCGTCCGTTCCGGCGCAGATCCCCAACAATCGTGGCAATCAGCCGGGCAACGGGAATCAACCGGGTAACGGCAATGGCAACCTGCCCAACGACTTCTTCAACATGATGCCGTTCATGTACGGCTACGGTAATGGGCGGCTCGGCGTGACCTACGTGACGCTCGACCAGCAGACCGCGCAGCAGAATAACGTGACGGCGACCGAAGGCGCGTTGATCATCTCGGTTGACGCGAACTCGCCCGCCTCTGACGCCGGTTTGCAAGCAAACGACATCGTGACCGCCGTCAACCACGAGCCGGTTGACCAAGAGCGCACCCTGCGCGACCGCTTGATCGCCTATGAGCCGGGTGACGTCGTGACGCTCACGATCACTCGCGATGGTGCCTCGCAGGACATCGACGTGACGATGGGGCAGCCGCAGGTCAGCAGCGATACGATGCCGGGCTTCCGGTTCGATTTCCCGAACATGCCAAACATGCCGGGCGACGCAGCGCCGGTAGCACCGACGGCGACGCCGAATATGTAATTCACCTGAATTGATCACCTCCTTCCCCTTCAACCGGGACATGCCGCCAGCATGTCCCGGTTTGATTCCGCGACCCGTCGCAAACCGACGACTTCTCGACTGGCAAGCGCCGTCGCTTGAAGGTCACTTCCCTTGGGGCTATAATTCGGCGTAATTTTGTATACGAAGGGTGTGACTTCCTCATGTCCATACAGGAAACGCTGCTGAATCGTCTAAACCAGCGTCAGGCAATTGTGGGTATCGTCGGTTTGGGCTACGTCGGGCTGCCGCTGGCGGTCGAGTTCGCCGAAGTCGGGTTTACCGTGCTCGGCGTTGACGTGAGCGCCGCCAAAGTCGAGCAGCTTAATCGAGGTGTGAGCTATATCCCCGACATTCCGACCGAGCGGATCAAGCCGCTGGTCGAAAGCGGCAAATTGCGCGCCAGCACCTCGTATGCTGACCTCGCCAGCGTCGATACGGTGAGCATCTGCGTGCCGACACCGCTGCGCAAGACCAAAGACCCGGATATGTCGTTCGTGATCGACGCGGTGAACGAGGTGACGAAAATCAGCCACGAGGGGATGCTGATCATCCTCGAAAGCACGACGTACCCCGGCACGACTGAAGAAATCATCCTGCCGCGCTTGGTGAGCAACGGCTTCAAGGTCGGCGAGGATATCTTCGTCGCCTTCTCGCCCGAACGCATCGATCCGGGCAACCCGACCTACGGCGTCCACAACACGCCGAAAGTCGTCGGCGGCGTCACCGAAGCCTGCACCGAAGCCGCCGTCGCGCTTTACGGCGCGGCGGTCGAAAACGTCATTCGCGTCTCCTCGACGACCACCGCCGAGATGGTCAAGCTGCTGGAGAACACTTTCCGCGCGGTCAACATCGGCATGGTCAACGAAATGGCGCTGATGTGCGACAAGCTCGGCGTGGACGTCTGGGAAGTGATTCAAGCGGCGTCGAGCAAGCCGTTCGGCTTCATGCCGTTTTACCCCGGTCCCGGTCTGGGCGGTCACTGCATCCCGATTGACCCGCTCTACCTCAGTTGGAAGCTGAAGACGCTCAACTACACGGCGCGCTTTATCGAACTCGCCAGCGAGATCAATAGCTCGATGCCGCTCTACGTGATTGATAAGGTGACGACGGCGCTCAACGACGAGAGCAAATCGGTGCGCGGCTCCAAGATCGTCGTGCTGGGCGTCGCCTACAAGCGCGACATCGACGATGTGCGCGAAAGCCCGGCGCTCGACGTGATCAGCCTGCTGCAAGATCGCGGAGCGGACGTGGTGTTCCACGACCCGTATGTCGCTAAAGTCCGGCTGGAAGACGAAGAAATCATGCAGCGGACGGAGTTCTCTGAGGCGCTGCTCGAAACTGCCGACTGCGTGGTGATCGTCACCGATCACAGCAGCTTATGACTGGCAGCAAATCCTTGATCACAGTACGCTAGTGATCGATACGCGCCACGTCACGCTGCCCCGCAAGGGCAAAGCGCGCGTGGTCACGCTCTAAGCGAAAAGCAGGCTTTAGTTCTTAGTTTTTGGTTTTTAGCTAAGAACTAAGAACTAAAGACCCATTACTTATCACCGAGGATACGCTATGGAAATGCCTTACAGCCTGCAAACTCTCCCTCCTGAGGCAATTGACATCCTGCGTTTCTACTCCGCGAGCGCGCTCGATACTGCGCACGCCGACGAAATCGTGGATGGCGCGAACTTGAGTGATCGCGGTTTTGGCAAGGGTATCCGGCGGTTGGTGACGAAGAACTACCTTGTCATGAGCAGCGATCAAGTTTACCGCCTGACCGACATGGGCAAGCGGGTGGTCGCCGAACTGCGCGACTTCGCTGCTGAACCCGGCGCCGCGCCGCGCAAACCGGAAGCGCGTTTCGTGCGGCGGCGGTTGGTCTTGGTGACGCCGCGCATCCTGCCCGCCAACCATGCGGTTCAGGTGGTCGTCGGCTTCAACGAAGCGGTCGAAGATGAAGATTTGCTCGCTCCGGTCAACATGCAGGTGCGTATCGGGGCGATCAATGGCGAGGTGCTCGACGGCGAAACCTCGTTCATGCTCACCAATCGCTACGTACAGCATTCGTTCGAGGTCAGCGCGGGATCGTATACGGCGGCGCGGCTGCGAATCGAAGCTCGCCAGTATCAAGACGACAGCGACGACTTCGAGTTCTGCGGCGGCATGTACGTCGATTTGCCGGTGAGCGACGACGGCTTGGCTCATTCGGCGGTCGCCTACGGCATCGACGTGATCCTCAAGGAAGAACGGTAGCAGCGAAGTAAAAAGTCGAAAGTTAAAAGGATGCTTTGGCAGAGGACACTTTTAACTTTTAACTTTTAACTGTGAAGTGATTCAAGCTTTTCTCTCGTCCCTCAATTTTGCGAATTGCTGACCGCAAAATGGCGCTTTTTCCGGCGCTTGTCCCCGTCCTCATCTTAGTGACGCAAAATGACGCTTTTCCCGGCTCTTCTCCCCGTCGCTCATAATTAGTGACGCAAAATGGCGTTTTTTCCGGCTCTTCTCCCCGTCCCCCCATAATCAGGGACGGGGCGGGGGTGAGGTTTTGTAAGTAGTGTAAAAGCTTGAATTAGTTCTGTTTTTACTTTTAACTGGTTTACTTCTCCTCCTCCGGCGGCAGCCAGCCGAAGGGCGTATCCTCGTCGCTGACGCTGAAAGCGTGACGCCGCTCGACCCGCGCCTCGTTTTCGGAGAAGCCGCGCCGAAGTTCGCGGCTGCTGTTGCGCTTGCGCAGATCGCGCGCGTAGAACACGGCGTTCTGCGTGCGCTCCTCGATAGTGATCCGCGCGACTCCGCGTGCGACCACATCCACCGGCAGCGGCGCGACGCGCCCGAACCACAGCCACGACAGCGGCGGAATCGACCCTAGCAGGGTCATCAAGCCATAGAACGGACGCCGCCGCATCCCGCGCACGTAGCTGATCGGCGCGCGGATGACGGTCGAGCGCAGCCCGACGCGGGGAATGTAGGCTTCGGCTTCGTGCTTGGCGGCGATATACTGCCCGTTGATCCACGGCGCGCGGACGCTGCTCAGCAGCACCATGTGGGGGACACCGCTGTTAACGCACATATTGGCGACGTTGCGCGCCGAGACGAAGTTCAAATACTGGAAAGTCAACCCCTGCGCGGGGTCGGCGCTGAGGCTGCCGACGGTGTGGATCACGGCGCTGTGACCGCGCGCGCGCCCCTTCAGACTCGCCGAGTCCCAGACATTGGCGTTGTACCAGCGCGCGCGCTCCGCCAGCGAGCCAAGCTTATCTTCCGCGCCGGGACGGACGAGCAGCGTCACCTCGGCACCCTCTGCCAGCAGCGCCGCCGCGATACTATCGCCTAGAAATGTCCCCCCGCCGGTGACGAGCACTCGTGGTTTTTGGATCATGCGTTCCCCTTGCGAACGTGCCAATTTTAGTCGGCGGCTGCGAAAAGTAAATTCCCCTGTTGTGCAAACCGCTCAATTCATGGATAATAATAGATCATAAATCGGTCGTATTTGAACTGTAAGCGACCACACGATTGCAAGTGCCTTTGTGCAGGCAGTCAAAAGCTGGACTAAAACCGCCTTTCGGGGCGATATGAATGTTGCGCCAAGTGAAAAGATGGGTCGGGCTAGCCCTTTGCCAGCCTTTTTATGGTTTACAAGATTGTCAACCGACTAACTTAATCACCTCACGAACGCGCGCGAGCGCGAGCGCAGCATCATAAATCCAGCCGTGGTTCCGCAAACGCGATCACGGATTTTTGGTTTGGGAAGCCGGATGGGAATCATCACAGCACTTGAGGTGCAAAAGCGGAATAAGAAGCGCGTCAGTATTTATGTTGACGACGAGTACGCTTTCAGCCTCAGCTTAGATCAGGCGGCGCTGCTCCACAAGGGGCAGACGCTTTCCGACGACGAAGTCGCCCGGATGATCAACGATGCTGCGATCTCCGCCGCCACCGACAGCGCCGCGCGGTTTCTGGCAGTTCGCCCGCGCAGCGCTCAGGAAGTGCGGCAGAACCTCGCCCGCAAGGACACCCCCGCCCCCGTGATCGACGCGGCGCTCGAACGACTGAGCGCGTTTGGCTATATCGACGACCGGGCTTTTGCAGACCTCTGGGTGCGTGACCGTGATACCTATAAGCCAACCAGCCCCAGAGCGCTGCGCTATGAACTGCGGCAAAAAGGCATCAGCGACGCCATTATCGACGACGTGGTTGCCGATCTTGAGCCGGACGACGTGGCTTACCGCGCTGCCGAGGCTCAACTACGCCGCTATCGCGGGCTGGAACGCCGCGAGTTTCGCAACAAAATGAGCGCTTTTCTACAGCGGCGCGGCTTCTCATTCGAAGTCGTCCGCAAAACGCTTCGGCGGCTAATTGCAGAGCTAGACGCCGAAAGCCCCGAATTTTTCGCGGGCATTGATGACGACGATGAAACCTAGACCGACTCACTGTAAAGGAAGGAGGAAGCGGATTGTTTCCCAATACGGGAAGAAACCGCGCTAAAGCACATGGAATGGGTAATTGCCCTGATAATCGGTGTTATCTTGGGCTTAGTCGTTATGTATTTCGGGCTGAACTACTACCAGAATTCGCAGGGACAAAACCGGCGGATGCTGGCAGAGGACGAAGCCCGCAAGATAGTCGAACAGGCTAACGATCAAGCTCAGCGCACCGTCAAAGAAGCGGACGGAAAATCCAAGAAGATGCTGGATGAAGCCGACGAGATTACGGTGCGTCGCCGCCGTGAGATCGACCGGGAGGACGAACGCCTACAACGGCGTCGTGAAGAATTAGACAAGCGCCTTGAGCGCATGGAGCAGCGCGAGCAGACTCTGAACAAGCGTCAGAGCCGGCTCGATAAACAGCAGCAGGATTTGCAAAAGCTGGAAGAAGACCGCGCGGCAGAACTTCAGCGCATCGCCCAGTTGACGACCGATGAAGCCAAGGTCGAATTGATGGCGATGGCGGAAATCGAAGCCCGCAACGACATGGCGCGCATCATTCGCCAAGTCGAAGCCGAAGCCAACGAAGAAGCCGATTCGCGCGCCCGCGAAGTGATCTCCATCGCCGTGCAGCGCCTCGCATCGGAACACGTCAGTGAAATTGCGGTGAGCGTGGTATCGCTCCCAAGCGATGAGATGAAGGGACGCATCATCGGGCGCAACGGACGCAACATCCGTGCCTTCGAGTTGTCGACCGGCGTTGACGTGATCGTGGACGATACGCCCGAAGCCGTGACCATCAGCAGCTTTGACCCCGTGCGCCGCGAAGTCGCCAAGCGCGCGATGGCGAAGCTGGTGGTCGATGGGCGGATCCATCCCGCCCGCATCGAGAAGTTGGTCGAGGACGCCAAAGCCGAAGTCGAGCAGATCATCCGCCAAGAGGGTGAGCGCGCGGCTTACGAGACGGGCATCCCCGGCTTGCATCCCGAAATCCTCAAGTTGCTAGGACGGCTCAAGTTCCGCACCAGCTACGGGCAGAACCAGAACGCCCACGCCATCGAGACCTCGCACATCGCCGGGATGATCGCGGCGGAGTTGGGCGCGGACGTGATGCTCGCCAAGACCGCCGGGTTGCTGCATGACCTCGGTAAAGCGATTGACCACGAAGTCGAAGGCACGCACGCGCTGATTGGCGCGGAGTTCGCCAAGCGCTACGGCATGAACGCCAAGGTGGTCAACTGTATCGCCAGCCATCATCACGAGGTTGAGCAGGAATACGTCGAAGCCTACATTGTCGAAGCTGCCGACGCTATTTCCGGCGCGCGTCCCGGTGCGCGGCGTGAGAGCCTCGAAACCTATATCCGGCGCGTCAAGTCGCTGGAAGAGATCGCCAACAGCTTCGACGGCGTGGAGCAAAGCTACGCGCTGCAAGCCGGGCGCGAAGTCCGCATCATCGTCCGCCCGGAGAACGTGGACGACTTGGCGGCGCTGCGGCTATCGCGCGACATCGCCAAGAAGATCGAGGAAACCATGCAGTACCCCGGTCAGATCAAGGTGCAGGTCATCCGCGAGACGCGCGCGGTCGAGTACGCGCGGTAAAGATTTACCCCTCACCCCAACCCCTCTCCCACGCAGTCGCTTCGCTTAGGGGGAGAGGGGCTAAAATCCCCATTATGCGTGTTGATACAAAAAGGGCGGGTCTCAGACCCGCCCCTACACACATCTGCTAGGATTAGTGGGTCGTCACCCGCTCGACCAAGCGATCAATGAAATGCTGAATCGGTGATTTGTGATGCGGCGCAAGCTGGTGCATCATGTCGCCGCTGTCGAACACGCTGTAGGCGCTTTCGATTTGGTCGCCGACGATCAAGGCGATCAAAATCCCGGTGACCGAAATCGTGCTGCCGGTCGGCTCAAGCTCGCCGAACTTCCCGGTGTGGGTGCCGCTAAAGGTGTACTGGACTGCGACCTGATCGCCTTCGGCGAGCATATCGTCGACGGCGAAGTGGATGTTCGGGAAGGCGGTTCGAAACAGCGTCACGCGCCGTTTCAGCCCTTCACGCCCGTGCGTTTCCCCGTGCGCCTTCACCGATCCCTCGGTTTGCACCGGCGCGTCAAGGACGTAGCGTTCCGAGTAAATCTCGTCCACGACGTCGAGTTCGCCCTGATTCAGTACTTCTTCGAAATGACGGCGCAGCAGTGCCTTGTTCACGTCCAGGTTCACGGTTTGCATTCTTACTCCTCGATCAACAGACAATAAGCGAACACGCATAGCGATAGATTCTTGCGGTCGTGATCAATTCCCTTGTGAAGCATGACTCGCGGGGAGTTGGTTATTTAGGGGCAGCATGGACAACAAAAATCGGGGAGACTTGTCTACAAGTCTCCCCGATTTAGCCTTGCGTTGGTCTAGCGATGATGCGAGCAGCGCATTAAGAAGCAGCCGTCGCTTCCGGCGTCATCATGTCGCTGAGCAGCGCGCCGGTCGACGGGATCAACGCCGGTCTCGATGCTGCCATCGGTCAGCCCGTTCGAGGATCGCCGTCACTTGGTCGGTCACTTCTTGCGGGACATCCGAGTCGTGCGCCGGGGCGAAGCCGATGCCGTCGTTTTCCGCCGAGTAGACGATCAGGCTGGTCGTCAGGCAGCGCTTCGCCGTTGACGAGCGTCTCAATCGTGTTGTAGACGCCGTTATCGACGCGCTTCATCGCGCTGGTGATCAGGTAGTTGCGCGCCGGGGGTCTCGCCGTTGCCGAAGGTCGTCAGGTATTCGTCTTGGTCGACGCCGATGACGTAGGTGTCAAGCTGCGCCGCGCGGACGATGCCGCCGGAACCCGTTTGACCACCAGCGCCGAAGATCACGTCCGCGCCTTCGCCGATGAACTGCTCGGCAGCCGTCGCGCCGCGATCCGGAGCGGTGAAGCTGTCGATGTAGACGCCGAGCGCGTTGATGTCGGGGTTGATGTACTTCGCGCCCTGCTCGTAACCGTTACGATACTTCACGACCGCCGGAACGTCGATGCCGTAAATCCCGGCAATCGTGTCGCTCTTGGTCATCAGTGCCGCCATCGCGCCGGCGAGGAAGCCCGCTTGATCTTCGCGGAACTGGACGCCGACCAGATTCGGCAGCGGCTCGGCAAAGCCTTCATCGACGCCGATGAAGTAGATATCGGGGTTGGCGGCGGCAGCAGCAGCCGTCGCGTCCGCGATCAGGAAGCCGACGGTCACAATCGCGTCGTAGCCTTCACTGACGCAGGTGTCGATGTTGGTGGCGTAATCGGTCTGGGCGGTGGTTTCGATGTAGGTGTTATCCAGCCCAAAATCATTGACTGCCTTCAACATACCTTCGTAAGCGTACTGGTTGAACGTGCCGTCATTGACCTTGCCCACGTCGGTTACCAAGCAGACCGACTCAATTCCGGTACTTTGCGCGCCAACGGTGAGCGGCATCACAGCCAGCAAAACCACAGCACTTAGCAGGGCAAACAACTTACGAGACATAATTTCGTATCTCCTGTTCCTGTGAATTGTCAAAAAAGCCGAAATAGACTTCCGATGCAAGAATGGTACCCTATTTCGGGGAGCATGAGAAGTCAGATCGGTCGAAAATTCGGACTAATTCGTGGCGGAATTGCACAAAGTTGGCGGCAAGTGGCTCACATGGGCGTGATTTCAAGGCAGCAGAATGGTAGGTTCCGCAGCCCTTCGTCGATCCATTGCTGTAATCGATTGTGCCAGCCATACTTCCGGTTCAGTGCTTGGCGCGCGGCGGACTGCCGGTCGGCGGGCAGACGGATTGCCATACCTTCGAGCGGTTTGCCGAGCAGGTCGCCTTGGGCGGTGCAGGGCGCGACCTCAACTTGCGCGTTTTCGTGAATTCGCTGGACGATTGCGGCGGTCGTCAGCGTCATCACGTACAATTTGCTATCCACTTGAGCGAACCGGAGCGGCGTTGCAATCGGCTCGCCATCGTACTGGAACGTCGTTAGGCAAATGAAGTCGTGATCGTGAAGCGGCACAAACCCGTCGGTCGGTTCTTTCAGCATAGCGTCCTCGAACTCTTGATTTGGCAGTAGCTTAGCAGCCTTGTACTATAGAAGGCTTAAACAGGGATAAATGAACGATATGAGTGAACCCATCAACGTCACCAATGCTCATCAGCTCAGTGAACTGGCACAGACCCGCTGCGGCTTCGTCAGCCAGTTGACGTGGTCGCCGGATGGATCGCAGTTGGCACTCGCGCATGGGGGCGGGTTCTGGCTGTGGGCGGACAATCTCGCGGGCGATCCGCCGCGCGTGGGCGTCGGGCACAGTGGTCCGGTCAAAGGCGTGGCCTTCGACCCGCACGGTCAGGTGATCGCCACCGCCAGCGCCGATACGACCGTGCGCTTGTGGATGGCGACCAGCGTCGAGCCGATCACCATCGTTCGCGCGCACTCTCATGCGGTCACCGTCGGTCGCCTTCAGCCCCGATGGGCGAATGCTGGCATCGGCGGGCGGTGATGGGCGAATTCACATCCTCGACATGGTGGACAGCGCCGGGAACGCTCGGCTTTGAGGGGCATTCCAACGAGATCACCGGGCTGGCGTTCGGGGTGAACACGCTCGCGTCGGGCGGCTGGGACAAGACGATCCGGCTGTGGGATTTGCCGACCCGCGCGCCCCGGATCGTCATCCAGCTTGATGAGTGGGTGCGCGATCTCGCCGCCAGCCCGGACGGGCGGATGCTCGCCGCCGCGTG
This sequence comes from uncultured Chloroflexia bacterium, assembly GCA_963848465.1. Classification (GTDB taxonomy): domain Bacteria; phylum Chloroflexota; class Anaerolineae; order Aggregatilineales; family Phototrophicaceae; genus Flexifilum. Next base: position 119,447 of record CAWKDY010000025.1, on the reverse strand, counting down.
CAAGGACGGCACCGTCCGCCTGATCGACTTTGCCAGCGGCGCGGTGCTGCGCGTGATCGCCGCGCATGAGGGCGGCGCGGATGCGGTCGTCTTCAGCCCAGACGGGACGCTGCTGGTCACGGGCGGGCGCGATAATGCCGTTAAGCTGTGGGATTTGTCCGCGCCATCCGACCAGCCGATTCAGCAGTTGACCGCGCATCAGAAGCCGGTGCTGACGCTCGCCTTCCATCCCGACGGCACGCTGATCGCCAGCGGCAGCGGGGATAACACCGTCCGGTTGTGGGGAATCTAGCGATAACCGCCAAGACGCTTAATTTCTGCGCGCCTTGCGCTATAATAGCGGCACTTACGGTAACAGGAAGTGCTGTGGATATTCAATCCGAAAACCTGATTCAAGCCGCCATTGCTGCGGCTGATTTGCCTACATTCCTTACTCGGATTATGCGGTCGGCGCGGCGCTGCGCGCCAGCGACGGCACGGTTTACGGCGGCTGCAACGTCGAGAACGCCGCCTATCCCGCGACGATCTGCGCCGAGCGGGTCGCGCTGGTCAAGGCGATCAGCGAGGGGCAGCGCCAGTTTGACGCCATCGCCATCGTCACGCCCAACGGCGGGTCGCCCTGCGGCGTCTGCCGCCAGATGCTCTACGAGTTCGCCCCCGACCTGCGCGTGATCCTCGCCACCAACGCGGGCGAGGTCGTCTACGAAGGATTGCTCTCCGACCTGCTGCCGCGCGGTTTTGGTCCCGAATCGCTGCCTCATGAGCACCCGTGAACGCTCGTTTCGCACCCCGGCGATCATCCTCAAGCGCTTTGATCTCGGCGAGGCGGATCGCCTGCTGACGGTGCTCACGCCGCGTCACGGCAAGCTGGAAGTCGATCGCCAAAGGCGCGCGCAAGCTCACCAGCACCAAAACCGGACACGTCGAATTGTTCACCCGCGCCGACATGCTGATCCATCGCGGGCGCGAGCTGGGCATCGTCGTGCAAGCCGAGATGACCGCGCCTTATCTGCCGCTGCGCGACGACCTGACGCTGGGCGCGTATGCCGGGTACGCCGCCGAACTGGTGGATCGCTTCACCACGTCCGGGCGACGAAGACACGCATCACGCTGTTCACGCTGCTCGACGAGACGCTCAATCGCCTGTGCGCCGATGCCGATCCCCGGCTCGCGCTGCGTTACTACGAACTCCATCTGCTCGATTTCGTCGGCTTCCGTCCCGAACTGAACGAATGCGTGATCGGGCACGAGGATATTCAGCCGGAAGATCAATTTTTCAGCTATGCTGAAGGCGGCGTCGTCTGCCCGCGTGATGCCGCGCGCGGCACGTCGTTCGCGGCGCTGCCGCTGCTGACGCTCAAGCTGCTGCGGCATCTTCAGCGCAGCCCTTACGCGAACATCAAGGCGCTGCAAGTCGATGCTCGGCTGCACGACGACCTCGAACGGGTGCTGCAAGGCTATATCACCTATCTGCTAGAACGCCGCCTGCAAAGCGTCGATTTCATCCGCCGCCTGCGATTTTCCTGAAGTAGATGACCGACTTCGCTGCGTAGGGGCGGAACTCAGTTCTGCCCCTTCAATCCATTCTGATCCTGACTGCGAACTGTCCTGCTATCCTAGTACTCGTGCTAATCCGTGACCAACGTTTACGATCTGAACCAAGCCGTGCTAAAATGACGGCTTTGCAGTGGGAAGCGCTGATGACTTTTACGCTAGAGCGCATGATTTACGGAAATGCGGATTCGTCCGACGAGATGACGATTCTCGGCATCAGTGACCATTTGACGCCGCAGGATTCCGCCTTGTGGCGCGGGATCACCTCGCTGAAGCCGCTGGACGCCCCGACCTATCAAGCAGTCGCGGTCGTTCGGGCTGTTCGCCGGTCCCGAAGATCGTTTTGTGCTTCGCTTGCGCCTACAATCATGACGATAAGCCCTTTACGAATATCTGCTGCTGCCGCGCAAGCTGCTGACCGAACTCGCGGGCAATCTTGCTGCCGCTGCTGGCGCTGTTTAATCAACCCGCCGACGAGGAATCGCACACTGCGCGGATCGCGCCGATCAAGCTGCCCGCCGCGGAGGCGTGGCAGCCCGCCAAGCGCCGCGCGGCGGTCGACGCGCTGCTGGCTCAGGTGGGTGGAGATCCCGCAGGCGCTCGAACTGTTGGGCGCGGCGCTGCACGAGCGCGGCTTGCTGATTCAGGACTTCGCTGCTGATACCGACGCCCGGCTCGCGCTGTCAAGGGGCTGATGGCGCTGCTGCCCGCCCGCGTCCGTCCCGATTTGACCTTCTCGACCAACCGCCACGAGCAAACGCTGACACAGGCGCGGGTCGTCTTTGCGCCGAGCAGCGTCGTCACCGGGCGTTGGGTGGCGAATTGGGCGAAGGGAATCTTTCCCGAACGACGAAACGGCGGCGATCCCTTACGTCCAGCGGCTGACCACGCTGTGGAAGGGCGACATTCCGGCCTTTCTGAGCGCCATCGACCAGATGGACACGCTCGCCGCCAGCGCGCTGACCAACCGCAATCTTCAGAACCGCCTGACCGTCATGGCGGAGCGCCACGCGCTCGACGCGCAAATTCGCGCGGGCGAAGACGTTTCGCCGGAAGCGCTCAAGGCGGTCATGAAAGACATTCCGCCAGAAGGCGAACTGAAACGGCTCTACGCCCAGCGGCTGCTCGAACACGCGCTCGACGAGCGCGACACCGACGCCGCGCAGATCGTCGCCCGCGTGATGGACGAAGACCCGGCGCTTGACCGCGAATTGTACACGCAGCTTGAGCGCGATCTCGATACCCGCCCCGATGCGGTCTACTCGTTCGTGCGCGCGCACTTGAGCGCCAACGCATCCGCTACGCGACGGGCTGGAACCTGACGCCGACCGCTGGGTCGAGCGCCTGAAGCTGGCGGCGCTGGCTTCGCTGCGCGTCGCCATCCTCGACGGCGATGCCGAAACCGCCATCAACTGGCTGCGGCTGGTCGCGCGCGAACCGGCCAGCTATGATCTGGGCGAGATCGTCCACAACAGCATCCTCGCGGCGCAGGAACGCGCCCACAATGAGCCGGAACTGGCGCAGGCGTTGATCCTGCTGGCGGTCAAGCGCGATCCGGCGGCGCTCGAAACGCTGCTGGCGGACGAAAGCTGCTGGCGGTGCTGCCCAACGGACTGGGCGACGCGCTGCGCACCGGCGAAGGCGACCCGCACAGTTGCTGCAAACCTATGGCGTCGAGGTCTTTCTCGTGGTGCTGGCACGGGCGCTCGACGCCCGCCAGCCTGCTGTTTACGCCCGCCGCCATCGATCAAGCTTTGGGCGCTCGCCGCCAACGGCGGCGGCCAACGGCACGGCATCGCAGCGCAGAGCACATCCTCGACGACCTCAGTTCCGGCGCGGCGCTGTGGCTGCCGACGCTCGGCGCTGCGAAGCGCTGCTCGAACTCGCGCTGCGCGACCGGCGCGACGATCTCGCCCATCAGATCGCCCATCAGGTCAGCGGGCGCGACGACTTCCTGACGATCCTGATCGACGCCATCACGATCAGCGGGCGCAGCGACTCGGACGCGCTGGCGCTGATCGCCCAAATGATCGCCATTGGCGACCTGACACAGCAAGATGCGGTCGATCGTTTACGTCGGCTTGCTGGCGGAGTGGGACTGGCGCGGCTCGGCGCTTGAAGTGATGGAACAGCTTGCCCGCGCCATGCAGCAGCATTCCGAGCTCGAAGTCGCTCCGGAGGTGATCTGGCATCTGCTGGCGATTGCCTCGGAACTGAAAGAAGAATTTGTCGACCCGCGTCGCGCTGCGGCGGTTGACGACCGAATTGGAGACGATTGACGACGAAGAACTGCTTGCCGACGATTTGCAGCGCGGCGATCCCGCTGATCGCGTGGAACAGCGCCGCGCGCGCACAACTACTGGCGTGGTGGCGCGCTTTCATGCGCGAGCAAACGACCGCTCGCTTGCAGCGGATCGACAAAGCGCTGGTCGATAACTGGCGGAGTCGCAAGCGCACGCACGAAGACCTGCGGACGATTGTCCAGACCGTGCTCGCTTTCCGGCGGATGTTGGGCAAGCGTTCGCTGCCGCAGTTCGCCGAAGACGTCAGCACCGCCTATGCGATTTTGCAGGGGCTGGTCGAATCCTTCGACCCGTCGGCGAAGCGCGCGGTCAGCTTTGACCCGCCGACGATCCGGCTGGAATTGGACGCGCGCAGCGAAGAACTTTCGCCGCACGAACTCAAGATTCTGGCGAACAACTTCAAGGAATTGGCGCAGTTGGTCACGGCGATGGCGGACAACCGCAGCAAGGCAACGCTGATGCGGCGCGGCGACGACGTGGATCGCCAGTTGATGACCGGCGAACAGCAGCCGCACAGCGCCGTCGATGCGCTCAAGTGGATGTCGGGCTACCTCAGCGGCACGCAGGAAAAGCCCGACGAGGACGAAGAGTAAAGCGAGTGATAACCCTCAAGCGATAATGATCAAAATCGGGGCAGGCCTATCAGACGGTCGCCCGCTATCGTGATCTATTTGTGATACTGCGGTTGCGCTTAGCTGCCCGGTGCGGGCGTTGGTGTGGTCGCGTCGTAGTCGGGCGGGATGACCAATGCATCGCCTGCGGGACGTCCGGCGCGGTGAAATTCGGGTCAGCGGCGATGCTGTTGAAGTCGAACAAGAACGGACTGTTCGACGGCACGAGCGCCAGCTTGATGTTATCCGCCAGCGATTGAATGTACTGGTACTGGATCAGCATCGGGTTGGCGGCGATCTGCTCGCTGACCAGTCGCAGCGCTTCGGCTTGCGCCTGCGCTTGGAAGATGGTCGCCTGCGCTTGACCTTGCGCGATAGTAATAGCAGCGTCGCGCTGCCCCTGTGCCTCGGCGCGCAGTTGATCCGCTTCGTACTCTTTCTGCTGCATGATGAGGTTGGCGCGCTGGGCTTCCTGCTGCGCGATCTGCGCCTGCTCAATCGACGCCGAGAACTGATCCGAGAAGGTGATGTCGCGCACCAGCACGCTCGACAGCGTCAGCCCCTGCGGCTCCATCTGTGCGGATCAACTGCGCGGTGACCGCGTCTTCCAGTTCGGTACGCTTTTCACCGTAAATGTCGGCGGCGCGATAGCGCGACACGACGTCACGGATGATACTGCGCGTCGTCGGGCGGATGAAGTCGGTTTCGTAGCGCGTTTGCCAGCGCTGGTGAACGATGTTCGCCTGATCCGGATTGATGCCAAAGATAATGCTGACATCCAACCGGACTTCCTGTCCGTCGATCGTGCGGGCGGCGACGGCGTCTTGTCCGACGACCGACCCTTCGGCGGTCGTGTCCGACATGGTGTACTGCTGCTGCTGGATCGGGTAAATGGTCACTTCTTGCACCACCGGGATGATGATGCTGGTACCGGAACGACGCGGCGTTTCGAGGTCACCGTTGAGGGTGTTGAAGACCACCGCCACTTGATCCGGCTGAACGATCAAAATGCCTTGGCTGACGACGCTAAAGAGGACGCCGACGACGATGCCGACCACTGCCAGAGAATGCCGTTGCGAACCGCTCGCCCCTGTGATGCCGCGAGGACGACCAGTGCAATCCCGCCGAGGAACAGCAAAAACCCAACGAGAGAAAGTGCGCCTAAAATGGAACTAACACCCATGAAAAACTCCAGTCTTTAAAGCGCGGAAACGAGCAAATTCATTATAACACGTCGGCATGGGTTTCCTTAACCTCAGCCCTCATTATTGGGGGGCGGCGACTGGTTCTAACAGCGTTCTGATAGTTATTGACGGTTGATTTCGGTTGGCATTACCGGGAAACCTTGTTTTTCCCGGCTTTGTGTCTAAAATACACTAAATCGATGGAGGGGCTGTGATCGACCCGAACATCGCCTTTCGTTTTTTCAGCCTGCCGACCTTCGGCTTCGCGCTCGCGGTGGGGATCGCGCTCAGCGTGGGCATCGGCGTTTACCGATCCGGCTATCGCGCCAGCGCCGTGATCGACGTGGGGCTGGGGGCGTTCGCCGGGGGAGTCGTCGGAGCACGGCTCGTTCACGTGCTGTTGAACTGGACGTACTTCGCCGATCACTTGGCGGAGGCGCTGCGTCCCAACGCGGGCGGGCTGGATTGGCACGGCGCGCTGGTCGGCGGTGTGGTCGGCTTGGCGTTGGTGGCACGTTGGCGACATCTGCCTGTCCGCGCGCTGCTCGACGCGCTGGCTCCGGCGCTCCCGCTGCTGGTATTGGCGGGCTGGCTGGGCTGCGCGGCGGCGGTCTGCGCTTATGGCGCGGAGGTCGATACGCTGGCGCATTATCCTGCCTTCGCGGTCGCCGAGTCGCGCGACGTGTACGGCATCGTCGCGCCGCGCTACAACACGCAGCTATTCGGGATGGCGCTGGCGCTGGTGCTGCTGGCGCTGAGCTTCGTGCTGATGCGCTTCGATGGGCTGAAAGACCGCCGCTTCTGGATTCTGCTGGCGCTATTCAGCATCGGGATGTTTGGGATTGGGTTTTATCGAGGCGATTCGGTTCCGATCCTGCTCGGTCTGCGCGCCGATCAATTCTTCGACCTTGCGTTGTTGGGCTGGAGCATTCAACAGATCGCCGTGAGACGGGCAGGTTGAGCCGGATCACTCGTTCGTGATTGATTGGCAAGCGACAAGGAGTGTACGAGATGGCACGAGTCGCAATTAACGGGTTAGGGCGCATCGGACGGGCAGCGCTCAAAGTGTTGATCGAAACGCCCGAACTCGAACTGGTGGCGGCGAACGATATCGCCTCGCTGGAGAATATCGCCTATCTGATCAAGTACGATACCGTTTACGGTCCCTATAATCACAAGGTCGAGACCGGCGACGGCACGCTGATCATCGACGGCAAGCCGATCCGCTACTTGAGCGAGCGTAACCCGGAAGCGCTGCCGTGGGGCGAGTTGAACATCGATCTCGTCTTCGAGAGCACCGGCATTTTCACCAAGCAGGAAGACGCTGTTAAGCACGTCAAGGCGGGCGCTAAGTTCGTGATCATCTCCGGACCGACCAAGAGCGCCGACGTGCCGACGGTCGTTCACGGCGTCAACACCAGCAAGGGTGAAGCGCAGATCATCTCGTGCGCAAGCTGCACGACCAACGACATCACGCCGGTGATGGAGATTATGAACCGCCGCCTCGGCATCAAGAAGGCGATCATGACGACGATCCACGCTTATACCGCCTCGCAGTCGCTGGTCGATGCCCCGGCGGGTAAGGATGGGCGACGCGGACGGACTGCCGCTCAGAACATGATCCCGTCTTCGACCGGCGCGGCGATTGCGACGACCAAGGCGCTGCCCGAACTGGCGGGCAAGTTCAATGGCGACTCGCTGCGCGTGCCGGTTCCGGTCGGCTCGATTGCCGCCATCGTCTTCGTCGCCGGGCGGGATACCTCGGTTGACGAGATCAACGCCATCTTCCGCGAAGAAGCAGCGACGCCGCGCTATCAGGGCGTCGTGATCGCCAACGAGGATGAGCTCGTCTCATCGGATATCATCCACAACCCCGCCGCGTCGATTGTCGATTTGACGCTGACGCAGGTTGTCGACGGTGATCTGGTCAAGATCATGAGTTGGTACGATAACGAGTGGGGCTACACCAACCAGATGATCCGCCAAGCGCTGGAAGTGTTGGGTTTGAAGGAAACGGTGGTGGGTTAGACGGCATCTGCACGTAGGGGCGAGGCATGCTTCGCCCCTACGCGACGCCAGAATAGGCGGTAAGCTGATGAGCATGAACACCAAAACAGGATTGGGTATTTCTGACTTGATCGGCGCAAAACGCGACAAGGTCTTGGCGTTAGCGCGACAGCAGGGTGTCTACAATGTCCGTGTCTTCGGATCGGTAGCGCGCGGAGAAGCAACGCCCGATAGTGACATCGACTTTCTGGTCGATGGCTTGGAAAATGCTTCGTGGGGTGGTGGTCGTTTGCTGATGGAGTTGCAAGTGCTGCTCGGTCGAGAAGTTGAACTCGTCAGCGAGGGTGATTTACATCATTTGATCCGCGATCACGTCGTCAAAGAAGCGGTTCCGCTGTGAACCTCGATCAAGTTCACTTGACCTATATCCTTGAGTGTATTGCCAACGTCGATGAACTGACGGCGCAAGGACGTGCCTCGTTTGAAGCCAACAAACACGCTCGTGCCGCAGCTTTGTACTACTTGCAGACGATGGCAGAAAGCACTCAACGCCTGTCTGATGCCCTGAAAGCCGCTCATCCAGAAGTCGATTGGATTGGCATTAGTGGGTTCAGAAATCGACTGGTTCACGGCTATCTCGATGTCAATGTTGATATTCTTTGGAGCATCATTGAGGGCGCGCTGCCTGAACTGAAGCAGTCTGTTCTCGCCATGCTCGAAAATCTGGACGACGGCGAAGTAAGCAATGATTAAGGAGTCTCCATGCGCGTGAACGTCGGATTGGCGCAGATTTACCCGAAAATCGGCGATGTGAAAGCCAACCTCGCCAAACACCTCGAATACATCGAGCGCGCGGCTGCCGCGGGCGTCGATCTGCTCGTCTTCCCGGAACTCTCGCTGACCGGCTATCAGGTGCAGGATCTCGTGCCGGAAGTGGCGCATCGCGCACCGACGCCGACGACCCGACCTTCGCCGCGCTGCTCGAAGCCAGCAAAAAGCTCGATCTGGTGTTCGGCTTCGTCCACGAGGACGAGCGCCAGCGCTTCTACATCGCCAGCGCCTATCTCTCCGGCGGCGAAATGGTCCACGTCCATCACAAGCTCTACCTGCCGACCTACAAGCATGTTCGACGAAGGCCGCTACTTCGATCAAGGCGAGCACGTGCGCGCCTTCGACACGCGCTTCGGGCGCGTCGGCATGCTGATCTGCGAGGATTTCTGGCACATGTCGCCCGCCTATCTGCTCTGGCTCGACGGCGCGGACCTGCTGATCTTCGTCAGCTCCAGCCCCAGCCGGGGACTCGACGCGGGCGACCGGCTCTCCGGCACGCGCTGGGTCGAACTGGTCAATCAAGCCTACGGCAGCATGTTCACCAACTACGTGATCCACTGCAACCGCGTCGGCTACGAGGACGGCAAGAATTTCTGGGGCGGCTCGTCGATTGTCGATCCCAACGGCGAGTTTCTGCTGCACGGCACCTACTTTGACGAGGCGCTGCTGACCCAGACGATTGACCTCAACCAACTGCACCGCACGCGCAGCCGCCTGCCGCTGCTGCGCGACGAGCGCCCGACGCTGGTGCAGCGCGAACTCGCCCGCATTCTGACGGAGAATCCCTCGTGACGCCGATCACCAAACCCGATTTGTCCGAACGCCTGCACATCAACACCGAGATCGCCCGGCGAATGCTGACCGGCTTCATCAAGGACGAGATCGCCAAGACCGGGCTGCGCCGCGCCGTGATCGGCTTGAGCGGCGGCATCGACTCGGCGCTCTCGGCGTATCTTTCGGCGGAAGCGCTCGGCGCGGAAAACGTGCTCGCCGTGCGGATGCCCTACCGCACCTCGTCCGCCGACAGCCTCGAAGACGCCGAACGGGTGATCGACGCGCTCGGTCTGGCAGCGATCACCGTCCCGATCACCGAGATGGCAGATCCCGCTGATCGCGCAGTTCCCGGACATGAGCAACACGCGCAAGGGCAACGTCATGGCGCGCCTGCGCATGACCATCCTCTACGATCAATCGGTGGCGTGGGGCGGGCTGGTCATGGGCACGAGCAACAAGACCGAGATTCTGCTCGGCTACTCGACGATCTACGGCGACAGCGGCGTCGCCTTGCAGCCGATTGGCGACCTGTTCAAGACGCAGGTGCGCCAGCTTGCCGCCGCGCTCGACGTGCCGGAGTCGGTGCGCAGCAAAGCGCCGTCCGCCGACCTGTGGGCGGGGCAGACCGACGAAGGCGAACTCGGCTTCACCTACGCCGACGTGGATCAGGTCTTGTTCCTGCTGGTGGACGAGCGCTACACGGTCGAGGAAGTGATCGAGGAAGGCTTCGACGCGCGCCTTCGTCGAGGACGTGTGGCGGCGCGTCAAGATCAACCACTACAAGCGCACGATGCCCAACATCGCCAAAGTCAGCCGCCGCACCATCGGGCACGACTTCCTCTATCTGCGCGATTACACCTAGTGGACAAGCATCCAGATTTTGATGGGAGGGCACAGCACGCTGTGCCCCTACAAGCACCCGCCGTATGCCGAGTGATTGTCGATTAAAGTCGCCAGCCTGTCAGGGTGGAGTCCTCCTCCACGCGGTTTTCAGTTGATTTGCACAAATCGCCGCGTTCGCGCTGGCTTGATTCTACAGCCGCCCCAGCGACGATGGCACGATCCTTCCAGATTACTTGTACAAATCTGAATATGAATCCAGGAATTCTTAAGGACTCAATGCTTTATTGATAGATTCTCGGACATATAATTGATCTGTAAGGATTCACCGAAGTGATCCGTGAATCCCCAACCTGCCGATCTTGCATACTCCCTACAGGACGTCAGCGTAGACTACGAAATGTGCAAACCATAGGACTATCTCATGATCGAAGGAAACAAGCCGCTCGTACTCGCCGTCGATGACGAGCGTGCTAATCTGATGCTGCTGGAGCGCATGTTCCGCAATGATTACCGTATGTTCTGCGTCCAGACTGCTCAGGAAGCGCTCGACATGTTGGCGCAAGCGCCCTTTGATCTGATTCTGCTCGACATCATGATGCCGGATGTCGACGGCTTAACCACGCTGAAACGCGTCCGCGCCAATCCCAAGACCGAAGACCTGCCGGTGATCCTGATCTCGGCGCTGTCCGACTCGACCGACATCACGCGCGGTCTGGAAATCGGTGCGAACGACTACATCACCAAGCCGATTGACATGGAAGTAACGCGTGCGCGCGTGCGCACGCAGATTACGCTGAAGAAACTGCAAGACGAACGCAAGGAGACGATCATCGAGCTGCGGACGGCGCAAGAGATGAAGGATCGCCTGCTGCGGATGGCTTCACACGACCTCAAAGGTCCGCTCAGCAATATCCGCGCCGCCAGTATGCTGATGAGCGATGATATCGGCTGTGTCCGCGAAGGCGTGACGCTGCTCGAAGCCATCGATACCTCCGCCGATAAGATGGAAAACGTGATCAAGGATTTTCTCGACACGGCAGCGCTGCAAACCGGCGTTCTCGATCTCCATCTCGAATGTCAGGTGTTGGAACCGCTGATCAAAAATGTACTGGCGGAGTCGCGGGCGACCTCCGCCCGGAAGCACATCACGATAGAGGCAACCGATCTCGGGGGGACGGTCTTGGCGGATCGCGCCCGGTTTCATCAGGTGCTGGGCAATTTGATCAGCAACGCGATCAAATACAGCCCGACCGATACGACCGTCAAGCTGTGGACGGAAACGCACGGCGAGTCGGTCACGATCTTCGTCGCCGATCAAGGTCCGGGAATCCCTGAGAGCGATTTCAGCCGCCTGTTCACCCAGTTCGGCAAGCTGACGCCTCGCCCGACCGCCGGTGAAAGCAGTACTGGCTTGGGCTTGTGGATCGTCAAGCATTTGATCACGCTGCAAAATGGCGAGGCTGGCTTGATTTCGCCTGACGGCGGCGGATCGACCTTCTGGATCAAGCTGCCGGTGGGCACACCGGAACCAGCCGCGAAAGCCGAGTAGGGGCAGGTTATAGCCGGTCGTCAAACTGAGCCGGGAATCAAACAGCCGCAGATGATCATCTGCGGCTGTTGTTTGCTGCTTAACCGGCGGAGCTAGGCGCGCGGTTCGGGAACGCTCGGCTCGTCTTCGGCGAGCGCCTCGTCAATCTTTTGCTGGAGATCGTCGCTGGGCGACTGCCGCCCGTTGTTTCGCGGGTTGACCATGCGCGCACCGGTGAAGGCGGGGGCATCGATCTTGCGCTTCTCTCTGCCGCCGATTTGCCCGCTCAGCAGCAGGTAGCCGCCCACGCCGATCAACGCCAGCGGTACGATCCAGCCGGTCAGCGCGCTGTTAGCGCCGAAGATCGCCAGTTCGAAGAATGCTGCGCCCGCCAGAAAAGCGATCATGCCGTAGGTGACGAAGGCGCGCCCGGTGGCGACTTCCTTGTCTTTGCCGTTGCGCCGCCCGTTGAACATGAGCGCGAAGCCGAGCAACACCGGGTAGAGCGTCCAGATATACGCCCAACTTTGCCAATTGTTGGTCATGTTTTGATACCACAGAATCGCGCCGGTGCCGGTGACCAGCGCGCCGGGGAAGATGAAGCCCGACATCTTACGGTCGCCCACGAACGCCAGCGCGAGGAAGATCACGCCGGGGATCAGGACGAAGACGGGCCACGAAAAGCCGACCATCGACCAGAAGTTCACGCCGAAAACCTGCCCGAGGAGAAAGAGCACGCCCAACCCGATGAGCAGGATCGCGCCCGCTGTATTTCTTTGATCGCGCACCATAGTGATACCCCCAACCTTATCTACTGTGTCTTACATGGTCTTATACGAGGTGTCGCAGCAAAGGTTGCGAGATTGGTGATTAGCGCTCGATTTTTGCGCCTCACCTGCCTCGATTGCGTGGCGAGGGGGGCAAGACAGCCCTAGTTGATTTCGCGGGGATGCCCGAGCGATAAAAAGGGCGTTAATTGAACGCCGTCAAGAACAAAGCTAGATCTGGTTTTACGAAACCTACCCGCGCTCGTAGGCGGCGCGCAGGTAGATGTCGAGCAGGTAACGCGGATAGCCGATCCGCAGCAGGTTTTCCTTGCAGCCTTTGAGCGTCGCGCCTTGATCGCGCCAGTGGGGGACGCGCTTGATCAGCGTTTCGATTTTCTCGCGCGGCATGATGATCCACGTATCTTTGGGGACGTTGCCGTAGGAGATGACGTGCATCTCGTCGGTGGCGAGGTTGGTCTTCATGTACGGCGCGATCAGCACGATCTTGCTGGCGCTGCGTTCCTCTTTGAGATACTGGGCGACAAAGCGCGCCGTCCCGCCGAGATCGACCAAGTCCTCGATCACGCCGACGACCCGATCCGTCACGTCGATGGAAAGTTCGTGCAGAATGCGCGGCTCGTCGAGCGGTTCGCCCGGTCCGGCATAATACTTGACGCCCATCGTCCCGAAGGCAATCGGCGGGATGTTCTTGTTCAGCGTCCACGCCAGATGATCGTGGAGCAGCACGCCCGGCAGCATCCCGCCCATCGTGATCATCACGGCGTGGGTGATCTGCTGCTTGGTGGCGATATTGTCGATCTGGTAGCGGTAGATCGACCGCGCCAACTGCGAGGCGATGAACGTCATCACGTGGTCGGGGACGTAGAGGAACTTCAGCGTATCGTACTCCACCTCGACGCCGGTGGGATTCTTCCAGAAGTCCGGGTCGATGTGGTCGTTAAGCTCGCGGACGTGAGTCATGTAATCGATCATCAAGATTTATTCCAAAAGCCTGCTTAAAGAACGACCGCTCTAATCTTACCCGCAGAACGGCGCAAAGAAAGTATGTTGTTCGGCACAATTCTGGCATGGAGATTATGCTTGATCCGATAAATACCCCCTCACCCCCGACCCCTCTCCCACGCGAGCGGGGAGAGGGGGGAGGGGAGAAAGATCGAAATTACTTACGGGATCAAGCATTTAGATCTGCTCCGGGTCGAAGCCCTCGGCGCGCAGCAGATCGTCCAGCCCGTCGATCAGCGCGTTCGCCAGCGCCACGACCGCAGCGCCGCTCAACCCGGCGATCAGCGCTTCGACCTGCGCGCGCAGTTCGGGCGGACGCAGCGGGCAGAGCCGCTCGGCGTAGGCGATCAGCCGTTTCTCACCGGGATGTGGCTGGCGGTTGAGCGCGAACAGGATGTCGAAATAGCTGTCCAAGAGCGCCGTGCAGCGGTGATTGAGGCTGACGAGTATCGCCGCGCGCCTGCGCCAGTTCGATCTGCTGAAGGTAGCTGGACGACATGCGCCGCAAGATCGGGTGATTATGGGCGATGATCGCTCGCCGCAGTGGATCGGGGTAGGGCTGCTGCGCCACGGCTTGCAGCCGCTCCAGCCAGCCGCTGCGGTCGAACAGGAGGCGACCATTCCGCAGGCTGTACCAGAAGGCGGTCGAGTAGCCAATCGACGGCTCATAGCGGCGGAGCACGCGGTCGATTTGGTCTTCGAACCACGAGGTTGCCCAGTACAACCCCTCAACGCGAATGCCGGTTGCGCCGTCATGCCACGAGTCTGCCGTCCCCCAGAAACGATTGTCGAACTCGGCGTCGTCGCCGTAGGGGGTGGCAGCCGCCATGCGCTGGCTGACCGGGAGATCGGCGCTCAGGAAGACGTAGAGGTCAATGTCGGAATGAGCGTCGGCAGTCCCGCTGCTGGCTGATCCGGTCAAGGCGACGGCTTCAACCGGCGCGAGTTCGCCAAACCGTGCCGCCAACCGCCGCGCGAGTTCAAGTCGCTGGTCGATCATTCCGGCTATCCTTCCACAAGCTCCGAGGGGTGAGCCTGATAGTGCAGCGAATTATAGAACGCTCGCGGCGGAATCGAAAACAGGCGTCGCCGTTATCCGCCACGCCCGATAGTCACGATGCGGTTGTTGGGCAGACTTAGCCCTTCAGGTGCTGCCGTTCTGCTCGCGCTGCAAGCGAGCGCGATATTCGTGGAGCTGCCGATCCACGTCCGTCCGCGCCAGCTTGACCGAGTCGTCTTGCTCGGAGAGCAGGTCTTTCGGCACCGGGATGCGGTGGCTGGTCAGGTAATCGACCAGCGCGTCGCTGAAGGTGCGCGAGTCCGCCTCGTCGCCGTAAGCATCTTTGACCTCGCGCAGATGGTCGATCATCCACAGGTAGAGGTCGCCTTCGGTGCGCTTGGGCATGTACTTGAGCATGTCGTACTTGCGGATCAGCGTCACCGCCGGACGGTAGACATTGTCGTACCAATCCGCCGCCGCTTCCTCGATGGGGATTTTCTCGTCTTCAATCAATTCCAAGACCGAACGGTGCAGGTTGATGTGACCGAGCAGGTCGCCGTAGCGCGAGATCTCGCTCAACATGATCGACTGGTGATGCGGGCGCGTGTAGGGCAGGCGCGTGATGTCGAGGAACTCGGCGTAAGCGGTCACATTTTCCAGTTCTTCTTCCGACATGCCCGCCCGCAGATTGATCGACGTGGGGAGTTCGGTGACGTGTGCCTGAATGGTTATCGACCCCAACTGCCGCGCCACCGACACGCGATGATTGCCGTCACGCACGAAATAAACGTCCCCGACCTTGTACAGTTCAATCGGGGGCAAGCCCATCATGCCGTTGGCTTGAGCATAGACGCGGCTCCAGCGCTCCTGCATCTTGTTGCGCTTGGGCAAAAACTTACTGGTGAACTCGCGGTAACGCCCCACGCTTCCGGCAATTTGGTCGAGCGGGACTTCTTGCAAGCCCCGATAGTTTTCTTCGCGTAGGCGCAGGCGCGTGCGAATATCCTCAAAGCTCAGCAGTTCGGCTGGCTTTCCGCGCACGAGGGCAAGGGCGTCATCCCAGAAGGCACGCAAGCGCGCGTTCTGAAACGCGTTCATGCCCTCTGCATAATTTTGAGCTTCGAAATCGTCCGGCATTCGGTGTGGACCTCCACATAAACTGCCGCAAGCTTGTACTGTATGCGAACCTGATCGGGCAGACAATACGCACTTTATACAACCATTTTACACAACAAATCGTGTAATTTATTAGCCTGAAGACGAGTTTTCCGTAAGACAAGTGGGTAGTTTCGCTCATGAGTGTTAACGTTGGGACAAACTTTTCGGCGGGATTCTGCAAAGCGGCGCTGTCGAAACCTAAATCGATGCCCGAACTCCGCGCTCGAATAGTGCCGAGCCGCGTCTCCGAATGCTCATGACTTCCTAACTTAGCGCAGCAGCGCGACCAGCGACGGCAGCAGCAGCGCCGCCACGATCACCAGCACGACGACCAACAGCGCGACCCGCCCGCGCGTCCAGAACGACGGGCGATCACCGACATAGCCAATCGTGCGCGGATCGTAGTCGAACGGCGACTCGTCGCCGAAGTCGTCAACGTCGCGGTCGTCGGGATACTCGTCCTCGTCGATCCAGTTATCAAGCCGTTTCGTCATTGTTACCCTCGAACCCGAATTCGCTCTGGAGCCTCTTTTCCCATCCTTCAGTGTAGCGCTTTTTCCCAACCTCGAAAGGCGTTAAAATGGGTGATCTATCTTCAGAAGAAATCCCCAAATCGAGCACACGCGCGGCGCTGTTCGCCCCGTACAAGGAGCACTATCCAGCATGAAAATTATCGTGACCAACGACGACGGCGTGCAAGCGCCCGGTATTCTGGCGCTGGCGACGGCGCTGCGCGCGCTCGGCGACGTGCAGGTGATCGGACCGGCGCTCAACCAGAGCGCCAGCGGGCATAAAAAGACGCTGTTTCAGGACATCCCCGCCAGCGAGGTCGAACTGGCGGACGGCACGCCCGCGCTGTCCGTCGGCGGGTCGCCAGCGGACTGCATCGCGCTGGCGGCGTTGGGCATGGTCGAGTGGCCGCCCCGCCTCGTCGTCTCCGGCATCAACCGGGGACCGAACATGGGGCAGGACATCACCTACAGTGGGACGGTGACCGCCGCGCTCGAAGCGGCGATTCAGGGCGTCCCGGCGCTGGCGGTCTCGCTGGCTGCCAGCACCGCGACCAACCTCGCCGAATTCGAAGAAGCCGCCCGCGTCGCGGTCGCGGTCGCCGAGCGGATGCTGGTCAAGGGGCTGCCGCCGCTGACCATCCTCAACCTGAACGTCCCGTTTCTCGCGCCGGTCAAGGGGATTCGGCTGACGCGGCAGGGCGTGCGGATTTATCATGGACGAACTGGCGCGCAACGGCAGCAGCTACCGGATCGTTGGACCGGAGCCGAGCAGCCAATATGAGGAGGAAGGCACCGACGTCTGGGCAGTCCATAACGGCTACGCCAGCCTGACGCCGATCCACCTCGACATGACGGCGCACCACTTTATCGCCGACCTCGCCGCGTGGGATATTGGCGTCTAGGGTCACTGATGCTTGACGCCGCTGATCAACAAGCGCTGGACGAACTCGCCGCCGCCGTCGGATCGCCGCTGCCGCGTCTGACGGCGGCGCGCGATTTCGTCGCCAAACTGGGCTATTTCGCCGAAGCCGGGCGGGTGCGGTCGCTGTCGCTGCGCGCTCGTAACTTGGTGGCGATCCCGGATGCACTCTGGCGGCTGACCGATCTGCGCGTGCTCGCTGCTCGGCGAAAATCCGCTGCGCGCGCTGCCAGATCGCTTTGACGCGCTGCCGCACCTGACTGAACTCTACCTGCACAACAGCGACTTGATGGCGCTGCCGGAGTCGCTCGGCAGCCTCGCCGATCTGCAAATCCTCGATCTCGGTCACAACGCGCTGACCGAAATCCCGGCGGCACTGGCGAAGCTGACGCGGCTGCGCTTTCTCTACCTCAGCGATAACCGGCTGCGCGCGCTGCCGGAGTCGCTGCTCGCCGATCTGCACGACCTGCGCTATCTCGGCGTCACCGATAATCAGCTTGCCGCGCTGCCGGAGTCGCATGGGCGAACTGTCGCAGTTGCAGGAACTGCGGCTCTACAACAACTTGCTGACGGCGCTGCCCGACTCGCTCGGCCGCCTGGCTGAACTTGCGCGAACTGCATCTGATGCACAATCAGCTCACCGCGCTGCCCGACTCATTCGGCGATTTGACGAGTCTCCGCAAGCTCGATTTGCAGAATAACCGGCTGACGGCGCTGCCCGACTCGCTCGGCGCGCTCAGCCAGTTGACCGACCTCAACTTGAGAAACAACGCGCTGACGCGGCTGCCAGCCAGCATCGGCAGTCTCAGCCGCCTGACCGCGCTCGACCTGCGCGGCAACCGGCTGACGGCGCTCCCGCCCGGTCTCGCCGATCTGCCAAACCTTGCCAAGCTGGATTTGCGCTGGAATCGCTTGGTGCCGCTCCCCGCATGGCTGGCATCGCTCGAAGGGCGCGGCTGTACCGTCTACACCTGATCCGCAGGTGGAAACCATCACCTTCAGCGGGTGATAGCTATCACTGGTCTTAAAATGAACTATTGCCTTACAGTGAATACGACTGTGTTTCGTTGCAGCCGATATTTCGCCGATTGACGATTAACAGGGGACGATTATGCCCATTACACTCGCGGATAAAGTCGAGGATTTTCTGTCACAGCAGCGCATCGCCGTCGCGGGCGTATCCCGCGATGGCAAGGCGACCGGCAACGCGATCTACAAACGCTTCAAAGACAACGGCTATCAGGTCTTCGCCGTCAACCCGAACGCCGACGAGATCGAAGGCGAACCGTGCTATCGCAGCGTCAAGGCGATCCCCGGCAAAGTCGATGGCGTGATCGCCGTCACCCGCCCGGAGGACACGGATCGGCTCGTGCGCGACTGCGCTGAAGCGGGGATCAACCGGGTTTGGATGCATCACGGCATTCACGGCGGCGGCACGAGCGTATCCACCAGCGCGGTTGACTTCTGCAATCAACACGATATCAGCGTGATCGCTGGCGTTTGCCCGCTGATGTTCGGCAAGCCGTCGGATGGCTTCCACCGCTTCTTCTTCCGCGTCATGAAGGTTATGGGGCGCGTGCCAAACTAGCGCGGCTGCCAATGTGACGCTGTAAGGGGTAGGTTTTTAACTCTGTGCCGACCTCACCCCTAAATCCCCTCTCCATTGCATAGAGAGGGGACTTTAAGAACCGTTCGTAACCTGTTTTTGCCCCCTCTATGGAGCGCGTGGTTTAGGGCAAGAACAGCTTCCACAGCCGTTCGGTCAGCAGTCGCGTTCGCATGGCAAAATAGAGCGCCACGACCGTGATCAGGAACACCAGCAAGACAAATCCCCATTGCTCGCGGCTCGGCGCGGTGAACTCGATCAAACTGGGCACGACGTAGGGTCCGATCAGCGTGAAGGCGGTCAAGAACAGCCCCAGTAGGAACACGCCCCAGCGCTTGCGAATAGTGCGCGGCTCGAGGATTTCGATGCCGTGCATGTTCCACAACACCAGCAGACCGAACAGGGTCAAGAACAGCACGACCGTACAGCGCGCCTGATTGACGTTGCGCGGACCGGAGAAGAAGGCGAAGGCGTAGACCGCTGCCGACGCCGCCGACCCGATGAATCCCGCCGTGATCACGTAGTCGAGCACGTCACGCCGGAACTTTTGCATGACCGTCGGCTTGAGGATGCGGAAGGCGATCAGCGTCGCCGGGACGTTGATCACGCCGAAGGTCACCCAGCTAATGTGGATCGGGTTGAGCGGGAAGGGCAGCATCATCAGCCCGGCGTAGAGGAAGAACAGCAGGCTGTAGACGTTCTTGACCAAGAAAATCTTGGTCGTGCCGTAGATGTTCTGGGTGATCGCGCGCCCCTCGGTGAACGCTAGCGGCAGCGTCGTCAAGGCGTTGTTGAGCAGCACAATGTCGGCGATGTCTTTGGCGATCTGCGCGCCGTCGTTCATCGCTACCGCCAGATGCGCCTCTTTGAGCGCGGGCACATCGTTGACGCCATCGCCGACCATCGCTACGTACTGTCCCTGTCGCTTGAGCGCGATAATGATCTTGCGCTTGGTCTCCGGCTCGACGCGGGCGAACAGGTTGGCGTCCATGACCGCCTGATCGAGTTGGGACTCGGTCAGCGCTTCAAGCTGGTCGCCAGTGTACGCCTCGGTGATCCGCATCCCGGCTTCGGTGGCGATCTCGCGCACGGTTTCGAGGTTGTCGCCGGAGATCACCTTGAGCGCGACGTCCTGCGCTTCAAAGGACGCCAGTGTCGCCTGAATGTCCTCGCGGACTTCGTCGCTGAGGATCACCAGCGCCAGCAATTCGCGCTGCGGGTCGAGTTTGCCATCCTCCATCGCCTGCGACGAGCGCGAGAGCGCCAGTACGCGCAAGCCCTGCGCCGCCAGGGCGCTCGCTTGCTGAAGGGCGGCTTCGTCTTCCGGGCAGAGCACGCGCTCCGGCGCGCCCATGATCAGCGTCTCCTGCGGCAGCACAATCGCGCCCCATTTGCGGGTTGAGGTGAAGGGCACTTCGCGGGTTTTGGTGACAGCGGGCAGCGCGATCGGATTATCCGCGCCGTCGTTGAGGTAGCGGGCGACGGCCGCCGCCGTCCGGTTCTGGTTGGAGAGGTTGCCGGTATACAGGCGCAGCCGGTCGGCGATGTCGCTCTCGCTGAGCGCGCCCAGCGGGACGATCTGGGTCACGCTGAGCTTGTTGCGCGTCAGCGTGCCGGTCTTGTCGAAGCAGAGCGTCGTCACGTTCCCGAGCGACTCGACGGCGTTGACGCGCTGCACCAGCGTTTGCTTGCGGCTGATGTTGATCGCGCCGATCGTCAGCGAGAGGATCGCCGTCAGCACCAAGCCCTGCGGCACGATGCTGGCGACGAACACCACCGCGTTGCGGAACGTCCCCAGCGTGATGATGGTCGAGTGCTGCAAAAACCCGGCGATAAACAGCATCGGCGTGCAGACCGCCATGATGACGACCGAAAGCTGCACGATCAGCGAGATGCGCTGCTGTGTCGGCGTGAGCACGTTTTTATACTGCTTGGCGACGTCGGAGAGCTGGTTGATCCGGCTGGCTTTGCCGACCGTCGTCGCCACCATGATCCCGCTGCCAGCGACGCAGAACGATCCCGAATAGACCGGATCGCCGTCGTTCTTCATCACGGCGTCGGATTCGCCGGTAAGCTGCGACTCGTCGATCTCGAGGGCATCGCCGTGCTGGATGGCGCCATCGACGACGATCTTGTCGCCCGGCTCGACGGGCATCACGTCGCCCTTGACCAGATCGTGCAGCCCGATGGTGGTCAGCGTCCCGTCGCGGTAGACGCGCACGTCGCCGAGCGAGAGCGCCGCCAGCGCGTCGAGCTTGCGCTTCGCCATGATCTCCTGAATCATCCCCAGAAATGAGTTGGTGACGACGCTGAATCCGGCGAAGAAGACGGTCGAATAGTCGCGGAACAGCAGCACGGTGACCAGCAGCACGGTGATGACGATGTTGAACAGGTTCAGAACATTGTCGCGGAAGATGTCCCAGTAGGAGCGCGCGACGCGCGACCGGTAATTGTTGCTTTCGCCGCGCGCGACTCGCTCGGCGACTTCAGTCGATGTCAGCCCGGTTGGTGTTGGTGGAAGTGCAGCCAATCGAGTCCTCTCCGGTGATCAGAATGCGCATATTGTACCTGTGAATACGCATCCATGTCACTCGACGTTGCGGCAATGCAATGCGCGCGCCGAGGCTGATCCAGCCTTGACGCTCGTTTCAGCGCTTTGGTATAATCCCGGGAGTGACAAAATGGCTCCGTAGCTCAATTGGCAGAGCAGTTGACTCTTAATCAATTGGTTCTGGGTTCAAGTCCCAGCGGAGTCACAAACGAAGCGGCGAACCACACGGATCGCCGCTTTTTGTTTTCGCGCTTTGTCCGCTCGGCGGATCACTGGCGGCGGCTGTTCGAGTACCTGCTTGATGATGGCTGTGTGTCTCCCTCGCCCAAGTTAGAGCAGTCATATTTCGATTTCCGATCCCGTTTCTTATATGTATTCTGTGATAAACTTTACATAATAGGCAGGTTAAAGAAGAGGCTATTGATGGAGATCCCTACTTGCTATCGTTGCGGTAACGACTTATCCGATTTTCAAGCAAATCTAATGGTTGATCTGCCTTCATGGTTGAAGCCTGATCGTGAGATTCTCTGGATGAGAGCGTATTGTTTCTCATGCATCAAGGAGATGGATCTAAATGACGATGGTCGTAAGAAACTTCATCATATCTGAGATCTTAGAGACGTAATGACAACACCGCTCATCTATCTTGGTGAGATGCTAAAAGATTTATCCGGCGAGGGTGATGTATACACACATTGGCATTCTGAGGCAATTACAAACTTAGTCGATTTTGCGATCATGGCTTTAGATGATCAAGAAGCGCTCGATTTACTTAAAGGTACACAAGACTGTGAATCTTGACAGTTTACGAGCTATGGCAATTAGCGACCGTGTGATGAATAGTCCTGCAATTGATCGCAGCAAGAAATTGGAATTCTGGAGCAAAGATCAAACGGGTTACCAAGTTTGGAAATTATCTGTTCAGCAGGAAATAGAACTACTTATGGCAAAACTTCCAAGACTTGTATTTTTTTACACGCGGTCTCCTGAAACATGTTGATTTTGGAGATCCTCGTAATGATCGAGTGATTCCCACTTGGTTGGGGAGTATCGATCAGGGCATAGCTGAATTGTCGCTCTATCATCGGAGGAAATATGGCAACAATAGAGATAGCGGATGAAGATATGAATCAGTAGGTGAAGTTTTTCTCTCCCTTTTGGTCTATGTCAATAAATTGCTTTTGTGGTAGTGAGGAGAACAACGAAATTAACCCAATTGTTTGTAATTTCCTATTATATGACTAAACCTGCGAAATTCCGTCCAATAGGAAATAAGCCGCATAGGCTATGCCCTGTACCTAGAGATTTAGCCTGCTATGCGATCTTCTTCGTTTCTGCCCTCAGCAAGCACCGGATCGCCTGATCGGATAAACTGGACGGCATGGATAGCAGTCTCCGGAAACTCCGATGAGCGATCCATTTGTTCGCACGGTGCGGGGCGACGTTCCCGTGAAGTCGTTAGGCACTTTTCTGCCGCATGAGCACCTGTTCACCGATCTGCGCGGTCCGCTCACGCCGCACTACGCCGAAGGCGATCCGCTGGCAGTGGAGCAGGTGGTCAAGCCCTATCTTGACGCGGCGGCGCGCGCCGGAGTCACGGCGCTGACCGAATGCAGCACGCTCGGCGTGGGGCGGAACGTCGCCGTGCTGCGTCATCTGGCTGACAGCACGCCAATTCACCTGATCGCGCCGACCGGCGTCTACAAAGAAGGCTTCATCCCGGCGGATTTGCTGGCGCTGGATGCCGACGCGCTGGCGAATTGCTGGGTGCGCGACATCATCGACGGCATGGAAGGGACGCCGGCGCGCGCCGGATTTATCAAGGTCGCGCTCAGCAACGACGGTCCGACCGACCTCGAAGCCCGCAACCTGCACGCCGCCGCGCAGGCGAGCCGCCGGACGGGTGCGGTGATCGCCTGCCACACCATCGGCGGCGCTGCCGCTCTGCGCGAGCTGCAAATTCTGGAAACCGCCGATCACGACCTGAGCCGGTTCATCTGGGTTCACGCCCAGACCGAGAGCCAGACGGCGCTGCACCTCGACGCGGCTCGGCGCGGCGTCTGGCTGGAATTCGACTCGATTGGTTCTGAGGGACAGCACGACGCGCTCCTGCAAGCGGTGCTGGCGCTGATCAAAGCGGGCTGTGCGGCAAACTTGCTGCTTTCGCACGACGCTGGCTGGTACGATCCGTCACAGCAGGATGGAATTCCGCAGCCGCACGGATTTCGCGGCTACACGGCGCTGTTTGAACAGTTCATCCCGGCGTTACGAGCGAACGGCGTGAGCGACGCGCTGATCCACCAGATCACGGTGGATAATCCGGCGCGCGCCTATGCCATCACCACCTCAATCTAGTCCGACTATTTGCGCGAAGGCGAATATTGGGTACCTTTATAGCCTACGCATGATCATTAACGAGAAAGGGGTGACATTTCTCCCTTGACAGCGTTACAGCCCCGCTAGGAATTCAAGTTGCCTACTTGACACAATATGTTATGATTAAATGTGTATACAGGTACACACAGTTAAACAAATAGTTTTTGCGTTAGGCAAATGAATAAAGTTACTGATGTCATTGTTTCACAAAACAGTTTTGTTTCGTTACATGTTCAGCTTTACAGCCAACTCCGACAGCTGATTGTTTCGGGTCGCTGGTCTCATGCGACTCGCATCCCTTCGGAAAGCCAGTTTTCTGAACACCTGAATGTCAGCCGCACGACGGTTCGGCTCGCGCTCCAGCAGGCTGAAGTCGAAGGGCTGATCGAGCGGCCGCCGGTCGCGGGACGTTTGTCGCCTATTTGCCGCAGGATAACGTCGCGGATCGCCTGATCGCCTTCGTGACCTACGGCTTTGATCCGAGTTCGCATCTGCTGCATGTTGACCGGCGCTGAAAACGAAGCGAAGGCGCATGGCTATCAGATTGTCCTCAATTACGTGCAGAGCTATGAAGAAGAAATCGAAGTCCTCAACCGCCTAAAGGGTGAAATCGATCTGCGGCGTGCTGCTGTGGCCGCAATGCGGCAGCTTCGAGGGTCAGACCTACAGGCGGCGGCGGGTTATCAAGCGATTCAGCTGCCGATTGTGGTCATGGACCGCCAGATCAACGGGATCGACTGCGACTGTGTGACCAGCGAGAATTACGAAGGCGCCACGCAGCTCGTGACGCATCTGATCGAGATGGGGCACGAGCGGATCGTCTTCCTGACCCATCATGAAAACCATCTGCTGCCGGTCAAAGAACGCTACGAAGCGTATGCCGACGCCATGCTCGCCGCAATCTGGAACCGGCTGAACCTTGGCGCATCGGCGTGCCCGGCGAAGAAATCCACGCGCACCGACGCGCTCCGAGCCTCGGTCGATTCCAAAAGCCCCGAACTGGTTCAAATCAAAAATTACTTACTGAACACCGACCCGCGCCCGACGGCGATTTTCGCGATCAACGATTACGTCGCCATCCTTGCGATGCGCTCGATGCGGCTGCTTGACCTGCGCATCCCGGACGACATATCGCTGGCTGGTTTTGACGACGTCAATATCGCCGCGCATCTTGAGGTGCCGCTCACCACGGTCGCTCAAGACCCCTTCATGATCGGCAAGCGCGCCGCCGCGCATCTGATCGACCGCCTGGAGGGCTATAGCGGGGCAGCGACTTGCGAATACATCCCGACCCAACTCCGCATCCGGAGTTCAACGGCAAAACCGATTTGCACTTCACCCTGAAAGGGGGTGATAGTTATTCGAACGAGGCACTAAAAGTACAGCACTCAAATTTACTAGTAGTCACTTTCAGGAGAAAAGATATGACAACACATGTAAGGCGTTTGAGTCTGTACTGATAGTCGTCCTCCTGCTCGGAGCGCTCGCTGTCTGCGTGTCAGCACAGGACAGTGTCGCCCGTGAAGATACGGTAATCTTCGACATCGACAACCAGGACCCCATCCCGAACCCGACCAACTTCAACTGGATGGTTCCGGGCACGTTCCGTAATCAGGGCGCGCACCAGGCGATGTGGGAACCGCTCTTCATCCTCAATTATGAGACCGGCGAAATTCAGCCTTGGCTGGGTGTGAGCTTCACGCCCAATGAGACGCTGGACGTCTGGACGCTGTCGCTGCGCGACGGCATCAAGTGGTCGGATGGCGTACCGTTCACCGCCGACGACATGGTTTTCACCTTCCAACTGCTGCTGGACGACGAAACTGCGACGCTGAACGAAGCCGCCAACACGCAGCAGTGGGTCAGCGCCGTCAAGAAGATCGACGATCTGACGGTCGAGTTCGACCTGAAGGCACCGAATCCGCGCTTCCAACTGGACTACTTCTCGGTGCGTATCTGGGGCAACGGCAACATTCTGCCCAAGCACGTCTGGGAAGGGCAAGACCCCTTCACCTTCACCAACTACGATCCCGAAAAAGGTTGGCCGCTTCGGCACTGGTCCGTATACGCTGACCAGCGCCAGCCCGACCGAATTCGTCTGGGATCGTGATGACAACTGGTGGGGCGCGGCGACTGGCTGGCACGCCCTGCCCGAACCGAAGCGGCTGATCTGGGACATCACTGGTGCTGAAGAGAACAAAGCGCTGCTGATGTCGACCACCAGCTGGACAGCTCGATGAACATCACCCTGGGCGCGTTCGAAGCGATTCAGGCGCAGAACCCGAACGCCATCGCCTGGCACGACAAACTGCCGTATGCCTGGGCAGACCCGTGCCCGCGCGAAATTTCGTTCAACACGACGGTCGCCCCCTGGGATAACGCGAATATCCGTAAGGCGATCAGCCTGTTCATCGACCGCAACCAGATCGTCGACGTCGCCTACGAAGGCACGACCACGCCGTCCAGCACGATGTTCGTGCAGTACGGCGGTATGGAGCCGTTCATTGACGCCGTTGTGAATGCTGGCATGGGTGCCAGCCCGACGGCTGATGTCGCTGGCGGCAGGCGCTGATCGAAGGCGAAGGCTACACCAAGAATGGTGATGGCATGTACGAGAAAGACGGACAGGTTCTGTCTGCCGACATCGAAGTGAACCAGGGCAGCATCGAGTACACCCGTACGGTTGACGTGGTGGTCGAGCAGCTCCGTGCTGCTGGCATTGACGCGACCTCGCACCCGCTGACCGAGATCCACCGCCAACGAGAACCGCCGCGAAGGTGACTTCGGGATTGCCTACAACTGGGATAACTGCGGTTCGGTCAACGAACCCTGGAACTCGATGAACCACTTGAACGTAGTTCTACTATCGTGCCGGTTGGTGACGATTGCTTCGGCGGACAACCAGCGCTGGAACACCGACGGCGCGAAGGCGTACAGCGCGATCGTCGATCAAATCGGCATGCTGCCGCTGGGCGATCCCGCTATTCCTGAGTCTGGTCGTCGAAGCGTACAAGTACTCTGTACGACGAGACGCCCTTCATTCCGCTGTTCAGGCTTCGAAGCTGGTTCCGTTCGACACCACCTACTGGACGAACTGGCCCACCGCCGAGAACAACTACAACCATCCGGCGACCTGGTGGAACAGCACCGAGCAGATCATCCTCAACCTGCACAAAGCGGGCAGCTAGTCAATTCGTAAGCGGGGTGGCGGCATGCGTCCGCCACCCCACTTCTCATAAAGCTGCATGGTTTTGAGAGAGGATGATGATGGGTGGTTTAACGTTTAGGCTATTTTGCACGGCGACTAGTCGATCTTTTTTTTAACCATCTGGATTGCGGCAAGCATGATCTGGATTATCCCGCGCGTTGCCCCCGGCGACCCGATTACCGCGATGGTCGCCCGGATGACCCAACAGAGCGGTTTTGTCGAAAATTCCGCGGAAATTATTGAAGGCTGGAAAGAACGCTTCGGTCTGAATGATCCGCTGCCCGTTCAGTATCGTCGTTATCTGGGCAACATTATTCACCTTGATTTTGGCTATTCACTTGCCTATTTCCCCACGCCAGTCAGTCAGATCATCGGTCAGGCGCTCCCCTGGACGGTGGGCTTACTGCTGGTCGCTGTCACGATCACGTTTCTGTTGGCAATTTCTTGGGGCGCTGATGGCGTGGCGGGGCACGCCGACGACTTGCGAAATATCTGATCCCGGTTGGGCATGATTTTTACGTCGCTTCCATCCATTCTGGCGGCGATCTTTCTGATGTACATTTTTGCCTTTTTACTGAACTGGTTCCCGCTGACCGGCTCTTACGGAACAGGGCATGCAGCCCGGTTTCAACCTCAAGTTCATCGGCAGCGTGATTCAATCACGGCACGCTGCCCGCGCTGTCGATTGTCTCGTCAGTTTCGGCTACTGGGCGCTGGGGATGCGCGGCATGATGATCACGGTCGAAGGCGAAGACTACATGCATCTCGCGCGCGCCAAGGGTCTCAACCCGTTTTACGTCCTCTACCGGTACATGGTACGCAATGCCATCCTGCCGCAATCACCGCGTTCGCCATGACCATGGGCACGCTGGTCAGCGGGCAGGTGCTCGTCGAGTATATCTTTACGTATCAGGGAATGGGCAACGTTATCTTTTCGGCGATTCGTCAGCAGGACTTCCCGGTGATTCAGGGAACTTCGTTCATGCTGATCCTGATGACGGCATTGGCAGTGCTGATCATTGACCTGATCTATCCGCTGATCGACCCGCGTATTACTTACGAGAGAGGTTAGCCATGGCAACCACAAGTGGAAACACAAATGCGGTGATTGCGCTGGCGCGCAAGCCGAAGACCATGGGGCGGTTCAACCGCTGGGATACGCCTTGGCTGAATCCCAAGTTGATCACTGGGGCTTCGATCATCGCCGTGATCCTGATGGCCGGCTTGCTGGGACGGCTGTTCTGGAATACCGATCTTGCCTATACCGCCAGTTCGCCGCTGAACCTGCCGCCGCCCGGATTTGTCAATTCGCGCGGGCAGGAAGGCACGTGGGAACACCCGCTGGGCACTGAAAACAGCGGACGCGACATGCTGGCGCTGATGGTCGTCGGCGCGCCGAATTCGTTCATGGTTGGGGTGATCGCGGCATCGGTGGGTATGGGCGTCGGCATCATCCTCGGCTTTACCGCGGGGTTCATGGGCGGGCGGGTTGACGACTTCATCCGCTTGATTTCGGACGTGACCATCACGATACCTTCGCTGATGGTGCTGATCGTCATTCAATCGCTGATCAAACAGGTCGAGCTTTCGACGATGGCGATCTTGATCGCCGCGTTTGCGTGGCCCTCACCGACGCGCTTAATTCGCGCGCAGGTGCTGACCATGCGCGAGAGCGGCTACGTGCAGATGGCGAGGCTCTCCGGTGCATCGACCTTCTCGATCATGTTCCGCGAGATTCTGCCGAACCTGATCCCGTACCTGTTCGCCAGCTTCATCGGCAACGCCACCGGCGCGATCCTCGCGGCGGTCGGGCTGGAAACGCTCGGTCTGGGTCCGCAGCGTGTGCCTACGTTGGGCGGTACGATCTACTTCGCTATCAGCGCGGCAGCGCTGCTGCGCAACATGTGGTGGTGGTGGGCATTGCCGACGCTGCTGCTGGCGCTGATGTTTATCGGCTTGCTGCTGATCAACCTCGGCTTTGACGAAATCGCGAACCCGCGTCTCCGCCAGTCATCGCAGTAGGGGAGGAATTGACGATGAGCGAACAACAACGCACGCCGCAGCCGATCCTGAAAGTCAGAGACCTGCGCGTTTTTTACGAAACCCCCAAAGGCGACGTGTTGGCGGTCGATGGGATTAATTTCGACCTCTACGAAGGCGAAACCCTCGGCTTGGTGGGTGAATCCGGCTGCGGCAAATCGACGGCGGCGATGGGCATCCTGCAACTGGTCGTCCCGCCGGGGCGGATTGTCGATGGCGAAGTGCTGCTCGAAGGGCACAATCTGCTAGGGATGCCCGAGGAGGCGCTGCGGGCGATCCGCTGGATCAAGCTGGCGCTGATCCCGCAGGGCGCGATGAATTCGCTCAACCCGACGATGCGCGTCAGCGACCAGATCAAAGACGTGATCATCGCGCATGAGGGGCGAAAGGCAAAAGCCAACATCAAGCCGCGCATCATGGAACTGCTGTCGACGGTCGGGCTGCCGGGGCGCGTCTACGACATGTACCCGCACGAACTCAGCGGCGGCATGAAGCAGCGCGTCTGTATCGCGATGGCGATTGCGCTCAACCCGACGGTCATCATTGCCGACGAATCGACCAGCGCGCTCGACGTGGTCGTCCAGCGGATCGTCGCGCAGACGCTGCTCAAGGTCAAAGAAGCGCTCGGCGTCTCGATGATCATGATTGGTCACGACATGGGGCTGATGGCGCAGATGGTGGATCGCATCGCCGTGATGTACGCCGGGAAGATCGTCGAAATCGCCCCGGTGGATGCGATCTTTAAAACGCCGAAGCACCCCTATTCACAACTGCTGATCGAGTCGGTGCCCTCGCTGAAAGAGCGGAAGCCGCTCAAGATCACCGAAGGGATCACGCACGATCCGCGTAATCCGCCGCCGGGCTGCATCTTCCAGCTTCGCTGTCCCTTTGTCATGGACAAATGCCGGTCGGTAGCGCCGCCGATGCAAGCGGTCACGCCGGGTCAGGTGGTCGCTTGTCACCTCTACGACGAAATCAAGGACGGGAGTACGGTCAATGTCGCCGATGTTGCTGGAAATTCGTAACGCGACCAAGATTTACAAGCAACGCGGCACGGGCAGTGGCAAGCACGAAGTGATCGCGCTGCAAGACTTCAACCTGAATATCCCGGAGAAGCCCGCTTCGATCATCACCATTGCCGGTGAGAGCGGCAGCGGCAAGACGACGCTGGCGCAGGTCGTACTTGGGTTCACCCGTCTGTCGTCCGGGCAGATCATCTTCGAGGGACAGGACATGTCGCAGGCGGACGCGAAACAGATGAAGGCATACCGCCGCGAAGTCCAAGCCGTGTTCCAAGATCCGTTTGGCGTCTACAATCCGTTCTACCGGGTTGAACACGTCTTTCATACGGTGATCGACAACTTCAGCCTGAGCAACAACAAGACGGAACGCCGCAGTATGATCGAGGACGCGCTCAACGTCGTCGGCTTGCATGGCGAAGATGTGCTGCGGAAATACCCGCATCAACTGAGCGGCGGGCAGCGCCAGCGCATCATGATGGCGCGGGCGTACATGATCAAGCCGAAGCTGATCGTCGCCGACGAGCCGGTATCGATGGTCGATGCCTCGCTGCGCGCGTCCATTCTGGACGTGATGATGCGGCTGAAAGAGGAAATGGGCATTTCGTTCCTTTACATCACGCACGACCTGAGCACCGCTTACCAGATCGGCGACCAGATTTACATCCTCTATCAAGGGACGATTGCCGAAAAGGGCAACACGATCAACGTGATCGACCGACCGCATCACCCATACGTCCAACTTTTGGTGGACTCAGTGCCGGTGCCCGATCCTAACATAAAATGGCAGGGCGAGATCGTGCTGCCGCCGGAAGAAGAAATGCGGAGTTCAGTACACAGCGGCTGCCGGTTCTACCCGCGCTGTCCGATGCGGATGGATCGCTGTTTGGAAGCCCAGCCGCCGCTGTATCAGGTCGATCACCTCGATCATGAGGCTTCGTGTTATCTGTTTGAGGGGCGAACCGAAGCCATCGGCGCGAACTCAAATTAGAGGTTCGATATCCTGATTAAGGACACTACGGAGAAATCGCTTTGTTACACAAAATTCGTTGGACCCAGCCCAAGATTGCTCAACGCCTGAGTTTGATTGAACCGCTGGTTTATCGGTGGCGCGAAGCGCTGCCTGCTTTCCGCTACACGGCGCTTGGCAGCCCGCAGGAGACTCCTCCGGTGGGCGCGGCGGTCGATGACAGCGCTTGGGAAGTTGTCGAGCCGCTCACCTATTGGGGGCATTGGCGGACTGACTTTGTGCTGCGTACTCAGTTTCAACTCCCCGCCGGGGCGGGGAATACCAAGTTCGCGCTGTACCTGCCGCTGGGCGACTTGCACGACTTCAGCCACCCGGAATCGCTGGCGTATATCGACGGACAGACATTCGCCGCTGCTGACCGGCATCACCGCGAAATTCTGCTGCCGGATGCGCTGCGAGACGGTCAGACTCATCTGCTGGCGCTGCACGGCTGGACGGGCGGCGATATCGCCGGTGATCAGCACCGCAAGCTGTACATGGGCGAGTGCGCCGTCGTGGGCATCGACCAGCCGACGCGGGACTTCACGATCGCTGTCCGCGTGGCGCTAGAAGTCGTCGGTCAACTTGACGACAACGACACGGTCAAGGGCAAGCTGCTGAACACGCTCGACGCCGCTTTCAAAGTGCTGGATACGCGCGATCCGATCGGCGGCGAGGCGTTCTACGCGAGCGTCCCGGCGGCGATGGAAACGCTCAAGCGCGGCATCGCGGCGGCGGGCGAGCCGATGGACGCCGCTATCGTCGGCATCGGTCACGCCCACATCGACGTGGCGTGGCTGTGGACGCTGGGGCAGGTCATGCGCAAGTCCGGGCGCACCTTCAGCACGGCGCTGCGCTTGATGGAGCAGTTCCCCGAATACACCTTCTCGCAGAGTCAGGCGCAGTTGTATGCCTACACCGAGCGAGACTTACCCGGAGTTGTTCGCGCAGATCAAGCAGCGCGTCGCCGAGGGGCGCTGGGAAGTGATGGGCGGGACGTGGGTCGAGCCGGACTGCAACGCTATCGGCGCCGAGTTGCTGGTACGCCAGTTCTTGCTGGGGCGCGGTTACTTCCGCCGTCACTTCGGCGACGTCGATACGCCGGTGCTCTGGCTGCCGGATACCTTCGGCTACAGTTGGGCGCTGCCCCAGTTGATCAAGCAGGCGGGGATGAAGTATTTCATCACCCACAAGATGAGTTGGAACCAGTACAACCAGATGCCCAACCAGATCTTCTGGTGGCAGGGCTTGGACGGCACGCGCGTGCTGACGCACTTCCTGACGACGCCCTCGGACTGGACATACTTGCCCCACGCGACGACCTACAACGCGATGGTGTCGGGTAAAGAGGTGTTCGGGTCGTGGGAAACCTTCCGCCAGAAGGAGACCTACGACGAACTGCTGATGGCGTTTGGTTTCGGCGACGGCGGCGGCGGTCCCACCCGCGAGATGATCGAGAACGTGGGGGCGTTGGGCGACTTCCCCGGCGCGCCGCGCGTCCGCCACGGCACGATCCGCGAGTACATGGGTCGCATCGAAAGCGAAATCTCGGACGACCTGCCGGTTTGGAATGGCGAGTTCTACCTTGAATACCATCGCGGGACGTATACCAGCCAAGCGCGCAACAAGCGCAATAACCGCAAGAGCGAGTTCCTGCTCCATGACGCCGAATTCTTGGCGGCGCTGGCGACGGTCGCTACTGGCTCCGCCTATCCGCATGACGCTGTGAACAAGGCGTGGGAGTTGATCTGCCTGAACCAGTTCCACGACATCCTGCCGGGGTCGTCGATTGGCGCGGTCTACGAGGACAGCACCAAAGACTACGCGGCGATCCGCATCTTAGGTGAAAAAGTCCGCGACGATGCGCTGGCGGCGCTGGCGCAGACGCTGCCGTCGAATACGGCGGTGGTGGTCGCCAATCCGTCCTCGTTCGGTGGACGCCGGATTGGGGTGTTAGAAGGCGCGGTCAGCGGCGGACTCGCCGACGCGAACGGCAGCCCGGTCGTGACTCAGGCGGTCGATGGCGGGACGCTGGTCGAACTGAGCAGCATCGCCCCCTACAGTGTGATCGGGCTGCACGAGACGGATGCGTCAAGCGCATCGTCGAGCGGGCAGCTAGCGGTCACGCAGGCGAACAACCAGATCGTGCTGGAGAACGCGCTCGTGCGCGTGGAACTGAACGCCGGTGGTGATCTCACCCGCGTCTACGACAAGCAAGTCGGACGCGATCTGCTAGCGGCGGGCGAAGTCGGCAATGCGCTGCTGGCGTTTGAAGATCGCCCGATGAACTTCGACGCTTGGGACATCGACATCTTCTACGAAGACCGTACCGAGAAAATCGAGGGTGTCGAGAGCGTCACCGTCGTCGAGCAGGGACCGCTCCGCGTCGCGGTGGAAGTTGTCCGCAGCTATCGCAGCAGCGCCATTCGCCAGCGGATCTACCTCTACGCCGACAGCAAGCGCATCGACTTCGATACGTGGATCGACTGGCATGAACAGCACACACTGCTCAAGGCGGCGTTCCCGGTCGCGGTCATGAGTCCGGTGGCGACCTTCGACGTGCAGTGGGGCAATGTCGAGCGCCCGACCCACAGCAACACCTCGTGGGACTGGGCGCGCTTCGAGACCTGCGCTCACAAATGGGCGGACTTGAGCGAAAGTGGCAGCGGTGTCGCGCTGCTCAACGATTGTAAGTATGGTTACGACATCCACGAGAACGTGATCCGGCTGACGCTGCTCAAGAGCGCGACCAACCCGGATGCCCACGCGGATCAGGGTGAACATTGGATGACCTACAGCCTGCTGCCGCACGCGGGCGACTGGCACGACGAAGTCATTCCGGCTGCCTACGACCTCAACGATCCGCTGATTTTGCGGCGGGTGAGCGGTGGCGGCACCGGGACGGCACTCGGTTCGCTGGTCGCGGTTGACGCGCCCAACGTCGTGATCGAGACGGTCAAGCTGGCGGAAGACGGCAACGGCGTCATCGTGCGCTTCTACGAAGATCAGCGCAGCCGGGGCAGTGTCACCGTCAGCGCCGGGTTCCCGGTTTCGCAAGCCTTCCACTGCAATCTGCTGGAAGAAAACGAGGAACAGCTCGCCGTGCAGGGGAACCAGGTGCAGATCGATATCACGCCGTACCAGATCATCTCGCTGCGGCTGATCCCCGCTTAGTCGCGACACTCGCCACTCTTTCTCGTAGGGGCACGGCACGCCGTGCCCCTACTGACGATTTCCCCGCGAATCCTCACTTATCTCGCACCAAACGACTGACGCGAAATCGATGCCATTGAGTATAATCACCGCCCTATAGCGAGCGTCACCGGAAAGAGAACCGACCATGCGCATGACCCAGCTTTTCAGCCAAACCCTCCGTGATGCGCCGGGTGATACCGACGTCGTCAGCCACCAACTCCTGTTACGCGCCGGATTCATTCGTCCGCTTGCCGCCGGGATTTTCAGCTACCTGCCGCTGGCGCGCCGGACGATGACCAAAATCGAGAGCATCATCCGGCAGGAGATGGACGCATCGGCGGACAAGAAATCACGATGCCGGTGGTGCATCCGGCGGATTTGTGGCAGGAGACGAAACGCTGGTATCAGATTGGCGCGGAACTGGGGCGTTTCCAAGACCGGGCGGGGCGTGACATGGTGCTGGCGATGACCCACGAGGAAGCCATTGGCGACTTGGTACGCAAGGAAATTCGTTCGTATCGCCAACTGCCCCAACTGGTGTATCAGCTTCAGACCAAGTGGCGCGACGAACCGCGCCCGCGTGCTGGCTTGATCCGCGTGCGCGAGTTCACGATGAAAGACAGCTACAGCCTCGACGCGGACTGGGCGGGCTGGACAAGCAGTATCGGGCGCACTACAGCGCCTATTTTCGCATTTACAGCCGCTGCGGTCTGCCGACGATCGCGGTGAAGTCGGACACCGGCATGATGGGCGGCAAACTGGCGCACGAGTTCATGTACTTGACGCCGATTGGCGAAGATACGCTGCTGCTGTGCGACTCGTGCGGCTATGCGGCGAACCGCGAGGTGGCGCAGATCAGCAAAGACAGCGCGAGCAGTGAGACGCCCCGATTAGCGCTGGAAAAAATCGAGACGCCGCACACGACCACGATTGAAGCGCTGGCGAAATTTCTCGGCAAACCGGCGTCCGAGACGGCGAAGGCGGTGTTCTTGGTGGCGACGATCAGCGCTGACGGGCAAGACCGCGAGCAGTTCGTGCTGGTGATCGTGCGTGGGGACATGGAAGTCAACGAGATCAAGCTGGGGAACGCGGTGCAAGCGAAGGCGCTGCGTCCGGCGACCGAAGCAGAAATTCTGGCGGTGAAGGCGGTGCCCGGTTACGGCTCGGCAATTGGCGTCGAAAACGCGCTGGTGGTGGTGGACGACTTGATCCCGCTGTCACCGAACTTGGTGGCGGGCGCGAATGAGGCGGGCTATCACCTGCTCAACACCAATTACGGGCGCGACTATAGCGCCGACATCGTGGCAGACATCGTATCGGCGCGGGAAGGCGATGGCTGCCCGCAGTGTGGTCAGCCTTTGCGGACGGTGCGGGGCGTCGAAGTGGGCAATATCTTCAAGCTCGGCACGCGCTACAGCGATGCGCTGGGCTGTACCTTCCTCGACAGCGAGGGCAAAACGCAGCCCGTGATCATGGGTTCCTACGGCATCGGCGTGGGGCGGCTGCTCGCCTGCGTCGCCGAGCAACATCACGACGAGCACGGTTTGATGCTGCCAATTTCGATTGCGCCGTATCAGGTTCACCTCGTCGGGCTGCTGGATGGCACCGATGGCGTGAGCGAGGCTGCCGAGGCGGTCTATGATCGCTTACAGCGCGCCGGGTTCGAGGTGCTGTACGATGACCGGCAGGAGCGACCGGGCGTGAAGTTCAACGACGCCGACCTGATCGGCTGCCCGCTGCGGCTGACGGTCAGCAAGAAGTCGCTGGAGTCCGGCGGTGTTGAACTCAAACGCCGCGACAGCAGCGAGAAAAGCGTGGTCGCGCTGGCGGAAGTGCTCGACCATGTGCGCGGCGAACTCGACGCGCTGTGGGCGGCTTTGAACGAGCAGGTGGTCAACGTGGCGTATCCCGACGATTGAGAGCACTTCGGCGCGCCCCTCTCCCCGGAACTTCGTTCCGACCCTCTCCCACGCAAGCGGGTAGAGGGTGTCGAACCAGAGCGAATAAGGTCTTGCCGCGATCCAAGTAGATGAACAAAGTTTTTGTAGGGGCGACTTGCCAAGTCGCCCCTACAGAGCATTCACGGACGAGGCTTTTTCTCCGGATACAGGTTCAAGATCGCAGCTTCATTGGGCGGGACGACGCCGCGCTCGGTGATCAGCCCGGTCACGAGGCGCGCCGGAGTCACGTCGAAGCCGTAGTTGGCGACCGGGCTGCTCTCCGGCGTCAGCAGCACCGTTTCGATGCTGCCGTCGGCGGTGCGCCCGTCGATGTACTTCACTTCCTCAGCGCCGCGCTGCTCGATCGGGATGTCGTGCACGACCGTCGCGCATCTGCCAGTCAAAGGTCGATGAGGGCAGCGCCACGTAGAAGGGGACGCCGTTGTCTTTCGCCGCCAGCGCCTTGAGGTAGGTGCCGATCTTGTTGGCGACGTCGCCGGTGTAGGTGGTGCGGTCGCTGCCGACGATGCACAGATCAACCATGCCGTGCTGCATCAAATGACCGCCGGTGTTGTCGGCGATCACCGTATGCGGGACGCCATGCTGCCCCAACTCCCACGCGGTCAGCCGCGCGCCTTGATTGCGCGGGCGGGTTTCATCAACCCAGACGTGCACCGGGATGCCGAGGTCATGCGCCGCGTAGATCGGCGCGGTCGCCGAGCCGTAATCGACGAATGCCAGCCAGCCCGCGTTGCAGTGTGTCAGGATGTTCACCGTCTGACCGGGCTTGCGCGCGGCAATCGCTTGGATCAGCTTGACGCCGTGTTCCCCGATGCGGCGGCAGAATTCCGCGTCTTCGTCGGCGATTTGCTCGGCGGTCGCTTGCGCGCAAGCGACCATCTCGTCCAGCGACTCGACCTGCCGCAGAGCCTCGCGCTGGCGATCCACCGCCCACGCGAGGTTGACGGCGGTCGGTCGAGTCGCCTTCAACTGCTCGCCCGCCGCGTCGATGGCGGCGAAAAACGCCGCTCGATTCGTTTGCGGCGCGATCAGCGCGGCGAGATACATGCCATAGCCTGCCGTCGCCCCGATCAACCCCGCGCCGCGCACCACCATCGCCTTGATGGCGTGGGCGATGTCGTCAACGGTGGTCAGGTCAAGCACGACGAACTGATGCGGCAGCAGCCGTTGATCGATAATCTGGACGACCGCCGGGTCGTCCGGTTTGAGCCAAATCGTTCGATAATGTTTTCCACCCACGTTCATCAAGATCTGCCTTATTTTGTCATCAGATTGCGGCTGATTATAGCGACTTTTCAGCAGGTGGATCAGCACGGTGGCGCGAACGATCTGCTATGCGGATGACAAGTCTCATTGCCGTGAGGGCGAGGCGTTACAGCGCAATTTTGTGACAGGACGTAAAGCATCTTTTTCTCAGATGAATGACCTATTTTTCCCGTAAGTGCGTGCTTTTTGTCCCGCGGAATCAATACAATCTCCAAGATTTTCATCGTCCGCGGCAAGCCGCTTGGCGAGGCATTTTGAAGCGGTATTTGCAATAACCCTTAGGCAAGAAAGGTCAACCCACCTATGAGCATCAGTCACCTTGCCCGATCCATCGGGGAATTGGCGACCCTCAAGCTCAATGAACGTGCCAAGCTGCTGGCAGATCAGGGGCAGCCGGTCATTCATCTGGGCGGCGGAGAACCAAAGAACAAAGTGCCGATTACCGCAATCCTCAGTTCCGCCGCGAAGCTGACTTCGGGCGATGTCAAGTACGTCCCGACAGATGGCACGCCTGCGCTAAAACGCGCCATCATCCGTTACACCGAGGAGAATTACGGCTGGGTGGTCGCGCCGGAGAACGTGATCGTGTCGTCCGGGGCGAAGCAGGCGCTGTATAACGTCTTGGTTTCGATCATCGACCCGCAGGATGAAGTCATCATTCTCGCGCCCTACTGGGTGAGTTACCCGGAAATGGTCAAGATGGTCTACGGGCACCCGGTTATCGTCAAGCCTGAGGACGGCAGTTTCCAACCCCGGCTGGAGGAGATCGAGCGCGCCATCAGCTCCAACACTAAAGCGATCATCGTCAACAGCCCGAATAACCCCTCAGGGACCGTCTACCCGGAGTCCTTCATCGCCGCGATGGTCGAATTGTGCGAGCGCAAGGGCATTTACCTGATCATGGACGACATCTACCAGAAGCTGGTCTTCGATGGCATCCGCCCCGCGCCCGCCTATCGCTTCACCGACAAAAATATCGAGACGACTCACATCATCGTCATCAACGGCGTGTCCAAACTCTACGGCATGACCGGCTTTCGCATCGGCTGGACGGTCGCCAACCGTGAGCTGGTCAAAGTCATGAACACCGTTCAGTCGCAGACGACTTCCTGCCCCTCCGCCGTGTCGATGGCGGCGGCGGAAGGCGCGCTGACCGGCGTGCAGAGCACCGTCGAGAACCTGCGTCTGCTGATCCAGAACAACCGCGACGTGGCGATGGCGGATTTCCGCACGTTCCCCGGCGTTAAAGTCACCCGACCGTGTGGAACCTTCTACTGCCTGCCGGATTTCCGCGCCTACAGCAGCAGTTCGGAAGAACTGGCGGCGCTGCTTTTGAACAAAGCGCTGGTCGTCACCGTGCCCGGTAAGGAATTCGGCGCTGAGGGTCATCTGCGCCTGAGCTACTGCGGCACCGCCAAGCAAATCAGCGAGGGGATCAAGCGGATCCGCTGGGCGCTCGATCCCGAAGCCCCGAACGAAATTTACATTGGCGACCGCCGCGTAGTGAGGGACTGGCTATGAGTAACAATCTGCTGAACATCAAGACACCGGCACAGGATCAGGCGTCGGAACTGAAAAGTGATTTTGGGCTGCTAAATCATGGTTTGACGAACCTGAATACGGTTTATTGGAATCTCCCTGCCGAGGCGCTCTACGAAGAAATCACGTTCCGCCGTGAGGGGCAGATCGGCAAGCGCGGCGCGGTGATCGTCAACACGGGCAAGTTCACCTCGCGGGCGGCTGCCGACAAGTTCATCGTGCGCGAGCCAAGCTCTGAGGATCACGTCTGGTGGGGTGAGTACAACCGCCCGATCAGCGCCGAAAAATTCGCCGACCTGTACAGCCGGATGCAGGGCTTCGTACAGGGCAAAGACCTGTTCGTGCAGGACTGCTTCGCGGGCGCGCAGCCGGATTATCGCCTGCCGGTGCGGATCATCACCGAGTATGCGTGGCACAGCCTGTTCGTACGCAACATGCTCATCGCGCCGGAAAACCGCGACGCCTACCGCCAGCACGTCCCCGATTTCACGATCCTCTGCGTGCCGTCGTTCAAAGCCTTTGAACCCATTGACGGCACGCGCAGCGAAACCTTCATCGCCCTTAACCTCGATCAACGCCTGTGCTTGATCGGCGGCACCAGCTACGCCGGTGAGATCAAGAAGTCGGTCTTCACCATGCTCAACTACTTGCTGCCGCTGGAAGGCGTCATGAGCATGCACTGCTCGGCGAACATCGGCGCGGACGGTGATACGGCGCTGTTCTTCGGGCTTTCCGGCACCGGCAAGACGACGCTTTCCGCCGACCCCTCGCGCGGCTTGATCGGCGACGACGAGCACGGCTGGAGCGACGACGGCGTGTTCAATTTCGAGAACGGCTGTTACGCGAAGGTGATCCGCCTGTCGCCGTCGGCGGAGCCGCAGATTTATGCCGCTATTCGCCAGTTCGGGACGGTGCTCGAAAACGTGGTCTACGACCCGGTCACCCGTAACATCGACCTCGACGACGACCGCAATACCGAAAATACCCGCGCTTCATATCCGCTCGATTACATCGACAACGCCGTTACCAGCAAGCTCGGCGGGCATCCGAATAACGTTCTGTTCCTCACCTGCGACGCGCAGGGCGTGATGCCGCCCATCGCTCGCTTGACGCCCGATCAAGCGCTTTATCACTTCATTTCCGGCTACACCTCGAAAGTCGGGGGGACGGAAGCGGGCGTCGGTCTCGCGCCGGAGATCACGTTTAGCACCTGCTTTGGCGCGCCGTTCATGGTGCATCATCCGTGGGTCTACGCTAACCTGCTCCAGCGCAAAATGCTGCGTTACGGTTCGACCTGCTGGCTGATCAATACCGGTTGGGTCGGTGGCGCGTATGGCGTGGGCGACCGCATCAGCATCAAGTACACCCGCGCGCTGCTCAACGCGGCGCTGACCGGCGTGCTCGACGACGTGGAATACTACACCGATCCGGTCTTCGGCTTTGAAGTGCCTAAGAGTTGCCCCGGTGTCCCGGAGAAGATTTTGTTCCCGGCGCAGTCGTGGCAGAATGAAGGCGATTACTGGGATGAGTATCGCCAACTGGCGTCGCGTTTCGTCGCCAACTTCCGCCGCTACGCGCCGGAGTGCCCGCCCGAAATCGAGCTAGCGGGACCGCTCACGTCCAACGCGGGGCACATCGATTTGCCGATGCGCTAAGCGCGTCACGTTCGTGGATTCTCTAGTAAGTTATCGGATGTTTTCGTAGGGGCACGGCGCGCCGTGCCCCTACAGAGCACGACGATTGCCTTTGATTTCTTTCGAGAACCGATGCTAAACCACGTATAGCGGGATCGAGATCGTGAAAGTGGTGCCTTTGCCTTCCTCGCTTTCGACCGCAATTCGCCCGCCGTGGACATCGACGAAGCTGCGGACAATCGACAAGCCTAAGCCGGTTCCGTCGATTCCGCCGGTATTTTTGCCCCGGAAGAATGGCTCAAACAGCCGCTTGACGTCATCTTCAGCGATGCCGATGCCGTTGTCGCTGATGCGGAAGATGATCAAATCAGCATCGCGCGCCACGATAAAGCGGACGTGACCCTGACTTGGTGAATACTTGATGGCATTACCGATCAGGTTGGCGAGCGCGCGGTAGATCAGCTTGGGATCGAGCATGACCGATTTTACGTCCAGCTCGTAGCGGAACTCCAACCGGTGCGACTGCTGTGTTTCCCCCGTGACGTCAGTCCACAACCCGCGACAAAACGCCTCAAGATCGACCATTTCCGGGCGAAACTCGGTCTTGCCCGCGTTGGCTTTGCTCACCGCCAGCGCGTTGTTGAGCAGATGCGTCATCCGGTCAACCTGAACGTTGATCTGCTGGAGTTTCACCGAGCGCCGCTCGGCGGGCATCCGGTCAAAGTAGGTTTCGAGCATGTTTGCCGCCATTTTAATCACCGTCAGCGGCGTGCGAAAATCGTGCGAGGCAATCGTGATGAAGCGCTCGCGCAGCGCGATAATTTCCTGTTCTTTTTCAAGTTCGACCCGCAGGCGTTCGGCTTCGAGCCGCTGCGTCATGTCGGCTGCCACGGCAATCGCGCCGGTGATCTCCCCGGTTTTTGAGCGCAGCGCGGCAAAATGGACGGCGAAACTGAGTCCGCTGCGGACGATGGTCGAGTTGACTTCCTCACCGGAGAGCGCGCGCAGGAAATCTTCACGCAAGGACATCCTGAGCGATGTTTCCTCGCCGCCCGTTATCTCGAACAGCGAAATGCCGATCAATTGATCCGGATTGATGCTTAAGGCGTTCAGACCTTGCCCTTGCAGCAGCGTGATCACGCCGTTCTGGTCAATTGCCAGCAGGATGATCGGCGTCGAGGAGACGACCGCTTGTAGATGCGCTTCGCTCGTGCGCAGTGCCTCGGCTGCCTGTGTGCGGTCGGTGTTATCGACGTGCAAGCCGAGCATACGCACCGCTTTGCCCCCCTCGTCGAAGAGCAGCGACGCCAGCACGAGGATTGAGCGGTACGTTCCGTCACGGTGGCGCAGCCGGAATTCGGTCTCGAAGGTCGTCGTCGGGTTGGCGAAGTAGGCATCGGTATAAGCGAGCGCCTGCGCCGCGTCGTCGGGATGCAGGCGGCTTTGCCACTCGTCTATGCTGTCGGTGAGTTCATTTTCTTCGTAGCCAAGCTGTCGTTTCCATTCCGGCGAGTAGTAGACTTCTTGCGTCAGTAAATCCCAGTCCCACAAGCCAACGTGGGCAGCCCGCAGCGCCAGCCGCAGCCGTTCTTCCGCCGCGCGCAGCGCTGTCGTCGCCTGCACCCGTTCCGTTACGTCGATGCCAATGCCCCATGCTGCCCATCCCGGAATTTTGATCTGATCGGAAGTATTCGACCAGGCGATGGTGCGCTCGCCGCCGTCTTTGCAGCGCATTTTTAGTTCCCAATTAGCGTAGTTGTTGCTCCGCTCGACTTGCTGCTGCACAATTTTCGAACGATAGTCGGCATTCGGAAACAGCCGTTCCCACACGTCCGGATGGTTGACGATTTCGGCGGCACTGTAGCCGAGCACGCGTTCGCATTCGGAATTCCATACGATGATGTGGTCATTCTCGTCGAAGGCGTTGAGCATGACCGGCATGCTCTGGATCACGTTGCGCAAGCGGGCTTCGCTCTCGCGGAGCGCGCTCTCGGTTTCCTTGCGCGCCCGCTGCCGCGTGAGCATCAAACCGAGCAAGACTGTCCCGATGGGGTAAATAACCAGCACGGGGAAGCCAATCGTGCTGATCGTCTGTATGGCAATCGGTGAAGGCAGTATCAGCATCAGCATGATCATGACCGCGTGGACGGTCAAGCCGAAGATATAAAGTTCACCCGCTCGCAGTTGACGGTTGCGCGCATAGTGTCGCCAGCCCAAACCGATTGCGGTGGAAGTGACGATCACCGCGACGCCCACCCAAACGCCCACGCCGCCTTGAGTTAGCCGGAAAGTGACGGTCATCAGGGCGCCGATCACGGCGGGAACGAAGCCGAAGAACAGCCCGGCGATACTGAGCAAAATCGAGCGCGTGTCGAAGATCAAGCCTTCGGTCAGCGTCCACGGACTAACCATCAAGGCGAGTCCGATCGCGCCGATGGCGCAGCCCGCGACGACCTGCATCCAGCGCGTATAGGCTTGAGGTTTTAGCGAGAACGTATCGTAGAGTACCGCGAGAGCCAGCAGGAGAGCAGTATTGTTGATGAGACCCGTGAGCGCTTCGCTGGACATGATGCGCCTTACGCGATAGCTAGGTATCGCATTTACTAGCGTTGCCGTAAAACTGGGCAATTTTCGACTGCCAGTCATTTTCATGATAGCACGGTTTGATTGTCAGAAGGGGATTAAGTGTTGTCAGCGGGAGATCGGGGCGAAGAATTCTCCGCCCCGAAGGTAGGAGCCGACTTAGCGCCGGGTGAGCAGCACGACCAGCCCGACGCCCGCCATCAGCGCCAAGCCGATCATCAGCGAACAGGTCGAGACGACAAACTCGGCGCTGTCACGCGGGAGCGCCAGCATCAAGATCAGCGCCAACCCGGCGATAAAGACGCCGCTGCGAAAAAACGCGCGTAGAGCCTCGGAGTTCATGAGTAGAGTTGCAGCCCTGCGCCTTCGGTGAGCGGGATGCAGGCGACCTCCGCGTCGCTCGTCGCGCCGGGGACGGTGCTTCAACTTCGGGATCGTCGGTATCGCACATGCCCCGGCAAACCACGGGCAGCGCGGATGGAAGGAGCAGCCCGGCGGCAGTTCGGTCAGGCGCGGGATGTCTTCGCTGCGCAGTTGGATGTGCGCTTTATTGCGCGTGCGGTTCCGGGTCGGCTTCGGGGATGGCGGAGAGCAGCACTTTCGTATAGGGATGCTGCGGCGTCGGCGATGATCTCCTGCGTCTCTGCCGATCTCGACCACGCGACCGAGATACATCACGGCGATCCGCCCGTTCCAGGCGAAATATTTCGCCAGCGCGAGGTCGTGGGTGATGAAGACGATGGTCACGTTGAGGTTGATGCGCATGTCCATCATCATGTTGAGGATGCCCATGCGGATCGACACGTCGACCATGCTGACGGCTTCGTCGGCGATGATGACCGACGGGTTGGTCGTCAGGGCGCGGGCGATGCTGACGCGCTGGCGCTGACCGCCGCTGAGTTGATGCGGATACTTGTCGATCAGATCGACGCCGGGTCAGGTCGACCATTTCCAGCAGTTCGACGACGCGCGCGCGCGCTTCGGCGCGGCTGGCGTACCAGCTTGTGCCGGAACAGCGGGAAGCTGAGAATGTTGTAGATCGTGTGCGTCGGGTTGAGCGAAGCATACGGGTCTTGGTGGATGATCTGCACCGAGCGGCGGTAGCGGCGGTATGCCTCGCCCTGCAGCGTCGCTACGTCCTGTCCTTCAAACAGAACGTGCCCGCTGCTCGGCTTGAGCAAGCCGGAGAGGATTTTGCCGGTCGTGGTCTTGCCGCAGCCGCTTTCGCCGACCAGACACAGGAATTCGAGCTTGTTGACCTTCAGATCGACGTTCTGCAGCACCGGGATGATTGTGTTGCCCTTTTTGAAGGTGCGCGACACGTCGTCGAGCTGGAGGATTACGTCTTTGGAGGTTACGTCGCCCATCAATTCTGCTCCGCTTCAAAGAATTCGGCGCGCGCTTCGATGACTTTATCGGTGTGCCAGCAGGCGGCGCTGTGATTCGGTCGCGTATTCGACCAGTGGCGGCTCTTCGATCTTGCATTGGTCGGTGGCAAAGGGGCAGCGCGGGTGAAATTTGCAGCCCGGCGGCGGGTCGATCAGGTTGGGCGGGTCGCCGGGGATGCTGCCGAGTTCGTCCTGCGCCTTGGTCCAGCTTGGGCACGGAGCGCAGCAAGCCG
The DNA here is from genome assembly GCA_963848465.1 of uncultured Chloroflexia bacterium. Classification (GTDB taxonomy): domain Bacteria; phylum Chloroflexota; class Anaerolineae; order Aggregatilineales; family Phototrophicaceae; genus Flexifilum. The sequence continues at coordinate 74,825 of CAWKDY010000025.1, read as the reverse complement.
AGCGTATAGGGATGCAGCGGGCGGTAGAACATGTCGTTGACGCCGCCCAGTTCGACGATCTTTCCGGCATAGGTCGTCGCCACGCGATCCGCCATTTCCGCCGCCAGCGCGAGGTCGTGGCTGATGAAGATGATGCTGAAGCCGAGCCGCGCCTGCATCTCCTTGAGCACGTCGATGATGGCGCGCTGCGTCAGGATGTCGAGCGCGGTGGTCGGCTCGTCGAGGATCACGATCTGCGGGTCGAGCAGCACGCCGAGCGCCAGCAGCGTGCGCTGGCGCATCCCGCCGCTCAGTTCGTGCGGATAGGCATTGAAGACGCGCTCCGGGTCGAGCCGCACCAGCTTGAACAATTCCAGCGTGCGCTGCTCGACCGCTCGCTTGGTCTGCTTTTGCCGTGCGCGGCCGCCGTATCCATGAACTGGTCGCGGATGCGCAGGACGGGGTTAAAGGCGTTCTGCGCGCCCTGAAAGACCATCGCGCAGTCGTACCAGCGAAACGAGCGCAGTCCCTCCGGGTTCATGCTTGAGGACGTCTGTGCGTTTTGCCGTCGCGGGTGTAGAGGACTTCGCCGCGCGATGACGCTGGCGTTGTTGGGCAGCATCCGCATCAGCGACAGGCTGAGCGTGGTCTTGCCGCAGCCGCTTTCGCCGATCAACGCGAGCGCTTCGCCTTTGTGCAGGTCAAAGGAAACGCCGGTAGTCGCCTGCACGTCGCCGCGCGGGCGTGTGGTAGACAACCGAAATATTTTCGACTTTTAGAATAACGTCGTCGGGCATAGGTGCTCCGAGTTAGTGCCGAGTGCTGAGTAAATGCCGCACAGCGCTCGTAAGTTTTTCTGTTAATCCGCAACCGCTGCTAATGGCGTGAGGTTCAACTGTCAAAGTTGTCTCCACCTACTACTGGCATGACTGTACGATTGCGTTTTGGCGACCCCTTTAGTGGGTCGCGCTGTTCTTTAGCCAGTGGTAACCCACCGGCGGGTGCTAACTCGCCGTCCGCAAGCGCGGGTCGAACATTTCTTCCAGCGCGCGGGCGAACAGAGTACCATGCATGACCTGAAACAGCGCAATCGCGATCACTGGCGAAAGCACCATGCTGGCGCTGTCGGCGCTGAAGAGCGTGCCGCGCGTGCGCCCGAAGTAGAGCATGACGCCCCACGTATAGTCGTTGATCGGAGCCATGCCCAAGAAAGACCAAGCCGACCTGCTGATACATGGCGCTCGTGACGGCGAAGATGAAGTTGATGGCGACGAAGCTCATCATGTTGGGCAGAATTTCGCGCAGGATGATGTGGCGCAAGCCGAGATCGAGCGCGACCGCCGCTTCGACGTAATCGCGCTCGCGCAGGCTGAGCACCTGCGAGCGAATGGCGCGCATCAGGACGGGCCACGACAGCGCCGCGATCAGCACCGCCAGCAGGATGAAGTTGTCGAGCCGGATCAGCGCCGCCAAGCACGATCAGCAGCGGGAACGCCGGGATCGTCAGCACGAAGTTCGCGGCACTGGTCAGCATGTTATCGACCACGCCGCCGATCAGCGCCGCCGTCGAGCCGAGGACGACCGCGATCATCGTCGAGAACAAGCCCGGCCAGCACCGCCGTCAGGATCAGCGACGTGCCGCCGTTGATGATGTGGCTGAAAATGTCGCGCCCCTGCGTATCCGTGCCGAGCAGATGCGACGCGCCCAGTTCGGCGTTCGAGACGACCAGATTGGCGTACTCCGGGTTGCCGGTGACGTATTTCTTGACCTGATCCGAGAAGATCACCAGCGCGTCGATGTCGCCATTTTCGAGCTTGTTGAGCGCCTGGGTGATGCCCTGTCCGCTGCGCCAGCGCGTCGTATCGACTTGAAGGTGTCGGCATAGGCGGCGATGGTATCGGCATTGCCGGTCTCGGTGACGATGCCGACGGTTTTCCCCGCAGGCTCGCCAGCGAGGTGTAGGTGGTGGCGTCGGCGGCGCGCACCAGCAGTTGATCGCGCGAGCCGAGCGGCGCGGCGATCTCGTCGAGCCGCACTTGGCTGTCGAAGGGGACGAATCAGGGTCCGATGAAAATCCAGACGGCGTAAATCACCAAGCCGATGAAGCCGATCATCCCGGCGCGGTTGCGCCCCAGCGCGCGCAGGAAGACCACGAACGGGCGGGTGAACCGTTCGAGCAGGGGCGGCTGGGCGTAAATGATCTTTTGCGAATCCGGCTGCTGCGCGATGGCGGTCATTTGTCACCGCCTACCCGCACGCGCGGATCGAGGCGGCTGTAGAGCAAATCCGCCAGCAAGTTCGAGATGACCACCGAGATCGTGATGATCAGGAAGACGCCCTGCATCGAGGTGTAGTCGCGCTGGCTGATCGAGAAGAAGAGAAAGCTGCCGATGCCCTTGTAGACGAAGAGTTCTTCGATGATGACGCTGCCGCCGATGATGAAGCCGATGTTGATCGCCAGCAGGGTGAACATCGGCAGGGCGGCGTTGCGCGCCACGTAAGAGACGAGAATGCGGCGGGAGGTTAAGCCGCGCGCCTTCGCCACGTTGATGTAATCTTCGCTGAGCGTGCTGACGGTGCTGTTACGCATGTTGAGCATCCACGAGCCAAGCGTGCCCATGACGTAAACCAGCACGGGCAGAAGGGCGTGTTTGAGCACGCTGAAGATGAATTCAATCTTGAAGCCGGGTGTCAAGTTGTTGTCGTAAGTGCCGCGCATCTCGCCGACGGAGAACCATTTCAACTCGACGCCGAAGATGATCAGGATCAACAGCCCCCAGATGTAGTTGGGGACGGCGCTGAGGATCGACGACAGCAGCGAGAGTCCGTGATCGAGCACGCTGTTGCGGCTATACGCCATCAGCGTGCCCAGCGAGATACCCAGACCAAAGCTGATTAGCAGTCCCAACCCGACCGCGAACAGCGTCCACGGCAGGAACCGGGCGATCTGGTCGATCACGCGGGTGCCGTTGGAGACTATCGAATCGCCCAAGTCGCCGTGCACGAGCTGTCCCATATACTCGACGTACTGATCGAGCGCGGTTGCGTTCGGGTCAAAATGGAACTGACCAGCCGCGCGCGAGTGGGCGTCCTCATAGGTGAGGCTCTGCTGGTTCATCAGATACTCGGTGTAGACATCGACCGGATTGCCGGGCATCAGCCGGACGAGGAAAAAAGTGAAGGTGATGACCGCCCAGACCGTCACAACAGCCTGCACGAGCACGCGCACAGTGTAATTTCGGTAGATGCGTCGGGCAGTGTCCAAAATGTGGAAATTTGAGGCTGGTGGAGCGATAGCATCGTCATGGACGGTTGGTACTTGAGTTGCCATTGGTCAATTCTCATCATTAACTTCGCATAACTATAAAAGGGACGAGAAACGTTTCTCGTCCCCGTAGTTTTGCAATAACAGGGCAGCGGGCTAGTGCCTCGGCGGTTGGCTTAGCTAAAGCCCGCTGCTCCGTATCGAATAAAACTTACATTGCCGGACCCATACCGCCGGTGATGATCAGGTACGGGATGAAGGCTCGTTGGCGCTGCCCCAAGGATTGATGTAAACCGGGTCATCGCTGGCGGGCGCATCCAAGAACGTGCGGTTGAGCGGGTTGTTGCCGTGACGTTCCCACAGCGGGATCGCCGGGAGCAGTTCGTTGAACGACTGCGCCAGCTCGGCAACGTACGCCTTCTGCGCATCCACGTCCAAGCCCTGCTCGGACTTGAGCGCCGCGTCGACGACGTCGAGTGTGCCGCCGCTGTAGGTGACGTTGGTGTCGAAGTGCATACCGCCACCAACACCTTCACCGGCGAGCACGCCCTGACCATTGTAACGGCTGTAGGGTTCAAGGTAGGACTCGCCGGGGAACGGGCTGCCGACACCCCAGTTGCGGATCGCCATCTGGAAGTTGCCATCGTACACGTCCTGCTGCTGCTGCTGGAAGGTGATGGCGCTGCCGGTGATCTGGAAGCCGAAGGCGTTCAACTGCTCAATCGCGTTTTCAGCGGCGGCGGACCAGTCGGCGTATTCCGACGGGAATTCAAGGTCGAACGCCAGCGGGTTGCCCGCGTCGTCCAGCCATTTGCCGTCGGCGTCCTTAGTGAAGCCGATGCCTTCGAGCAGCGACGTCGCCATGTCGAGGTCGGTGTCGTAGGGGTTGAGGGCGTCGAGCTGATCCTGCGTGAGCCATGCGGAGTCGAGCGCGTCGCTCATGCCGCTCATGTCGGCGACGGCGACACCGGAATTGCCGAGGCTGACGAAGCCGTTTTGCTCGCGGTTGATGACGTAAGCCATCGCCTGACGAACTTCGACTTTATCCAGCGGCGAGACGGTGTAGTTGACGTAGATTGCAGGACCACTGTAACCGGGACCGCGAATGATGTCGATGCCAGCGTCGATGAACGACTGCTCGGTCGCGGGCGGGAAGCCGTGCGTGGCGTACCAGACGTCACCGTTGGCGACCAGCGGCGTGACGACTTCGGTCTCGCCGTTCCAGACCGACACCGAGTCGAACTTGACCGTATCCGCAGCTAGACCGCCCGGATTCTTGACCAGCGTGATGCTGGCGTCGGTGATGCTGGACGGATCGATCACGTAAGGACCAGCCGACTGCGGTGCTTCCGGGCGGAAGTCGGTCAACGCGGTAACTGCCGCATCAAAATCGGCGTCACCGGTGGTCGCGCCGGCTTCGATCAGCGGCGCAGCGCTTTCCGCGAACTGTCCGTAAACGCTGTTCGGGCGAATGCTCTCGGTGAGGATCAAGCGCTCCAGCAGCTTGCGAGGGTGCCGTGACCGTGAACTTGACGGTCAGGTCGTCGACGGCTTCGACCTTCGAGATCGACTGCCAGACCTGACGTCCAAGCAGATAGCAGGTGTTGAAGGTCGTCACGACGTCCTGCGAAGTGACGGGCGTGCCATCGCTCCACGTGACGCCGGACTTGAGGGTGACGACGTAATTGTTGTCCGCATCGAAGCCGAAGCTGTCCGCGAGCAACCCTTCGTAGGTGCCATCCGACCAGTGATAGAAACCGAGACCGGGGAACATCAACTGCTCGTAAATGCCCAGCGCGAGCGAGTTGGTCGCGTACATGTTGAAATGTCCGGTCGGGGGGACTTGGTAGGGCCATGCGCCCTTGAACGGTTTGCCTTCGTCTTGAGCGCTGACCGCGCCAATGCGAGAGCAGCATAGAGAGGATTACGAAAAGGAAAATAAAGCGTTGTTTGGATTGCATTTTCGACCTCTTGGTTTTTTGGAGATTAAAAGGGTTGCGACAACCGCCAATAATTAGATACTCTAACTCTCCTTTCCTGATTGTAATTATGAGGTTCTGCCAACAATCGTAGCCCAAAGTTCGGACATCGCCAAATTGATTTGGCAATTTCCACAAGTGGTCTATGTGCACTATATAGCGAGTTTGTTAAACTTACGAACCAATCGTCATCGCCGCTCTTTCGCCTTTACCCTTGGCTTACCTCGCATAATAGGAGTTCTCCCGCTCATGTCCGCACCGATCAATTTACTTCCACTGCCCCGCACCATCACGCTGACGGGCGGTACGTTCACCCTGACGCCGGCTTGATCGCGCTGGACGCCGACCCCGCTGTCGATCTATGGGCTGCCGGACGGCGCTTGCAAGCTGCGCTGTCGTCGTTTGCCAACCTTGACTGCGAGATCGTCGGCGGCGCGAACGACACCGCACCGGTGACGATCACGCTTCGAAGCGGCGGATCACGCCGAAGGCTATCACCTCACATCACGGCGGACGGCATCAACATCGCCGGGAATGACGCGCCGGGCGCGTTCTATGGCGTCGCAACGCTGATCCAGTTTTTCCGCACGCACGGCGCGTCGCTGCCGCTGCTGGAAATCGACGATTATCCCGACTTTCCGGCGCGCGGCGTCATGCTCGACGTCAGCCGCGACAAAGTGCCGACGATGGAGACGCTCTACGGCTTGGTCGATTGGCTGGCGGGCTTGAAGATCAACCAGTTCCAGTTGTACACCGAGCATACCTTCGCCTACCGCCAGCATCCGAAGGTCTGGGCGGAAGCGTCGCCGTTCACCTCCGAAGACATCCTCGCGCTGGACGCTTACTGCCGCGAGCGTTTCATCGAGCTTGTGCCCAACCAGAACAGCTTCGGGCACATGCACCGCTGGCTCAAGCACCCGGAATACGGGCACATGGCGGAGACGCACGAGCGGGTGATCGAGTGGATGAACGAAATCCCGTTCACGCTGACGCCGACCGAACCCGCCTCGCTCGAACTGCTCGACAGCATGTACGACGAACTGCTGCCCAACTTCACCAGCTCGATGTTCAACGTCGGCGCGGACGAGACGTTCGACCTGGGCACCGGCAAGACGAAGGCGCTGGTCGAGGAAAAGGGCAAGGGGCGGGTTTATCTCGACTTCGTGCTCGAACTCTACGAGCGGGTCAAGGCGCACGGGCGCACCATGCAGTTCTGGGGCGACATCATCAACCAGTACCCCGAACTCGTGCCGGAGATCCCGAAAGACGTGATCGCGCTGGAATGGGGCTACGAAGCCGATCACCCGTTTGCGGAAAAGTCGGAGCTGTTCGCGGAGTCGGGCGTTCCTTTCTACGTCTGCCCCGGCACCTCGACCTGGATGTCGCTGAGCGGGCGGACGGACAACATGCTCGGCAATATCCGCAACGCGGTCGAAAATGGGCTGAAGTACGGCGCGATTGGCATGCTCAACACCGATTGGGGCGACCGGGGTCACTGGCAGCAGCTTCCGATCAGCTATGCCGGGTTTGCCTATGGCGCGGCGCTCAGTTGGAATGCTGCCGGGAACTACGACGTCGACCTGCCCGCGGCGCTCAATGCCTTCGCCTTTGGCGACAGCGCGGGTGTGATGGGCAAGCTGGCGTTCGACCTCGGCAACGCCTATCAAAGAGACCGGCGTGATCGTCCACAACGGCAACCTGCTGCACTGGATTTACACGATGTCGCTGGACGAGATGCGCAGCCATTGGCATCGCATGATCCGCGACAACGGCGCGGAAGTGCTCAACACCAACGCGCTGCTGTCCGAAAACATGTACGCGGTGCTGGAGTACGTTGACGACGTGATGAAGCCGCTCGACAGCGCGCAGATCGACGCGCCCGGACGCCGACCTGATCAAGCGCGAGTACCGCCAGTCGGCGGAGATGCTCAAGCACGGGGCGCGGCGGGTGCTGCTGCAAACCGGCGATCCCAGCGTCAGCAAAGCTGCACTGCTCAACGAATTGAACGGGATTATCAACGAGCAGCAGGCGCTCTGGGTGGCGCGCAATCGCGTCGGCGGCTTAAGCGACAGCCTCGCCGACCTCGAAGCTGCCCGCGAATTGTATCGAGAAGGCGACGAATAGCGCCTAGCTGAGTTCTTGTAGGGGCGTTATATATAACGCCCCTACTACAACAACGGAAATTCACTTCTATGCTGGAATTTTCAGTACTTCCCTAACGTCGAGATTGGAGCAAGCTCTAATGGCACCCTTGAACGTTGTTGTCCTCGGCGCGGGCGGGCGCGGCAATACCTACGGCGCGTTCGCTTTGCGCTATCCCCAAGAGATGCAGATCGTCGCCGTCGCCGAACCCCGCGCGGATCGCCGTGCCTTGTTCACCGGGCTGCACGACATCGCCGCCCGAAAATACTTTCGAAAGCTGGCAAGACTTGATCGGCGCGGGCAAGCTCGGCGACGTGCTGATCAACGCGACGATGGATCGGATGCACACTGAATCGACGCTGGCGGCGCTCGCAGCCGGTTACGACGTCCTGCTCGAAAAACCGATGTCGCCCGACTTGTACGAGAACGTCCGCTTGGTTCAAGCGGCGGAGGAACACGGACGGCTGCTGCAAATCTGCCACGTGCTGCGTTATTCGCCCTTCTTCCAGAAGCTGCGCGAGATCGTCCAGTCAGGGCGGTTGGGGCGCATCATTAGCATCGACCACCGCGAGAACCTGATTTACTATCACATGGCGCACAGCTATGTGCGCGGCAACTGGCGTAACGTTGCCGAAGGCGGTCCGATGATCCTCGCCAAGTGCTGCCACGACCTCGACATCCTCTACTGGATGCTGCGTCAACCGGTGGTCAGCTTGCAGTCGTTCGGGTCGCTGACGTGGTTCAAGCCCGAAAACGCGCCGGAAGGCGCGCCGCTGCGCTGCACCGATGGCTGCCCGGCGGCGGAAAGCTGCAAATATTACGCGCCGCGCATCTATCTTGAGGGCGTCGGCAGTGATTATATGCGCCGGATCGTAAGCCTCGATCAACGCCCTGAGGCGATCCTTCACGAATTGGAAACCGGACCGTACGGGCGCTGCGTCTATCACTGCGACAACGACGTGGTCGATCACCAGACGCTCAACATGGAACTGGGCGACGGCACGACCATCACCATGACCATGCAAGGGCAGGGCAATTACGAAGGGCGCTCAATGCGCTACGACGGTACCCGCGCGACCCTCTACGGCAGGTTTACCGAGGGTGGCGACAAGATCACCATTCACGATCACCTGACCGGCGAAGTCGAGGACGTGCCGATCATCGCCCGCGACGAGAGTGGTCACGGCGGTGGCGATTACGGCATCGTGCGCTCGTTCCTCAACGCGGTCAAGGGCGTACCCGACGACAGTGTAACCACCGCCCGCGAGTCGCTGGAAAGCCACCTGATGGCGTTCGCGGCGGAAGAAGCGCGCTTGACTCACAGCGTGATCAACATGCCGGAATATCGCGCCCGCGTCGAGGCTGAGGCGCACGTGCTCTACGGCAAGTGAGTCGCGCCGGGATGAGCCGCGTCCTCAGCGGGATTGAGGTTTTGCTTCGCGATGGTTGTGCGCTGCTGCGCGGGCGGCGCGTCGGGCTGCTGACCAATCCCAGCGCCGTCGATAGCGCGCTGACCAGCACCGTCGAAATTCTGCGCCGCGAGCCGGACGTTCGGCTCGCGGCGTTGTTCGCGCCGGAGCACGGTGTCTTCGCTGCCGCCCCGGATGCCGAACGCATCCCTTCGCTGGTGGATGCCCGCACCGGGCTGACCGTCCACAGCTTGTACGGCGATCACCTGCGCCCGACGCGCGCCATGCTTGCCGACTTGGACGTCATCGTCTGCGATCTTCAGGACGTGGGCGCGCGCTTCTACACCTATCTCTGGACGGTTTCGCACGTGCTCCAAGCGCTCGGCGAGTTCGGCGTTCCGGTGCTGATCCTCGACCGTCCCAATCCGCTTGGCGATACGGTTGCCGGTCCGCTGCTGCAACCTGACTGCGCCTCGTTTGTCGGGCGCTACCCGATCCCGATCCGGCACGGGATGACCCTCGGCGAGCTTGCCACCATGATCAACGCGACGTGGAATCCCGACGCCCGCCGACGCTGACCGTCATCCCCTGCGACGGTTGGCAGCGCTCGATGACGTGGGAGCAGACTGGCTTGCCCTTCGTGCCGACGTCGCCCGCGATGCCGCACCTGAGCACCGCCCGCCACTATCCCGGTGCGTGCCTGATCGAAGGCACGACGCTCTCCGAGGGGCGCGGAACGGCGCTGCCCTTCGAGGTCGTCGGCGCGCCGGGGATCGACGGCGACGCGCTCGCCGATCACCTGAACGGCTTGGGCTGGTCGGGCGTGCGCTTTCGTCCGATCCGGTTTACGCCCAGCGCCAGCAAACACGCCGGCAGCGAGTGTTACGGCGTGCAAGCGCATATCACCGACCTCGCCGCCTTCGACCCGATCGCCGTCTGGCTCGGCGTGATCCGCGAAACGCGCCACCGGTTCCCTGAACTCGTTCGGCTGGCTGCCGCCCGTTGGTGGTCTTCAGCACTTCGACCGGCTGATCGGCAATCGTGACCTGCGTCCGGCGCTCGACGCGGGCGCGACGCTGGCAGAACTGACGCGCGGGTGGGACAATCAGGTCGAGCAGTTCCGAATTCAGCGCCAACCCTATCTCCTCTACCCATGAAAGCTTTGTCGATGATTGCTTCTGAGCTAGACGCCTTCCTTCGTCCCTACGTCGGGACGGTCTTTCCCGGCGATCACCTTGTCGGTTTACCTGCATGGCGAGCGGGTCGTCGATGGCGCGTGGGGCTGGATCGACCCGGATGATCAGCTTGCATCCGGTGACGCCGGAGTCGCGCTTCGATTTTGCCTCGCTGACCAAGCTGTTCACGACGACGGCGCTGCTGTCGCTGATCAGCGCGGGCGCGGCGGCGCTCGACACGCCGCTGGTCGAAATCGTCCCCGAATTCGGCGCGATCACACCGCGCAGCATCGACGGCGGGCAAGACCCGCATACCCGCCAAATGCTGCCCGCGCCACCGGAACGGAGCACCGAGACCGTCGATCCGGCGCAGATAAGCTGTTTCACCTGCTCACGCATACGTCGGGCTTAGCGCCGTGGCGCGCGGTCTTCGCGGCAGCGGGAGCCGTCCCGCCGCCGCCCGCGTTCGGCGACTCGGTATGATCGCGTCGGGCGCTGGAGTCGCGGACTTCAAGCGATCTGTGGCTATCCCTTCGTCGGGCAGCCCGGTGAAGCCGTGCGTTACAGCGACCTCGGCTTCATGCTGCTGGGCGAAGTCGTTGCGCGGCTCAACGGCACCCCCGGCGACCTCGCAGCGGCGATTCGCGCGCACGTCACCGCGCCGATGCAGCTTAACTCACTGTTGTTCAACCCGGTGCAGCATGGGATCGCGCTGACGGAGATCGTCCCGACCGAAAATGACACCCTTTGGCGTCAGCGCCGCGCGTGGGGCGAGGTGCATGACGAGAACGCCTGTGGCGTCGGAGGCGTCGCCGGACACGCGGGCTTATTCGGCACGGCGCGCGACGTGGCGCGCTTTGGACAGCTTTGGCAAAGCGGCGGTCTGGCGAGCATCACGCCGGAACTGCGCCACGCTGCCACCGTCGAGCAGGCGGTCACCGACGACGAGCGGCGCGGCTTGGGCTGGATGCAGCGTTCGGTAGTGGGGTCGTCGGCGGGCGATTTCTTCAGCGCCGATTCGTTCGGGCATACCGGCTTCACCGGCAACAGCCTGTGGATCGACCCGGAGCAAGAATTGGTCGTCGCCTGTATGACCAACCGCGTCTATTACGGGCGGCAAGCCGAGGGCATCATCGCCTTTCGCCGCGCGCTGCACGATTGGCTCTGGCAGCGTTTGTGTTCATGAACGCGACGCTACTTTCTGGGACTAGATGGCGGTGGGAGTCACCTGCGGGTGGCGCTCTGCGACGACGCGATGCGCCCGCTCGTCCAGCGTGAGTACGGTCCCGCTAACCCCGGCAGCGTCGGGCAAGCCGCCGCCCGCGACCGCATTCACACCGCCATCACCGAGACGCTGACGCAGGCGGATCTCGCGCCCGAAGCGGTCGCGGCGGTTGGCATTGGCATCGCGGGGATGGCGGCGGAGCACTCCGCCGACTGGCTGACGGGCGTCGTGCGCGCAGGTGCTGCCCGCCGCGCAAGTCGCCCTCAGTTCGGACGTCGAGATCGCGCTGGTGGGGGCGTTGGGGCGGCGGCTCGGCATCGTCGTTTTGGCGGGAACCGGCAGCGCGGCTTACGGCGTCAACCGAGCGGGCGAATCGCTGCTAGTCGGCGGCTGGGGCTACCTGCTCGGCGACGAAGGCAGCGGCTACTGGATCGGCAGCGAAGCGCTGCGCTTGCTCGCCCGCGCCGCTGATCAGCGCCCGGCGTCGCCTGCAATGAAATCGGAGTCGATCCTGCCCGCGCGGATCATGGCGGCGCTTGATCTGGCGACGCCAAAGGCGGTCGTCAAATGGCTCTATCACGGGTCGGGTTCGCGGGTCGCCGAGGTGGCGCGGCTTGTCCGAAATCGTGCTGGCGGCTGCTGACGAGGGCGATCCCGGCGCGGACGCGATCATCGACGCGGCGGCGGAAGCGCTGGCGCAGCTCGTGCGAACGTTGTGGCTGCGCTTGGACGATCCGTCGCTGCCGGTCGGTTTTGCCGGGGGCTTGCTGGAGCACGAAAATCGCTTGAGCCAGCGCCTCGCTGATCTCCTTGAGCTTCCATCCATCCCGCATCCGCGCTATCCGCCGGTGATCGGCGCGGCGCTGCTGGCGCAGCAGCACACCTTATCGACACTTACTAGGGAAGATCACGATGTCCACTGAGGACGCCAACGCGAAAACAGCGCAGCTTGACCAACTCTCGACGCTTGAGATCGTGCGGATCATCAACGAGGAAGACCAGAAAGTCGCGCTGGCGGTGGAAAGGCGCTGCCGCAGATCGCGCAGGCGGTCGATGCGGTCGTCGCGGCTTTCGCGCGCGGCGGGCGCCTGATCTACTGCGGCGCGGGCACGAGCGGGCGGCTCGGCGTGCTCGATGCGGTCGAGTGCGTGCCGACCTTCGACGTGTCGCCCGACCTCGTGGTCGGGCTGATCGCCGGGGGCAATTCGGCGATGATGCGCGCGGTCGAGGGCGCGGAAGATCGCCGCGAGTTAGGCGAAGCGGACATGAAGGCGATCAACCTGACCGCCGCCGACGTGGTGGTCGGCATCGCCGCCAGCGGCACGACGCCTTACGTCCTCGGCGCGCTGGCTTACGCCGAGCAGATCGGCGCGGTGACGGTCGGCATCGCCTGCAACGACCCCGCGCCGCTGCTCGATCAAGCGCAGATCAAGATCGCGCTGCCGGTCGGTGCCGAAGTGGTCACCGGCAGCACGCGGCTGAAAGCCGGGACGGCGCAGAAAATGGCGCTCAACATGATCAGCACGGCGGCGATGGCGCGTTCGGGCAAGGTTTACGGCAATTTGATGGTGGACGTGCAGGTGACCAACGAAAAACTTGCCCGCCGCGCCAGCCGGATCGTCCAGCAGGTGACCGGCGTTGATGACGTGACCGCGAAAAAGCTGCTGGTTGAGGCGAAGAACAGCACCAAAGTCGCTATCGTCATGGCGCGCCGTGGCGTCGATGCGGCGACCGCACGTGAACTGCTCCGGCAGGCGAACGGTTTTCTGCGGGCGGTGATCGACGGTTAGCGCTGCCCGCGCAGGCGCGGATCGAGCACGTCGCGCAGTCCGTCGCCGAGCAGGTTGAACCCCATCACGCCGAGAATGATCGACAGCGCCGGGAACAGCATCAGCCATGGCGCGATCTCGGCGAGGCTGCGGCTTTCGCTGAGCATGACGCCCCACGAGGGCGTCGGCGGCTGCGTGCCCAAGCCGAGGAAGCTCAAGCCCGCTTCGGTCAGCAGCGCCCACGACAGCGCCAAGCTGACCTGCACGATCAGCGGCGCGAGCGTGTTGGGCAGAATGTGCCGCAGGATGATGCGCGTGTCCGACATGCCCAAGCAGCGCGTCGCCGTGATGTATTCCATCTCTTTGACCGTCAGCACGGGACCGCGCGCCACCCGCGCGAAGATCGGCGTATAGACGATGGCGATTGCCAGCACGGTCGTATTGACGCCCGGACCCAGTACGCTGACGATCACCAGCGCTAAGAGCAGTGCGGGCAGCGCGAAGAACACGTCCATGATCCGCATCACCACGTTGTCGAACAACCCGCCGATGTACGCCGAGAGCGTGCCCAGCAGCGTGCCCAGAATGCCCGAAATCGCCACCGAGGACAGCGACACCCGCAGCGAATTGGCAGCGCCTTCCATCAAGCGGCTGGCGACGTCGCGCCCGAACAGGTCGGTGCCGAGCACGTACTGCGCGCTCGGTGCGGTCAGGCGGTCGCGGACGTGCTGTTCCAGCGTCGGGTAGGGCGTGATGCCCAGCGCGCCGAACAAGCCGATGATGACGTAAGCGGTAACCAGCAGCAGCCCAACCGTGCCGCTCAGGTTTTTGAGCAGACGTCGCAGTGTCGAGGGTCGCGAGCTTTCAAGCTTTGGAGGCATAGGAAATTCGCGGATCAATCGCGGTATAGATCAGGTCGGTGATCAGGTTAATGATGACGAAGTTGAAGGCGATGAACAGCGCGATCCCCTGCACCAGCGCGTAGTCGCGCTGCGAGATAGCGTTGAACACCAGCCTGCCAATTCCCGGCAGCGCGAAGATTTCCTCGATGATCACCGTGCCGCCGAGCAGATAGCCGATTTCGACGCCGACGATGGTCACCACCGGGATCAAAGCGTTGCGCAGCGCGTGCCGGCGCACGACCACGCTTTCGTTCAAGCCCTTGCTGCGCGCCGTCCGCATGTAATCTTGCCCCAGCACTTCGAGCATGGCGGAGCGCGTCGTGCGCATGACCGACGCCGCGAACGAGAAGCCGAGCGTGAATGCCGGAAAGATCAACTGGCTGAGGTTGCGGGCGGGGTCTTCCGCCAGCGAGACGTAATTGCCGGAATTGGGCAGAATCCGAAAATAGACCGAGAGGACGAAGATCAAGATGGTGCCCAGCAGAAAACTCGGCACCGCAAGTCCGAGCAGCGCTAACACCCGCCCGAATCAGGTCGATCACCGAGTTGTGCTTGACGGCGGACAAAATTCCAATCGGGATGCCCAGCAGCAAGGCGATCAGCACCGACATCACCGTGAGCTGGAGCGTCACCGGGAAGCGGTCGAGGATCAACGTCAGGACGGGCTGACCGTAGCGCATCGACAAGCCGAGATCGCCATGCACCACGCCGCCGATCCACGAGAAGTACTGCTCGACGACCGGCTTATCCAGCCCGAAATAGCTTTCCAGCGATTGGCGCTGCGTTTCGGTCAGCATCCCGGCTTCGGTGCCGAGCATGGCGCTGATGGCGTCGCCCGGTACGAGGCGGATCGCGCCGAAGATCAACAGCGACACGCCGAGCAGCGTGGGGATAAAAGCGATCGCCCGCTGCGTGAGGTAACGGATCATGAGGGCACGGCAACTAGGGCAGCCGCGAGCAAATGCTTGTGCTCGCGGCTGCCGCTGCGCCTATCGAGCGATCTCAGCCTGCGCCAACCCCAGAATAGAACTGGTGGGCGAGGGGACGAATCCGGTCACGTAAGGCTGCTGCGCGGTGTAGTTGTAACCGACGTACAGCCAGACCCACGGCGACTGTTCCGTGATGTAGGTTTGGAATTCGGCGAAGGTGTCATAGCGCGCCTGTGGGTCGGTCTCGCTGCGCCCATCGGCGAACAATTGATCCAGCTTGGGATCGACGAAACCGGCGACATTGTTCAGGTTGCCGGTCGAGGGCCAATAGCGCGCGTACATGGTGTATGGGTCGGGGCGACCGCCGTTGAGCGCGACGGCGGCTTCGAAGTCACCTGCCAGCCAGCGGTCGACGTAGACGCCCAGTTCCAGCGATTCGATCTCGACGGTGATGTTGATGTCGGCAAGCTGCGCCTGAATGGTCTGGGCTTCGGCGAGCGCGGTCGGCGGCTCGGAGTTCGCGGCGATCACTTTGAGTGTAAAGCCGTCGGACAATCCCGCCTGTGCCATCAATTCCTGCGCTTTAGCGAGGTCGCGCGTGTAGCAGAACAAGTCGTCGGTCGGCAGCGCGAACGCCGGGATCGTCAGCGGTCCGGTGACTTTGCCTTCGCCGAGCGAGGCGACGTCCAGCACTTCCTGCCGGTCAATCGCGCAGGAAATCGCCTGACGAACTGCCAACTGGTCGAGCGGCGGTTCAGCCGCGCGCAGTTGCAGCACGTGATAATTGATCGAGGGGACGCGGTTGAGCACGACCGTCGGGTCGTCGATCAACAGGGTCGCTACCAGCGGGTCGTTGAGCATCGCGAAGTCGATGGTTCCCGCCCGCAGCGCCGCGAGGATCGAGGTCTCGTCGGGGATGATGCGGATTTCGATGCCATCAATCTTCGGTGCATCGCCCCACCAATTCGGGTTGGTTTTGAGCATGGTCGTCTGGTCGGGCGTCCAGCTTTCCAGCATGAACGGACCGGTGCCGTTGGCGACGGTTGCCACGTCACCGCTGGCGATGTCGGCGGAGTCGACCATTGCCGCGTTGGTCGTCGCCAGTGCTGCCAGCAGCGGCGCGTCCGGCTCCGACAGGTTGAAGACAACGGTGTAATCATCCGGCGTGTCAATCGAGGCGATGCTCAGATAGTTGGCGCGCGCGGATGCGCCGGTCGCTTCGTCCAGAATGCGGGCGAAGGTCGCTTTCACGTCCTCAGAAGTGAAGTCGGCGCCGTTATGGAATTTCACGCCCTGACGCAGATGGAAGGTCAGCGTCAGCCCATCGTCAGAGAATTCCCAGCTTTCAGCCAGCGACGGGACGATGTTCAAGTCGGTGTCGAGGTTGACCAGCGGCTCATAGATCAGTTCCAGCAGCCGGAACGACGCGAACGCCGTCTGAGTATGCGGATCAAGCCCGGTGGTATCTGCCGCCCGCGCCATGATGAGCACGTTGCCGCCCGTATCCTGCGCCGAGACTAAGCTCAGCGGAAATATGAGCAGTCCGAGTAAGAAAACCAGTAACCACTTACGCATTGAAGACTCCTTTTCTTAAAATATTCCTATAAACTGATGCCGCTTCAAAGAACTATCTTTTCGTCAATCGCTTGCGGAAAATCAGTTCCGTCACGTCCGGCAGGACGTAGCCGCTGACTTCCCCGATTTGCTCGAAGCCGTGGCGCTGATAGAAGCGCTGGGCGGCTTCGTTGAAATCCGATACCAGTAGGAATAAGTCGCTAGCGACTTCGGCGCTGCGGCGCTCGACTTCGGTCAGCAACGCTGAGCCGATGCCGCCGCTGGTGGCGTCCGGTCGCACGCCGATCAGGCGTAGATAGGGGCTGCGCCCGAACGTCCCTTGCGGGATCGCCCACGCGAAGCCGCAGGCGGTCGTCGTCAGCGTCAGCAGCGATCAGCCAGTCACCCCGCTCCCTGCCCAGCTCAAAGCCGGAGATCGCCTTCGGGACGCTTAACCCATAGCGCTGCCAGAGCGGTAAATCGACCATCCAAGCTGCTAGCAGCGGGATGTCAGCGGTTGCCATCGGACGTATAACGAGTGACATAGTCGTATTGTAACGTAGAATCGGGCACGAAAGCGCGCTCGTGGGCTTAAGTCCACGTCCGCCGGATTAAATCGACGTAATTCGCCCCCGGCGTGATCTGCCCCAACACAACCGGGTGATCCGCGCCGGTCAAGGCGGGCAGGGTGCCCGGACGGGCGTGCCACGTCTCGTGCGCCAGCACCGCGAATACCAGCGCCTCCTTGTTGTCGCTGTCCATGCCGATGTCCTCGTGCGTCAGCACCGGGACGGGCTGGAGCAGTCCCGCCAGCAAATCGACCATCGCCGGGTTATGACGTCCGCCGCCGCCGAGGATCACCTCGCCGACCGGCGCGGGGGCGAACCGGGCATAAGCATCGGCAATCGTCTGCGCGGTGAGCGTCGTCACGGTCGCTACGATGCTGGCGGGGTCGTTGCCGCGTTCCTGACCCTCCTCGATCAAGTGCTGCGCCATCGCCTTGCTGAACAACTCGCGCCCGGTTGTTTTGGGCGGTTTCGTTTCGTAGTAGGGGTGCGCGAGCAGTTCTTGCAGCCACTCCTCGTCGATGCGCCCGCGCCGCGCCAGACTCGCATCCTCGTCGAACGCCTGCGCACCGCCGGAAAGCTGGACGATCATCGAGTCGATCAGCGCGTTGCCCGGTCCGGTGTCGAAGGCGCGCGGTGCGCTGGTCGTGTCGGAAAGGGGCGGCAGGAAGGTCACGTTGCCGATCCCGCCGATGTTCTGGACGGCGCGCCATTTGGTCGGGTGACGCAGCAGCAGCCAATCGACGTAAGCCGTCAGCGGCGCGCCTTGTCCCCCGGCGGCGACGTCGCGCGGGCGAAAATTGCTGATGGTCGTGATGCCGGTTCGCTCGGCGATAATGGCGGCTTCGGTCAGTTGCAGCGTCGCGCTGACCTTGTTATCCGGCTCGACGCTGTGCCAGAACGTCTGCCCGTGTGAGCCGACCAGATCGACTTCTTGCGGTGTGTGCCCGCTCTCGGCGATCACGCGCAGCGTGGCGTCGGCGAACAGTTCGCCCAGCGCAAAATTTAGCTTGCATAGTTCGTCGACGCGCCCGCTGTCCGGTTGGCTTGCCGTCAGGATGCGCGCTTGGAAGCCGTCGGGATAGGCATAGCTGATCCCGTGCACGATCCGCGCCTCAAGGTGGGGCGGCGCGCCGGAAATCTCGCATAAGGCGGCGTCAATGCCATCCGCCGACGTACCAGACATTAAGCCAACGATCAGCATGAGGGTCACTTTCGGTTCATGGAGAATCTACTGGGCGACCGGCACGGAGCCTAGTCTCCCAACTGTGCGGAGAGTATAAGCCGGGGCGACGCGGACTCAAAACCGCACGAGTTGGCTGCCGGTGTCGCCGCGCCGTGCTGATTCTTGCTTTCTCTTTATCTCCTATTACTTCAGAAAAAATTCACACAATTAACGGTCAATTTCCTTATATACTGGTTTTACACACCGATCGCGCAATTGATGAGCAGGCTTCGTGTCGCATTGGCAGTATATTAGGAGCGGTTGTCCGTCGTGTACTGATATTGCGTGAGTAAGCTGATCGTATTGTCGCTGATGCAAAAGGATTATCATGCTGAAATCTAAGCGGTTGCTTGTTTTGATCGTTGTACTGATTTGCTCGTTGTTCCTCGCCGCCGCCGTGTTCGCCGTTTCGACTACGGTCAATGCGACCGGTACCATCTCCACTAGTCAAACGGCTTCGGGACGTATCTTCCGCGACGGAATTCCTTCCGACTGTGGCGGGAAAAGTTATCCCGGTCCATTTAATGTGGGCACGCCCTATGGCTACACCGTGGAAGGCTTGTTTGGTCCCGTGCTGACCGACAGCTGCATTACCGTCACTTGGGATCCGCAGCTCTGCTCTACGAACGCGCATCCGGTGGCGTTCAAGGACAGTTTTGATCCGGCTTGGGGGGCGAGTGATGCCACCAATTATCTGGGTGACGCTGGCAGTTCGGTCGCTGGCACTTTTAGCTTCCCGGTGAGTGCCGGAGACTCGTTTGTCATCGTGTTCATGAACACCAGCGCCCTAGCGTCGTGCGACTACACCTACTCGTTCACGTATGATGCCGGTGCACCTTCGTCAGGCGGCTGCACACTGCCAGTGCCTGAGGGCAGCGTCGTCGGCGATACGCCGTACTCGGCGCAGGTCTATTGGGCACCGGGCAAAGTCTCCCCCGGCGTCTTCCTCAACCCCGGCACCTATATCATAATCGGTCAGGACGAGAGCGAGACCTATTATAAGGCAGTCCTTGCCTGTCAATATGTCTGGGTGCTCAAGTCCGATATGCAGCCGAGCTATCTGCCGCCGCAAAACGGCGCGCCGCTGCCCACGCGTATTGTCGACGTATCGCCGGAGAACAATATTTCCAGCGGCAGTATCAACGACGTCGGTGGCTGATCGTCGCTCCAACTGATCCAGCGCTGAGAACGCGGACTCGGCTCATTCGCTGACCGCCGGAATTTCCAACCAGCCTCGACGATCGCCGGGGCTGGTTCACAGTTCAAGCCGGGTGAGGCAGCAGCTTCATCCGGCGTTTTGCTGCCAACGATGCGGCGGTTCTTGTTCGGTTCACTTCGCTCCAATTCGGTGCGGATATGCTTTGAACGGCGATTTGCACGTGACTATCGTTGATGCATCGACCGGCGAAGTCACCACTAGTTTTCCTTTTGACGACGCGATCAAGGAGCTTGAGTGAAGTCCGGATCGACGAAATCTCCTCGTCGTTGACCATGCCGATGCTGTAGCCGATGTCCCAATACCAACCGGAACAGCCTCGTTTGCACATCTACAATGCATCCGTCCAGATGTCCAGCGAATTCAATGCGTCGCGGACACGCTCCTTTGCCGCGCTGGAGCGGTGAATCGAAGCATCGTATTCATTGGCATTCCTTTCTATCACCGCGATTATGGCACGACGAACTGAAACTTCCACGACCCGGCGATGCGCTGCTGATCGTCGCCGCCGCCACTGCTAAACCCAACCAATTCGCTGATTTCAAGCTGCCATTCGCCGTAATAGTTGTACATTCCGGCTTGATAGGTGAAGTCGTCGCAGGTGCGGTCGCCGTCCTCAAAGCGCAGGACACCGCCACCGCCGGGGACATCGCCGTCGCTGGTGGTCAGATGCGGAATCGACGTCCAGCTGCGCGCCGGGTCGGGCGGTGCGTAGCAGACGACGACGCGCGTCTGCGAGGGCGAAATGATCACGCGATCCAGCGTAAGTGTGATGTCTTGATCGGTCGCCGTCTGCGTTGCCGTCAGCACACGCTGGTCGCTCACCAGCGGCACGCTAAAGTCGAAGCTGAAGGGTCCTTTAGTGCCTTCGTACATGGCGCTGAACTGCTCGATAGGCATTTCGGTGCGCTTCTGTAGGGTGACGCCCCAAGCATCCACTTCGAGATGCAAGTCGAGCGAGTTGCGGTCAGCCAGCGCAAGCGGGCTGAGGTCATAATGCCAGATGTTGATAGCCCGGTCGGCAGTCGGGATCGCGTCCGGAGAAAATGACGTGATGACCTCGCCGTTCTGGTCGAGCAGGGCGCTCATGCCCTGATAGAAGGGGATCGGCTCGCCCGTATCGCGCAGCGTCAGCGCGTAGAGGTGGCTTTCCAAGTTGGTGTACTGCTCCCCCGGCTTCCCGGCGATCTCGTAAGCGATGGTGAGGCGGTTGCCGTCGGCATACGCCCATTCCAGCGTTACGGTGAAGTCGCCAACCGTCTGGCTGATCCCGATCTCGTGCCCTAACCCTTGATCGAGAATCGCCTTTAGACCGGAATCGGTGCCGAGAAGCTGCTGTAAAACACCGCTCATAGCCAGCACAATCCCGACTCCGACGACCAGCAGCGCGACCAAAATGATCGCTGTACGGGCGGACAGCCGACCGAAACGGCGTGGCTGCGCTGGCATCAGCATTCGTTTGCCATGGTGGCGTTGCCTGAACTCGCGCTGAAGTACCCGCGCGAGTTCCTGTTCAAAACCTACGCGCGGCTGCGGAGCGGACGCGGCTAACTGAGTTTCAAATCGGACGATTGCTGCCATCTTCGCCTCTGCTTCTGGTCGTGGATTAGGGTTCATCGCCTATCCCTTCATCTTCCTTCGTGCTTTCGCTGTATTGCGCGTAGAGGTCGTTCAACGCCCGGCTGAGGTAGGCAGAGACCGTTTTTTCGCCGATGCCAAGCACGCTTGCGATCTCGTGATTGTGCAATCCGCCGTAGTAGCGCAGCATGATCACCTCGCGTTTGCGGTCGGTCAGCCCGCCGACCAGCGCGAGCAGGTGGGCGGCGTCTTCCTGTTGGCTCACAAGGCGATCCGGCGTCGGCTCGGCTGCGACTAAGGGTGCGGCGGTGTCCAGATCGAGGAGCGCTTGCTCGTTTCCATTGCGGCGGTAGTGATCGCTGACGACACTGCGGGCAATCGTGAACAACCACGCGGCAAAACTGAGGTGCTGCTGATTCCGCAACTGCGGCAGATGCTTGACGACGCGCAGGAAAATCTCGGAAACGACGTCTTCCGCGTCGTGCTGATCGGCGATACGTGCGGCTGCATAGCCATAAACACGCCCCAGATAGCGGTGATAGAGTATTTGCAACGCTTGGGGATCGTCGATGGCACGTCGGACGAGCGCCTGCTCGTGTTCATCGATGCCATCCGGCATGGCTGCTCCTTCGCTTTACAGCATGATAGACGCAGTTGTCGCCCGAAATACTGCGCGGAAGCCCATCTTTCACCCTCAGTTTTAAACCTTTTGAGCGCCAACTTCGTCCTTGAGTTCGAGAATCAAGGAGTAGAGGGCGAAGCTATGGACGTTCAGATCGTCGATCTCGTCAAGGATTACGGCAAATTCCGCGCGCTCGATCACGTCTCGCTGCGGATCAGCAGCGGCATGTTCGGGCTGCTGGGTCCCAACGGTGCGGGCAAAACGACGCTCATGAAACTGCTGACGACGCTGCTGCGCCCGACGGCGGGGCGTGTCGTGATCGATGGGCAGGACGTGGCGGCGCAGCCGGGTTACGTGCGCCAGCGGCTCGGCTATCTGCCGCAGGAGTTCGGTTTCTACAAAAGCCTGAATGCCTACGATCTGCTCGATTACGTCGGCACGATGAAGAACCTGCCGCGCGCTCAGCGTCGTCGACAGGTCGAGCGCGTGCTCGAACAAGTCAACCTGACCAAAGACGCCCATCGGCGCGTCGGCGGCTATTCCGGCGGGATGAAGCAGCGGCTCGGCATCGCCCAAGCGCTGCTCGGCGACCCCGCAACTGCTGGTCGTCGACGAGCCGACCGCCGGACTTGACCCGGAGGAGCGCATTCGCTTTCGTAATTTGCTGGCGCGGATTTCCGGGCAGCGCGTCGTGATCCTCTCGACGCACATCGTCGCCGACATCGAAGCCAGTTGTACGCAGGTCGCCGTGCTCAACCGGGGGCAGGTCGCCTTCGACGGCACGCCCGACGCGTTGATCGCGCGGGCGCAGGGCAAAGTCTGGGAGATCGAGATCGCGCCGAGCGAGTACGAGCAGATCGAACAGCGCTACACCGTCATTTCCAGCCGGACGGTCAAGCGGGCGGATGGCGCTGCGCGTCGTCGCCGACGAAGCCCCGTTCGGGCGCGGCGAGTCACTCGCCGCCGGGTTGGAAGACGGCTATGTCGCCGTGATGTCGAAGCTGTCGGGAGGCGATCATGCTTAAGCGCGCGCTTCGCCGCCTACCGGCTCGAACTTCGCCTGACCTGCTGGCAGTGGGGTTACGCGGCGCTGCTGCTGATCTGGTCGGCGTTCATCGTCGCCAGCTTCGGCAGCTACGCTCACCGGACGCCCCAATCGCTGCTGCTCTCCACGCTGCCCTTGAGCACCGTCCCCTTTATCAGCATCGGCGTCCTGTTCCTCGCGGCGATCAGCGCCTCGCGCCCGCAGCGCAGCCACTTCGATGCGCTAGAATGGGCGCTGCCGACCGGCGCGGAGGTCGTGATCGCACGCTGGCTGGCGCTCGTGACGGCAATCCTGCCGCTCTTGCTTGCGCCGCTGGGCGTCGCGCTGGTTTCGGGAACACTCGCGGCGTTCCTCGGCGCGCTGCCGACCTTCCTGCTGGAGACGCTGGTAGTGCTGGCGTTCACGGCGGTGCTGGTCTGGCTGATAGCGACGTTCGTCGGCATCAAACGCTGGATGTATCCGCTGTTCGGGCTGAGTTTGGCTGGGCAGCGCCATCTTGCCGACTTCGCTCAACGCCGAAGTTTTCCCGTGGTCGCTGCTGCTCAGCTTCTCCGCCGATGCGTGGAACGGCTACGTTTATTCCGATTTCTGGGGGCGGCTGACGCTCGGCGATCTGCCGACTTTTGCCAATATCTGCTATCTCGGCGCGCTGCTGCTGGTGCTGGGCGTGATCGCATGGCGAGTTGTGCGTGAGCGGCGCTATCACACGTCGCCACGCTGCGCTGATCGTGGCGCTGGCTGGGCTTGGTGGTCATGCTGGTCGGCGGCGTCGGTTACTCGGCGCAGGTGCAGGTCGGCGAACGCCCAGCGTAACGCAGATCAACCAGAATGTGATCGCCAATTACGCCGCCGACGTAGTGACCCTTCCGGCGGATGTCGCTTACGTCCCGTCGCGCTACGAGATCGCGCTCGACCTGAGCGACTTCGCCGCGCCGACCTTCACGCTGCAAATGGACGTTATCAATCATGGTGACGCGCCGCTGAGCGACCTCGTCTTCACGCTCAACCCGCAGTTGGAAGTCACCGACGCGAGTGTCGCTTATGAGCGCGACGGCGACGACCTGCGCCTGCACCTGCCGGATGCACTCGCGCCGGGGCGACAGCCAGACGATCCGCCTGACTTATCGCGGCGCGATCTGGTGGTACGGCTCGTCTTACACACAGGGACGACCGCGCGAAGCGCTCGATTTCATCAAGTCGGAAGGCGTCAATCTCGCTTGCCCGGTCGCATGGTATCCAATACCGGGACACAATCAGGTCGGCAGGGCACAGGATTACGTGGATCGCTTCACGCCCGACTGCATCCTTGCCGAACCTGCGGCGTTCGACCTGCGGATCGTCGGCGCGGACTGACTCGCCGCTGCACTGGGGGTCGAATCTGGCGCAGACGCGACGACCCGCGCGCATTCTCCGGCGTGGTGACGTGGGCGCATCTGCTGGCAGCGCCTAACTTGATCGACGAGCAACTGGCAGGCGGCGCGGTCACGCTGATCGCGCCAGAGCCGCTGATCAGACTCGGCGAAGTCGGCGGTCGAGGGCAGCTATGCGCCCGCGCTTGCCTACTTTCAGCGGGTTTTCCCGGACGTTTCGCACTTGACGCTGTTCGTCACCGACGCGGGGTTCGGACCGGATTTCGAGACCTACGCGACGCCGGGCGGCACGGGCGATCTGGCGGTTGTCGTCAATCCCTACAACTTGGCGAACCTCGACCAAAACGCCTACACCCGCTACCAAGGGGTTGGGCAGGCGATGCTCACGAGCTTGTTCGCCATTGGGAATAATCGCTTTGTCCAGAGTAGTAGCTTAATCGACAACGTCGGCTTCTTCCTGTGGATCGATTTCCTGACCGATGGCGACGCCGGTGCAGATGCTCGACCACATCGAAAATGATCTGCCGCAGGGTGGCAGCACGCGAGTTTTCTTCGGACAGCCGCCATCCGAGCGCTACGCCATCGCCCGCGCGTTGTATGATGTGTACGTCGATCAGGGCGAAGCGGCGGTCGTGGACGTGATCCGCCAAATTCGCGCCGACGCTGCGGCATCTGATCGACGCTGACGCCGGAAGAAGCTGATCGCCTGGATTGAAGCGGCGCAGAAAGTGGACGCACGATGCGAACTAGCGCCTACTACGAAGCGCGGGTCGCTTTCGGCTGGGCGACCCTGCTCCCGGCGCTGCTGCTGCCCGCCTACGCGCTGATCTTCTGGCTGAACGGGCTGGCGCATCCGGGCGACGCCCGAACTGGGCGAACTGGTTCAGGCGTTCGGGCTGGGGCTGCCGCTCAGCGCCGGACTTGCCGCCGCGCACCTGATGGTGATTGAGCGTGAGGAAGGCTTCGACTCGCTGCGCCGCAGCTATGCCGAACCGTCGTGGCGGCTGCCCGTTCGCCGTGCGCTCGGCGGGATCGCAGCCGTCGGGATCAGCGCGGTCGTCGCCGGGGCGATCTTTCATCTCGCTTATGGTGATTACGCCGTCGAGACGGTGATCCTTCCGGCAGTGCCGCCCGCGCTCTACCTGATGGGGCTGGCGCTGCTGGTCGGCAACCTCAGCGGCGGCTACTGGATGCCCGCCGCGCTGGTGGTCGGCTACTGGTTCTTGGACTATCGGACGCAAGGCGCGTATACGCGTGAATGCCTTTCTGTTCAACGCCGTCATGCCCATTCCGCTCAGTCGATGCGGCGTTCAACCGCTGGCTGCTGATCGGCTTGGCGCTGGGCTGCACGGCGCTCAACGTCGGCTATAGTGCGTGGCGCAGAACTCGCGGTGGATGACGAAGCGCTTTATCGAGCGGTGATGCGGGGCGACGAAACGGCGCTGGCGGAACTGGTCGCCCGCTATCACACGCCGATTTACCAGTTTCCTCTATCGCTACACCGGCGATCCGGCGCTGGCGGACGACCTCGCGCAAGAGACCTTCATCCGGCTGGTGACGCAGCAGCGGCGCGCGCCCGCGCATTTTCGCGCGTGGCTGTACACGATTGCGACCAACCTCGCCCGCGACCATTTTCGCTCCGCCGCCTATCGTCACGAGCAGGTGGTCGATTTCGAGGAGCACCATCCGGATCGCGGCGGACGGCGGCATGCCGGAAGCGCCCGATACGGACGTCGCCGCCGCGCTGCTGTCGCTTCCGCCGTCGCAGCGTGAGGTGATCATCCTGCGCTTCTACCACGATCTGAAGCTGGACGAGATCGCCGAAATCACCAGCGCGCCGCTCGGCACGGTCAAAAGCCGCCTGTTCCACGCGCTCAAAAGCATGAAAGGGTTTTTAGCCATCATGGAGATTGACCATGATCGACGCTGATTTGACGCCGCAGCAGCGCGCCGAACTGGGCGATTTACACGCCCTCTACGATCAACTGGACGCTTATGCCGTCCCCGAACCGGATCATGCCCGCTTGCTGGCGGCGCTAAAACCAGTTCTCGCCCCGCCGCCCGTCGAGCCGCTCCGACTTCGGCTGGAACGATTGGCTGCGGCTGGCATGGGCGCAAACCGAACTGCTCGAAGTGCCGTTCTGGGGCGCGAGCATCCTCTTAACCCTGATCGGGCTGCTACTCGGCATCAGCTACGGCAGCGCGATTACGATGTTGTGCTTGATCTTCCTGTCGCCGCTGATCGCCGTCGGCGGAGTCGCGCTATATCTTCCGCCCGGTGACGCGCACGCTCTGGGAGCTGGAGCGCTTGAGCCGCTACCAGCCGTTCGAGCTGCTCTACGCCCGCGTCGCCGTGATTCTGCTGCTGGACGTGGCGCTGGCGGTTGTGCTGCTGTTGGTCGTCTGGTCGCAGGGCGCGCAGATCGTCCTCTGGCGGCTGCTGTTGACTTGGTTCGGTCCGATGATCGGACTAGCTGGGGCTAGCGCTGTTCTGTTCGCTGCGCTGGAATACGCTTGCCGGGGTCTTTGCGCCGATGGCAGCGTGGAGTTGCCTTGATTATCCTTGGTTGGCGCGAGAGCATCCTCAATGGCGTGAGCGCCGAACACGTCATCACGCTGATCGGCGGATCGAACCTACTGCTCGGCATCGCGATCACCGCGCTGATCGGCGGCGCACTGCTGCTGATCGAGTCCGGGCGTCAGGCGGCGCGATGGGACTAGTCATTCGTGGTTTGCGCAAAACCTACGGGGCGCAGGTCGCGCTTGATGGCATCGATTTGACGCTGACGGCTGGCGTCGTCGCCTTGCTCGGCGCCAACGGATCGGGAAAATCGACGCTGCTGCGGTGCCTTGCCACGCTGATTCAGCCGGATCGCGGTGAGATCATGTTCAATGGCTTGACCTATGCGCGGCATGCAACGTCAACTGCGAATGCAAATCGGCTATCTGCCGCAGTCCTTCGACCTGCCGAAGCTGCTGACCCCGCGCAAGCTGCTCAATCACCTGGCGCGTCTACGCGGCGTGACGCTCGATCCGGTCGAGCAGTTCCAGTTGCAGGCGCTCGCCGATCAGCCGTTTCATCGGCTCTCCGGTGGGCAGTGGCGGATCGTGGGGATGGCACAGGCGTTGCTTGGCTCGCCTCAACTGCTCTTGCTGGATGAGCTTGCGCGCGGCTTGGATGTCGATCGAGCGCGAGGCGGCATTCCGGCTGATCCAGCGCCCGGAAAAGCTGGTCATTTTCAGCACGCACATCCCCGCAGAAATCGAAAGCGTCGGCGCGCAAACGGTCGTTGTCCTTGATCGCGGGCGCGTCTTGTTCTGTGGATCGGCGGAACAGATGCGTGCCGCCGCCGTTGGGTTTGTCCACGAAATTCGGGTGCCTAAAGAGGACGTCGCTGCGATCAGTGCGTCCCGGCTCGTCAGCCGGATCATGCCGAATAAGACGACCACGCGAATGCGCGTCATCGCGCAGCCCGATGACGCTGCCGAAATCGTCCCCCCAACGCTCGAAGATGCCTACCTGTTTCTCACTCGGCGTGTGCCCTAAACGCAGGCAAGGCGTTTTGAAGTTTCAGGTTACTCGCATTTACAGTGAAGTCAGAACGCCTATTTCGCGGGGCAAATAGGTGGCGCTTATTGTTGATCGTACTCCCTGTCAGCTTTCAAGTTTAGTCTTTTTTCGCGCGGGTGACGGTGGACAGCGCCTACCTCCGCGCTGCGCCGGCGGTCGATGCTGAAATCATCGGCTCGATTTTTGCTGATCAGCAACTCAACGTGAGCAACTGGTCAGACGGTCGGGTTCTTACGATTCCGGGGATGAAGGTCGCCATTTTGCGCAGATCGTCGGTGGTCAGTGATGACTCCGCGACCAGCGCGATGAGACCGAACTTACGCCCGATATAGCTCCCCGGCACGCTGTAGGACTCGAACGACAGCGCCGCACTATCGGCAATGCCCGGTCGCTGCCACCACGTCGCGCTGCCCGCGAATTCATCCGTGCCGTCGTCCGATGCTAACACGATCACGTTATTGAACTGGCGCAGATAGAAGCCGGGGAAATTGTAGGACTGGATCGAGATAGCGGCGGAATCCGCCAGCCCCGGCACGACCACAAACTGCGAGTCCGCCAGCGGATTGGGCGTGGGGTCGATGTGGAAGACGAAGTTGGCGTGGCGCAGATAGTAGCTCGGATAGTCGTAGGACTGGAAGCGCGTGAGCTGCGGCTGAGCGAGTTCAGGCAGCGGATCGACGCCTAGATCGCCCGAGGGCGCGGCGATCACCGTGTCGGTCGAGACCGGGACGCCGAAATTGGGCGTGCCGTCGGCGTTCCACGCGAACCGCTGGACGCGGGTCGTTCGTCTGCCGTCGCACGCGCCGCCGGCAAAGTCAACCGCATGATAGACGATCCAATCCTCGGTGCCGTCGGGTGACGTGAAGAAGCCGTTGTGACCGGGACCGTAGACGTCGTTGGCGTCGGAGCGCTGGAAGACCGGTTCGGAACGCTTGACCCACGACGCGCGGTCGAGCGGATCGTCGCCGGTCAGCGTCAACATCCCCAGCTTGTAATCGGGGGTCGTGCAGGCGCTGGCGGAAAAGACGACGAAGGTCGTGCCGTCGTGCTGAAGGGCGACCGGTCCCTCGTTGACCGGATTGCCTGACAACTCCCAAGCATAGGTCGGCTGGGAGAGCAGCACGCGCTCCCCGCTGATCGTCCATGGATTGCTCATGGGCGCGATGTAGATCGACTGCGGTCCGTCGGTGAAGGCGGAGAACAGGAAGTAGAGCGCGCCATCGAGGTCGAGCACGCTGCCGTCGATTGCCCAACTTTCATCTTCAGGACTGAGCAGGCTGCTCTTGTAGTGATAAGGACCGAGTGGGTCGTCGCCTTCGCTTTCGAGCACGTGCGGGTGCTGGTGATCATAGGTTCCAGCGGTACCGGCGGTGTAGTAGAAATACCAATGCGGTTGCCCGTCATCGCCTGCGAACAAGCGGAACTCCGGTGCCCAGAAGTTGCAACAGCGCGACGGATCGGTCTCGAAGTAGATTTGCACCGGCTCGGCAGTCTTCAAGCCCGCCAGCGTGGGCGACTTGCGCATCGTCCACTCGGACGCCCACGTCGTCGCCGCGAGGTAGTAGTTGCCGTCGTAGTAGGTCAGCCAAGGATCAGCACCGCCGTAGGGATTGAGCGGGTTGCGCAGCGCGCCCGCTTCGCCTTCACTTTGCGCCGAGACCCCGCCCACCATAACCAGAATTAGCAGCAAGCCGATCAGCCGAATGAGCTGGCGTTGGTTCATGTCAATTTCTCCTGATCTGGGCACGGGCGGGTGTTAGATCCGCCCGTGTCGCTGAGCCTCATGCTGGTGACGGTGAGATTAAATGCTCGAGGTACTACTGCGTTACGATGACGAAGGTCGCATCGGCGCGCAGGCGGTCGGTCTTCAGGTCCGACTTCCTTGACTAGCGCGACCACGCCGAATTTCTGCCCGACGTAGCTGCCCGGTTGATCGTAGGACTCGAACGAGATCGCATCAGCGGCGGCGAGTCCGGGGCGCTGGTACCACGTCGCGCTGCCCGCGAAGGCGTCTGAACCATCGTTTAAACCCAGCATAATCAGGTTCGAGTCGTCGTGGCGCAGGTACAAGCCGGGGAAGTTGACGGACTGGATTGACATGGCGTCGGGATCAGCTAAACCCGGCAGGATGATAAACTGAGAGTCCTCGATGGGCGTCACACTGAAGCTGACACTGAAGCTGAGATTCTGATGGCGCAGATAGGCGTCGGCGTTCGCGTCGGCGAGCTTGAAGCGAATCAGCAGCGACAGTCTGCGGCTGGCGTCACGATGCCGCTGTCACCGGACGGCGCGGCGATCTCCTCGCCGAGGGCAACCGGGACGCCGAAATTGGGCGTGCCGTCAGCGTTCCACGTGAATTTCTGGACGCGCGTTGACCGGGCGCTGCCGCAGCCATCGTTCGGTGCGCTGTTGGCGTGATAGACGATCCAGTCTTCGGTGCCGTCCGGCGATGTGAAGAAGCCGTTGTGACCGGGTCCGTAGACGCCGTTTGCATCCGAGCGCTGGAAAACGGGTTCAGGGTTTTTGACCCATGATGCCGGATCGAGCGGGTCGCCGCCGGTGTAGGTCAGCATCCCCAATTGATAATCGGCTGTCGCGCAGTAGCTGGCGGAATAGATGATGAAGGTTTGATCATCGTGCTGAAGGGCGACCGGGCCCTCGTTGACATTCACGCCGGATTTTTCCCAAGCGTAATCCGAGCGGGAAATCAGGACGCGCTCGCCGCTGATCGTCCAGGGG
Organism: uncultured Chloroflexia bacterium; assembly: GCA_963848465.1. Taxonomy (GTDB): domain Bacteria; phylum Chloroflexota; class Anaerolineae; order Aggregatilineales; family Phototrophicaceae; genus Flexifilum. Next base: position 44,563 of record CAWKDY010000025.1, on the reverse strand, counting down.
TTGCTCATCGGCGCGATGAAGATTTCCTGATAAGCGCCGACCCAGACGGAATTCAGGAAGTAGAGCGATCCGTTCAACTGCATGACGCTGCCGTCAATCGACCACGTATCGTGCGCCGGGTCGAACAAGCGCGCCTTGTAGTGATACGGCCCGAGCGGATCGGTTCCTTCGCTTTCCAGGACGTGGCTAATGCTGGTTGTCGAGCGTCCCGCTCGTCCCGGCGGTGTAGTAGAAATACCAGTGCAGTGACCGTCGTCGCCGTCGAGCAGACGAAATTCCGGTGCCCACATATTGCAGCAGCGCGATGGATCGGTTTCGTAGTAAATGGTCGTGACCATGCGGTCTTTAACCCTGCCAGCGTGGGCGATTTTCGCATCGTCAGCATTCGATGCCCCGGTGGTCGTCGGCAGATAATAATTACCCTCGTAGTAGGCCAGCCAGGGATCAGCGCCTTCGTAGGTGTCAAGGGATTGCGGAGCGTCGGCTCGGCGTTTCGCTGGCGGATTGCGGATAGACGCGCTGGTAGATATAAGGAGCAGGAACAGGACGAAGAGTATTAGCGGTCAAGGATAAGCACTTTTTCATCATTCTTTCCTTCGCCGATTGACCGTTTCAAACCTCACCCGCTAACGCCCGCTACACCCGTGGAGAGGGGTGAGAGCAACGGGCGTGGCATTCTGTGTTTACAGCGCGACTTCAACCGCTGTGAACGACAGCGGCGGCAACTTAATTTCGGCGCAGCTGCCCTCGAGCGGCGGTGCCGCGACCTCGACTGCGACGACCTGTTTCGGGATTCTCGAAGGTGTTCGCCGCTTTCGGGTCATTGCCTGCCAGCTGATGAACGGCAGTGATAGTCTTGGGCGCGAATCCTGCCAGTGCAGTTCGACGCGCAGGCTTTCGGTCTGGCTGCGGTTGACGATGAAGACGGCGCCCGGCGTTATTCGCCTCATCATAGGACGCCGAAACGTCCAGCAGCGGCATGTCGCCGAATTTCGCGGTTTCGTAGGTCGGCGCTTGACCAGCACATCCAGCGCGACGCCGGACGCCAGTTGGCTGAACAGCTTGAAGGGATAGATAGATCGACTGCTTGAGCAGACCGTCGCGGGTGGTCATGATCGGCGCAATAACGTTGACGATCTGGGCCAGGCAGGCGATTTTGAGCACATCGGACTTGCGCAGGAAAACGTTCATCCACTGGGCGACAACCAGCGCGTCTTCGAGATTGTAGATTTCCTCGATCAGGTGCGGGGCTTCGTCCATTCGCCGTGCATGTCCTTCGGTACAGTCGCTTTGTACCAGACATTCCACTCATCCCACGAGAGATAGACATCGTGCTTGGAGCGCTGTTTGGCTTTGACATAGCGCAGCACGCCAGTCAGGGTATCGACAAAGCTTCTCGAATTCGGCGGTGAGCGCCAGATAGCTGGCGGTGTCATTTTCGTGATTGCCGGCGTAGTAGTGCATCGAGTGATAATCGACCATGTTCCCAGCAGTATTCGAGCGCGACACGATCCCATTCGGGATAGGTGGGCATCCGGTTATTGGATGAACCGCACAACACCAGCTTGATCGACGGGTCATGCCAGCGCATCATCTTGGCGGCTTCGCGGGCCTTCTTGCCGTAATCTTCGGCTTCCAGATGTCCGATCTGCCAGGGGCCATCCATCTCGTTGCCGAGACACCAATATTTGACCCCATGCGGATCGGCGTAGCCGTGCGCGGCGCGCATGTCGGCATATTGTGTGCCGGCGGGCGCATTGCAGTATTCGACCAGATTGGCGGCATCCTGAATCGTGCCCTGTGCCCATGTTGACCGCCGAGCATCGGCTCAGTGTTGACTGCCTTGCAGAATTCCATGAATTCGTTGGTGCCGAACTGATTGGTCTCGATCGACTGCCAGGCGAGATCGCGGCGGCGGGGGCGTTGATCTTTCGGGCCGACACCATCCAGCCAGCGATAGCCGCTCAGGAAATTGCCGCCGGGGTAACGCATGGCGCGGAAATTGAGTTCCCGCAGCGCCGCCATCACATCGTTGCGCAGTCCACGCTCATCGGCATGAGGCGAGGCGGGATCGTAAATACCTTCATAAATAGAGCGCCCCATGTGTTCGGCAAAGCCGCTGAACAGCAGCGGCGAAATCGGGCTGATAGTTCGGTTCGTGTCGAGATAGACACGCGCTTTCAGTGACTGCGACATTAGAGTGCCTTTCCTTGAATGCGTAAGGATTGCTCAATTAAGTCTCGGTTGGCAGCGGACACTTGATCCACATCGACCTTGACGATGGCACGGTCATAGGTCAAAAAGCCATTCAGTTCTTGCTCGACGTCGGTGGTTTCGGTGTAGACGGCGGCGCTCAAGCCGGATTCGACCATCAACGTTTGCAACTGCTGGATCAAGCCCACGTAGCGGTCGGTGAGCATGGTGGAATTATCCATCCATTCGTAAGCGAAGCTCTCGCTAGTCCATTCGTGACCGGGGATGTGCAGCCCCAAGCCACCGAATTCGCCTTGAACGCTGGCGCGATGTGCTTCCGGCGGCGGCGCTTCAGGTCCAACGTAGGTGTGAATGTCGCTGATATCGCCGACGCCGTAATCCGTCCAGCCGGATGCCCCGGTGATCCAACGGGTTGGATCGAGGTCTTGAGCAAGCCGGGTATAGCGTGCCGTCCCACCGGAGCCAAACTGCGTCTGCCCCCACCCTTCATTAAAGACGACCCACAGCACAATCGACGGATGGTTGCTCCGCCCGGCGATCATGGCGGTCAGTTCCTGCTCGAAGTCGCCTTCGGGGATGGCGATCTGGTTGGTGGGATCCGGGCTGGGCATATCCTGCCAAACCAGCAAACCGAGTTTGTCCGCCCAGTAGTACCAGCGATCCGGCTCGACCTTGATATGCTTGCGTACCATGTTCCAGCCGACCTGCTTGGCGAACTCCAAGTCGAAACGCAGCGCCTCATCGGTCGGCGCGGTGTAGATGCCGTCGGGCCAGTAGCCTTGATCGAGCGGTCCAATCTGAAAGACGAACTGATTGTTCAGCAGGAGGCGCGGCGCTAACTTGCCCGACTCCATCGAGACTTTTCGCATCCCGAAGTAGCTGCCGACCAGATCGACCGGTTCGCCGTTGCGGAGCAGTTCAACCTGCAAATCGTAGAGGAACGGATCATCGGGCGACCATCAGATGGGCGGCGGGGATAGCGAGTTCGAGGACGCTGCCGGGTGCTCCCGTCACTGCCGCGACCTGCTCGCCGTCCGCGAATGCCGTCGCCCGCACGCTGCTGCCAGCGCCCACCGCACTGACGGTCAAGCGCAGCACACCCGCGTCGATGTCGGGCGTCAGGTCAAGGTGATCAATGTGCGCGGCGGCGACCGGCTCCAACCAAACGGTCTGCCAGATACCGGACGCGGGCGTGTACCAAATGGCGTAGGACTCGGACGCTTGTTTGCCGCGCGGCTGCCCATTCTGATCGGTGGGGTCTTCGACGTAGACGACGATTTCCTGCGGATTTTGGGCGTTAAGCTGGTCAGTGACATCGAAGCTGAAGCCATCATAGCCGCCGGTATGGGTGCCGACCTGCTGCCCATTGACGTAGACCGTCGTTTGCCAATCGACCGCGCCGAAATGCAGCAGCACGCGCTCGCCCGCCCAGCCCAATGGGATGTCGAACTCGCGGCGATACCAGAGCTTCGACTCGTGACGCATCACCCCGGACAGCGCCAACTCAACCGGATAAGGCACGAGGATTTGTTCAGGCAAAGTTTTGCCGAAGGGCAGATCGTCCGCATTAGGCGCAGGGGCGAACTCCCAGAGTCCATTCAAGTTGAGCCATTCAGGGCGTACCAACTGCGGGCGTGGATATTCCGGCAGTGCGTTCTCGGGCGAAACATCGTCATACCACTGCGTTCGAAGCGATGGCTCCGCCTTGTGCCATGTCGAAGCAGATTGTGCGGTGGAGGGCATGGGAAATGCTCCTAAGCTTATCAGGGCAATCAACTCAAGCAAGCATATATATTTCAATGGTCGCGCCACAGCGCCGAGGACTAAGCCTCGTTTTCGGTCTGGCAAAATGCAAAGCCTCACCAGCAGGAGCGAATTATCTCGATCCTGACAATTCTCTATCCCTATTCTCGACAATACGAGCGCGCAATCGTGAGCGACGGATACTCACGTGCCGAGCTGTTTAGCGCCCAGCCATACCAGTCATCGTGACGCCCTTGATAATCTGGCGCTGGAAAATGATATAGACGATCAAAATAGGCAGGGTAGACAGCACCGCGCCAGCTAAGATCATGGGACGATATTGACCGGCATACGATTGGTTAAGAATCGACAAGCCGACGGGCAGCGTCCGCGTCTCAAGACTGCTGGTGACGATGATGGGCCAGAACAGGTCGTTATACTGTCCCAGAAACACGAAGATGCCCAGCGCCGTCAGCGCGTTGACCGAGAGCGGCAAAATCACGTAGCGGAACCGACCAAAGTAACCGGCACCGTCGAGAAATGCCGCCTCCTCCAGTTCCTGCGGAATCGCTTGGAAGAATTGGCGTAAGAGGAAGACGCCGAAGACGTTCGCCGCGCCGGGAAAGATCAGCGCGTTGAAAGTATCCAGCCAATGTAGGTCGCGCATCAACAGATAGTTGGGAATGAGGGTGACCTGCCCCGGAATCATGATGGTGATCAACAGGAAGGCAAACAGCAGTTTGTTGCCGGGAAAGCGCAACCGCGCAAAGGCATAGGCGGCGGGCGCGCACAGGATCATCACCATAGCAGTGTAGCCGGTGGCGGAGATCAAGCTGTTACGCAGCCACAAGTCCAGGCGCAAGTCTTGCTGGGTCAGCACTTGTTTGTAAGCTTCCAGCGTCGGATTTGGAGGAATCAACATGGGGGGCCAGCGGTTGACTTCCTGATTGGTCATAAGCGATTGCGAAACCGCGATCAACAGCGGGAGCAAAACAAAAGCAACGAGCACCAGCAGGAGCGCATAGGTTACGAGATTATTACTCGAGAAGCGCTTTCTAATGAATTCCATAACTCTAGTCTCCCACTAGTACTCGACGCGGCGGCCGATAATGAGGAATTGGAAGGTCGTAATCGCACCCATGATGAGGGCGATGGCAACCGCGACAGCCGAGCCGTATCCCATGCGGAAAGCGATCCAAGCTTGGTTGTACAAATAGATGATGACCGTCCATGATGCGCGTCCCGGTCCGCCACCACCCGTGATGATGTAAGGCTGCCCGAAGACCTGAAAATTGCCGATGACACTGGTCACCGTCACAAACAGGAGAGTCGGGCGCAGCAGCGGCAGAGTGATGTGCCAGAAAATTTGCCAACCGTTACCACCATCGATTTTCGCCGCTTCATAGAGGTGCTCGGGAATACCCTGAAGACCGGCGATAAAGATCAGCATGGGGAAGCCGAAACCCCACCAGATGGTCGTCAAGCTGAGCGCGGGGAGCACTAGATTGGGATCACCCAGCCAGTTGATCGGGTGGATACCCAAGAAGCTCAAGAAATAGTTGATGACGCCAAACTGAGTGCTGAGCAACCAGACCCAGATCAGACCGACAGCACCGACCGACATCAGTTGGGGGATGTAAAGAATCACCCGAAAAACCTGCTGCCCTTTGATCGGTCGTACAACGGCAAGTGCCGCTACGAGTGCCACGATCGTAGACCCAATCACTGTCATTATGGTGAAATAGATCGTATTTTTGACTGAATCCCACCAAATTTGATCTTTGAACAACTCGGCGTAGTTCTCTAAACCAATATAGGGGGTGGTTGGGCGCAGGAGACGCCAGTCGAGAAAACTGTAACCGACCGAGGCAATCACCGCACGGACAACAAAGATCAGGAAGAAGATCAAAAAGGGTGTTAGGAAGATGTACGCGGCGATCACCTCTTGAGTCTTCAGGCTGGGTGAAAGAATAGGACTAAGCCATTTGGGCTTGCCGAGCCGCTGGTTAATGGTGTCTAACATACTTAAACCTGTCCTCTGCTCCAAATGCCTCTGAAATCTATTGGATGCATCGCCATGACGAAGGTGACACGAGATACAGCAGTACTTTTTCGCAGGTAATTGGTTTTTAGGAATCCGGATCAATTGCGTTGTTACTTCAGGAACAGTGTGGGGCAGATCTGCGATCTACCCCACAAACACTGACTTCAATTAGCAGTAACGCCCTAAGGCGCCCAGACTACTGCCGATCCAACACCTGCTGCATCAACGCGGTGGCATCGTCCAAAGCCTGCTTAGGCTCCTTGATACCGTTGAGCGCGTTCTGCAGTTCGGCATCGAGGTCGACGAGCAGTTCCTGCGTCACAGTGGTGCGAGGATCGGTCACGCCGTAATCCGTGAAGGTCTGCCCAATCAGAATGTTGGAAGGATAGTTCACCGGGTCAAGGGCTGCCTGCGCGGACAAACGCGCCGGAACCTGACCGGAAGCTGCCCAGCCGACTTCATTTTCGGAGACCCACTGGATGATCTTTTCGACAGCAGCGAGTTTGTCGCCACTCAGTTCAGCCGGAACCATAAAGGTATGGGCGCCGAACCATGCTGCGGGCTGAGGACCAAACTGGAAGTTGCGCCACGCCATGCTGGGGATGTCGGTGAACAGCAGCGCTTGATTACGGAACCAAGTTCCGGTGGGGAGCACGGCAACTGCGCCAGCTCCGAAGCCCTGCCACGTGTCGAAACCAGCCGCCGGCGGGGAAACGTGGTACTTGTAGACGAGATCGACGGCTTGCTGAAGCGCCGTAACGCCAGCGTCGGAGTTGACCATGATGGTCTTGCCATCGTCGCTCAGGAATTGTCCGCCGTTCTGATACAGACCGGCAATGAAGTTGACATTCGGCCACTCACCAACTGTGTAGCCCCACTGCACCACGTTTTCGGGGTCGAAATCGGGCGACAGAGCGTTGTTGCCATTCTTGTCGAGCGTGAGTTTCTGGAACAGTTCGACCCAACCAGCATAGTCAGTCGGGGCAGTGTCCGGGTCGGTGCTGATACCAGCGGCGTCGAACATGGCGGTGTTGATCCACAGACCACGACCGTGGTTGTCCAATGGAATGCCGTACTTCACGCCTTCATATTCCATGCCGTTCATGGTGGTCTGCGAAATATCGTCATCCGGGAACCAGCCACCGCCGGAGGTGTACCAAGAGCTGAGGTCCTTGAGCACGCCGAAGCTGGCGTACTGAGGAACTTCAGCTGCGTGGAGCAGGAACATGTCCGGGTATGTGCCAGCGACGAATGCCGTCTGGAGCTTCTGATACAGGGTATTCCACGCGATCATTTCGACCGTGATCGAGATGTCCGGGTTTTCTGTCGCAAACTGCGCCAGCATATCATTCAGGGTGACACCGTCGGAACCGGTCAGACCGTTCCAGAAGGAGATGTGCATACTACCGCCGGCACCGATCTCGGCGACAATCGGGGTTTCGGTCGGCACAGGCGTGGCATCCTGAGCCATGGTGCTGGTGAGCGAGAGGGCGAACATCGCCACAATCGCTACGACTGCCAGCATTCCACTGAATAAAGTCGAACGCTTCAACATTTGGATACTCCTTTAAAACAACGAAACTCTCAACTATGTACGGACTTCAATTTGACATCTCTTGAAGCCATCCAACTTTTCGGGCGTCTGAACGACCAAAAGCGATAGAAACAGCCGTCTTGAACCAGAGACCCTCGCTGGCTTCGCGCGTTTCACCTCCTTCCGGTGCTATTTGATGTGGGGTCGAACGGAACAATACCGACCCGAGGATGCGGTATTGAGGAATCATCAAGGTTCTGTTGATTGGGATAAAGCAGTGTACGGAAGTGAAGTAGGGCACACGCAGAATCAACACATTGAGGCAGCAGATTGGGGCGAAAAGGCTTTAATTCCGGCATAATTCTTTTGATTAAATTCCAATTTCAGCTATGCGTTAAAAGCAGGTTCTCGAATGCAGAGCAAACCAGCAAAATAGCGAAAGGAGCAAAACTAGACTAAGTATTTAATTTTGTGCATTCGAATGCACATTTACCGATGCTATCAATTTCTCAAAGACATGTCAAGCATTTGGTTTGTGCAATTTACCAATTTATCGACAACGGACTAAAATCAACGCCATAATAAATTGTCGGCAAATCCGGATGTTATCAGGTGTATAATCGGTCAGAATAGCGCATGATGACATCCGATTAGCTATAGCGACATGAACTTACACCAAGGGATTAACTGCCTAAGCCATGCCAATTAAGCGCCCCGCAAAGCGTAAGCAACCGACGATGTACGACGTTGCCCGACTGGCGGGTGTATCGCAACCGACTGTCTCGCGCGTCATCAACCGGACCGAAACCACGGCGCAGATCAGCGAAGAAACCAGCCAGCGCGTGCTCGCCGCCGTCGAGGAACTGGGTTACCGCCCCAACGTGGTTGCGCGCAGCTTGCGCACCAGCCGGACTCAGACCATTAGCATGTTGATTGCCGACCTGTCGAACGGCTTCTACCACACGATGGCGCGCGCGGTTCAGGACGTAGCGCGCACGCACGATTACGAAGTGGTGATCTCCAACAGCGACCACATTTACGAGCATGAGAAACATTTCTGCGAGATCGTGTTGGGTCATGGCGTCGACGGCGTGATCATGGTTCCGATTCACTTGACGACCGCCGAGTTGGATCACTTCGCGACGCAAACTCACATCCCGATTGTCGTGCTGGGTATTCAGATTGACCATCCGAACATCGACGTGATTTACGTAGAAGACGAGGTTGCCACCTACGAAGCGACACGCTGGTTGATCGACGAGCGCGGGCACAAAACGCTCGGCTACGTCGGCGTCCCCAAATCGCTGCCACCCGGACCGCGTCGTCTGCACGGGTTCTGCCGCGCGATAACGGACAGCGGTTTGGAAATCGACCCCCGTTACATCATCAATGGCGACTTCAGCCTTGAGAGTGGCAAACAAGTCGCGCGGGCGCTGGTAGCGCGTGGCGACGTGCCATCGGCGCTGGTCGTCATCAACGACTTGATGGCAATCGGCGTCATTCTTGCTTTGCAAGAAGCGGGCTATTCGGTGCCGGACGACGTCGCGGTGATCGGCTTCGACGACATCCCTGAAGCGACCATCGTCCGCCCATCGCTGACCACCATTGCCCAAAATCCGCGCGACATCGGCGAAAAGTTGGCGCGCGCACTGTTTGAACGCCTCGAAAACCCAAATATCAACGGGCGTCGCGTGTGGAAAAGCTCGTACGAGCTGATCAAACGCGACTCCGCTTAGGTTTCCTGCCGGGTTGATCCGTTCTTTAATCCGTTTACTGACCATAGACGTGGATATAGTGGTGATGCAGTTTGGCAATGTCGGCGGCGGAGATCGTCAGCGGCGGGAAAACAAAGACCAGCCCGAAGACTGGTCGATGTTTGAAACAACTCCTCGTTAGATGACCCCGGCAGGATTCGAACCTGCGACCAGGTGCTTAAAAGGCACTTGCGCTGCCGCTGCGCTACGGGGCCATGATGTAGAACATTGTATCCGAGTTAATCGATATTTCAACCCGCAATCCCGCCTAACACCGACGGGAATACATAGGCGTTGATACTGGCTGTACCTATGCTAAAATAAAACAGATAATCGCCCCCATAGCTCAGCTGGATAGAGCGGGCGCGTCCTAAGTGCAAGGTCGGGGGTTCGAAATCCCTCTGGGGGCATCAAAATCTTTATGACAAAGCGCGCTCATCACGAGCGCGTTTTGTTTTGCAACCGCTCTAACCTGATCGCTCACGGCTGCTTCCATAAGACCATCGTGAAAAAGCGCACAAAAACCAGTCGGCTGGTGTACAATAAAATCGCAGATGACGTAAGGAAGCTGATATGCGTGTTCCGATCATTCTAGCGCATGGGGCGCTTGGACCGTTCGACGAGTTGATCATGCTCGGCGCGGCGGTGATTTTCCTCGTCATGATGGGAATTAGCTGGGTCAAGAGTCGCAATACGCGCCCTGAATTTGCCGAACAAGAAGACATCAAGCGTGATCAATCTGAGACAACGCCTGCCCCCGACGCGCCGGATCGCTTTACTCTGGATTAGCCGAGCACTAGTCGCCGCGCTGCTGGTGGTGCTAGTCGCGCCGTCAGCCGTCTTGGCGCATGGCTATATCGTCCGCGCGATCCCCGAAGATCGCGCCGTCTTACAGCGCTCACCCGCGCGCATCCAATACTGGTTCAGCGAGAATCTGGAGCCGGAGTTCACCACGATCACGGTACGCGACCAAGCGGGCAATGTGATCGCTACCGGTGGTGTCGACGACACGGATTTGTCGCTGCTTTCGACCCGGCTGCCTCCCAATTTGCCAGATGGTGCTTACATCGCCGAACTGCGGACGGCATTCGCCAGCGACGGTCACGTGATTGTCACCAGTCAGGTCTTCTTCATCGGTGATGCGGTTGCCGGTGTGGCTGGCGCATCCAGCGGCGATCAAGCCGTCCCGCTGGAAGTCGTCTGGCGGGTATTGGTGCTGTCGTCGGCGCTGCTGCTGTTGGGCGCGTTCGCCGTTTACTCGATGGTGCTGGTTCCGGCGTGGGGCAGTATCAAGTATCCTGCCGGACTGCTGCCGCCGCGCGTGATGAGCCGTCTGAACTGGATCGTCGGGATCGCGCTGGTAGTCGCTTTTGGCGGCAACGTCCTCGCGCTGATCCAGCAGTCGATGGTCTTTTTCGGCGCGGACGCCGGGCGCGTGATCGGTGATGGGCTGTATAACGTCGTGCGGATCGGCACGACCTTCGGCGATACGTGGAACGCGCGCATGGCGCTGCTGATTTTGGAGGCGCTGCTGTTCGCTGCCAGCATTTATCTGCGCGGCAGCCAGCCGGAGACCGTGCGCGCCTTCTGGGTGGCGAACGTTTGGGTGGCAATGCTGGTGCTGGGGACGTTCAGCGTCGCCAGCCACGCCGCCGGGTCGCTGCTGCTGCCGTGGATCGCCATCGCCAGCGATTGGCTGCACGGGGCGGCGGTCGGCTTCTGGGCGGGCGGAGTCGCGGCGCTGGCGCTGGTCTTGCCGGTCGCCGTTCAGCCCTATGCGGGTGAGGCGCGCCGTCAGGCGATCCTCGCGGCGCTGCGTCGCTTCACGCGAATTGCGACGGCGGGCTTGGTCATCGTGATCGCGACCGGGATTTACAACGCGCTCAACTGGTTTACGACCCCGCAAGAACTCGTCTCGAGCTACGGCGGCGCGCTGGCACTCAAGCTGATCCTCGTGGCGGTGCTGGTGGCGGTCGGAGCGGCGCATCACGTCGCCGTCTCGCCGGAGCGCTACCAACGCTCATCTCGCCTGATCGCGCGGTTGCAGGGGTTCATCCCGACGCTGCGGATCGAGGCGGTGCTGGCGCTGGTGGTGCTGATCTCGGTCGGCTACCTGAGCGCGACGCCGATCCCGCAGCCGACGCTCGCCGGGCAGACAACTCCGCCGCCGAGCGGTTCGCAAACGGTGGGCGACTACGTGATCAGCACGACGATCACCCCCGGCGGACCGGGGATCAACACCTACGACGTTTCGGTCGAAAAGGGTGGTCAGCCGGTCGATGGGCTGGCGATTTCGCTGCGGATGAGCGAACCCGCCCGCGATGCGCGCGGCGACTGGCATCAACTCGAAAGCATCGGCGACGGGCTGTATGCCTCGGTCGGCGACGACATCAGCCAGCCCGGTGAGTGGTGGACGGTCGTCCAAGTCAGTGATCCGGCGGCTGGCGCGGTGACGACTCGCGCGGCGTTCGACTGGCAGATCAGCGACGACGCATCGGTAATCAACTCGCGCGCGCCGACGCTGCTCAACTGGCTGGCACTGGCGGCGATCTTCGCCGCGCTGATCTACGCCGCGTATCCGCTATTGAGCCGCTTCTATCGCTCGCTCGATTTCAGCCCGGCGGTGATGACGGTGTCGCTGGGCGCGATTGCGGCGTCGATTGCTATCTTGGTGATCGGGATTATGCTGACGGCGAAGGTCGGCGATGATTACGATCTGACGCTCAACCCGCCGCCACAGGTGATCAACGTCGTGCTGCCGAGCCAAGCCTCGGTGACGCGCGGGCAAACCCTGTACGATCAGGCGTGCGGCGCATGGGCGGGCAACGGCGACCTTGAAGAATTGGTGCGTCGGCTCAGCCGCACCCGCGACGAAGTGCTCTACGCGGCGGTCACACGCGACGGCTGGTGGAGTCTGCCGCCGTGCTCGGGCGATTACAGCGCCGATCAGTGGTGGGACGTGGTGAATTACATCCGTTCAATGGAGCTGGTGAGCGGTTGAGGTTGGTGTAGGGGCAGGTTTCAAACCTGCCCCTACGAGACGCGATGAGGTTGTTTTTTAGGGGCAAGGCGCGCCTTGCCCCTACGGGTTGCGATCATGTAGCTGTGGTGTAGGGGCGCACGGCTGTGCGCCCCTACGGGGAAAATTTACCTTTAGGCTGGCGCTCGTAGGAGAGACGATGCTCAAAATTATCACCAGTTCAAGCGACGCGAAGGTCGCGCAGCGGATCAGCGAAGATTTCGCGGCAGCGGGTTATCAGGTCAGTGACGGCAGCCCGGTGCGCGGCGACGTGGTGCTGCTGCTCGTCTCCCCGGCGGCGTTTGCGGACAAAGCTTTCATGGATCGGCTGGATCAGGCGCTCGACCTGAGCTTGCACATCATCCCGGTGGCGAACGTCCCGGTGACGCTACCCGATCTGATCGGGCATCTGGAAGTCGTCGATCTCAGCGGCGGCTACGACTTCGAAGCGTTGAAGGCGCGCGCCGATGAAGCCGCTTCGCCGATGATCATGCGGGTGCTGACGCCGACGGCTAAGCGCTCGAATCGCGGCGTGGGGGTCGTGCTGGGGGTGATCGCGCTGTTCATGTTCGTCGTCGGCTTGATCGCCGTCGGCGTCTACCATCTGCAAGCGCCGGTTGAGGAATATAACGGTATCGACACGATGGTGGCGCTCACCCGCGACGTGATGGCTGCGCCGCAGCTTCAAATCTACGCTGAATTTCTGCCGCGCAGCACCGACGACGCCGCCAATTACGTCGCAACGCTGCTTGCGGTGCCGTCGCCTTACCGTCCACTGGTGGCGCAGACCGCGACCGCCGTCGCGCAGACCGTCGCCGCGCCCAGCGGGAATTAGGCATCAATGGCTGAAGCGGTTTTTATCGTCGGGGCGGGTCCTTCCGGGATCAGCAGCGCTTACTATTTGCAGCAGGCGGGCATCTCCTATCGCGCGGTAGATCGCGCATTGGTCTACGCCTCGACGTGGTCGAATCTTTATCCGTCGCTGCGGCTGAACACCGCCGGATTTGTCACCCATCTGCCGGGACAGCGTATCCCGCTGAAGTACGGCATTTACCCGCTGGGGCGCGACTTCTACCGCTACATCAGCGACTATATGCAGCGGCACGAGTTCAACATCGACCTCGGCGTTGAGGTCAAGCGGGTTGCGCCGGATGGTGATCAGTGGCTAGTGGAAACGTCGCAGGGGGTCGAGCGCTACCCTTGCGTGATCATCGCGTCGGGGCGCTTCGGCAACCCGTATCTGCCCCAGATCCCCGGCGTCGAGACTTTCAGCGGGCGCTATCTGCATTCGCACGACTTTACCGACCCGGCAGATTTCGCGGGTCAGCGTGTGCTGGTGGTCGGTAACGGACCCAGTGGCGTGGATATCGCCGTCGCGCTCAACGGCGTGACGCCGCAGCCGGTGCTGCTGGCGATCCGCAGCGACATCGTGATCGCGCGGCAGTATCCCTACGGCTTGCCCAACACCGTCTGGCACTTGATCTCGAATTTGCTGCCCAAGCGCTGGCGTAAAGGCTTCCTTAATCACGTCAATTACCAGACCTACCGTGATCTCGCTGACCTTGACCTGCCGCTGGCACCCAACCGTGATGACCGCGTCGGCACGTCGGCTCCGGCGCGCGGGCGTGACCTGATCGACGCGGTGCGGGCGGGACGGATCGAGGCGGTCAAAGGGCTGGCGCGGCTGGAAGGCGACTGCGCGGTCTTGGACGACGGCAGTCGTCACGAGGTCGATGCCGTGATCATGTGTACGGGGTATCGCCCGGTGCTGGATTATCTGGACATCGACTACGAAACCGACAGCGAGGGCTGGCTCGTCCGCAGCGACCCCGACGGCACGGAGATCGCCGGGTATCCGGGGCTGTATCTGGTCGGGCGCTACTATCGCGGGCTTGGGTCCGCTGCACAACATCCGCAGCGAGGCGCGGACGACCGTCGAGGCGATTGAGGCACGGCTGAAAACAACCTCACCCCTAAATCTCCTCGCCATTAATAGAGAGGGGACTTAAAAACCCGTTCGCAATCTGTTTTTACGCCCTCTCACGTTGTAGCAGAGGGGGTGTTCAGCGAAGTTAGCGGGAGGCGAGATCCGTAAACGTCGCGCTGACGCTGTCGATGCCGGTCGCGCCGCTGGGATGCGGCGGATTGTCGTCGGTGATCTGCATCGTCGCCGTTGCCGTCGTAGCAGCGCACCGCGAAGGTGTGCGATCCGCTGGCGAAAGGCCAGTTGTAGCGCCAGATCACCCACGTCTCCGTCGAGAGCGGATCGCGCAGTTCGGCTTCGACCCAGTCGCCGCCGTCGACGCTGACCTCGACCTTCGAGATGCCGCGATCGCCTGCCCAGGCGATGCCGCCGACCGGGATCAACTGCTGCCCGTCCTGCTGAACTTCTGGTTGTCGCGACGGTGTCGATCACCGACGTCGCCCGGACGACCGCCTCCTTATCCCAACCGCGCACGACCCAGTAGCCATCCACGTCGTGATTGAGCACTTCGAATTCCGGTGATCCACTTGGGCTGCTTCATGCCGTAGTGGTTGGGGATGTGGATGCGCAGCGGAAAGCCGTTGCGGGTCGGGCAGCGGCTCGCCGTCGAAGTCGTAGGCGAGCATGATCGCCGGGTCGTCGTTGATCTGTCCTGAAGCGCGACAGTCTCGAAGAAGCCGTCCGCGCCGGTGATGTAGCAGGTGAGTCGCGTCGCTGGGCAGGTCAACCTCTGCGAGCACTTTCTGCATACTGACGCCCGTCCAGTGCACCGTGCTGATCAAGTCGCCGCCGATGCGGTTGGAGATGCAGCCCTGCGTGATGTACTGCTCCATCGACTCGAAGTTGTTGCGGAGGTCGTCGATCGTGAATTCGGCAAGCTGCGTCTTCGTGCCGTCGTTGGCGGTGTGCGACGAAAGGCAGCGTCCACGTCGCCAGGTCGATCTCCGGCGGCACCGGCGCAATGTCGATGCGGTAGTGGTCGGCGACGTTGGTCAGTTCCGGGCGCGTCCCCGGCGCGGGCACGACCGCGGCGTCGGCGTTGGGCAGGTCAGGGTTGGGGACGGCGGTTGTATCCGGCGCGATCGTAACTGCTGCGGACTCCGCCTTCGCCGCCCGCGAGTGCGACCCAGCGCGCCGACCACCGTGATCGCTGCGGTCGACGCGCCGAGCGTGATCAGGAACTGGCGGCGGTCGATCTGCTGTACCGCGCATCTGCTTCGGCGATTGACGGACTGCGGGCATGACCGGAGCGACGAGGCGGTTATAGGCCCAATTGTGGGCATAGCCCCAGAGCAGGAACAAGCCCATCAGCCAGACGACGCTGGTCGTCTGGTCGGCGGTGTAGAGCGCCGTGTCGGCGACGCTCAGCAGCGTCAGCGGCATGCCGACGATCAAGCCGAGGAGCACGCCGGGCAGCCATTCCTGCCGCTGCGTCGACGCGGCGCATGACGGCGAAGAAGATCGCGCCCGCGACGATGCCGATCACCAGCAGCATGACGATGCCCATCGACTGTTCGACCGACTTGGCGGCCGTATCGGTGGCGACGCCCAAGCCCTGTGAACAGCGCGGTCATGGTGTCGATGGTGGCGGTGAGCATGCTGCCGGGGGTGTAGTCGCGGACGTTGTTGAACACCGAAGGGCACAAAGGGAAGCCCGCGATCTGCTGCCGACGTAGAGCAGCGCCAGCAGCGGCAGCGTCAACAAGCCGCCGACCAGCGCGCCGATTAAAATTCCGGGTTTCTTCATATGAGTTTGCCCTTTGCTGAGTGATGTCATCATCATAGCATTGTCTTCAAGCCTGCGGCGGAAATCTTGCGTAGTTCTTACCGGTGGTTAAGCTGGTCGTTGGCATTTTAGGGCGCGGGGCGTACAATCGCTCGCGCGAATGACTGCAGCGTTAGGACGCGAAAATGTTCATCGTCGATGCTCATGAGGATATTGCCTACAACGCGCTGCGCTTCGGGCGCGACTACCGCCAGAGCGTCGCGGACAAGCGGCGCAACGAGGCGAACAGCGATCACCCGAACGGCATAGCGACGGTCGGGCTGCCGGACAGCCTGCTCGGGCGCGTCGCGGTCGTCTTTGCGACGATGTTCACCGCGCCGCAGAGCGCCAACATGATGGCGGCGTCGGTCACGCCGCATTACAAGGACGCCGGCGAAGCCTATCAGCTGGGCATGGCGCAGTTGGATTACTACCAGCGCCTCGCCGACGAAAGCGACCAAGCTGCAGCTTGTGCGCACGCAGGCGGAACTCGACGCCGTGATCGAGACGTGGCAGCCGGGCAAGGAGATCGCCGATCACCGGCAGGGCATCGTCCTGCTGATGGAAAACGCCGACCCGATCAGCGAGCCGAAGCAGTTCGAGGAGTGGTACGAGCGCGGCTTGCGGATCGTCGGTCCGGCGTGGCAGGCGTCGCGCTACTGCGGCGGCACGGGGCAGCCCGGTCCGCTGACCGATCTGGGGCGCGATCTGCTCGAAGTGATGGCGGGCTTCAACGCGATTCTCGACCTGTCGCACATGGCGGAGGAGTCGTTCCTCGAAGCGGTGGATCGCTACGAGGGCATCGTGATCGCCAGCCACAGCAACCCGCGCCGCTTCCGCGACAGCGACCGTCACCTGTCCGACGAGATGATCCGCGGCTGGCGGAGCGCGACGGCGTGATGGGCATCGTGCCGTACAACAACTTCCTGAGCAACGACTGGAAGCTAGGCGACCCGCGCAGTGACGTGCCGTTTACGACCATGCTCGACGCGATGGACACGGTCTGCCAGATCACCGGCAGCGCGGCGCACGTCGGCATCGGCACCGATTTCGACGGCGGTTTCGGCGTGGAGAGCATCCCGGAAGGGATGGACACCGTCACGGATCTGTGGAAGATCGGCGATGGCTTGAGGGAGCGGGGCTACAGCGAAACCGACATCGAAGCGATCCTGGGCGGCAATATGCTGCGCAAACTGAGGCAGTCGCTGCCCTGATGATCGGCATCGCGCAGTTTGGCATCGCGTTCGCCGCGCTCGGCATCGTGCTGGCGCTGATGGGGCTGTTTCCCGGCGTGACCGGGATTCAGCCCGCCGTCGGGCGTTGGCGTCTGTGCAGTTCGTGTCGATCCTGATCGGCTTCGGTCTGCTCGACCTGGGCGCATTGATTTACGTCAAGTTCACGTTTTACGTCGGGCGGGCGGCGAACCTCGCCCAGCAGATCGGCGTGCGGCTGACGCTGACCGGGCTGGTGCTGGCGGGACTTGACCGGGCATGGCGGACTTTCTCGGCTTTGGATCGCACGCGCGCACGGCGACCAGCGACGTCTTCTTCGGGCAGTTTCAGGCGATTGGGTTGTTCGGCAGTCTGCTGCTTTCGGCGGTCGGCGTGCGTGATCTACGCGGTGACTGGCAGCCCGCCGGAAGAGTGAATGGTCGCGGAGCATTGCTTGCTCCTCGAATACCAAATCATGTTACAATATGGTTGTTGTGTACTATTTGAATTGATTCAAACTTTTGGTTTTCGGCAAAAGCAACCATCCACAGCCCAATTGGGTTGGAACAGACGACGATGCACGGGGAAAGTTTAAATCGTTTCTTTTTCTGAGCCGGGTTATAGAGTTGACCACATCCCTTGTCACGAGGAGGAGAACGAATGCGTAAAATTGCTTTGTTTTTGGTGTTACTTGCGGTGTTCTTGACGCCGATATTACAGGTGTTTGCTCAGGATCGTCCGAATATCCCTGATCTACTGGACAATGACTCCGATGGGCGTTTCACGACCTTGATGGCGGCAGTGGACGCGGCAGGGCTGCGCGGCTTGCTGGCGGGCGATGGTCCCTTCACGCTGCTGGCGCCGACCAACGACGCTTTCGCGGCGCTGCTCGACCAGACCGGCATGACGCAGGACGATTTGCTGGCGAATACTCAACTGCTGAAGCAGGTCATTCTTCAGCACGTCATTCCCGGTAACTATCTGTTCCGCAACTTGACCAGCGGTCCGACGCTGCCCTCGCTGCTCGTCGGGCAGAGCGTCAGCTTCGACCTGACCAGCGGCGTCTTCACCGCTAACGGCGCGAACATCGGCGACGTGGATAACCTCGCCTCGAACGGCGTCGTCCAAGTGGTCGACAGCGTGATCCTGCCGCCGAGCGTCCAAGCGATGCTGGCGACGCCAGAGCCGACCGCCGAGCCAGCGGTTGTCGCTACCGAAGCTCCGGCGGTTGCCGGTGTACCGGCGGCGCTGCCCGATTTGCCGACGCTGCTGGCGAACGATGGACAATTCTCGACCCTGCTGGCGGCGGTTGATGCCGCCGGTTTGAGCGGCTTGCTGGCGGGCGATGGTCCCTTCACGCTGCTGGCACCGAGCGACGACGCCTTCGCGGCGCTGCTCGACCAGACCGGCATGACGCAGGACGATTTGCTGGCGAACACGCAACTGCTGAAGCAGGTCATCCTCCAGCACGTGATCCCCGGTCGCTACCTGTTCCGCGACCTCACCAGTGGTCCGACGCTGCCCTCACTGCTCGTTGGGCAGAAGGTCAGCTTTGACTTGACCAGCGGCGTCTTCACCGCCAACGGCGCGAACATCGGCGACGTGGACAATATCGCCTCGAACGGCGTCATGCTGGTGGTTGACAGCGTGATCCTGCCGCCGAGTGTTCAAGCCATGCTGGCGCCGCCAGAGCCGACCGCCGAACCAACGGCTGTCCCGACCGAAGCCCCGGCGGTTGCCGGTGTTCCGGCGGCGCTGCCCGACCTGCCGACGCTGCTGGCAAACGACGGACGCTTCACGACCCTGCTGGCGGCGGTTGACGCTGCCGGTTTGAACGGCTTGCTGGCGGGCGATGGTCCCTTCACGCTGCTGGCACCGAGCGACGACGCCTTCGCGGCGCTGCTCGACCAAATCGGTTTGCCACAGGATATGCTGATGGCGAACACGCAACTGCTGAAGCAGGTCATCCTCCAACACGTGATCCCCGGTCGCTACCTGTTCCGCGATTTGACCAGCGGTCCGACGCTGCCCTCGCTGCTCGTTGGGCAGAAAGTCAGTTTTGACTTGACCAGCGGTGTCTTCACCGCCAACGGCGCGAACATCAGCGACGTGGACAATATCGCCTCGAATGGCGTCATGTTGGTGGTCGACAGCGTGATTCTGCCGCCGAGCATCCAAGCGATGCTGGCTCCCGTGGAACCGACCGCCGAACCAACGGCTGAACCCACCCCCGAACCGACTGCGGTCGCGGGCGTTCCGGCTGAGCGTCCTAACTTGATCGAAGTGTTGCAGAATGACGCGGATGGGCGCTTCACGACGCTGCTGGGGGCGCTCCAAGTCGCCGGGTTGACCCAAGACCTGTCAACCGGTGGACCGTACACGATTTTGGCGCCGACCAATGACGCTTTTACCGCCGCGCTGGAGTCGATGGGCATGTCGCCTGCCGACATCATGGCGAACCCCAGCATCCTGACGCAAATCCTGCAATATCACGTCCTGCCGGGACGCTACTTCTTTCGTAACTTGACCAGCGGTCCGACGCTGCCGACCCTGCTGCAAGACGAGTCGGTGACTTTCGACCTGACCGGCGGTGTCTTCACCGTGCAGGGCGCGAATATCAGCGGGATTGACCAGCTTGCCTCCAACGGCATCGTCCAAGTGCTTGACGGTGTGATGGTTCCGCCGTCGGTGCTGGCGATGCTTGCTCCGGTCACAACAACCGAACCGACCGCCGAGCCAACTGCCGCGCCGACCACCGAAACGACGGCGTATTGGCGCTTCGCGCAGTTTGCGCCGGATGTGACCAGCGCTGACCTTTCCGTCGACGGCTCCAGCTCCGACGTCAGCGGCGTGGCATTTGCCAGCATTAGCGATTGGGTAGGCGTCGCACCGGGCACCTACGAAGTCAGCGCCGATACGGCGAGTGCAAGCGTTGACGTCGCCGAAGGCGACTGGGTGACGCTCGCGCTGACCGGCTCAGCCGGAGCGAACTCGCTCATGATCACGCCGATCCACGAGATGACCTCGCCGCTGGCGGAAGGTGCCGCGCGCTTGAGCGTCTTCAACAGTGTGGAGGGCAGTTCCAGCTACGACGTGTTGGTCAATGGTCAGGCACGGGTGGTTCGATTGGGCTATCCCGGCACGCTGAACGGGAACGATGGTTACTACGCGCTCGATCTCACGGCGGGAACCTACAGCATCGCTTTCACGCTGTCCGGTCGTCCCGGCGACGTGGTGATCAGCCTGCCAGCGGTTTCGCTGGCGGCAGGTACCAACACCTTCATCGCCGTAGCGGGGACGCCGACCGCGCCCGGTGTGGCGGTTGTCACGACCGACGCGCCCTAACGCGCAGCGATCTTCAGACTAAACGGCAGCCCCGCTCAACCGAGCGGGGCTGTTTTCATTTACGGAGATCACGTTGAGACGGCGGCGGTCTCGGCGGTGTCTTCGGCGGGCGGCGGGGGTGGTGGCGGTGGCGGCGCTTGCACCATCTGCGCCAGCAGATAAGTTAGCTCGGTGCGCAGCCGCTCGCCGAACTGCTTGCGGGTCTCGTCCGCGCGCTGCCCGGTCAGCGAATAGGTGAAATTCTCGTGGATGCTGCCGTTGACGACGCGCATCTCCGGCTCCCAGTGGTCGATCTCGTTCCAGCTATTGCCACCACAGCCGTACAGCTCGAACAAAATCCGCACCTCGCCGTGCATCCCGGTGAAGCGCAGGTCGAGCGCGACCGGCAGGATGGCATTTTGCTTGTTGGTGCGCTTGAGCAGTGCGCTGGTCAGGCTGCGCGCGACCGAGCGGACGGCGCGCTGCGCGTGCTCGGCGTCGAGCGTCACGCTTTTGCGGACGGCGCGGTCGAGCGACTTGACCAATCCCTTTCCGGCAATCGACTCTGCTGCGAGCGACGCGCCCGTAACGGTCGTACTGGCTGATCCGCAGCGCGGTGACGTGCCAACCGGAGAGCTTGGCGCCGCTGCTGCCGATCAAGAGCTTGCGCACCATGTAGCTGCCGGGCGAGCAGGGCAGCGGGAGCGTATCGCTCTGGGCGTGCTGCTGCCAAAGCTGGCGTCGCCCGTTGGTCGAGTTGGGATCGATCAAGGGGGTGATCACGTAGGGTGGCTGCCACACCGCGAAGGTCGGCGGGTGCGAAAACAGCAGCCGGACAATGACCGACACGACCCACAGCAGGATCAGCACAACGGCGGCGACGCCGATCACCAGCGCGAGGTTATCCGGCTCGGACAGATCGATGGCTGGGATGATCGACGGCGCGGTGTTGGGCGCGGCGCTGGTTGGCTCGCTCAGCGGCGGGATGAAGACGCCAATCGAGCCGATGCTGTTGCTGCCAATCTGCCCGCGCTGATCGGGCGGTGGCAGTTGATCGAGACCGATGGTGATGTAAAACGTCTGGATCGTACCGGGCGGGAACTGGGACGCGGATGTGCTCAATTCCACGTCGGTACTTGCACGAGCGGCGAGCGGCTGTACGTCCGCTGACGCCAGCAAATCACCATTGCTGTCAAATAGGCGGACGGTCTCGCCGCTGGTCGTCCCGCTCGTGTTGGTGACGGTGAAATCGACCACGACCTGACCAGCATTGACTTGACCACCGATACTGCTAAAGCCGTAGCTCGGGCTTTGTTGAGCGGCAGCTCCGCCAGCAGTGAACAGGACGAACAGCAGAATAAGCAGGTGTCGGCGCATAGATTTCCTCGGTCGTATTCCCCTCTAAATATAGTTTGAAATCGGCTCCTTTCCAAGTCGCTTGAGCGACGGCTGCCCCACGTTTCGAAACCTGTCCGATCCGTGTCCGATTTGTGTCCGGTGAGGTGGGACGAACGGCTAGTCACCCTGAGATGCTGAGGCTATCGACCGATGCGCAGCTCTTAAGGGGACTACGATGAAGCTGTTCAACACCATGCCCGACGGCGGTCCACACCCGCCCGTGCCTCCGCCGCTTTGACCAGCGCGTTAAAGCAAACAACGGCTCGCCCTCAAGCGAGCCGTTGGGCTTTCATGAGATACAGAACCGTTGGATGATTTGCCTAGTTTCGTTTGACAGAACTGACGATATGATATAAATATATTGATAATGATTTAGATATGAGGTGCTTTATGCAGCTTCCCGATGATGGACCGCTGCCGCCGGTACCACCGCCGAATTAGTACACCGTCTTGGTTTGCCCCACTTCACCATTCGATCCGCTGCCTCAACTGCGGCTGCGCGTCGTTTATCGCGTTTGCCGCCGCGCCACCTGCCTTACCGCTGCAAATTGATTATAATCGGGCGACCGTAATAGCTCAGGCGGTGGAGTCCCGAACATGCAGCATTTGAATACGCTCTCCCAGATCGTTAATGCCGCCTCGACCGTCGCGGAATTGGCGCGCTCGGCGCAGACTTACCGCTATGGCGTTGCCGCCAGCGCGACTTGCTACCTGCACGTCAAAGGCGGCGAAGTGCGCATCAACCGCAACGATCAGCCGCTGATCGAGATCACCTCACAGTTCAAGCCCCGTTCGGCTGGCGGATCGCCACCGAGCAGGACGAGGCGGGCGTCTATTTCGTGGCGCTGCGCCGCCCGGTCGTCGGGGCGGTGGCGTCGGCGATCTTCTTCGTCACCGTGCCCTTCGATGCTTATCTGGTGCTTAAGCTCGACCATACCCGGCTGAGCCTCGACAACGTCAGCGGGGTGGTCGAACTGCCGCCTCAGGTCACGACGCTGCGGATTGGTGCGAAAACCTCACCCCCGAACGCCTCTCCATTGGGCGAGCGGCAGACGACTAGCGCCATTGGCTTCGATTTGCCCCTTTCCATGCCTATTGCCAGCAGTTATTATCATGAATATCTGTTTTATTCATCAAGCAGGAGCGAATGAAGCTATGGCGACGACTGCGATCAACGAGCGCGGCTACGCTCATCCTGAGGTGCTGGTCTCGACCGAGTGGGTCGCTCAGCACGCTGACGACCCCAACGTGCGGATCATCGAGTTGAATGAAGACCCGCTGCTGTATCCCTCGCGGCACATCACCGGCGCGGTGCAGGTCGATTGGACGACCGACCTCAACGATCAAGTGCGGCGCGATTATCTGCGCAAAGACGGCTTCGAGCAGTTGATGGCGCGGATCGGCGTCACGCCGGAGACGCTGGTCGTCTTCTACGGCGACAAGAATAACTGGTGGGCGACTTACGCCTTCTGGGTGTTCCAGTTGTTCGGGCACACCAACGCCAAAGTCATGGACGGCGGGCGGGCGCAGTGGGAGCGCGAAGGTCGCCCGATGACCCGTGACGTGGTGGACTATCCGCCGACCGAGTATCAGCGCGCCGGATCGCGACGACAGCCAAATTCGCGCCTTCCGCGATCAAGTGCTGGCGCATCAGCAGGCGGGCAAACCGCTGATCGACGTGCGCAGCCCGGCGGAGTACAGCGGCGAGCGGCTGCACATGCCCGATTACCCCAATGAGGGCGCGCTGCGCGGCGGGCACATCCCCGGCGCGAAGAACGTCCCGTGGAGCAAGGCGATCAATCCCGATGACGGCACGTTTCAAGCCTGCCGACGAACTGCGGACGCTCTACGAGGGCGAGGCGGGACTGAAGCCGGATCAGGACGTGGTGACCTACTGCCGCATCGGCGAGCGGAGCAGCCATTCGTGGTTCGTGCTGACCTACCTGCTCGGCTACCCGAGCGTGCGCAACTATGACGGCAGTTGGACCGAGTACGGCAACCTCGTCAACGTGCCGATTGAGCGCTGATGATGGCGAACTATCCCGAAAAACTGGCGGAACTGGTCGAAGATATGGAGTCGATCAGCGACCGGCGCGAACGGCAAGACTTGCTGATCGAGACGGCGGATCGCTTTGACGAGGTGCGCGTGCCGCCGGAGATCGCCGTCAAGCCCTACGACGAGGCGCACCGCGCGCCCGCCTGCGAGTCCGAGGCATACGTCTGGGCGGTCGATCAGCCGGACGGGACGCTGAAGTATTACTTCGACGTGCTCAACCCGCAGGGCTTGAGCGCGATGGCGATGTCGGTGATCCTCGCCGAAACCGTGTCCGGTCAGCCGCTCGATCAGGTCGTCACCGTTGATGACGACGTGGTCTTCAAGGTCTTCGGCAAGGAACTCTCGATGGGCAAAGGCGCGGGCTTGATGGGCATCCTCACGTTGGTACGCGCCGAAGCCCGGCGGCGGCTGCTAAGCAATTGAACCACCACAGGGGCGCACGTCGTGCGCCCCTACAATTGTCACGATCCCAACTGACCCAACAAATTCGCGGTCGCGTCGATCATCTGTGCCTGCTGATCCTCGCGGCTGATCGACGCCTCGTTGTCGCCGCTCTGCGCGCCGTACCAACCCATCTGCGCGTGATTGCCGCCCGCGATCTCGACCCACGTCGTCGCCGACGGCAGCAGATCGCGGGTCGCCTCAACTTTGGCGACCGTCGCCAAGCCGTCATTCGAGCCGTAGATCACGCTGACGGCGAGCGCGAGATCGCTCAGGTCGATGTCGGGATAAGACGAAACCAGCACCAGCCCGCTGACTTGATCGGCGTGCGTACTGACGTAGCGCGCCGCCATCGATCCGCCCAGCGAATGCCCGCCGACCGCCCACTGCGCGATCTCCGGGTGCGCGGCGATCACCGGGTCGGCGGCGTTGATGGCGAAGACCGCCAAGTTGAGCGGCATCGGCGGGATCACGGTCAAATAGCCGCGCGCTGCCAGTTCGTGCGCCATCGGCGCGTAGGAACGCGGATCGACGCGCCCGCCGGGGTAAAAGACGTAGCCGACGGTCGGCGCGGCATCAGCCGGGGTGAAAGTCAGCCATGGATCGGTGGTCACGGTCACGGCGGCGTCGGATTCAAGCGCGGCGAGGGCGGTCGGCAGCGGTTCGGGGGTGCTGTTTGCCCAGATCACGAAGCCCGCCGCCGCGACGATCACGATGAGGACGATAATGCCGGCGATCAAGCGCCAGCGTTTTCTTAGCCAAAGCATAGCGATGTTTCCTTATAGGTGTAAGTTCGATTGAACCGTGCAATGATAACGCGACTTGACGGTGATGAGAAGCTGCCCTCCTGCGAACGAGACCGGATCGTGGACTTATGCTGCTGCGCTATAATCGGGTCATATTTATGGACAGCATGGGAGAAGGTTATGTCTAAAATTGTGGTTACAGGTGGCAGCGGGAAAGCGGGGCGCGCGGTCGTGCGCGACCTGCTCGATCACGGCTACGACGTGCTCAACGTCGATACCGCCGCGCCCGCCGAGCGGATTTCCGAATTTCTGCGCGTCGATTTGACCCACTACGGCGAAGCGGTCGAGGCGCTGACCGGCGCGGACGCGGTCGTGCATCTGGCGGCGATCCCCGCGCCGGGGCTGTTCACCGAAGAAGTGACCATTCGCGTCAACAACGCCCTCAACTACAACGTGTTCGCGGCATCGGTCGCGCTCGGACTCAAGCGGGTGGTCTGGGCGAGCAGCGAGACGACGCTCGGCTTGCCTTTCGACCGCCAAAAGCCGCACTACGCGCCGATTGACGAAGTCGCACCGCTCTACCCTGAGTTGAGCTACGCGCTCTCGAAGGTGCTCGCCGAAGAAATGGCGCGCCAGATGAACCGCTGGAGCGGCATCCCCTTCGTCGCCTTACGCTTCTCGAACATCATGGAGCCGCACGATTACCAGCGCTTTCCCAGCTTCTGGGGCGACCCCATGATCCGCAAGTGGAATCTGTGGGGCTACATCGACGCGCGCGACGCGGCGCAAAGCTGCCGCTTGGGGCTGGAAGCCGACACCACCGGCGCGGAAGCCTTCATCATCGCCAACGCCGATACCTGCATGAACCGCCCGAACTCCGAGCTGATGGCGGAAGTCTTCCCCGGCGTGCCCCTGCGCGACGTCGGCGACTACGACACGCTGCTGAGTATCGACAAGGCGCGCAAGCTGCTCGGCTATAATCCGGAGCATTCGTGGCGCAAAGCCCTGACAGTCTAGTTGCGGAGCAATAGTCTATGACCCGGCGCGATCTGCTCCTGCTGATCCTCGCCTTCGTGATCACGCGGGCGGCGCTGGTCGGCGCGGGCGTGATCGCGCTGCGCTATTACCCGCCCAACGAAGGGGCGGAGTTCACGCACCTGATCGACGGCGGCGCGGCGCTCGACCTGTGGTATCGCTGGGATGCCGGTTTCTACGCGACCATCGCCACCGACGGCTACGACTGGCTCAACACGCGCCAGCCCGCCGACGACATGGCATTCCTGCCGCTCTATCCGCTGGCGGTTCACCTCGCCAGCGGGATGACGGCGACGGGCTGCCTCGCCTCGCCCTACTTGAGCACCTGCGCGACGGTCGGCGGGCTGGTCGTCTCCAACGCCGCGCTGCTGATCGCGCTGGTGCTGCTGTTCGACTTGGCGCGGCTCCGCTTCGGCAGATCGACGGCGTGGCGGGCGGCGCTGCTGCTGCTGGCGTCGCCGATCAGCATTTTCCTTTCCGGCGTCTACACCGAAGCGCTGTTTCTGCTGCTCTCCGTGCTGGTCTTCTGGCTGCTGGAGCGAGATCGCTTCGGCTGGGCGGTGATCGCGGCGGCGCTGGCGTGCCTGACGCGCTCGGTCGGCGTCGCGCTGGTTCCGGCGCTGCTGTGGTATGCGTGGCGGTACCCCCTCACCCCCAACCCCTCTCCCACGCAAGCGGGGCGAGGGGAGCAAGACGATCCTGTGCTTGCTCCCTCCCCCGAATTCGGGGGAGGGTCGGGGAGGGGGTCGCTCTTAATCCGACTCGCCCTCGCGCTTGTGCCGGGATTGATCTTTGCCGCCTACATCCTGATCGCAGGCGTCACCGTTGGCGATCCGCTGGCGTTCTTCAAGACCTACGACGCGACGTGGGGGCGCGCCGCCGGGACACCGATTCAGGCGTTCACGGTCTATTTCAGCGGCGTGGACGTGACGTGGTTCGGCTGGCGCGTCTCGTGGATCGACCTGATCCTGACGCTGTTCTATCTGGCGCTGGCGGTTGTCCTGCTGATCCGCGAGCGAACGCGGACGTGGGGCTTCTTCGCCCTGTTCGCGCTGCTGATCCCGATTGCCAGCGGCACGCTGATCGGGATGCCGCGTTACGGCGCGGTGATCTTCGCCTTCTACGTCTTGCTGGGCGGCTGGGCGGATCGCTGGTACAAGCAGCTTGTCGTCTACGGCGCGTCGCTGGCGCTGGCGCTGCTGTTCGTCGCCCGCTTCGTCACGTGGCGCTGGATTGCCTAAAGGAAGTACCGAGTGCTCAGTACCGAGTACTGAGTTAAATGCAAATTCATTTGGCAGAGGTGCTGACTAGGCGGAAAAACTCAGTACTAAGTACTCGGTACTGCTTTTAGAGTTCTGAACAATCCCACATGAAACCGCAGCGCGGGCAGCGGACTTTGCAGGCGTGGTGCAGCATCTCCGCGCCGCACGCGGGGCAAACGGTCGAAAGGCTGTAGTTGGTCAGCGGCAGGGGAGCAGGTTTGCGCGTGGTATCTTGTGGCGCTGATTGGATCGATTTTGCGTTCTGATCGTTTGACTCAGCACTCATTGCTCAGTACTCGTTACTGAACAAAAAAGGCATCCGGATGGATACCTTCAGAGGCGACGACCGGATTCGAACCGGTGATCAAGCTTTTGCAGAGCTTTGCCTTGCCACTTGGCCACGTCGCCATCAGAGGGGCATTATACAGGCGGCTTCCCTCACTCGCAAGGTTGAACCGGGCGATGCGACGCGAATTGCTTGCGCGGAAGGGGAAAAATCGCCACAATACAGAGCATGACTGAAAACGATTCGACCCCTGAACTCGAAAACGACGAGCACATGACGCCAGACTTTGATGCTGCTGAAGAAGCTGAAGCGAGCACCCCTGCCGGTGCTGACGAATGGGAATCTGCCTCGGTTGGCGCGGCGGATGTCGTGAGCGCCGAGACCATGCCGCCCGCAATGGGCGACGACTGGCTGATCGGCGACATTGATGCCGCGCTGGCGGCGGTCGCCTCGTTCAGCGAGCAGACGCCGGAGGGCGAAGCCGACGCGCAGGCGGAAGCCGCGCGAATCGCACCTGCTTTTGTACCGGAGTTGGCGCTTCCGCCGCTGATGACCCTCAAACGCGGACAGTTGGGATCGGTTGTCCCGGCGCTGCTGCTGATCGGCATTGGCGCGTGGCTCACGCTGCTGACGACGACCGGCACGCAGCCCGATCCACTGCTGGTCGCGCTCGTGATCGGCGGCGGGATCGTGCTGTCGCTGCTGGCGCAGTGGCTCGGTACGCGGCGTTGGTCGCGCGGGGTACTGTTTTTCGCGCTGGTCGCGCTGCTGCTGGGTGGCGCGGTCGCCGGGATCAACGCCGTTTCGCAGCAATCCGGCGGAATCAACCTTATGCAGGGCTACCCGCTGCTGATCGTCGCGCTCGGTTTGGCGTTCGTGCTCGACGGCATTCTGGCGCGCCCCGCCAGCGCGCGTGTGATCACGCCCGGTGTGCTGCTGATGGTGGCGGGCGGGGTTGGTCTGGCGGTGACGCTGAACGTGCTGCCCGCTAGCGTGCTCACGTTTGCTGCGCCGCTGCTGCCGGTCGTGCTGGTGATCGTCGCCGTGCTGCTGCTGCTGCCGCTGATCTTTCGCCGCCGCGCCGACTAGCTATGCTTTTTCCAACGGTAGCTTTGCCTCAACTGGTGCTCAACATCGCCGAGGGTTTAAACCCTCGGCTAGAGAATTCGTCGCCCACTGAAGGGGCGACTCAAAACAATACTCGCCGTTGCGACCCCTTTAGCGGGTCGCGGTACCAGTGTGAGACACTGCATATCCCGTTACTCCTACGCCCTCAGTCCTTGCTCTTTGCTCAGCACTCAGCACTCAGCACTCAGTACTCGGTACTTTCCTCAACACTCGGTACGCGGTACTGACCCATGCGCCTCGCCATCGATGCCAGCCGCACGACCGTCGCGCGCGTGACCGGGACGGAGCACTACGCCCTCGAATTGATCCGCGCGCTGATCCGCCTGAACACCGATCACGAGATCACGCTCTATTTCCGCGATCAGCCGCCGCCGGGCTTGTTTCCACTCTCCGCCCGTGTGACTCAGCGGGTGATCCCGTTCGCGCGGGCGTGGACGCATCTGCGCTTCGCCGCCGAACTCTGGCGCGACCGACCCGACTTGACGTGGGTTCCGGCGCACACGCTGCCGGTGCTGTTTCCCGGACGCGCCGCCGTGACTGTCCACGACCTCGGCTATAAGCTGTTCCCGCAGGCGCATCCGCCGATGCAGCGCCTTTATCTCGACTTGACGACGCGCTACAGCGCGGCGCGAGCGCAGGTCGTGTTGGCGGACAGTCAAGCGACGGCGGACGACCTGATGCGCTGTTATGGCACGCCCGCTCGCAAAATTCGCGTGGTCTACCCCGGCGTTGACGCGCCGCTGATTGGTGATGCGGCGGCGGTGCGGGCGAAATACGGGCTGCCGAAGCGTTATTTCCTGTTCCTCGGCACGCTCCAGCCGCGCAAGAACATTCAGCGGATCGTGCAGGCGTATCGTCAGTGGCAAATCGCGCACCCCGGCGACCCGGCGGCGCTGGTGCTGGCGGGCGGGCAGGGCTGGCTCTACGATCCGGCGTGGACGGCGGGTGTCGAGCGGCGTTATCCTCACCGGCTACGTTGCCGATGCCGACAAAGGCGCGCTCTATGCCGGGGCGCTGGCGCTGGTCTTTCCGACCCTCTACGAGGGCTTCGGCTTTCCGGTGCTGGAGGCGATGTTGTGCGGTGCGCCGGTGATCTGTAGCAATACGTCCAGCCTGCCGGAATTGGCTGGCGACGCCGCGCTGCTGGTCGATCCGCTAGATGTGGGCGCGATAGCAGCAGCAATGGGACGGATAGCCGACGATCCGGCGTTATGTGGCGTTATCCGGTCGCGTGGCGCTGATCAGGCGCGTAACTTTACATGGGCTGCCGCCGCCCGTGCGGCGCTGACGGCGTTGACAGGGGAAACCGATTGAATATTTGCGTATACTGCTCGGCGAGCGATGCGATTGACGTGAAATACTTCAAAGCGGCTGCCGAACTCGGCGCGGCGATTGCCCGGCGTGGCGATACGCTGGTCTACGGCGGTGCGAGTGCCGGGTTGATGGGCGCGGTCGCGCGGTCGGCGCAGGAGGGCGGGGCGAAGGTGCTGGGCATCATCCCGCAAGTCCTCGTCGATCTGGAAGTCGCCTATCACAACGCCGATGAACTACTGGTCGTCGGCGACATGCGCGAGCGCAAGGCGGCGATGGAAGCCCACGCCGACGCCTTTATCGGGCTGCCGGGGGGCATCGGCACGCTAGAAGAAGTCTTCGAGATCATGACGCTGCGCTACCTCAAGCAGACCACCAAGCCGCTGGTGCTGCTCAACGTCGAGGGCTTTTACGATCCGCTGCTGCGTTTGCTGGAGCATATGGACGAGGGGAAATTTCTCCGCAGCGGTTTCGAGTCGCTGGTGACGTTCGCGCCGACGGTCACCGCCGCGCTTGACGTGATCGACCAGTCAACGACCGTGTAGGGGCAGGTTTCAAACCTGCCCCTACGTACACACATTTTCAGGTCGAGTTGCCTTAGAACAAACTGAGCTGGTGGGGCGTATCGTCGGCGGAATCGGCGGTCGCTGGCGGCGATTTGGGGACGGGTGGTTTTTTGAAGCTGCGCGGCGCATTGAGCTTATGCGCCTCAAGCCAGTCAGCGTCGGGTCCCTGCCAGCCATATTCACCCAGATCAACGCGCTCATTCGTATTGTCGAGGACGCCCTCGGCGCGCAGCCGACCGCGCTGGAGCGCCGCCGCTTTGCTGGTTTCCGGTAGGCTAATGCCGCCCTTGGCGTTGATCACGCGATGCCAAGGGATAGTCGGCTCATCTACGCGCGAGACGGCATTCATGGCATCGCCGACCCACTTTGCCCCCAACCGGTCATAGTCCATCTGGTCCACGCCCTCCGGCGTGGGGATCATCGAGGCGATCTGCCCGTAAGTCGCCGCCGCGCCCGCTGGTATCTGGCGCACGATCTCCCAGACGATTTTGTAGAATGGCAGCGGATCGGCGAGGTTGTACATCAGCTTTACTCCCAGCAAACCTAGCTTAAATGTAGTCAATAAATTCGACAAAACCAATTATTTGAATTATCATGAATGATAAAAAATATCAAAAGGCTAACGAAGATGGAAGACAAACTGCAAGCCCTCAAGCAGCGCTTGGCTGAGGTGGACGACCTGAACATGGCGGGCGCGCTGCTCAACTGGGATCAGACGACCTACATGCCGGAAGGCGGCGCGCCCGCACGCGGACGCCAGCTGGCGACGCTCAGCAAATTGGCGCACGAGCAGTTCACCGACGCCGAGATCGGGCGGCTGCTTGACGCGCTCGAAGCGGCGGATCTGCCGGAAGATTCGGACGACGCCGCGCTGATCCGCATTACCCGGCGACAGTATGACCAACTCACCAAAGTGCCGACCGCCTTCGTCTCGGAGATTTCCGAACACTTCGCCGAGACTTACCAGACGTGGACGCAGGCGCGCCCGGCGAACGACTTCGCCCGCGTGCGCCCGCTGCTGGAAAAGACGCTCGACTACAGCCGCCGCTTCGGCGAGTTCTTCGCGCCCTACGACCACATTGCCGACCCGCTGATCGACTTCAGCGACTACGGCATGAAAGCCGAGTCGGTGCGGGCGGTCTTCGCCCAACTGCGCGCGGGACTGGTGCCGCTGGTCAAGGCGATCACCGATCAGCCGCCGACCGACGAACTCGTTCATTTACAGCCACTATCCGCAGCAGGCGCAGCTTGACTTCGGGCAGGGCGTGATTAAGGCATACGGCTACGACTTCACGCGTGGGCGGCAGGACTTGACCCATCATCCGTTCATGACCAAGTTCTCCGGCGGCGACGTCCGCATCACGACGCACGTAAAAGAGGATGACCTGCGCGACGCCCTGTTCAGCACGCTGCACGAGGCAGGTCACGCGCTCTACGAGCAGGGAATCAACCGTGCCTACGAGGCGACGCCGCTCAACGGCGGCACGTCGTCGGGCGTCCACGAGAGCCAGTCGCGCTTATGGGAGAACATTGTCGGGCGCAGCCGCGAGTTCTGGACGTTCTACTATCCCCAACTGCAAGCCGTCTTCCCGGAGCAGTTGGGCAGCGTGCCGCTGGATGCCTTCCACCGGGCGATCAACAAGGTCGGGCGCTCGCTGATCCGCATCGATGCCGACGAGGTGACCTATAACCTGCACGTCATGATCCGCTTTGAGCTGGAGCTGCAAATGCTGGAAGGCTCGCTGGCGATCAAGGATTTGCCGGAGGCGTGGAACGCTGCCTACACCAACGACCTCGGCATCACGCCGCCGCACGACAAGGACGGCGCGCTCCAAGACGTGCATTGGTACGGTGGCTTCATTGGCGGAGCGTTTCAGGGCTACACGCTCGGCAACATCCTCAGCGCCCAGTTCTACGAAGCGGCGCTCAAGGCACACCCGGAGATCCCCGGCGAGATCGCGCAGGGGCAGTTCGCCACGCTGCACGACTGGATGGCGGAGAACATCTACCAGTATGGCAGCAAGTACCCCGCGCCCGAACTGATCGCGCGCGTGACCGGCGGCGGGCTAGAGGTCGAGCCGCTGCTGAATTATCTGCGCACCAAGTTCGGGGCGCTGTACGGAGTGTAAGCGACCTCACCCCCTGACCCCCTCTCCACCATGTGGAGAGGGGGAAAGAACAGATCGCGAGGGCTTTTAAGTCCCCTCTCTATGCAATGGAGAGGGGATTTAGGGGTGAGGTCATTTTTCGTTTCACTCTCGAATCGCCTCTGCCAGTTCTTCCGGGGACGGCGCATAATTGCCGACGCGCCGGACGACCAAGCCGCTGGCGTAGTTGGCGAGCATGGCGGCATCGGTCAACGCCGCGCCTGCCGCCAGCGCCAGCGTGATCACGGCGATGGCGGTATCGCCCGCGCCAACCGTGTCGTAGACGTCAGTGATCGCCGGGGCGGGGCAGTGGGTCGCGCCGTCAGCAGTGGCGACGGTCGCGCCGTCCGCCCCGCGCGTGATCACCATGCCGATTTGCAAGCCCAGCGTCGCGCGCAGTTCGACCGCCGCCGCCGCGAACTCCTCGTCGCCGCGCAGGTCGCGGCGCAGATAGTCGCGGGCTTCGTCGGCGTTGCACTTGACCACGCTGAAGCCCGCGTATTTGCCCAACTCGCCCTGCGCGTCGGCGGTGATCAGCAGCTTCGTCTCCTGCGCCAGCGCGCGCGCCGTCTCTACCAATGAAGGCGTCAGCAGCCCAACGTGATAATCCGAGAGCAGCAGCGCGCTCGCCCCGGCGATGCGATCCGCCAGCAGCGCCCGCAGTTCGTGCTCGACCGGCGGGCTGATCGGCTCGCGCGTCAGCTTGTCGAGCCGCGCTACCTGCTGCGGGAAGCGCAAGCCCATTTGCGCCATGATCCGCGTCTTGACCGTCGTCGGGCGTCCGCTGGCGACGACCAGTGCCTTGACGTCGATGCCGCGCGCCTGCAAGACCTGTCGCAGCGCGGTTGCTTCGGTGTCCGCGCCGATGATGCCAATCTGGATCGCCTCACTGCCGAGCGCGACCACGTTGGCGGCGGGATTGGCAGCGCCGCCGGGGATCAAGCGGCGCTGCTCGAACTCCAGCACCGGGATCGGTGCTTCGCGGCTGAGCCGGGTGGTTTTGCCGATCAGATACTCGTCGAGGATCAGGTCGCCCAGCACGATCACGCGCTGGTGGGCAAGCCGGGGGATGAGGTCGGTTAGAAGTCATAAGCTGATTCGGTGTAGGGGCAGGTTTCAAACCTGTCCCTACGCATTGCTTTCCATAAGGACGGCGAGCATGAAACGCGGCAGCCGCAGCATCCGCTTGATGCGCCACGGCTGCAAATAGAGCCGGTAGAGCCATTCCAAGCCAAGCCGCTGGAACGACATCGGCGCGCGCGGGATCACCCCGGCGACGAAGTCGAGCGAGCCGCCAACGCCCATTGCCATTTTAACCTGCAAGCGCGGCAAATTGCGCGCGATCCACTTGTCTTGCTCTGGCGCGCCATAGGCGACGAACAGGATGTCGGCGTCGGCGGCGTTGATACGGGCGACGATCTCGTCTTCTTCGTCGGGCGCGGGGCTGCCGCTGTACACCCCGACGATCTGCAAGGCGGGGTGGCGCTGGCGCAGGACGGCGGCGGCTTGGTCGGCGACGCCGGGCGCCGCACCCAACAGATAAATCCGCCAGCCGCGCTCAGCCGCTTCTGCCGCGATCATCGGCACGCCGTCTGATCCGGTGACGCGCTGCGGCAGCGGCTGCCTGATCTGGCGCGCCGCCCAGAGCAAGCCGACGCCATCGGGCACGGTCAGGTCGGCACGGCTGAGGATGTTGTGAAAATTGACATCCTGCCGCGCGATCATGATCATTTCCGGGTTGATGGTGCAGACGTGGTGCGGCTGACCGCTCTGTACCCATTGGTCGATCAAGCTGAGCCACTCGGCGTAGGTGATCGCGCTGATTGGCAAGCCGAGGATGCGGATTTGCTTGTCAAATGTGGATGTTGTTGGTAGGGGCATGGCGCGCCATGCCCCTACGGATTCGCCTGATAGCATTGCTTTCGCCGCCGCGACCACTTGATCGGCGGTGACCATGCGCATACAAGTGCGAGCGGCGCAGCCTTCGCGCAAGCCAATGCTGTGATCGACGTAGCTGCACGGGCTGCATTCCGGCGCGCTGCGGACGATCACGCTGCGACCGCCGGGTGTCCACGCGCCCCACGCGGCGGCGTTGCTCGGTCCAAATACGGCGACGACCGGCATGCCCGCCGCCGCTGCGAGGTGCAGTACGCCGCTGTCCGCGCCGATGAACAGGTCGCACGATTGCAGCACTCCGGCGAGTTCTGCCAGCGTGGTTTGTCCGCTCAAGTCGGTGGGGGTGGTCGTCATGGCAGCGGCGACGGCAGGGGCATCATCGCTCGCTGTGCCGACCAGCACAATCTCGGCGTCATAATCCGCTGCTAACTGATCGGCGACGGCGGCGAATTTGACGGCATCCCAACGCCGCGCGGTCGAGTAGCCGCCGCTCCCGGCGTGGATGGCGATGCGCCGCTTGTGATCACCCGTAGAGGCAGAACTCAGTTCTGCCCCTACAACGTCGGATATATTGACCTGCGCGGGTCGCGGCGACGTATCCGCCCCGGCGATGCCCACCAGATCGAGCCAATACTGGGCTTGATGGCGCGCGCCGAAGCCCTGATCGACGAGCCTATGCGACAGGAAGAAGCCGCTGCCATTATCGAGACCGATCCGGTTGACGCTGGCCGCGCTCCACGCCAGCGCCGCGAACTTGAGCGCGCCGAAGCGCGTCGTGAAATGATGAAAAAAGATCGTCGTGTCGTAGCGACCGCGGCGCAGCCTTAGCGCCAGCGCCAACGCTTGGCGCAGATTTGCCGGGTGCAGCAGCGATCTAGGGCTGTCGAAGGTGTGTTTGTCGAAGGCGATGACCTCATTGACCAGCCCGTCCGGCAGCACCGGCGCGGCGTGATCGGTCGTCAGCAGCGCGATGTGGGCGTCCGGGTGGGCGTCACGCAGCGCGGCAAGCGCCGGGGTCGAGAGGATCAAGTCGCCAATGTCGGCTAGCTGGACGATCAGGAAACGTCGGGACATAAAATGATTCTAACTACAGCGGGCGCGCGGATCGCAAAGTCGCTCTCCGCACTGCGAAAAATGTAGGGACATAGCGCGCCATGCCCCTACGAAGAAACAATACTTTGCCCTAAAGCTGAACGTAGCTGTTCTCCGCCAGAATGAACCGATGCGCGGACGGCACGCGCCCCGACGACATGACCTGCGAGTTATCCGCCAGCAGGCTAGAGTCGATGCGTCCCGGTATGTTGCGGATGACGCATTCCTTCATGACGATGCTGGCTTCGACTTCGCTGTTTTCGACCAGCACGTTATCGCCCAGCGAGGTGTAGGGTCCAATATAGCTGTTGCGTACGACCACGTTCTTGCCGATGATGACCGGTCCGCGCACCACGCTGTCGATGATCTGGCTGTTTTCACCGAGGATCACGCGGGCGGAAACATCGCAAGTGCCGATAATCTGATCCTTGTTTTCCGGCGGCGGCGAGTAGGGCAGCTCACCGAGCACCAGTTGGTTCGCCTGAATGATCGAGTCGGGCTTGCCCGCGTCGATCCACCAGCCCTTGAGCGTGTAAGGATGCACTTCGTGCCCGCTGTCGATCACCTGCTGGATGGCATCGGTGATTTCGAGTTCGTTGCGCCATGACGGTTTGATCTTGGCGATGGCGTCGAAGATCGACTTCTTGAACAGATAGGCGCCGGAGATGGCGAGGTTCGACGGCGGATCCTTGGGCTTCTCGATCACGCGCTTGATCTTGCCATCCACGATTTCAGCGATGCCGAAGCGCGACGGGTCAGAGACTTCGATCAGCGTGACGGCGGCTTCGGCGCTCGACGCCGGAAAGCCGCGAATCAAATCTTCCATCTTGTCCTGAAAAATGTTGTCACCCAGCAGCAGACAGAAGGGATCGTCGCCGACGAAATCGCGGGCGAGGCTGACGGCGTGCGCCAGCCCAAGCTGCTCCACTTGGACGATGTAATCCAGCTTGACGCCGAAGCTGCTGCCGTCGCCAAGCTGAGTGTGAATCGGGAAGTCAAGGTCATTGACGACGATGCCGATCTCGGTGAGACCAGCATTTTGCAGTACGTGGATCGCATAGGCGATCAACGGAAGGTTGGCGACAGGGACGAGCGGCTTAGGCATCGTCAGCGTCACCGGGCGCAGGCGAGTCCCTTGCCCGGCGGCAAGAATAACGGCTTTCATGTGGGCTACTTCCTCCGTTAAGTCAGACAGATAGCAGCAAATTAGCGCGAACATTCTAAATTATAACATGACGAGCAAGCTAAAGATGCTTGACCCTGTGGTGAAGCCGCAACCTGCTGTGTTCAGTTAAAAAAGCGGGCGCAGCGCCAAGATCGCTTGGGGTTAGGCGGAACTCATCGGAGCAGGGTGCTTGCTTGGCAAGCCTGAAACCTGCCCCGACACGGGTTCTGAAAAATTCCAATATCACGGGCGTGTAGGGGCGGTATATATACCGCCCCTACGAGAAAATCAAATCTCCCACCAGCCCTTAGGGTGCGCTGTCGAGATAGTTGATCGCCGCGTCGAGCACCGGGTCGCCCGCGCTGAACAGCGTATCTTCCGTGACCGGGACTTGGACGGTCGGCTGAACGCCCTTGCCCTCGATGTGGATGTTGCCATTGGCATCGACGGCGCGCGCGGCGGTGAATTGGAAGAAGATGCCCCCGGGCAGGATGAAGTAGTCGATGCCGCCGCCCATGCCCGCCGTCGGGTACATGCCGACGATGGCGGCACGGTTTTGCAGCGTCGTGTCGTAAGAGAAGAACTCGCAGGCGCTGTCGCAGGTTGGTCCGACCAGCACGGCGACCTTGCCGTCGTAGCGGAACTGTTTCGGCGGCAAGTAGTAGCGGTCTTCACCGCGTGAGTCGAAGTAGAACTCGCCGGTCGTCTTGTCGTAGACGCCGCTGTTGCCTAGCACCAGCGGGTCTTCGAACAGGTACGCCGCCATTTGGTCGGCGAGGAAGCCGCTGCCGCCGTAGTTCTCGCGCATGTCGATGATCAGCCCGGGCGTGCCCTTGTCGTTGAGCGTCTTCATCAGGCGCTCCCACAATTCCACGCTCAGGCGGCTGTTGTCGAAGAAGCTGTAAATCTTCACGTAAGCGTAGCCGCTGGGCAGCAGCTTGTAATCGAGCGGCTGTTCGAAGCCGCTGGCGTTCTCGATGCCTGACGGCGCGGCGAACTGGAAGCTGTCCTGCTCGTTGACGCTGGTCAGCGTGACGGTGGTCGACTCGCTGGCGTCGGGGTTCTGGTAGCTGATCTCGACGTCGGTGCCGATCTGCGAGCGCAGGATGTAGCGCAACTGCTCCAGCTTGCGGACGTGATCCGAACTGAAAGGACCCGACCATGGCACGACGTTAGCGAGCGCGTCCTCGATGGGCTGCCCATTGATGGCGGTCACGACCGCGCGCAGTTGAATTCCGGCGCTGTCGGCGGGACCTTTGGGTAAGGTGTAGTTGACGATCACCCGCCCGTCGTCGAGTTCGCGGATCGCCATCCCCAGACCGCCGTCGGTCGCTTGATGGAACTCGTCGCTCAGGTAGCCCTGAATCGCCCAACCGACGTGACCGTCGGGGATCGACCACGTGAAGTCGCGCAAGGCATTGAGATAGCCGTATACGTCGTTGTTCTTGTCGGCGCTCTGGAAGCGGGGGCGGAACTTCGCCTTGAGCGCATCCCAGTCGACGTGCTTGTAATCGGTGAAGGCGTACTCGTTGCGCAGCTTCTCAATCATGGCGTCGAACGCCGCCGTGAAGCTGAGGTTGGAGTAATCGACCAGCGCGGCGCTCTGCGGCTCGATCAGGTCGATCACCGGGGTGCGCGAGCGGTCGAAGCTGAACGGCGACGTATCCATGTTGACGACCGTATAGCCAGCGGGCAGGCGCACCAGCGGATCGTCGTCGGTGAACAGTTTGCCGTCAGCACCGAAGCCGCTGGGGAAATCCTGTTGATCGTCGGGGGCGTAGACGACGTATTCGCCGCCGGTGACTTCCCACTTCTGCGAGGGATCGTCGCTGACGCGAGTCGAGGCATAAGCGCCCGACCAGCCGCCGCCGTAAAGGTCACGCTGCTGCAAGTACGGGTCGCCGAAGATGTTCTCCCAGTAAGCGACCGCGAAGACCTGCACGCCTTGATCAGTCACGCCGTCGTGATTCACGTCGCGGTAAGTGCCATGCGGCACTTCCGGCAGCGACAGGCTGTAACTGACCGGCGAGGTGTAGAAATCGGACGTGAGCTGCCCGATCACCTGCGATTCGACCGGCATCAGGAAATAGCGGTTGCGATCCACAAAACCGGCTTGATCTTCAAGGATGATCTCCGGCTCGGAGACCCCGGTCGTGAACAGCGGATCGGTGTAGACCATGGTTCCGGTGATCGTGACAGGACCGCCTTCGTCGTTAACGATTGGCGCGGCTGGGATGTCGGTTTGAGCTTGGACAACCCCAAAACTGAGCAAAATGCTAAGTAAAACAAGGGATGAAAAGCGCATCGTTTCTACCCATCTGTCTATGTCGTGTCGGCGAATTATAAAGCGGCGCTTCGCTTCGGTTCACAACACTCATAGTTGTCTAAGCTTAAGCGTTAAAGTAATTTTACTGTAAAAGCGGTGGCGGGGC
Organism: uncultured Chloroflexia bacterium; assembly: GCA_963848465.1. Lineage (GTDB taxonomy): Bacteria > Chloroflexota > Anaerolineae > Aggregatilineales > Phototrophicaceae > Flexifilum. The sequence continues at coordinate 5,010 of CAWKDY010000025.1, read as the reverse complement.
GCAGTCAGCGCCACCAGTGGAAGCCGTTCGGCAGATTTTCCATGCCGGGCGCGCGCGGGGTGTCCTCGACCAGCGGCGGGGGGAGCTGGCGCGCTTCTTCGGGGTAGGTTGGCTCCGGCGGGACGGTCGCGCGCGCGACGTCCAACTGTCGCTGGATCAGCATCAGGATCGCGCCCAAGCCAAAGAACGCCATCAATGCGTTGAGCACCCAGCCGACGTAAGGCAGCGATGCCGCCAGCGACACCAGCACCACGCCGATCAACAGACTGACGTAGGTCATGTAGCGTTCGGGGCGGTCGCCGAGCAGCAGGCGTACCATCACCCGCCCCAGCGCGATGGCGACGATCACACGCGAAATGAAAATCGCTGTGAAGAAGAACAATCCTGCGCCGCCTACGTTGAGGATGTTGACGATAACCCCGCCGATGATCGCCAGATCGTTCAACTGAAACAGCGAGAGCAGCAGCATCAACGCCAAGCTGAGCAGGATCACGATCAGGATGATCGGAAAGGAGATGATGAAGGTTAGCAGTCCGACGCCCAGACTGGGCAGCGGGCGCACACGCAAGCTGTAGATCGGCGCTTGCAGCGTGCGCGGCATCAGCAGCAGTCCGACTGCACCGATCAACGCCAACGAGACGAACTCGCGCACCGCCTGTGCCGCGTAGTCGTGCAGCCGGTCGATGAAGCTGACTTCGGTCGAGAGGTTGAAATCTGTTTGGGCGAGCACCGGCGTGAACTCCGGCGAGTTGGGCAGCGTCACGGCGATATCGCCTACGACGGGACCGGAGTAGCGCAGCGTGCCGTCGATCATGCCTTCGGTGCCGACGCGCAAGCCGGGGTCAACCAGCGCGACGTCGACCGGCAGAAAGTCGAACAGCGTGCGCAGTTCGGTGACGCCGTTGGAAGACGGATCGCCGACGGTCGCGGTCACGTCGCCGCCGACCGCGCTGTCAATCGTCAAGGCGGATCCCCAGAACGAGACCTCGCGCCCGACCGCGCCGTCGATCAGAAGTTGATAGCCGATGGTCGTCACGCTGCCGGGGATGTCCGTGTTGTCGATGACGGTGTTCAGGCTCAGGCTGATCAAGTCGGCACGCGGGTCGCTCAGCCGGGCGGAAGGCTGTAAATCGATCACGCCGCCCGCGAAATGGACGTCGCCGCCGATTTCGCCGCTGACGTTCAACTGCACGCCGACGAGGTAGAGGCTGCCCAACACCGTGCCGTCGATCTGGATGTCCGACGCTGCGCCGAATAGGCTGCCGTCGATCACACCGCTGACGACCAATGTGCGACAGAGCACGAAAACGTTACCTTCAAGGTGATCCTCCGCCGGGATGACGCATTGGTCGCCTTGCAGGATGTCTCGTGCTAGGGAATCTGCCCGCGCCGCTTCAAAATTCCCCATCACCAGCAGCAGCGCCAAAACGATCAACAACCGTCGCAGCATGAAACGCTCCTTATCCAGTATGTCGATTGTACGAACTCGACCCGCCGCTTGCCAAATCTCAATCCGCGTACTAGGCGATTTCTAATACAATAATTCTAGGGATTTTGCTTCAACATTGGCTTTTTTGAGGTTATAGCTTAAGTCAGTTTCTCCTTATTCCCCGGTCTCGCGGCGCGAAGCACAACTTGGATCAATCCAATGTCGCGCCCGATCAGGTCAATCCGCTGCGGTTGGTGCTTAAGATCGCCGACAGCGACCGGATGATCACCGTGCCGATTACCGAGCGGCTCGTGATTGGACGCGGTGGGGGTGCGCAGATCCCTGACATCGATTTAGCGGCATTTAACGCGACCAAGCGCGGCGTTTCCCGGATTCACGGTGCGTTTATCCACACGCAGGATACGCTGTTCATTGAAGACCTCAGTAGCACCAATGGCACGCGCATCAACGGCTACCAGATCGCGCCGGGGCAGCCCTGCCGCCTGCGTAACGGCGACGAGATCGAACTCGGGTCGCTGCGGTTGGGCGTGAGCATCGTCCGCACCCCGGGCTGAACCTCCCCCCTATTCTCGCTTAAGGATGTTTCCTGTAGGAGCAGACCTGTGTAGGCTGCTCAAGCGGGCGAACACGTAGGCTCCGCTCCCACAAAACATACACGACCTTGCTTGACCAAAATCGTGATTTTGATACGGTTGCCCTGACCGCTCGCTTCGCTTGCGCTTGCTCTTAAACGCTCCAAAGCGGTATAGTGTATCTTTGTAACTTTAGGCTGTGAACAACGGCTTATGCGCGGCTGCATCTGAACTGAGAAAGCTATGTATCGAAGTTTTAGCGACCGGGTGTTCGGCGGGGTCTGTGGCGGATTGGCGGCGCGGCTGCACGTCAGCGCGTGGTTGATCCGGGTGCTGTTCGCGCTGCTAACCGTGATCAGCTTAGGCGCTTTTGGCGTGCTCTACCTGCTGCTGTGGTGGATCGTCCCGCAGGAGTCGCCGACGCGACGACGACACGGTGTGCCGCTGATCATCATTCTGCTGCTGATCGCGCTGACGGCGGCGGCGTGGGCAGGGCGCGACCTTGGGCAGTTGAACACTGCGTCGGGCGTCAACCTGTTTTATCCGGGCGCGCTGTTGATCTTGAGTGCGGTCTTTTTCCTCCGGCAGTTGAGGGCGTAGGCGATGCGGCGACGAACGAACCTGCTGTGGGGCTTCGTAATTTTGGCGATTGCGGTGATCGTGCTGGCGCGGGCGCTCGGCTTGATCGGCGATGGGATGACCGACCTGATCGTGCGGATGGCTCCGGTGCTGCTGGTGCTGGCGGGTCTATCGCTGCTGCTGCGTAACCGGCTGCCGTTCGCCGACGTGATCGCGCTGCTGGCGTGCGCCGTGCTGGTCGCGGTGATCGCGTCGTCGGCGTATTCGACCCGCGCGACTCAACAGCGCAACGACAATCACCAGCCGATAGTCCAAATGCTCACCCCGAACCTAAATTTATTGCGGCTGCGGGTGCAGACGCTTTCGACCGACGTTGACCTGCTCGGCACGTTGACCTCCGACATCAGCGGCGAGTTCGTCGGCAGCGTCGATAATCACATCGAGATCAACTACACCGAATCTGCCGACAATACCGCGACGTTGACGCTGCGCGAAGTTAGCGAGTTGGGTAGCTTCCCGATGCTCGAAACGATGGGGCGCGGGACGCTGCATCTGGAACTGCCGCCCAACGTCCCGCTCGATCTGGAATATGTCGGGCAGGACGGCAGTGTCGTGCTCAATATGGGCGCGACCGCGCTGGAGCACCTCAACGTGACAGCGGTCAGCGGCGACGCGGTCATCACGCTGCCGGAGTACGATCCGCTGTTCTCCCAGCCGGGCGACTCACTCGGCACGCTGACGGTCGGTAACGGCAACTTAGCGCTGTTCATCCCGGCGAACGTCGGCGCGCGGTTGGAACTGGATCGCGGCGGCAGCGGCATTCAACCGCAGTACGACCCCGACGTCTATAACTATCTGGTCGGTGACGTGCTGGAGGCGCGCAACATCAACACCGCGCCGATTGTCGCCCACTACGCGCTGAACGTGCCGCACGGGCTGATCCGCATCGAAGTGCCGCAATAACGAGAAGCGCTTGCAAGGTAGGGGCGAACCTGTGTGTTCGCCCAAAATGGGGCAGACACATAGGTCTGCCTCTATGCGATCTGATCTGGATTGTTACATCCCCGCAAGCGCGTCGCGATAGGCGTTCGCTTCCTGCGTCGTCAAGTTGGCGTTCAATTGCAGCATGATATTCCCCTGAACGTAGACGTAGATCACGTCCCGCCGCGTCGCCGAGCTGCTGCTCAACTGCTGGATGTAATCCTGCCACGCCTGTAACTCCGCCGGGGTCGCAAACTCGATGATCTGCCCACCCGCCGGGGCGATGCGCGGCACTTCAAACAAGTAGCGATCTCGAAACCCGGTCGGCGCGCCGCGTCCCAGCACGGTCGTCGCTTTTTCCGGGTTCTGCACGGGCAGCCCGGCACGGGCGAAAGCGTTGATCACGTTTTGAGCGCTGTAGCGGTCGAACGGAATCGGCGTCGGCGTCGCTTGACCTAAGCCGAGCGCGCTGCACCCGGCGGTGATGGTCAGAATTGCGAACAGGACGAGAGCAAGGTATTGTTGTCTTCGCATTCTTTGGTGCTCCACTGCGGATCACTTACTGGGAATTATACTAACATGACAGTCATTTATCACGACGAAGATGGTCGTTTGGACGTGCTATCGGGCAAGCGTGTGGAAGTCATCGGTTACGGCAACATGGGACGTCCGGTCGCGCTGAACCTGCGCGACAGCGGAGTCGAGGTGCTGGTCAGCGAGCCGCGCCCCGAAAAGCAGGCGCAAGCCGCCGCCGAAGGCTTCCTGCAAACCGATATTGAAGAAGTCGTGCGCGCGTCGGACGTGATTATGCCGCTGCTGCGCGACGAAGCCATGCCCAAAATTTACCTCGAACACGTCTCGCCCTCGCTGCGACGCGGGCAGGCGTTGGTCTTCAGCAGCGCCTACAACCTGACTTACGGCTTCATCGAAGCGCCGCCGTTCGTTGATGTGGGCTTAGTCTCGGCGCGGACGTTGGGTGCGGCGGTGCGCGAGCGCTACGTCTCCGGAGAGGGCTTCGCCAGCTTCGTCGCCGTCGCGCAGGATGCCAGTCGTCAAGCGTGGGACGTGGTGCTGAGCTTGGCGAAAGCGATGGGCGCGCTCAAAGGCGGCGCGATTGAAGTCCGCTTTGAGCAGGAAACCGAACTCGACCTGTTCTTGCAGCAGGCGATTTTGCCGATCTTCCACTATGCCGTGATCACCGCCGCCCAGCTTTTGATGGAGAAGGGCTATCCACCCGAAGCGGTTTTCACCGAACTCTATCTGTCGGGCGAGACGTCGGACTACCTCAAGCAGGCTGCCCATCATGGGCTGATGCACGCGCTCGACTTACAAGGTCTGCCCGCGCAGTTCGGCACGCTCAGCCGTTACGACCGTTTCAACAGCACCCAGTTCATGCGCTTGATGGAGATCACCCTCGAAGAGATCCGC
>CAWKDY010000024.1:0-52123 GCA_963848465.1 uncultured Chloroflexia bacterium | reverse complement strand
CGGCGATCATCCTGCTGCGGTCGCTGCTGGCGTCACCTTACGGCTTCGTGATCGCCGGGGAGACCGAAAGCGGAAAAACGACGCTGCTCAACGCCATCGCGCAGGAGATCGGCGGGCAGGTCGCTGCCGTCGAGCGCGCGGGCGAACTGCGGCTGCCGCCGAACGCAACACGCTTTTCGGTGCGCTGGGGGACGGGAGATCTTCCCGGCGCATCGTTCGCCGACCAGATCGACGCGGCGCTGTCGGGTAACCCTGCTTGCCTGCTGATCGACGAGGTGCGCTCGGACGAGCCGGAAGCGATCGCGCCGCTGCTCAGCACCGAGACTGCGCCCCGGCAGGTGTGGGTCGTGCGCGCTGCGCCGCATCACAAACGACTGCAAAGTGCGCTGGGAATGTTGGCGCGGCGTGCCGATTCGTCGCAAGGCGAGGCGTTGGTTCACGCGCTCTATGAACGGCTGCCTTTCATGGTGACGGTCGCGCGGATACAGGAGCGGCTGCAACTGTTCAGCGTTGCCGAGTGGCAGTCGCGGGTCGATACCGACTATCCCGATTACGTAATGCTGCTGCGCTATGAGAACGGGCGCGCTCAGCCGACCGGGACAGCTCCCGCGCGCTGGCTCGACTGATACCATAATGTTGGCTGTAGGGGCACGGCGCGCCGTGCCCCTACGAAAAATGCGCCTCTGTAAATCTTCACATCCCGTCAGCGATGGCATTTGCTGGAACCTGAGCGGAGCGGCAGAATAGGGCGCAATGTCCGTTGCAATGCGGAGCCTATCATGGATCTCCCGAAGTTCTATCGACCGGAGCGAGTTGGCGATCTTTACGTGCCGGATACGGCAAGCGCGGTCGCGGCGGGACGCGCCGCCAACGTGAATCCGGCTGACCGTGCGCGGACGCGGACGCGGACGATCCTGCTGTTGGTCGACGTGCAGGTCGATTTCGTCCACACCGACGGCAGCTTGAGCGTTCCCGGCGCGGTTGACGATACCCGGCGCACGATTGAATGGATTTATCGAAACCTGACGCACCTGACGACGATTGCGGCATCGCTGGACAGCCACGTGCCGATCCAGATCTTCTTTCCGACGTGGTGGAGCGACCCCGACGGCAAGCATCCCGAACCTTATACCGTGATCCGTAGCGAGGACCTGCGCGCTGGGCGCTGGCGGTCACTGTACCAGCCGGAGTGGTCGGCGGGGTACTGCGCCCGGCTGGAAGCGGATGCGAAAAAGGAACTGATGATCTGGCCCTACCACACGCTGATCGGCACGCTGGGTCATGCTTTGACGCCCGCGCTCTACGAGGCGATTGCCTATCACGCCGCCGCACGGCAAGCGCAGCCGATCTTTGTGCAGAAAGGCTCGATCCCTGAAACCGAGCATTACTCGGTGCTGGAAGCCGAGGTCAAAGTGCCGGGGCAGCCGCTCAGCGACCTGAACACAGAATTTCTCAAGACGCTGATCGATTATGACCGGATTTACATCGCGGGGCAGGCAAAAAGCCACTGCGTGCTGGAAACTGTGACCTCGATCATGCGCTATTTCGACGGTCAGCCGGGGATCATCGGCAAGTTCCGCATTTTACAAGATTGTATGTCGTCGGTGGCGCACCCAACCATCGACTTCGAGGCGCTGGCGGATCAGGCGTTCGAAGGATTCGCGGCAAAGGGGTTGAAGTTGGTGACATCGGCGGATGCGGTGGGCTAGGGAAGACCATACGTTTTGGAAGCTGCTTACGGGAAGAAGCGCCGCGCCTTCGTCTCGAGTTGGGCGTCTTTGCGGAAGCGATAGAGCTTCGCCGGACGTCCGCCGGTTTCGCGGAAGCGGCTGACCGGCTCGACGACGTTGGCTTCGCGGATTTTCTTGCGGAAGTTCGCCTTGTCGAGCTTGTGATCGTTGAGGATGATCATGTAGGCATCCTGAAGCTCGCGCAGGGTGAATTCTTCGGGCAGCAACTCGAAGGCGACCGCCGAATACTCGATCTTGTAGCGCAAGCGGGTGAGCGCGTAATTGAGAATTTCCTCGTGGTCGAAGGCGAGCGGCGGCAGGGCGTAGACACTGTGCCAACTGCTGCGCCCGGACGTATCCTTGAGGCTGTTGGGCGGCAGCCGATCCTGCGGGACGAGCGCGAAATAAGTCACGCTGATCACGCGGCGGCGCGGATCACGGGCAGGGGTCGCCAAAGGTGTACAACTGCTGGCAGTAGACGCCGCCGGTATCGAGCGTTTCCGAGAGCAGGCGCAGCGCCGCGTCGTCGAGCGCTTCGTCATCGCGGACAAAGCAGCCGGGCAGCGCCCAGAACTCGGCAAAAGGATCATGTTGGCGGCGGACGAGCAGCGTCTTGAGATCGCGGTCGCACAGGGTGAAGACGACGGTATCGACCGCAACCGAAAAACGTGCCTCGTCAGGATCACGGTATTGGCTCATGTTCCAACTATAAATGGTTCACTACCGCCCTGCAACCTGAAGATCGGCATCAAAAGAGCGCAGTAGTTCATCTACTGCGCTCGCTGGTTGGCTGATGAATGGTAAGCGGGCGCTTAGGAAGCCTGCGCCGCTTCGGCAAGTTGTGCCAAGACGGTGTAAGGCGGACCGCCGCGATCATAACCCGGTACCACCTGCGGTGCGCCGTTGTTGTAGCGGATCAAGACAGCGGGCGTTCCGGTGATGCCGTTATTCTGCCCGAAGGTAATGTCCTTCGACACCTGCTGAGCATCTGAAGCGCAGGTGAGCAGTTGGGCGTAGTTGACGCCGACATCGTTGGCAAACAGCCGCCCGACATCCTGATTGTAGCGTCCGCTGAAGGCGTAATCGAACATCAGCTTATAACCCTGCCAGTAAGCGCCGGGTTTCTGCTCCTCGGCGCATTCGACCAATTGCCCGGTATAGTAGGACAACTGACCGCCCGCCGTCGGGAAAATGCGGTATTCAAACTGCGCTTTGCCGGTCGCTACGTAGTTGGTGAGGAATTTTTGAATTTCCGGGTGGTATTCCTGACAGTGGGAGCAGGCGAAATCGGCAAATTCGATCACCGTGAAGGGCGCATCGGGATTGCCGAGCACAAAGCCGCCGTCGGCGGTGCGCGATTGCGGCAGGTTGGCGTAATCGATGTCGCCGCCGCTCTGCGCGCCGGAGAGGGCAATTGCAATAACTGCCACGACGACCACCACGATGACGACACCGAGGACGAGAATTCCCTGACGGTTGGGCTGAGTCGAACGGGCAGCCCCCCGGTTTTTAGCGGCTGATGTGCTCATGAGTTTATCGGTCTCCAAACTGAACTCTGCAAGCCATTATTGTAACTTATCTGCGGGCAGGATGAAATGAATATTTCATTATATTTCGCGGATTGGCAGCCGACTTTGCTAAGATAATGTCGATTTGGTCAGCAGCGAGGAACTGAGATGCGAGCGGTAGAACTAATTGCGAAGAAGCGGGACGGTGAAGCGCTCGACGGCGCGGAAATTCAATGGCTGATCAACGCCTTCACGCACGGCGACGTTCCCGATTACCAGATGGCTGCCTTCATGATGGCGGTTTACCTGAAGGGCATGACCCGGCAGGAAACGGTTGACTTGACGCTGGCGATGGCGGATTCGGGCGAGAAGCTCGACCTTTCCGAGATTAGCGACTACTGGGTCGATAAACACTCGTCCGGCGGCGTGGGCGACAAGACGTCGCTGGTGGTGCTGCCGCTGGTGGCAGTCGTGCGGCGTGCCGGTCGCCAAGATGAGTGGGCGCGGCTTGGGCTTCTCCGGTGGTACGCTCGACAAACTGGAGTCGATCAAGGGCTATCAGGTCGATCTCTCGGCGGAGCGCTTCCGGCAGCTTGCCCGCGAGCACGGGATTGTCTTGGCTGGGCAGTCGGTGGCGCTCGCGCCCGCCGATGGCAAGATGTACGCGCTGCGCGACGTGACGGCGACCGTCTCCAGCCTGCCGCTGATCGCCAGCAGCATCATGAGCAAGAAGATCGCGGCGGGTGCGAACGGGATCGTGCTCGACGTGAAAGTTGGGCGCGGGGCGTTCATGGAGACGCTGGATCAAGGACGAGCGCTGGCGCGGCTCATGGTCGAGATCGGCGCGGACGCCGGGCGGCAGGTGATCGCGGTGTTGTCGGACATGAATCAGCCGTTGGGCGAAGCGGTCGGCAACGCGCTGGAAGTTGACGAGGCGATTGACGCGCTCAATGGGGCGGGTCCGGTTGATCTGCGGCTTCACTGCTTGACGATTGCGGGCTACATGCTCAAGCTGGCAGGGCGGGGCGAGCGGTGGACGGATGACGACGAGGTGCAGCAGATCCTCGCGCGTCACCTCGACGACGGCTCGGCGCTGGCGAAGTTCCGCGAACTGGTCGAAGCGCAGGGCGGCGACGTGAGCATGGTCGATGATCCATCGAAGCTGCCTCAGGCGCAGTTCGAGGAGACGCTCGCGGCGGATCAGGCGGGCTACGTGGCGCAGGTTGCGGCGGAGCAGGTGGCGTGGGCGGCGTTCGAACTGGGCGCGGGACGCGAGAAGAAAAGTGATCCGCTCGACTTGGCGGTCGGCGTCAAGATTCACGTCAGCGTCGGGGATCCGGTCGAGCAGGGTGGTCTGCTGGCGACGATCTACGCCAACGAAGAAGCGAAGATCGCCGCCTGTCGGGCGCGGCTTGAGGCTGCTTTTGCCATCAGCGCGGAGCAGGTTGAGCCGCTGCCACTGTTCTACGGCGTCGTCAGCAGCTAGTAGCCGACCAGCACGCCGAACATGTTGTAATAAAAATGAATCGGGGCGTCACACCAGCAGCCATCAGTGAAATGGATCGCGCCGTTGATGCCGTTATAGTCGATTGCTGCGATGGTTTTCAGCGGCACGTCGGTTTGCGCGGCGGTGATGGCGACCTGCGTGGCGTCGTAGGTCAGCGTCGCCAGCAGGCGTGGTTGCGGGCGCGAACGGATCGTCACCGCGATAACGGGCGACGAACTCGGCGTCAGGTAGGATGCCGCTGGAGATGATCGACGCGACGTCGTTTGCGTTGTGCAGCTTGGCAAACCCCGCTAGCCCGAAGACTTCGCCGCCTTTGAGCCCCCCGCGCGGCTTGGGCAGGGCGGCGGCATCGGTTAAGCTGATGCGCGGCGGCACCGTGATCAGCCCGGCAAAAGCGGGGCTGGACAGGATAAAAACGTTGTCGCCAGTTGCTTCAGCACCCCAATCGCCAATCGCTAATACGGGCAGATCGCCGAAGGCTTGCAGCGTGTCGGGAGCGGTCGCGGCGTAGCCGAGCGCGATCACGACGGCGATCTGCGGATCTTCGGTCAGGGCGCGGGCACGGCTGGCTGCTTCGGTGCCGCCGTCATCGACTGCCAGCAGTTCGACCTGCGGATCGCCAGCATCGGCGAGGGCGAGGCGGGCGGCGTAGAGCGCCTCGTAACCGACCTCGCGGTAGCGCCCCTCGAACGGCGCGAGCAGCGCGATCTTGGCAATCGGCGGCGTGTGGATCGCGGCGCAGGCATTTGCCAGCAGGAGAATTGCCAGTAGGGGCAAGGCGCGCCTTGCCCCTACAAACTGCTGTAGCCAGCGCTTCTCCCCCTCTCGACGGAGTGGAGAGGGGGTCGGGGGGTGAGGTCGCGCTTTCATCAGCAGCTATTCGCCAAATGCTGCTCGAAGGTCAGGGCGAAGTTGTGATAACCACTGCCGGAGCAATCTGCCTGAAAGTAGAGGTAATCCGATGCTTCGGGATTCGCGGCTGAGCGAATCGCGTCGAGACCCGGATTGGCAATCGGACCCGGCGGCAAGCCGTAATTGAGATAGGTGTTGTAGGGCGAGATCGTGTTCGTGTAGTCAAACTGGGTGATTTGCACCCACCAGTCGCCGGGATGCCCCAGCCCGTACTGGACGGTCGGGTCGGCGTCGAGCTTCATCCCTTGATTAAGCCGGTTCATGTAGACCCCGGCGATCTTCGCGCCCTCGTCGGCGTGGACGGCTTCGCGCTGGACAATCGACGCCAGCGTGACAACCTCATAAATGCTCAGGTTCTGGCGGGCGGCAGCGGTGGGGATACCCGCGTCGTCCGTCTCTTTGGTGAACTCGTCGAGCAGCGTGTCGCGGAGCAGTTGGGGCGTCGCGTCCGGTGGGCAGGCTGTAAGTGTTGGGGAACAGGAAACCCTCCAGCGAGGCGTTAACCGGCAGCCCGACCCGCTGGGCAAAGGCGGCATCGACCGGCGCGCCCGCGCCGACCATGCGCAGAAAATCGTCGCCGCTGAAGGCGAACAAGCGGATTGCTGTCGATCGGCGGCGGCGACTTCTTCCATGCGCCAGCCCGGAATGATCGAAAAGACGATCTGGCTGTTGCTAGAGTCGGTCAGCGCGGCGGCGATCTGCTTGATCGACTGCGAGCGCTTGAGGAAGTAAGTCCCTGCTTCAAGCTCTACGTCGATGTCGTAGGCGCGCACGTAATCGACGAACAGAGTGGCGTCGCTGATCAGCCCGGCGGCGACGAGATTTTGGGCGATCAGCGCGGGTGGATCACCCAATTCGACGGTGAAACGGATCGGAGTTGTGTCGCTGCTGAGCGGCAGATCGAGGGCATCCTGCTTGCCCTGTAGCGAAAGTTTGATCAGCGCGGTCTGGGCGAAATCCAGCGGATGCCCGCCGGAGATCAGATACAGCGCGCCGAACGCCAGCGCGCCGACCAGCATCAAGCCCAGTGCGAGAAACAGCAGCAGTTTAAACAGACGGCTCAAGGCGCGTTACTCCCATGAGAAGATCAACCTGCCGAATTATAGCGGGTTCACGCCTGACGCTGCACCTACGTTTCCCCGGCGAAAGAAAAAGGTTGATAGTTTTTTAGGCGTCTGGAGATCCTAATTCAGGGAACTGCGCTAGTCCGTCGCGCACGGCGTCGAGGTAGCTTTGCAGGATCAAGCGGGCGGCGAGGTCGTCGACGTGGGCGCGCGGCGGTCGCTTGAGGCGGTGGGCAAGTTCGTGGGCATCGACGGTGGTGAGCTGCTCATCCCACTCGACAATCGGGAGTGCGGTCGTCTGCCGGAAGCGTTCGATCCATGCGCGGACGCGATCCGCTTGCGTGTATTCCAGATCAGCGGGGGCATCGAAATCGGAGGGGATGCCGACAACGTACGCTTGCACGCCGTGTGCAGTGGCGAAGGCGTTGAGCTTGGCGAAATCCTCGCGTTTTGACGTGCGATGGACGATCGCGAGTTCGCGGGCGAGGACTCCGGAACGGTCGCTGACGGCTACGCCGATCCGCGCCATGCCGTGATCGATTCCGAGAAGCCTCATGCGAACCTCACGAAGCGGAGTCGGCAGCGGAAGGGGCAGCCGCGCTTGCGGTGTGGATGGTGATGCGCATTGGCAGCAGTGGCAGGCGCGTCATCCAATCCGGCGAGATCGCGATCTGGGGCTGCATTCCGTCGGCGAGGTCGATCTCGTTGACGAGGTACTGAGCGGCGTCGGTAGGGTCGCGCCCGGCGAGCGTCTGCTGAAGCTGGGCGCTGTCGATCTGGCTGACGACCAAGCCGCTGCATTTCATGGTGAATTGGACGCTGCCGACGCTGTCAACGTTGGTCACCGCACCGCGATCATAGAGGATCGACTCGGGGCGGACGACGTGACCGCGCGGAATTTGCCCGGCGAGGCGGGCGAAGGCGACCTGCTGGGCGAGTCCTTCGTCGACGACGGTCGCTTCGACGACGACGCGCATGGTCAGCGAGAGGCTGTCGGCGGCGTCGCCGATGACGTGGTCGAAGGTCATCCAGTCGCTGCGTTCCTCGGAAATGTGGATCGTTTCCGGGATGATGTGCTGGTTGTCTTCGACGCGCGGCAGCATCTCGTTATAGGCGCTCTCCTGCAACTGCTGGCGCAGAATGGCGATCAAGCGGTCGTGGTCGTCCTGCGTGACAATGCCGACCGACCGCGACGTGCCGCCGACCGTCGATGCGACGTTGCGGACTTCAAGCTGATCGATCAGCGCGGCGTCGTTGATGACGTTGATCATGCCGGGAGCCACGTTGCCGACGTCGCCGGACGAGTTGCCGGTCGCCTCGACGGGGACTTCAAGCTGCAAGCCAACCCCGGCGGGGACGGCGGCGTCCTCGATGGTGCGGAACTGGATCGGCGTGCCCGCGCTGGTGCTGAGCGTCGTCCCGCCGGGCACGTTGACCGCGCCGTTGGTCTTGTTGATAAAGACGACCGATCCGGTCGCGCGACCGCCGGTGAGCGTCTGCGATCCGCTGGTTGGCACCGAGCCGCGCTGCTCGATCTGGGCGCGGACGATGGTCGCCGGGATGACGCCGTTTTCGACGTCTACCGCCACGCCTTCGGGATCGACAGTGGCGTTGATGGTCGCTTCGGCGTCGAGGCGCTGCTGCGACGGCGTAATGGTGATGGTCGCGCTGGGGATCAGCAGGTAGCCGGTGGTCAAAATCACGCTGACGAGCAGCAGCAGGATCACGAACGCGGCTGATCACCCGCAGCGGGCTGACGCGACGGCGATCGCGCACGCGGCTGGCGACCGGCATCAGGTCGTCGGCTTCGGGGTCGTCTTTGGGACGGTCGAAGCGGTCGGTGAACACGCGCGACCTGCCGCGTTTCCACTTGCCGCGCTCGCTCGCGCCGATGGTCTCGAAGGTGCTGACGTTGAGTTCGTCGGCGTAGCGGATGACGTCGGAGTCGTGGGTCACGAGCGCCATGCGGATGTTGAAGCGCATCGCCTCGCGCTGGACCAGCACGAGGTCGAGCTTGCGGTTCAATGCCGTCCCGTTTTCGGGCCAGATCAGCAGGACGTGCTGACCGCGCAGGAACGCCAGCCGGTCGCGCACGGAGGTGGCGTCTTCGTTGGGTTCAAGCTGGACGAATTCGGGTTTAGTTGGCATCAGGACAGCCCCTCACCCCGACCCGTCTCCCACGCAAGCGGGGAGACGGGAGAAAGAGCGTGCGTAAAGCGTGGGGGTGAGGTTGATGAGTTGGCATCTGAAATCCGTTGTTGTAGGGGCATGGCGCGCCATGCCCCTACAAAGTCGACTAGTTCGATAACAACTTGCGAGCGGTGTCGAGCGCGTCGCCGAGCTTGCTGGCGTCTTTGCCGCCCGCCTGCGCCATCGTCGGGCGACCGCCGCCGCCCCCGCCGATCACCGGGGCGATCTGCTTGATCAGGTTGCCCGCGTGGACGCCTTGCTTGGTCAGGTCGTCGGTGACGGCGACGACCACCTGCGGCTTGCCCTCGCTGACGCTGCCGAGCACCATCACGCCGGTCTTGACGCGGCTGCGGAACCAGTCGGACATCTCGCGGAGGGTGTCGGGCGGCACGTCGTCCACCTGCGCGATCAACGCCTGCTTGCCGTCCACCTGCTCGATGCCTGCCGAGCAGGACGTCGAAACTCTGCTTCGCCAGCTTGCGTTGAAGCTCGGCCGCCTGCTTCTTCGCCTGCGCGAGTTCGCTTTGCAGCGCCGCGACCCGCTCCTCGACCTGATCGGGCGCGGTGTTCAACTGCGCCGCGACCTGACCGAGCCGATCAAGCTGATCCTCGACGTAGCCGACGGCGGCGTGCCCGGTGACCGCCTCGATGCGGCGAATTCCGGCGCTGACGCTGCCCTCGCTGACGATCACGAAGGTGCCGATCACGGCGGTTTCGGCGACGTGGCAGCCGCCGCAGAGTTCGTAGCTGTAGCGCTGATCGCCATCGCGGCGTCGGCAACGGTGATGGTGCGGACGCGGTCGCCGTACTTCTCGCCAAACAGCGCCATCGCGCCTTCGGCACGCGCCTCAGCCAGCGATTTTTCGACCGCCGCCACCGGATAGTTGTGCAGAATCGCCTCGTTGACCTCGCTCTCGACGGCGCGGAGTTGCTGCGGCGTCAGCTTGGCGTCGTAGGCGAAGTCGAAGCGCAGGCGATCCGGCGCGACCAGCGATCCGCGCTGCTGCACGGTGTTGCCGAGATGGTGGCGCAGCGCCGCTTGCAGCAGATGAGTCGCGGTGTGGTTGCGGGTGATGTCGGCGCGGCGTTCGGCATCGACTTCGGCGTGCGCTTCGTCGCCGATGCGCGGCGTCCCTTCGACGACTTCGCCGATCTGGACGACCAGCCCGCCGACCGGACGGCGCACGTCTTCGATCTCGATGCGCCAGTCGCCGCCGCTTTTCGGATGCAGCGACGTGATCACGCCCATATCGCTGACCTGACCACCCGCTTCGACGTAGAAGGGCGTCGCGCCCAGCACGATCTCGACCTTTTCGCCGGTGATGGCGTGATCGACCCGCTCGCCGTTCTGGATCAGCGCCAGCACGAGGTCATCGACTGCCAGCGGCGCGTAGGGTGTGTAAGTGACGCCGTTCGCGCCGAGATCGCCGGACGCTTTCAGGTCGCTGAGAATTTCCGTGTACAGTTCAGCGGACTCGATCTCGCCCATCGCTTTGCCGCCGCCGCTGACGAGCGCATGTTCCTGCTCGGCGCTGGCGAAGCCTGAGAGATCGACGGTGTAGCCGCGCTCCTCGACCACGTCCTTGGTCACCTGAATCGGCAAGCCGAGCGTCGCTTTCAGGTAGAACGCCACGTCGCCGGAAAGCGTGCCGCCTTCGGGCAGCTTGGCGAGTTCGGCGTCGAGTTCAGTCAGTCCGCGATCCATCGTGCGGCGGAAGCGTTCTTCCTCGCGGGTGATGGTCTGCTTGATGGCGGCGGTCTTCTCGACCAGTTCGGTGTAATGCCCGCCCATCACGTCGATCACGGTTTGGGCGATGGTGCCGAGGAACGGCTCGGTGAAGCCGAGCTTCGCGCCGAAGCGCGATGCCCGCCGGATCACCAGACGGCAGACCGAGTCGCGCCCCTTCGCGCCGGGCAGCACGCCGTCGGCGATCAGGAAGACCGCCGCGCGGACGTGATCGGCG
Source organism: uncultured Chloroflexia bacterium (assembly GCA_963848465.1). Taxonomy (GTDB): domain Bacteria; phylum Chloroflexota; class Anaerolineae; order Aggregatilineales; family Phototrophicaceae; genus Flexifilum. The sequence goes on along the minus strand of CAWKDY010000024.1, from coordinate 41,248 downwards.
ATCACGCGGTAGGGGACGATGTTGGCGTCGCGCTGCTCGTCAGTGTCGCCGGTGAGCGTTCTGCGTCGCCTTGAAAATCGGCAGGAACAGGTCGGTCTCGTAGTTGCTCTTGACGCCGTTGATCACGCTCAGGATGCGCTCGAAGCCCATGCCGGTATCGACGCCGGGGGCGGGCAGCGGCACATCCCACTGGCGGGTGAAATCGGGATCGGGCTGGGTGCGGTTGAACTGCATGAAGACCAGATTCCAGAGTTCGAGGAAGCGGTCGTCTTCCGCCTGCATCAGCGGGATGATGCTGTCGATGCCGAGTTCGGGCGTCTTGTCCCAGTGGATTTCGCTGGTCGGTCCGCAGGGACCCGTCTCCGCCATCTGCCAGAAGTTGGTTTTGGTGCCCATGCGGGCGACGCGGCGCGGATCGACGCCGATGTCGTTGATCCAGATGTCGTAAGCCTCGTCGTCGTCGGCGAAGACGGTGAAGGCGAGGCGATCAGCGGGCAAGCCGTAGACGGTGGTCAGCAGCGTGTAGGCGTAGCGGATGGCGTCGCGCTTGAAGTAATCGCCGAAGCTGAAGTTGCCCAGCATCTCGAAGAAGGTGTGATGGCGCGGCGAGGGACCGACGTTTTCGAGGTCGTTGTGCTTGCCGGAGACGCGCATCGACTTCTGCGAGGTGGTCGCGCGGGTGTAGGGGCGCTTGTCCAAGCCGAGAAACACGTCCTTGAACTGCACCATGCCCGCGTTGGTGAACAGCAGAGTCGGGTCGTTGCCGGGGACGAGCGACGACGAGGCGACTTGTTTGTGCCCCATCTCCTCGAAAAAGTCCAGAAATGCCGCGCGTGCTTCGGCGCTGGTCATCGGTTTCATGCTGCGGTTTGTCCTGTCAAAGAAGCGGTTCACGTGAGCGGTCATTATAGCCGCAGAAGACCGTTTTTTGTAGGGGATGACAACGCAGGAAAAGATTTAGCGCAAAGACGCAAAGGACGGCGAAACGGCGCGCAAGACGCAAGGAGAGAGGGCGCAGCAGCGCTGCGCCCCTACGCTAATGCGGTTGCGCGGATTACATTCCGCCGCTCATGTCCGCCGAGGCGATGTCGGCGAGAACGTGCGCGGTCAGGAAGTGCTCGACGTCGGCGCGGGTGCTGGCGCAGAGCGGATCCTCACCAGCGACGTCACCGGGGGCGACCATCATCATTTCCATGCTGTCGCTGCTCATGCTGTCGCCCATGCCCATCGTCATGTCGTAGTGGCTGAGCATATCGGTGGTGGACATCATCATCATCTCGTCGACGGTGGCTTGCATCGCCGTCGCCGTCGCCATTTCGTCGGCGGTCATGTCCATTTCCATGCTCTGCATCCGGGCGACGCTGTCGTGGATCAGCCCGCTGTACTGACCGAAATCGATGTTGGGCAGCATCTCCATGTGCGAGAGATAGTCGTAGTCGTGTTCGGCGATCATCAGCAGCGTGACCAGCGTCGAGTTGCAGGTGACGGGCGTGCTCTCGGTCATATCTTGGGCAAAGCTGGCGGTGGGCAGAATCAGCAGCAAACAAGCGGCGACGGCGAGGGCAAGTTTTCCAATACTACGCATTTTCGATTCTCCTAAATTAGTCGGACACTCAAATGAAAGCGGATTAAGGTTGCGAGTTCCTTATGAGAATCTTGCCATTTCCTTACGGAGATCGAGCGCGGAATGCTATACTCTCGGCTAATTTGGAGCAACCTAGGCAGGGATACCATGTTATTCAACGACGAAGTAATGACCGTATTGAATCAGCCGTCCATCGCGCGGCTGAGCACGATTGACGCCAGTGGCTATCCGCATACGGTGCCGCTGTGGTTCGACGTGGACGGCGACGACATCGTGATCATCAGCGACCGCAACACCCGCAAGGTCGATCACATGGCGCGCGAGCCGAAAGGCTGCGTGCAGATCGGCGGGGACGACGGCGCGGGCTATCTGTTCAAGGGGCAGTTGAGCGTCGAGCCGGATACGGATTATCGCTGGCTGGAGCAGGTCACGCGGCGCTACGAGCAGGGCGAGCAAGCCGAAAAAGACATCGAACTGTGGCGGACGACGCTCGACATGATCGTGATCCGGCTGAAGGTCGAGCGGGTGATCAAGGTGATCTAGGACTGAGGGCAAAGGACTGACGACTGAGTAAGAACAAAGCCGGGTGTGAAACGGTGGCTTTCAGTTTTTGCTCAGTCCTCGAACCTCAGTCCTCAGTCCTGACTTCTTTGCTATACTTAGGCGAATTTGAGCCGCAAGTTAGGACTAGTACGAATGACTATGACGATTGACGAACAAGTCGAAGTGCTGATGTCGGGCGTGGAATACGGCGACCCGCAGACCAAACAGGCGATGACGCGCGAACTCCGCGAGCGCTTGATCGAGGCGGAGAAGCAGGGGCGTCCGCTGCGCGTGTACGCGGGCTACGATCCGCGCACCGCCGACCTGCACCTCGGTCACACGATTACGATGCGCAAGCTGCGCCAGTTTCAGGAATTCGGGCACGACGTGACCTTCCTGATCGGCACGTTCACCAGCTTGATCGGCGATCCGTCGGATAAGGACAAGGCGCGCGAGCAGCTCACCCGCCAGCAGGTCGAGGAAAACGCGCACACCTACGCCGAGCAAGCCTTCAAAATCCTCGATCCGCAGTTGACGCGGGTACGCCGCAACGACGAATGGCTCTCGACGCTCGACTTCGCCGACATTATCCGGCTGGCGAGCAATTTCACGGTGCAGCAGTTCCTCGTGCGCGAGAACTTCGCCAAGCGGATGGACGCGGGTGAGCCAATCTACCTGCACGAGATGTTCTACGGCTTGATGCAGGGCTACGACGCGGTCGCGCAGGAAGCTGACGTGCAGGTCGGCGGGCAGGATCAATTGTTCAACATCCTCGTCGCGGGGCGCAAGCTGCAAGAAGGCTTGGGACAGAAGCCGCAGATCGCCATGATCATGGGCGAGAGCCTGCCGGGGACCGATGGCGAGATCAAGATGAGCAAGAGTCTCGGCAACCATATCCCGCTGCTGTCGACGCCGCGCGAGATGTTTGGCAAAGTGATGAGCGTGCCGGATAAGGCAATGCCGATCTACCACAAGCTGATCCTCGGCTGGGCACCGGCGCAGATGCACGAGCTGGAGCAGGGGATCGCGTCGGGCGCGCTGCATCCGAACGAGGTCAAGATGCGCTTGGCGCGCGAGATCGTCTCGATTTTCCACAGCCCCGAAGCCGCCGAAGACGCCCAGAAGAATTGGGACGAAGTCTTTCGCGGCGGCAGCGGTATCCCCGACGACATTCCAGTCGAGGTGCTGAGCGCCGAGGAGCGGATCACCGGTCTGCTGTCTCGTTTGCAGATGGTCAGCAGCGGTGCGGAAGCCAAGCGGCTGATTCAGCAGAACGGGATCAAGCTGGACGGCGAACCGGTCGCCGACATTCAGGCGATGATTACGTTGGCGATGCTGCCGGTGGTGCTGCAAGTCGGCAAGCGTAAGTTCGTGAAGCTAGTCGCGGGTTGATTTAAAGATAAGCCAGCGCAGCACGCTGAGCCCCTACACCGGGGCACCGTATGAAACGGGCGATCCACGCGGATCGCCCGTTTTGATTCGGTGATGGGCTGCCTGTGAGCGCTAAACCGGCGGGACGAACAGCAGCACAAGGCTGGCGATCACCAGCACGATCAGCATAAACCACTCGAAGACGGCCTTGTTGAGGCGCACGATCACGATCCGCCCGATGTAGACGAAGACCGGAATCACGGGCAGCACCCAGATCACGCCGAGGAGCTTGCTGAAATCCATCAAGCCAGCGATGACCAAACCGGGCAGCTTGACCAGATTGACGACGGCGAAGAAGAGCGTCGTCGTGCCGACGAAGGCTTCCGGTGTGAGTTCTTGCAGCAGCAAGTAGGCGGTGAACGGAGGGCCGCCGGTGTTCGCCAGCGCCGATCCCAAGCCCGCGAGTCCGCCGCCGATATAGCCGTGCCAGTCGCGCGGGTGATACTTAAGCTGCTTCAGGCGGTTGCTGGCGACCCGGTAGATGACGAAGATCAGCGTAAAGCTGCCGAGGATGTGGCGGAGGGTGAGATTATCCAGCGTAGCGAGCAGGTACGTTCCGATGACGATGCCGATGACGGCTGCCGGGAGCATCAGCCGGATATAGTGCATGTCCCACTTTTTCCAGTAGAACCAGAGCGCGAACACATCGCCAAAGATGAGTAGAGGCAGCGCCAAACTGATTGCGTCGGGGACAGGCATGATCAGCGTGAGCAGCGGAGTCACGAGCATACCGAGCATGGCGCCTAAGCCGCCCTTGGAGAGACCGAGCAGCGCGGCAGCAATGATGATGATGACGTAATATTCCATAGCTGTAAGTATAGGAGTCGGGAAAAATAAAAGCGAAAGTGGTCTTAGATCCAGCCCGCCTCAGTGCTGGCGGTGGCTACTGGGCGTCGGGTTTCATCCACGTCAGGTATTCACGGACCTTGAAGGTCGGTGTTGCGGATTTTCATGGCGAGATCGGCGGCGAGGTTGCGCATCAGGCGGTAGCCCATCTGCGGATAGGCGTCGCACATCAGGATCAGCTTGTCGCGCGGGATGATCAGCACGCGGGTGTACAGTCTGGCGGCTCGGGCGCGGGCAGAGCGGACGCCCTCATCCACCAGCGCGACTTCGCCGAACGACTGTCCGCGTCGCAGCGTGGCAATCGTTTGCGCCGCGCCGGAAGCGCCTTTGCCGATCAGCGCCGGGTCGATCTGAATGTCGACTTCGCCTTCAACAATCACGTAAAGCTCGCTGCCGCGCGTGTTTTCCTCGAAGATCACTTGGTTGATCTGGTAGGATCGCTCGGTGCAGATCGACGCGATCAGTTCAAGCTGCGTGAGCGTGAAATCGTAGAAAATGTCTGTCTGACGGAGAGTCGAAGTCACAGACATTTTAGCCTCCTGATTCGTGAGCCGACGTTGTACACTTGGCGCGGATTGTAACACAATTTACGCCGTAAGCACGTTAAAACCTTCAGCGCGCTGCCGCTGATCGGAGCCTGAGGTCAGCCTGATGGAATTTACGACGGACGAACTGATTTGCATCTGCATCTCGCGGCAGGTGAAGGATGGCGAGGTGTTGGCGCAAGGGATCAACACGCCGCTGGTGATGGCGGGGTTCATCCTCGCGCAGTTGACCCACGCACCCAACGTCCGCTTCGCCTCGGCAATCGGGCAGAGCATTTGCCGCGATTGGGCGCCGCTCGGCGTCGGGCGGATCGAGGACTTGTGGCTGGGTAAAGGGCTGCTGCACGTCGGCTTCGTCGCGGCGGCGGCGGATCTGCTGCCCAAGTTCAACCCGAAGGAGTTCTTTCGCCCGGCGCAGGTCGATGCCGCCGGCAACTTCAATAACATCGCCTTCGGCAAAGATTATCGCAAGCCGCGGATGCGCCTGCCGGGTCGGGCGGCATCCCCGACGTGACGCCGTATTCGGATCATACTTACCTGTACGTGCCGCGTCACTCGCGCGTGACCTTCGTCGAGAAAGTCGATTTCATCAGCGGGATGGGGCACGTCGCCGGACGCAAGCGCGGGCGCGGACCGAATTACCTGATCACCGACTTGGGGCAGTTCGATTGGGCGAACGGACGAATGCGGCTGACCAGCACTCACCCCGGCGTGACGGTCGAGCGGGTGCAGGCGAAAACGGGCTTCGAGTTGGAGATCGCGCCGGACGTTAACGAGACGCCGCCGCCGACCGACGAGGAAATCCGGCTGCTGCGCGAGCAGATCGATCCGCTGGGCGTGCGCAAGCTGGAGATGCTCGGCGGCAGCGCCCGCAAAGACTTGCTGCGCGAAATTTTGGAGCGCGAAGGCGCATGGTGAGTCGAGTCTGAGCGCAAGCCAGCAGTTCTTAAAGCCTGCTTGACTCGCCCGGTTTTCCCGCCACACTAGATGTAATGCCTTGCTCCATAACTGATTGGAACAATCCTCAAATGAGTCCCAACGACCAACATCACCAGCGGAGAAGTCTTGTCTTATTCCTCACCGTGCTTATTCTAGGCGCGTCAATTCAGGCAGTGTTCGCACAGGACAATACTCCTGTCCTCACGCAGACGGCAGAATATAATCTTGGTTTTGACTGCCCGGTGGCGACCACCCTCGACCCAACCGGCACGACTTTATGGATGCTGATGGACAACTGCTTCCAGTCCGGTTTTAAGCTATGGGCTTACAACATCGCTGATGGGACGCAGCTCGCTGTGGACGATTATGCCGCTGCTCTGAAGGGACTTGCGGGCATCGATAACTTCGTCGATGCGTCTTTATACTCCGCTCGCTTTCACCCCGGCGGGCGACTTGAGCATTCGCTACGGCGACTTTCAAACCGCTGAGAGTTTCAACACGATCATCCCGCTGGCGAGCGGCGGCGACGCAGTTACGCAAAGCAGCGCCAGCTACGATGCGTTCTTAGCCCAATACAGCGATTACCCGGAGTATTCGGTCTACAGCCCGGATCATACCCGCGTTGTGGCAGATGGCGCGACCAGTTTCCATGTCCTCGACGTGCAGGCAGAAACCGAAATCGTCGAAATTCCGGTTGAAGGCGGTACTGATTCGGCGTGGGCGGCGTTTTCAGCCGATGGTGAGCGGCTGGAGGTTACCCTCTATCATGACTCGGGAGACCCGAACGATCACCCGTCGACATTGCTGATTTACAGTCTGCCGGATGGCGTGCTGCTCAAGCAATATGAACTGCCGTCTTCGTCGTTCTGGCTCAGTCCTGACCAGCAATATGCCGCCGTCAATCTGTATAGCGATAATATTGGCGACCTCAACGAACTGGTCGTGATCAATCTGGAAACTGGTCTCACCAGCGCGGCGCTCAACCTCGACGAAGTCCCTAAGCCGGTGACCACTTGTCTGAATAGCGGGAACGACATGAGGGATGTTGACTTCATGACCGATGGACGTTTCAGTTTCCCGGATCTGCATTGGCTTGCCGATAATTCGACCATCGTGCTGCCCTTATCTTACGGGGGTGACGGCGCGGAAGGACTGGGTAGTGTGTGTTTCTTCAACTACAGCCGCCTACGGACTTATAGTGTCCAAGCCGCTGGCTGAAAGTCCCGCGAAGGTTGGGGGCACCCCAAGCCAGCAAGCTGACTGTTTTTCGACAAGCGGTGAAGTTGAAGGCTCATGTTCAGAAAACGTGCACTGTAGAGGGCGGATGCTTAATATCCTCACCACTGTGTCTGAACCATCGTCAAACCTCATCATCAACCCTCGAAACAGACAAGGCACTCTCCCCTCCCTGAATTCGGGGAGGGGCAGCGCGAAGCGCGGGGGCGGGGTTAAAACGGCGAACTGATGCGCTATTGCGACACCCTCATTGAACGCCCCTACAATGCAAAACGCCGCTCCATGTCTCGCTATGGAGCGGCGTTTCGTTTTGCGTTTTTACTCGGTACTTCGCACTATCCGCTGATCGACCAGTCGCCGATGTTGCGGAAGCGGTCGGCGGGCGAGCCGATGAAGCCCAACTGCACGCCCTGCACCTGCGGCGTAGTGGCGTAGGTGAACAGCGGATAGTAGAGCGGCAGGGCAATCGCGCGCGTCGACGAAATCGCGCTGGAACTGCTGATAATCCTGCACGCGGTTGATGCCGAACGGGTCCTGCCGCGCCTTTTCCAGCAACTCGCTGATGCGCCGGTCGCTGACGCCGCCGTAATTCTTGCCGTCGGGATACTGCCCCTCGTGCCAGAAATCGTAGACGTCGGGGTCGGCGCTGCCGCCGAGCGAATACTCGACCAGCGCGGCGTCGAAATCGTGCGCCTTGAGCCGCGGCTGGTAGGTTGCCTGATCGACCGCATCGACGGTGACGTTCAAGTTCAACTGCGACCACTGAGTCGCAATCTCTCCGGTCGAGGCTGACCAGCGCCGGATCGTTCGGCGTGAGGATCGTGAAGCTGAACAGCGCGCCGTTCGGTTCGGCGGTCGGCTGCGGCCTCGTCGCTGCCGTTGAGCCGGTCAAGCCGGTCGACGGCGGTCGCCAACAACTGCCGCGCCTGATCGGGATTGTAGGCGGGCCACTGCAGGTCGGACAGGTATGCCCACGAGCCCGGCATCAGCGGGCTGTTAGCTTCGCTGGCGGTGTTCGACATCGTGCGCTCGATCGTCGAGGTGCGGTCGATGCCGGTTTCGAGCGCGAGGCGCACGCGCTGCTCGCGGAAGAAGTCGCTGTCTCGCCCAGTTGTAGATGATCACGCCGAGCGTCGGCTCGATCTGGTTGTAGCATGTCGAGGTCGCGGGCGTTGGCGGCGTTGAACAGCGGCGGGCGCTCGCTGCGGTCGCGGGCGGCGAGCCCGTCCACGTCGCCGTTTTGCGAGCGCCTGCACTAGCGCCGTGTCGAAGCTGTCGTAGAGCCTGAAGCTGACGTGCTGAAGGGCGAAGGCGTGCTGCTGACCTTCCGGGCGCTGGCGATAGACCGGCGCGACGCGCAGATCCACTTGATCGATGTGAATGCCGTCGGCGGAGCGCAGCGCTTCAAGCTGATACGGTCCCGTGCCAATCGGCGTCAGGTTGAAGGGATGGTCGGCGAGCTGAGCGGCGGTCGTGCCGCGCAGGGCGTGTTCCGGCAGATGCCGATTTGCAGGCGGTCGAGGAAGTTGCCGAGCGGCTGCGCCAGCCGGAAGCGGATGAGGTTATCGCCCAACTGCTCGGTCTCGACGGTGCGCCAGAACGCGCCGAGTTCGGGATCGCCGGGGAAATCCGGCGAGCGCAGCAGCGACATGGTGTAGATCACGTCGGCGGCGGTGAAGGGCACGCCGTCCTGCCAGAGCACGTCCTCGCGCAGAAAGAAGACGTACTCCAGACCATCCGACGAGATGATCCAGCGCGTCGGCGAGGTCGGGGACGGGTTCGCCGTAGCTGTCGGTCGTGGTCAAGCCCTCGAAGATCAGCGAGTGATGTCGCGGTCAACCGGATTCAACTGCGCGAACAGCGGGTTGAGCCGCTGAACACTGCCGACCAGCGCTTCGCGGTAGCGCTCGTCGGTGCTTGGCGGGCGCGACGAGCGGCGCGCTCGACAGCGTCGCTTCAGGGATGGCGGTCGGCGGGATGACGATATTGTCAGCGGTAGCGGTGCGGTCGGAACGGGCGTGTGCGGTCGGCGTTGGCGTGGGTTCGGAGAGCGCAGCGCAAGGCTGACCACGAACAAGACAGCCGAGAGCACCAGCGCGACCAGTTGCCAGCGAGAATCCACGCAGCATATTTTACCTCGTCGATTAGGGAGACCGGTGTTCTGCGCGGATGGCAGAACACCGTGAACGCGGCTTTCAAGGGAGTTGATTAATGGTAGACGACGGCGAGGATGGCGATCGCCAGGAAGGCGACGCCCAGACCGATGGTGATCTGAAACAGGGTCTTTTCCAGCCCGCGCCGGGTGCGGGTGATGCCGCCGGTTTCGCCGCCGCCGAGCAAGTCGCCCAAGCCCGCGCCCTTGACCTGCATCAAGATCAGGATGACGAGCAAAATCGAGATGATAATCGAGACAATCTGTAAGGCACGTTCCATGCCGGAAACTCCTCAAGCGGCTCAAAAGTGTCCGCATTGTAGCACGGGGAGGGGCAAATGCAAAGCCTCGTCGTCGAGGCGGGCTGTGAACCAGTGATAGGGGCGCAGCGCGCTGTCGTGCCCCTATCACGCTACGTGAATCTGGGGCGACTTAGCTGTCGCTGCAATCTCGCCTGCACGGTCGCACTGCTGCGGCGACCGGCGCGTTCAGGAAATGCACCGCCGCGTCTAGCTGCGGATCGGGCTCGTTGCCGGTGAAAGTCGTGGCGATCCCACGGGACGTTGATGTCCGGCGTGATGCCCAGCTCGTGAATCCAGTGACCGTCCGGCGTCAGCCAGCGGGCGATCGTCAGGCGCACGCCGCCGCCGTTGCTCAGTTCGTGCCACGTCTGCACCGTCCCCTTGCCGAAGGTGGTCGTGCCGATGATGGTCGCGGCGTGATGATCTTGCAGCGCGCCCGCCAGCAGTTCCGAGGCGCTGGCGCTGCTCTCGTTGACCAGCACGACAATCGGCACCTGGATGTTGGCGTAAGTCGCCGGTCGCGTCGTAGGTCTGCGTGTTGTCGTTGCCGAAATCCTCGATCACGACCGTGCCCGACGGGATGAAGGCGCTGGCGACGTCGATGGCGCTGTTGAGCAGTCCGCCGGGATTGTCGCGCAGGTCGAGGATCAAGCCCTTGTGGCTGTTCAGGTCGACCGACTTGCAGCGCGTCGTCGAGTTCGGTGCGCGCCGTCGCGGTGAACTGGTTCAGCTTGATGTAGCCGACGTCGCTCGGCAGGACGCTGCTTTCGACGTTGGGCACGGTGATGTGCGCGCGCGTGATGGTGAAGTCGATCATGTTGATCGCCGCGCCGCATCGGTGATGGTGACGTCGGTGCCTTCCGCGCCGCGCACCAGCGCCGCCAGTTCGGTCTGGTTCATGCTCGGTCACGTCCACGCCGTCGACCTTGGCGAAGATGTCGCCGGGCAGAATGCCCGCCGCTTGCGCGGGCGCGCCTTCCAGCAAGCCGACGACCTCGATCTCGCTTGGTGTCGTGTCGGTGTGGATGACGACGCCGATGCCGTTGAATTCGCCGGAGAGGTCGCTGTTGAGCAGGTTGTAGGTCTGCGGATTCATGTAGGCGCTGAACTGGTCGCCGAGCGAGTTCGACCAAACCTTTGGTCGCGCCGTCGACCAGCGTGGCGGTATCGACCTTGTCGATGTAGTCGCTCTGGATCAAGTTGTAGACCTGCCAGAAGGGCGAGAATGCCTGCTCCGCTTCCGGCGGCTCGGTCGATCGCCCTGCGCCGCGCGGACCGCATACTGGTTGCCGAGCGCGAACCCGGCGAAGAAGATCACGGCGACGACCAGCGCCGTGGCAAGATGCTGAAGACGCCCGCTGCGGACGTTCAGAAATTCCATGGAGATGCTCCATTACATTCGGTTACTTCATGGTATCATTATAAGTCAACGCGTGGATTAGGGTAGTAATAAAGCGATGAGAGACACACAATCGTTCGAACCGACGCATAAGGCGTTACAGGTGATTTTTTACGGCTCGGCGCTGGGATCGACGCTGGCGCTGCCGGATGAGGAGTCGGTGCCGGAGTTTTCCGGCGAAGCGCTGCTGCGGCTGCTGGCGCTCGGCTGCCTGCACGGCGACGCGGCGAGCTTACGGGCGGCGCTGGGATCAGCCCCGACGCGGCGCGGTCGGCGGCGGCGTATGCGGTCCGGTTAGCGCTGGACGGCGTGCCGGTGGCGGACTATCTGCCCCGTCTCATGGTGTTCACCGACGGGCTGAGCGCCGAGTTCGACGCCGCGATCTACCGGATCGGGCACGCGGGGGCATGGACGAGCGAGGCGGCAGCGCTCGATCACATCGGGCGCGAGCGGACGCCGGAGCAGTCGGTCGCGCTGGCGCTGTACTGCGTGATCCGCTATCCCGACGATCTGGTGACCTGCGTTCGCCGCGCCGGACATGTCGGCGGCGACAGCGCCGCTATCGCGGGCATCGTCGGGGGGATCATGGGGGCGCGCTTGGGTGCGGATGCCATCCCGCAGCGTTGGTGGTATCACTATGATGGACGCGATGCCCTGAACGACCTCGCCGATCAGCTCACGCGGTCGGCTATCGGGAACGAGACTGCGAATTGATGACGACTGCCGATTTGATCCACTACTGCCTGAGCAAAAAAGGGGCTATCCGTGACCAGCCGTTTGGTCCCGAAGCGGACGTGATCAAGGTGATGGGCAAGATGTTCGCGCTGATCCCGGTGGACGCCAATCCGCCGAGCATCAGCCTCAAGTGCGACCCAATGCTGGCGGTCATGATCCGCGACACTTACCCGGCAGTGACGCCCGCGTATCACATGAACAAGCGGCATTGGAACGGCGTGCGGGTCGATGGCAGCGTCGCCGACGACGAGATCGAGGAATGGATCGACCACTCTTACGAACTGGTGGTCAAAGGGCTGACACGAGCAAAGCGCGCGCAGCTTGCACGCTACTTGGAGAATGGATAGAGGATGACTCAATGGCTTTCGCTTCAGGATGCCGCCGCGCTGGTGCAGGATGGGCAGACGCTCGCGCTCGGCGGCATGACCATCTACCGCCGCCCGGTCGCCTTCGTGCGCGAACTGCTGCGCCGCGACCCGCGCCCGCGGACCTGACGCTGCTGTGCTTCACCGCGGGCTTCGAATCCGACCTGCTGGTCGGGGCGGGCTGCGTCAAGACCGTGCGGTCGGTCTACTTCGGGCTGGAATCGTTCGGCTTCGCGCCGATGTTCACCGAAAAAGCCAATCGCGGCGAGATCGACATCTGCGAAGAAACCGAGTCCAGCTTGGCGATGGGGCTGCGCGCGCACATGGCGGGCGTCGGCTTCATGCCCTCGACGGCGTGGATCGGCACGGATCTGCCGAAACTGCGCCCCGACGTGAAAACGATCGATCGACCCGTACACGGGCGAAGAACTGATGGCGTTCCCGGCGATTCCGCTGCGACGTGGCGGTGCTGCACGGGCTGGCGGGCGACGCGCGACGGCAACGTCCTGCTCAACAACAACCTCGGCGTCGACCTGGAACTGATGGAAGTTGCCGACACGGTGATCGTCACGGTCGAGCGGCAGGTAGATGCGGCTAGAGCGCATCGACCGACGGCTTGCTGATCCCTGCGCCGGGCGCGACGCACGTCGCGCTCGCGCCGCGCGGCGCTTACCCGACCTCCTGCTATCCCGATTATCCGGTTGGCGGCGGCGAGTTCATGCGCTACGTCGATGCCTGCAACGCGGGCAAGTTCGAGGAGTATCTCGCGAATTGCTGAGTAAAAACAGGACTGAGGACTGAGTAAAAGCAAGGCACGGATAGAAATTCAAACCGCCAAGACGCTAACTCGCAGTAGAGCGTAGACTGTTTTTCTGGCATCTTGGCGGTTCAATCATCTTTTCAGCGGCAATACGTACTCCGGCGCGATGCTGACGCGGCATGGTCGTCGCCGGGGATGCGGCGGCGCTTGATCGCGGGCGGCGAGCTTGAACGTCAGCGGAATACCGGCGGCGGTCTGCAATTCGACGCGATAAGCGTCGCCGAGAAAATCGTCTCGCGTGACCGTTCCGCTGATTGCGCCGTTCGCGTCCGGCGCGATGCCGTCGGGGTGCAGCAGCAGCGCGGCGGGTGGCGCGCTGTTCGAGGCGAAGTCGAAGGCGCCGAGCGGCGTCTGCGCGCGGTGATCCGCTGACCGACTCGACCGGAACGACGTTGTTCAAGCCGAGGAAGCGCGCGGCGAAGATCGTCGCCGGGCGGCGGTAGACCTCGCTCGGCGTGCCGACCTGCTCGATCTGCCCGGCGTTCATCAGCGCGATGCGGTCGGCGATGGCGAAGGCTTCGTGCTGGTCGTGGGTGACGTAGAGCGCGGTCAGCCCGACCCGCTTGATGATCGCGCGCAGATCGACCACCAGCCGCTCGCGCAGCGCCGCGTCGAGCGAGCCGAGCGGCTCGTCGAGCATCAGCAGGCGCGGGTTAGGCGCGAGGCTGCGCGCCAGCGCGACCCGCTGGCGTTCGCCGCCGGAAAGCTGCGCCACGTCGCGGCGCTCGAAGCCGCTCAGCCCGACCAGTTCCAGCACTTCGCGGGCGCGGCGCTGGCGCGCGGGCTGTCCATCCCCTTCATGCGCAAGCCGAACTCGACGTTTTGCCGGACGTTCAGGTGCGGGAACAGCGCGAAATCCTGGAACATCAAGCCGAAATCGCGCGTATGCACCGGCTGATGCGAGGATCGATGCGCCGTCGAGCAGCACGTCGCCGCTGTCGGCGCTTTCCAGCCCGGCGACAATGCGCAGCAGCGTCGTCTTGCCGCAGCCGCTCGGACCGAGCAGGCAGACGATCTCGCCCTCGGCGACGTCGAGGTCGATGCCGCGCAGGACGGGCTGGTCGCCAAAGCGACGGGTGATGTTCTTCAGTGTAAGCATAATGTCGATCCGATGCGTAGGGGCAGGTTGCAGACCTGCCCCTACAGATGATCCACGTCAAAATTCCCCGATTCCCAGCGTTCGCGCCCGCTCGATCAGCACGAAGCTGACGGCGCAGACCGCCATCAGGATCGTGCTCATGGCCAGCGCCTGACCGTAATTCGCCGCGCCCGGCTGACCGAGCAGGCGGAAGATGACAACCGGCATGGTCGGCGTGTCCGGGCGGACGATGAACAGCGACGCGCCGAACTCGCCCATGCTGACGGTGAAGGCGAAGGTCGCGCCGACGATCAAGCCCCGGCTGATCAGCGGCAGGTCGATCAAGCGCCAGACCTGCACCGGCGACGCGCCCAGCACCCGCGCCGCGCCGCGCACGTTGGGCGAGATCGCGCGCACGGCGGGCAGCACGCTGCGCACGACGAAGGGCATGGCGACCAGCGTGTGCGCCAGCGGGATCAAGCACGGCCGAGGTGCGCAAGTTGAGCGGCGGCTCGTCCAGCGCGATGATGAAGCCGAAGCCGAGCGTGACCGCGCTGGTCGCCAGCGGCAGCATGAACACGGGATCGAGCCAGCGCCCGCCGCGCCGCGTCAGCAGGTAGGCCGCGATCATGCCGAGCGACACCGCCAGCACCGTCGTCGCCAGCGCGAAGCGCAGCGAATTGCCGACCGCCTCAATCGGCGGGACGAACAGCACCGATCTGCGCGGGTTGGTGTCGAGCAGGGCGTAATAGCGGCGTCGTCAAGCCGCCGTCGCCGGTGAACGAGCGCAGCACCAGCGCCGCCAGCGGCGTCAGCAGCAGCACGATCATCAGCAGCAGGTTGGCGACGACGAACAGCCGCTCGCGGCGCGTGCGCGGCGGCTGGGCGATCGACCTGCGCTGATTGCAGGTCGCCGCTGGATCTGGCGCTGCAAGCGGGTGTAGACGATCATCAGCAGGAACATGAAGCCGATCTGCACCAGCGAGAGCGCCGCCGCGATCTGCAGATTGAACAGGGCGGTCGCCTGCCGGTAGATTTCGACTTCGAGGGTGGCGAAACGCGGTCCGCCGAGGATCAGGACGACGCCGAAGCTGGTGAAGGTGAAGATGAAGACCAGCACCGCCGCCGCGAGGATCGCCGGGCGCAGCATGGGCAGGCGAACTTCCCACCAGACGCGCCAGCCGTTCGCGCCGAGCACCCGCGCCGCTTCTTCGATGCGCGGACTCTGGTTCGCCCAATAGCTGCTGATGATGCGGAGGGCAACCGCGTAGTTGTAGAAGACGTGGACGATCAGGATGATCGCCAGCGTGCGCTCGAGCTGAATCGGCGGCGTCGTCAGGCGGAACAGGCTCATCAAGCCCGTGTTGACGATGCCGTGCTGCCCGATCAGCGCCATGAAGGCCGCCGCGACGACTACTGTCGGCAGGACGAAGGGCAGCGTCGCCAGCGAGAGCAGCAGCGACTTGCCGGGAAAACGATAGCGCGCGAAGACGTAAGCGCCGGGCAGCGCCAGCGCCAGCGTCAGCAAGCGTCGAGAGCGCCGCCTGCCAGAGCGTGAACCAGAGCGTGTCGCGGTAGTAGGGCGAGGTGAGCAGCTCGCGAAGCCGCTCAGGTCGAGCTGCTCCGTTCGGCGCGAGGCTGACGCCGAAAATCGACAGCCAGCGGGTAGAAGAAGAACAGCGCCAGAAACAGCAGCGGCAGGGCGAACAGCAGCCATGTCAAGGCACGCGTAGGGGCACAGCACGCTGTGCCCCTACAGACGCCTATGCGCGAGCGGTTCAGCGCAGAACCGTTTCTGTCCACGCCTGAATCCACTGCTCGCGGTTGGCGTCGATGTCGGCGATGTCCATCGTCGACCGGATGCTCCGGGATCGCCGCGTATTCGGTGAACACGTCCGGCAGCTTCGCTTCGGGGTTGACCGGGAAGACGAACATTTGCAGCGGCATGTCCTCCTGAAAGTCGGTGCTGAGCAGGAAGTCGATGAATTTCTGCGCGGCTTCTCGGGCTTGCGTGCCCTTGAGGATGCCCGCGAACTCGATCTGGCGGAAGCAGGTGCCGTCGGCGACAATCGAGCCGGTCGGCGCGGTGTCCGGCTGGTGGTTCGGCAAAGTAGACCTCGGCGGGTGGGCTGCTGGCATAGCTGACGACCAGCGGGCGCGTCCCTTGCTGCCGGCGCGCCGCTGAACTGCGCGTAGTAGGCATCCGACCAGCCATCGGAGACATAGACGTCGTTCTTGACCAGGTCCGCCCAGTAATCGAGATAGGTGTAGTCGCCGTTTCGCCGAAGCGGCTGACGGTCGCCAGCAGGAACGCCAGACCGGGCGATGAGGTCGCCGGATTTTCGACCACCAGCAGGCCCTTGTATTCCGGCTTGGTCAGGTCTTCGAGGCTGTGCGGGCAGCGCGAGATTGTGGTCGGCGAAGTAGGCGACGTCGTAGTTCAGGCAAACGTCGCCGTAGTCAACCGGCGTGACGCGGTTTTCCGGGTCGAGCTTGAACTCGTCGGGCGACGTCCGCCAGCAGCGGGCGACTCGTAAGGCACGAACAGGTCGGCGTCGAGCGCGCGGCAGAGGAAGGTGTTATCGACGCCGTACATCACGTCGCCGAGCGGGTTTTCCTTGCTGAGAATCGACTGGTTGACCATGCTCCCGGCGTCGCCGGAGCGCAGCACCTTGCACGGTGATGCCGGTTTCCGCCTCGAACTGCGCCATCACGGCGTCGCTGTAGGCGAAACTGTCGTGCGCGACGACCGTCAGCACGTTGTCGTCTTGCGCTTGGGCTGCGCTGATCGGCGCGATCAAGCAGCGCGATCAGCATGAGCAAGACATGAACCAGTGTTTGATCAAAATCTGCCTCCTTAGATGCGAACGCCAGAGGCGGGGGTTGTCTGCGTCCGCTGCCCGGTGGCAGCAGCCGAAACGAAACACCCCCGTGTGGGGGTGTGATTGTCAGACTCGCACTCCCTACGCCGGTATGATCCGGATCAGGTTAAAGGGTCGGTGCGGCATTACGCACCCTCTCAGCCCGCTTGCACGGACTCCCCTGACGTCAATATATACGATTACGAAAAGTGTAGCGGAGCCAGCGGGATTTAGCAAGGTGGGGTTGGACTTAAGCATTTTTATTCACGTTCTAACGCGAAACTGACGTTGGCGTGCTACACTGTTGGTCAGTGATTGAGGGACGAACGGAGAGCGAGACGTTATCGACCAGCGCGGCGGGTGCGCCGTCGGGCGGGTTGACGCTGACCTCGAAACGAAGGCTCGCCCACGTGTTGACAGTCACGCCGCGTAAGGTGTAAAGTGATAACGTTGCGCTCGGCGGAACGCTGAACACACACTCAATTGAACCGTACTGTCTACCCGACCGATTGAAAACTGATAGCGTGATCGTCTTGGCAATGCTGCTGGTATTCGCTAGCTGAATTGTCGCCTCGAATGGGGTATGCGCGCGAACGCCGTAGGCGACATTCTGATAGAAGGCTGCCCAATCGGGTGCGGCGCTCGTTCGCAGACGCAGGACGCGCAGCACGCCGTCCTGCACCGACCAGTTCAACTGTCCGGAAGGCGTCCAGCCGTCAGTCCCGGCGCTGAAATCGCCGTTGGTAGCAGATTCAGGTCAAGCGGGCGGGTTGGCGGCGTGAGTCGCTTGCTGGAGCGTGCCGTAAGCCCAGTCCGGCGACTTCAGCCGCCGAGTAGCCGCTGAAGCCAACGTCCTGCTCGGCGTAGACGTAGCCCGTGTAGACGGGATCGCTGCGATTGCCGTCGTGGTTTTCGTCGGCGCGGTCGGGGTAAGTGACCACCGCGTAACCCTGTCCGAATTCTGCGTGCAGGTGCGGATTGGACGAATAGCCGGTGCTGCCTTCACGGGCGATGACCTCCCCGGCATGAATGGGGACGGCACAGTCGGCGGCGCAGGCGTCCTTGATCCAATGGGGGATGCTGTCGGGGGCGAGGTGACCGTAGAGCGAGAACTCGTGGTCGCCGTGCTGGATGATGACGGTGTTCCAGTACCACCACGCGCCGCTGGTATAGGCGTTGGTGGTGTGGTGGTCGTCGGCGTAGACGATCACGCCATCTTTGGCAGCGGCGACTTCGGCGCTACCGCCGAGGTCGAAATCAATCCGTCCTGTCCCGTGCTGGCGATAACTTCTCGTGACCGTCGCCCACGCGCCATCGACGTAAGGGAGCTGATAACCATCGAGACCGCGCGCTCGTGCCGGATCAGCTTGGATCGTGTAGGATGATGAGTTCGCCTGACGCAGCAGTGAGGGTGGCAGCCGGTCGTAAGCCGCCGCGTAGCCGGGATCGCCGGGGAAGTAGACCGACCACGTTCCGTCCTTGAGCGCGACCGCCCAATCGACCACGCCGGGATAAGGATCGCCGGATGGTTGGCTGTGGGGTTGAAGGTAAACGACCGCCGCATCGTCGCCCGCGCTCACAGTGCGACCGAGGACGGCGTAAGTCATAGGGCTGCCGGGCGTGACATTGAACGAGTCTAGATGGTTCTTTAAGGCAGTATCCAGATCGGTGGAATTCTGTAGCATCAGGAAAGCGAAAAATACGGTTACAATCAGTTTCAACGGTGTACAACAACCTTTCTACCGAACGGTGAATAGGGGGCTTTCCTACTTGCTTAGGATGTGCTTACCGCGCTGCGGTGGTGATGCTGCCGCTGTCGCCTCGACTCTAGTGTACCGGGAGACGACTGATTTTCTGCTATGAAACAATTTGTGATCGACTATCTAGCCAATCAATGCGGGCAGGCTGACCAAATCGTCAGCTACTACCGTGATACGGACGAAGCCGACCTGCTGATCACGCTGGCAGGTGGCAAGCGGATCGGCGTGTGCGTGATCAACCGGGCAATTCGGCTGCCGGAGATCAAGGAACGCTACGAGCAGAACACCAGTCAAGGGATTTACACGCTCTACGTGATGGATGGGCGGATGATGCCGCCGGACAGCAGCGCGTTGGAGCCGCCGTACTGGATGGCAGCGCTGCACACGTTGATGAACGGTCGGATCTACGGCTATTGGTGCGAGGGGCGCGACGTGACCATCCGCCCGTTTCACATGGAGTGGAAATGGGGCGGCAGCCCGCGCACCGTCGAGTACGGCGACGAGATCGACCTGAATCTGCTCTCGACTGACGTGATCTATCCGGCGACGAAATTTATCGACGGCGCTTACTTCGTCGCCAATTTCGGCGAGGGTTCCTTCTGGAAGAAGCGTCAGTCGATGGACGAGCGGCAGTTCAATTACTCGTGGCGCAACTGGACTTACGGGAATCAGCAGCAGCGCTCGACCGCGAGCGAAGAACCGTCGTGGGACCCGTGGGAAGAATACGACGATAATTTCGCCAGCGCCGGGAAAGAGCAGTGGGAGTGGACGGGCGAGGAATTTCGCCAACGCGTGCCGCGAGGTCGGCGCGCCGAGCACACGCGGCATTACGCGCTGCTGGGCGTGGCGGCGACGGCGACGCTGGACGAGGTGAAACAGGCGTACCGGCGCAAGGCGCGCGAGTATCACCCTGACCTGCACCCGGATGCGAAAGAGGAGTACACCGCGAAAATGGCGGACATCAATGAGGCGTTCGCGGCGATCATCAAGCGGGCGAAGTAGCGGTGGTTCTAATCGCTCTCTGCAAACATTGAGACCCAAGACCGGGCGATCCACATTGGATCGCCCGGTCTTGTTTTCCTGAAGCGGAATCGTCGCTAGACTTAGCGAGTGGCTGCGACCAGATGATGATAAGAAGGATGCGTTCAATGCCAGAGACGATACGCTGGGGAATTCTAGGAACGGGTAATATCGCGCACCAGTTCGCGCGGGGCTTGGCGACGACTGAAGCCGCCGAACTGGTTGCGGTTGGGTCGCGCACGGCGGAATCGGCTGCCAAGTTTGCCGACGAGTTCGGCATAACGCGCCGTCACGCCAGTTATGAAGCCTTGGCGAACGACGCCAACGTGGACGCGATTTACGTCTCGACGCCGCATCCGTTCCATTATGACAATAGCATCCTCTGCTTGCAGGCTGGAAAAGCCGTCCTGTGCGAGAAACCGTTCGCCATGAACGTACGCGAAACTGACGAAATGATCGCGTTGGCGCGGCAAAAGAACCTGTTTTTGATGGAAGCGATGTGGACGCGCTTCACCCCGGCGATGGCGAAAATCCGCGAGCTGATCGCCGAGGGCGTGATCGGCGAGGTGCGGATGCTGCAAGCGGACTTCGGCTTCCGCGCTAAGTTCGACCCGACGATCCGCGCGTTTGCGCCGGAATTGGGTGGCGGGGCGGTGCTCGACGTGGGCGTCTACCCGATTTCGCTGGCGTCGATGATCTTCGGCGAACCGGCGCAGATCGTTTCGGCGGCGCACTTGGGCGAAACCGGCGTCGACGAACAGAACGCCGCGATCTTCAGCTATCCGGCGGGGCAGTTGGCGCTGCTGTCGAGCGCGGTGCGAACGACTTCGCCGCAAGAAGCCGTTATCATGGGGACGGAAGGCATGATCCGCTTGGCTACACCGTGGTGGCGTCCGCAAGGATTCACGGTGATCCGCGCGGGACAAGCGCCCGAAAGCTATGATCTGCCGTTCCGGGGCAATGGCTATAATTACGAGGCGGAGGAGGTTGGGCGCTGTCTGCGCGCGGGCGAACTGGAAAGCCCGATCATGCCGCTGGACGAAACCCGCTCGATTATGCAGGTGATGGACACGCTGCGCGCTCAATGGGGATTGGTCTATCCGTCGGAGGTGGAGTGATGGAATACGGGAAACTACGCGGTATTGACAAGCCGGTTTCGCGGCTGATTCAAGGGGCGATCATGCTCCACGACGAGCGGCTGGACGAGGCGTTCACGCTGCTCGACGGCGTGTTCGCGGCGGGCTGCACCGCCATCGATTCGGCGCGCGTCTACCAGAAAGGGCACTCCGAGGCGGCGGTCGGGGCGTGGGTGCGCGAGCGCGGGCTGCGCGATCAGATCGTGCTGATCACCAAAGGCGCGCATCCGTCGCCGGAAAATCGGCATCGGGTGACACCGCAGGACATCGCCGCCGACGTGCAAACCTCGCTGGTGAGCTATGGTCTCGATATGATCGATGTCTATCTGCTGCACCGGGATGATCCGCCGGTTCCGGTCGGTCCGATCATCGAATGCCTCAACGAACAGCAGGCAGCCGGGCGGATCGGCATCTTCGGCGGGTCGAACTGGTCGGTGGCGCGGCTGGAAGCGGCGAACGAATACGCCTACGCGCACAACCTCCAGCCGTTCGCGGTGAGCAGCCCGCATTTTAGCTTGGCGACGCAGTATGAGGAGCCGTGGCCCGGCTGCCGGAGTATCGCGGGCGAGTCGAACCGCGCCGACTACGAATGGTACGCCCAGCAGCAGACGCCGCTGCTGACGTGGTCGAGCTTAGCGGGCGGTTTCATGACCGGGCGCTTCCGGCGCGACAATCTTGACAGTTTCAGCACCGACATGGATCTGACGACCGTTCGCGCTTACTGCGGCGAGGAGAACTTCGAGCGGCTGGAACGCGCCGAACAGTTGGCGGGCGAGAAGGGCATTACGCTGCCGCAGGTCGCGCTGGCATACGTGCTCAGCCAGCCGAAGCTGGATAATTACGCCTTGGTCGGCTGCATGACGCCGGAAGAATACCGGATGAACGCCGACGCGGTGGCGATCCGGCTCTCGGCGGACGAGATCGCGTGGCTGGAAATGGGCGAATAGCGGCAAGACGCAAAAACAAAGATTTAACGCAAAGGCGCGAAGTCGCCAAGACGCAAAGAAAAGCAGAGGGAAAACTTTGCGCCTTGGCGTTGGGCTTTTAGTTTATGCTTGACGGACAAATCAATTCCGCTTATGATGTTGCGCATGATTTATTTCACTGGTTCGTTCACCTTCAGTTTGCAGATGATTTCGTCCGTGACGGCGCAATCCTTGTATAGGTGCGCCTGCTAACCAGCTCAGTTTGTAATCAAGTTTGTCATTTGAACGGCTGCGGGGCGCACTCGCAGCCGTTTTTGATTTTGCCGCTGATTGTCGTGAGTGATGAGCGGTTAGGCAAAAACAATGCTGCGGTCGTGAGCCGATTTGGAATTCGCCAGATCAGTGCCGATTGAGTAGAGCGCAGTAAAGGAAACGAAAAGCATGCACGTCATCAACGTCAACAACATCACCATTAATCATGCGGGGCGGCTGATCTTCGAGGGGCTGTCGTGGGTGGTCGGCGACCGCGACCGGGTCGGGCTGGTGGGTCCCAATGGGGCGGGCAAATCGAGCCTGCTCAAGGCGCTGGCGGGTGACTACGTCCCCGACGCGGGCAGCATTGTCCGCGCGCGCGGGATCAGCGTCGGCTATCTGCCGCAGACGGTCAACCTGACGCCGGACTGCCCGCTGATCGACGAGGCGATGCGGCTGCCGCCCGCGCTGGCGCAGGTCGAGCACGAACTGGGCGTGATTGAGGGACGGCTGAGCGATCCGGCGGTCTACGGCGACGAAACGGCGCTGGCGAGCGCGCTGGCGGAGCAGGAGCGGGTTTTGGAGCGCTACACGCGGCTGGGCGGCGCGCTCCACGCCAACCGCGTTCGCGAACTGCTGGCGCATCTCGGCTTCACGCCCGGCGGATCACGACCTGCCGACTGACGCGCTCAGCGGCGGGCAGAAGAAGCTGATCGCGCTGGTGCGGCTGGCGGTCGAGCAGCCGGACGTGCTGCTGCTCGACGAGCCGGACAATCACCTTGACCTTGACGCCAAGGCGCGGTTGGAGTCGTTCATTCGCGGTTACGGCGGCGCGGTGGTGATCGTCTCGCACGACCGCTATCTGCTCGACGAATGCGTGACGCAGATCGCCGAACTGGAAGACGGCAAGCTGACGATCTACACCGGCAATTACTCCGCCTACGCCATCGAGCGCGAAGCGCGGCGGCTGCGTCAGGAGCAGATGTACACCACTCAGCAGAAGCGCATCCAGCAGATCGAGGCGCGCATCCACGAGTGGGACATCGCGGCGCGGGTGAATGATGACGTCAAGGCGGCGCGGCGGGCGCGCAGCCGTCGCAAGATGCTGGAACGGATGGAAGCCAACGGCGAGATGATCGAGCGGGTGACGGATCGGCGGCAGCTGGAACTGTCGCTGGAAGGCTGGCGCGGCAGCACCAAGGCGCTCGAACTCAAGCGGCTGACGATGGGCTTCGACGACGACCTGCTGTTCTACGACCTCGATCTGCTGGTGCGGCACGGCGAGCGGGTCGGCTTGGTCGGCGCGAACGGCGCGGGCAAGTCGGTGCTGTTCAAGCTGCTGATCGGCGAACTCGAACCGCTGGACGGCGAGGTCAAGATCGGACCGAGCACGCAGGTTGGCTACTACGCGCAAGAGCATCAGACGCTTGACGCTTGGCGCGATAAGTCGCCGATTGACTTCATCCGCGACGTCTCGCCGACAGCGGAAGGCACGGCGGTCGCCTTTCTGCTCAAGATGCTGTTCAGCTACCAGCAGACGCGCCAGCTGATCGGCACGTTGAGCGGCGGCGAGCGCAGCCGCTTGCAGTTGGCGGCGCTGATGCTCATGCGCCCGAATCTGCTGCTGCTGGACGAGCCGACCAACAACCTCGACATCCCGGCAGCGGAGGCGCTGGAAGCGGCGCTGGAAGATTTCGACGGCGCGCTGGTGGTGATCTCGCACGACCGCTATTTTCTGGATCGGGTAGTGGATCGCGTAGTCGAACTCAAGGACGGGTCGCTGCTGGGGTTCGAAGGCGGGTATACCGACTATATTGCGAAGCGCGAGGCGCTGAAAGAAAAAGGCAAGATTTAGGCACTCACCATGAAGAAATAAAGTGCACAATGACCAAAGATTCAACGCAAAGGCGCGAAGTCGCCAAGACGCAAAGAAAGACGTGGGGCGCAGCACGCTGCGCCCCTACGAAGATGCATTTCTTGGCGATCTTGATGGTGCAACGTGCTTAGGGTTGGTAGATTTCCGGCGTGTCGCAGTCGGTGCAGGCGACGTTGTTGACGCCCTGACCCGTCGCTAGCGCGGCGACCCAGTCGCGGAAGCGGACGCCGTTGGCGGAATAGGTGTAGAACTCGGCGCGCGGCAGGATGCAGTGGAGATCGCCGCCCGCCGTGAACGAGCGGAATCCCCCGGCACTCCGAGCGATATCGCGGGCGTTGGCTTTCAGGGCATCGCTGTAGGGGACGCTGCTGAAGCCGACGTAGTTGAAGAAGTTCTGGGTCTCGTCGTGAGCGGTGTTGTACATGGCGACGCGCGCCCCGGCTCGTGCCGCGCCGATGTAGAAGCGCGGGATGTTGAGGTTGCCGCCGGTCACGCCGCCGTAATTCGTGCCCCACAAATCGAAAGTGCTGCCGGGGATGCCGCGCCAACCGCCGCCCGAATCGCCCAGCAGGGTCACGCGCCGCCCGCTGTAGTGGCTGGCGATATTGCTCGCCCAGTAGGCTGCGCCGACCGACCCGGCGCTGCACCCGGTCACGAAGACCGAGTCGGGCACGGGAATATTGTTGTAGACCCAATCGAGCACGTTGGCGACGTTACTGCTTCCCCTGAATTTCACGTCGTACCAGTTGCCCTCGAAGCTGAAGCCTTGATCGGCGCTGCCCATATCAAGGTCGCCGCTACAGTAGTTGACGTAGACCATGTCGTAATTGATGAACGGGTTTTCCGGGTTGCTGAAGTCGGTGATGCCGACGGGGAACAGCGCCGGATTATCGCTGGGGTCGCCGGGATTGATCCAGTCGTCGAAGGTGGTCGTCGAGAGGTTGCAGGTCTGGGCGCTCCAGCACATGCCGCCGCCCTGAAAGTTGATCAGCAAATCCTGCCCAGCCCCTTCGCGGTAGTAGAAGCTGTAGGGCGCGCCGCGCGCGCACAAGGTGTCATTGCCCAACGTGAGCTGCATCCAGTTGGCAGGGGGCAGTTGATCGCGGGTGGGGAGGTCTTGCGCGGCAGCGCTGCCGCTTAGTACGGCACAGAGGATCAGCACGAGCAGGATGATCTTTTTCATGGGAACTCCTTAAGTCGTTCGGTTGAAAATGATTTGACGGGGCGACTTGCCAAGTCGCCGCGACCGTTCGTGTCGATCAGCGGGGCGAACCCATGGGTTCGCCCCTTCGGGTCCAGGAAATCAGACGGTGGGCTGATAGTAGCGGGCGTAGTCGTTGACGAGCAGGCGATAAGGCGGCTCGTCTTCCTCGATGGTCGGGAAGCGCCCCTGTGGCGAGAGGAATTTGTTGTCGCTCTGGTCGTCGTTGACCGTCGAAACCTCGCCGACCAGACAGCGTCCACCTTCCGCCCAGAACTGGTGATACAAGTCCGGTCGGCAGGGTGATGCTCATGCCGGGGTCGAGCGCCACGGTGCCGCCCGCTTCCAGCTCGGTCACGACGCCGTCCAAGCTGACGATCACCGGGCTGGTCGTGTCGGCGCGTTCATCCGGCGTCGAATTATAGAGCTTGAGCAGCAGCCGTCCGCCGCCCCGGTTGATGATGTCCTCGACCTTCTGCCAATGGAAATGATAGGGTGTGATCTGGTGGTCGTTCACGATCAGGAGCTTCTCGGCGTAGACCTTGCCGGTGCAGGTCTGCAAATTCTGGATGCCGCCGTTGCGGATCGTGAACAGCGTTAACCCCCTGTTATGAAAATCGCCCAAGCCAAAGTCGGTGATGTCCCAGCCGAGCGCGTGCTCGGCGATTTCGGTCACTTCATGCCCTTTGGCGAGCCAGTCGGTGACCGTCCAATTGGCGAAGGGCGGCAGATAGAAGTGACAGTCGCTGATGAAGGCGTCGGCTTCGCGGATGACCGCGTTGATTTCGGAGCGTTTCATGATATCTCCTGCAAGATATTCTCTATGACAAACCGATCTCAATTGTCCGCGTTTTGGGCGCTTCCAGCAACCGAACTGTGGTCGTGGTCATAGCGGGGTAGGGTGACTCGCAAAAACTGCCACCGCTTCAAACTGTGCCAGCGGTGACAGTTCGTACTGCAGCAGAAGGAACTGCTTACTGAACGCTATCGGTCGGCAGCGGGCGACCATTCCATACATCGTCGTAGGTTGGTCCGACGGCGTCGACAGGCACCCAAAGGTGCTGGCAAACCCACATGATCTTATAGTATCCACCGGTCGAGTTGACGCCGAGCACGTAGGCGGATTGTCCGGCTGGCAGCGACATCTGCGGCGCGACGAGCTTGCCGGGGGCATAGTAGAGCATGGCATCGCTCACAAAAGTGCCCATTACAGCGGAAGCGGGCACGGGTGGGCAGACGGCAAAGCTGACCGGCGGGCGCGAGCAGGCTTCATAAGCCGTCAGCGTGACCAAACTCTCGCGGCAGCCTTCTGGTGCACCGCCGATGCAGAATTCGTAGACGCCGGTGGTGTCGATGACGATAGTCGTCTGTGCTGTGCCCGTGCCGCGCGCTTGCGAGAGCAGTTCGCCGCCGCAGTCGCCAACGTGGATGTTGCCTTCAACCGGGCAGGTTGGCTCTGACTGCTGGGCGACGAGAGACACGACCGTTCCGGCTTCGATGGTCGCCGGGGTGCTGCCGCCTTCGGGATAACCTGTCACAGTGGCGATCTGCGAGCAGGTGTAATCAATTTCTTCGCCCGAACAGGTCGATTGGACGAGGACGTGCACCATGTCACCTTCGCCGGTGCCGCCAGCACCCGCGTCAAGCGTGTAATTGCCGTCGGCGGAGACGGTGAACGAACCGGAGAACGGCGTGGGACCGCCATCGGTGAAGATTGGCGTATCTAGCGTAGTCCCCGGATCGACGATGCCTGACCAGATGGTGATACCGCCGCCGCCGTCTGTGCCCGCATAGTCCAGCTCGTAGACGATTTCGGTGCCAGCCGCGAAGTAGCCGTGATACCAGCCTCCCATGCCTTCGGAGTCGCCCTGCGCATCTGCTGGCTCATCAATGGCGAGGATGGTGCAGAGGTTGCCCGCTGCGCTGATCGGCGCCGTCAAGAAGCTTGATAGGATTACTACTAGTGCGAGGACGAGCAAAAAACGTGCATTATGCCTAAACATGCAAAACTCCTTGCTTCAAGAAAACTAAAAGTCGTCGGGGCATCGATCAGACTCGGTTCGACGACCTGAGACGCTACTGAACTTGAAATAATTCATTCTAATTGTATATTATTTCACAATCCTTTTTGGTTGATTGTTCATGGGAAGAGCGGTGCGCAGGCGAGGAAATGCGCCCGGAATTTACGCTTTTTCGAGGTGAACGGGGCTTACCTGACCGATTTCGGCAGCCTGACGGACGTAATCGGCGACGAGTTCCGGCGCTTGCATCGGGATGAAGTGTGAGTAATCCGGCAGCGGCACGTCCTTGGCGTTGGCGAAGCGGGTCGCCAGATCGGGCGCGGTTGGCGAGGCGCTGAGGTTGAAGACGCTGGTATCGAGCGCGCCGCCCGCCCGTAGGATGGTCACCGGGATGCGAATCGAGGCGATCTCCGGGTAGATGTTGGCGGCGGTGCTGAAATTGTAGGTCGCGGCTTCGAAGGTAGGGTCGCAGGCGAGGACGTAACCAGCGCCGGATGGATTGGGCAGCAGACCGTAATCGACGTAATCGCGCAGCGCCTGCGGCTGCCACAGGTCGAAGGGCGGGCGACCTTTGAAGCGTTCGAACATCTCGTCGGGCGACGCCCATTCGCGGCGGCGGCGGGCGGTGAAATGGTCGAACTCGACCATGCCGACGTAGTTGGCTTCCGGCATAATCACCGGGTCGATCACCAGCAGGCGGGCGAACAAGCTAGGCTGGAGCGCCGCCGCCAGCGTCACGGCGTGCCCGCCGAGCGAATGCCCGACGCCGACCGCGCCGCTGATCCCCAACGCTTGACCGACCGCGACCACGTCTTGACCGAATAGCCGCCAGTCATAGGGCGGATTGGGCTTGCCGCTGCGACCATGCCCGCGCAGATCGAGCGCGAAGCAATGGTAGCCAGGCAACTGCGCGATCACCTGATCCCAGACGCGGGCGTGAAAGCCGGTCGCGTGGGCGAAGAAGATGGCGGGGGAACCGGGCTGCGCCTGACCCCATTCGAAGACGGCAAGGTCGAGGGTGTTGACGTGTAGATGGCGCTCGATAGGCATGGTTCGTTCCTGTAGCGGCTGGATTTCTATAAAGATCTAACGCAAAGGCGCGAAGACTCCAAGGCGCAAAGGAAGAGCAGCCAAGAGTCAGTTAGTCGGCGAGGTGGATAGAGCGTGGCATAATACGGGCATAACGGAACGCGGAGGTGAATCATGCTGGATGCAGAAGCGGTCGCGGAGGCAAAAGGCGGCGCGGTGCTCACCGAGAGCCAGATTCGCGCGGCGCTGGACAAAGCGCTGGGGGGCAAGTATCACGGCGCGAGAATCCTCGTGCTGATCCCGGATCACACCCGGACGATCCCGCTGCCGCTGCTGTTCAAGCTGGTGGTGGATATTCTGCACGACGTCGGGCGAGCTCGATTTCATGGTGGCGTTGGGGACGCATCCGCCGCTGGAAGAAGCCGCCTGTCTCAAGCTGTTCGGGCATCACGCGCGACGAGCGTTTGAAGCAGTACGGTTGGGTCGCCTGCTCAATCACGGCTGGGATCAAGCTGACGTGCTGACCGAAATCGGCACGCTGACGCAGGATCGGATCAAGGAGATCGCGGGGAAGGCGTGGCATCCGTCGCTGGGCGGCGACGTCCCGGTGCGGATCAACCGGCACATCTTCGACTACGACCGGGTCGTCATCCTCGGACCGACCTTCCCGCACGAGGTGGTCGGCTTCTCCGGCGGCGAGAAATATCTGTTTCCGGGCATATCCGGTCCCGAAATGATCAACGTCTCGCACTGGCTGGGCGCGCTGCTGACAATCCCGAACGTGATCGGCATCAAGGAGACGCCAGTGCGGGCGATGATCGACGCCGCCGCGGCGATGGTCAAGACGCCGGTGACGCTGGTGAGTATGGTCGTCATCAACGACGGGCATGGCCGGGATGTTCGTGGGCGACATGCGCGAAGCGTGGAGCGCCGCCGCCGATCTCTCGGCGAAGCGCCACGTCACGGGGTGGACAAGCCATTCCAGCGCGTGCTGGCAGCCGCCAATCCGATCTACGACGAGTTGTGGACGGCGGGCAAAGCGATCTACAAGACCGAAACGGTGGTCGCTGACGGCGGCGAAGTCGTGATCTTCGCGCCGCAGCTTGACACGGTCAGCCGGGTACACGGCGAGATCATCCGGGCAGATTGGCTATCACCCGCTGGATTACTTCCTGAACCAGTGGGACAAGTTCAAGGATCAGCCGCTGGGCGTGCTGGCGCACAGCACCCACGTGCGCGGCGGCGGGACGTTCGTCAACGGCGTCGAAGCGCCGCGCATCAAAGTGACGCTGGCGAGCAAGATTTCAGAGGACGAATGCAAGAAGCTGTCGCTGGGCTACCTCGACCCGGCGAGCATCAAGATCAAGGACTGGGAGGGTAAGGAAGCCGAAGGCATCCTCTACGTGCCCAACGCGGGCGAAGATCCTATATCGCCTGAAGTCGGCGGTGAAGCCGACCCCGCCGCCCGCGCCACCGACCCCGCCGATCACGGTCGCTGGCTGATAGCGCGCTGACTCGCAGCGCTGTAGATTTCGCCGAGGAAACGGCTGGGACGGGCGAAAAGTTGGCGTGTCTCGACGAAGCCGTTGGCGGCGGCGATCTTCGTCCACGCCCCGAACGAGAAGGGATAAGGCACCCATGAATTGCCGCGATCGGTGTTGTACTCCACCATGATCAGCCGCCCGCCGGGCTTGAGATAGCCGTGAATCAAGCGCAGAACGGCAGGCTTGTCCTTGACGAAATGGAGCGAATTCGCCATCAGCGCGCCGTCGAGCGGCGGCAAGCCGAGCGGGCGGGTGAAGTCGGCGGCGTGGTAGGTGACGTTCGCGGCAGGAAAGCGCGCGGAGATGGCGGCGCGCTGCTGGTCGAGCGCGGTCGCGTCGCGGTCGATGCTGTGGATCTGGGCGTCGCCGCCGAGCAGATCCGCCAGCGCCAGCGTGAACGCACCCTCGCCAGAGCCGAAGTCCGCCCAGACGCCGGATAGGTTGGCGATACCGCCGCGAATCAGGTTGAGGTGATCGTGATGATCCAATGAGTTTTCCTCTCGACACTCTCAGTGTAGTCGAACCATTCGCCGGCGTAAACCCGACCAAAAGCGCAGGATTTGCGAAAAAGGTGATTACGATGTCGATGCACGAGATTGAGGATTTAGTCGAAAGTTCGGTGCGGATTTTGGCGGCGCGGAGTGACCTCGATCTGCGCTCGCTGTACTGGCAGTTGTACGAATATCAGGGCGCATGGGATACCGGATTTACCAACTTTCGGGTGATGGATCTGCTGCTGCAAGCCCGCTACACCTATCGCTTTGAGCTGAACCAGCATCCTGACTACACCCAATACCGCGATTACTTCGACGGCTTGACCCGCTTCGACTTCGTGCGCGTCAAGCCAACCGAACCGTCCGGCAAGGCGGTATTTGACCGGGCGAAAGGCTGGGTCTCGCCCAACCCGGCAGCAGGCTACGCCCAACCCCCTTTGCTCTACTGCGACCTCGGATCGCCGTTGTGGGCGCGCTTCGTGGAACTGGGCGTGCTGACCGGGGCGGACGCCGTGCCGCCGGACGCCAACATCAGCCTGATCGATGCGGCGCTGGAAGTGATGCGGCAGGCGGAACAAGCTGGGGACATTGTCCTCGTCTATGGCTGGTACGCGCTGCTCTCGGTTCACCTCGCCTCGTTCTTCGATCTGGATTCGCTGCGAGATAGCGCAGCGCTGGCGGAAATCCTCGACATTACGCGGCGTACCGATGCCTTCGAAGCTGCGAAAGCTGCCGATCCCAAGCTGGACAGGCACTATCCGACGCCGCCGTTCGTCTACTATCCCGTGACCGGCGACACGGCGGCTTATCTCGCCTTCCTGAAGGAGAGCTTGAGCCGCTATGACGATCTATAACCACCGGATTGCTGACCGACTCGGCGCGTGAGTACAATAGCCCGAAAATCGTTTAAGTTCACAGGAATGGCAAATTATGCAGCAGGAACCTTTGCGCGTCGGCGTCGTCGGGTTGGGCTGGGCTGGCGAAACGCATCTGAAAGCCTATCTACAGCAGCCCGGTGTCGAAGTCGTCGCCGTCGCTGACCCGGCGGACAGCCGGCGCGGGCAGATGGCGCACGACCTACAACGTTCCCGCACCAGTATGCCGATTATCACGATCTGATCGCGCGCGACGACATCGACGCCATCAGCGTCGCGACGCCCAATAACCTGCACGCGCCCGTGGCGATTGCCGCGCTCGAACAGCGGCAAGCACGTCCTCAGCGAGAAGCCGCTGGCGCGTTCCGGCGCGGAAGGCGAAGCGATGGTGCGCGCCGCGACCAACGCCGGGCGCGTGCTGCAAGTCGCCTTCAACCATCGCCAGCGCGGCGACGTGCAGGTGCTCAAGATCTACATCGAGTCCGGCGGGCTGGGGCGCATTTATCACGCCAAAGCCAGTTGGATGCGCCGCGCCGGCATCCCCGGCATGGGCGGCTGGTTCACCAACCGCGAGTTGGCGGGCGGCGGTCCGCTGATCGACCTCGGCGTTCACGTCCTCGACATGGCGCTCTACCTGCTCGGCGAGCCGGAAGTCATCTCGGTCAGCGCGGCGACCTACGCCGAACTCGGACCGCGCGGGCGCGGCAGCTACAGCGAGCGGCATCTGGTCGGCGAAGGCGGCTACGAAGTCGAAGATTTGGCGACGGCGTTCGTCCGCCTGGGCGACGGCGCGACGCTGCTGATCGAGGCAAGCTGGGCGGTCTACGGCAAGTCCGCCGACGACTTCGGCGTGACGCTCTACGGCACCGACGGCGGCGCGGACATCACCGTCAAGAATTACGGCTGGGAAGATACGCTCACGATCTACACCGATACGGCGGGCGTCCCGTCCGAAGTGCGCCCGCGTGTCACGCGCGGCGAGGGGCATCTCGCCGTCGTCCGCAACTTCGTTGCCGCCATTCGCAGCGGCGACTGGGCGACTCACAACGGCAGCGAAGGGCTGCGCCGCGCCCAGATCATCGACGCCTGCTACCAGTCGGCGCTGCAAGGGCGCGAAATCAGCTCGTCGCGCCGAGCGAACTGCGAAATGTTTCAATCCGTTGAGGCGCACCGCCGTGCGCCCCTATGCGGTCTGCGCCGGTTTTGCGTTATGTTTCTGTCCTTTCTAGGCATTTTTGAATCGACGATTTTGATGCAGTTGCTGCTCAATAAAGTTATGTTTTTACTTTCGTTTGCACTATAATGACCGCCATCCGATTTTGTTGACCGTTCAGGTACTCGTTTCGATAAATCGTCCACACAGTGACTCGCCTTCATCCCGATTTTAGTCATCGCGCATTACAGCACTCATCACTTTTCGCTTGCTGTTGTTGTCCCCGCTAACAGCCTTCTGCGGCGCGCCGTGCGCCTGTCTCTCGCTCGTTTGTACTCGCTTTCGCTTCATTCATTCTGGAGTTGAACTGTACAATGAACGGAAATACCCCCAAGTTGATCGCGCCTTATGGCGGCAAGCTCGTCAATTTGCTCGTCCCGCCAGACGATCTGGAAGAGCGCAAAGCGTACGCCAGCCGCCTGCGCTCGCTTCAGCTTTCGCCGCGCAGCGTCTGCGACCTCGAACTGCTGGCGGTCGGCGGCTTTTCGCCGCTGGATCGCTTCATGGGGCAGGCGGATTATCAGCGCGTCGTCGACGAAATGCGCCTCGCCGAATGGCACGCTTGTTCCCGATGCCGATCACGCTGCCGATCCCGGCAGACGCCGACATTTTCGTCGGCGAAGACATCGCGCTGCGCAACGACAAGAACGAACTGCTGGCGATCATGACGCGTCGAGGAAAAGTACGGTTGGGATCTGGACGAAGCCGCGCTCAAAGTCTTCGGCTCGCTCGACCTGCGTCACCCGCTGGTCGCCGAGATGCAGCGTTGGGGCAAGTTCAACATTTCCGGGCGGCTGCAAGTGCTTCAACTGCCGCGCCACTACGATTTCATGCCGCTGCGCCTGACGCCGGCGCAGGTGCGCGACCGTCTGGAAACCTACGGGCATCCCAACGTCGTCGCCTTCCAGACGCGCAACCCGCTGCACCGCGTCCACGAAGAACTGACCAAGCGCGCGATTGCCGAAGTCGATGGCGTGCTGCTGCTGCATCCGTCGGTCGGCATGACCAAGCCCGGCGACGTCGATCACTACACGCGCGTGCGCACCTACAAGGCGCTGACCGAGAACTACTACGATCCCGACCGCGTGCTGCTCTCGCTGCTGCCGCTGGCGATGCGCATGGGCGGACCGCGCGAAGCGCTCTGGCACGCGATTATCCGCCGCAACTACGGCGCGAATCACTTCGATCGTCGGGCGCGACCATGCCGGTCCCGGCAGCGACTCGCAACGGCAAGCCCGTTCTACGGTCCTTACGACGCGCAGGAACTGGTGCAGCAGCATCAGGACGAACTGGGCGTCAAGCCGCTGCCGTTCCACGAACTGCTCTACATGACCGACGAAGGACGCTACGAAGAAGTCTCGAAGATTCCGGCGGGCAC
Source organism: uncultured Chloroflexia bacterium (assembly GCA_963848465.1). Classification (GTDB taxonomy): domain Bacteria; phylum Chloroflexota; class Anaerolineae; order Aggregatilineales; family Phototrophicaceae; genus Flexifilum. The sequence continues at coordinate 7,686 of CAWKDY010000024.1, read as the reverse complement.
GCGCACCTCGAACATTTCCGGGCACGCAGGTGCGCGAGAAATACCTCAACAAAGGGCGCCTGCTGCCGGACTGGTTCACGCGCCCCGAAGTCGCGCGCATCCTCGGCGAAAGCTACCCGGCGCGTCATCATCAGGGCGTCTGCCTCTGGTTCACCGGCTTGAGCGGCGCGGGCAAATCGACCATCAGCGACGTGCTGACGGTGCTGCTGCTCGAACATGGTCGCCAGATGACGATCCTCGACGGCGACGTGGTGCGCACCCATCTCGTCGAAGGGCTTGGGCTTCAGCAAAGAAGACCGCGACATCAACATCCGGCGCATCGGCTTTGTGGCGGCGGAGATCGCGCGGCACGGCGGCGTCGTGATCTGCGCGGCGATCAGCCCCTACCGCGCGACCCGCAACGACGTGCGCAACATGTTCGGCGCCGGATCAGTTCGTCGAAATCTACGTCAACACGCCGCTGGAAGTCTGCGAGCAGCGCGACACCAAGGGCTTGTACGCCAAAGCGCGGCGCGGCGAGATCAAGGAGTTCACCGGCATCGACGATCCCTATGAAGCGCCGCTGAACCCGGAGATCGTCTGCGATACGGTCAACTATCACGCCGGAAGAAAACGCCCGCCAGATTCTCGAACTACCTGATCGAGCAGGGCTTGTGCTCGCGCCGGAAGCGCTGCCCGAACCGGCGCTCTAACGTAAATCGCTCTCGTAAGCTGCAATCGAAGCTTGAAAACGCCTGCCCATCATCGGCGGGCGTTTTTGTGATATATTGTTAGGAAAAAAGAAAGGATATGCAATACCTTGTCAGATAACCCCATTGGATTAGAAAGCCGCCGCATCGCCATGCTGATCGACGGCGACAACGCGCAGCCCTCGCTGCTCGGCGAGATGCTTGCCGAGGCGGGCAAATATGGCTTGGTCACGATGCGCCGCATCTACGGCGACTGGACGACCGCCAACATGGGCGGCTGGAAAGATACGCTGCACACCTACGCCATCCAGCCGATCCAGCAGTTTCGCTACACGGTCGGCAAGAACGCCACCGACAGCGCCATGATCATCGACGCGATGGACATCCTCTACACGGCGCGGGTCGATGGCTTCTGCCTCGTTTCCAGCGACAGCGACTATACCCGGTTGGCGACGCGCATCCGCGAGAAAAGCCTGTTCGTCATGGGCATCGGCAAAAAGCTGACCACGCGCAGCCTTTCGTCAACGCCTGCGACGTGTTCGTCTACGCGGAAAACCTGCTCAAGCCGCCACCGGCTCCACCCAGAGAAAAAACCAAAGCCAAGACCGAGCAGCCGCCGACGCGGGCATCGAAGCAAAAGCCTAAGCCGAAGCCGATGCCCGAAGTCTGCCGGAATTTATGCCGCTCTTTAAGCGCGCCTTCGATCTGGCGGTGCAGGATGACGGTTGGGCATTTCTGGGAGCGCTGGGGCATCACCTTCGCCAGCTTGATCCCGGCTTTGACCCGCGCACCTACGGCTACAAGCAGTTGTCGCTGCTGGTCAAGGGCTCATCCCGAAATCTTCGAGGTCAAGCCGCGTGCGGGGGCAGGGGCATCGACCACATCTACGTCAAGTTGAAAGAAGATGAGAACAGCTGAACAGTCAGAAGAGCAGCCTGGCGCTCAGCAAAAAGAAGAACGCTCGCTGACTCGGATAGGGGCGACTTAGTTGCTGAAAGCTGACTGCTGATTGCTGACCGCTAACTGCTAAATCACGCGCACGGGCGTGCCGACGTGGCGAAGTTGAAGAACCACTGTGCCTCGTCGGTCGGCAGGTTGACGCAGCCGTGACTCATCGGCGCCCGAAGGCGTTGTGCCAGTACGTCCCGTGAATGCCATAACCCGAGTAAAAGTACATCGTGTACGGGACTTGCGGCAGAAAGTAGTCCGGTCCGCTCATGTCGGTCGGCGAGATATTTGACGTAGATTGCGTAATCGCCCTTGACCGTCGGCGTATCCGGCAAGCCGGTCGAGACCAGATGCGTCCGCATCATCTGCCCATCCTGATAGGCGTAAATGCGCTGATCCTCGGTCGAAACCACAATCGATCGCCGACGTTGGTCGGCGCGGGCGGCGGCGTTCTCCGGTACGTATTCGCCCGCCGCCGGGATCGTCAATTCCTGACCGGGGTAGATGAAGTCGGGGTTGCTCGATGCCATTCAACGCCACGATGTCGGCAATCGCCACGTTGTAATCTTTGGCGATCAAGCCGAGTTCCTGCCCCTGCTGCACGACGTATTTGGTCGTCGGCCGCTATAGCTGGCGGCGCCGGCTGCGGCGTCGGCGCGGGCGATCATGATCATGTTCAGGTCGAACACCCCATCGGCGATTCGCCGGCCGACGTCCACGCGCAAGCGGTCGAGCATGACCGGGATGTCCATGTCGCGCCCGTCCTGACCGGGCACAGCGTCAATGTTGATCTGCTCGCCGAGCGCGACGAAACCCGCCTGCGCCTGATTGAGATCGACGGCGTATAGTGCGGCGTCACGTCGCTATTCGGCGGCGGCGCCCTGCGCGGCTTTGATCGTCGCGCCACGTCGATGCTGATGCCGAGATCGGCGGGCGAGACGCTCCAACTGCGGTGCCGTCGGTCAGCGTCAAGGTTTGGGCGGGAAGCTGCTGGTGCAGGGCGACGGTCGCGTCGGCGACGGTTTGCCGCCGACGGGACGCCCGCAACCGAGACGCCCGCCGGGATGCGGTTGGGCAGGATGGCGAGCAGAAACAGCAAGCCGAAGACCCGCAGCACGAAGACGACGACAGACGCGGCAACGCCGCCGCCGATCAGCCAGAGCGTGCGGTTGTTGCGCGGCTGCGGGCGCGAGTGGGATTGGTTTCGGATCGGCGGATCGCGGAGTCATTGTCACGAGCAGTGTGGTACATACTTGTTGTGCTCATAGTGTGATCAGTTTAGCATAAGATCGACGCGCAAATGAGCGGACGCTTCGCCTACGCGGCATCGGCGGTAGAGCTTTTGAACCAGTCTAACCATCCAGACCGGCAACCGCGCCGATCACGGTGGTCGCTGGGGGTTGGAGGTCGGCGGCGCGGTCAGCAATGGTGGCGACCGTTGCGCGAACGGTGCGCTGGTGATCGGTCGTTCCCCACTCGACGCAGACGGCGGGCGTCTCCGGCGCTAGCCCGGCGGCGAGCAGGTGATCGACGATGCGGGGCAGATGGCAGACCCCCATCAGCAGCACGAGCGTCCCGCCGAGCTTGACCAGCGCCTCGTAGTCGATGCGGTTGGCGTCGCTGTCGGGGTTTTCGTGCCCGGTGAGGACGGTGAACGACGTAGCGACGTGCCGATGCGTCACCGGGACGCCCGCGTAGGCGGGGACGGCAATCGCGCTGCGTGATGCCGGGGATCGACGACGAAGGGGACGCCCGCATCACGGCAGGCGAGGGCTTCTTCGCCGCCGCGCCCGAAAACAAACGGGTCGCCGCCTTTGAGCCGGACAACCTTTAGTCCTTGACGGGCGCGGTCGATCAGCAGCGCGTTGATGTCAGCCTGCGTCGAGTCGAGGCTGGCGCGGATATTTGCCTACGTCGATCAGTTCGGCGTCGGCAGCGCGCTTCGCTCAGCAGTTCGGGCGGCGCGAGCCGGTCGTAGATCGACCACGTCGGCGTGGCGCAGGGCAGTTCAAGTCCCTTGACGGTGATCAATTCCGGGTCGCCGGGTCCAGCGCCGACCAGATAGACCGTTCCGAGGCTCATGGCTGCTTCCAGTGCGCGCGACAGCCAGAAGTTGCAGGCTTCGGCGCAGGGGATCGGCTCGCGCGCGCCGTTGAACCACGTCGGCTGGCGGACGCAGCGCCCGCAGATTTGCGGCGACAGCAGCCGCGCGTTGATCGGTCGAGAAGTCGGCGGCGCGGCGGTAGATCCCAGTCTGGCGGGCGGCGAGTCGCTTCCAGCGGCGTGGTCGCCAGCGAGTCGCGGCGCGCCCAGTCGGCGACGCGCCGGGATAGATCGTTTCGACGACGGCGTGAATCTGCGCGCGCTGGCTAACACGCACGACCCAGTCGCGCGGGAGATCGGTCGAGGTCGGCAGCGGGCGGAAGGGCTGGCGGCGGACGTGATCGCGCAGGGCGGCGGGGCTGTCTAACTCGATGATCTCGCGCTCGAAGTCGATCTCGGTCGGGCGGACTTCGTGCAGTGAGATCGTCAACTCGCCCAACTCGATCCAGCCGTTGGTACGCACGGCGTCGATCAGTTGGCGCGCGTCCGGCGGCGGGAAACCCTCCCATGCCGAGGCAGTAGACAGCTCGCGCAAGCGGCGCACCAGCAGCGCGGGCGATTTCGAGAATCGCCTCGGCGAGATCAGCGCCGACGCCAACCGGCGGTGTGTAGATGACGCGGCGCCCGTTGATGGTGGCGCTGGTTGCGCCGTTGGGCAAACCGAGCGCGGCGGGCACGTCGACGGTCGTGTGCGAGCCGAGCGCGAGAAAAAAGGGCACGGCGACGATCACCGGCTTGGTCGCCAGCGCGTAAATGTCGGCGATAGCGGGCGTGTCGTCGAGAAAGACGGCGAACGCTTCGGCGGCGAGGTCGCGCGCCCCTTCCGCTTGGTCGATGGTCGCTTGGCGGCTTTCCGGGCTGCGTCGGGTGCCGTGACCGATGATGGCGATGGCCACGTCGGCGCGATCGACGGCGTGCTGAGCGACAGCATCGGTGATGCGCTGGCGGACGACGCGGGCGAGATAGGGATGCTGGCTGAGCGTCGGCGTGTAGCGGATCAGCCGCCCGTCGCGCTGAGTTAGCGCGCCCGGTTAAGCCCATCTCTGCCGGGATGACGGTTTGGGTGAAGTAGCCCTGCGCCGTGAACAACGGCACGATGGTCACGTCGTCAGCGGCGAGAGTATCGATCACTTGATGGAACGACGGCGGCTCCTTCCAGAAGGCGGCGGTGACTTCGTCGGTGACGTTGAGCGCGCGGAGTTGATCGACCTGCTGCCAGACTACGGCGGCGGTTTCGGGGCTGAGGTGCGATCCATGCCCGGCGAGGACGAGGGCGGTCGATGCCATGACTTCACTTTCCCGTGCTTCAGTGAATAGCTGTGCTGATGATAGCACGGGCGCTGCTGGCGTCACAGGATGATTCTGACGGCGTGGCGCTGCCGTAATGCGTGAATGGGACGGGCGTCCGTCTTTGTTCATCCTACCGGAAAAGTTTGGGTAATCTGTACGCTAGGCAAGTTTCGCAAACCCCGTTACACTGAAAGCTATGAATCAGATGATGCCGGTTGTTTGTCAGTGTTGTTGTCTATGCAGCCAACCTCAAGGTGGGTGTAGCCGGTGATTGCTTGAGTCTGACGTCGTGTCGATGAGTTAAAAGCCCCGGATGCAGCGGGGCTTTTTTGTTGCAAACTGCCAGCAAAGGCAAGAACAAATGCGTAATTTTAAGATGATGGCGTGTTGTCTGGATAAACCTCACGATTGGTTGTGGTTCGGTTAAGCGCGCCTGTTTGAATGTGACAAGCCCCGGACGACACCGGGGCTTTTTTATTGTCAAGTGATGCTTAGGAGCGGATGACGTGGCGAAAAAACTGAGTTTAGAGTCGATCAAGGCGGCGAGCGGCGGACTGATTGGTCCGATTCCGGCAGAACTCGTAAATGGCGACGCCTATTTCTCTGAGGCGGCGAAACAACTGCTCAAGTTTCACGGGATGTACCAGCAGCACGACCGCGAAGTCAAGCGCGGGCACGAGGACGAAGCCGAACGCTACCACCAGTTCATGATCCGTAGCAAAGTACCGGGCGGGCAGCTAACGGCGGAACAGTACCTCGTCCACGACGACATTGCCTCGCGTTACGGCAGTGGGACGCTGCGGATCACGACCCGCGAGTGTTTCCAGATTCACGGCGTGCTCAAGGGCGAACTGCGCGAGACGCTGCGCGGTCTCAACGACGCGCTGGTGACGACCTTCGGCGCCTGCGGCGACATCGCCCGTAACGTGATGGCGTGTCCTGCGCCGACCAGCGATCCAGCGCGCTTGGCGGTGCAGGACTTCGCCTTCATCTTGACGCAAGCGCTGTTCCCGCGCACTAGCGCTTACCATCAAATCTGGCTGGACGGCGAAGCGCTGATCGAGGATCGCGTGGTCGATGAGCCGCTCTACGGTCCCAGCTATCTGCCGCGCAAGTTCAAGGTTGGCATCGCCTACGAGGATGATAACTGCGTCGACGTCTTCACCCATGACGTCGGCTTGGTCGCGCTGTTTGACGATGACGGGTCGCTGGCGGGCTTCAATCTGCTGGTCGGCGGCGGCATGGGCATGACCCATCAGAACGAGGACACCTTCCCGCGCCTCGCTGATCCGCTGGGCTTTCTGCCACCGGATGAGGCGACCATCGTCGAGACCGTCAAGGCGATCTTGACCATCCACCGGGATTATGGCGACCGCGAGAATCGCAAGCATGCGCGCCTGAAATACATCGTCAACGATTGGGGTGTCGAGCGCTTCCGCGAAGTCCTGCAAGAGCGCCTGAGTTTCCCGCTTGAAGCGGCGCGCCCACTGCCAGAACTCAAGGTAGAGGATCATCTCGGCTGGCACGAGCAGGGCGACGGTAAGCTGTACCTCGGTCTGCCGATCCCCAGCGGGCGGATCGCCGACAGCGGCGTCACCCGGCTGCGCAGCGGTTTGCGAGCGATTATCGAGCGCTTCGGGACACCGGTGCGCTTAACCCCGCAGCAAAATATCCTCCTAACCTCAATTTCTCGTGATGATCGTCAACTGATTGAGACGCTCCTCAGTGAGTACAATGTTTTACAGGTGGAGCAGCTATCCTCCGTTCGACGTTATGCGCTGGCGTGCCCGGCGCTGCCGACCTGCGGTTTAGCGATCACTGAAGCGGAGCGCGTTATTCCACAACTGCTGGATCAATTCGAGCTGACACTGGCTGACCTCGGCATCCCGAACGAGGCGGCGGTCGTGCGCATCACCGGCTGCCCGAACGGCTGCGCGCGCCCCTATGTTGCCGAGATCGGGTTCGTGGGGCGGGCGCTGAACAAATATACGCTCTACCTTGGTGGCAATGCTGCCGGGACACGGTTGGCGCAGCCGTTCCTCGATCTGGTTGGCATCGACGATCTTGTGCCGACGCTGCGCCCGATCTTGGCGCTCTGGCGTGACGACGCAGCGAAGGGGGAATCGTTTGGGGATTACTGCGCGCGCGTCGGCTTCGACGCGCTGCATCAACTCGCCGATGCGCTGGTCGCCGGAAGCGGCGCCGACAGTGGGGACTAAACCACGATGATGCGGAATTTCGATGCGCTGAACCGCAGCTTCACCTACCCGGAGGACATTTTGCGCTGGGCGGTCGAAAGCTATGCGGAACGGCTCGCGGTCGTGACCAGTTTCCAGGTGACCGGGATCGTCACGCTGCACATGCTCACTCAATTAGGGGCGGCGGTGGACGTGCTGACGCTCGACACCGGGCTACTGTTCCCGGAAACCTATGCGCTGATGAACGAGTTACAGGGGCGGTTCGGCTTCAACTTGATCCGGGTGCAACCGGCGCTGACCGTCGAACAACAGGCGGATCAGTACGGTGAGGCGCTCTGGAAACACGATCCGGATGCCTGCTGCCGGATGCGCAAGGTCGCGCCGCTCAAAGACTTGCTGACGGGTTACGAGGCGTGGATCACCGGGCTGCGGCATGACCAATCCAGACGCGCAAGGAC
>CAWKDY010000023.1:0-16904 GCA_963848465.1 uncultured Chloroflexia bacterium | reverse complement strand
GCCCGTTCCGTGTGAATATTTCGTGGGAGACTTATGGGAAAACTGTAAAATCTTTCACAAATTCACGATTTCCCCAAAATCGCCTTCTATAATGAAGGGGAAATGAATCTATTTTGGTGGAGTATCGTTCGATGCTGCGAGTTTTGATCGTGGACGACAACCAGGAGACGGTGCGCGCCCTTCGGGTCTACCTGGAGGAGATGGCTTTCACGTCTTCTTCGCCTACGACAGCGAAAGCGCGCTGCATATCCTGCGCAACGAGCATGCCGACCTGGTCGTGCTCGACGTGATGCTGCCGGACGGGACGGACTCGCCTTCACGCGCAATGTACGCAAGGATGCGACGCTGCGCGCCATGCCGATCATCATGCTGACCGCGCGCGTCGAGGACGAAGATCGCATCATCGGCTTGGAGTCGGCGCGGACGACTACATCACCAAGCCCTTTAACCCGCGCGAAGTCGTCGCTCGTGTGCGCTCGGTGCTGCGCCGCAGCAAAGGCGATGCCGAGGACGAAAGCGAGCGCAGTCTGAGTTACGAAGGATTGCAGCTTGAACCGTCGCGCCGCCGGCTGAGCTCAACGGGCAAGGCGTCGAACTGACCCGGATCGAATTTGAACTGATGCACGCATTGATGAGCAGCCCGGAACACGTTTTCACCCGCGCCGAACTGATCGAGAGCGCGCTCGACTATCAATACGAAGGCATGGAGCGCTCGCTGGATACCCACGTCAAGAACCTGCGCAAGAAGATCGAGCCGACCCGAAAAGTCCGCACTATATCCAAACGGTTTACAGCATCGGCTATCGTTTGGGAGGCAGGTAACGTCGATGAATTGTCTGTGGGTGCGCTTGAGCTTCGCCTTTAGTGCGGTGGTCTTCATCAGTTTGGCAACGATCGCGCTCGTCAGCGTCATCGGTGATCCGGGCCAACTCGGCAGAGTTCGCGCGCTTGCGCGACAACGCCGATGTCAGTTTCGCCATTCTCGCCATTGCGCCGCAGAACGGCGAGGCGACTCTCGCTGCTCCGACAACCACTGCTGCTGACTCGATGACCGCTACGCCGCCCTCGCATCTAATCCCGGTAGAGGTGGATGGCAGCACCGTCGCCTATATCGACATGAGTCGTCTGTTCCAACCGCCGCCGCGACCGTCGCCGCTCGTCAGTTGGGAGGGCGTAGTCGTGATCGTCGCTGGCGTCAGCATCGTGATTAGCATTCTGTTTGGCGTGCTGATGAGCCGCAGCCTAACCAAACCGCTCAACGGGCTGGCGGTCACCGCCGACGCCATCGGCGCGGGGAAGTGGGATCAGCGTGTGCTGGTCAAAGGCACGACCGAGATCGCTTCGCTGGCGCAGTCGTTCAACAAGATGGTCGATCAGCTTCAGCGCAACGAACTGCTGCGCCGCAACCTCGTCGCCGATGTCGCTCACGAACTGCGCACGCCGATCACGGCGCTGCAAGCCAACGTCTACGCCATTCTCGACGACGCTTACCCGATGACCAAGACCGAGATCGCCGGGCTATACGATCAAACGCGCATGTTGAGCCGCCTGATCAAAGACTTGCAAGAACTCTCGCAGGCGGAGTCCGGGCTTGCTGCCGCTCGACCGCCAGCCGAGTTGACTTCAGCCAAACGCTGCGCGAATTGATCGCGCCGTTCCGCTCGGTCGCCGAGGACAAAGACGATTCAGTTGGCGGTCGATATTCCCGAAGCGCTGCCGCTGGTTTCCGCTGATGAGGAGCGCATCAATCAGGTGATGCACAATCTGCTCAACAACGCGCTGCGCTACACGCCATCGGGCGGGACGATCACGATTCGCGCGCGCGGCGAGGATGGCTGTCTGCGGATCGAGGTGCAGGACACCGGCGAAGGCATCGCGCCGGAGCATCTGCCCAATGTCTTCGAGCGCTTCTACCGCGCCGATTTCGCGCGCAGTCGCCAGCGCGGCGGCATGGGCTTGGGCTTGGCGATCTCGAAGGCGATTGTCGAGCAGCACGGCGGGACGATTGCCGTGACCAGCAGCGGCATTCCCGGCGAGGGCACGACGTTCGCCGTCCAGCTACCGATCATCAAACCAGCGTAAAGCGTAGGGGCAGAACTAGTTCTGCCCCTACAACGCGATCTGTAGAATCGATAAAGGCGGTGCACGCCGCGCGCCCCTATGTTTGTTAGCCCTGTAACCCTTCCCATAAGCCCTGCAAGTACATCGCGCCGAGCGCGCGGTCGTAAAGCCCGTAGCCGGTGCGCGGCACGTCTTCGTCCCAAATCCGCCGCCCGTGATCGGGGCGCAGCGGTCCACTGTAGCCGATCTCGACCAGCGCTTGCATGACCGCCCGCATGTCCACGCTGCCGCAGTCGGACGGATGGGCGACCTCGTAGAAATCGTGCTCGCCGGTGCGCTGGACGTTGCGCAGGTGAACGAAGTTAATCCGCGCGGCGAACTGCTCCACCATCGCGGAGAGATCGTTGGCTGCCAGCGTGCCCAATGATCCGGTGCAGAAGGTCAATCCGTTGTGTGGGCTATCGACCGCGTCGAGCAGCCGTCCGATGCTGGCGGCGTCGCGGACGATGCGCGGCAGCCCGAAGATCGACCACGGCGGGTCGTCGGGGTGGATCGCCAAGTAGACGCCCGCTTCCTCTGCTGCGGGGATCACGCGGCGCAGGAAGTAGACGAGGTTGTCGAACAACACGTCGTCGTCGATTTCGGCGTAGTCCTCCAGCGCGGTTTGCAGTTCTTCCTTGCTGAATCCGCGCGCCCACGCGACTCGCGTTTCCAGCCCGCGTTCGAGATACCCGGCGATCTCGGCGTGGACGTATTTGGTCACGACCGAGTTGTCGGGCAGGTGGTAGATCATCTCCGTCCGCATCCAGTCGAACAGCGGCATGAAGTTGTAGCACAGCACTTTCACGCCCGCGCGCCCCATGTTGCGCACGCTCTCGCAGTAGGCGTCGATCAGCGCGTCGCGCTCCGGCAGCCCGCGCTTGATGGCTTCAGCAACCGGGATGCTTTCGATCACGTCGAGGGTGAAGCCCGCCGTCTCGACCTGCGCCTTGAGCGCGGCGATCCGCTCGACCGACCAGACCGCGCCGACCGGAATGTCCTCGATGGTGCCGACGATGCCCTTGACGCCCGGAATCTGCGCGATTTGCGCCAGCTTCACGCTGTCAGCATCACCGAACCAGCGCCACGTCATCCGCATGATTTACACTCCACTGTATGCCATGAAGCCGCCATCGACCGGGACGACGATACCGGTCACGAAGCGCGAGGCATCGCTGACCAACCAGAGCAGCGTGCCGAGCAGGTCGTCCGGTACGCCGAAGCGACCCTGCGGCGTGTGGTCGACGATCTGCTGACCGCGCGCCGTCCAATTGCCGGTTTGCTCGTCAACCAGCAGGTAGCGGTTCTGCTCGCCGAGGAAGAAACCCGGCGCAATCGCGTTTACGCGAATATCCGGGCTGTGTTCGGTCGCCATGTAGACCGCCAGCCACTGGGTGAAGTTGCTGATCGCCGCCTTCGCCGCCGCGTAAGCGACGACGCGCGTCATCGGCGAAAAGGCTGCCATCGACGAGATGTTGACGATGGTGCCCGATCCCTGTTCGACCATGAACTTGCCGAAGACCTGCGAAGAGAGCATGGCGCCGGTGAAGTTGAGGTCGAACACCCAGCGCAGCGCTTCCTGCGGGATGTCGAAGAAGCTGCGCTGACCGGGGATAGTGGTCGCGTCGGAGCGGTTGCCGCCCGCGCCGTTGACGAGGATGTCGATGCGCCCGTAGGTCGCCGCGATCTGCTCGGCTGCCGCTTCGAGCGCCGGTTTGTCGAGCACGTTAGTCTGGATGCCGATGGCGTCGCCGCCATTCTGCTTAATCTCTTGCGCGAGCGCGGCAGTTTTATCGTCTTCGAGCGCCAGCACGACGACTTTCGCCCCGGCAGCGCCGAGCGCGCGGCACATCGGCGAGCAGATGACGCCCGTCCCGCCCGTCACCAGCGCGACCTTGCCGTCGAGCCGAAAAGATTCGCTTGAGGTCGTCATAGAATTCCCCTTTGTGTACAGATTGTTGACGGCATGTATAGTCTGCTTTCTAGCAAAGAACCTCACCCCTAAGTCCCCTCTCCATTGCATAGAGAGGGAATTTAAACACATACCTATTGCCACTGGTCGAATGTCATCAAAACGGGCGAGGCACGCCTCGCCCCTACAAATGGCGCAACAACGTGGGGCAGGGCGCGAGGTTTATCGGTCAAACCGGCGCTCCGGGATACCCGGTACGTAATAATGCGTCAAATTCAGGTAATAGTCGAGCGTTTCGGTCGGCTGCTCGTACTTCGGCGGGATCGGCAGCTTCGAGAACGACTGGAAGTAGAGCAGGCAGGCGTCGCGCCACCAGCGCGCCTCCTGTTCCTGAATTCGCAGCAGCGCTTTGACGTGCGCGAAGCGTGCCGCATCGACGTACTGCGCCAGCGAGTTCCACGTCGCTTGCATCGGCGCACCGACTCGACGCCGAGGTTGTAGCGATAGCACAGTTCGTCCCAGAGCGTTCGCCCCGATTTCATCCGGTGATCCCATGCGACGTGGTGAAACCAGAGCAGATATTCTTCCGGGCAGGTGTCGAGGGTCGCCACCAAGTCGCGGAAGGGGGGGCAGTATTGGCTGACGGCGTTACTGCCGGTGGCGGTGCGGTCGAAGCCGATGCCGTTGGCGTCGGCGCGGTGATAGTAGACCGACGTCCAGTCGGGGCGACCGCCTTCGACCCATGGTCCCGGTCCGAAGTGATGGTTGCGCGCCATGATGTGGTGCAAACCGAGCGGCGTCATGTAATCGACTACGGCTTCGCGCGATTCGATCATCAACGCCTTCGCTGGTTCGACGAACTGATCGGCGGTGCTGAATGTCAGGCGCAGCCACTCGTCGGCGATCTGCTCGGACGAAGGCGGTGATCCCACGCCAGCCGACCGTAAGCGTACCAGTTCGCCGCCGCGAAGGGATGCCCGCACCAGTTGCGCTCGTCGCCGATGTTCGAGATCGCCGACATGCCGGTCAGCGTGTGACCGTCGAGCGTGCCATCGACTACGTAGGCGACCAGCGAGTCCTTGCCTTCGCAGCCGGTATCGGCGTCCAGCACCTCTTTGAACAGCGGCGCGAGGTAGACCAAGTGGGTCGCGCAGCCGAGATACTCCTGCGTGATCTGGAACTCGATCATCAGCGGCGTTTTCGGCATCGCCCCAAAGAGCGGGTGATACGGTTCGCGCGGCTGGAAGTCGATGGCGCCGTTCTTGACCTGTAGGAACGTCCCGGCGGGGAACTCGCCGTCCTGCGGCACCAGTTCGGTGTAAGCCTGCTTGTGCCGGTCGTCGGGGTCTTTGTCGTCGTAGACGAACGCCCGCCAGCAGACGATCCCGCCCTTGGGCACGACCGCCTTCGCGAGCAAGTTCGCACCTTCGGAGTGCGAGCGTCCGTAATCGCGCGGTCCCGGCTGACCTTCGGAGTTCGCCTTGACCACAAAACCGCCGAAGTCGGGGATCAATTCGTAGATTTCGGCGGCTTTGGCTTCCCACCACGCGATCACAGCGGGATCGAGCGGGTCGGCGGTCGGCAGCCCGTCGATCTCCATCGGCGCGGTGAAGCGTGCCGAGAGGTAGGCGCGAATCCCGTAGGGGCGGAAGACGTCCGCCAGCGCCGCCACCTTGAGCAGATAGGGGCGGGTCAGGCTGAGCGACTTGGCATTGGCGTTGGTGATCACCGCGCCGTTGATGCCAATCGAGGCGTTGGCGCGGGCATAATCCTTGTAGCGCGGATCGATGTAATCGGGCAGTTTGTGCCAGTCCCAAAGCGAGAACCCGGCGTAGCCGCGCTCGATGGTGCGGTCGAGGTTGTCCCAGTGGAACAGCATCCGGTATTGGGTCTTGGGTTGGCTGGCGATGGGCAGGTCGTCGAGCGGCTGTCCCATTTGCAGGTGACGCAAGAAGGCGAACACGCCGTACAACACGCCGAGGTCGCGATTGGCGGCGATAGCGATCCCATTTGGCGTTACCGTGATCAGGTAGCCTTCGTCGCCGACCTGATCCAGCGCTTCGTGCAGGTCGAGGTCGGCGATCACCCGCGAGCTGTGCGGCGTCCCGGCGACCAGCGTCCCCGCTTGCGGGACTTGCTCGGTCAGCGGCACCGACGAGTCAAGCAGGCTTTCGAGCGCGTTGGTCAGTTCTTCCTGAGCGGCGCGCAGCGTTGGCGACGGGTTGGGAAAGTGGATCTGCCGGATGGCGCGGCGGTAAGCGTCGCGGGTGGGCGCGTCCGTGATGGTCGCGTAACGCAGCCAGAGTTCGTAACCGTCCTCGTTAGGCAGACGGCTTGGTTCCATGTAAGTCAAGGTTCCGCTTCCTGTTTTGTCTATTTGCGATGCTATCTGTTCTGATCTGGCGTTTGTCCGTAGGGGCGTTCAATTGAACGCCCCTACAATGCACGCGCTTTATGATCGTTATTGCCCTACCGCCCAGAAGATCAACTGACCGAACAGGCTTGGATTGTTATACGACTGGTCGTCCGTGTCGGCTGCCGACCAGATCAACTTGGTGCTGCGTCCGCTGTCGTCCGATGCGCCGTTCAGGTGAGTCTGGAAGCCGATCACAGTGCCCTGTTCCGGCGTGATCGACCAGACGTCGTTTTGCAGCGAGACAGATGCCTCGACGCGGTAACCCGTTTCGGTTCTGACGACGACCGCATGAACCGGTGGTTTCGCGCCATTGCCGCCGAGGATTGGCGCTGTCAGGATCGTCATTGTCAATGTTGACCGCTGAGATACCGATTTGGGCGATACCGTCGCTGTAGGACGTTGCTTGCAGATCGCCGGTCGGGTTGATGTAAAACTCGATTGAGTCTTCCTCGAACCAATTGGCAACCGGATCGAACGCCCCGTAGTTGACGGAGTTGTCGGTCACGTCGGCGAGGAAGTAGAAATTCGTAGTCATCGGCGGCGGCGGCGAATTGGTACGAGGTCGTGCCGTCCGGCATCGGACCCGTGTCCACCGTCACGCGCGGCACGTTCTCCCAGTCGGAGTCGTCGCCGTCCACTGTGATCGCCACCGGGAACGGCGCGTAATAGATTTGTCCCGGCACGGCATCGGGCGCAAACTGCGCCGGATCGCTTTTGGCGGGTGCGGGAATGGTGGCGGCTGCGGTCGGCGTGCTTTCCGGCATGTGTATCGACCTGCTCGCCAGTCGTTGGCGACGGACGCCCGCGTGCTGCGCCAGTACGTCGAGCAGGGCGAAATAGGCGGGTTTCGGCTCAATTTTGTCGTCGAACAGCAGCGGCTCGACCGTCGTGTTCTTGTAGAAGCCGAGATTTTCGCCGCGCAGCCACGTGTAGTTATCGGACACGCCCCACATGATCAAGGCGGTGCAGGCGTCGTGATCGAGACAGGTCTGAAGCATCCGGGCATAGTCATCGGCTTGGCGGCGCAGTACGTTGTCGTTGGCTTCACCATCATAGCGGTCGTCGAACTCGGTGATCTGGACTTGCAGACCGAGTTCGCCCAGTCGCGCGATGTTGTCGCCGATGGCGCGGAAGTTGAGCCTGCCGACCGTCGAGTGGGCTTGCAGACCGACGCCGTTGATCGGGATTCCCCGGTCGATCAGATCCTTGACCATGGTGTAGACCGCGTTCGACTTCGTGCCCATATCCTCCGCGCCGTAGTCGTTGTAGAACAGCAGCGCGTCGGGGTCGGCTTCGTGGGCGAACTGGAAGGCGAGGTCGAGGTAGTCGTCGCCGATCAACTTTCGCCACGGGGTGTCGCGCAGACCGCTGCCGCTGTCAGCGACCGCTTCGTTGACGACGTCCCAGTAGGCGATGCGTCCCTTGTAATGCCCGACCACCGTGTCAATGTGGTCATGCAGCAGTTGGATCGCTTCGTCGCGGGTGAAATCGCCGCCGGAAAGCCAGCCGGGAAGCTGGTTATGCCAGACGAGCGTATGCCCGTGAATCGCCATGCCGTTGGCTTCGGCGAAGGCGACTAGTTCGTCGGCTGGCGCGAAGTCGAACACGCCGCGCTGCGGCTGGATCGTCTCCATCTTCATCACGTTTTCGGGCGTGACCAAATTGAACTCGCGGGCGAGCGTGGCGGCGTAAGTCGCATCGTTGTGCAGCGACGGTACCGATACCGCCGCGCCGATGTGAAAGCCGTCCGGGACTAAGCCACGCAGGGTGGCGGCAGGTGGGTCTTGCGCGCTGATCACACTCGCGCCTAACGCCAGCGCAGCGACGCCGATCAAAGCCAGTTTACTGATCAACATTCTAGTTCCTCCCAATGAAATTGCCTCTGCCTAACCTAGCTAGTCTGTTCTTCCGGTACCAACCACGGCGGCAGCGCTGCTCCTTGTGCGTTGAGGTGGCAGGCGTAGATGAAACGGTAGACGTCGTTGGCGTAATATTGCGGATACGCTTTATCCGGCAGCGTGTCCATGAAACGCTCCATCACTCGATCCGCCAGCGCCGCGTCGATCCCTTCCGTGACCTCGTAATCGAAATAGATCGCCAAGTCTTTGTCGGCTTCCTCGACGATCCGCTTGACCTTGTAGGCGTTGGGGAAGCGGTGCGCCGGTGAGTAGCGCTCCATCAGGAACGTGCCCAGCGCCGCCGAGTTGATCGCCTGTTTGTGCTCGTAGAGGAAATTAACCGTCTCCTGCGCGTCTTCGAGCGTTTCGCCGGGGAAGCCGAAGAAGAAGAATGTGTGATTCCAGATGCCCGCCTCGTGGCTTTCGTGCAAAATGCGGCTCATGTCCTCAAGCTGTGTGCCCTTGACCATGAACTCGATCATCTTTTCCGAGGCGGTTTCCAGCCCGAACAGGATCATCGCGCAGCCGCCGCGCGCCATGCGCTGGAGTAGGTCGCTGGAAATGACCTGCTCGAAGCGCGCGCAGCCGCCCCACTGGATCGGCTTGCCCTTCGCTTCGAGGATCGGCGAGAGGGTGCGCAGGTTGCGCGGCGTGACGGCTTCGTCGGCGAAGAAGATGTGGTCGGTACCGTATTTCGCTTGCAGCGCCAGCATTTGGTCGGCGAGCACTTCCGCCTTAAGCTGGCTGAAGGCTTCCGCCTCGCCATAGCCGACGTTGCAGAAGGCGCATTTGCCGAAGTAGCAGCCGCGCGCCGTCAGCAGCGGCAGCACCAGCTTGGGCGCGAGATAGCGACCGAGCGGCAAGCCGTCGAAATCCGGCAGCGGCATATCCTGAATTTTCTCCTGCGGCTTGCGCTCGTTGACGTGGATCACGCCCGCGTCGTGGTAGATCAGGTTTGGAATCGACGCAGATCGCCGCCGGTAGCGACGGCCTCGACCAGTTGCAGCAGCGGCTGTTCGCCGTCGAAGACGACCGCGCTGTCGAACAGGCTGAAGATCGCCGGGACTTTTGCCAGTTCGTCGCGCAGCATACTGATATGCGGACCGCCGACCGTGACGTGACAGTCTCAGCCCGGCTTCCTGCTTGATCAGGTAGCCGAGCGTCATCCCGGCGAGCATCTGCGGCATCGACGGGATCGAGATGCCGACCACGTCGGGCTGCTCGCGCTTGATGTCCTCGATCACGCCGCGCCGGTAGAGGTCAAGGAAGATGTTATGCTGCTCATCCTTGACCGCTTGGAGCAGAGCCTTGCTGCTGTCCACCGGGTACGCCGAGATGTAGGTTTGCAGATTGAGCGCCGCCGGATAGAACGGCAGCGACGCGATCTCCAGACATTGGATGATCACCTCGAAGGCGGCAAGGCTGACCTCGCCGTCGTAGAAGGCGTCGCTGCGGATGATGCGCTTGGCTTCCTGCACCTGATCGGCGAGTTCCATGCCGTGCTGAAGCGCCCACAGGACTTGTTCGCGGCGCGGGTTGATGCGCTTCGGGGGCGTGTGGGTGGCATTGGCGCCGTAATCGCTGCGCAGCCGCGCGATCGTCTTTCTTCAGGTACTGCCGCGTGAGGATTTCGTCGAACAGTTCGGCGTTCAGGTCGCGCTGGATCACCTCGACGCCGTGCAGCCGGAGGTAGGCGGTCAGCGTCGGCAGCGAGAGATGGGGCATACTCGGCGTCCAGTTCGGCGGAAAAAGCAGCATTACTTTCATGAAATATCCTGTATAACTCTCGCGTCAACAACTGCCCAATAACTGCCTAATATATGCCGGATGATGTCCTAGCGCGTGGGTAGGCTGCTCTAATGGTCAACAGCGCCTCACCGTTACAATTCACCTTGCTTTCAGCCCTCAGTGGGCGCGGTGGCGACAGCCTGATTTGCTCCCAAATTTAGTTCCTCCGCGAAATGGCAGGCTGACCAATGACCGGGTGTGACTTCGCGCAGCGGTGGGGCTTCGACCTTGCAGCGATCCTTCGCGTAGCGGCAGCGCGGATGAAAATAGCAGCCGGTCGGCGGATTTGCCGGATCCGCCACTTCGCCGATCAGCGCGACCTGATTGCGCCGCGCACGCGGATCAGGTTTGGGCGCGGACGACAGCAGTGCCTCGGTATACGGGTGCTGAATATTGGTGAACAGTTCCTCGGTCGCGGCGATCTCGACCAGCTTACCGACGTACATGACGGCGACGCGGTGGCTCAGGTGGCGCACGACGCTCAGGTCGTGCGAGATGAACAGGTAAGTCAATTGGAACTGAGCTTGCAGGTCTTTGAGGAGGTTGAGGATTTGCGCCTGAATCGACACGTCCAGCGCCGAGACCGGCTCGTCGCAGATGATCAACTGCGGGTTGAGCGCCAGCGCCCGCGCGATGCCGATCCGCTGGCGCTGACCGCCGCTAAAGGCGTGCGGATAGCGCGACATGTACTCCGGGCGCAAGCCGACCAGCTTGAGCAGTTCCGCCACCCGGTCGCGGAGCGCGTCGCCGCTCTCCACGCGATAATTCAGCAGCGGCTCGCCGACGATCTGCTCCAGCGTCATGCGCGGGTTGAGCGACGAATAGGGGTCTTGAAAGATGAGCTGGATGTTCTGCCAGACGTCGCGGAGTTGATCGCGGCTCAACTGCGCCAGATCGACCTCGCCGCGCGTGCTGTCCTGAAAGATGATTTTGCCGTCGGTCGGCGTCTCGGCGCGCAGGATCACGCGCCCGGTGGTCGTCTTGCCGCAGCCGCTCTCGCCGACCAGCCCCAAGACCTCGCCCCGCTTGATGGTGAAGCTCACGTCATCAACTGCGCGGACGTTATTGACCACTTTCTTGCTGAAGATACCCCGCTTATAAATCGGGAAGTATTTCTTCAGGTGCGAGACCTCTAGCAGCACGTTGTTTTCGTGTTGCTGTCATTAAGTCTGCTCCGTCGGCGCGATCTGCGGATTGATCTCGTAGACCCGCGCGCAGCGCGCCCAATGCTGCGTCGCTGATTTGCAGGTAGGGCGGGCTGCCGCACTTGCTGGCAACGTAATGCGGGCAGCGCGGGTGAAAGGTGCAGCCCTGCGGGATGTGCGCCGGGTCGGGGACGTTGCCCTCGATGGTCTCCAGCCGCTCAAGCTGCGCGTCCGGGCGCGGGATCGAGCGCAGGAGCGCTTGAGTGTAAGGATGTGCCGGGTGGTAGTAGATCGTGTCCACGTCGGCGACTTCCGCCTCTTTGCCCAAGTACATCACGACCACCTCGTCCGCCATCTCGGCGATCACGCCGAGGTCGTGGGTGATGAACATGATCGCCATGCCGTACTCTTGCTGAAGGTCGCGCATCAGGTTAAGGATTTGCGCCTGCGTGGTCACGTCGAGCGCGGTCGTCGGCTCGTCGGCGATCAGCAGTTTGGGGTTGCAGGACAGCGCCATCGCAATCATGACGCGCTGGCGCATGCCGCCGCTCAACTCGTGGCGATAGGTTCCTAACAGGCGCTCCGGGCGGGGCAGCCCGACCCGCTTGAACAGCTCGACGGCGCGGGCTGCTGCCTCGGCTTTGCTGGCGTTTTCGTGCAGCCGGATCGCCTCGATCATCTGGTTGCCGATGGTATGCACCGGGCTGAGCGAAGTCATCGGTTCCTGAAAGATCATGGCGATTTCGCCCCAGCGAATGCGGCGAATGTCGTCACCTTCCGGGTCGAGCGCGGCGAGGTTGATCGGCTTGGTCGGGTCGCCGTAGTAATTGACCTCGCCTTCCAGAATTCGACCGGGCGGGCGCACCATGTTGAGGATGGCGCGGGCGGTCACGCTTTTGCCGCAGCCGCTCTCGCCGACGATGCCGAGCGTCTTACCGCGTTCGATGTTGAAGCTGACGCCGTCAACCGCGCGGATCGTCCCTTCGATCAAGAAGAAACTGACGTGTAGATTGTTCACTTCCAATAATAGGTCAGCCATTCGGTTCCTCTAGCGCAATTTCTCATGAGACCTCACCCCCCGACCCCCTCTCCGTCGCTTCGCTTACTCGCATAGAGAGGGGGAGAAATACAGGGCTACGGTCGTATTTAGCGATAAGCAAGCCGCAAAATTAGTGAACGAGACCAATGCTTCGTCCGGTAAACCATTCGAATTGGGCGTTCAATTGAACTCCCCTACAAAAGCCCTGCTTTTCACTCGTGGTGGACATGAGCCATCCTCTAGCGCGCAAAGGGATCGGCAGCGTCGCGCAGACCGTCCCCCAAGAAGTTGAAAGCGAGCACGGTGATCACCACCGCGAGTCCGGGCAGCAGCAGCCACGACGCCAACGACACGGTGCGGACGTTCTGGGCTTCTTGCAGCAGCAGCCCCCAACTCACCGAGGGCGCGTGCAGCCCCAAACCGAGGAAACTCAGCCCGGTTTCGGCGAGGATGATGCCCGGAATCGAGAGCGTCAGCGAGGCGATAATGTGGCTCGTGAACGACGGAACCATGTGGCGCAGGATGATCCGGCGGTCGTTGGCACCGCTCAATCGCGCCGCCAGCACGAAGTCTTCAGTTCGCAGCGCCAGAAAGCGCCCGCGCACCTGTCGCGCCAAGCCCGTCCAGCCGATCAGCGACAGGATGGTGATGATGCCGAAGAACCGCAGCTCTTGGGATAAATCGGCGGGGAGGGCAGCCGCCAGCGCCATCCACAACGGCAGCGTCGGGATCGAGCGCAAAAACTCGATGATCCGCTGGATCACGTTGTCGATGATGCCGCCGTAGTAACCCGACATCCCGCCGAGCACGACGCCGAGCGTCAAGCTCAGGAAGACGGCGACCAGCCCAATCGAGAGCGAGATGCGCGCCCCGTAGAGCAGCCGGGTGAACATGTCGCGCCCCAGCCGATCGGAACCGAGCGGGAAGATCAGCAGTGTACCCGCTTCTTTGCCCAATCCGAACAAGTGAACGTCGGTTTCGAAAACGCCGAGCAGCTTATACTCCGCGCCATGCACGAAGAACTGAAGCGGATACCATGTCGTGCTGTCCATCTCGTAGGTGATGCGCAGCGTCTCCGGGTCGCGGTTGGCGATCAAGCCGTTGACTCCCGGCGTGAGGCTGAAATTGCCGTCGGCGTCGATGAAGGTGATCGCCATCGGCGGGACGAATTTATAGCTGGCGTTGTAGACGTTGGGGTCGTAGGGGCTGATGAAGTCGGCGAAGATGGCGATGATGTAGAAAATGATCAGCAAAATCGCGCTGAAGACGGCGATCTTATGCTTCTTGAATTTCCACCACATCAACTGGCGCGGCGTCGCTACCGCCAGTCGTTCGTCGCCGATTTCAAGTGCCGGAAGATCCGCTTCGACCGGTGTCACCAGCTCAGGCTTCGTCACCTGATTCTCTTTTTCCGTCGTTGCCATGACTTGTTTCCTTAGTCCAGTCGAATGCGGGGATCAAACACCGCCAGCAGAATGTCCGAGATGAAGGTGCCGATCACCGTCAGGATGCTGATGATCATCACGATGGCTCCGGCGAGGAACATATCCTGCGAGAGCAGCGAATTGAGCAGCAGCGGTCCGATGGTCGGCAGGTTGAGCACCACTGCCGTGATGATCACGCCGCCCACCAGATCGGGCAGGGCGTAGCCGACCGTGCTGATGAACGGGTTGAGCGCCACGCGCACCGGATATTTCCAGATCAGGACGCGCTCGCGCAGCCCCTTCGCCCGCGCGGTTTCGACGTAGGGCTGGTTGATCTCGTCGAGCATGTTGGCGCGCATCGTCCGCAGCAAACCGGCGGTGCCCGCCGTGCCGACGATCAGCATCGGGATGAACAGATGGTTCAGCAAGTCGCCGAACTTGGCGAGGCTCCAAGGCGCGCCTTGAAATTCCGGCGAAAATAAGCCGCCGACGTTCTGCCCGAAGACCGAGAAGCCGACCCACATCAGCACCAGCGCCAGTAAAAAGTTGGGGATCGCTAAGCCGAGGAAGCCGATAAAGGTGAAGATGTAATCAGAAACGGAATATTGATGGGTCGCCGAGTACACGCCTATCGGTATCGCGACCGTCCAGACAAATAAGATCGAGGATAACCCCACGATCACCGTCAAACCGAGCCGATCCCAGATCAGCGTGCTGACGGGGACGCCCAACGACATCGACTGACCAAAGTCGCCGTGGAGGACGCCGCTCACCCATTTGACGTATTGGACATAGATCGGCTGGTCTAAGCCGTAAGCTTCGCGCATGGCGGCGAGCTGTTCTTCGGGGACTTGATCGCCCATCGAGGCGAGGTTGGCAACGTAAGCGCTGAGGAAATCGCCGGGGGGGAGCTGGATGATGATGAAACTGACAATCGAGATCACCCAAATTGTGAGAATCGCAGTGATCGAGCGACGAATAAAGAATTGGAACACGGTCTTTTCCTACCAATAATTTGACCGACGGCAACCGTCTAACGAAAGCCAATTGATTACCTCACCCCTAAATCCCCTCTCCATTGCATGGAGAGGGGACTTCAATGCGGCGGGGTGAGGTCAAAACTTGCACCGCTCGTTCGCAAGCGTGGCGGTGGCAGGAGAAGAGTGCTCTCCTGCCAACTTGATCTAGTTACCCGCTAGGCGCGGATAAAGAACTGCTTCGGTCGGGTGATGCCGACGTTGCGGAGCGTGTCATCGTTGATGAAACCGCTGCCGACGTTGAAAAAGTTGTTCTTGACCACAACCGGTGCGGCATCCTCGCCAACCGTACCGATCATGTACGGGTGGTCGGCGTGAATGTCGAGCAGCTGCTGCATCAGCTGGTCGCGCGTGTCCGAGTCCGGTTCGCGCGTAATCTGATCCCAAAGTTCAGCGATCTTCCGGATCGGGTGGTCGGCTGGTGGCTCCATCGCCGCACCGCGCGTGGTGGTGCCGTCGCCGTACATGACGTCCGCCAGCCAGATCGCGTAGTTCGCCGCCCACGGACCATCGTCCAGTACGCCGGTGTAACGGCGCGGGTCTGCCATGACGACCGAACTGCGGTCGCACAGCCAGAAGCCAACTTGAATGTCGCCCGCCCGATTGCGTTCTTCCAGCAGCGAGCGCTCAACGACTTCTTGGCTGACCTTGATGCCGATGGCTTCCCAGTAACCCGCGACCACATTGACTTCGTCCGGGTTCATGCTCAGCGCTTCGGTGTAGGTGATGGTGAAGCCCAGGCGCTCGCCGTCGCGCATCCGGTAGCCTTCGCCGTCCCGCTCGGTGTAGCCCAAGCCGTCCAGCAGCGCGTTGGCTTGATCCGGGTCGTATTCGGTCCACATGCTTGCCAGCCGCGCGTTGAACTGCGGCGAGCCGGTCACGGGCGAGGTCTGGCGCGGCGTCAGCAGCCCGCTGTAGACCAGTTCCGCCAGTTCCGCCCGGTTGATGGCGATGCTGAGCGCATGGCGGAAATCCGCATTGTCCATCAGCTCGCGTACCTTCGGGTCGGGGTGGCTGATGTTGGGATAGAAGGTATTGGTCGATGCCGCCTTCCACGTGATGATCTTGTAATCGCCCGCTTCCTCGTTTTCTTTGAAGAAGGTGTAGTCGGCGACGGAGAGGTGGCGGTTCTGCATGTCGATCAACCCCTGCGCGATCCACAAATTCAGCGTCTGGTTGTCCGCGAAGAGCGCGTGCTGAATCTTGTCGATGTACGGCAGTTGGTTGCTGGCGGTATCGACGGCGTGATAGTAGGGATTGCGTTCCATGATCTGCGGGTCGTCCAGCGGCGAATTCTTGGCACGCCACGCGCTGATGATCGGCAAATCGGGATTGCGATACCAGAAGCTGATCGGTCCGCGTCCGTCGCCGGGAGCGGCTTCATACCATAGTTCCTGCCACGTTGAGACGCCGTTGGCTGCCATCGCCGCGTCGATCATCGCTTGATCGGCAGTGTCGGCATCGCCAAGGAATTTCTCGAGATAGTGCTTCGGCGCCGCCATCGACGGTCCACCGACCATGCCGGAGGTGTCCGATCCCAAGCGGATCGGCAGCAGCGGGTTAGAGACGCTGAAAGTGATCGTCCACGTCAGGGCGTCTTTGACCTCAAGCTGCATGAGTCCGGCGTCGTTTTCGCCCACACCCACGTTCAGCGGACCTGGACGGGTAAACAACTGCGGGACGAAGATTTTGTCATAATAGAACTGGACGTCTTCGGTGGTGAACGGCTCGCCGTCCGACCATTTCAGCCCATCGCGCAGCGTGAAAGTGTACTGCGTGGCGTCGTCATTCTGCGACCACTCGGCGATGTAGTTCGCCGCTAACGTGGTCGTCTCGGCATCCGGCGCGTCCCACTGGATTACGCCTTCTTCGTTGAGTTTGACCGGTCCCCAACGATCCGACAGCCCCTTGAAGGCGCGGTGCCACGTGCCACCGTATTCGCCAACTTCGCTGAACGGCGTGATAACGCGCGGGTTGGTCGGCAGGCGATCCGCGACGGCTGGCAGGCTGCCAGCGGCGACGAGGTCAGCCAGCATGGGGGCTTCGTTGTACGACATCCCCTGTGCGGCGGGCGCTGCCCCCACGATGGGCACAACGCGCGCTGCCAATGTCGCTGCCGCGCCGCTTGCCATCGCTTTTAAAAGA
>CAWKDY010000022.1:0-43545 GCA_963848465.1 uncultured Chloroflexia bacterium | reverse complement strand
GTAAAAGGTAGAGCGCCTACAAAGTATTGCAGAAGCAGAGCACGATCAACTGCTGATCGTCAGGTTGATCTCTTACGAGGAGCCGCGCGCCACGCTGCCGGAGTTCGCTCAACCTGACGGACACGCCGCTGGCACAGCTCAAGGGCGACCAGCTCCGCCCGTCGAAGCACGCGCTCGACGAATGATGAAGAAGTACATGTAAAAGAGTGCTGAGTACCGATACTGATGCCGAGTAAAAGCAGTCTCGGCGGGCGGTCAATTGACCGCCCCTACTATCTCACCATTCCCGTAACTTTCAGACACCCCTATACGACCTCGCAGATCTGGTCGTTGCGCTCGTAAGAAAATCGGCAATAAATGGAGGCGCTTCTGACCATGAGGACATTTCTCTATGCCGGATTTTTACCGCCTTGACGCAGACGCAGCCTCGCGAACTCCACAGCGACGCCAAAAGCGGTCAGCGCCGACAATCCCGCGACGACGGGAGCAATACAGTGGAACAAACTCCTACCAGCGAACAAGTCAACCTGATCGCGCTGGTGATCGGGCAGTTCAAGAACATTCTCGTGATCGTCCTGATTCTCGCGGCAGTGATCTCGCTGTTTCTGGGCGACGTGAAGGACGTGATTGTGATCTTCGCTATCGTCGTCGCCGATGCCGGGTTGGGCACCTATCAGGAGTATCAGGCGGAGCAAGCGCTCGAAGCGCTGAGTTCGATGCAGGTGCCGCAGGTGCGCGTACGGCGCGGCGGCGAAGTCAAGCAGATCAGCGCCGAAGACCTCGTGCCGGGCGACATCGTGCTGCTGGGCGAAGGCGACCGCGTGCCCGCCGACGGGCGACTGGTCATCGTTCGACCTACAGGTCGAAGAAGCCGCGCTGACTGGCGAATCGCAGGCAGCGTCCAGAACGTCGCCGCCATCGATGCAGAGCACGTCGGCTTGGGCGACCGGCATAACTTCGTCTACATGGGCGCGGCGGTGACCTACGGGCGCGGTGAGATGCTGGTCACGGGGACGGGATTGCAAACCGAACTCGGCAAAATCGCCAGTATGCTGATGGGTGTCGAGGAAAGCGAACGCCGCTGCAAAAGCGGATCGACCACTTGGGTATGCTGCTCGTGCGGGGCGCGGTCGCCGTCGTGATCATCGTCTTCATCACCGGGCTGCTGCGCGGGATCGCTATTCAGGAGATGCTGATCACGGCGATCAGCCTCGCCGTCGCCGCCGTGCCGGAGGGCTTGCCCGCCGTGATCACGGTGGCGCTGTCACTGGGCGCGTCGCGGATGGTCAAACGACACGCGCTGATCCGCCGCCTGCCCGCCGTCGAGACGCTCGGATCGGTCACGACGATTTGCTCGGACAAGACCGGTACGCTGACGCGCAACCAGATGACGGCGACGCGCTTCGCCCTGCCCGGCTATGACGCCGTCGAGATCACCGGCGTCGGCTACACGCCAGAAGGCGATTTCATCGCGCGCAGCGATGATCAAAGCCAGCGCCCACTCGACCCGCGCCAAGACGAGACGGTCGGGCGCTTCTTGAAGGCGATGGCGCTCTCGACCGATGCTTATCTCGAAGCCGAAGGTGACGGTGAATTCGAGGTGGTCGGCGACACGACCGAAGGCGCGCTGCTGGTCGCGGCGCAAAAAGTCGGCTGGACGCGGGCACAATTGGAGCAGGATTTGCCGCGCGTAGGCGAACTGCCTTTCAGCAGCGAGCGCAAGGCGATGACGACCATCCACGAAATCAAGACCGATGACAACCGCGCCCTGTTCTGCGCGGCGACAGCCTGTGCTTATTTGTCGATCACCAAAGGCGCGCCGGATCGACTGCTCGATTGGGCGGCGCAGGAGCACATGCCGTCCGGCGCACAACCGCTGACCGCTGAGCGGCGCGCCGCATGGCGTGCGCAGATCGACAAGTTGGCGCAAGCGGGGCTGCGCGTGCTCGGCGTCGGCTACCGCTTGCTCGATCAACTGCCGAAGGAGGTGACGCCGGAAATCGAGCGTGACTTGATCTTGCTCGGCTTGATCGGCATCCTCGACCCGGCGCGACCGGAAGCCCGCGCAGCGGTCAAGACGGCGCGCGCGGCGGGCATCCGCCCGATCATGATCACCGGCGATCACGCGCTGACGGCGCAAGCGATTGCCACCGATCTCGGCATCATCGAGCAAGGCGCGAAAGCGATCACCGGCGCGGAGATCGAGGCGATGTCCGACGCCGACCTAACCAAAGCGTTGGAGACGCACGGCGCGTTCGCCCGTGTCTCGCCGGAGCACAAGCTGCGGATCGTCAAGAACCTGCAAGCGAAAGGTGAGATCGTCGCCATGACCGGCGACGGCGTCAACGACGCACCCGCGCTCAAGCAAGCGGATATCGGCGTGGCGATGGGCATCACCGGCACCGAAGTCAGCAAGGGCGCCGCCGACATGGTGCTGACCGACGACAACTTCGCCTCGATTGTCGCCGCCGTCGAAGAAGGGCGCACGATCTACGACAACATCCGCAAGTTCGTGCTGTTCTTGCTCAGCTCGAACATCGGGGAAATTCTGGTGATGTTCGTCGGTATCCTGATCGGATTGCCGGTGCCGCTGCTGGCGATCCAGATTTTGTGGGTCAACCTCGTCACCGACGGTTTACCGGCAATCGCGCTCGGCTTCGAGCCGACTGAACCCGGCGTCATGGATCGCCCGCCGCGCCGGGTGGACGAGAGCATCTTCGCGCACGGTATCGGGCGGCAGATTGTGACACGCTCAATTTTGCTGGCTGCCCTGACGCTGGGCGCGTTCTTCTACGGACACGTCGCCCACAACCTCGATGCCTTCAGTCCGACACTGGGTGTCGAGAAGCTGACACAGGCGCAGCTTACCGAGTTGACCGGCAGCGCACCGCTGGATTGGGATGTACTAGACGAGGAAGCGCGCCTCGAAATCCTGCACGCAGAAGGTAAATCGCCGGAAAGCTCGGAAGGACAAGGCGAAATCGTGGCACGCGCCGACCGCATCCCGCGCACAGTCGCCTTCACGGTGCTGGCGCTGGGGCAAATCTTCAGCGTCATGGCGATCCACGCGGGCGACAAGCGCTCGTTCTTCCGGGTCTGGTTCAGCCACAACCATTTCATGCTCTGGGCGGTGATTTCGACTTTCATCCTACAGCTTGCCGTGATCTACGTGCCGTTCTTGCAATTCACCTTCGAAACCTACCCGCTGCGAATCGCGGAGTTGCTCGGCACGGTGGCGATTGCCTCGCTGATGCTGTTCGGCACCGAGATCGAGAAGTTGGTGATAAGTCGGAGAAAATCGCAGGCAGCGTAATTGCATGGGGCACGGCGCACGGCGCACCGTGCCCCTACAATACATCCGTGTCGTTATTGCGGCTTATTCTGGAGAATCGCCTCGATTTTCTCGTTAATCTCGTCGGTGATCTTGACGTCGAGCGCCTTGAGGTTCTGGTCAACCTGCTCCGGACGGGTCGCGCCGGTGATCGAGCTACTGACCAGCGGGTTCTTGATCGTCCACGCAATCGCCAGCGCCGCCGGGGTCGTGCCCATTTCCTGCGCCAGCTTGGTCAGTTCGCGGGTCTTCTCAATGCGATCCGCGCGCAGTTGGTCTTCCGACCAGCGCTCGGTCTTGGCGCGGCTGTTTTCGGGGATGCCGTCGTTGTACTTGCCCGTCAGGATCCCCTCCGCCAGCGGACTCCAGACGACCAACCCCATCCCGTACTTGGCAGCAGCGTCCTCGACCGACCCCGAAACTTCGGTCTTCTCGACCTGATCGCGGTCGAACATGTTGTAGATCGGCTGCTCGACAACCGGGCGATCCATGTTGATCTTGGGCAGCAAGCCATAGGCTTCGTCGAGGTTGGCTGCCGTCCACATACTCGTACCCCAGTAAAGGATTTTGCCCTGCGCGATCAAGTCCTCGATGGCGCGCAGCGTTTCTTCGGTCGGCGTCTCGTCGTCGTAGCGATGGCAGAAGAAGATGTCGACGTATTCCATGTCGAAGCGCTTGAGCGACTGGTTGACCAATTCGGTCACGTGCTTACGCGACAAGCCCCGGTCGTTGACGTCATCGCTCATGGGCCAATAGCACTTGGTGCTCACCACGAGATGGCTGCGGTTGTAGCCTTTGAGCGCCTGCCCCACTACTTCTTCGCCGCGACCGTAGGAATACATATCGGCAACGTCGATAAAATTGACGCCCTGTTCAATGGCGCGGTGAATACAGGCAACTGAGCGTTCTTCGTCGACGGTGCTGCTGCCAAAGGTCAGCCACGCGCCTAACGAGATCGCGCTGACGGTGAGTCCCGATGTCCCTAGTTTGCGATACTCCATGAGTTGATTCCTTTTCCGAAAATTGTGCATTTGTCTCAATTTACATGGCGCAAAGTATAACAGGATCACAATACGCCATGTAAATATCCGCGCCGAACCAAAAGACAATCGCTATTTGCGCAGCTATCCTTTAAAATGAACATAATAGTGACTGATTGGAATAGTGAGGCTGCTTGAAGCAGAACGTACGTATCGCCCCGTCGATCCTCGCGGCGGATTTTAGTCAATTGGGTGCGCAAATCCACGATGTGGAAGCCGCTGGCGCGGACTGGATTCACGTAGACGTGATGGACGGGCGCTTTGTCCCGAACATCACGATGGGTCCAGTCATACTGGAAGCAGTACGTCGTTCGACCCAACTACCGCTTGACGTTCACCTGATGATTGTCGAGCCGGATCATCTACTGTCAGCATTCGCCAAAGCGGGCGCAACCCGCATCAGCGTTCATTGGGAAGCCTGCCCCAACCTGCATCGTACGCTCCAGATCATCAAGGAACTGGGCTGCGCGGCGGGTGTGGCGATCAACCCGCATACCCCGGCGTCATTCATCAGCGAAATCCTGTCAATGCTGGATGTCATCTTGGTGATGACGGTCAATCCGGGCTTCGGTGGACAAACCTTCCTGCCAGAAACACTGCCCAAAATTCGCGCCCTGCGCGAAATGGTGGGAGAACGCGGCATCGACATCGCCGTCGATGGTGGCATCAATGCCGAAACTATCCCAGCAGTCATCGAGGCGGGCGCGGATCTGCTCATTGTGGGCAGCGCCGTCTATAGCGCACATCAGCCGATCAGCTCAGCAATAGCGGGGCTGCGACAGGTGATCGCAGAAACGGAGGCAAAAGAAAAGCCGGTCTAGACCGGCATTCTTAATTGGTGCGGTGTGAGGGTGGACGAGCCGAGAGCTAGACCTTCGCCAGCGTCTTGATGCACTTGGTGCAAAGGTACTTGCGAACCGACTTACCGTTTTCCATCACATGGATACGCTGAATATTGGGTTTGAACATGCGCCGCGTTGCGCGCATTGAGAAGCTGCGGTTGTTACCGAACATCGGTTTCTTACCGCACATTTCACAGACTGCCATCAGCTTGCCTCTGGTGAAAACTGCCGTAACGAATAGCGCGATACTATCATAAAGGTGTCGGCTAGACAAGGGACAAGTAACACAGGTGAGCCGCTGGGATTCGAATCAGTAGGATTGAGTAAGTTCGTTGAGCATACGAGTACTAACCGGAATTTTGTGCAAAAGAAACAACTTCGTCGCGGCAATCAAGGTATCGATGAATAGTTTTATTTGTATCGAAATTTTTCCCGGACTTAATAACAGGATACTAAAGTGATCACACGACAATCTTTCCGAGCCAACGACAATACGATTGTCGACGGTCATTTGATTAAGCAGCTTTTTGGATCGGGTCTCGCATGGCTGGAAATCAACAAAGATCAGGTTAATCAACTGAACGTCTTTCCCGTGCCTGACGGCGATACCGGGACGAACATGTGGCTGACCATGCGCCACGCCTACAACGAGATCGCCCATCTCGAAGAGCCGCACGTCGGCAGACTAACGTACGCCATCGCGCAGGGCGCGCTCAAGGGGGCGCGCGGCAACTCCGGCGTGATCTTGTCGCAGTTCTGGGCGGGCGTCGCCGAAGCACTCGACGGTCACGAGACGTTGGACGCGAAGCTGCTGGTCGTCGCCAGTCGTGCCGCCGTCACCAAAGCGTACAGCGCGGTCGAGAAGCCGGTCGAGGGCACGATCTTGACGGTTCTGAGGGAAATGATGGAAGCGGTGGTCGCCGCTTACCAATCGACCAACGACTTGATCGCCCTGCTGCGCCGGATGCTGGTCGCGGGACGCGCGGCGCTGCGCCAAACGCCCGACTTGCTGCCGGTGCTCAAGAAAGCCGGTGTGGTCGATTCGGGCGGTAAGGGCTTGCTGCTGATTTTCGAGGGGATGCTGCGGGCGTTGTGCGGACGTGACGTGATTCTTGAAGCCGCACGGCTGGCGGCAAGCACAAACCACGCCATTACCGCGCCGCAAACCACGTGGCAGGACGCGCTCGAACCTGAAGACGCCGAAGGCTACGGCTACGACGTGCAGTTCCTCATGCGCGGTGCGGGCTTGAGCATCGAAGCGGTCAAGCGGGCGCTGGCGGACATGGGCGGCTGGTCAACACTGGTCGTGGGCGATCCGAAGCTGATCAAAGTCCACGTCCACCTGCACGATCCCGGTCAGGCGTTGAGCTACGCCATCGGCACCGGCGCGAGCATCGACGACGTGGTGGTCGAGAACATGCAGGAACAGTACGAACATTACGTACAGGAACGGCTGCATCACGAAACCGAGATCCGCACGGATATTGAAGGCGTCGCTGTGATCGCGGTCGCCAACGGCAAAGGGATGCACGAAGTTTTTTCGCAATTGGGCGCAGCCTACATCATCGACGGTGGGCAGACGATGAATCCAAGCACCGGCGACTTTCTCGAAGCGATTGACGCGCTGGCGAATACCGAGATCGTCCTGCTGCCCAACAACAAGAATATCCTGCTTTCGGCGCAGCAGGCGGCGACCAACGCCCCTCATAAACAGGTCAGCGTTGTGCCGAGCGTCACCCTGCCGCAAGGGATCGCAGCGATGTTCGAGTACGGAAACCTTCACGGCGACGCCTTTGGCGAGGTGGTCGAGGGTATGGCGGCAGCGCTGCCTAACATTACCACCTGCGAGATCACGACGGCGACGCGCTCGGTTGACCTCGAAGGCGTCAGTGTACGCGAGGGCGAGCTGGTCGGCTTGCTCAACGACGTGCTGGTCGTCGCCGGCAAAGATATGTTTACCGTCGCCCGCGATCTGCTGGAAAAAGCCGAAGCGAACAAATACGAGCGGATTACGCTATACTACGGGAGCGAATCCGATCACACGCGCGCCGACGCGCTGGCACAAGACCTCGCGCAGACATTCAGCGAGCAAGAGTTCGAGGTGGTCAGCGGTGGGCAGGCGCTCTATCCGTATATTATCAGCGTCGAATGAACATTCATATCGTTACCGATAGCTGCGCGCACGGTGATCTGCCACCCAACATCACCGTCGTAGCGAACACGATCACTATGGAGGGCAAGAACTACCGCGAGGGCATCGACCTGAGTGCGGAGGATGCGCTGCGCCTGTTCGCACATCAGGCTTACGCACCGCTGGTCCTCCCGCCAACGCAAGAGCAGTATCTCGAAGTTTACGACCGGCTGACGCGCGAACACGATGCCATCGTCTCGATTCACGCCTCCCGCGAGATTTTCTCAAGCTGGCAGAATGCGCGCGCCGCCGCGCAGCAGTTGGCGGGGCGCTGCGAGATCGTTGTGATCAACTCGCGGACGATCTCGGCGGGACAGGCGATGCTGGTTCGGCTGGCAGCGCGTACCATCGCCGAAGGCGCAGGTATCGACGACGTGGTGCGGATTCTACGCGGCGCGGTCGAGCGCATTTACTCGGTCTACTACGTCGAAACAACCGACTTTTTGATGCAGAACCGGGTCATGTCCCCGGCACACAGCATCCTCGGCATGATGCTCAACCTCAAGCCAGTGCTCACCGTCGAGGAAGGGCGGCTCGCGCCGATGGAGAAAGTCCGCACGCGCATCCAAGCGATTGAGCGCTTGGTTGAGTTTGCGACCGAGTTCACCACCTTCGAGGATGCGGTGATCGTCCAGCACAAGGCGAGCGGCAGCGAGCAGAGCCGGATGCTGGTAGATCGGCTGGGCGTCGATTTCCCCGACCGCCAGTTCCCTCACGCGCTTTACGGCGCATCGCTGGCGGCGCTAATCGGTGCCGATGCAACCGGCTTGGTCGTCTTAGAAAACGAAGAGATTGACGATGGCTTTTAAAAAAATCCGCTTTCTAACCGATAGCACCTGTGATCTGCCAGCGGAACTCGTCGCCAAGCACGAGATCGGCATTGTGCCGTCTTTCGTCAATTACGGCGGGCAAAGCTACGCCGACGGCATCGACATCACGCGTGATGAGTTCTACCGCCAACTGCCGTTGATGTCCGAATTTCCGACCACTTCCGCGATGCCTCCGGCAATTGTCGAGGAAGCGATGGCGAAAGCCCTTACGGACGCCGACCATTTGTTCGCCATTACCGTCGCATCCAAGCTCAGCGGCATATATAATACAATGCGTCTGGCAGCGCTGAAGTTTCCGCCGGAGCGCGTCACCGTGATCGACAGCGAGAGTGTTTCGCTTCGCCTCGGGTTCCAAGTCTTGATCGGCGCGGAAGTCGCTGCCGAGACCGGCGACGTCGAGCAAGTGCAGAGCGCGATCCGGCGCGTACGCGCACACACGGAGTTATATGCTGCGCTGGAAACAATGGAGTTTCTGCGGCGCAGCGGTCGCGTTGGTTGGGCTGCCGCGAGCATTGGCGCGCTGTTACAGATCAAGCCGCTGTTCTGCGTTAGAGACGGTGAGGTCAAGCCGATCAGCCGGATTCGGACGTTTGGGCGGGCGGTGGATGAATTGATCCGGCTGGCACATCTGAGTGCACCGCTCGACCGGATGGCGATCATCTACATTGCCGACCGCAGCGGTGCGGAAGATCTGCGCGACCGGTTGGCAGACATTGCGCCGCCGGATACATTCATAGCAAGTGTTACGCCAACCATCGGCTCGCACGTCGGGACGGGCGGACTTGGCGTCGTCACCGTCAGTAGTGCTTGGAGAAATTAATGCCATCTGCATTGGAAACGCTCGTCAAAATCCTGAAGCTCGAACGCGAGCAGGGTTACAAGAATACCGCCGTGATCGGCGGGCTGGCAGCTTACGGCAGCGCGTGGAAACCCAATGCGCACGCCCAAGCACGCAAGCCCGAACATCACATTCTCGTTGATGAGCTGTTCGACCTGCTCGGCAGTTACGAAGCGCTGCCCTCAAGGGACGAGCGCCACGAGAAGATCGGCTACATGCTCGACCGCATTACCGGGCGAATCCCGCCGCCGCCGGAATATCTCGCGCGGCTGCCGCAGGAGGAGCCACCTGCCCCGCCTGAAAGCGAAAGACGCGGACGTTCAACAGCGACACGAGCGCAAAGGCGCGGACATCCCTCAGGAGATGCGCCGCGAGCGCACCGACCGTCCGGAGCGCAAGAAGCGCAACCGGCGCGATGAGGCGCAAGCGCAGACGCAGCCGGAGCAACCGAGCCAGCAGAAAGCACCCGAACCACCGCCGGTTGACCGAAGCAGAAAGCGAGCACCGAGCAAACCGGATCGGGAACGCTCATCGTCGGCGGACGATGATTACAGCCGCATGGAAATCGAGACCAGCGGGTCGGGCAAGCCGCTGACGTCGGACATCCCTACCCTGCCGCGCCTTGCCCGCCCGCCGCGCAAACCGCGCCAGCCCATCGATCCGCAAGCCGCCGCTGACGTGATGCGCGGCTTGAACGCGCCGGTCGAGAAGGTCAAAGGCGTCGGTCCGAAGATGGCGACGCTGCTGAACAAGCTGGGTATCTTCACGATCAACGACCTGCTGTTCTTTCTGCCGCGCCGCTACGATGACTATACGCAGCTTGCTTGCATCAGTCACCTGCACGAACACGAACTAGCGACCGTCATCGGCACGGTGCGCCACACTGAAGTCCGTGCCGGACGCACCTCGCGCAAAGACTTCTACATGGTCGTGGACGACGGCACAGGATCGATGGGTGTGACCTTCTTCGGTCAGCATTTCCTCAGCCGTCAAATCCGGCGCGATCAACAGGTCGTGCTGCACGGGCAGACTTCGATGTACCAGAACCGGATTCAGATGACGAACCCGGAAATCCAGTATATCGAGGTCGAAGACCTGCAAAATCTGGGCATCGTCCCGGTCTATCCGCTGACCGATGGACTAAGCCGCCGCAGCCTGCGCCGCCTGATGGAAAAGACGGTCGAATACTGGGCGGAGCACTTCCCGGATTACGTGCCTGAAGGCACGCTCGAACGTGTCGAACTCGCCGATCTCGGCTGGGCGATCCAGAACCTACACTTCCCGGAAAGCTGGGATCACCTTGAACACGCGCGGCGGCGCTTCATCTTCGACGAACTGCTGCTGTTGCAATTGACGATCATGGCGAACCGGAGGACGTGGCAGGCGACGCCGAGCGAGTCGCTGACGGTCAGCGACGAGCAGTTGCAAGCCTTCACCGACAGCATGTTCCCCTTCCCGCTGACCGGCGCGCAACAGCGCGCGGTTGCGGATATTCGCGGCGACCTCGCCAAGACCATTCCGATGAACCGGCTGCTGCAAGGCGACGTCGGTTCGGGCAAGACCGCCGTCGCCGCGACGATGCTCGGCATCGCGCTGATGAACGGCAAGCAAGCGGCGCTGATGGCGCCGACCAGCATCCTCGCCGAACAGCATTATCGCGGCTTGAGCGCGGCGTTCGCGCAGATGCCCGCCGAACTGCTGCCCCGTGAAGGCAAGCCGGTGATCGCCCTGCTCACGGGTCGATCACCAGCGGCGACCGCGACGCGATCTATCGCGGCTTGGCGGACGGCTCGATCGACATCGTGATCGGCACCCACGCGATCATTCAGGAAGGGGTCGAATTCAACGACCTCGGCGCGGCTATCATCGATGAGCAGCATCGCTTCGGCGTCGAGCAGCGCGGCGCGCTGCGCAGCAAGGGCACCAACCCGCACCTCTTGGTCATGACCGCCACGCCGATCCCACGCACGCTGGCGCTGACGCTCTACGCCGACCTTGATCTGTCGATTATTGACGAACTGCCGCCCGGACGAATTCCCGTCAAGACGCGCGTGATCGACCCGCCGCAGCGCGAGCGCGCCTACCTGTTCGTCGAAGATCAGCTTGAGGAAGGACGGCAAGCGTTCATCGTCTATCCGCTGGTCGAAGCCTCGGAGACCATCGAGGCGGAATCGGCGGTCGAATCATTCGAGCACCTGACCAAAGTCTTTTTCAAGCACAAAGTGGGGCTGCTGCATGGTCGCATGAAGCCCGCCGAGAAAGACGCGATCATGGCGCAGTTCCGCAACCACGAGTTCGACGTGCTGGTAACGACTTCGGTCGCGGAAGTCGGCGTCGACATCCCCAACGCCAGCATCATCGTGATCGACGGCGCGAATCGCTTTGGTTTGGCGCAGCTCCACCAATTTCGCGGGCGCGTCGGACGCGGCGGACACGCATCTTACTGTCTGCTGGTCTGCGACACACCGATGCCGGAAGCCCGCGAGCGCTTGACCGCGCTGGAGCAAACCAACGACGGCTTCAAGCTGGCGGAAATCGACTGGAAGCTGCGCGGTCCCGGCGACTTGATCGGTACGCGCCAGAGTGGGCAAGCCGAACTCAAGCTGCTGGAGCAGATGCAGCCGGAACTGGTCGAACTGGCACAGCGCGAAGCCAAGACGATCTACCATGACGACGCCGAACTCACGTCGGCGGAACATCGCTTGCTGCGCGAGCGGATCGACCAGCTCACCAATGCCCGCAGCGACGTGAGCTAAAGCCGCAGTCAGCTTTCAGCAGTCAGCGATCAGCTAAAACCAAGACCCAAAAGCTTGAGTGCTTGACTGCTTTGACATTAAATAATTGCAAAATATTCGTATCTCCCTTAAAATCCCTTTTGTCACAAAAGAGGCTGCCCGATGACTGTGCGCGCGCTGTATCCCGGCTCGTTCGACCCGATCCACAATGGTCACATCGACATTGCGATGCGAGCCGCGAAGATTTTCGACGAAGTGATCGTCGGCGTCTACGACATGCCGAAGAAGAAGCTGCTGTTCGATGCAGACGAGCGCTTCGCGCAGGCTGCAGCAGCGCCTTTGCCGACAGCCAGAATATCCGAGTTGCGAAATTTTCAGGTCTTACTGTAGACTATGCAAGAGAAGTTGGCGCAATGGTGCTGGTGCGCGGCTCTGCGCGTGTTCTCCGATTTTGAGTTGGAGTTCCGCATGGGCTTAGCGAACAAGCAGCTTGCGCCGGAGATCGAAACGGTGTCGATTATGACCGACATCCAGCATATTTCGATCAGCAGCAGCACGATCCGGGAGATCGCCGAACTGGGGGGAGACGTTTCCAAAATGGTTCCCCCATTCATCGCCGAGGCGCTGGCAAAACGGTTTGCCGAGTTGCGTGCCAACCATAACAGCCCCGGCTACATGTATAGTATCCGGGACTAAGGAAGGGGACGGGTTATGGATATTCAACATTTGGTGGATCGGCTTGAAGACTTGGTCGACGAGGGGCGGCACATGCCCTTCAGCAAGTTCACGATGGTCGACGAGGAGCGCGCGCTGGAATTGATCGACCAGATGCGGATTTCGATTCCCGAAGAGATCGAGAAAGCCGCCCGCGTGCTGGCGCAGCGTGACCGCATCCTCGCGCAGGCGAACGAAGAAGCCGCCCGCGTCGTCCAGCTTGCCCGCGAACGCGGCGACCAGTTGATCGACCGCGAAGCGCTGGTTCAAGCCGCGCAGAGCCGCGCCGCCAACATCGTCGAAGCCGCCCGTCAGGAAGCCGAAGGTATCACCGGCGACGCCGATCATTACGTGCTCGACAGCCTGAGCAAGCTGGAACAAGACCTGATCAAGCTGCTGACTATCGTCCGCAACGGCATCAGCGAAGTGCACACCAAGCCCGGTCAAGCCCAACGAGCGCAGCCAGCAGATCGCCGCGCCGCAGTTCCGCAGTCGGTCGAGGTCGTCGGTCAAGCCACGAGCAAAACGAAGAATAACGATGGACTTCAGCACTAACCGACCGGCGCTCGATCCGTTCAAGACGAGTCGTTCGTGGGAAAACGACGAGATCACCCGGCTTCGTCGACGACGTCAGCGACCTCGCCAGCTCATCTGCGAATGACGTGCGCGCTATCCCGATGCGCAACGGCTGTCAGAATTAGCAACTGCCTCTAGTCATCGTCTGGCGCAGCAACACGACTGACTAACGTCGCTCGACTGTGACTGAACCATCAGAGCATTCCAATCTTGCTCAAGCTAATCGCGTCTTCACGCATTCGTGCCCGACCATGCCGCTCATGAGCAGCACGGCAAACCCGGCGACCGCCAGCCCGCGTAAGGCGTGTGAAGCTGCGTCCCGGCGAGGATCACCGCGCCGAAGCTCAAGCCCGGTCGCCAGCAGGCGCGTCTGGAACATGCGCGCGTTGGTCACGGCGACCGCGCCGCACAGCGCGACCATGCAGCGCCAGCAGCGGGATCGCAATCACGCCGATCATGAGCATGTCCGGGTCGAAGCCGTAGGCGAACCAGACAACCAGCCCGCCAACGATCATGCGTCAGGAACGGCAGCAGGATGTC
Organism: uncultured Chloroflexia bacterium; assembly: GCA_963848465.1. Lineage (GTDB taxonomy): Bacteria > Chloroflexota > Anaerolineae > Aggregatilineales > Phototrophicaceae > Flexifilum. Next base: position 29,908 of record CAWKDY010000022.1, on the reverse strand, counting down.
CGCCAGCAGCAGTTGCAGCCCATCGACCGGCAGGAATTGGCGCAAAAAGAGTTCTTCCATGTCGGAGCGGAAGACGTGCAGCATGCCGAACGGCGGCGCGATTCCGGCGACGATCACCCACAAAATCCAGATCTGCACCGGAGTTGGCGCACGATGATCTCGACGCCGAAAGCAGTCATCACCGACGCCCCAGAGCAAGCACGTCAGCAGCATGATCGGGTGGCGCACGTAGGAGAGCGCCGCCCGCGTGACGAAGGTCGACGTGCCCTGCGCGCGCGGCAGGCTCAAGAACGGCTTGCGCCCGGCTTGACGCGCCTGCATAGCGGATGCGCGCCTGCACGTCGATCATGCGCCACGCCAGCAAGCCGAGCGCCTGAATCCGCGCGTAGAGGATGCTCTCATCGACGGCGTGGATCATGTTGATCCGCTCGCCGAGCCAGAAGGTCACGCCGACGCCCGACGACCGCCAAGCACGATCAGCAGCGGCAGCGCCCAGACCGGCGCCTGACCGAGCATCACCAGCACCGGCGATCCGCGCCGGGCCAGAGCATCAAATCAGGGAAGAAGTAGGCGACCGACGAACAGCAGCAGCGGCAAAAACCACAGATAGCGCAGCCGACCCAAGCGCGGGCTGATCAAGCGCGACAAGCCGAGCATCCAGCCAACCGCCCACGTCAGGATAATCAGCGGGATCATCGACCGCGACCAGGCGCAGACTCGCCGCGCCGTAATCGTCCGGCACCAGCGCCCGCGCGACCACCGTCCCGAAAATCGCCACCGGCAAGCTGAGCAGGATCAGGCGCAAGCCCGACCTGCCGAATGAAGCCGACGATCACCGGAGCGGCGCGCGCGATCGGCGCTCCGGCGACGTAAGCCATATCCGCGAACGACAGCTTGAGCGGCGTGCTTTGCAGCGCGTTGACGATCACGTAGACCTGCACGACAGAGTCCGCCCACGTGAAGCCGACCAGCAGTTCGCCGACCGTCGAGGGCGCCAGCAGCTTGCCGATGCTCGCCGCCGTCTCGAAGATGAACGTCCCGACGGTGTAGAGCCAGAACATGCCGATCAGGATCAGGTAGAGCGACGTAGAGGTTTTGCGAAAACGAGGCGTCTTGCGGGCGATAGCCCAGCACGCGCAGCCAGTAGACCGCCGTGTCCTTGAACTGCCGCCAGCGCAGCCAGAACAGCGATTGAACGTCACGCATCGGAGACCGCTTCCTCGTCTTCGTCTTGTTCGTCTTCGTCGTCTTCGTCAGCTCCTGTTCGCGCGCGCGCGAGGATTGCCGCGCGCAGCAGATTGTCCAGCGTCAGCGAGTTCGGTGACGCCGTAGTTGGAGCGCATCTCGTCGGGCGTGCCTTCCGCGATCACCTCGCCCTGCTCCATGATGAAGTAGCGGTCGGGGTGCGCTTCCGGCGGCAGTTGGTGGCTGCTCAGCAGAATCGTCATGCCCTCGTTGCGGTGACGGTTGAGTTCGACCCACAATTCGTCCGCCGAGACCGGATCGAGCGGACCGAGCGGCTCGTCCAGCAGCAGAATTTTCGGCTCGACCAGCAGCGCCATGCACAACGCCAGCTTGTAGCGCATCCCGCGCGAGAACGTGAACGGGAAAGCGTCACGGTTGCTGAGCAAACCGTAGCGTTCGAGCAGGTCGGCGGCGCGGTCTTCCCAGTCGTCGAGGCGGTGCGCCTGCGCGTTGAACTGCAGATGCTCCCAGGCAGTCAGTTCGTCGTAGAACGGCGGCGTATCCGGCACGAGGACGATGTGCGCGCGAGCAAAGCGCTCGTTCTGGTCGATGCGCTCGCCCATCAATTCGACCTTGCCGTCGGTCGGGCGCGTCCAGCCGGCGATGCACTTGAGCAGGGTCGATTTCCCCGCGCCGTTGCGCCCGACCAGCGCGATCAACTCGCCGCCGCCCTCGATCACCATCGACAGTTCCGTCAGCGCGTTCAACGAGCCGTAGCGATAGCTGACCTCGTTGACGACTAAAAGCGGCGTTTCGTCTTCCGCCATGAGCTTCCTCTTTTGCCTAACCAAGTCTGATTACAGAAGAAGCGTATTGTACAGCCACCGCGCCGCATTTGTCTACGTTGGCACAAACGCCGATGTCGGGAGAGGTAGCGTCAAAGCGACTCGCGTAAAGCGATCCGGCGCGCTCTCGACCGTCAGCGCCCCGCCGATGACCGCCATCATGGTGCTGTGCAGCGCCAAGCCATGCCCGCTCTGGTGCGCCGAACCGTCCGAATGGGCGATCCCGACGCCATCATCCTCGATCCTCAGCGTCAAGCCGCCACCCTGCCCCACGCTCACGCCGAGGTGCAGCGGACGCTTCGAATCGCCGCCACGCCCGTAGACTGCCGCATTGCGGATCGCCTCGCGCGCTGCGTAATAGACGACTTCCGCCGCCAGCGCCGGGAGCGCGTTGGCTTGCGCCTCGACCGCCGGATCGACGCGCCACGTCACCCGGTCGAACGCGCCACCCAGATCGCCGTCGAGTGTCTGGCGCAGCGCCGGGATCAGCCCGATTTGCCCGACTTCGGGCGCGGGCGCGGTTTCGTGGAGCAAATCGGCGATCTGGTGATGAAGTTCCGCCAACTGATCGACCACGCCGCTTTGCGACTCAAGACTCAGCGTCAGCATCGCCGCGTGCAGGCGCGGCAGCACCTCGTCGTGAAGCATCCGCCGCGTCCGCCGATCCACCACTTGGTTCTGGGCGAGCCGCTGGCGCTGCAAGCCCATCAAGCGCTGCGCCATTTCCGCGCTCGCCTGCATGTCGATCAAGCGCTCGCCGCTGGCGCGGGCGATCTCGATTTCTTCCTGCGTGTACAAGCTGCCATTGCGCTTCTCGCCCAGCAGCAGCACGCCGATCAAGCCGCGCTCGCTCCAGAGCGGCACCGCCCATGCCGCACCGCCGTGCGCCGCCGGATCGACGCCGACGACCATCGTCTGCGGCGCGGCGAAGCGCTCGATCAGGTCGTTGAGCGGCGGCGGAGTCGCGCCTACCGGGTAGACGATCCCCTGCCCGATCAACGGCGCGAACGCGCCCACCGGCAGCAAATAGGCGCGGCTCGCGCCCAAGACCTCGTCGCAGAGCGCGCGAAACGGCATCGAAATGTCGAAGGCGGCGGGCAGGCTGCCCGCTGGCAATCCACCGGTCATGTGCTCGTAAAGTCGCTGGCTGGTCACGAACGGGCGCAGATGATCGATGTAACGTTCGCGCTCGACGTAGGAACTGCGGCTGAACAGCGCGTAAAACAGCGTCACCACCAGCGCCATCAGCAGCACGAGGTAGATCGGCGGCACGTCAAGCGTGAGTCCGGCGCTCATCACCACACCGAAGCCGAGCGCCAGCAGAACAGCATTCTGCCAGTGACGCATGAAGCGCTGCTGCGGCAGCGTCTTACCGGTGAAGACTTCGTAGCGGGCGACCGCCTGCCCCAGCTCAAGACCGCCAGCATGATCAACCCGGCGATGATCAGGTCAGAATAGGCGATGCGGAGCAGTTCGTCGAACTGGACTTCGTAGCGCGCGCCCGCGTTGACAACGACCCGCAGCATCACCCAACAGACCAGCGCCCCGACCAGCAGCAGCACCGCCGAGGTGGCGATCAAGAACGGCTGCGCCCGCCGTCGCGCCAGATCGCCCATCATGCGGCGAGCGGGTCCCGGTCGCAGCAGCGCATCGAGCGCGAAGCCGATACACAGCAGTGTACAGACCGGGTAAACCAGTACCATGATCGGAACGCCGAGGATCGTCGGCGTCGGCGCGAGGATCAGGTTGATCGCTTGGTCGTAAGTCGGGAACGGGTTAGCGAACAGCAGCAGCACCCACAGCGCCAGCATCAGCGCCGCCGCCACGCCGTAGAGCAGGTTGTGCCGCCGCCGCAGCGGTGAATCGCGCTGCTCCCAGAAGCCGACGTACCAGAGCATCGCCGTGTACCACGCGAACGGCAGCGAGATCACCACGCCCAAGCCCAGAATCCACCAGAAATTCATCACGCCGCCGAGCGTCGTCAGCCCCAGCGCGAGGATCACGGTATGGCTGACGAAGAAGACGCCGCCGGTCAGCAAGCCGCCGCCGATCAACCAGACGCCCCACGAGCGCCGCTCGGCATTGAGCAGCATCGTGAAGCCGAGCCAGAGCAGCAGGATCGTGTTGGTCAGCGAGACGGCGATCACCGCCCACGTCGAGAAATGGTAAGCCAGCATCAACCCTCCCAGACCGCCCGCGCGCCGCGCTCGTCAAGCGTATAGGGCGTGCCGTCGTCGTCCCAGACCAGCAAGCGTCCGGCGTGGACGATCATCACCGCGCGCGTCCGCGCAACTTTCTCGTCAACGGTCGTCTCGTTCAAGCCCCAGACGGCGTAAATCTGCCCGTTGGTGCGGCTGACGGTGCGCTTATCCTGAAAGCCGAGCCGCGCAGCGATCTGCTCGTTAGTCATGCCCTGCGCCAGCATCCGCGCGACCACCTGCTCGTTCGGTTCGAGCAGCGCCATCGGCGACTCTTCATCCTTCTGGCGAACTTCCTGCACCCGCGCCGCGATCTCCGGGTCGATGAAGCCGCGCCCGGACACCGCATCGCGCAGCAGCGGCACGATCATGGCGGGCAGCAGATAATTCGACTTTCGGACGTAGGCGTAGTGGCTGAGGATGCCGGAGCGCCGGAAGTCGCGGTAATAGGCGTCGTCGTCCTGAATCGAGTAAAAGACGATGGGCAAGCGCGGCAGTTCGCGGCGGATGGCGACGGCGGCCTCGATACCATTAATCGTCCCGGCAAGCTGCACGTCCATCAAGATCGCGTCAGGCGCCCCGTCGAGCGCCAGCTTGAGCGCCTCCTCGCCGCGCGCGGTCGCACCGATCACCTTGACCGCGCCGGTATTCTCCAGCCCGACGCGCAGCGCCTCGCGCAGCTTATCCCCATCCTCGACGATCAACAAATTGAGTGTAGACACTGCTTTCCCTCGGCTTATGGTCATTTGATCCCGATTATCTCATTCTACCGGGGATTCCGGTCAAGCACCCACGTGCGCGGGGTATAATTACGGGCATTCGCGCAGATCGTCACAGGGGGACTGATGCGCCTCGTCTATCTCGCGCTCGGCTGGTGTGCCGGGATCATGCTCGCCAACAGCGGATTACGACTGCCGCTGCTGTGGCTAGGCTGCGCGGTCATGTTCGGCTTGTTCGCGTGGCGCGTCCGGCGCGTCGAAGCGGCGGCGCTGCTGCTGTTCGCGCTCGGCGGGCTGCGCATGGCGACCACGCCGCACGAGCAGCGATCTTGCCGCCTACAACGACCTCGGCGGCATGACGATCAACGGCGTGGTCGTGGGCGAGCCGGATCGCCGGGACGACCGGGTGCAGCTTCGCGTCGCCGCCGAGAGCGTCACCCGCGCGGGAGCGACCACGCCGACCGACGGTTTGGTGCTGGTCGACGCGCCGCCGCTGACCGACGCGCGCTACGGCGACACTGTCAACGCGACCGGACTGCTGAAGACTCCCGGCGCGAGCGACCGCTTCTCCTATGCCGATTATCTGGCGCGCAGCGGCGTCTACAGCCTCATGCAAGAGTCGACGGTCGAAGTCACGGCGCGGGCGGGCGACAGCCTGATCGGGACGCTGATCGACCTCAAAGCGCGGGCGAAGACGCTGATCGACGCGGCGCTGCCGGAGCCGCAAGCCGGGCTGCTGGTGGGGATTCTGCTGGGCAACGAGCGCGATATCGCCCCGGACGTGAGCGACGCCTTCGCCGCGACCGGCGCCGCCGCACGTGATCGCCATCAGCGGGTTCAACATGGCGGTGCTCAGCGGCGTGATCGTCGGGGCGCTGCGGCGCTTACGGGTTTCACCGACCACTGCCGCGCTGATCAGCATCGCCATCATCGGCGTCTACACGGTGTTCGTCGGCGCGAACCCGGCGGTCGTCCGCGCGGCGCTGATGAGCGGCCTGCTGGTGGTCGGGCGGGCGCTGCGGCGGCAGACCTATCTACCGGCGTCGCTGGCGTTCGCGGCGCTGGTGCTGTCGGTGATCAACCCGCTGGTGCTGTGGGACGTCAGCTTTCAATTGAGCTTCTTCGCCACGCTGGGCATGGCGCTGTTCGCCGATCCGTTTGCTGCCGCGTTCGACAAGCTGCTAGATCGGCTGTTCCTGCCCGTGTTCCGGCGCTGGCTGGGCGCGCTGCTGACCGAGCCGCTGATCGTCACGCTGGCGGCGCTGACCTTCACGCTGCCGCTGACGATGCTCTATTTCGGGCAGGTGTCGCCGGTGGTACTGCTGGTCAACCTGCTGGTCGTGCCGGTGCAGCCCGCCCTGCTGCTGATCGGCGGCGCGGCGACGCTGATCGCTTTCGTGCTGCCGCCGCTGGCGCAGATCGTCTACTGGCTTGACCTGATCCCGCTGTCGTGGACAATTGACACGGTGCGGCTGTTCGCGCGGCTGCCCGTATACGAGGTTTTCATCTCCGCGAACGCGATCGCCTTAGGCTTCGCTATCGTGATCGGACTTGCCATGATCAAAGCGGCTCAGCCGGGCTGGTCGCTGCGACTGCGGACGAATTGAACAACGGCTGGTCATCAGCGCGGCGCTGATCGCCGGGTTGGGGCTGGTCGTGCTGATCGGCGCGCTGCTGATCAGCCGACCGGATGGGCTGCTGCACGTCTGGCTGATCGACATGGGCGACGCCAACGCCGTGCTGATCGAGACGCCGCGCGGCGCGCACTTCTTGATCGACGGCGGGCGCTATCCCTCGCGGCTGCTGACCGCGCTCGGCGACCACCTGCCCTTCACCGACCGCACGATCGAAGCGCTGTTCCTGACGCAGCCCGACGCAGTGCAGTACGACGCGCTGCCCGCAGTGCTGGATCGCTACGCAGTCGGCGTCGTGCTCGATCACGGGCAGCCAAACCTGAGCGACCAGTTCGCCGCCCTGCAGGCCAAACTCGCGCGCGACGACCGAGCTTCAGGTCAGCGCCGGGTATACGCTCGACAGCGACGACGGCGTGACGATTACCGTGCTCAACCCGGATCACCGCCGACGCTGGGCGAATCGCTGGACGACAACGCGCTGGTGCTGCGCCTGACCTACGGCGACGTCTCGTTTTTGCTGACTTCAGAATTGAGCACCGAGGGGCAGAAGGCGCTGGTCAAGCGGGGTGAATTGCTAACGGCGGCGGTGCTGCAAGTCCCGGCACACGGGACGGCGCTCGACCGCGACTTCCTCGCCGCCGTGCAGCCGCAGCTCGCCATCGTCGGCGCCGAGCACCCCGACCTCGACTTGCTCGATCAGTTGGGCGACGTGCCGCTCTACCGCACCGATCAGGGCGGGACGATCCACCTGAGCAGCGACGGGCGCACTTATGGGTCGTTCAGGACGAGCGCGTGCGCCAGTAGATGATGGCGGCGATCAAGAGGCTGGTCACCGAGTTGACCGCCAAATCGGAGAACGACGAGCTGCGATCCGGCACGAGCGTTTGCGCGAGTTCGGTGACCGGGCTGTAGATCAGGCAAGTGATCAGCGCGACGGCGAGCGCGTGACGCGCCGGGCGCAGCGCCCACCAGAGCAGCACCATCAACCCGGTGAAGGCGACGACATGCCCGGTCGAGAGGAATAATTCGCGCGAGGCGCTCGGCGGACCCGGCGGCGCGGGCGGTCCGACGACCGGATTCCCGCTCGATTGCAGCAGGGTTACCGTGATCAGCGTCACCCAAGCGATCATGTAAATCCGGCGCAGCGTTGGCTGTTGCAAATTTCCATCATGGGAACGATTGTAGCGGGCGCGAGCGCGTTTGCCTGACGCCAAGCTGACGATTCACAGACGCTCAACGAAGGCAAGAAGCAAAACGGGCAAAGCAGTGCTCCCTACCGCAAGCAATGAGGTTATTGGGCGTATAGCCGCTGATACACGCCGGCGTGTGCAGGAGTTCCTCGTGCGTGCCCGATTCGACCAGGCGCCCGTGCTCCAGCACGAAGATGCGGTCGGCGTTCTCGATGGTCGAGAGGCGGTGGGCGATGATGAACGTCGTCCTGCCGATCATCAGCCGTTCCAGCGCCGCCTGAATCAGCCGCTCCGACTCGGAATCGAGCGCGGAGGTCGCTTCGTCGAGGATCAAAATCTTCGGGTCTTTGAGGAAGGCGCGGGCAATCGTCAGGCGCTGGCGCTGCCCGCCGGAGAGATAAGCCGCCGCCCTCGCCGACTTCGCTGTACATGCCCTTCGGGAAGTGCTGGATGAAATCCCATGCGTTGGCGGCTTTGCAGGCTTCGATGATTTCGGCTTCGTTGGCTTCCGGCTTGCCGTAGCGAATATTGTCGTAGATCGAGCCGCTGAACAGGATCGGCGTTTGCAGCACCATGCCGACGGCACGCCGCAGCGATTGCAGCGTCACCGTCGCGCACGTCGCAGCCATCGATCAGCACGCGACCTTCGTCGATATCGTAGAAGCGCGGGATCAGGCTGACAACCGTGCTCTTGCCCGAGCCGCTGGGTCCGACCAGCGCGACTTTCTCGCCCGGCTCGACCACGAAATTCATGTCGCGCAGGACGGGACCCGGCTCGTCTTCGTCATTGTGATAGGCGAAGCAGACGTGCTCGAACTCGACGCGCCCTTCGACGTTTTCGAGATCGATCGCGCCGGGCTGATCGCGGATTTCCGGCTTCTGATCCATGATCTCGAAGACGCGGTCAACCGCCGCCATCGAGTTGGCAAAGACGACGCTCAGTTCGGAGAAGCGCTGAAGCGGCGTGTAGAGCGACGGCAGATACATGGTCACGGCGATCAAGTCGCCGACGGTCAGCGTGCCGTTGATCACCTGATACGCCGCCGTAAAGCATGACGATCAGCGGCGCAACGTTGACGATCACGCCGGTGATCGCCAAGATTGACGCTTTGCAGATAGACGCGGTACATCGAGGTGGAGAGCAGCTTTTGCGAACTCGCGGTCGAAAGTCTGCTCCTCGAACTGCTCGCGCCCGAAGGCGCGCACGACGCGATTCCCGGCGATCTTCTCCTGCAAGCTGCCGGACAGCGCCTCGATCTCCTCCTGCACGCGGTGGCTCGATATTTTGATCGCGCCCTGCGAGCGGCGGAAGAAGAAGAGGTAGAACGGGAACGTGACCAACGCCACCAGCGTCATGCCGACGTCAATCGTCAGCAGGAAATAGGCGATCAGGACCAGCGAGATCAAGTCCATCCAGATGTTCGTCAGCGCGCTGCCGACGAGGTTCTGGGCGATCTCGATGTCGCTGATCAGGCGCGAGACAATCCCGCCGGATTTGTTGCGGTCGAAGAACGACGCCGACATGCGCAGAATGCGGTAGTAAAGCTCGTGGCGCAGGTCGAAGACCGACTTGTAGCCGGCTTTCCCGGCATAGTAGTGGCGGATGTAGGTCAGCGGCGTCCAGAAAAAGATGAAGATCAGGATCAGCCCGCCGACCGACGTCAGCAGCGCGTTGATCTTCTGCTGCGGCGTGAGGGTCGTGCTGAGGAAAACGTCGTCGAGCAGATAGCGCGTCACCTGCGGGACGAACAGCGGCACGCTGAACTTGACGATGCCACCGATGCTGGCCGCGACGACCTGCCATTTATAGGGGCGGACGTAGCTAAGAAACCGAATGAAGTTGTTTCGCGGTTTCGGGATGTGGTTGGGACATGAGATTTCAGCTTGGGGTTGCGTTACGATTTTCATTATCAAATCGTGCTGAGGGAAGCGCAACCCCAAATTGGATATATCCGTTTGTGTCGTCACGAAAAAGCACAGGAAGGGAGCCGCCACCTGTGCTTGATTGATGCTGCGAACTACGCAAGTCAAACGCGGCTTAGTGCCCTTGCACGATGAACCAGAAGAGGAAGAAGTAAGCCCGCCAGTCAACGCCGTGATGATCGCGGGAGCGGTCGCCTTGTTCTTGCGAGCGCGCGTCATGCCGACGGCAATCAGGGGAAAAACGAACATGCCCACGTTGATGACGAACATGCCGAAATCCTTCTTCGCGATAATCGCCTGCTTATGCCGACGAATTGGCGCGCTGACGCTCAGCTTGGCGACGATGGCGAACAGCAGCACCGTGGCGATCAACAGCGTCGGGATCATGTTCTTGTCGGGCATCATGAACAGGGTGATCAGAGCGAAGAAAAAAATGATGTACAGGAAAATACTCCAGATCAGCATCTTGCCCGCTTCCGGGCGCAAGCAGCGCAACGATGTCCTGAAAATTGATGCTGTTCATATGCCAATAACTCCTGCGGATGATTTCCTGAACAATACTATCATGCAATTCGAGTATGCTACTATTAGAGGTAAGTTCGCACTCGGCAAGGCTGATGAGATTGGGTCATGCTGCGTTCTCGGTTTGACCGCTATCGCAGCGGGTCAATCGCTGGTGGCAGTCGAACCCGGCCATGACGCGCGCGCTGCCGAGCTATCTGCAGCGCGCCGATCGCCAACTTCATCAGCTACGGGCTGCGGCAGGCAGCGGCGCTCTCGTACTACGCCATTTTCTCGATCTTCCCGCTCACGCTGCTGATGGCGATCTTGATCAGCCGGATCGTCGGTCCGGTCGTTGGCCCGGACGATCGCCACCGCAGCCGATTGGCTTGGGCATCGAGCCGTTTCTGCCGCCCGGCGGCGACCTCGCTGCTGCAACTTCTTCCAGGAAAATCTGGCGCAAGCGGTCGAACAGGGCGCGTCGTTCAGCCTGATCGCGGTCGTCGGCTTGATCTGGTCGGGCTTGGGGCTGTTCTCGAACATCACCACGTCGCTCGACTTCATCTTTCACGTCCCGTCGAACCGCAGCCTGTGGCGTCAGCGCCTGACGGCGGTGATCATGGCGCTGGTGCTGGTCGTCCTGATCGCCACGTCGTTCATGACCTCGGCGGTGCTGCGGCTGGTCTCGGCGCTGCTGCTGGAACGCCCCAGCCTGTGGATCAACATCGGCTCGATCTTCCTGCCGCTCGGCTTGGACATGGTGATCTTCGCGCTGCTGTTCCGCTACGTTCCGGCGCGGCGCGTCCACTGGGATGCCGTCTGGCCCGCCGCGATCTTCGGCGCGGTCGGCTGGGAACTGGCGAAAACCGCCTTCGGCTGGTATCTGCTCAACGTCGCCAACTACCAGTTCATCTACGGCACGCTGTCGACGGCGTATTGTGCTGCTGTTCTGGGCATACGTGATCGCCTCGATCTTCCTGCTGAGCGCCGAATTCTGCGCGCAGTTGAACGAATGGCTGCTGGATCGTCACTGGCAGCAGGAAACCGAGCAGTTTCTGGAGGGCAAAGCCACACCGCGCCTCCCCAAAGCCGAGTAATGTGGAGTAAACTAAGCAGGTAGTCAGCAGCGGTCATGATCGGACAGCTGCCGTGTCTACGAACCGGTCGGTGAAACATCCGATTGACGGCTGAGCGATCAAAGTACGATCACCAGTATCGTCCGATGAAATCATGACCGATTTACCCGAATTGATCCCTGAAAGCGAAGACGCCGCCCGATCATGGACGAGCGCAGCATCGCGCGGCGCATCGCTTTACAGGCGTTGTACGAAATCGACCTGGCGCATCACCCGGTCGGCGAAGTGCTGACGATCCATTTGCAAACGCAGAAGCCGAACCGCAAAGTCGCGCGCTACGTGCAGGAACTGGTGCACGGCGTGATCGACAACCGCGCCGTGCTCGACGAAGCAATCCGGCAGTATGCGCCGGAATGGCCGCTGGAACAGATCGCCATTATCGACCGCAACATCCTGCGGATCGCCATCTTCGAATTCGCGGTGCGCGCGCGCACCCCGGTCGGCGTCGCCATCGACGAAGCGGTCGAACTGGCGAAGCTGTTCGGCGCGGACGGCGCATCGAGTTTCATCAACGGCGTGCTAGGCGCGGTCGCCGACGATCAAGACTGGCTGCAAAGAGTACGTCGAAGATAGGAAAGCAGCGAAAATGGCGACGAAAATTCAACCCTCCACCCAACCTACCTCCTGAACCGCCGAGATGACGAGGGACACGAGCTGCGCATGTCGCTGCTCGAACATCTGGAAGAACTGCGCAACCGGCTGTTCAAAGCGGCGATGGGGCTGGTGATCGGCACGGGCATCGGCGCGCTCTTCGCGGGCGACGTCTTCCAATATCTGCTGCAGCCCTACGGGCGGCAGGTGCAGGTGCTCGACCCGACCGGCACGGTCACGAACTATTTCCGCGTCGCGCTGATGATCGGCGGCATTATCGCCATCCCGCTGATCACCTACCAGTTGATGATGTTCATCCTGCCGGGGTCTGACCCGCAAAGAACGGCGCATCGTGCTGACCGCGCTCCCGGCGATCACGCTGCTGTTCCTGATCGGCGTGCTGTTCACCTGGTTCCTGCTGATCCCGCCCGCGCTCGACGTTCCTGGCGAACTTTCCAGAGTCCAAATTTTCTTCGTCGAGTGGACGGCGGACGGCTATCTCGGCTTCGTCACCTCGCTGCTGTTCTGGATGGGCGTCGCCTTTGAGACGCCGCTGGTCTTCTTCGTGATGTCGCTGCTCGGCTTCGTCACAAGCGCGCACGCTGATCAACAACTGGCGCATCGCGGTCGTCGGCGCGGCAGTCGCGGCGGCGATGATCACGCCGACGGTTGACCCGGTGAACATGTTCCTGGTGATGGCGCCGCTGCTGGTGCTGTACGGCTTGAGCATCATGCTGGTGAGCATCGGCAGCGCTGGATCGAGCAGACCAGCGATGAACACAATCCGCATCATCGGCGTCCCGATGGACTTAGGGCAGCAGCGGCGCGGCGTCGATATGGGACCGAGCGCCCTCCGCTACGCCGGGTTGCAGCAGCGGCTTGAGCAAACTCGGCTGGCAGGTGTGCGACGGCGGCAATATCACCGTGCCGGTCGTCGAGCAAGTCAGCCACGATCCCGACGATGGACGCGCGCATAATGCCAGCGCGATCGGCAAAGTCTGCCGCGCGCTGCATGAGCAAGTGCGCGGCAGCGCTGACGGCAGACGAAAGAGTGATCACGCTCGGCGGCGATCACAGCGTCGCGCTCGGCACGGTCTCGGCGGCGCTGATGCAGCCGCAGCGCAGTTGGCGTGCTGTGGATCGACGCGCACGGCGATTTCAACACGCCGGAGACGACACCTTCCGGCAACGTTCACGGCATGGTTGTCAGCGCGCTGATGGGCATGTGCCCCGAAGTGCTGACCATTGGCGACGTGCGCCTGCGCCCGGATCAGATCGTCCAGATCGGCATCCGCGACCTCGACGCCGAGGAAAAAATCGCGCTGGCGCGCAGCGGCATCAAAGTGATGACGATGCGCGACATTGACGAAAATGGCATGGCGACGGTCGTTCACGCGGCGCTGAACGCGCTCGGCAACGTCGATGCGATCCACGTCAGCTTCGACATGGACTCGCTCGATCCGAAAGATCGCGCCGGGCGTGGGGACGCCCGTCCCCGGCGGACTGACCTACCGCGAAGCGCATCTGCTGCTGGAAATGCTGGCGGACGACGGGCGCGTGCGCTCGCTCGATATTGTCGAGGTCAACCCGATCCTCGACGAGCGCAACGCGACCGCGCAGGTCGCGGTCGAACTGGCGGCGAGTCTGTTCGGCTCGCGGATTTTGTGAAAAACAGGATCAGTTGTTATTGGTTCTTAGTTCAAAACATCTTGCGGCAATGCCTAAACAAAGCCTAAATACAACGACTAAGACTTCTCTCATGCTCAATCTACTCAATCGACGTAAACGCGCGCGGCGCGTCCTCGTGCTGGGGCTGGACTGCGCCAGCCCGCATCTGATCTTCGACCAGTTCAAAGACGATCTGCCGACCTTCTCGCGGCTGGCGGCAAGCGGGACGTGGGGCGAACTTGACATCGTCAACTCCCTGCATCACCGTGCCCGCCTGGGCAAGCATGATCAGCAGCCGCGATCCGGGCGTGCTGGGCGTCTACGGCTTCCGCAACCGCAAGGATTACTCCTACGACCACCTCGTCACCGCCGACAGCGACTTCATCCGCGTCAAGCGCCTGTGGGATTATCTGAGCGACGCGGGCAAGCAGTCGGTGCTCGTCGGCGTGCCGCAGACCTACCCCGTCCACCCGATCAACGGGGCGCTGGTCAGCGACTTTCTTGACGCCGGGCAGCGACGCGAGCTTCACCTACCCCGCCATCCTCAAGGCGGAGATGCTTGCAAGCTCTACCCCAACTACAAATTCGACGTGAGCAACTTCCGCACCGATGACAAAGAGCGCCTGCTGCAAGACCTGCTCGACATGACGGCGATGCAGACCGGGCTGGTCAAGCACCTGATGAAGACCAAGCCCGTGGGACTTCTTCATGTTCGTCAACATCGGCGTGGATCGGCTGCATCACGGCTTCTGGCACTTCCACGATCCGGCGCACCGGCTCTACACGCCGGGCAATCCCGTTCGAGCACGCCGTCCGCGACTACTACAAGATGATGGACAGCTTCGCCGCGGAGCTGCTCGAAATCGCGGGCGACGACACGACGGTGCTGGTCGTCAGCGATCACGGCGTCTCGCGGATGGACGGCGGCATCTGCATCAACGAATGGCTGTGGCAAAACGGCTGGCTGAGCTTCAAGACGCCGCCGAGCAGTCGGCGGCTTGACGCGGATCGAGGACTGCGCCATCGACTGGGCGCACACGCGGGCGTGGGCGAGCGGCGGCTATTACGGGCGCGTCTTCCTCAACGTGCGCGGGCGCGAACCGCAAGGCACGATCCCGCCGGAGCAGTACGAGGTCATGCGCGACCTGCTGGCGTCCGGGCTGGCGAGCATCCCCGATCCCGACGGCAAGCCGCTGAATACGCAGATTTTCAAGCCGCAGGAGATCTACCAGCAGGTCAACAACATCGCGCCGGATTTGATGGTCTATTTCGGGGATTTACACTGGCGGGCGGTCGGCAGCGTCGGCTTCGGACGGCATTGGACGCTCGAAAACGACACCGGACCCGACTACGCCAACCACGCCGTCCAGGGGATGTTCATCCTGCACGAGCCGGGAAACCGCGGCGCGGGTCGGGTCGAGGGGCATCAACTGATGGACATCGCCCCGACGCTGCTCGATCGCTTCGGCTTGCCGATCCCGCCGGAGATGCAAGGGCGAGTCATCAGTTGAAGCGAACGTGCCTTAAGGATGAGTCACCCGATATGCTTTCACGTAATCGACGATGCCCGCATCTGGCTGACCTGTCAGCGAGATATAAGTCTCGTAAGCCTTGACCGCTTCTTCCTCGGAAGCAGACGCGCGATAGGCATCGCCTAAGCCCCAATACGCCTCGGCGGACTGTGGATTTAGCGCAATCGCCTGCTTGTAATCAACAATCGCTTCCGCGTAGCGCCCGGCATTTTGATACGCCAGCGCACGGTTGAAGTAGGCATAATCGTTCGACGGATCGATATTTACGATAGCATTGTAATCGGCGATTGCGGCATCATGCTGACCCAGCATATCGTAGGCATTGCCGCGCCAAACCAGTGCCGCTGTAAAGTAAGAATTTAGGTTAAGCGCCTGCGTGAAATCGGCGATGGCGTTTTCGTAATCGCCCGCATCGTAGTAAGCCAACCCGCGATTGTAGTAGACCTCTAGTGGACTGCCAAACCCCAGATTATTCGCCAGTGTGTCCTGAATCGCAGCTAAGTCGGGCTTTCCCAGCCGCCGATAGACAATACCGAGGTTGTAATAAGCGGCGGCGAGATCCGGCTTCAACGTAATCGCATATTCCAAGTCTTGCCGCGCCAGTTCCAAGAAGCCCTGCTCGGCGTAGATCGAGCCACGTCCGTTGTAAGCGTAAGCATCCTGTGGGTCAATGGCGAGCGCGGCATTGAAGTCGGACATGGCTGAGAAGGATTGCCCGCTGTCCGCATAAATACTCCCTCGGTTGGCATAGGCATCAACATTGGTCGGATCGGCCAAGATCGCTTGCGTATAAGCCGCCAGCGCATCATTCGTGTAACCCACACTGGCGTAAAGCAGCCCCAGATTAAAGAAAGCGTAGGAATTCAGGGGATCAAGCGTCGTGGCGGTAGTGTAGTCATTAATTGCCGCTTGGAGATCGCCCATATTTTCGTAGGCGATTCCGCGATCATTGTAGAACATGGAGCTGTTCGGGTTCAGGCGCAACCCGGCGTTGTAATCAGCGATGGCATTGGTGTAATCACCTTCCAGATAGTAGGCATAGCCACGTTCGTCGTAGTAGTTTGCGACGTCCGGGGCGAGTTCAAGCGCGCGGCTAAAGTCGGACACAGCAGCAGCGTAGTTCTCCAGCTTGCGATAGGCGGTACCGCGCAGATCGTAGAGCATGGGATCATCGAACACAAGCTGAATTGCCGCCGAGAAGTCCGTCAGCGCGGTGTTGAAGTGCTGTTGAGCAAGGTATGCCAGCCCACGTTTAACGTAAAGTTTCGCGGTCGGTGTAGCGGCAAGCACCGTGCTCGCATCAGCGATGGTGCTGTCGAGGAGCGCGTCAGACGAGCGCAGGAGGTAACCGGATTTATCAACGCCAACCCAACCCGCCCCCCAGTAACAAGCCACATGCCACCACGTTAACCCACCGTCATAGCGGGGTCCGGCAGTCACGGTTAGGGATATTCCCGGCAGCAACTGCATTAGCTGCGCGGCTTGCACTGAAGCGTCAGTCCTCAAGGCGAGGTCAGCGCCAGTATAGGCAACGACAACGACGTCACCGGGTTGGAACGACTCCGTTGATTGAGCCGCGATTCCGAAACTAGGAAGGATGAAGAGAAAGAGGCAAATCGCTCTCCAGCCGCGCATGACGTCCCTCGCATAAGTTAGTCAATTTACTACTAACTTATCACGAGTCCGAGGGTTCAGCAAGCGATCCGTCACTGCGCCGCTGGCGCTTGAGCACTTCGGACTTCAACTGACCGCAGCCCGCGTTGATGTCGATGCCGCGCCGGACGCGCACGCGTCGCCGGGATGCCGTACTCGCCCAGCACGGCGATGAAGGTCTCGATCCGCCCTGACGCCGAAGGTCCGCCCTCATAGCCGCTGGTCGGGTTGAGCGGGATCAGGTTGACGTGGCAGTGAAGCCCTTGAGCAGCTTGCCCGAGCGCGTGCGCCTGATCCGGCGTGTCGTTCTCGCCCTGAATCAGCGTCCACTCGAAGCTCATGCGCCGCCCGGTCTTCTCGACGTAATCGGCAGCAGGCGGCGATCAGTTCGCTCAGCGGATAGCGCTTGTTGACCGGCAGCAGCGCCGCGCGTTCGGCGTCGGTGGCGGCGTGCAGGCTGACCGCCAGCTTGACCTGCAAGCCCTCGTCGGCAAACCGGCGGATCATCGGCACCAGTCCGACCGTGCTGACGGTGATGTGGCGCGCGCCGATGCCGAGATCGGTCATCAGGCGGCGGATGGCTGCGAGCGTCGCGTCGTAGTTGTGGAACGGCTCGCCCATGCCCATCAGCACGACGTTGCTCAGGCGCTCGCCGCGCGCTTCGAGGTCGCGGGCGTAATAGAGCGCCTGCTCGAAGATTTCGTCGGCGCTCAGGTGGCGGGCGAAGCCCATCTGCCCGGTCGCGCAGAAGACGCAGCCCATCGCGCAGCCCGCCTGCGACGAGATACAGGCGGTGCGCCGGTCGTCGTCGTACTCCATCAGCACCGCTTCGATCAACTGCCCGTCGTGCAGGCGATAAAGCCGCTTGACCGTCCCATCGTTGCTGACCTCTTCAGCTTCCAGCGCCAGCGAACCGAGCGTCGACTCCGCCGCCAGCCGATCCCGCAGGTTTTTCGGCAGATTGGTCATCGCGTCAAACGCGCCGACGCGCTTGTCGTAGAGCCATGCCCACACCTGCTTGGCGCGGAAACGCGGCTCGCCCCACCCCGCCAGCAGGTCGGTGAGCGCATCGAGCGAGAGCGTATAGAGATCGATCATCGTCTATTTCCCAATCGAATAAACAAGAAAACGAGCAGCGCTAACAGTAAAACCAGAAATGTGAGCAGCCCCGCCTGCACTCCCGGCTGCGCTACCGCCACTTGCAGCGCGGACGGGATCGGCGTGGGCGTCGGCAGGCTGCCCGGCGGGCGCGGCGTCAAGGTAGCCGGGGGCGGCGTGAGTGTCGCCGAGGGCGTCACGCTCGGCGGCGCAACGTAGGTACGAATGCCGCGCGGCGTCCGCGTCGGCGTCGGCGTAATCGTCGGCGTGAGCGATGGCGTCAGCGTGACGGTAGGAAAGCGGGTTGGTGGCAGCGTTCGAGTTGCCGTAGGAACGGCGGTCGGCGGCTGGTAGGGCGTGATGCCGAAGGCAGACTCAGCAGCACGGGTGAAAATCCACTGCGAAATCGCCGGGAAGAGCGCCGAGATCGGCTGTCCGACCGCCTGCTCGTAAGCAGCGGGAAAATCACTTGCATCGACGCGCGCCAGATCCACCAAGCCGGACACGCCAATTTGATCGACGATGTAGAGCACCAACGCGTAACTCTGCGCCTGCCATAGCGCATCAGTATGGAGCGACTCCAGCGCCGTTTGAGCATAAAGCGTCCGCTGGCGAGCGGCTTGCTGAACCGGCAGCAGCAGCGCATTCTTGTCCACCGGATCGTAGAACTGGTCCAGCCCCGCCGCAAACCAAGCCGGGACGGATTTTCCCTGCCACAGCGGAGCGTAAGCCGCCTCGACCAGCGTGGCAATCACGAAGGTTTCGCCATTCGCGCCCGCCGGGACGATCAGCCGGTCATAACCTGCAAACACCGCGGCTTCGATTCCATCAGCGCAGTCCACGCTCACACCGCTTTGCGCGCCTTGAGCGAAGCGCGTCCCGTCGTCACGCTGGCGGCAGTCGAACGACGTGTCGCCTACCAGCAGATTGTAGGTCCGCGACGATCCGGTATTCTGCCGCAGCAGATCATAGACTTGCCGCAGTGACGCCGGAGCAAGCGCCAGCGAGCGCGGAGCGGTCAGGCTGAAGCGCCGGGTCGGATCGACGGTGCGCACCCAATCGGCACGGGGATCGGCAAAGACGAACGAGTCGCTGAGCGTCCCGATGCTGCCATCGTTGCTGGTCAGCGACCACGAGTAATCAATCTGCCCGAACAACGGTGGCGGATCGTCTACCGGAATCAGCCACAAATAGGCAAGGTCGGCAGCAGGCGCGTCGGGATTGAGGACAGCGCTGGCGAGATCCACCGGAATCACGAGCGGATCGCGTCCATCAGGAGTCAGCGTCAGCGTCGCGCTGGCGATCTCACTTGCCGGGATGGTCAGGTTCAGCGTGAAACGGATCGCCGCCGGGAAGATGATCTCGGCAGCCCCGTCGCGGACGAATCCGCCGACGTTCGCCAGCAACAAGAGCGGCAGAGTCAGCCAGAACCATTTCACGGCGAAGTTCCCGCTAAAACCGCCAATGCCAATTGGATGAAGTTGTAGACGAAGTGCCCGACGATTGACGCGCTAGTACTGTAGCGCCGCCGCAGCCAGCCTAAGCCTAAGGCGGTCACCACAATGGCGACGGTAGCGGGCGTGAGTGTATATTGGGTGTGCAGTGCCGCGAAGTAGAAGCTCGTCAGCCAGATGCCAAAGACCGGCTGAAGTGCACCGCGAAAGAAAATCTCTTCGCCGACCGCGACCGCAATCGAAACGACCAGCGCCAGCGGAAGCGAACTAAAGGACTGCGCAAATTGATCGGATGCGGCGGTCTGCTGCTGGAGTTCCTGCGGCGATACCGACTGCGACCAGATCACGCCGAGCACGATCACGAAGCCGAACAGCAGCAGCCCTACGCCGATCCCCCAGTTAAAATCCTGTGCCATCGGTACGCGCAGCCCTAAACGTGCCAACAACTGCCTTCCCGTCCGGCGCAGCAGATAGCCAACGCCTAAGGTTGCGGCGGAAATCCACAAGACCTGCTCAAACAGGATATCGCCGAAACTGACCTGACTGGAAGCGAGTTCTTCCGCCATCCCGGCAATCCCGCCACCCAGCACGAACTGACTGATGGTCATCCAGAGCACCAACAGCATCAGAACAAGCGCGGTCGTGTGCACTGGCGACTCCGGGTCATAAGTCGCGTCAACGGGGAGCACCCGGCGCAGCAGTTGTCGAATTCTGCCAGAGGAGATCACCTGTAGGCTGATGACGCTGATCACAACCGTGATGCCGAAGTTGAGTTCCGCCGTCGCCGGATCGATGGTGAGCGCCTGTGTCTCGCCGGGAAGGCTAAAGTATGCCGCCTGCAACACCAGCATTCCGTAGAGAAATGGCAGCGCTGGCGCGACGTAGAGCAGCGCGCGCAGCAGCCCATGATACGCGCCAGTCATCTGCTGTTGGTTCGCCAAATAGATGGTGCTGCCCAGATAAGTTATCCCGAAAAGAATGGGGAAAGCCGTTGAAATGTCCATAGATCGTCGATCACCGGGTAAACGCTGCGGGTATTATACACTGCACGCGAACGAATTTCCGGCATTGACCGAGCGTCTCCGCATGTGCTAGAATTCGGGACACCATCTTCGGAGGGATGGCCGAGTGGTTTAAGGCGGTGGTCTTGAAAACCACTGTGCCCTACCGGGTACCGTGGGTTCGAATCCCACTCCCTCCGCTCGGTCAAGGCACTTAACAATGGGGAGGTGCCAGAGTGGACGATCGGGGCCGCCTGCTAAGCGGTTGTACGGGGTTATTCCCGTACCGCAGGTTCGAATCCTGTCCTCCCCGCACTAGGTATCACAGTTTCAAGCAGAGCCCACATTACCTCGGTGGGCTCGATTGCTTTAATTTCCCCGCCTGAAACGTAAATCTTCGTCAGAATCGTCTGCGCGATCTGCTGACGTTCTTCCGGCGTCGCCTTATCCCATACTGTGCCGACACTTTCCAACAGCTCCCCTGCTTGCTGCATGTCAAACGCGCGCTTGCTGACGTCGGCAGGTCGCGCATCGAGTTGCTGTTTGAACTGAGCCCTCATCTCCTCGTACTCAGCTTCGGGATCCTCGCCTTCAATATAGAGGCGATGGAGCCGCTTCAGCTTTTTCTCGATCGCTCGGCGCTGCGCCGAATAATCGGGCATATCGTCTTTGCAGCCATCGAGAATCGCCTGTCGCCAGTCATCCGGGAGTTTGAGTTCGCGCAGAATTCGCCCAAAGCACGTTCGATTTTATCAGCGTGAACGGAGCGAACTTCAGACGGGCAAGAGATATCCTTTTCCGCTTCAGGGCTGCGGTAGCGCCGGATTCCGCGATGCTTCTGTCCCTTCCAGCGTACTCCGCAATCCAGACAGAAGAGGAACGGGGAAAGCGGATAGAATTCCTTATTCCAGGTGCCGCCCCGATTGAACTGCTCGGCACGTTGCCGCCGAACTTCCTGGCATTGATCGAACAGAGCCTGACTGATGATCGGCTCATGGTTGCCCTTCATCCAGTTTCGGGTCTGCCCTTTGACCTTCCGTCCGTAGCTCGTCTCGCCGAGGTAGAACCGATTCTGGAGGATGTCTTCCACCGTATCCTTCCGGAAGTGACTCGTTCCAAACGTGCCGCAATCCTGAAGCCGGCTTCATTAAGCAGCCGCGCAATATCCCGATCGGAATAGTACCCCTTGCTGTATTCCAGAAATGCGAGCAAGACGCCCTGGACATTAAGTGGATCGACGATGGCCGCCGTCTCGGACGAGAGGGCGGCGACTTAACGCGTCGTCAATCAGATTGGCTTGGTGCGTATAGGTCTCTTCGTCCGTCTGCCCCGATTTGTAGGACTGATTCAGCGCCATAAGCGCGTCCTGCAACCGCTTAGGCGTTGTGTAGCCCCAACTGAGCGTACCGTTCCAATAGCCTTTGAGGGCGCGTTGCTTCTTTCCCTTGCTGATTTCGGCTGCGAGGTTATCGATATACAGTTCCGCGAAAATCGCGAGGATTCCCAGAAAGGCCTTGCCCATGGGGCTGGTGAGGTCAAATGGCTCGGTTGCACTCACAAAGGCAACGCCGATGTCATCCAGCTGACGGATGTAGGTGTGGGTGTCGACAATACTGCGGCTGAAACGATCAAGCTTGTGAACGACCAACACATCATACAAGTGCGCTTGAGCATCCTGCAGCATTTCCTGAAACTCGGACCTAAACACGTTTTTGCCCGAGCGCCCGCGCTCCTCGTAGACCTTGACGACTTCCCACTCGCGTAGTTCGCAAAACTGGGATGCAAGTCGCGCCTGCGCTTCGAGGCTGTGGCCGTTGAGCTGATCTTCCGTTGAGACCCGCGTGTAGATGGCTGCCTTCATTGAACTACCCTTTCCGTTTGTTCGAGCATGATCCGTCTGGAAATATCTGCGATAAGCAGAAGAAACGATCGAATGGCGCCGTCGGTCGCACTTGCGCGCTCACCTTGTAGGAAGATGCGCGCGTCGTCGTTTTCCGGCGGTGCAGCAAGAACTCATCTGCGCCTCAGTGGAAGTATTCTGCAGCTCGGTGGCTTGATCTGGGGTCAGGATCACGGATCAGTTTCCATTCACTAGTTAATTACGTTATTCTATATGTAATTAATTATACCATTGAATACGGCAGTTTGCCAATCGCCGCACCACGAAAACTTCCAGAATCGCCACATCTTCCTAGGAGGACACTTCTGGAGCGACCGCAATTTCAAGATTCCCGCTACCAGGGTTTGATCAGTGCAAGAAGTTGTGATAAGATTGTTTACGAGTTAGCTCTTAACGTACCGTTCTAATAATGATAGAACAATGAACACTCCGAACTCAACGCCCTTGTCCCAACGTCTCGTAGCGGCGCTTCGTGAGCACCCAGAAACCTGGCTGACCCGACGCGAGCTCGCCAACGCTATCGGCAAGCGGCAACTATCGCCCTACCACTTGACGATCCTCGACAAGCTCAAGGAACGAGGACTTATCGAGCGGAGTCATCGGCCCAATTCCACGCCGATTGGCTACGAGTGGCTTTACCGCGTCAGCGCCGGAGTACGGAACTGATGCAGCAGCCTACCTTGCGGTCTTCGGCGGACGCGGAGTCATACGCCGCCCATAATGGCGTCCGCCTGACCGCCGCGGACCGCGAGGCGATCATGAAGGCGCAGCAAGCTGAATTGCGGCGCCGCCAATCGCTCGAGACGCCCAGCGATAAGGCACGGTTTGTGGAGGTCTTTAATCGGGCATACCCGCGATTTCTACAAGCCCTCGTCGGCACGGGTGACGTCCTAATGACACTGACGCAGACGGTCATCGTCGCCTTTGGCGTACCGGTCGTCTTGACGCTGCTGTTGATCGTGGAGCAGCAGCGCGTGATCCACGGGATCGCCCTGTTCGAGAGCGACCATGCCTTGGCAGATTTCGCCGCCTGGGCACTGGTGCTCCTCAACCTGACGCTCGAATTCACGGTCGAGTACATCGAGAGCCGCGCCGGCTACGAACCGGCAGCGAATACCCGGTTTAGTCTCCGTCTGTGGGCGGCAAACATCGCTTATCTCTTCGGAGTAGGCGCTCAGTGGTCACGGCAATCGCTCTCCCCTGCCGCACGATACAAGAGCGTGCTTCGGCTAGTCACCGGATCAATCCTGTTGCTGGCGCTGGCTGGTTCGATGCGTACAGCCATTGAAGGGACTACCGGCACGTGGCACCAAGCGGTCCTGGAAATCATCACCCAGAGTTCACTGCTTGAAATCCTCGTCTGGATTGGCGGCATGGGCTTCGCCTTAGCGGCGGTCCTGTCGGCCCGTGCACTGAGTCGCTACGTGGCGGCGCGGTGTAACGAAATCGTCAGCGCGATGAAGGCAGCGCACCAGAACCAGAGTACCGAAGCAGAAGCGGCGCTTGATACAGTGGCGGCTCAGTTCATCCAGTCGAAGGTCGCCGCTCAGCGGCTCAAGACCGGCAACGCGCCGGAGGCCGCGTAAGCCTCCCTTTCGAGACAATGTCAGCACAGGAGGGCTAAAGAATGGCACGAAACACTGGTCTCAAACTGACTGGACACCCACGGCGGAGCGCTGGCGATGTGCTTGTGGCTGTGGAGAGGAGGTTAGCTGGGATGGGATAGGGAGAAAACCACGCTATGTAAATGATGCACATCGGATGCGCCACAAGCGGCGCATGAAGAAGTCGAAGCTGTTCGGAAATTAGGAAGACCCAAGTCCGACAGCCAAGCCGCAAGAAAAAGCCCATGAGAATGCTGGGAGGCACCATGGGCAATTCCAAGAAGGTATTCCGATCCACCGTGTGTGGCAGACCTTTGATTTTGTTAGCCACATAATAACACAAACGGTGATCGCGGACAATCCCTCTTGGACAGCTCAATCACCGATAAGCAACGACAAGGAACGCAGATCACAACCATGAACCAAAGTGTCCATGCAACTGGTAAAACACTACTCAAAGACCGCGGTATCTATCGATCCAGCCAGGTCGCAAAGCTGGGAAACTGGTCACCGCATTGGTACAGACTGCGGATGGAAATACTCCCTCTTCAACGAAGACGGTAACGTCTTCAAACGCGCGAATGGCGAACCTCAATACCGCTGGAAGAACTACGACAGTCACGGCGAGCCCGAAGTACTTCTGGATCGACGGCAAAGATGATAAAGCGCCGCAGTATTACCTGCTGCCGGACACCCTTCCAGCAGTACAGGAACAAAACGGGTCTGATCTATCTGGTCGCAGGGGAAATCGACGTTCTCACGATGTACGAAGCGGGCATTCAGAACGCCATCTGCTGGCTGTCTGGCGAAAGCAGTGTCCCATCGTCCCTGGCCGGGGATCTTCAACGCTGGGGGGTGTCCAAGGTCGTTTACTTCACCGACCGGGATGAAACTGGCCGCCTCTCTGCCGAAAAGGTCGGGAGGATGCTCTGCGAGCAGTCGATCGAATATACCGCGATCAAGCTTCCCGATTTTCTCGGCGATAAGGGAGACATTAACGATCTATGGAAGTGGTTTCAATTCGATGAAGCAGCCTTTGTCACGGAAGTAGGGCGTCTACAGACGGACTTGGGCGCGATTATGCTTCACCAACCTGCGAACACGCCCTGTCCGCCGCACCTCGAAGACACAACCGACCAATCGCCACACAGGGCGGCACGGACTTCCCAATCTAGGTCACATCTCTCGTCCACTTCAGCGACTGGGCATCTGAGACGTCGCTCTGGATTGAAGAAGAGGTCATGCCTACCCTGAAATCAAGTGGCGCAGGTGGTGAAGCGCGTAGGGCGGCGCGAGGACTTGCCACTGTCCCAATCCGAGCCATGAAGATGCGAATCCGTCATTCTCGATTTCCTACGACCGCTCGCCGGTAGATGGTATCCCTCAGTGCAGCTGTAATCTGCAGCATGAGCCAGACCCGTGGGGGCAAGTCGCCCAATGGGTAGGATCGCGCTCGTTGATCGAGTGGCGTCAGCGAGGGCTTCCACAAGTGTTTCGTCAAACTTACTCCACTCACGAGAATAGCTCAGGAATGAATATGCACAGCGAAATCCAGCCCGGAACTGTCCCTTCTGCAGACGCTAGTCCGTCTGCAGAATTCGAAGAACAACCTACACCAGACAACTCCGTTTGGATTGACGCCAACTCGGACCCAGAAGATAGTACACTCGCCAGTTGGCCATATGGCATTTGGGACAATTGCATGGTGCTATACGTGGAAAGTAGACAAGGCACCGGAATTCGAAAGATCGCAGACTTCTGGGCGAAAATCCACAATACCACCGTTGACGAGGCAGGTAATGCCGCTTATCACATCCGCGGCATGAACAAGTACAGGGAAGACTTTCTCGCTTGATATTCCCGCCGAAGAATTCGTCGATGCTCGCATTCTGCAGCGTGTGCTCGGGAACTGTGTTGGCGCACGCTGTGCGATGTATCCGACGATGACGAACCACCTCGGCACCGCTATCAAGAAGTTGACCGATAGCGACGAAGAGCGGCACCACTTTCGTCGCACCGGCTGGCATGAGGGTAAGTTTCTCATTCCGGGATACGATCAGGCAGGTCAATCAGTGATGCTGGGAATGAACTCCCGTACTGTGTGAGTCAAGCGGCGGATCTCGATCAAGAGACTCGAATGCATGACGGCACTGCTGACGGCTTTACCTACTCGTGTCACGATGCCAGTCATGATGGAAATTTTCCGGGCTCCCCTGCATCGACGGACTTGAGCTTCATAATACCCGCTATGCTCTGACGATCGTCGGACGGACGGGCTCCTTCAGAGACTTCATTCGCGAAGTGCGCTCTATCTATGTACGGCAACGGATTCGCTGATGAGACTAACCTGATCAAGTGGGGCGAGGGGGCAACTTCTAACGCGATTATGAAATATGCAACGTTCGCTGCTGATCTGCCGTTTCTGATCGACAACTACAAGCCGAATACGGGCGCTGGTGAACGTGGGCTTTCCAGACTGATTTCACAATATCTGTGAGGGTGGCGAAAAGGCGAGGTTGTCAGAGCAACGCCGAACTAAGTGACGTGAAGCCCATTCATGCTCTACCGGTCGTGACGGGAGAAGATATCCCCGATGATCCAGCGACGCTCTCACGGCTTCTCATTGTCCAGTTCCCCAGCCAAGGCGGCGAACCAAATCGCGAACTTGCGGTAGCGCAACGGCTCTCTAGCAACTTTTCATCGGTGGGGACTTGCGTGGATCAAGTGGCTGGAGAGTGATGAATTCACGTCCATCAAAGCAGGGGCACAGCAGGAGTTTGCTGCACGTCGCGAGCGGTTCGCCAGGGAACTACATTTCAACGTCAACCCGACGCCGCCAATATTCCTCGTGTCGCGAACAATCTCGCAGAAACTCACTCACGGGATGGATCTTGGAACAACATCCGCATATCGGTCCCATCATTCGCGAACACCTCGCAGCTCACGACGAGGGGCTGATGAAAATGTTGAGTCTATCGCCAACCTTCTGGAGGAAAACGTCCCTGCGAAGGCCTTCATCAGTACCCTTCGAGAGTTGGTTGTCAACGGCGTTTGCGTCATCTTATCGGATCGGCCGATCAACCTGGAAGGATCAGGTTATGGTACCGTCATCGGCAAATATGATGCCCAAGGAGGCGTATATTTGCTCCCTGACGTAGCAATTGATCAGGTACTTAAGGTTCGCGGGACTGAGGGGCTAGGGAAGATGAGTAGAACTGCTCTCTACAAGCAACTGACCGACTTGGGTATGCTCCACCCACCCGTTGGAGGAAAGACGACCGTGCCAGTGAACATTGATGGGCACGTGACCGCACGCTTCACTTGCGCCCCCATGCTTTAGGGCTTGGTGCCAATTCAGAATAGCTGTTGCAGAGGGCTGCCAATTCTAGGAGTATGGCAGCCCTCATCTGTCTTGTGACCCAACGTAACTAGATTTTATTCTTGAAAAGATGTCCCAACTACACTTTTACACTTTTTTCTGGAGATATAGCTTATATAAGCGCTGTTGCTTGGTGTTGACTATCATACACACAGAAAATGGGCTGTAAACAATTTAGCCTCTCTCCAAAAAAAGTGTAAAAGTGTAGTTGATCAGACCGAGAGCGCAGATTCCTAGCGATTTGATGCTGCGATTGCTCGTCTATTCTCCAAATGGTGGCAACTGGTTGTCGCTGTAACGAAAATCGCCCTAGATGCCGGGCTTCTCGCTTGATTTTACCTACAACATAGCCCATCTGAGAAACGCTCGTGGCCCCGAAAAATCTTCCTAGGAAGATTGAGGCGCTCCGGGGGCCGCCCTGAACCCAGTATTGACCAGACGGGTAGAAACAGCCTATATATCAGCAAGTGCACATAATAGAGAAAGTGGCGCCCAGAGTTCACGCTCTTCAAAGTGGGATCCTGTACGCTCATCTCGTATACTAGCCGGACGCAACGCTTGAAGAACAGTAGGTTTAGACTGGAGTAGACGTGTCTGGCGAGCTGATTGATGTGGAATGGGCAGATTACTATCAGCGAGTCAGCGGGCGCCCGCCGCGCCCAGTGCTGCTCGATGCACTAGAGCACTTCAGATCTGAGGTTCATACCGAACCACTCACAGCAGTAGACCTTGGCAGCGGCGATGGCACCGAGTCGCGCCTATCTCCTCTCCCAAGGCTGGCACGTCCTCGCCATCGACAGCGAACCAGCCGCCTTCCAATACCTCAGAGAGAAGATTCCCTCCGGAAGCACAAGCCCGTCTGGAAACGCAAGCAGCGAAATTCGAGGCGGTTCAGTTACCATCCGCCGATCTGATTTACGCTGGCTACAGCATCCCCTTCTGCCATCCAGATCACTTCGACGGTCTCTGGGGGAAGATCACCAGCAGCCTGCGCGGCGGCGGCCGCTTTGTCGGCCAGCTCTATGGTGTGAACGACACTTGGGCAAGTACGGAAGGCATGACCTTCTTGACAGCAGAGCAGGTATACGAACTGCTAGAGGGGTTCGAGCTTGAGTACTTTCGTGAGGAAGACGAAGACGGCCGTTCGTCGACCAAGCCGAAGCACTGGCACGCCTTCCATATCATCGCCCGGAAGCGCTGATCTCTTGAGTACGGTAGAGGCTCATCACAGGTGGAGAGTGGGCAGCCGGACCGTGATTTTCAGGCACGTCACAGTCACGGACTCATGTCAACCGATTTTCTCGCTTGTTGAGTAGCTGCCGACAACCAAGTCTCGCCTAAGCGAGTTTACAAAAGTGATACACATTTCCATCCGAATCCGGCAAAAAGTGGACAACGGGTATTAACGCCTCTGCAAGAAAGAGCATGAGCAATTCGCTTCTTGTTGATGATCCGCACATCACTATTGGTATCGCTCGATTTCGATGATCTCTCGAAATTGTGTTGACTACCTCCCTCTCCTGAGTTGTTCAAGCCCGTCTGAGGACTATCGTATTGGGGCGCAGTCTTCCTAGGAGGAAATCGGGGCGCCGCGAGCATCTTCCACCTATTGATATCCAGACGGGCTAGGAAGTCACTGTCTCGTAAGGCGCTTGCCCCGACACATTCTTCAGCTTGCCCGCCGGGCGCCGCCCCAACGTCAACTTTGAGCGCTTCTGCACCTGGTTCAAGCACATTGTCCTGGTGGAAGGCAATCACGATGACCGGATTAATCGCAAGACCGGCGGCGAAGTCTGGTTCAAAATGCTTCTTGGCGAAGCTCAGGTCGCTGCTCAGGCCCATGATTGTCATGGAATTCACCCATTACAGCTATTGCTACCTGGAAACTCGTCGCGGTATGGTGTCGTTATTCACCCAGTCAATTATTCTATTAACCCTGTGGGACTGGCTCAGCAATACTACCTCACGGAGAATGGGCCGTATTTCAATCCTTCAGACCCTCACTCTCGTGTGGATCGCTGTCATATCGTGGTTGCTCATACGCATATCCAGGGAAGTGGCTACTCGAAGGACGGCTCACGCGAGTGCCACGCCCTCGGCGCGATGCGCGATCCCGCCCGGACAAAGTACGCGCGCAAGCACATCTCCAAGCTGCCCCGCTGGACGCAGGGCTTCCTGATGATCCGGGACGGCTACTTCTATCCGCTCAACCGACATTCCACCGACTGGTCGCAGTTCTTGATGGGACTGGAAAGTCAACGCTATGAGATTATCGAATCGCAGAGGATACCTTCAAGACAAGGGGGCGCAGCAGCGCCCAAATTGGAATCGGAATGGCTCAGAGGAGTCGCGGGCGGTGATATCTGCATCATCGATCTGGGCGCCACCGTCGATGAGGTTTCTATCTGCTCTGAGGTCGCTCAGGCAGCGGCATGGCTCCGGGCTGCCCACTTGGGCGCGCACGCTGAATCAATCGCTAGGGCACGTTCTATACGCCTAGAAAGTCATCGGCAGTAGGACCTGTCGGCTGCGATGTCTCTTGAAGCTCATGTCCGAAAAACGGACAGGTAGCCGACGACGAAGCGCCCGCCTGAAGCCTCAATCAGGTTGGAGTTCTTCATCCGGGATCGGGAAGTTGAGCCGGGCGGCTGCGCCCAACCGCAGCGCGGCGGCATCATAGGCACGGGCAGCACTCGC
>CAWKDY010000021.1:0-76421 GCA_963848465.1 uncultured Chloroflexia bacterium | reverse complement strand
TCGGTAGACGTGTCGATGATTTCGTAGTCGAGGATCGCATCGGACGCGGCGGGATGGCGATGGTTTACCGTGCCCATCAGATCTCGGTCAATCGCTACGTCGCCCTCAAAGTCATCGACCTGAGCAGCAACCAAGAAGAGCGGGAAGAATTCCGCCAGCGCTTCCAGCAGGAAGCGGCGGTGATTGCTCTGCTCGAACACATCCACGTCCTGCCAATTTACGGCTACGGCATCGTCGAAGACGAGTTCGCTTACATTGCCATGCGTCTGCTGCGCGGCGGATCGCTATCCGACCTGCTGCGCAAGGGCGCACTGGCGCCGCTGCAAGCGGCGACGATCTTCACGCAGGTCGGGCGCGGGCTGGGTTACGCGCACAGCAAAGGCGTGGTTCACCGCGACCTCAAGCCGAGCAATATTTTGCTCGACGAAGCGGGCAACGCTTACTTGAGCGACTTCGGCTTGGCGAAAATGGTCGGTACGTCGCTGGACTTGACGCGAACCGGCAATTTGGTCGGGACGCCCGCCTATGTCGCCCCTGAACTGGTGCGCGGCGACCCCTCCGACCCTCGCTCCGACATCTACAGCTTAGGCGTGCTGCTCTATCACATGGTCACCGGGCGCACGCCGTTCCAGCTATCCGACAGCGGCATCGCCGCGCTGCTCTACAAGCACATCGAAGAACCGCCGCCGCCGCCACATCTGATCAATCCGGCGGTGACCCCGGTTATGGAAGCCGTCATCTTGCGGGCGCTCGAAAAAGAACCGACCAGCGCTACCAATCTGCCGAGGAGATGGTGCAGGCACTTAATCTGGCGGTGGGGCGCAAGAACGGCATTCGCAGCTTCATCAAGCGACGCACCTCCCGAACCTTGCAGCGGATCGCCCCGCGCTCGGTGATCACGCGGCAGCGAATGCTGTTCGCCGGAGTGCTCCTGCTCCTACTCGTCGCCATCGCCAGCCTTGTCGTCGCGCCGCAGATCAAGAGTACCCCGCCGCCGATCCAGATCGTCGCCAACGCGCACGGCTCGCTTGACGACGTGACTCCCAGCGAAGCCAATATCGCCGCCGCTCAACAGCAGTTGGGCAGCGATGGCTTCGTCGCCTTCCTCGCCTGCACCTACACTAATGTGTCGCAGATGACGCGCGCCCGCGAAATGGGCGATATGCTGGCGGTGATGGGGTTGGCGTACCGCGTCTACAACGCCGAAAACGATATCTATACGCAGGTCAAACAGATCGAGCAGGCGCGGTTGGACGGCGCGCGCGCGATCATCCTCTGCCCGCTGGGGACGGATATGCTGACCAACTCGATCAAGTCGCTCGAAGTGGCGCGTATTCCGCTGACCTACATCACCCTGTTTGACAATCCCTACGGCGTCAAGGAGGACTCCAGCAGCTACGACGTCGGCTTGGTCGTTGGCAGGCTGGGCGGGCAGATTTTTCGAGAACGAGTTCACCGGTCAAACGCCGAAAGTCGTGGTGCTGACGTACCCCGGTCTGCCTGCCGCCGACCAGCGCGCCGACGGCATGGAAGCCGGTTTCCGAGAAGTCGTGCCGGACGTCGTCTTTGGCAAGCGCTACGACGGCTTCACGCAGGAATCGGGTCACGATTCGATCAAGGCGCTGATCGACGCAGGCGTCGAGTTCAACGCAATCCTGTCGATGACCGACGCCGGAGCTTACGGCGCGATTGACGCCATGCAAGAGGCGGGCTTCGACCCCAGTTCGGTGATCGTCGTCAGCGCCAACGGCGAAGCCTATGCGCAGGAATTGATCCGTGATGGCACCTTCCTGCGCGGCACGGTCGCCGTGAACCGCGAGCAGAGTTCGCAGCTCGCCGTCGATGCGACGGTCAAGCTGCTGGCGGGTGCCGAAGTGCCGGAGTTCCTCACTTATCCCCCCGGCGACGTGCTCACCCGCGATGTGCTCATGGCGCTCGGCTCATAAGTATTCAACGCTTGGCGAAATATCCACCGGTAACCGTAAATTTTCCTATCCGCATTCATACTCACTTTTTACAATCTTTAGGATACACTGACGTATATTAAGCGAATTCAGCATCATCGGAATTGTAGCGTTAGCAGTCGTTGGCAGAGTTGGTGGACGTGCGTGCTCAGCGGATCACAGCAGCAAATTGGCGATTTTATCCTTGAAGAAGAGATCGGGCGGAGCGGCATGGCGCGGGTCTATAAGGCGCGCCAGTGCTCGGTAGCCCGGCACGTCGCCCTCAAAATCATCGACTTCCAGCCCGAACACGATGGCAATTTCCTCAAGCAATTCACCCGCGAAGCCGAAGTCATCGCCATGCTGGAGCACATCCACATCCTGCCGATCTACGGCTACGGCATCGAGGGCACCACCGCCTATTTTGCCATGCGCCTCGTCCAGCATGGCTCGCTTGCCGACCAACTGCGCCGTGCGCCGCTGCCGCTGGAAGACGTCGTTGACCTCTTTACGCAGATCGCCAGCGCGCTGAACTACATGCATAGTCAGGGCGTCATTCACCGCGACCTTCAACCGGATAATATCCTGCTGGACGACAACGGCGACATCTACTTGAGCGACTTCGGACTCGCGCAGTCCGCCGAGCTGCTCGACCCACTGCCGGAGGCGCTGCACCTCGTCGGGTCGCCCGCCTACATTGCCCCGGAGTTGATCGAGGGATCCGGCGCGAACCACCTCTCGGACATTTACAGCCTCGGCGTGATCCTCTACGAGATGCTGACCGGACGGCTGCCCTTCGAACTGCAGCAGGACGCCCCGGCGACCCTGTGGTACCGCCATTTGCACGAAGCACCGCCGCCGCTCAGCGCGATCAACCCGGACATCCCGGCGAGCGTCGAGGCAATCGTCCTGCGCGCCCTAAGCAAGAACCCGCGCGAGCGCTGGTCGTCCGCCGACGAAATGGCGCTGGAACTGCAAACCGCCGTCTTTCAGCGTGCCGGATGAAAACCTGCTCGACCGCGCCTTCACGTCCGCTGCTCACCGTTCGCCGCTGCTGCTTCGGCAGATCCGCCCGCTGCGCCAGAGCTGGCGAGCGCCCTATTTCCGACCGGCGCTCGCGCTGTTCGTGGTGCTCATCCTGCTGACGACCGCCCTCGCCATTCTGCGCAGCCGCCAGCCGCTGCCCACGCCGATGAACGTGCTCATCGGGCAGCGCGGCACGCTTGCCGAACTCATCCCGACCAGCGCCGAGATCGACACCGCCCGCGCGCAGCTTGGCGACGGCTTCATCGCCATAATGCCCTGCACGCTGTCGAGCGCCTTCGAGATGACCCGCACGCGCGAACTGGTCGATGCCGCCGCGCAGGACAACCTGCCGCAACGCATCTACGACAGCGAGGACGACCCGGCGCGCCAAGTCACACTGATCGAGCAGGCACGCTTGGATGGCGCTCGCGCCTTCATCCTTTGCCCGCTGGGCGACACGCTGCTCAGCGATTCGATTGACCTGCTCCAACAGGCGAAAATTCCGCTCGTGCTGACCTCGAATTCCGATGCCACCTACGGGATCAAGCTGGCGCTCGACGAATTCGACGTCGGGCAGCAGCAGGGGCGTTACGCGGCGGACATTCTGCACCGCGACCACGCGCGAACCGGGCGCCATCGTCGTGCTGACCCTCAACGGCACGATGGCGGGCGACCAGCGCGTTCAAGGCGTCGAAACCGGCTTGGGCAACAGCGTCACGACCCCCTCGAACGTGATTGCCGTCCCCGGCTACACCCGCACCCAAGCCACCGCCGCCATCCAAGACCTGCTCGACGCGGGCACACCCTTCGACGCCGTCATCACCTTCACCGACGCCGGAGCGCTCGGCGCGGTCGATGCGCTGACCGCCGCCCACGTCTCGCCCGACGACGTGTTCGTCATCGGCGCGGACGGCAAATCCTCGGTCATCAAAGCGCTCGACCCCAACGGATACCTGCGCGGGACGGTCGCCATTGACCGCTCGGAAGAAGTTCAACTGGTCATGCAGGGGATGATCAAGGCGCTCTCCGGCAGCCCGGTGCCGGAATACCTGACCATGAAGCCCGGCATCTTGATCAGTTCCGCGCCCGCCAATCCGTAAGCGCGCGCTAGCGGCGTTTGACTTAAGATGAGCGATTCAGTTTAACGATCTGTAAAGTCGACCAAGAACGCTTTGATCGTCGGGAACAATCGTCTACAATACGGGGCACCTGCCTATCTATGGATCGACTGGGACGCGATGGCTGTTCTCCCGCGCTTTGAAAAACAGCTCAATTCACGCTGGGGACGTGTATTGCGCGAGAATTTAGTCGCTTATCTGTTTCTCTCCCCCGCTCTCTTGCTGATCTTCGTGTTCGGCATTTTCCCGGTTGGCTTTGCCTTCTTCGTCAGCCTCTACCAGTGGCGGCGCTTCCCGGATCAGTACAACGGCTTAGCGCATTACGTCCGCGCCCTCGACAACCTCGCCTACGTGCTGTTTTTCTGGATCGCCATTGGCGCGATGATTTACGCCTTGCGGGTGCTGCTGCGGCTCTGGCGTCAGCGCGAGCTGCGCTTACCGGCGCTCTCGTCGGTGCTGCCGGGGATCGTCAACGCCGCTGCCATCCTGCTGCTGATCAACTGGATGGGCATCCTCATCCCGATCATCATCAACATTCCGCAGCGCCTGCGCGGTCAAGCGCGGATGTCCGGCTTGTTCATCGACGAGTTGTTCGCCAGCTTCCGCTATCCTGAAGCCGTCGCGGTCGGGACGGCGCTGCTGATCGTCGGCATCGCCGCCATCATCGTCAGCGTGATCTGGCTGCGCGTGATCCGCTTCCCCAAGTTGACCGCTCCCGCCGCGACGGAAAGACCCTGACAAATCGGCGGAGATCAAGCAGCCACAGCCCGCGCAGTTTCTCCTGCGCGCGACGACCGTCGCTTTAGCGGCGGCGGTCGGCGGGCTGCTGCTTCAGCTTACGCTCACCCAGATCAGCGCGGCAGCAGAGGCGGCACAGGTCGCCACCAGTTCGCTGCCGATCTGGTCGCAGTTGATCTTCATCAGCGCGGGCGTCGCCCTGCTGGTCGGCGCTTACCTGCTCTGGCAGCGCGCCTTCAAGCAGTCGAACAGCAACCGCCGCTTGGTCGTCTTGGCGCTGGGCGCGGCACTGCTGGTCGTCGGCGGCTACGCGCTCGCCGTCGAACTGCCGCGCGCGCTCGCCAACGCCGACCCCGACGTGCTGCGCGGCTTCAACATCACGGTCATGTTCGCGCTCGGCACGGTGCCTTTTCAGCTTTCGATTGGCTTGGGCTTGGCGTATCTGCTGTTCCAGAACATCAAGGGCAAGGCGTTCTTCCGCATTGTCTACTTCCTGCCCTACATCATGCCCTTCGTCGCCACCTCGATTGTCTTCGGCTTGATCTTTTCGACCCGCCCGACCTCGCTGGCGAACCACCTGCTCGACTTGTTCGGCATCGCGCCGCAGAAGTGGCTGCTCGAACCGACCGGCGTCATCTCGCTGATCTTCGGCAGCAACGTGCCCGCCTTCCTGACCGGACCGAGCCTCGCGCTGATCGTCATCATGATGTACACGACGTGGACCTACATCGGCTACGACGCGGCGGTCTTTCTCGCCGGGTTGGGCGGCATCCCGCCCGAACTCTACGAGGCGGCGCGCATCGACGGCGCGGGCGGCTGGTCGATCTTCCGCCACATTACACTGCCGCTGCTCTCGCCGACGACCTTCTTCTTGTCGCTGATCGCCGTGATCGGCACGTTCCAAGCCTTCACCCAAATCTGGATTATGCGGACGCCCGCCTCACAGCGCGCCGTCGATACGCTCGGCGTCCACATCTTCGAAACCGTCCGCAGTGCCGACCCGAACATGGGTTACGGCTCGGCGATGGCATTCGTGCTCTTCGCCGTAATCCTGCTGCTCACCGTCTTCCAAAATCGTATTATGGGCAGCAGAGGTGTTCTATGGCTGAGACTGCCGCCAAGCTCGAAACCACCCACGCCACCGCCGACACGCCACCGCGCGCGCCGATCCGTTGGGGCAACGTCTTCATCTACACCGTCTTGATCGGCGGCGTGCTGCTGGCGGTGTTTCCCGTTCCTGTGGATGCTGAGCGCCTCGCTGATGACGCTGAGCGAGATCACCTTCGGCAAGCTGCTGCCCGCCAACCCGCAGTTCGGCAATTATCATCGAAGCGTGGCAGCGCTCGAACTTCGGCATGTTCATGTGGAACAGCATCCGCATCACCGCGATCACGCTGACCGGGCAACTGCTGGTCTGCATCCCGGCAGCCTACACTTTCGCGCGGATGAAGTTCTTCGGGCGCAACATCATCTTTACGCTGATGCTCTCGACCATGATGATCCCGGAAGTCGCCCGCTTCATCCCCAATTACCTGACTGTGATCTGGTTGGGACGCTTAAGCGATGCGCTGTTCGGCTTCGGCTGGGTCAACAACTGGCCCTCCTTGACCATCCCCTTCATGGCGACGCCGTTCACGATTTTTCTGCTGCGCCAGTTCTTCATGCAGCTACCCGAAGACTTGTGGGACGCCGCCCGCATCGACGGCGCGGGACACCTGCGCTACCTGATCTCGGTCGTCATCCCGCTGTCGAAGGCGGCGATCATGACCGCCATTACTTTCGGCTTTATCGGATCGTGGAACGCGCTGCTGTGGCCCCTGCTGCTGACCCAAACCGATGAGTGGCGACCGGTCGCCGTCGGCTTGACCAAGTTCGTCCAGAGCGACGCGCCAACTCAGCTTCACTTGCAGATGGCGGCGTCGATCCTGATGATCATCCCGATCCTGATCCTCTACTTCTTCACGCAGAAGCAGTTCACCGAAGGCATCGCCGCCAGCGGATTGAAGGGGTAGCCGATTCAGTCAACGGCTCGCCGCCATGAGCGCTGGACTGCCGCGAAACGGCGTCTATTCGCCGCGATAATTCTGGATGATCGCCCACGTGCGCAGGACTTCGGCGACGCTCCACGCTTGCGCGACGGCTCCCCTCGGCGTGAACGGCGCATCACCATCGAAGATTTCGCTGATCGTCCCGATACAATCGGTGTCAAGCTGATGCTGGAACGCCGACAGGTAGCTGCGCGCCAGTTCCTGATTTCCGTAAACCTGCAAATGCGCCTGCACAAATGCTCCGATCAGCCAGCCCCAGACCGTCCCCTGATGGTAGCAGCCATCCCGCTGGAGCGTGTCGCCGCCATAATGACCGGCGTAGGCGGACTCGGATGGAGCCAAGCTGCGTAAGCCATGCGGGGTCACGAGGCTCCGCCCGCATTGATCCACAATCGATTTCTGCTGCGCGTACTCCAGCGGGGAATAGAACAACGATACCGCGAACAACTGGTTTGGGCGCAGGCTGGCGTCGTTTCCGGTCGGCGTATCGAGCACGTCAAAGCAGTAACACCGTTCCGGATTCCAGAACCGCGCGAAACTCGCACTGACCTTGGCTGCCAGAGCGTCCAAATCGTCAACCGGGTAGCCTAGCTGCCGTCCAATTGCGCTCGTAGTGCGTAGGGCGTTATACCACAGAGCATTCACCTCGACCGCCTTGCCCGTGCGCGGGGTGACCACCCAGTCGCCGATTTTGGCGTCCATCCACGTCAACTGCACATCATCCCCGCCCGCGTACAAGAGTTGATCGGCTGGATCGACGTGAATGTGGTAGCGGGTGCCCTTGACGTGCCAGTCGATGATGTCGCGCAGGATCGGGTAAAACTCGCGGATCAGGTCGGCATCCTGCGTCGCCGCGAAATACTGACGGATCGCCTCAAAGTACCAGAGAGTCGCATCGACCGTGTTGTATTCCGGCGTGTCGCCCTGATCCGGGAACCGATTCGGCAGCATCCCTTGATCGACGTATCGGGCGAAATTCCGCAAGATCGATGCGGCATCCTCGTAACGTCCCGTTGTCAGCGTCAGCCCCGGCAGCGCGATCATGGTGTCGCGCCCCCAATCGCCAAACCAGTGGTAACCGGCAATGATCGTGCGCCCTTCCGCGCCGTCGTCGCTGGCGCGGCTGACGACGAACTGGTCAGCGGCTAAGACGAACTGGTTGATCCAATCGGGCGCGGCTTTGAGGCTGCTGCGAGCCAGCAGCGCCCGCTTCCCGTTCTCTGTGCCTACGGTAATTGCTGTCAACATCCAAATCCGGCTGCGCTTCGGTGCTGCACACGACCGTAAACGACTGACCCGCTCGCAGTTGGGTTTCCACCACCCCGGCGAGCAGATGGTCGCCGACGGCATCCAGCCCGCGATACGCCTCGCGCGCAAGGAAATAATCTCGCTGCCACTGGTGCTGCGGCGTGATCTGTCCTTCTCCGACGACACGCAAGGTGAATTTCGCTGCATCGGGCAGGGCGCGGATCTCTAGCCCGTGCTCAATCGGCGTGATTGCCATCTGCCAAGTTTCAGCGCGGGTATTGATGTGAAAATCGCGGTAGTTCACCAGCAATTTCAAGCTCAGGTGAGCGGGCAACGTGCCGCGCAGCAGCGTATAACGGATGTAGGTCGTGTCCTTGCCGTAATCCATCCAGATCCGTTTTTCGAGCAGCGCATCGCCGATGCTGTAGACCCAGATTGGCGTTGTCCCCTCAAGCGCGAAACTGTTCAGGTGGATCAAGCCCGGCGGGGTGATTGCTGCCGGGTCTTCACTCCATTGATCGCTGTAAAGCTCGACGCTGTGGTCGTCGTAGCGCACCGTCTCATCAAATTTGCTGACCAGCACCGTCCGTCCCAGCGGCGGCTGGAGGGCTGCCACCAGCAAGCCGTGATACCGACGCGTCAGCATGCCCGCCACAGTGCCCGCCGCA
Source organism: uncultured Chloroflexia bacterium (assembly GCA_963848465.1). GTDB lineage: Bacteria > Chloroflexota > Anaerolineae > Aggregatilineales > Phototrophicaceae > Flexifilum. The sequence goes on along the minus strand of CAWKDY010000021.1, from coordinate 67,632 downwards.
AAACTGCCGGTGCCGTTCGTCACCAGCCACTCTCGTTGGCTGCTTTCATTCAAGCTGTTGAGGGTGTCTCGTCCCAGTTCGATCATCAACCGATCCTTCCCAAGCGTCACACCGGAGATGTTGTACCTCGTTCTGAACATTTCCGGTCTGCGAGTGAGGGACTGATTGTACCCACGCTCAGGAATTCAGTCAGCCGAGCTGGAAAATGCGGATCAGCAGCAAGCTCAGCGTGATCATCACCGCCACCGAGCCGATCACCGCCAGCCCACGCGCAGCCCGACTTGGCGCACGTTGCCCATGTCCACGCTGAGTCCCAGACCCGCCATCGCCAAAATCATCAGCAAGGTGCTCAGGTCGTGCAGCGGATTGATCAACCCCGTCGGCAGCGCGCCCAAGCTGCGCAGCACCGCCAGCAGGATAAAACCCAGCACGAACCACGGAATGTAACGGGTGATTTTGCCGTGCATTGGCGCGTTCGTCGGCGGACTGGTCGCGGATAGCGCAGGCTGTAAAACAGCGCGACCGGACCGAGCAGCAGCACCCGCATCAGCTTGACCATCGTGCCGATCTCGCCGCTGACGGCGCTGACCGAAAAAGTCGCCGCGACCACCTGCGGCACCGCATAACCGCTCAACCCGGCGAGAATGCCGTACTGGTAAAAGGTCAAGCCGAAAATAGCGATCAAGCTCGGCAGTAGGAAAATTTCCGCCACGCCCAACACGTTCGCCAGCGCAATCGAACTGGTGATGTCGTCCGGCTCGGCGTCGATCACCGGGGCAATCGCGCCGATAGCGGAGTTCCCGCAGATCGAATTGCCGACCGCGACCAGCGTCGCCAGCTTGGGCTTCAGCCCCAACGCTCGCCCTAACGCCGTGCTGATGGTCAGGCTCAGGATCACGGCGATGATCACGCTCGCGATCAGCGGCACGCCCGCCCCCACGATCACCGTCAGATTGACCGACGCGCCGAGCAGCACAATCGCCATTTCCAGCACCGGCTTCGAGGCGAACTTGACCCCCGCCTTAGCGCGGGCGGGTAAGCCCGCCACCATGCGCCAGACCATACCGAGCAGTATGGCGATCACCAGCGCTTCGATCACGGGATGATCGAGCACGCTGGCTTCGACTTGAAATAAGAACAGCGCCGCCCCGCTGATGACGAGCGTGATCAGCAGAATCCGGGCAGCAGACGCCCAACTGCCGAACGTAAATCGTTTGGTTGGACGGGGCAGCGGTTTCAACGGCTTCAGAGGCTGGTACAGTTCCGCGCATTGGAATGATGATCCTCAAATGACGTCACGAAGGGCAACAGCATACGACCGCCCGTGCTATAATTCCAATATCGGTTTCTTGTCTATTCGATAATGTGAGGTTATAGATGGATCTCACTTCGTTACGGCTGTGGATGAGTGTCGCGGAATTGGGCAGTTTCAGCCGGGCGGCGAAAGCCTCGTTTATCAGCCAGCCAGCGATCTCCAAGCGTGTGCAGGGTCTAGAGCAAAGTCTGGGCGTCGCCTTGCTGGATCGTTCGGGGCGGCGGTGCGCTGACCGAAGCCGGGGAACTCCTCTATCACTACGGCAAGCAGATTTTCGCCGCCGAGCGCGCGGCGGAATCGGTGTTGGCGCAGCTTAACGATTTGCAGCAGGGGCATTTCGCCGTCGGTGCCAGCAACACCATCGGCACCTATCTGCTGCCGACGCTGCTCGGCGATTTCCACGCCCGCTATCCGGGCATCACGCTGTCGATGGAGATGGGCAACACGCATCAGATGATCGAGGCGCTGCGCCATCAGACCGTTGGACGTCGCTTTTGTCGAAGCGCCAGTCGCCGCGCCCGATCTCGACGTGACGCCTTGGCGCACGGATCGGCTGGTGGTTATCGCGCCGCTCGATCATCCCGCTCGCGGCGCAGTCGAACATTTCGCTAGCCGACTTAGCGCAAGAACCGTTCATCATGCGCGAACAAGGCTCCGGCACCCGCGAAGTGGCGGAAAATGGTCTGCGGGAACGCGGGATCACGCTGTCGGTGGCGTTTGAACTCGGCAGCAATGCCGCCATCAAGCAGGCGGTTTGCGCGGGATTAGGCTTGGCGATCATCTCCGAGGTGACGCTGACGTTTGAATTGGCGCTCAACCGGCTGGTGGTGCTCGATGTGCCAGCACTTCAGCTCAATCGGGCGTTGACCTACGTCACCATCGTCAACCGCCCGCCTAGCCCCGCTTGCGGGCATTTCTGGCGAACGAAACTGAACAAGTGGAGAGGAATCAGCCATGAGCGCTGCTCAAATGAACCGAAGCACCCGCGTCTCGACCCTTGTCCACGCGCCGCGCGCGGCGGTCTATCGCGCCTTCGTTGAGGCGGATGCGGTGGCGACGTGGCTCGCGCCCGATAACATGCGCGGTCAGGTTCACGCTTTCGAGCCGCACGCGGGCGGGATGATCCGCATGTCGCTGACTTACCTCAATCAGTCCGACGTAGGACGCGGCAAAACCTCTGCCGACACCGACACGTTCGAGGGACGCTTCGTCGAACTCGTTCCTAACCAGAAAATCGTCCAAGTCTTCACCTTCGAGTCGATCAGCCGGAGTTCGCCGGGTCAATGACCATCACGTGGAGCTTAGCGGATGCCAACAATGGCACGGAAGTGACCGCCCTCTGCGAAAACATCCCGCCGGGAATTCGCCTCGAAGACAACGAAACCGGATCCCGGCAGTCACTGCGCAAGTTAGCCGCCTTCGTCGAGCGCCAGCGCTGACAAGGTTGCCTAGGTCGCCGACGACCTCACCGGCGTTTCGCCCGCTTGCGGCGGGATGCGCCGAGACCGCGAACACCAGCAGCCCCACCAGCACGCCCCCGCCCAGCAGGAACGGCGCGCTGGTGCCGACAAACTGGAACAACGCCCCGCCCACCAGCGGCGTGATCGCGTTGGCGGCGCTGGTCAGCGACGAACTCACGCCCAGCGCGCCGCCCACGTCATTCTTGCCGACGCGCTTGGTGATCAAGCTGTTGATGCTCGGCGAGAGCACGCCCGCGCCAATCGACGTGGGGATCATCGCCACCAGCAGCCAGCCTAGCCCGAACCAACCGAGGCTGCCGTCGTCGGGCAGCGGCACGGCGATGTTGCTGGTCGTGGTCGATTCGGTCAGCTCGCGCACGATTTCCGCCCGTGAGTACCACGGCACCGGCTGCGACGGCGTCAGCGCCGTCAGGATCAACCCCAGCCCGAGGCACGCCAAGCCTAGATAGATCAAGCGGCGCTCGCCGAAGCGACGGCTCAGGGGACCGATGTATTTGCCCTGCACCATCACCAGAATGATCGCCGACGAAGACGAACAGGATCGCGTTTCCGGCGGCGTTGATCCCCAACCGGCTCAGCGTGAACAGCGCCAGCAGGCTTTCCAGACCGCCGAAGACCAACTGCTGCATGAACATCAAGACCAGCAGCAGCCCGACCAGCGGCAGCCGCAGCGATTTGAGCACGATTGCTGACGACGTTGCCCTGTTGCTCGCGCTTGACGCCGCGCTGATCTTCCGGCAGGGTCTCGTGAAACCAGAAGAAGGTCAGCAGGATCGACACCAGCGAGAATCCGGCGGCGATGAACGCCGGGACGTGGTAATTGTTGTTGCTGACCACCAGCGCAATCCCGGCAATCGCCGGACCAATCGTGAAACCGAGTCCAAACGCCGCGCCGATCAAGCCAAGACCCTGCGCGCGGGTGCGTTCGGTCGTGCTGTCGGTGATCGCCGCCTGCGCCGCCACGATATTCGCGCCGGATATGCCGTCGATAATGCGCGAGAGGAACAGCAGCGGCAGCGTCCCGGCAAAACCGAGCAGCAGGAAACCGACGAACGTCCCCATCTGGCTGACCAGCAGCACTGGCTTGCGCCCGTAGCGGTCGGAAAGCCCGCCGAGGATCGGCGCGCCGACCAACTGCATCAGCGGATATGACGTTTGCAGAACGCCGATCATGAACGGATCGGTGCCGAACGAGGCGGCATAGAGCGGCAGCAGCGGAATGATGATCGTCAAGCCCAGCAGATCGACCAGCACGATCACGAAAATCGGCAGCACGCGCTTGAAATTGAGCTTGTCTTGCGGTTGCGTTTCAGTCGGTCACGTTGTTCTACTCACCTCATGCCGGTAGGAAGAAACGCCAGCGAATCGCTTCGGGCAGCAGCGAAATGCCGATGACGACCAGCACGATCACGGCGATGATCGCTGCCCAGATTGACCAGATAGCGCTGCTTATCCGCTCAATTCGACGGCGGCGCAGCATATTCGGCAGGTTGGCGACGAACACGGCAATCGTCATGACCGTCAGATGCTCCCAGTAGTGACGCACGCCGAAGCCGGTTTGCCCGCCGAGCACGATCAGGAAAACGACGCCGATCAGCCATTGGAGGCTGATCACCATGCCGAAGATGCTTATCAGGCGGCGCGCCAGCTGATCGTAGCCCCGCCCTTGCAGCCAGCCCAATGCAAAGTAGACGAGGTCGATTAGCGCGACCAGCAGCACCAACCAGCGAACCCCGGAATGGAGAAACCGAAGGATGTCCATGAATGTGTTTCAACTCCTCAGAGGGTGTGAATAAGCTCGTCAAGCCAATCCAATTCGGTGACGAGATGGCGGATTTGGTGTTCGATGATCCAGCGTAAGCTCCCTCGCCGGATGATCGGTAGTTCGCAGTTGGGCGAGTTCGACCTCAACCGCCGTCCGCCGATCCGCCAGCAGCAGCTTGAGGTCGGCAGCGGGCAGCGCGTCGGCGAATGCCAAGCCGATGTCGCCGCTGAACTGAGTTGGATGATGTTGGGCGAGGTTCTCGCGCAGAAGCTGCTGGAATTCGGCTTCGCCCTCGGCGGTCAAGTGATAGACGCGGCGCGGCGGGCGATTGCCCTTCCTGCTCGTCCGTCCGCGTGATCCAGCCGGAATCGTCCATCTTGTCGAGTAAGAAATAGACGGTCGCCTTTTTCAGCCCGATATAGCGGTTCACCCGGCTGATGATTTCGTTAAGCTGGTAGCCGTGCATTTCCTGACCGCGCAAAAGACCCAGCAGCAGTAGTTCGCGTTCCATAATAGTCAATCCTGACTAATCAGAATTGAATATATGGCAAGCAAATGGCTTTGTCAAGCGGCAGGTCGGTTTTCCCCATCCGTCATAACGCGCGTTCACGTCACTCCGGGTGCCGTTTGTAAAATCGAACCGTCAATTCCTATGAAAATATGCCAATTCGAGTTACGATGTGCGGTAGGCAAAACCTGCACCGAGTTGAAGCAAGTTCCCGAACGTCCACCCACAAGACCGCAAAATCGCGGTGCTTGGGCTAAGGGTCGAAAAAGGTTAGTCAAAAGTTAAAGTAATTGACCCGGTGCTTGAGCCACTACAGTGTTATCATTACAGACTGGACCCTCCACCGACCCTCAGGCGAACCAAAGGGGCGGTGTTTCCTAAGCTTGTCGTCGGCGCGAGGCGTTCCGCCGGGGCAGATAAATCGAATCAGATACTTCAAGAGGAGAGAACGGTATGCGTAAAGCCTTACTTCTGTTAAGTTTAGCCCTCGTACTGGCGCTCGGCATCACTGCCGTCAGCGCGCAGGATGATCTGGAAAACGTCGATCCTTCGGGGCAGACGGTCGTCTACTGGCATCAATACCAGAACGACAGCGCTCAGGGAAACACGATGGCGAAGATCATCGAGGATTTCAACGCCAACAACGAATGGGGCATCACGGTTGATGCGTCGTTCCAAGGCAACTACAGCCAACTGCAAGACCTGATCAACGCGGGCATTATCTCCGGCGAACTGCCGAACCTCGTCGCCGGGTACTCCAACGCCGCCGCCAGCTTCGCGCTCGACAACTCGGCGGTCGACCTGACCCCTTATCTGACCAGCGCCAAGTGGGGCTTGGGCGATACCCCGGACATCAATCAGGGCTTGCTCAACGCCGATACGGTCGACGGTCAACTGCTCGCCTTCCCGAACCAGTCGTCGGCGCAGGTTTTCGCCTATAACCAGACGCTGCTCAGCTCGGTTGGCATCGACGCCCCGCCGACCACCATCGACGAATTCAAGACCGATGCCTGCACCGTCGCCAACGCGACCGGCGCCAACGGCGAAGACCTGCAAGGTATCTCCATGACCACCGACGCCTCGGCGTTCGAGTCGTGGGTCGCCAGCATGGGCGGCAGCATCTATCACGACGGCGCGTTCGACTTCAGCAGCGACGCCGTCAAAGCGACGCTCCAGATGTACCAAGACCTCTACAACGAGGGCTGCGCTTACAGCCCGGCGGAGCAGTACGGCGACCAGACCGACTTCAACAACGGCGTGCTCGCCTTCTACATCACCAGCAGCGCGGGCTTCACCTACGTCCTCGGCGGCTTCAACGACACCGGCGTGACGGCGGACTGGGGCATTTCAGACCTTCCCGCACACCGACGGCAACGAGATCATTCAGGCGTTCGTCCCCAGCATCATCATGATGCCGAGCACGCCGGAAAATCAGCTTGCGAGCTGGCTGTTCCTGAAGTATCTGGCTACGCCGGATGTGGCGACCGCGTGGAGCGAAGGTTCGGGCTATTTCAACCCGGTGCCCTCGACCGCGATGGCGCTCGAAAGCTCGACCAGCTTCAGCGCAGGTCTCGCGCCTTACTTCAACGCCGCCAACGCCCTGCTCAACAACCCGGACATCACGGTCTACAGCAGCCCGGCGCTCGCTGCCTACAGCACCGTGCGCGGCCTGATCAGCACCGCGATTGCCGACGTGACCAGCAACGGCATGTCGGTTGACGACGTGGCGCAGACGCTGCAAGACGGCGCCGATCAAGCGCTCGCCGACAGCATGTAAGTCTCAGCAACAAAAAGTCGGGGCACAGCGCGCTGTGCCCCGACGCAATGATCAATTCACGTAGGTAGGGGCGCACGGCTGTGCGCCTTTATCTGTATTCAATCCGCGAAAATCGCCTCGCCCTTGACCTCGACGCCCAGCACCGCCGACGCGAACGCTTCCTCGACGCCGTACACGCCCTGCCGCTGAAAGCGCTCGTCGGCGCGCTGATAGACTTCGATGAACTGGGCTTCCGGGTCGATCAGCCAGTATTCGCGCGACGCCGTGCCGCTCGTAAACGCTCGAACTTGACGCCGCGATCCCGCTTTGCCGTCGAAGGCGACAGCACCTCGACCACCAGATCGGGCGCGCCCTGCCAGTATCGCTTATCCCTCAACTTGCAATCGCCATCCGGACGAATCCAGAATACGTCCGGTTCGAGGACGTGATCGGTGTCAAAACGAATCGCCGATGGAGCGAAAGCACCGTTTCGCCCTGAGGTGCAGATAGTGTACAAGAACATGATCACGTTGCCAACAATCATTCTGATGGTACAACCGGCTGGCGTGGATCACAGATGTATTCTCCGTCGATCAGTTCGTCAATGTGATTGGTTTCCGGCATTTCGAAATATTCTTCGGCGGTCATGGAGCGAACGACATCGGTCATGATTTTTCCTCCACTACTCGACCGGCTGAACGCGGATCATCTCGGCGAGGTTGTGCCCGATGATGCGGAATTCCTTGTCCTTCAGGCGCAGTTGAATCGGTCCGTGAAAGGGGGCGGCGTGGACGACTTGCAGGTGCGCGCCGGGGACAGTTCGAGCGCCGCCATGTATTCGAGGCGGTCGGGTTCGCGCGTGCGCACCCGCGTGATTTCGAGCATCACTTCCTGCGGCGCGTCGGAGAGCAGCACGTCGTGCAGCTCGAGCAGTTCGCCGTCCGGCGTGGGGATCGGCTCGCCGTGCGGGCAGTGAGTCGGGTTGCCCGCCATCTGCGCCATCCGGTCGGTCACGATGTCGTCGAGCGCGCGGCTCATGCGGTCGGCTTCTTCGTGAACTTGATGCCACTCGAAGCCCATGACTTTGACGAGGAACACCTCGACGATCCGCTGGCGGCGAAGCTGTTTGAGCGCTTCGCGCCGTCCCTCGTCGGTCAGGCGAATGCCCTGATACGGTTCGTGCTGGAGCAGGCTCTTGTTCGCGCAGCTTGGTGACCATGCGGTTGACGGCGGGCGCGCTCACGTCGAGCAAGTCCGCCAGCGCCGAGGTGCTGACGAAGCCTTCCGGCTGCTGTTCACGGTCACTGAGGCGGTAAATCTCCGCGAGATAATCGCGCATGGTCGAACTGAGCGCCATAGGCGTTACCAACCGTGTTCAAGCCGGGTGATCAGTCGTTCGGGCAGATCGTTTTTGCGCATCCGCTGCTGGACGGCGGCGATGTCGTAGGCGACGCGGCGGTGCTCCCAGACGTTGGTTTCCACGTCGAGCATCGCGTAGGCGGCGTCGGGGTTGGCGTCGCGCGGCTGACCGACGCTGCCGGGGTTGATGATCTGGCGGTGTCCGTTGAGCGTCCGCTTCTTGCGGTAGACCGGCGGCACGGCTTCGGTATCGCCTTGATCGCCCATCATCTCGTAGATGATCGGCTGGTGGGTGTGCCCGACGAGGCAGTAGGGCGTCTCGAAGTGCGAGAAGTTCAGCGCGGCGATCAGCGGTTCGAGGATGTATTCCCAAACCGGCTCGCGGGGGCTGCCGTGCGCCAGCGTATAATTGCCAATGACGAAGGTCGTCGGCAGCGCTTCCAGATAGGCGACGTTTTCCGGCGTCAGCGTCTCGCGCGTCCAATCGACCGCTTTGCGCGCGTCCGGGTTGAAGGTGCGAATGTCGAGCCGTCCCAGCGCCGCCCAGTCGTGATTTCCGGCGAGGCACAGGTGCGGCATCGAGCGCAGCAGTTCGACGCATTCGTTGGGGTCGGGTCCGTAGCCGACCACGTCGCCCAAGCACCAGACGTATTCCCACTCGCCTTGGGCGTCGGCGAGAACGGTTTCAAAGGCAGTTAAATTGGCGTGGATGTCGGAGATGATGAGGATACGCATAGGGTGAACCTACACTGCATAAATTCGGACAAATCTACCAGCATGATACCACGCTTTGCCCGGAGCGACGAATTAGACAGAGCTTGAAATATGTGTTATTTTTCGGCTGATTCATACGTTATTCACAGAGGGCGGCTGACGTGCCGCTGCGCGCTTTTGTCGCCGGGCGTGAGGTGATCGCGCCCGAACTCAGCGACGCCGAGTGGGACGCGCTGCAGGCGACAGTCGCGGCGGGCGCGCCGGTGATCCTGCCCTGCTGCGGCGGCGCGGGCTATCTGCGCCGCAGCAAGTTCGGGACGCCGCATTTCGCCCACAAGCGCGGCGCGGACTGCGACGCGCCCGGCGAGACGATCCAGCACCTCAAGGCGAAGGCGGACATCGTGATCGCCTGCCGCCGCGCCGGATTCAGCGCCGTGACCGAAGTCGCGGCGGCAGACCGATTGGCGCGCCGACGTGCTGGCGTCGCGCGGATCGACCCGGATCGCCTTTGAAGTCCAGTGGAGTTTTCTGCGGCTGAAGGATGCGCTATTCCGGCAGGAGCGCTACGCCCGCGACGGCGTGCGCGGCTGCTGGTTCTTCCGCACGTCCGCCGCCGGCGCTGCGGCATGGTGATGATCTGCGCGCGCGGCGCGACCTGCCGCTGTTTCAGCTTTGGGGCAACGCCGACGGCTCGTTCGCAGTCTCGGTCAACGGGCGGCTCTACGACTTGGGCGAGGTGGTGACGGCGCTGCTCAGCGGCGAGATTCGCTTCTGCGCGACCGCCGTCGCCCGCGCCGAGCAGACGCTCGACCTGATCCCGTTCCCGGTCGACTGTCCCGACTGCGGACAGACCGGCGCTGGTCTACCGCGTCGATCCGCTGCTGACGGCGGGCTGTGGTCGAACCTTCAGGAGCGCATCCGCTGGAGTTCCGCCGCGAAGTGCTCGCCGCCGTCCGCGCGCTCAGCCGCCAGCAGCCTGATCTGCGCTTCGGCGCGTTCGCCGAGCAGATCAGCGCCACCGGCAAGAAGACGCTGACCTTCACCTGCACCCACTGCGGCGCGCCGATCCCGCCGGAGCAGATCGAGTTGGCGCTCTACGGGACGAATCGCCTGCAAGCAGCCGAGCGCTACCCGGTGACGGTGCAGCTTGCCCGCCCGATCAGCGCGCGTGAGCCGCATTGGTGCTTCCCGGCGGATGGGGCGTTCTGCTGCGAGGGGTAAAAACAGCCTCGCGGGAGGCGTACTTACATGTTCGCCCTCTCCATGCACATGGAGAGGGGGATCTTAGGGGTGAGGTTGATCGGGTTTACCGCACCGGCACCGATAAATCTCGCCCTTGACCGTCACCCAGCGGGCGTCGATCCAGCCGACGACGCCGTTATAACGCACTTGCAGCCACTTGTTCTGCCCTGCCTGCACCGTCCGCCCGATCAATTCGAGCGGCGCGCCCCACGGAATATCCATGATCTTCGGCATCCGGATGCTGGGACGGGTGCGCAGATTCATCACCGCGCGGGGATAAGCGCGCGCGCCGATGTCCGGTGCGCCGTCGATGCCGTCGAAGTCGCTGCCCATCAGCGGGACAGTGTTCAAATCGACGTTGATGGTCAGGTAGCGCCCCGACGACCAGCCGACCCGCTCGCCGACTTGGAGCTTATACCAGTTGTAGATGCCTTCGTCCTTGTTGCGCCCCAAGATGGTATAGGTCTGATCCTGCGGCAGCGTCGTGATGAACGACGCGCCCAGATAAGGACCCGACCGCAGCGCCAGCCCGCGCACGCCGGTGACGGTCGCGCAGATCGTCGTGCAGCCGCCGGGAGCCAGCGGCGTGAGCACGCCGCTGCCGACGCCGGGCGTCAAGCCGGGGGTCAGCCCGCCGCTGACTTGAAACCACTGGAACTGAACGGCGGCTTGGTCGATGAACTCGACGTACTCCACCGTCAGCGAGTGCGTCCCCGCCGTCAGCGTTTGCTGGAAGCGGTCGGTCGTCAGCACCCGCCCGACAAAGCGATCCAGCACCAGCACGCCGTCGATAAAGACGCGAATGCCGTCATCCGACGAAGCGACGAATTCATACGTCCCCTGATTGAACAACTGCACCGACGTGAAGCGGGCGGAGAAGTTGTCCACGTTGACTGCCGGGTTCGGGGAGCCGGTGCCCCAGTTGATGTTGATGCCGTTGGGGAGCTGTTCGGTGTAGACGACCGAGCCGGAAAGATCGGTGCTGTTGTAGTAGTTCGCCGTCCAGTTGGTGCCGAAGTCCGCCTGTACGCCGAACGTGGGCATCAGTGCCAACACCAACGTCGCGCACAAAAGCAGCACGAGCGCTGTGGTGTGGTAACGTGTCTTCATTCCGCCCTCCGAGTAGTTCGTGACCTGATCTGCTTTGATTATAGACGCGCACGCTAAGACGCGCACGCCAAGTAATCCAAATCGCCGCGAAATCGTATTTTTCCGCTTTTCCTGCTATAATACAGATTGAAATATGCAACCTTTTCGCCGTCGGCGACGTATAAACAGATAGTAAGCCAAACATTGAGTGGCATAGGGAGCGAACCTGAAATGAGCTGACAACCAAATCACCCCGCAGAACGAGCAGGACGGCAAGAAGCCCTTCAACGAAGAACTCGAAGTTGCGGGCAGCCAACTGGTCGAGCGCGTCAAGGAATTGATCGAAGAAGGCAACGTTCGCCGCTTGATCATCCGCAACCCGGAAGGGCGCACGCTGCTCGAAATCCCGCTGACCTTCGGCGCAGTCGCCGGCGGCGCGCTGCTGATCTGGCTTGCCCGGTGCTGGCGGCGCTGGCGGTGATCGGCGCGTTGGTCGCGCGCATCAAGATCGAGATCGTGCGCACAGAGCCGGACACCATCGAGCAAGACTTGAACGAAGCCGCGCACAAGGTCAAGAACGACCTCGAAGACGAATAGACAGCGCGTCGATCGGCATTCACGTCGGGGCAGAACTGAGTTTTGCCCCAACTTGTTTTCCCCTGATTTCTCCCCTGCGCGCCGTCGATTCCCGCCGCCGACAAAACTTGTCACCTCGTTTGCGGCAACATCCGGCTACAATATATACTATGCACAGTGTCAGGCGGGGTCACGCCGTACGTATCGAGTGGTTGGATCATCCTCAACGTCACCTCGCGTTGCTGCGACAGGAGTAAAATCGGTTGGCGAAGTCACGGACTGAACAATTGGTCGCGCGTTTGCGCGATTTGCAAGCCAGTTCCGAGGGGGTTGAAGCTGCTGCGATTGTCAGTGTAGACGGCTTGAGCATTGCCTCATCATTACCCGCAGGCATCGAAGAAGATCGCGTCAGCGCGATGTCCGCCGCGATGATCTCGCTGGGCGAGCGGATTTCATCGGAATTGGGACGCGGGCTGCTGATGCAGCTCTACGTCAAAGGCGAAAACGGATACGTCATCTTAAACGCGATTGGCGAAGAAGCGGTGCTGACGGTGCTCGCCCGCCGTGAAGCCCGGCTCGGCTTAATCTTCCTCGACGTCGCGCGCACCGTTCAAGATTTGGGCAGCCTCATCTAGCCGGGGAAAGCGTCAACCCTGTGTCGACCACGCTCTATTACCCTAACCGCTTCGTGCTCAGCCTGTTCCTCGCCATGGAAGAGGTCATGGGACGACACGGCTTGGATGAAGCGCTCGAACTCGCGCAGATCGACCAGACGCCGCCCGACGACCTCGACCGCGAATTCCCCTTCGAGCGCATTGGCGCGCTCAACGCCGCGCTCGACGAGATGTACGGCGCGCGCGGCGGGCGCGGGATGGCGCTGCGCGCCGGGCGCGCGTGGTTCGCGCAGGGCATGAAAAGTTTCGGCGCGCTGACCGGCATTGCCGACCCCGCTTTTCGACGGCTGCCGCTCGAAGACCGCGTTGAGTCTGGCGCTGCACGCGCAGGCGGAGATTTTCACCCGCTTCAGCGATCAGCGCTCGTCGCTCGAAACCACCCCGCTCGGCTTCCAATTTCGCATCGAGACCAGCCCCTTCGCATGGGGGCTTGCATACCGAAAAACCCGTTTGTCACCCGCTGGTCGGCTTGCTGCAAGAATGCACCCGCTGGGCGTCGAATGGGCGCGACTACACCGTCCGCGAAACCCACTGCCTCGCCACCGGGGACCCCGCCTGTATCATCGTCATCAACGCTTAGGAACCAAATGCTTATGACTGAGAAGTCAGCCGAAAAACCGCATATCCTGATCGTCGAAGATGATTTCGACCTGCTGGATATGATGGAGGCTTATTTTCGCGTGCAGGGCTACGACGTGCTGACCGCTTCGTGGGGGCGTGACGGACTCAAGCTGAGCGCCGAAGCAGCGCTCGACCTGATCCTGCTCGACATCCGCCTGCCCGACATCGACGGCTACGAGGTCTGCCGCCAACTGCGCTTGCAGCGCCGCACGCAAGATACGCCGATCATCTTCCTGACCGAAAAACGCGACCGGGTCGATAAGCTGCAAGGGCTGGAACTGGGCGTTGTCGACTACATCACCAAGCCGTTCGACATTCAAGAACTGCGCCTGCGCGTCCGCAATACCATCACCCGCGCGGCGCAAATGGTTATGCTCAATCCGGTGACGGAACTGCCGGAAGTCGCCATGCTTGACGAGCGGCTGACTCAAGCCCTCTACACCGAACGGTCGTGGGCGCTGCTGCTGCTCTCGATTGGCGGCTTGAACACCCTGCGCGAGTTGTACGGCTTCGTCGCCGCCGACGAAGCTGCTGCGCGCCATCGCGCTGATGATGCGCAGCGCCGTGACCCAGTTCGGCGGCGAGGACGATTTCATCGGTCACTTGGGCGCGGAGGAGTTCGTCATTTTGACGACGACCGCCAACGTCGAGAGCATCCGCCAGCGCATCGAGACGCGCCTGCGCCAATCGCTGCGCTATTTCTACCGCCCGCGCGAACTCGAAACGGGCGAAGCTGATTTTCTATCGCTCCAAACCGGCGTGGTCGATCACGCGGCGGAGCTGTTCCAAGATGTCCGAGCAGATCAAACAGGCGTTGAGTGCGGCGATTGCGCCGCCCGCGCCGGAAGGATAGAATAAATCATGAGTGATACAGTTTTAGAAGCTAAACCGATTTTGGAGCGCTTTCGTCTCGACGGGCGCGTCGCGCTGGTGACGGGCGGCGGTCAGGGGATCGGGCGGGCTTACGCACACGCGCTCGGCGAAGCGGGCGCGGCGGTCGCCATTGTCGACCTCGTGCCGGAGACGGCGCAGGCGGTCGTCGCCGAACTGACCGCCAAAGGCATCGAGTCGATTGCCGTGCAAGCCGACGTGACCAAAGCTCGATCAAGTCGCGGCGATGGTCAAGCAGATCACCGATCACTGGGACAAGCTGACCATTGGCGTCAACAACGCCGGGATCGGGCAGTGGGTCGAACTCGGAAAGCATGCCCGAAGCCGACTGGGATCGGATGCTCGGCATCAACCTCAAGGGCGTGTTCCTGTGCGCTCAAGCCGAGGCGAAAGTCATGCTGGCGGCGGGCTACGGCAAGATCATCAACACCGCCTCGATGTCCGGGCACATCGCCAACACGCCGCAGAATCAAGCCGCCTACAACGCCAGCAAAGCCGGTGTGCTCCACCTGACGCGCAGCCTCGCGGCGGAGTGGGCGGATCGCGGCGTGCGGGTCAACACCATCAGCCCCGGCTACACGCGGACGGCGCTGGTCGATGACCTGCTGGCGACGCCCATCGGGCAGAAGATGCTCCCGGCATGGATGGCGCTCACGCCCCAGAAGGTCATGGGCGACGTGACCGACCTGCAAGGCGCGGTCGTCTATCTGGCGGCGCAAGCCTCCGACTTCATGACCGGCGGCGACATCATCATCGACGGCGGCTACTGCTGCTGGTAAAGATTGATCTCACCCCTATCGCACATAGCGGCGGGTTTGAAACCCTGCCCTTCAGCCGCTTGCATTCATTTCGCAATCGCCACCCCCATGTCCTTCGTGATCGCCATTTTCCCCGCCCGCGCGATCTCCGCCCTCGATGTAGGCGCGTAGTTCGGCGATCCGCTCGTCGCTCAACTGCACCGGATAGGACAGGATGTAATTGACCAGCGGCTCGGCGTCGCCGATCTCGATGGCGTCGTCGTAGCGCACCACCTCGACCTGATCGAACTGCGCGCGAAGCTGCTCGGCAGCGTTTTCGAGCGTAAAGCCGCGCACTGAGACGAAGCCGTCCAACCATTCCTCCGGCTGCAAAGCCGAAGCGCGCCATCAGTTGGTGGATTTCCTGTAAGTGATGCTCGCCGTTGGTGGCGGCGTAGAGCGTGCCGCCCGGCTTGAGCACGCGGCGCATCTCGGCGATGGCTTGCGGGCGGTCAGGGACGTGATAGAGCATGTGGTTGGCGATCACGGCGTCGAAGCTCGCATCCGGGTACGGGATCGCCTGCGCGTCGATCTCCTCGAAGCTGAATTCGTGCGCGACCTGCGCCAGCGTCCGCCGCTGCTCGTCCAGCATCCCCGCCGAGAAATCCGACAGCGTGATCTGCCAGCCCGCCGGGATGCGCTCGCGGTTTCCCAGCCAGAGCCAGCCCGCGCCCGCCCCCAATTCGAGAATCCGCGCCTTCGGCGGAAGCTGGTACAGGTCGAACATCCACTTGAACCAACCGTAGGGATTGCGGCTGAACGCCGAATGCAGATATGCCCGCGCCGACAGCCGCGAGGCATCTTTATACTGATCGTGCTTGAGATAGTTCGGATCCGGTGTGGTCATTGGCTTTCACCTTTCGTCAAGCACCAGATTATAACGCAGCCAAGTACCAGAACATTTGTACAACAAATCAATCCGCGTTAGAATCCCGCCATCTCAGCAGCGTGATAACGCTCGTGCGAATCTTCTAGTGTGGAAAGGCCGGCAATCCGATGGATACCTCTCTGAAAACGAGTATTTGGCAGCAGTTTGGGGCGGCGATTGATTTGCTCGACATCACCGTGAGCGCCTGCCCCGGCGAGCTCTGGACGGCGGCGCTGTGGCTGACGCCCGATGCCAAACCGGAACGCGCCCAATTCTGGTACGTCGTCTATCACACGCTGTTCTGGCTCGACCTCTACCTGACCGGCGCGGAGGAAGGCTTTTTGCCCCCGGCTCCCTTCACCCTGATCGAGCAGGACGGCGACGATCCGCTGCCGGAACGGGTCTACACCAAAGCCGAACTCCAGCACTATCTCGGCGACTGCCGCGCGCGCTGCCACAGCGACCATCGAGGCGCTGACCGACGAAACGGCGCGGCGACTCTGCCAGTTTGCATGGGGCGAATGCAGTTTCTTCGAACTGTTGATCTACAACCTGCGCCACGTGCAGGGGCACGCCGCTCAGTTGAACATGCTGCTGGGGCAAATCGAGGGTCCGCAGCCGAGTTGGGTGGCTCAAGCTGAGAGCGAAGTCTCCTAACCCGGCGCGAAGATCAAAAACGGGGCGATCCCGCTAAGATCACCCCGTTTAGTTAGTCATGCGACCGCTTAATCGACGACCGTCATCGGCAGCGGCTGACCGCTCCAAGGTGCTTGGAAGCTCGGCTGCATCGAGTTGACCGGCACCCAGAGATACTGGCACGACAGCACGATCTTGTAGTACTCGCCGCTTTCGTCCTCGCCCAAGACCCAGTAGGTGCCGGGGTTGAGCACGACGCCGTTGGCTGCTTTACCCGGCGCGTAGTACGCCTGCGTCGAGAACGGCATGTCGCCGACCACCGCGTCGGGGGTCAAGGCGATACAAGCATTGCCGTAGGTCGGCAGCCCGGCGCAGCTTCCCGTCCCGATGACCGTCGAAACCTCTGGTAAATCATTCCCAGCGAGACTCGTCACCACAACCGTGATCGGGTTGTATTGGGGCGCGGTGCTGTATGCGGTCGTGTCGATCAACCCCGCCGCGTAGGTAGCGAGTGCGTTCGAAAACGTGACCGTATAGATCACGGTGCCCGCGCCGTCGAACACGTCGATCCGCACCTGCTCCGTGCCGCTCCCAGTATTGTCCCGATCAAAAACGTCCGTATCCGGTACCCCGTCGGCGGTGCACCCATCGAGTAAGCGTGAATTGGACGGCGCCTTGTAACTGCTGGCATTAATTGCCGAAAATAAGTCCATGAGCGAGAATTACGATAATTACAGTAATTAGTAACTCACGAACCACCGCCTTTTTACCTTTCGTTTTCATGTAACGTAAAACTTCTCTCCACATTATAGCGGAAATTTTTCAGCGAATACTGCCAAATGTCTGTCTGCTGACAAAGGCATAACCTTCACAACCGGTCGGCTAGGGCACTAAGCCGCGCGAGCGATTGGGCTGCTCCCAGTAACTGGCACGCAGCATTAGCTGCGCCATCCGAAATAGGGCGCTGAATTGCTGAAGTGAGTTTTCGAACGCGATCGCTGGAAAATCGTGGCCTTCGCGGGGGCGTTATGCTAACGCCCCTGGTCAATGAAGCCGGGACCTCGCTTGGTGCATCCCCTGTTCCGTCGCCGTGAGCGTTGCCGGGTCGTCGATCTCCGGCTGCTTCAGGTCGCTGATCTTGAAGCGCAGCGTATTCTGCCAGCTTGCTCCCGGCGCGAGGTCGAGCGGGTAGAGGTTGAGCAGCACCGTCCCTTGATGGATGCGCTCGTAGCCGCCCTCGCTCATGGTCACGGGTTCGAGCGGGAAGCGCCACAGCGACCCCGCCATGCGTCGGCGTCACGTCGACCTCGAAGCCGCGAATCGGTCGTCCCGAGCCGATAGCCGAAGCACGTCCTCGCTCGCGCCCGACCTGCCCCAAGCCGACGGTCGCGCCGTCGTAGATCGCCAGATAGCACAGTTCGGTATCGCCGCCGTCGAAGCCGTAGCTGGTCTCGATGCCGAAGCGCAGATGGAGCGGCAAGTCCGCCAAGTTGGTGACGGTGTAGGCGGCTTCCAGCTCGCGCACGCCCGCCCGTGATCGTCAGCCGCTTGCTCACGCGGACGGGCTGCTGCACGCCATCGACCCAGACGTGCCCGTCGCAGCTCAGCGTGACTGACGCAGGCAGCCGATGCCGCTGCCGCTGACCTCCGCCTGATACTCGCCGAGCACGAAGTCGCCGGTTTCGCGGTAGGAGGCGCGCCGGAACTGGTCGAGCGTCATGTCGTCGCTCAGGAAGTGGTCGATCAGCGAGCCGCGCCGGTGCCAATCGACCACCAAATCGCGCTCCAAGCCCAGCCGCTTGGCGCGAACCCACGTCGTGTGGATGTTGGTCGGCGCGTTCCACTGCGGCATCTCCGGCGTGATCACGTCGCCGCGCGCCGCCGCTTCTTCGAGGTCGAGGTGATAGCCCTCGCGCCGCCGCGTCATCATGTTGAGCAGGTTGTAGCGGCTGGGCAGGTCGTCCCACTCGTAGACCGCGCCGCCGAACGCCGGGCGCGATCACCAGCGAGAACGGGTTGCTGCTGACGACGATCTCGGCGTGGCTGTCGAGGTCGAAGTCGATTTGTTCGGCGGTCACCTTGTCGTCGAGGATCAGCGCTTCGGCGTCGAGCAGGTTGGCGTAATTCGCCGCCCGGATGTGGAACAGATAGATGCCGCCAAAGACGCCGTGCCAGTAAGCGCAGTTACACTGCGACGCCCACAGGTGCTTGAGCGCGCTCGTTTCGCCGTCGCCGTCCGGCAGCGCGTGCAGGCGGCGGCTGGTGTACATGCCGCGTTTCTGCATCTGGTTGACTTCGGGATACTTCGCCAAGAAAGTTGCGCCAGAAGCCGCCGCGCATGAAGTGCTGCACCCGGCGCAGATACTCCGACCGCCCCGGCTCGCTCCACTGCTTCTGGTCGATCTCGCGCTCCATGCCGGTGCGGATGCTCTTGATCTCGTGCATCCGTTCGGCGGGCAGCGCCCACTCGGTCATTTCCAGGTAGGAGGCGGTCGGCAGATAAGCGCGACCGCGCGCCGGGATATTGGCGCAGATACGCGCCCGGCGTGGTCGTTTCCAGCCAATCGGCGTTGGCTTCAATCGCGCTGAACAGGCGATCCATGTAGCCATTCGTCCAGCAGTGTTCGAAGGTGCCGGGCCACATGCCGAACTTCTCGCCGTCGTCGCCCATCAGCGCCAGCGGCGGCGGCAAAATCGGGTGATTGAGGTGGTTGGCTTTGTCGCGCAGCCAGCCGATCACCTGCTCGACCGGACTCCACGGCAGCAGATAGCGCAGGTCTTTCGACGACGGGAACATGTTGAGCAGGTCGCCCTGCTCCTCGGTCACGTAGTAGCCGAACAGGTCGTCGTCGTCGAAGCCGGTGAAGTTGAAATGGGTGTCGTCGACGATGGCGTAGCTGCAGTCCCGCTTGGGCGATGGGGCGCGCCAGCGACGGCTCCCAGACCCGCTCCGCCAGCCACATCCCGGTCGGGCGCGCCCCGAAATCCGCCTCGACCGAGTCGCTGAGCAGCGTCATCTGCCCGATCTTGTCGGCGTCGCTGAGCATGACGAGGATCGGCTCGTAGTAGGCGCCGCCGAGGATTTCGAGCTGCCCCTGCTCGACCAGCGCCCGCGCGCGGGTGTAGAGTTCGGGGTGCTGCGCCACAATCCAGTCGCGCAGGCTGCCGGTGAAGTGCATCGCTACGCGGATTTTCGGATGCCGCTCCAGCACCTCGACCAGCGGCAGATAGCTTTTCTCGTAGGCTTCCGCGAACACGCTCTCGAAATTGCCGACCGGCTGGTGATTGTGGAACACCAGCGACAAGTAGATTTTTGAGGTCAATATCGTCATCCTATGCCATGCGTTGTCGAGCTGGCGTTCGCCGAGGGATTTAATCCCTCAGCTAGGAACTCGCCGCCCACTAAAGAGGCGGTCAAAAGCACGCTTGATCGTGTCCTTACATCAAGCTAGCTCGGTGCTCAGTCAGCTCAGCCTTCTCTAGAACAGCGATAGCTGCGTCGGCGGCGCTTCGTCAGCAGCCGGTGGCGGCGGCTTCTTGCCCGCGTCGCGCATCTGCCGCACCTTGTCGAGAATTTCGGGAATGCGCCGGAAGTCGCCTTCCATCTCCGGCTGCAAGCCGGGATTGCGCAGCACCGCCGCCGGGTGGAACAGCGGATAGTACGCCCGCCCGTCCTCGAACTTCGGCTGACCGTGAATCCGCGTGATCTTGCCATTGGGGAAGTAGCGCGCCATGCTGTAGCGCCCCAGCGTGACGATCATCAGCGGGTCGATCAGCGCGATCTGCTGGTCGAGGTAGGGCTTGCAGGTGCTGATCTCGACCGGCGTCGGGTCGCGGTTTTCCGGCGGGCGGCACTTGACCACGTTGGTGATGAACACGTCGTCGCGCGTCAGATCGAGCAGCTTGAGCAGCGATTTCGAGATAGGTGCCGGATCGCCCGACGAAGGGCAAGCCCTGCTTGTCTTCGTTGAAGCCGGGACCTTCACCCACGAACAGGATGTCCGCGTGGATATCGCCCGCGCCGGGGACAGCTTTGGTGCGGTTCTTCCAGAGGTCACACAGCTTGCAGGTGCGAATTTCGGCGGCGATTTTTCCTAAGGCTTCGGCACGCTCGTCGCTCATCTAGGTCCCTCCATTGTCCATAATGTCGAGAGTAACACCTCCCACGCGCCGAGACAAGCGAGCGCCTGCCAAACGCTCGATCATCGCTTAAGGATTGAGCAGAAGTAAATCCCCTATAATTAGTTAAATAATTTAACTAATTGGAGCATCGGGATGATCAACTCAACTCCTGAGCAGCAGGAAACCCATCGCTTAGCGGCGCGCTTTCTCGGCGTTTTCCAGCAGTTGCTTCAGTTCACCGAAGACAGAAGCACCGAACGACGTCGTCGCTCAACTGAGCGTCAACCAACTGCGAACGCTCAACTTGATCTATCGCCATCCGGGAATTTCGCAGAAAGAGCTGGCGGAGAAGTTGGACGTGACGCAGCGTCGGTCTCGATCTGGATCAAACAGATGCTGGACGCCAATCTCGTCCACCGACATCCATACGAAGAAGACGCGCGGGTGATGTGTCTCTATCTGGGTTCGGTGGGGCAAGAACTCGTCGAGCGCTTCGAGCAGACCCAGACCGACGCGATTGCCAACCTGCTCGTCGGGCTGCCGCTCGACGAGCAGAAATTCGTGGTCGAGGCGCTCGAACGCGCGCTGAATCAACACCAGCGCACGCTGCCAGCAACCCCGGCTGAAGAAGCTGATAGCGATATGACCCTAACGCACGATCGATTCCCATTGCGAGCAGTCGCTTGAGCTCACTCGGCTAAGCGCGCATCATAGCGAGCGAGTTGACATACTGTACGATGATGGTGACGATTAACCGTATGACTCAGAAAAAAGCGTGCCTGTTGATGGTGACGCAGGACGCGGATGTTCAAAAACTCGTCGAAACGCTGATCGAACACCGGCGGGTTCAAGGCGATTTCACGAACAGCGTGCAAGCAGCGGCGCACTTCCTGCAAAACAACCCGCTGCCCGACGTCGTGATCCTCGACCTATCGCTGCCGGACAACAGCGCTTTGCTCTTTCTGGAGCAGATGCGCCAGCGCGGACGAATTCAAAAAGCTCCCGGTCTTGGTGCTCACCGATTTCCCCGACCCGGATCAGGTGCGCGACGCGCTGGGAAAAGGCGCCAATCGCTATCTGACCAAGCTGTTCATCAACCGCAACCTGCTTTCGACCCTTGACGACATGATCGTCTAATCCGACCAGCGCTAAACGCTTGCCCTCCGCTCAAAAATGGGCACGAGTACGGGAGTAGTCGGCTTGCCGTCGATGAAAGTCGGGCGCTTCGCTCTATAGTCAAACTATGAAGCAAGAAGCCCCGACTCAGTAGATTGGCTGCCCG
Source organism: uncultured Chloroflexia bacterium (assembly GCA_963848465.1). Lineage (GTDB taxonomy): Bacteria > Chloroflexota > Anaerolineae > Aggregatilineales > Phototrophicaceae > Flexifilum. The sequence continues at coordinate 45,936 of CAWKDY010000021.1, read as the reverse complement.
ATGATTCCGCGATCCCCGATCAAGCTCGCCCTGTTGGTTGTCCCGGCGCTTGTGCTGGCGGGGATCGCGCTGTTGCTGCTGCTGATCACTCACGCCGCGCCCGCTGCCACCGTCCAGCCCCAACCGCTGGCGACGTGGCTGCCCGCCAACAGCGAAACCCGCGTCGATTTCAAAGGCAGCACCGCCATCAGCACGACCCGGCTCTATAACTTCACCGCGCCGACGGCGACCCGCCTCAAACTCGACGCGACCACGCCCGGTTTCGCCTTCGCCGCCGAAATCCGCGACGCCGCCGGGCAGACGGTCGCCGCCTTCACCGACAAGCTCCAAAGCGTGCAGGTCACGCTCGCGGGCGATCCGGGACAGTACCAGATCGCGCTGAGCGCCGCCGACGCCAAAGCCGACGGCACGGTCGCGCTGCTGCTCGGCAGCGCCATCATCGCCCCGGCAGCGCTGGACGGCACGACGCTGCGCGCGAGCGACTGCCGCGTGACCAACTCCGGCGACGTCAACACGCTGATCCGCAGCGCCCCCGCCGATCAATATGCCGTGATCGGGCTGCTGCCGCCGGGAGCAGCGCTCCCGGTAATCGGGCGCACCGACAACGACTGGTACACGGTCGATTTCAACGAGCGGCAGGGCTGGATCGCCGGGGCGGTGATCGCGCCGGTCGGCGACTGCGCCGGCATCCCCATCGTCCGCAACCCGGCGATCCCGACCGCGCCGCTCGACGCCGACGCGCTGTTGGTGCAGGTGGATCGAGACGGCAGCGCCGCTTTCCACAACGCCATCTCGACGCCGGAAGGCGACTCCCGCGACTTGATCTGGGTGCGGGCGATCAACCTCTACACCGAGCCGCCCAACAACTTCCGCGAGTTCGCGCTGACGCTCAACTGTCGGCGGCGACGGCGCGGAGAATCTGCGCTGGGGCAGCGCCTACCAGCCGGATTTGCGCTGCGGCGCGACGCTGGTGCTGCCCTTCATCGTCAGCAGCGCCCAGCAGCCGATTGTCGTGCAGTTCGCGCCCGGCAGCCCGCAAAGCTACGCCGAGTACGACCTCAGCGTCCAGCCCACTGCGCCGCCGTTCCGGTCTGAACCATCGAGCTCGCTATATAACGCCCTTAATTCCGATAGGGGCACGGCGCGCTGTGCCCTCCTCGCTGCGATTCTCTCCGCCTGTCGTGAGTCAAACCGGATTATCATTGACAGCTGTCTATATTTAGACTAGACTAAATATATAATTCACCGCACGAAATCAGGAGTGTGACATGTTTCCCATCAGCGAATTTCTGCTCGACCTATTGATCCTGACGACCGTTTTCACCGTCTTCGTCGTCGGTACGCTGCGCTGGAAGCCGCGCATCTGGCTGCATGACTTGCCCGCCGACATCCAAGCGCTGGCAGCGCCCAAAACCGCCGATGAACAGCGTCTCACCACGATCTTGGGCGCGCCGTTCATCGTCCTGTTTCTCGGTCTGCCGCTGCTCCTCACGTGGGATTTGAAAGCCAGTCTGGGCGCAGACTTCAGCTTCTTCAGCGCGTGGCTCTATGCTTACGCCCTCTTCGTCGGCGTGAATTTGTGGGACTTGATCGCGCTGGACTGGATCGGCATATCGCTGGTCGATCCGCAGCGCCCGCCGTTCCCCGGCACCGAAGGCGCTGCCGGATGGCGCGACTACGCTTTTCACTTCTACGGCTTCTTGAAAGGCTGCGTGATCGGCTTGGTTTTTGCGACTTTCATAGCGACCGTGATCATCCTGTTCGCCTAAGCCAATCAGCGGACGACAGCACGCCGCCCTTGACCGGGTAATCGCCTTTCGCTATACTACCCTCACGTGCCGAGGTAGCTCAGCTGGTAGAGCAACGCACTGAAAATGCGTGGGTCCCCGGTCCGAGTCCGGGCTTCGGCATCACAAAACCCCGACCTGCATAGGTCGGGGTTTTGCGTTGTAATCCCCGTGTACATAGCCGAATTCTCTCACCTTTATGTGCAAAGGGAGTTGTTTGGCTATAATTAGGATAATTATCTTTCGGCGAAGGAGCGCGTGTGTCACACTCGAAACGCGATTTTTCCCTGCTTTTGGCGCTGCTGGCGGTCGTGATCGCGGCAGCCTGCGCGCCAGTCCAGCTCAAATCCGAATACCAACAGCGTCCAACCGGCGCTGCCCAACCGATCGACCGACACCGACGCCGATCGCGATTGACGCCGTCGTCGCTGCCGACCGACGACGTCGGGCGAACCGATCGTCGCCCGCGTCAACGGCGACGTGATCACCCTGACCGAGTATCAGCACAACGTCGCCCGCTATCAGCAGGAGCCGCTGGCGAACCCCAACGCGATCCCGAAGATGGTGCTCGACACGCTGGTTCAGCAGCTTTTGATCGATCAAGCGGCGGCGGCGAACAACGTCGTCGTCACCCCGGAGGAGGTCGATCAGGAAATGCAAGGCTTGATCGACAGCGCGGGCGGTGCGAGCAAGTGGCAGCAGTGGCTGACCGACAACCTCTACACCGAAGCCGAACTGCGCAGCGTGCTCCACAATACGCTGCTGACCAACCGCGTCCGCGATCACGTCACCAGCGACCTCAACGGCAACGTCGCGCAGGTTCACGCCCGTCACATTCTGGTCGCCACCCAGGATCAGGCGGATCAACTGCTCGCCCGGCTGCGCGACGGCGAGGATTTCGCGGCGCTGGCGGCGACTTATTCGCTGGATACCAGCACCAGCACCAGCGGCGGCGATCTCGGCTGGTTCACGCAGGAAGAACTGCTCGAACCGGCGCTGGCGCAGGTCGCCTTCCAGCTTGAGCCGGGGCAGATCGCCGGTCCCGTGCAGTCGTCGCTCGGTTGGCATATCATTCAAACACTGGAACGCGGCGTCCGCCCGATTGATCCGAGCAAGCTCGCCGACCTTGCGCGCACGCGCTTTGAAAAATGGTTGGAAACTCTGACCATGAGCGCCAAAATAGAGACTTATCTGTAACGTCTGGGGGATTACATGGGGCAAGGAAGAGCGCAAGTCTACAATCTCATCAGCATCTTCTTTCTGGTGCTCACCATTGTTGCGATTGCGCTGGTGGCGACGCGCATGAGCGCGCCCGCGCCCGTGCCGACACCCGTCGCCTTTGCGCTGCCGACTTCCGCCGTTCTGCCATCGCTCACGCCGACCTTTACGCCGACGGATACGCACCGCTATCCCGACGGCGACCGACACGCCGATCTTCGACCGACACGCCCACATCACGCCCACGCTGACGTGGACGCTGATCCCGTCGCTGACCTCCACGCTGACCTTTACGCCCGCGCCGACCGACACCATCCGCCGACTGAAACGCCGCGCCCGGAAGATACGCTCGCGCCGACCTCCAGCATCACGCCCTCGCTGACGATCACCAATACGCTGGCCGTCACGCTGACCGAGACGCCCAGCATCACGCCGACGGTGCTCGACTTCACGCCGCAGCCGACCGCAGCCGCCGCCGTCGCCCTATCCGTTCGTCCTGCGCGATAATCAGGTGATCTACACGCTCAATTTCGCCAACACGGCGGGCTGCTCGTGGCAGGGAATCGGCGGGCAGGTCTTCGACCTGACCGGGCTGCCGCTCCAGCAGATGCGCGTCCACGTCTTCGGGCAGGGCGTCGATGTCTACACCGCCAGCGGCTCGAACACGCTCTACGGGCTGTCGGGCTGGGAAGTGCCGCTCAACAGCAGCTTGACCGGCAACAGTTACATCGTCGAATTGCAATCGGCGCAGGGGACGCCATCTCGCCGCAGATCACGGTGACGTTCGAGCTGAACAACTGCTCGAAAAATCTGGCGCTGGTCAATTTTGAGCAGACCCGCCCGTTTTAGCCGATGAGTGACGATCCGAAAGACCCGCGCGATCTCTGAGGGACAGCGACCCCCTTCGACGCTGACGATTCGCTGACGCCGGAGCAGCAGGCGCGCTGGCAGCGCCCGCCGATCACTGCAGGATCGCTTCCCGATGCTGCCCGACGAAGAACAGGCGGAAGCGCAGCCGACCGCGCCGCTGAAAGACCCGCCGCGCCGTCCGGCTGCGCCCCGGTCGATCCGGGCGCGAAAGACCGCAGTCCGCAACCTGATCACGGCCTTCTTCGTGCTGGCATCCTGCGGCTTGCTCACCTACTTCGGGCTGATCTGGCAGAATCCGTATTCGGCGCTCAATCCGCTCGCGCCGCCGACGCCGCTGCCGCTGGTGATCACCGCGACCTACACGCCGACCTTCACGCTGACGCCCGCGCCGACGCTGACGCCCAGCCAGACCTTCACGCCGTCGCCGATCCCGTCGCTCGCGCCGACGCTGACCTTTACGCCGATCTTCTTGGAAGGCTTCAGCACGCCGCAGGGGACGCCGATCCCGCCGAGCGAGCAGGGCGATTTCCCCTTCACGCTCCAGCGTGACCACGTCATCTACATCACCAACCCGGACGCGCGCGGCGCGTGTAACTGGTCGAGCATCGCCGGATCGGTCATGAATTACGACGGGTCGGCGCTCAACGGCTACGGCGTCCACGTCGTCGGCGAAGGCGTCGATCAGACGGTGGCGACCGGCAGCGCGCCCGGCTTCGGACCGGGCGGCTTCGAAGTGCCGCTCGGCAGCGTCGCCCGCGATGCTCAGTTCGTCGCCCAACTGCTCGATCCCGCCGGGAATCCGGCGTCGCCGGTCTACACCGTCGAGACGCGCTGCGAATGCGACCTCAACATCGCCGCGCTGCGCTTCGTCGAGGTCAACCCGCCGAGCTAAACGACTCCAAATTGTAATTTGGAAATCTGAGGGGAATTCTGATTGTAGGGGCAGGACTTAGTCCTGCCCCTACGCGATCTGCATAACCGCGCTTACGGCTTTTTGTTGTCGTTCTTGAGCGCCGGTTGGTAAGCTTTCCAGCCGGGGCACCACGTCGTGTGCCAACGCCACAGCCGTGACTTAAAGGCTTTGGGGTTAGCTTCAGCGCCGGCGCGCAGCGCGCAGGTCGCGCATTCCATCTCGGAAGCGGAAAGTCCCTGAACTGCCATTGCGATTTATCCTCTTAAACCAGCGTGAACACTCAGTTTCATCGTATGCCCGCGGGCATACGATTGACATGTGACAAACATCACAAGCGGCGCTTGAAGTGGCTAGGTCAAGTGGCGAGTTTTGGGGTCATCGAGGGAACAGTCACCCCTCTCCTACGCAACCGGAGAGGGGCGAGCTTACTAATTCGGGAGTTCGGGGAACTGGCTCATGGGCGCGTAGATCGCGCCGACCAAACCGGGACCCGTGTGCGCGCCCAAGACTGGCGCAATCGGGCTGAGCGGCAGCCACGTGCAGTTGAAGAGGCTGTCGAATTTCTCACGCATCAGGCGAGCGCCGGCTTCGTTATCCCCGTGCATGATCTGCACGCGCAGGTCGATGCCCGCGCCAACTGCTTAGCGACCAGTTCCGGCAGCATCAGCGTTGACTTTTTGAGCGAGCGCACCGTCGCCTTTTGGACGTAAGTACCGCCGACTTTCTCGACGATAGATGATTGGCTTGATGTCCAGCAGCGAGCCGAGCAAGCCGCTGATGTGGCTGATGCGTCCCGCCGTGAATCAGGTACTTGAGCGTCGCCAGCGTGAACATCATGTCGGTGCTGGCGGTGATCTGCTCCAGCAGGTTGATGATGCGTTCCCGGCTCCAACCCGCGTCGATAGCGCGGGCTGCCGCCCTCGACGTGCCACCCCTCCGCCCCGGAAAGGTTCTTGGTGTCGTAGAGGGTGATATTGGCTTCGGGCACCATCTGCGCGCCCAAGCGCGCCGCGTTGTAGGTTCCGCTCAAGCCGGAGGAGATGTGGATCGAGAGGATGTCGGGGTCGGTTTCCGCGAGCTTGCGGTAGACTTCGGCAAACTCACCGGGGGAAGGCTGCGACGTGATCGGGAAACCATCGGTACTCCCGATCAACTGGTAAAACTCTTCGACCGAGACGTCAACTCCGCTGCGATAAGTTTTTCCATCGAGCGTAAATGTTTGGGGAATAACGTGAATTTTAAAATCCCGCGCCTGTTCGGGCGACCAATCCATCGAACTATCAGTGACAATCTGCATTAGGGTTACGCGGCTCCATTTAACGTAACGAATTCCGGATCGTAACACAAATAGAACCGGCGCGCCGCTGATCGATCTAGAACGCCAGATCAGCGGCGGCGATGGCGTGCAGGGTGGTCGTGTCGAACACCGGGACCGGGCTGTCGTGCTGCCCGATCAGCAGCATGATCTCGGTGCAGCCGAGGATGATCCCCTCCGCCCCTTGCGCGATCAAAGAGTCGATCACCGTTTTGTAGACCTCGCGCAACTCGTCCTTGACGATGCCGAGCACCAGTTCTTCGTAAATGATGCGATGAACCTCCGCCCGTCCGGCGGCATCCGGGATCAGCACGTCCAGCCCGAATTTGTCGCTCAGCCGCCCGCGATAAAAGTCCTGCTCCATCGTGAACGCCGTCCCCAGCAAGCCGATCCGCTTGATCCCCGCCGCCTGAATCGCCCCGGCGGTCGGGTCGGCGATGTGCAGCAGCGGAATGCTGACCGCCGCCTCGATCTCGCCCGCCAGCTTGTGCATGGTGTTGGTGCAGAGGACGACGAAATCCGCGCCGCCGCGTTCCAGCCGCCGCGCCGCCTCCGCCATCGCCCGCCCCGCTTGATCCCACTGACTCCGCCGTGTGCATCCGCTCGATCTCGGCGAAATCGACCGAGAACATCAGGCACTGCGCCGAATGCAAGCCGCCTAAGCGCTGCTTGACCGTCTCGTTGATCATACGATAGTATTCGAGCGAGGATTCCCAACTCATCCCGCCGATCAGACCGATTGTTTTCACAAGTTTTTCTCCCCGCTCGTGCGGCGCTGAATGTCGAGCAAATCCGCCAGAATGCCGAAGCCGGTCGGCGTGCTGCCCGCGCCCGCGCCGATCAGCGTGACTTCGCCCAGCAGATCAGTCGCGTAGGTGATGGCGTTGGTCGCACCGGCGACGTTCGCCAGCGGATGTGTCAGCGGCAGGCGCTGCGGCGTGACCGATCCGCCTTCCGGCGTGACCTCGGCGATCAGCTTCCAGCGCTCGCCCGCCGCCCGCGCCGCCGTGATGTCCTCCGGCGTGATCGCCGTGATGCCGCGCACGACCATCTGGTCGAGCGTCAGCCGCTTGCCGAACAGCGCCGCCGCCAGAATGATCGCTTTGCCCGCCGCGTCCCAGCCTTCGACGTCGCCCGCCGGGTCGGACTCGGCGTAGCCCATCGCCTGCGCCAGCTTGAGCGCCTCGGCGTAGGCCAAACCGCCTTCCATCTCGGTCAGGATGTAGTTGGTCGTCCCGTTGAGGATGCCGCGCGCGCCGCTGATGGTGCAGCCCGCTAGCGCTTGCTGCGCCAAGCGGATCGAGGGCGTGCCCGCCATGACCGTCGCCTCGAAGCACAGACGCTTGCCCGCCGCTTGTGCCTGCGCTTGCAGTTCGGCGTAGGCGACGGCGACCGGTCCCTTGTTGGCGAGGACGACGTGCTTGCCGGTCTCGAAGGCGGCGCGGCACAGATCGAGCGCGGGCTGCCCGTTTTGCAGATTGGTCGGGCTGGCTTCGACCATCACGTCGGCGCGGCTCTCGCGGACGAGGCGGGCGGCGTCCCAATCGCGCCAGACTTGATCGCCGCCGGGATAGCGGTCGAAGCGCTCGGCGCTCAGCAGCGCGTCGAGGTCTAGCCCCGCCGGGTCGTAGAGCGTGCCGCGCGTCCGCGTCGCCACGCCGACCAGCCGCGCCTTGAAGCCCTGCTGATCGCGCAGATCGTCGGCTTTGTCGCGCAGAATCTCGACAAAGCCGCGCCCGACCACGCCAAACCCGATCAAGATGATGTCCATAGCTGTTCCCTGTTATTCCGCGTAGGGGCAGGTCTGAAACCCGCCCCTACAACGCTCTGTGATCGTTCGTAGATCGGCTATTCTACCCAATGCGGCGGCGATTGCCGACAATCTGTCGGGTCGATATAATCAGCCCACTTGATGAGGATAAGCGTTTAATAAACCTCGCTATTCTTTTTTTCGCAGTTCACTGGAGTTCAATGATGATAACCGACACTTCGCTCCGTCCGGGTCCGAAAGGGCAGGCGATTATCGCGCGCGACGACAAGCTGATGTCCGGCTCGTCGGTGCCGCGCTATCCGTTTGTGATGGATCACGGATCAGGGGCGCGCGTCTGGGACGTCGATGGCAACGAATACATCGACTTTGCCGCCGGGATCGCCACGACCGCGACCGGGCACAGCCATCCGGCGGTCGTCAAGGCGATCACCGAGCAGGCGCAGAAATTCATCCACATCGCCGGGACGGACTATTACTACGACGTGCAGGTGCGGCTCGCCGAGAAGCTGGCGGAGATCGCCCCGTTCAGCGAAGATGCCCGCGTTTTTCTGGCAAATTCCGGCGCGGAGACGGTCGAGGCGGCGGTCAAGATGTCGCGCTGGGTGACCGGTCGCCAGCACATTATCGCCTTCTTCGGCGCGTTTCACGGGCGGACGATGGGCGCGCTCTCGCTGACCGCCAGCAAGGTCGTCCAGCGCGACGGCTTCTTCCCGCTGATCCCCGGCGTCTATCACATCCCCTACAACAATCCCGTATCGCTGTATGCACGGGCGCGAGCAAGCCGCTTGCGAAGCCCACTGCATGTGCGCCGATTACCTCGAAGACGTGGTCTTCAAGCGCATTTTCCCCGGCGACTCGGTCGCGGCGATCATCCTTGAGCCGATTCAGGGCGAGGGCGGCTACCTGATGCCGGACAGCCGCTTCGTCCAGCAGCTGCGCGCCATCTGCGACAAGTACGGCATCATGCTGATCGCCGACGAGGTGCAGAGCGGCATGGGGCGCACCGGCAAATGGTGGGCAATCGAGCATCACGACGTCGAGCCGGACATCGTCTGCTCGGCGAAGGGGATCGCCAGCGGGATGCCGCTGGGCGCGATCATCGCCAAGCAGCACATCATGGCGTGGCCCCCCGGCGCGCACGGCTCGACTTTCGGCGGCAATCCGGTTTCGTGCGCGGCGGCGCTGGTGACCATCGACTTGATCGAGCACGGCTACATGCAGAACGCCGCCGAACAAGGCGAATACCTGCTCGACGCGCTGGAAGAACTGCGGACCAATCACCCGTCGATGCGGCACGGGCGGATCGACGGCAAGGGCTTGATGGTCGGCGCGGAACTGGTGCTCGACGAAGCGCGGACGCCCGCCAAAGCCGTCCGTAACGGGCTGGAACGCCACGGCATCGACAACGGGTTGCTGGTCTTGGGCGCGGGCGAGAGCACGATCCGCTTCTGCCCGCCGCTGATGATCGAGCGCGACACGCTCGACGAAGGGCTGCAACTGTTCGATCAATCGCTGACTCAAGCCGAGCAAGACGCGGGATTGGTGTAAAAGATAGTACTGAGTAAACGTCGCGAGTGATTCATTCTGCGACGCTTTTCATTGAGGGCGTTTAATAAGCCCGATAATGACGCAAAAGCGAGGGCGGAACAATGGCGGACAAACTGTTCACGACCGAAGCCCAAAAAGAATACGAAGCACTGGCTCCAAGCGCGGCTTTGAAGTCCCGGCGCGATTACTTGATGGTGGGATCGAGCAGCGACTATTCATAGAGCACGCTCACGTCCGACGCACCTGGACGATGCCATTCACGCAGATCATTTAAGACTACGAGGAATCACACAGACCCTAGCCCCGCCTTCTACCCCCGAACGTCGTATAATCATGAATAGTCGTCAACCCAAACCGCAACTTCTACGCCAACGCTGCGTATAGATTGACACAAGCCACGCACATCAAAGCGAGAGCGCGCTCGCGGCTGGCGCGGTTGGCTGCTGTTGGAGAAAGTGATTTCGTGTCTACACCCGACCCGGTAGTCCTTGAATGGGTACAAGCCGCTATGGAGGGCGATCAGGACGCATTCGCGGAACTGGTCTACACCTACCAAGACTCGGTCTATAACCTGTGCTACCGCATGTTGTCCGAACGTACCGAAGCGGAAGATGCAGCGCAGGAAGCCTTTTTGCGCGCCTACTTGAATCTCCAACGTTATGACCCGGCGCGCTCGTTCAAAACGTGGGTGATGACGATTGCCTCGAACCACTGCATCGACCGGCTGCGCCGTCGCCGGATGACGTGGCTCTCGATTGACGATCCGCTGCCCAACTTGACGCTCAGCAGCGACGAACCCGAACCGGAAGACGAGTTGATCCGCCACGAGCAGAGCGCCGCCATCCAGTCGATTCTGAACGAACTCAGCCCTGATTACCGCGCAGCGGTAGTTTTGCGTTATTGGTATGACTTTTCTTACAGCGAGATTGCCGACGTATTGGACACGACCGAAAGCGCGATTAAGAGCCGCTTGTTCCGCGCGCGGCAAATCCTTGCCGAAAAGATCAACCCGAAGACGGCATCCAGCGCGATAACGCCTTTACTGGAGAATGCGTGATGTCACGACAAAACCGACTGATGCAGGAAGCGCTCGATAAGAATCTCCCGGCGGAGGTTTTGAACGAACTGTATGCGCAGATCGACCAATCGCCCGCCGACGCCGACGAATTCAGCCGGCTCAAGCAGGTGGATCGGATGCTGCGCGCCGCGCCCTACGAGCGCGCGCCGCAGGGCTTGGCGCTCAAGATCATGGCGCGGCTGGCGGAAGGCTTGCAGCCGGAGCAGTTGACGCGCTCGTCCGGGCTGGCGCTGGCGCTCGGCTTGGCGGTGATCGCGCTGGTGCTGGCGCCGCTGCTGGCGGGCATCGGCTGGTTGATCCTGAACGTGATCGGCAGCGCGTCGGCGCTGACCGTGTTGATCGGGCAGGTCGTCAACCTGCTGGCGCTGGTGATGAATTCGCTCGATAGCTTAGTCCAGAATGCACAGCAAATGCTCCAGACCTATCCCGAAGTGCCAGCGCTGATGCTGACGCTCATCCCGATTGCCTTGTTCTGGTTGGTGCGGTTTGCGTGGCAAAACCGGGAAGAACTCTAGGGCAGGAGAACGCAATGCGTAGCCGCCGTAACTCTTAATCTTTGGCGCAGCCGTCGTCGTCGTGCTGGCGCTGACCGCGCTGGCACACCAGATCGTCACCCCGCGCGACGTGATCGACGAAAAGAACATCATCGCCGAAGAAAATTATCGCCTCAGCGAGACTCACGCGGGCGATCTGGTCGTCTTTGGCAAGGCGATCGGCTTGGACGCTGCCAGCCAGGTGACGGCAGCGCCGCCCTCGTCGGCGACACGATTCGCGTCAGCGGGCAAGTCGGCGGCGATCTGACGGCGCTCGGCACGACCCTGTTGATCGACCCGACCGCCCACGTCGCCGGACAAGCCAGCCTCGTCGGGACCAACGTCACGCTGAGCGGGCAGATCGACGGCGAGCTGTACGTCAGCGGCGAAACGCTGACCATCCTGCCCGATACGCAGGTCAACGGGACGCTGAACGCCTGCGTCAAGACGATCAAGGACGGGCGGCAGAACTCCCGCCGAACTAAGCTGCAATCAAGAGAACTTCGCGCCCTTCACGGCGTTGATCGCGCTGCGAAACTCGGCGGTGCGCGACACTGCCGGGACGATGATCCAGATCAGCCCGGCGAGCGCGCTGGTGCTGGCGATCTTCGGCACGGTGATCCTCGCCGGAACGTCGGCGCTGGCGGTGACGCTGTTCCCGCGCCAGATCAGCCACATCGAGGAAGCGCTGCGCGCCCGCCCGCGCGGGTTCGGCGGCGTCGGCATTGCCGTCTACCTGCTGATGATCGGCTTGTTCTTGGTCATGATCTTCGTGCTGGCGGTCGTGCCGCCGCTGGGCTTGCTGCTGATCCCGCTGTTCCTGATCGTCGGGCTGCTGCTCGGCATCCTCAGCCTCGCCGGGCTGATCACGCTGGCGCTGATGATCGGCGACTGGGTGCTGCGCCGTCGCGCCGCCCGACCCGGCACGCCGCCGATGATCGCCGCGCTGGTCGGCAGCGTCATCATTGCGCTGCTGCTGGCGGGGATCGCGCTGCTGCCCTTCGGCTTCGTCTTGAGTTTCCTCGCGCTGAACGTCCTGAGCGCCGCCGGGTTGGGCGCGGCGCTGTTCACGCGCGCCGGGACGCACCCGCTGCGCCAGAGCTATTTCGTCACGGGATAACTCTAGCTTTTAGCTGATTAGTCATTAGTTCTTGAGTTCCGATCCGCTGCTAGTCCGATTGGTCGCAGAATTCAGCACACTCACCCGCGTTCTGCATAAAGCCAAACGTCGATCACTAAAAACTGACAACCAATAACTCCACGCTTAATTTGCAACCTTTTCGGCATTTGCGGCGTCTAACGTCTGTAGAACGGAAAGGATGGTTTTCTATGCGCCGCTCGATCGTTCCACTGATCCTGCTGATCGCGCTGCTGCTTGCGGCGGCGTGCGGTCAGGCGATGCCTCAGTCATGGGCGATTGCACTCGACGAACCGACACTGCCGCCAACCGCAGTCACAGCCGTGACCGACAGCCACAGCCTCGCCGACGCGCTGCGCACGGCGGGCGCGCTCGTCGCCCCGGAAGGCGCGTTGCCCAGTCGTTTCTGCAAAGCGCGGGCGTGATCCTGCGCGTGAACAGCCAGCGCCTGCAAGTTTACGAGTATCTCGACGCCGCCGCTGCCCGCGCCGACGCCGCCCGTTTTTCGTCGGATGGCGCGTGGATCAGCGGGAACATCGGCGTGACGCTGGTCAATTGGATCGCCACGCCGCACCTCTACCGCGCCGACCGCGTGATCGCCGTCTACGTCGGCGACGACGACCCGACGCTGGCGCTGCTGGAAGGCGTGCTCGGCGCGCCCTTCGCCGGGGGCGCGAATCCCTATCACACCCGGCTTCCGCTCGAAAGCTGACCAGCCCATCGCAATAGCGCAGCAGTCACCGCAAAAACGTGATTGGGCATTTCCCAACGCGCCGGCAAGCCGAGTCTTTTGTACGCTCCCCTCCCTGAATTCGGGGAGGGGAAGCGCGCAGCGCGGGGGTGGGGTCAAAGCGGTACGGAACGAGCGCGATTTTCTGCTATAATCGTCTCGGTCTGTAAGCAACTGTAAGCAACCACCAGCCAGCGATTATGTCCCTGATTTCTGCGAACAATCTCAGCAAAGAATTTGGTCCCGACGAAATTTTCAGCGGCGTCACGATTGACGTCCCGCACGGCGCGCGGATCGCGCTGGTCGGACCCAACGGCGCGGGCAAGACGACCCTGCTCAACCTGATCGTCGGGCTGGATTTGCCCAGCGACGGGACGATCACGCGGGCGCGCGGCGTGCGGATCGGCTTTCTGCCCCAGCGCCCCGAACTGCACGGCTATCACAGCGTCTGGCAAGAACTGCTGACCGCCTTCACCGACCTGCGCGCGCAGGAAGCCGAACTCGCCCGGCTGGAGCACGAACTCGCCGACGCGCAGCACGACGCCGCGCTCGCCCGCTACGGCGAACTGCAAGAGCGCTTCGAACTCGCGGGCGGCTACACCTACGAGCAGCGGATGCGCACGCGTCCTGCACGGCTTGGGCTTCAAGCCGGAAGACTACGACCGCCCGCTGACGCAGCTTTCCGGCGGGCAAAAGACGCGCGCGCTGCTCGGTCGGCTGCTGCTCGAAGCGCCCGACCTGCTGGCGCTGGACGAGCCGACCAACCACCTCGACATCGAGGCGATTGAGTGGCTGGAAGGTTTCCTCAACGACTTCGCCGGCGCGGTGCGTGGTCGTCAGCCACGACCGCTACTTCATGGATGCCGTCGCCCGCACGGTCTGGGAACTCGACTTCGGCACGCTGGAAACCTATCGCGGCAACTACAGCCACTACCTCACCCAGCGCGAGGAACGCCACGAGCGCCTGCTCAAAGAGTACGAGGCGCAGCAGGAGTTCATCGCCAAAGAGGAAGAATACATCCGCCGCAACCTCGCCGGGCAGAACACCAAGCAGGCGCAGGGACGGCGCACGCGGCTCGAACGCCTCAAGCGCGACCAACTGATCGCGCGACCGCGCGACCGCCAGAACATGAATCTGCACATCAACGCCGGGCTGCGCAGCGGCGATAAAGTGCTGGAAACCAAGCAGCTGACCGTCGGCTACCCGACGAGCCGCTGTTTCAAGCGCCCGACATCGTGCTGCTGCGCGGCGAAGTCGCGGCGCTGATCGGACCGAACGGCGTCGGCAAAAGCACCTTCGTCAAGACGGTGATCGGGCAGCTTGACCCGCTCGGCGGCGAGGTCGAAGCTGGGCGCGTCGGTGCAGATCGGCTACTTCGCGCAGGCGCACGAACTGCTGAACGAGGACAACAGCATCCTCGACGAGATCATGACCGTCAAGGCGATGGGCTTGACCGAGGCGCGCACTTATCTCGGTCAGTTCATGTTCCAGGGCGACGACGTGTTCCGCCCGATCCGCACGCTGTCGCGGCGGCGAGCGCGGGCGGGTGGCGCTGGCGAAACTGGCGCTCGGCGGCGCGAACTTCCTGCTGCTGGACGAGCCGACCAATCACCTCGACATCGACAGTCAGGAGATTTTGCAGAACGTGCTGGCGGACTTCGCCGGGACGATCCTGCTGGTCAGCCACGACCGCTACCTGATCGACGCGCTGGCGACGCAAATCTGGGCGGTCAGCCCCGGCGAGCTCGACGTGTTCAAGGGGACGTATCAGGAATATCTGGCGGCGCGAACGGCAGCCCGGCAGGCGGCGGCTGTCGCTGAACGAGCAGCAAGCGCAGGCGAAGCAGGGGAACGGCTCGTCGCCGTCAAAATCCGCCGAAAAGAAACATGGCCTGACCCCGCGCCAGCTTCAGCAGCGGATCGAGGAACTCGAAGCGCTGATCCCGCAGCTTGAGACGCGGCTCGAGGAAATCGTCACCGCCGCGATCGGCACCGCCAGCGCCGCCGCCGATGCCGATCGGGTGCGCGTGCTCGGCAGCGCCTACACCGACGCCGAAGCCGAGCTTCACGCGACGATGGCGGAGTGGGAGCGCCTGCTCGATTGAATCGGACTTGGCGGACTAGTGGCAAAGTCCCGGCTTTTTTCTACAATATGCGGCGAGTACGGATTGTTTCATCGGAAATCGTCGTTCGTCACCCTTTGAGGAGCAGGTAATGGCAGTGAAGTCAGCCGACTGGCTAAACGCAATCCCGGCAGCACTCTTGCTTGAGCAGGATGACCGGATCGTTTTTGCCAATACTGCCGCCGCTGACCTCACCGGCTACTCAGCCGGCGACTTAGCCGGGATGCGCGCCGCCGACGTGCTCGAGCCGATCGGCGCTGGCGCGCTGGTCGCGCACTGCAAGTGCAAATCGGGCAGCCCTATCGCCGTGACGCTGACCCGCGCCGCCGTCGATCACGACGGCCAGCCCGCCCAACTGATCACCTTGCAGCCGACCAACGTCGAGCAGCGCGCGCGCCGCCATCGAAGCAAGGCATCGAGTGCTTCTATCTGTTCCAATGCATCCGCGACGACAGCGGCAACATCACCGACTTAGTCTGCATCGATGCCAACGCGCGCGGTTTCTCGCAGGCGACGACCCCGCCCGACCAACTGATCGGCAGCAGCTTGCGGCAAACGCTGACCGATCGAAACTCGCAAGCGCTGTTTGACCGCTTGATCGCTGTGGTCGAAAAAGGCGAGGTCTATCACACCGAGCTGCACGAGTATCGGATCGACAAGACGGGCTGGTATCTATTCGCAGGTCATCCCGCTGGGCGATCAAGTCGCCGTGTTCCAGCGCGACATCAGCCCGCGCAAAGAGACCGAAGCCGTCGTCGAGAAGCTTGGCGGAAGAAGTCGAGCAGCAGGTGCGAATGCTCGACGAAATTCTCGCGGCGACGCCCGACGCCTTCATCCTGTTCGACCGTGACGGACATTATCTCTACGTCAACGACGCGGGCTGCAAAACTCCGGCTTGACGACCGAGCAGGTCACCGGGAAAACGTGGCGCGAACTCGGTTTCCCGGAAGAAGCCGGGCTGGTCTTCGATCAGCGGCTGGAGCAGGTCTTCACGACCGGCAAGTCGATCACCTACGAGGAGCAGTTCCCGACGCTGGACGGCTTGCACGATTTCATGACGACGCTCACGCCGATCCACGACAAGGACGGCAAAGTCGTCTTCATGCTCAACACCATCCGCGACATCACCGACCGCAAAGCGTCCGAGGCGGAACTCCGCAAGCTGGCGACCGAACTCGAACAGCAGACGCGCATCTTCGACGCGGTGCTCTCGACCACGCCGGACACGTTCCTGATGTTCGACCGCGGAGAGCAAATTCCTTTACGCCAGCCCCTCGGCGCTGCGGAATACCAGCCTCAAGCCGGAACAGGTGATCGGCAAGACGTGGCGCGAACTCGGCTTCCCCGGCGACAACGGCGAGCGCGCCGAAGCGGAAGTGAAGCGGGTCTTTGCGACCGGGAGCCAGCGTCACGCTTGAGGAAGCCTTCCCGACGGTACAGGGCTTGCGCAACTTCGAGAGCATTTTCACGCCCGCTGCACGACCCCGACGGGCAAGATTATCGCCGTCGTCGTCACCAACCGCGACATCACCGAGCGAAAGCTCGCCGAAGAAGCGCTGCGCGAAAGTCAGCGCCTGTTCACCTCGATCTACGAATCGGCGCTGGTCGGCATCAGCGTGATCGACGCAGCGCGGGCTGTTCGCGCAGGTGAACCACACCTACTGCCAAATCTACGGCTACAGCCCCGACGAGTTGATCGGCAAGCACTTCAGCCTCGTCTTTCCGCCGGAAGAACGCGCAGCGCGCTCAGGAGATGCACGACGTCGTGATGCAGGGCGACGCACCGAACGAAACCATGCTCGAATGGAGCGTGATGCGCAAGGATGGCACGCCCTTCGAGGTCAGCGCCTACAACAGCCTGCTGATTCAGGAGAACGGCGAGCGTTTCCGCGTCGTGGTGATCATCGACGTCAGCGAGCAGCGCCGCGCTCAGCGCGCCCTCGAAGCCAGCGAGCAGCGCTTGATGAGCATCCTCAGTTCGATGCAGGATGCGGTCTGGTCGGTGCAGCCGGGGACGCACGAACTGGTCTACGTCAACCCGACCATCGAGACCTTTACCGGCTACTCTCCCAGCGACATCTTGACCAATCACCGGCTGCTGATCGACATCGTTCACCCGGATGACCGCAACTGCGTTCGCGGCGCAGCTCGACCAAGCCCTAGATGGCGAACGCATCGACACCGATTACCGCATCGTGCGGCGCGACGGCGCGCTGCGCTGGGTGCATAACCGCTTCTGGCTCGTGCGCGACCCGCAAGACAACCCGCTGCGCATCGACGGCATCATGACCGACATCACCGACCGCCGCCAAGCGTCGGATCACGCCATGCAGCTCGCCATCGAGCGGGAGCGCGTGCGCATTCTCTCCGAATTCGTGCGCGACGCCTCGCACGAGTTCAGGACGCCGCTTTCGGTGATCAACACGCGCTTGTATTTGATGGAAAAGGTCAAAGACCCGGAGAAGCAGAGCGGTTACATCGAGGGCATCAAGGAGCAGACCGAGCGCATTTTGCAACTGGTCGAGTCGCTGATCACGATGTCCCGGCTCGACAGCCTGACCGATACCACCGTCGAAGCGATTGACATCAATCACCTGCTGACCGCGATCAGCATGAACATCGAGGCGTCGGCGCAGCACAAAGAGATCACGTTCACGCTCGAACTCGCGCCCGAACCGTATCGCATTTGGGGCGATATGGAAGAACTGATGACGATGTTCAAGGCGGTGTTCGACAACGCCGTGACCTACACGCCCGAAGGCGGCGAGGTCAGCGTGCGCTGCTACCCGCTGAGCGACCAAGAGATCGCCATCGACGTGCGCGACACCGGCGTCGGCATCAGCGCCGAGGAACTGCCGCGCATCTTCGACCGCTTCTACCGCGCCGATCAAGCCCGGAGCGTGCGCGGCTTCGGCTTAGGGCTGACGATTGCCCGCAAGATCGCCGAGCGGCACGGCGGGCGCATCGAAGTCGAGAGCGAACCCGGTCAGGGCAGCCGTTTCCGGCTGATCTTCCCCTGCGACAAAACCTTCCTGCCGACGCGGGGCTAAAGTCGCTTACTAGTGCGCCGATTGCTGGTGGCGAATCGCGTAGCCGGAGAGCGGCTTGCCCAGCCAGCGGCGCAATCAAGCAGATGTCCAGCAGCCCCGCCGACAGCGGCACCAGACCGATCACCGCGACGACCAACCCCAATGATTCCTTGACGACCAGCAGCCCGATCACGATCAAGACCAAACCAACCGCGATACGCAAATTCCGACCCGCAACACTTGCCAGAAATTCGACCATTAGATTATCTCCAAAATATTTGGTGACTCTATCATGCCACCAATTTGCAGAACGATCACGGGGCGGAGATCGGGGAAATAGATCACGCCGTGAGAATGAGCATCGTCACGGTGAGAGGAAAGGTCGTAGGGCTCAATGAGGGTGTAGGGGCGACAGCGCGACCCCTCATGACGCCCCTACGGTGCAACCTCAACGGCGTGTTTAGCGCACCGTAAACGTGTCTTTGAGCAGGTCGGCGTCTCGGGACGACGACCCGACCATAACGTCGAAATCGCCCGGCTCGACCACGCTTGCACCGCTGGCGTCGATCAACGCCAACTGCTCGTAAGGCACGCTGAGCGCAGACCGTTTTCTGCTCGCCCGGCGCGAGTTCGATGCGGGCAAACGCCTTCAGTTCCTTGATCGGCGTCGTCAGCGACGCAGAACAGATCGTGAACGTAAAGCTGCACGACTTCCGTCCCAGCGCGCGATCCGGTGTTCTTGACCGTGACCTCGACCTGCAAGGCTGCATCCTTGTCCGAGCGTCTTGGTCAGGACGCGCAGGTCGCTGTAAGCGAAGGTCGTGTAACTCAAACCAAAGCCGAAAGCATAGAGCGGATCCTCCGGCAGATCGACGTATTTATTGACGTGCCAGCCGGGGATCTGGTCGTAGTAAACCGGCTGCTGCCCGACGTGATGCGGGAACGAGATCGTCAGCTTCGCGCCGGGATTGCGATCCCCGAACAGGATGCTGGCGACCGCCGCCCCGCCGAGTGAGCCGGGATTCCACGCTTCGACCACCGCCGGAACGTGCTCGGCGATCCACGGAATGCTGAGCGGCTTGCTGTTGACCAGCACGACGACCGTCGGCGTCCCGGTAGCGACCACCGCCTCGACCAGCCGCTGCTGCGCGCCGGAGAGGTCGAGATTCGCCCGGTCGCGGCCGCTCGCCGGTATTGGCGCGATCGTCGCCAACCGCGAGGATCACGACGTCAGCGTCGCGCGCCAGCGCGACCGCCGCGTCAATCAATTCGTCCGCCGGATCGATCACGGCGCAGCCGCGCTGGTAATCGACCTGACAATTCGCGCCCGCCCGCGCCCGGATGCCGTCCAGCAGCGTGATCGTGCTCGTCACGCGGGCGATCATTGCCATTCGAATCGCCGCGCTGCTCCCACGACACCCAGTCGCCAAGCTGCGCCTTCACGTCGTCGGCGTTGGGACCGATCACGGCGATCCGTTTCAGGTCGCCGCGCAGCGGCAGCAGATCGCCCGCGTTCTTGAGCAGCACAATCGACTGGCAGGCGGCTTCCAGCGCCGCGTCGCGGTGCTCGGCGCAGCCGATAGCCGCGCCCAACTGCGCCAGATCGAGGTAGCGGTTGGCGTCGAACAAGCCGAGTTCGAACTTCACCTTCAGAATCCGGCGGCAGGCTTCGTCGATCAGCGCCGCATCAAGCCTGCCGCTGCGCGCCGCCGCCAGCGCCGCCTCGTAGAAGGCGGGCGTCTCCATCGCCATGTCGTTGCCCGCCGCGACCGCCGCTTGCGCCGCTTCCTCCATGGTCGCGCAAACGCGCTGAAGTGTGTGCATGTAGCCGACGTTGTTGTAGTCCGAGACGACGAAGCCCTCGAAGCCCCACTCGCCGCGCAAAACGTCGGTCAGCAGCCAGTGATTCGCCGTGCAGGGGATGCCGTCGATGGCATGATAGCCCGCCATGAAGGTCGCGCATCCGGCAGTCGCTGAGCGGCGCGGAACGGCTTCAGGAAGATCGAGCGCATCCGCCGGCGCGACAAATCGGCTTCCGACGCATCGCGCCCGCCCTGCGTTTCCGAGTACCCGGCATAATGCTTGCCGCAGGCGGCGATGGCGTCCGGCGCGCTCAGGTCGTCGCCTTGATAGCCGCGCACGAGCGCCGCGCCCAGCACGCCGTTCAAATAGGCGTCTTCGCCGAAGGTCTCGTCGATGCGCCCCCAACGCAGGTCGCGCGCGGTGTCGAGCATAGGCGAGAACGTCCAGCGCACGCCGGTAGCGGCGGTCTCGACGGCGGTGACGTGCCCGACCTGCCGCACCAATCCTCATTCCACGACCCGGCGAGCGCGAGCTGAGTCGGAAAGACGGTGCTGGTGTGCCAGAAGCCGTGCCCGTGAATGGCGTCGATGCCAAACAGGATCGGGATGCCGAGCCGCGTTTGCTCGGCTTTCGCCTGAAGCTGGTGGGTGATGTCGCCCAAAAGGTTAAAAACGCTGCCAACGTTCGGATTCTCATCCCAGTGATCGATGCCCGTTCGCGCCGATCCAACTGGGTCATCTGCCCGATTTTCTCCTCCAGCGTCATCCGCGCGATCAAGTCGTCAACGCGCGCTTTGACCGGGAAGTTCGGGTTTTTATAGGCGGGTACTTCGCTCATCTCTGTCTCTCTTGCTGTGCAGGGTGCGGATAAACTCGATTGCGAACGGGACGGTTGACGCCAAATCGAGACGATTCAGGCGGCGATACCCGCCCAAACCGCGTCAATCTTACAACGCTTTCCCCCTCACCCCAACCCCTCTCCCACGCAGCGGTGAGAGGGGCAAAAACGGACTCTTGAGGCTGAGCAAACCAGCGTCTCACGCCCGGAAGATGCTGCGGGCGAAGAACCACACATTTGCCGGACGTTCGGCGAGCCGGCGCATGAAATAGGGATACCACGCCTCGCCGAAAGGGACGTAAATCCGCACCTGATACCCGGCGGCGGCGAGTTCGGTCTGCCGCTGCGAGCGGATGCCGTAGAGCATCTGGAATTCGAAGCGATCCGGCGGCAGAGCGCGCTCGCTGAGCGTCGTCTTCGGCGGTCGCGATCAGCTCTTCGTCGTGGGTGGCGATCTGGAGCAGCGCGGGCGGCGGCGCGTCGAGATAAGCGCGCATCACGTGCGCGTAGTTGGCGTCCACGTCGGCTTTGGCGGGAAAGGCGACCTCCGGCGGTTCGAGGTAAGCGCCTTTGACCAAGCGGATCGGTCGCGCCCTCGGCGGCAAGCGCCTGCATGTCCGCTTCCGAGCGATAAAGGTAGGCTTGAATCACCGTGCCGAGGTCGTCGAAACCGGCATCACGCAGCGCTCCGGAAAATCCGCAGCGTCGTGTCGACGTAGGCGCTGCTCTCCATGTCGATCGTCACGGGGATGCCGAGCGCCTGCGCGTCGCCGAGGATCGCGCGCAGGTTGTCCAGACACAGCGCCTCGTCGATGTCCAAGCCGAGGTGGGTCAGCTTGAGCGAGACGCTCGCGCGCAGCCCATCTTGCGCGATCCGCGCCAGCAGTTGGCGGTAAGCGGCGACGACCGCCGCGGTATCGGCGGCGCTGGCGACGCTTTCGCCCAAGTAGTCGAGCGTGACCAGCAAGCCCTGATCGTTGAGAGCGCGCGTCACGGCGGCGGCTTCGTCCAGTGTCTCGCCCGCGATGAAGCGGCGGGCAGCCCGCCGCGCCAGCCCCATCTGGGTGACGATTCCTCGCGCCCACGCCGCCGCCGAAAGGTAAAGCAGAAATCGTCTGATCATGCTTTACCTACACCGCCTGTCCGTTCAATACCTGATTGAGCGCTACTTCAAAACATGCGACTTGTTCCGGGTCACTGGTGAGCACGCCCCGGTAACTCCTTAAAGCCCTAGCAAAAAGCGCAGCCCCACGAATAACAGGAAAATGCCATACAAGCGCTTGACCGTCGCCGAGGGCAGCCCGATGGCGATCCGCGCGCCGACCAACGCGCCGAACAGCAGCCCGCCAGCGACCAACGCCGCCGCGCCGACGTTGAGGATACCTTGACTGTAATCGTTGAGCACCGCGCCGATGGTCGTCGGCGGCAGCAGCGCGCCTAACGACGTGCCAACCGCGATCTTCTGGTCGAAGTGCAGCAGCCCGACCAGCGCCGGGACGATCACGATGCCGCCGCCGACGCCGAACAACGCCGAGACGACGCCCGCGCCCAAGCCAACCGCCAGCAGCAGATACCATGACGCATCGGTGACCGGGTCTTGAATCGACCGACTGGCGGCGCGATCTTGAGCCACTTGCGCGGCTCGATGAAGCGCCACGCCGCATAAAGCAGAAACGCGCCGTAGAGCGTTTTCAGACCGCCGAGGCTGATCGCGTCCTGAAGCTGCGCGCCGAACGACGCCGCCGATGATCAGCCCGGTGGCGACCAGCGCCGACGTCTTGACGTTGAGCAGTCCGGCGCGATAGTAGGTGATCACGGCGAGGATGGCGACCGGCATCATCAGCGCGCCGAGCGAAGTAGCGATCGCAGGGCGCAGTTCGAAAGCCGAACAGCGCCACCAACACCGGGACGATCACGACGCCGCCGCCGATGCCGAACATGCCAGACAGAACGCCCGCTGCAATGCCGAGGATCAAGAGTGCGACCGGAAAATCTGGCATGGTGAAGCTCCCTAAACGTAAAGATCAAAAACGGAGTAAGTGTAACAAATTGCGGGCGAGAAGTGGATATAGACGGTTCAGAAGGTGACAAGCGTCTACGAAGGCGAGGCTTTCCGGCATGTCTGCGTCAATTGGCGACGATTGCGCATAAAGCAGCGGTAGCTTTATGCGTATAATGGGCGGCGAGTGAAAGGAAGCGCTTGTGCAGGCAAAACCCGATCAGTACCCGGATTTTCACTTTCTGCTGATTTCGCCCAACCTCGGCGCGGAGTGGCTGTTCGACGCCGCCCGCGTCTACTGGGATCGCTATCGCCCGACGATTGTCAGCGATTTCAACTTCGTCCTGCTGATCCCGCACGAGCACACCGTCGCCGTCACGCTGATCGCGCGGCGCGACACGGCGGCGCAGTTCGGCGTCGAACTGGCGCAGATCAACCCGGACGCTTATTTTGACCCGGTCGTCAACGATCTGTTCGACGACACCAAGCAACTGACTCGACGAGCGCGCCCGCTTGGGGCAGCCCTTCGGCGTGCCGCTGACCCAACCAACGCCGACCGATCAACCCGAACCCGGTCTTCATCCCCACGCCCCGCTTGATGCCAACCCGCCCGCCCGCCGGATTCGTGACCGAAGCGCCGCCGCCCACCGCCGCGCCGCCGACCGCCGACCCCTCCGCCGACGAGCCGACGCCGCTGCGCCCAACTCCCGGCTCGGTGGTCGGCGGCTAGGCGGGAGTCTCTTGCTGTTCACCGGAATCAGCTATGCTATAATCGACACAATCTTTGGAGACCGGAGCGATACCGCCAGCGGGTGGTGAAGGTAAAACCATGCAGACTGCGAAGAAGACGTCCGTCTATGCGGGCGAGCAGCGGCGGCTGACGCTCAGCGTCATCATTCCCTGTTATAACGAAGTGACGACTATCGAGCCGGTGCTGAACCGGGTCGAAGAAGTCGGGCTTGCCCAAGAAATCGTAATCGTAGACGATGGCTCGACCGATGGCACGCGCGACCTGCTGCGCGAGATCGAAGCGCAGGCGCGCCCGAACGTCCGCATCATCTACCACGAGCATAATCAGGGCAAGGGCGCGGCGCTCGTGACCGGCTTCAAGCACGCTTCGGGCGACGTTTTCCTGATTCAGGATGCCGACCTCGAATACGACCCGCGCGAATACCCCATCGCTGCTCAAGCCGCTGGAAGAAGGGATCGCGCAGGTGGTTTACGGGTCGCGCTTCCTCGGCGGTCCGCGCAAAGCGATGAACTTCTGGAACATGGTCGCCAACAAAATCCTGACGCTGACGACCAACATCCTCTACAACGCCATCCTCAGCGACATGGAAACCTGCTACAAAGTCTTTCGCGCCGAGGTCGTCCACGATCATGAAGATTCGCGCGCACGGCTTCGACTTCGAGCCGGAGTTCACGGCGAAGGTGCTCAAGCAGGGGATTCGCATCTACGAAGTGCCGATCTCCTACAACGGGCGCGAATGGACCGAAGGCAAGAAGATCAGTTGGACGGATGGCCCGATCGCCATGTGGACGCTGATCAAGTATCGCTTCGTCGATTAATTGTTCCTTGAAATAAGGCAATTTGTAGGGGCACAGCGTGCTGTGCCCTTTTTTGTCGTGATTTTTCTAGTGACGCTGATCCCACAACTGCCGCGTGATCTGGGCGTGACCGAGGTGCAAGCCGGTGTGTTCCAGCGCGTGCAGCAGCGCCCAGCCGACCGTCGTCTCCCGCACGCCGCCCATCGGGTGCGGATAGGTCAGCACCCGTCCCAAGTCCGCCACACTCAATTGTTCGAGCGACCCGCTCGCGTAAGCTTCGAGCGTTTCAAACCGCGCCTTGAGTTCGCCGCTGCTCAACCCCTGCGCCTTGAATTCCTCGCTGCGCTGGCGATTCGACGGATCGCCCAGCGCCACGTCGCCGATCCAGTAGCGCGACGCTGCCGTCACGTGGACGACCAGAATGCCGAACGAATTCATCTCCGCGCCGGGAATCCAGTCGAGCGCTTCGTCGGGCAGCCCGTCGAAGCTCGCCACGAAATCCTTGTCCAACGTTTGCAGCCGTTCTAGATAATCCGCGAAAAACTGTTCCATCTCGCTTGCCTCCTCATATCGGACAATCGGGCGAGGCGTGCCTCGCCCCTACAAGATCAACGACACGCGACGTCGGGGCAGGTTTGAAACCTGCCGCTACGACATCTATCGGTCGTATCACGTCGTCTTGACGTAATAGAGCAGTTCGCCCGGTTGCAGCCGCTTGAAGCGCTGGCGCGGCGCGAAGCGCTCGACGGCGGCGGCGAACTGCGTCCACGAGACGCTGTTCCCGGCGAACAGATCATTGTGCAGCGGGATCAGCAATTCCCAGCCCATCAACTCCGTCAACTGCACCGCCTCGACCGGGTGGAAGTTGCCGACGAGCTGCTGCTGCTCGCGGAACCAGTCGCGCCCGTTGATCGGCAGCAGCGCGACGTCGGGCTTGGGCAGCGCGCGCAGCGTCTCGACGTAGCCCGCGTACATGACGGTATCGCCGGAGTGGTAGAGCGTGACGCCGTTCCACTCGATCAAGTAGCCGAGCCAGCGCTGCCCCTTCTCCGGGTCATATTCGGTGCTGATAATCGTTCGAGTGCGCCGACGGCACCGGCGTCAGCCGCAGCGACGTACCCGGCAGCGTCAGCGGCTCGCGGGCGACGATCAGCCGGTCGCGGTCGATCCCGGCAGCCTGCGCCAGATCGACGCACCAGCCGGGGATCACCAGCTTGGCATTCGGCGACGCCTTCAGCGCCGGGACGAGCGTCTGCGGGTCGAAATGGTCGATGTGCTCGTGGGTGCAGAGGATGTAATCGGCGTTGGTGATTTCGTCGGGCTGGATCGGCGGCGGGAACGAGCGGGGCGAACTGGCGCTGTTGCTCAAGTACGGATCGACGTAGATCACGGCGCCGGGTCCCTTAATGATCACGCCCGACTGCCCCAAGCCCCACAGCGCGAGGCTGCCGGGCAAGATCGGGATGGTTTCGATTTGAGTGACTAAGGTCATCGCTACTCCTGAGTTGTCAGCCGCAAATTACCGCCGTATAATTCGGTCGTCGTTGGTTATGAGAACGCGCATGATCAGTTTCATCATTTTCTTTTTAGGCATTTTCGTGCTGTACAAAGGCAGTTTTCGCATCTTTGGACGCACCGTTCCCCGGTCAGCAGGCGCGGGCGATTGGGCTTGATCCTGATGGCACCGCTGTTGATCGAGTTCTGCGCCAGCGCGCTGCTGATGTCCAATTACGTCCAACTCAACGCTGACGGCACCCTCGCTTGGGACGTGAACGCCTTGCCGCGACCGCCGATCAACTGAGCATCGTCGAACTGATCACCGTGTTCATTGCGATTGGCTTGGCGCTGCTCAACATCTTCAACGCGCCACAGGGCGAGGCGGCGGACGCCCCACCAGCGGCGAAGGCAGCCAACCCGTTCCGCGCGCAACCACAGCCGCAGCCAACCGCACCCGTCCCCAACATTATGACGGTCGCCGAAGCCGCCAGCTACATGCGCGTCAGCGAAAGCGACGTGCTCGACCTGATCAACGCGGGCAAGCTCGGCGCGGCGCGCATCGGCGACAGCTACCGCATCGCCCGCATCGCCATCGAGGACTTTCTGAATCCCACCGCTTAAAGTGGATTACCGAGTGTTTTTGTAGGGGCGACTTGGCAAGTCGCCCCTACATGTGATCGAATTGATTGTCGGAACCGACCGCCAGATCGGATCGGCAGACTTTAACCCTCGTAATACGGATCGACCAATTCCAGCGCTTGATCGACCGCACTCAGCCCTTCCTGAAGCTGCTCGTCGGTGATGATCAGCGGCGGCGTGTTGAAGATCATGTTCCAGCGCACGAAAGCGTTCAAGCCACTCGCCTTGAGCGACTTCGCCGCTTTCGCCATCGGCTCGCTGAACGGCTTGTTGAATTCGCTCATCGGCTCGCGGGTTTCGCGGTTCTTGACGATCTCGATCACCTGATGCAGCCCCGCGCCGCGAATGTCGCCGACGACCGGGTGACGCTCCGCCAAGTCCATCAACCCCTGACGCAGCTTCTTGCCCATCTCGCGCGACCGCTCGATCAGGTTTTCCTGATGGTAGACTTCCAGCGTGGCGACGCCCGCCGCGACCGCCAGCGTGTGCGCGCTGTAGGTCAAGCCCGCCTGCAAGACGTGATCGTCGAAGTAGGCGGCGATCTCGTCAGTGACCATCGCGCCGCCGAGCGGGACGTAACCGCAGGTCACGCCCTTGGCGATCACCATGATGTCGGGCACGGCGTCGGGATAGTGATCGATGCCGAACCACTCGCCGGTGCGCCCGAAGCCGCTCATCACTTCGTCCACGATCAGCAGCATGCCGTACTTGTCGCAGATTTCGCGCAGCCGGGTGAAGAAGCTCGCCGACGGCTGCATGATGCCGCTCGACCCGCTGTAGCCTTCGATCATGATGGCGGCGCAGTACTGCGGACCTTCCATCAGCACCATGTCCTCGATCATGTCGGCGAGGATGGCGTCGCCTTCTTCCTGCGTGCGCCCGCGATACGCCGGATTGCGGTAGGCATACGGATCGGGCATCCGGACGATCCACGGGACGCCGGGTTCGTTGCCCAAACGGCGCGGATCGCCGCCAGCGGTCGCCGAGGCGAAGGTCCCGCCGTGATACGATTTGTAGCGGGTCAGGATCTTCTCGCGCCCGGTGTAGAGCCGCGCGATCTTCATCGCGTTCTCGACGGCATCAGCGCCGCCGTTGGTGAAGAAGGTCTTGGTCAGCTTGCCGGGAGCGACTTCCGCCAGCATTTCGCCCAAGCGCCCGCGCGGTTCGGTGGCGAACGACGGATTGACGTAGCACAACTGCGCCGCCTGATCCTGAATCGCCTTGACGACGTGCGGGTGGCTGTGACCGATGTTGACGTTGACCAACTGCGACGCCCAATCGAGGTAGCGGTTGCCGTCGACGTCCCAAATGTAGACGCCTTCGCCGCGTACAATGGTGGTCGGCTTCCACGGACCCTGTGCGCCCCAACTGACGAGCGTGTAATCTTTATTCTTCTGCGCGATATCGAGCATGATTGCCTGTCTCCTGAACCCACTTTTGCCGGCGTAATTCTATTGCAAAATTCGCGCCGCGCCCAACTGGCATTAGGAATCAAAAAATGAACCACAAAGGTCACTAAGGACACAAAGGTAAAATGATTTTAACACGAGGGGGCAAAAACAGCGGTTTCTCAGGCGGACTTATAGGTGCGGACGGATGGTCTATGTCCATTGCGGGCGGCATCCGCTTTCGAGATTTAAGCTGAAGTTCGACCGTTATCGGATAGGCTATTAGCCGCTACTTCCCTTTAGATGCTACTTTCGATAATAACTTTCGCTCACGGCCGACTCGAGACAGCCATCCGGATGCGCGCGGAAGTACTGCACAAACGTCGCTGCGCTGACCCCGAATACGTCGTCAATGACCGGAGCGTGATTTGGATGAGTTCCTGCTGGTATCAATATCTTCATAGGTGTACTTGGCTGCATCCCAGAAATACCACTCTAACCGTTGTGTATTCGTTATCGTTGGGCAAGTACGGGATAATGGCGGGATATCGGTCCCAGAAGGTTGCTGTTGCCACTCGTTCGAGAAATCAAATACATAACTGAGAAAAACCCCTTCCTGTTCGAAGAGAAAGTCCAGACCCACAAAATTCGTCCAGAGAACATTGGATTGAATACTTGCCACGTAAATTTCCGGAACGGATTCCAGTTGGGCAAGGACTGCCGAGAGCCGCAGGGGGGACGTATCGACGTCCTGCCAGCGGGCAGGGAGTTCCGCCCGCAAAGTTGAGAAGACCAAAACATCATCTCTCAGTATGTAGGTCACTCCTGCTGTTATAGTGGGTATCCCGTGTGTGCTGGCAAAGTTAAAGCCGATCCCTCCCGAATTCAGTTCTCCTTCTGGATGACGATCAAACATGAACATGCCATCTTCATCCAGGTTCTTGAGGAAACCAGCGGTCTGAAAGAGGTGATAGACATCTTCGATGCGGGATACGCCGGGAGTCATACCCCATAGACATGGAGGCGAACAGTTCAATGCATCAACAAACTGCTGGTTAAACGTATCAAGCTGGTCATCGTTCGCTTGATAGTAAGCGGGTGTGTACGCTGGCGACAAGGTAGGAAAAGGAGTTGGTGTGCCGTTCACCTCTGAAACGCCAAGACCGTCATTTACACTCCACCCTGCCAGCACGATGCTGATCGCAACCGCACAAAATACGAGGCGCAAGCGTTTCATTTCCTTTGCCCCCAAATGCTGTAATCGCGTGTTCATAGAGTCATTCTAAAGCCAAAGTGCTCAACACGCCCACACGAAGGGCTACAGCGGACTCATCCCGCCGCGAAGATGGTCTATGTCCATTGCGGGCGGCGTCTGCTATGATTGCAGCAACATGCCTCGAAATAAGTCGTATTGAGATCACGCTTGAACGACAAACGCAAACCGGGCGCGCCTGAACCGCGCCACGATCCCTATTTAGCGCTGCGCTACCCTGATTTTCGCCTGCTCCTGACCGGGCAGTTGATTACGGCGTTCGGCTCGCAGATGATCTCGTTTGCGATTGGCTGGGAACTGTGGCTGCGCACCAGCAGCGAGTTGGCGCTCGGTCTGGTCGGGCTGGTGCAGGTCATCCCGGTGATCCTGCTGTCGCTCCCCGGCGGGCACGTCGCCGATCACTACAACCGCAAGCGGCTGGTCATGATCTCGCAGGTCTTGCTAGCATCCTGTTCATTCGGGCTGGCAGTGCTCTCGCTATACACAAGGGACGCTGTTCCTGATTTACCTGTGCCTGTTCGGGATCGGCGTAGCGCGCGCCTTCTACAGCCCGGCAGCCTCGACGCTGCTGCCCTCGACCGTCCCGCAGAACGTTTTCACCAGCGCGGCGACGTGGAACAGCACCGGCTGGCAGCTTGCCTCGATCCTCGGACCGGCGTTCGCCGGGCTGATGGTCGCCCTGCTCGGCAGTGCGTCCGAGCTCTACCTGATCGACACCGTCGCCGGCTTGATCTTCGTCTACCTCGTGACGCGGATCAAAGGGCGACCGCTGGCGCTTTCGCGCAGCAGAGCGGCAACGGTGGAATTGCTCAAAGAAGGCATCCGCTTCATTCGCGGCACGAAAATCATCTTGGCGGCGATCACGCTCGACATGTTCGCGGTGCTGTTCGGCGGCGCGGTCGCGCTGCTGCCGGTCTACGCGACCGACATCCTCAAGGTGGGCGCGGAGGGGCTAGGCATCATGCGGGCTGCGCCGTCAGTCGGCGCGCTGATCATGGCGCTGGTGATCACGCGGCTGCCGCCCTTCCGGCACGCCGGGCGGACGCTGCTGCTGGCGGTGGCGGGCTTCGGTTTGGCGACGATCGTCTTCGGCGTCTCGACCGACTTCCTGCTTTCGGTGGCGATGCTGTTCGCGCTCGGCGCGCTCGACAACATCAGCGTCGTGATCCGCAGCACCCTGATCCTGACGTGGACGCCGGACGAGATGCGCGGGCGCACCTCCGCCGTCAACAGCATCTTCATCGGCGCGTCCAACGAACTCGGCGGCTTCGAGTCCGGCGTGACGGCCTCGCTGTTCGGGACCGTTCCGGCGGTCGTGATCGGCGGCATCGGCACGATCCTCGTCGTGCTGTCGGTGGCGCGCTTCT
The DNA here is from genome assembly GCA_963848465.1 of uncultured Chloroflexia bacterium. Taxonomy (GTDB): domain Bacteria; phylum Chloroflexota; class Anaerolineae; order Aggregatilineales; family Phototrophicaceae; genus Flexifilum. Next base: position 15,531 of record CAWKDY010000021.1, on the reverse strand, counting down.
TCCCTCAGATTCGGAAACTGGAAACGCTCGACGCACCGGCGGAAATGCAGACGGAAGCCATCGCCGCAGAAGCGCAAGCCAAAGCCCTCGCCGCCGATTGAGCCGCGAAATCCGCGTTTTGTAAAAAATCGACCAGCGGCGCTTTGAATTCTCCGCTTGTCTTAATGGACAGCCCGGCAGCATGGGTTGTGCAATGTCGGTTGTGCCCTATACTGAAGAGACTCATCACACTCATAGGAGCACATATCAATGCCCTCAGCGAAGCACCAGCTCCATCTGATGCCGCTTGCCCTCGTCAGCCTACTCTGTCTATTATTGATCGGCGTCGTCGGCGTCAGCGCGCAGGCGGTTCCCGTTTCTCTCCCGCTCGGACAGCCGCTTCCCGGCAGCATCACCCCTCCCGAAACACAGGTCATTTACCAATTCGAAGTCGAAGGTCCCATGAACGTCGACCTTCAGGTGTTGTCGCTCACGCCCGGCTTCTTCCCGTCGTTTCTGGTGATCGACCCCTCCGGCGTCACGCTGGTGAGCATCAACAATAACGGCGCGCAGACCACCCTCAACGGCACCGTGAGCATGGTCGCCGGTGCGCCCTACCGCATCATTGTTCAGAGCTTCGGCAGCGTGGCGGGGCAGTTCGTGGTTAGCGCCCAAGCCAGCACAACGCCGGTCACCCCGGCGCAGCCCTCCCGCGGGCAGATCGTCAACGGTTTGGTCAGCGCGCAACCCACGTCGCTGTCCTACAGCCTCAGCCGATCCGAACTTCGGCATTCTACTGCTGACCGTCAACAGCACCGACATGATGGGCGCGGCAAGTGCGCCGAGCATTATTCTGCGCGATGCAGTCACCGGCGAGACCCTCGGCGTGATCAGCGGCAAGCTGATGGGCAACCGCTTCCGCCTCCCTACTCCCGGCAGCTACATCGTCGAGGTCAACAGCGATGGCAGCGGTCTGCCGCAGCCTTTCACGCTTTGTCTGGAATCGGAACTCAACGTGACCAACTGCGGAACAAGCGCCGTCGCCGCGCCGCTGAACCCCTTCGCGCCGACGCTGGCTGCCCACCCCGACATCGACCCCAACCGCCGACCCCTTCGGGAGCTTTATCGACCCCACTGGAGCCTGTCAGGTGAGTTCGGCGAATCGAGCGACAGTCAACGTGCGCAGCGGTCCCAGCACGGCTTTCGGTATCGTCTCGTATCTGTCGCCCAGCCGCAACGCGCTGGTCATCGGCAGGTTGGCGGACAACACTTGGTATCAGATCAACAATAACGGAGCTATCGGTTGGGTCGCATCGTTCGTCGTGTTTGAGGGCGGTATCTGCAATAACGTGCCGGTCGTTCAACCGCCAGCCGCGCCCCAGCAGCCAGTCGCACCGCCGTCAACCAGCAGCCCACCGACATGAGCCAACCCATGCCCACCGACATGCAGCAGCCCATGCCCATGCCGACCGACGCGCCGACTCAAGACACGTCGCTGCATCTGAATGCCAATGGCAATCCCGATTACGGGACGATCGACGTGTTCTCTCCATTTAACGATCCGATGATCCGATGATCAGCGGCGCTGGCGGCGGCGGTCCCGCCGACGCAGCGACGCTGGGCGGCTCCTGCATCCGGCTTCACAACCCAAAACCCGACGAAGCGCATTAATTACACGGCAAATGGGGCGGGACTGCTGCGGTTCTGGTACATCGGCTGACGACACCTCACAGGGTCCGGTTGATCCGACGATGGTGATCCGCGATCCGGATGGACATTTCCACTGCAGCGACGATGCCAACGGCAAGCGGTACCCGGTGATCGACTTCAACAATCCGATGGACGGCACCTACACCATTTGGGTCGGCGGCAAGCGCCCCGGCGAACACTTCAGCGGCGCGCTCAAGCTCACCGAGAACGCCGGAAATCTGCCGTAAGCTCAACCTCACCACCAACCCCCTTTCCACGTTGTGGAGAGGGGGAAGCAGCCAACAGAAGTTCGACCGCCCGCCCCAATAATCGAGATTTTCAGAACGCCGCGCACCTCGCGGCGTTTTTGTGTCGACTTAAAAGGTACGCACGAACTTGCACGCCTGCTTGAGTCATCAGCAACAGCATCGCTTGCCGCCCACCCAAACAAGCGTACAGTGGATCATAGGCTTCCTATTCAAGGAGCAAACCTGCTATGAATTCAGCACCGCACCGTCCAGCGCGCTGGTTGAGCGTGATCTTCGCTTTCTTGTCTATTTTGCTGCTCGGCACGCTGATCGTCAGCGCGCAGGGCGACGCTACACCGCTCGCGATTGGCGAAAACCAGATCGGCGAGATCACGGTCGCCAACAGCAGCACCGCCTTCAGCATTCAGGTCGGCGCGCCGCAGAGCGTCAACCTGCAAGTGCTGGCGATCACGCCCAGCTTTCTGCCGTCGTTCCTGATCATCGACCCGTCCGGCATCGTGATCATGGACGCGGTCAATAACGGCATCCAGACCAGCGCCGCCGGTACGCCCAACCTCTCCGGGGGCGGCACGTACCGGATTGAGGTCAGCGGCGCGAATGGCAGCACCGGGCAGTTCTTGATCAGCGTGCAGGCGGGCGCGCCACTCGCGCCGCCGCAGCCGCTCACGCCGGGGCAGCCACTCGGCGGCGTGGTCAGCACGCAGGCGACTCGGCAGGCGTTCTCGTTCAGCGGGTCGATCAGCGACGTGCTGCTGCTGACCGTGCGCAGCAGCGTCCCGAATACCGACCCGCCGTCGCGCTGCGCGATGCCGACAGCGGCGAACTGCTCGGCTTGAGCAGCGCGCGCTTGGCGGGCGTCCGCTACCGGATCGGCACGGGCAGCGCGAACTACCTGCTCGAAGTCACCCACAGCGGCGGCGCGACGCCGGAGACGTTCAGCGTCTGTCTGGAACTGGAGAACGGCACAACACCCTGTGGCGGCAGCGCCAGCGCCACCGCGACGCCGACCGCGCCGGTTATCACCATCGTGACCGCCACGCCATCCGCGACGCCGATCCTCCTCGCCGACCAACTCGCTGCCAGTGATCGACCCCAACGGCGCCTGCATGGTCGCTTCGGCGAGCGGCGCGACCATCAACGTCCGCAGCGGTCCCAGCACGGGTTACAGCATCGTCACCCACCTCGCGCCGACGATCACCGCCCCGGTTTACGGCAGGCTGCCGGATAATACGTGGGTTCAGGTCAACGTCAACGGCGTGATCGGCTGGGTCTCGACGGCGGTCGTCACGCTGGGCGGAAGCTGCGGCGGCGTCCCGGTGGTCATCCCGCCGACCCAGCCGCCACCGCCCACGTCCGCACCAACAGCGACCACTTCGGCGACGCCGCTGCCGTTCGATACGCCGACGCCTACGTCCACGTCAGGTGGCGTCATCCACCCGCCGATCAACCTCTCGCTGATCGCGCCGGTGGGCACGCTGGTGTTGCAGCTACCGCAGCAGCCCCAACATCTCGATTACACCGCCAGCGCGAATTACGGCACGGCGAACCTCGCGGCAGGCTTCTCGCCCGATCCGTACTCGGTCGGCGCGACCAGCGGCGGCACCGTCGATGTCTCCTATTTGGGCGGCTCGTGCAACGGTTTTGCCAGCGTCTCGCCCGACCTGCGGGTGAGCTTCGGGGCGGCGGGTCGTCGCTGCTGCGCTTCTACTTCGTCGGCGCTAACGGCGACGCGACCATGATCGTCAACGATCCTTACGGCAACTTCTACTGCGTCGACGACTTGTTCGGCACGGTCAACCCGACGATTGACTTTAACAATCCGGCGGGCGGCAGTTACGACATCTGGATCGGCAGCTATTCGTCGGGGAGCTACATCAGCGGGACACTCTACATCACCGAAAATTCGGGGAATCACCCGTAAACAAACGGGGCGGAACTGAGTTCCGCCCCTACAACAGATCGGAATATATGGTTTTTCGTAGAGGCGTTATATATAACGCCTCTACACCGCCATGATCGGAAATTCCCTAACCCCTATGCCTAATTACTTACTGCGAGCCACCCAGCGGAATCAGCAGCGGACCTTCGGCGGTCGCTTGCGCCGCGTCGCTGTAGACGCGGTTGAACGGCATCCCGCACTGCCCCATGTATTCCTCGAAGGCGGCGAGCCGGTCGTTGTTAGGTTCGGTCTGGGAGAGTTCCATCGAGTAGCCAGTCCGCAGTAGTGGCTTAGCGCTGTTGCAGTCGCCCAGATCGACGTAGGTGCTGCCCGCGTAATAGTAGTAACGTGGATTGTCCGTGCCGACGTCGATGATCCGCTGGTAGCTCTTGACCGCCCCTTGCAAATCTTGAAGCTGAGTCTGCACCGTACCGAGGTAACTCAGGCAGGAGATATTGCTCGGATCGATCTGGATGCAGCGGTTCAGATAATCGGCAGCTTTGTTCTGGTCGCCGTAGACCTGATTCTGGAAGAAGCCGAGCGCGTAGAGCGCGTCGAGGTTGTTGGGATTGCTCTCCGCGACCTGCTCAAGCTGATCCAGCCCTTGATCGTAGTTCTGAAGCTGCCAGTTCGTCCACGCCATTTCAACCATGATCTGCGGCAAATTGGGCGCGAGATCGTGGGCGGTCTGGTAATAATCGAGCGCCGAAACGAAGTCGAAACTGGAACTATAGTCGATGGCGCCGCGCGCATAATTGGCTTCGGCGTTGTTAGGGTCAATGCTGAGCGCTTGGTTAGCTTTTTCCTCCGCCTGTCCCGGCTGATCGGCAGCGAGATAGGCTTGCGCCATGAACGCCAGCGCCGTCGCGTTGTTCGAGTCAATCGAGAGCGCCTGCAGCCCGCTGGCAATCGCTTTGGCGTACTGTTGATTGTCCGCCAACGCCAGCGCGCGAATCGCCCACGCATCCGCCGAGAACGGATTGGCGGTGACGGTATGCTCGGCGGCGTCGAGGGCGTCTTTGTAATTGCCGTCGATCAGCAAGCCGTAGGTATAACGATAGTGGACGCGCATATCGTTAGGCGCGCCCGACACGGCAGCGCCGTACTCGGTGACCGCCTGTTCAATCGCGCCTTGTTCCCACGCATTGTCGCCGCGAACGATGCGGTCAGCGGGGTTGGTGGTCGGCAGCGGCGTCGGCGCGGTCATCGTAGCAAAGCCACCGCCCGCTTGATCGACCGCGTTCGAGATGAAGTCGCGCACCGGCGGTCCCAGTTGATCGCGCCGGTCGTAGACCTGCCAGCCGCCGATCACCGCGACGAGGGTCAAGACCCACAGCCAGAACCAGCGCGTCGAGAACAGGTGACGGCGTTTATGCCCCACCTGATAGCGTTTGGGGGTGCGTAGATACATCAGCTAACCCCCAATTGGCGTCGGTGGGATAGCAGTCGGCGGAATGGCAGTGGGCAACGCGCGCCCGCCGAAGCCGGTACAGTTCTCGGTGATCAGTTGTAGACCGTTCGCTGTGTTGACCAGCACCGAGTTGTTGGGATCGTCCGAGGTCGCCCGGACGCGGTTCAGCGATTCGGTCAGGATATCCCACGCTTGCTGGCAGTGACCGAGATAGTAGTGTGACAGCCCGCGCAGGTAGTAGCACTCGATCTCTTGATCGGCGATCGGGCGCGAGGCTTCCAGCGCGACACAATGTTCGAATGATTCGATGGCGCCTTCGTAGTTCCGCTGCGGGTACTCGGTCTGCCCTAAAGCGCGCCACGCTTCGGCGTAATTGTCATTCAGGCTGATCGCGTCCTCGCAGTAACCTTGAGCGCGCTTGTGCTCGCCAACCTGCGTATAGGCTTCGCAGAGGCGCAAATAACCCTTGGCATTGTTCGGCTGCATGGCGAGAATCTGCTCGTAAGTGGCAATCGCCAGTTCGTAATACTGCTGACCGCCGTTGGGGTCGTTGACTGCCAAGTTGCGGTACATACTCGCCAGCTCAAAATAGGGTGCGGCGAGATTCGGGTTTAAGCCGACCGCCTGCTCCAACTGGTCGAGCGCTTCGGCGCGCCGTCCTACCCAGATCAGCGCCAGCGCGTAAACGCGGCGGGCGTCGGGGTCGAGCGGGTCTTTCTCGATGGCGGTTTCCGCCGATTGCAGCGCCACGTCGTAGCGGTCGATGCTGCGGTACGCGCCGCTGAGCGCCGTGTAGAGTGGCGCGAAATCGCGGTCAACCTGCAAGCCCGCCTGCCCGACCGGGACGGCGTTGGCGGAGTCCCCAGACAAGTCCATCGCCCGCGCCTTGATCGCATAGCCGCGCGGGTCGTTGGGATTCGCCTGAATCGCCTGCTCGCCGACGGCAACCGCTTCGGGATAAAGCGATTCGTCTTCCGTGCCCATTTCGATCAGGATATGCCCATATTCGTAGAGGTAATCGACATTCTGCGGCTGCTGCATCACCGCGCGCTGGAACAGGTCGCGCGCTCCGGCGAGATCGCCCGCCGTGAAGTCCGTCATGCCTTGGTTCGCGAGGTCGCTGGCGTAGGGGGTCGCGCGGCGGGGCTTGCCCAACCGCGTCGAGTGCCATCAATTGGAGGCTGCTGAAGTTGCTGTCGACAAAAAAGAGGAACCCGCCAATCAGGATGACGTAGAGCAGCAGCCAGCGCCAGATACCATGCCGCCGCCGGTGGTCACTGAAAAAGGGCTGCGAATAATCTCGCTTAATCTGCATACTGTTAAACGCCTCACGCCTTACAAGCTCCCGAACAGCGCGGCTGCGCCCATCGGGAATAGCCTATTATATGGAAACTGGCGCTTTGATCCAATGATGATCTGGTGAGAGCATTGCCGAGTGGATGATTTTAGGGGGCGATCTTGGTGCCGATCATGATGCCGGACGCCCAATCGAGCTTGACCGTCTGCAAATCGGCGCGCTGCTCCAATTCAGCGATTAGCCGCGCGACTTTCGGCGCGTGATCGTCGCCCCACGTCGGCTGCGGCAGCAGATCGTCAATCACGTACAGTCCGCCCACCTTGAGGAGCGCGAGCGTTTCATCCAGATGAGTGAACTTGCCGGGGAAGGTATCGGCGAAGATCAAGTCGAACGCCGCCCGTGTCTGGGTCAAGAAGGCGACGGCATCACCGCTGACGAAGGTCACGCGCGGGTCGGCGGCGAGGTGTTCCCGCGCGATACCGCCGACTTGAGCATCCAGTTCGATGCTGATCAGCCGCGCAGCGCTGTCCATGCCGTCGAGCAGCCAGCCCGTCCCCACGCCGACACCCGTCCCGATCTCCAGCAGACTGCCGCCCGGTTTGGATGCCGCCAGCGTCCGCAGCAGCGCGCCGGTCAGCGGCTCGGAAGAGAATGAGAAACCGATCCGTTCGGCACCCCGCTGGATGGGATCGAGCGCGGAAGGAGGATTCGAGATCGTCGTCATGGGTTCGCGCTTTGGCGTAGATATTCGGCTTGCGTCAGCCGGAAGCACGCCAGCCACTCGCCGTAGAAGCGCTCGCTAATGCCCTGATCGAGCATTCCGAGCTTGCGCATCACGTTCTGCGAGGCGACGTTCTGCGGGAAGGCTAAGCCGTAAATCGCATCCAGATTGAGCGCTTCGAAGCCATAGCTCAGGCTGGCTTGGGCGGCTTCGGTCGCCAAGCCCCGCCCCCAATAGGCTTGCGCTAGCGTGTAGGCGATCTCGACTTCCGGCGCGTTGGGGATGTGCTCCAGCCCGGCGTGACCGATCAACTCGCCGCTGTCCTTGTCCTCGACCGCCCAAACGCCAAAGCCGTGCAGATCAGCGTGGCGGATGAAATAGCTGATCACCCATTCGCTGTCGCCCCGTGAGCGGGGTACGCCGCCGGGAAGGTAGCGCATCACGTCCGCGTCGCTGCTGATGTGGGTGTAATAGACGTCAACGTCGGCGACGGTGAACGGGCGCAGCCGCAACCGCGCCGTTTCGAGCGTTTCCATAGCGACTTTCATCCACCGCAAGCCGGCTGAAGATTCAGGTCGTCGGTCGGGCGTGCTTCGAGCGTCAGCGGCACGTCAAATGTGTCCGTCCCGCGCACCACCAACAGATTGATGGTGTCGCCCGGTTTGGTGTTGGCGACCAGATAAGCGACCAAGTCATCCATCGTGTTGACGTATTGATCGTTGACCGAGACGATGATATCGCCGCCCGCGCAGATGTCGCGCCCGCGCACCGCGACCGAATGATTGCCACCGTGCAGGTCGGCTTTGGCGGCAGGCGAGTTCGCGCTGACGTTCTCGACCAGCACGCCCGCCGTCACCGGCAGGTTGAGGTCTTTTGCTAACCCGGCGACGCTCATCCCGTTTTCCGCCGGGACAGTGTAAATGCCCAGCCATGAATAGGTCACGCTGCCTTTTTCGATCAACTCCGGCACGACCCGCTGCACCGTGCGCGCGGGCACGGCGAAACCGACGCCCTCGAACACGCCCGACTCGGTGCGGATGGCAGTGTTGACGCCGACCACCTGCCCGTGCGAGTCGAGCAGCGGTCCGCCGCTGTTACCGGGGTTGATGTCGGCATCGACCTGAATGATCGATGGGTTGTTGAAGCCACCGACGATATTGGTCACCAGTTCGGCGGACGGCAGTTGGCGTCCCAAGCCGCTGATGATGCCGACGGTCATCGAACTCGCCAGCCCGAACGGATTGCCGATGGCGATGGCGCGCTCGCCGACGTGCAGGCGATCCGAATCGCCGAACACAACCGGCACCAGTTCCGCGCGATCCACGCCCTCGACCTTGATCACGGCGATGTCGGCGTAAGCGTCCACGCCGACGACGGTCGCCGGAGCGACCACGCCATCGTGGAAGGTGACGAGGATGTCGGTCGCGTCGTTGACGACGTGGGCGTTGGTGATGATGTAGCCGGTATCGTCGTAGATGAAGCCGGAGCCGCTAGCTTGATCGGTGACGCCGGGGTGCGGCGTGCTGATGGTCACGTCGATAAAGACCACCGAGGGCGTCACCCGGTCGTAGATGTTGGTCAGCAGCAGGTATTCCGCGTCGGCGGCGTCGATGATCGCCTGCGGGACGGGGGTCGGTGTCTCGCGCCCCTGTGCTTGATACGAGACCAGCGCGTTCAGCGGCGTGCTGGCGACCGCGCTCTGCGGCGGAAGCGAAGCCGACTGACAGCCCGCGATCAGCAGCACGATGACAACCGCCACGTAAATTTTCTGTTTCAGCATGATTCCGATAAACCTCAAGTCTACGGTTACGCTCGCGTTTTCCAAACAAAAACAGGAGCGTCGGTGATCAACGTTCCTGTTTATTGTACACGGATCGGCGGGAAAACGGCGCGCTAAAAAGTCGCGCGGAGCTGCTCGACCAGTTCGCGCTGGGCGTCGGACAAGTGCTCCGGCACGGTGACCAACACGCGGGCGTAGAGGTCGCCCTGATGGTCTTTTTGACCGAGCGTCGGCATCCCCTTGGCGCGTCAAGCGGAACTTGCGCCCTGACTGCGTGCCCGCCGGGATTTTCAGCGTGATCGCGCGACCAAGCGTCGGCACTTCGGCGTCGCCGCCGAGCAGCGCCGTGAACATGTCGATCTTGATCTCGGTGGTCAGGTCGTCGCCTTCGCGCTCGAAGCGGCTGTCCGGCTCGACCTCGACGATCAAGAACAGATCGCCGGGCTGACCGCCGTTGAAGCTTGGCTCGCCTTCGCCCGCCAGCCGCACTTTGGTGCCGGTTTTCGCCCCGGCGGGGATGTTCACGCGCACGGTGCGGTCGCCTTTGGTGATCAGCCGGGTCGCGCCGCTGTAGGCTTCTTGCAGCGTGATACTGACACGCTGGTCGATATCCTGCCCCTTGATGCTCGCCGCCGCGCCGCCGTAGGGATTCGCTGTACTGCTGCTGCGGCTGCGCTGGCGACCGAACAGCGATCCGAAGATGTCGCCCAGATCGCCGAAATCGGTGTTGGTGTTCGTGTAGGTGAAGGGATTACCACCGGGCTGCCCGCCACCCGCTCCGCTCCACGCCTGCTGCGGATTGGTTGTGCCAAACTGGTCGTACATCTGGCGCTTTTCTTTATCGCCGAGCACTTCGTAAGCCTCATTCAGCTCCTTGAAGCGCGCCTCGGCGGAAGGATCGTTCGGGTTGGCGTCCGGGTGATGTTTCTTAGCCAGTTTGCGGAACGCCTGTTTAATTTCTTTCTCGTTAGCGCTGCGGCTTACGCCCAGCGTTTTATAGTAGTCTTTTGCCATACGTTGCTAAGTCGTCTCGGTTGCGGAATCGAAAAAATGTTTCATCGCTCCTTATATGGTATGACGAGCGACGAGGCGAGTCAACTAAATCACAACATTTCTTACGAAGTATTTATAGGCAAAAAGTGAGCAAAACTATTCCTCAGCGTCGTCTTCGTCATCGGCGCTGGCTTCCGGTTCGACAAGGATGCTGTCGGCGACGTGATGCCCGATGACCGCGCGTTTGCCGTCGATCAGCACGGTGAGCGGACCGTTATACGGGTCGCGCTCGATCACCTCGACATGGGCATCGAGCTGGAAACCCCGGTCGAGCATGTGCTGGAGCATGCCCGAGTCGCTGGTTCGGAGCCGCGAGATCGTCGCCCGCCTGCCAGTGGCGAGTCCGTTTAGCGGCTGCAAGTTGCGCTGCGCGATCACGCCTTCCGCCGACGGGATCGGGTCGCCATGCGGGTCGATCTCCGGATTGCCGAGCTTGCGCGCCAATGCCTCGACGAACTGATCCGAGACGGCATGTTCGAGTTGTTCGGCTTCAGCGTGGACTTCGTGCAGTTGGTAGCCGAGTTCGCGCATCAGGTAGAGTTCGATCAAGCGATGGCGGCGGATCACCTTAAGCGCGATCTCGCGACCGGTGTCCGTCAGCACGACACCGCGATACTTTTGATAATCGACCAGCCCGGCGGCGACCAACCGCTGCGCCATGTCGGTGACGGACGGCGCGGTGATATTGAGCGCATCGCGGAGGGTATTGGTCGAAACCCGCTCGGATTGCTGCTGTAGGGCATAAACCGCCTTCAGAAAATCCTCGACTGATTTCGACTGGTTCGGTTGTTCGGTCATAATCCTCCTCGGTTCTTCGCGCTGCCTAAATTCTAGCACAAGTAGCAGAAAGCGAACCGCCGACACGCCAAGCTCGAGGGCAATACCGTACAGATATTCCCCGCCCCGCGCAAGCAAGAGAGCGAGGCTTTGCTATTTTTTCCACTAATACGCTACACTAAACGGAATATCGCGGTACGAAACGCAAGCGTGCCTGTGGAGAAATGATCAATGTCGTCGCTTGCCCAATCGCAACCCACGTCTAAAGCGCGCCAGCGAAAATACAGACTAACGCTAAGCTAGCGGCGCTCCTTGTGTTCGGTATGCTGGCGTTGGGGGCGATGGGCAACTCCGTGAGCATATCACTTCGGCTGGCAGAACACTAAGCCGACGCCGACGCCAAATGGTGGCGGGCGACCGGGCAGATTGCGTTTACTTCTTTACCGCGCTGCCAACGCGGAAATCTACGTAATGAATTCGGATGGGACAAGCCTCCGCCGTCTTGCGGATGACACGGCAAATCTTTCCGGCTCGCGTGTGGTCGCCGGATCGGCCAACAGATCGCTTTCGACTATTATCGTGATGGGAACTATGATATTTACACATGGATGCGATGGGACGCAACCAACGCCGCCTCACCGATGATCCAGCAGATGATTACTTGCCCGTGTGGTCGCCGAAATGGGCGGCAGATCGCGTTCCAGTCAAATCGGGATGGCAACTATGAAATCTACGTGATGAATGCAGATGGGACGAACCAACGTCGCCTCACCGACAATTCAGCGGATGATTACGTTCCCGCGTGGTCGCCAGATGGACAGCAGATCGCGTTCACCTCCAACCGGGATGGCAACTCATAAAATCTATGTGATGAATGCGGATGGGACGAACCAACGCCGCCTCACCGATGATCTCGGCGATACGACTACTTTCCCGCATGGTCGCCGGATGGGCGAGCAGATCGCGTTTCAGTCAAACCGGTATGGCAACTATGAAATCTACGTGATGAATGCAGATGGGACGAACCTACGCCGTCTCACCGATGATCCAGCGTTACGACTATGCTCCCGCGTGGTCGCCGGATGGGGAGCAGATCGCGTTCATCTCCGACCGCGATGGCACACTATGAAATCTACGTGATGAATGCGGATGGGACGAACCTACGCCGCCTCACTTATGATATGGCGGATGCTACCGAGCCTGCCTGGTCTCCGGATGGACAGCAGATTGCGTTCTACTCAAATCGAGATGGCAACGATGAAATCTACGTGATGAATGCCGATGGCACGAACGCCGCGCCGCCTCACCGATGATCCTAGCGGATGATTACGTCCCACGTGGTCGCCGGATGGGCAGCAGATCGCGTTCCAGTCAAATCGGGATGGCAACTATGAAATCTACGTGATGAATGCTGATGGCACGAACCATTCGCCGTCTCACCGATGATCTAGCAGACTGACATCTTCCCAGCTTGGCGTCCCTGATCGCTACGACCCCGACCGGATCACGTCGACGGTGACCTGCGCGCTGGCTTGATTGCCGACCGCGTCGAAGGCGATGGCGGTGAAGGTCTGCTGACCCAAGCCCTCGATGCGCCAGTCGAGCGTGAAGGGCCACGCCGGATCCGCGCCCAGCAGTTGATCGTTGTGATAGAACTCGACCCGATCCACCGTCAGGTTGTCGTCGACGGTCGCTTGCAGCGAGATCGTATCGTCGCCGGGCCAGCGGTAGATTTTGCCCGGCTTCGACCGAATCGAGCGTGACGTTCGGCGGCACGTTGTCGACCGTGACCTGAATCGCGCTGCTCTCGCGGCGGTTGTCGGTCGAGACGACCACCAAGCGCAGGCTGTACAGCCCGTCGAGCGCCGACGTGTCCCACGTCCCGACCGGGCGATCCGGCGCGAAGCTCGTCTGCTGCCCGCCGATGCTGAACCACTGGGTCGGCTGCAAGCCCTGCCCGTACTCCAACTGGAAATACTGCATCTGCGCTGGTGTCCATCTGCGCGTAGACGTCCACCCTGCCGCCGACGTAATCGAACAGCGCCGGGCGCGTGATCTGCACCGTGTCGATCACCTGCGGATTGCTCACGTCGTCGTACTGAGTCGGCGGCAGCGGCTGGTGATTGGCGATCCACCAATCGGTCGGCGCGCCCGGCGGCGGCACGAAGAAGCGGGCTTCGCTGCGCAGTTCGGTCGGCGTGTTGAAGTTCGCCAACTGCCCGGTCTGGTTGTTGATCTCGACCGTGCGCCAGTAGGTATCGGTGGTCTGCGGCTGCGTGCCGTCGAGGAAGATTTCGCTGTGCACCGGGCAGACGCCAGTTGGGCAGCAAGCCGGAGATGTCGCAGACCAGCGCGTCGACAATCGAGTCCGGGACGATCCCACAGCGTCGGCGTGATCCCGGCGCGGGCGTGGACGTACTCGGTCAGCGCGCGCCAGACCGGAGCCGCGCCGTTCATGCCGAAGTCGTCGAGCGTCAGCGCGCGCGCCGTCGCTGCGGTTGAGCGTCACGCCGACGACGTACTGCGGCGTGTAGCCGACCGTCCAATCGTCGTCGCGGTCGCCGGTCAAGCCGTTGACGACCGCGCCGGGACGCGAAAGGTCGAGCGCGCTGCCCTGACCGAGGATCGACCAGCGCGTCTCCTGATCGGACAGGATGTCGTTGACGAGGTAGGCGAGCTTGTCTTGCAGCAGCGGCGTGCAGACGTCGAGCGTGCCGCAGCTTGCCGCTTCCTCCTGGTCGTACTTCCAGAGGATATTGCCGTCGGCGTCCTGAATTTCGAACACCGCCACCGGGTCGCGCCCGCGAAAGCCGCGCGCGACCGGCTCGGTCGGGACGCCGCGCATACTGCCCAGCGTCGCAAACACCGAGTAAGCGTAAGCGGTGTCGAGCAGCGAGACCTGTCCGCCGCGTTCCAGCAGCATCAGGTCGTAGCTGTTCTCGTCGAGGCTGTTCAGCCCCAGTTGATGCGCCGTCTGCAAGATCGTGTTCATGCCCTGCTTGTTGGCGATGTCGGCGGCAGGCGGCAGCAATCCCGCGCCCATCGCGTCGCGCAGATTCATCGGGACCGCGAAACTTGCCGTCGGGATTGCCGACCGTGTAGATCAGCCCTTCCTCCGAGCCGGGGAACTGGTTGGGGATGTCGAAGACCATCGTCGCCGGCGTGTAGCTGCCGCCGGAGTGAAGGCGCTCAAGTAGACGAACGGCTGCAAAATCGGACCCGGCTCGTACTGCTCGGCGCTGGCGTCGCCGACCATGCTCTTGATCGCGCCGGTCGCCGCGTCGATGATCACCAGCGATCCGGTATCGGGCGGTCAGCGCCCGCCGGCGGACGGTCAGCGGCGGCAGATAGCCAGCGGCGGGACAGTTTGCCGGGCGCTGTCGCCGTGCCCAACCGCGCCAACTGCGCTTGCAGCGTGCAGACGCTCTGCTGATACAGGTCGAGGTCGAGCGTCGTCGTGATCTTGAGGCTGCCGCGCGCCAGCAAGCGCGATCCGTCATAGCCGAGCGAGTTGAGGATGTCCTGCGCCTGCGCCCGCGCGTAAACCGTGAACTCCGGCGCGACCGGCGGCAGGTAATTGCCCCGGCTGATCGGCGTCTTGATCGCTGCCGCCGTCGTCGTAAGTCTCCTGCGAGATCATGCCGGCGTTCATCATCGAGCGCAGCAGATCGGTTTGCCGTCCGCGCGCCGCCGTCTCGTTGGCGAACGGGTTGTACTGCGGCGCGGTCGGGATCGCCGCCAGCAGCGCCGCCTCGTCGAGCGTCAGGTCGACGGCGCGCTTGTTCAGGTAAATCTGGGCGGCGGCTTCGATGCCGTAGGCTTCGTTGCCGTAATAATCGGTGTTCAGGTGCCATTCGAGCATTTGGCGCGGCGTATAGCGCCGGTTGATCTCCGCGATCAGGGCGATCTCGTGGGCGCGGGCGTCGTTGGCGCTGCCGCGCAGGTCGGCGAACGGCGCGATCACGTTGCGAACCAGCCGTCCGGTGATGGTCGCGTCGGGCGGCAGCGTGCCGATCAGCATGTTGCGCCACAGCTTGACCAGCGTATCGAGCGGGTTGAAGCCGGGGCGGTCGAGGAAACCGGGGTCTTCCGCCGCCAGCGTCGCGTCGATCAAGTAGGGCGGCAGCGTGTCAATCGAAAGCCAGCCGCCGTTTGGCGCTCGCTGTTCAGCGGATTTTGCAGCGTATAGACCAGCGTCGCGCCGGTGCTGTCGAAGAACTGGGTCGGCGCGGCGCCGTTGGCGTCGGCTTCACCGGGCACGGGCAGATTTTGCACCGCCTGCCAGTAGGTGACCGCCGCGCTGCCCAGCGCCGCGCCGCCGGGAATGACCACCAGCACCAGCAGGGCGATCCCGACCACCGTATTCCACAGACGGCGCTGGCTTCGCTGAAGCTGCTGCCGTTCTTGGCGCTTGTGCCGCCGCCGGACGATCCGCGTTACTGATGCCATATGTGCCTTCTCGATCAGCTTCCGGCAGGCTTTACGATGATGATCGGCTCATCCGTGACGGTGGGTTCAGCGGTCTCGACTGGCTCGGCGGTTGCAGTCGGTTCGGCAGTTGGGAAACCGTAAGCCCAAATGGATGTCATCACACAGTCGCGGTCGAGATTTACGCC